>NZ_JAAGPR010000041.1 GCF_017104965.1 Paraburkholderia sp. Ac-20340
CAGCGCGCCGGCTACGCCAGCCGGTCCGGCGGGCGCGGCCGTCGCGCCCGGCGCTTCCCTCACCTTGCGCGGCCGCCCGCGCGGCAGCGGCGAAACGCGCCGGTTCGCCGAACGCGAAGCCCAGTCGCGATAGGTATCGCTGCCCAGCACCCAGCCCTTGAGCGTGGCCTGCATCAGCTGATTGGTTTCGCGCTCGTCGAACGGCTGCTCGCACAGCTCGCGATAGGCGCGCTGGCGCTCGAAAGGCGTATTGCCGAGCGCCCAATACAGCGGGTGATCTGTGATGAGGCTATCGACGGTGAGCCCGATGTGATGCCGGTAACTCGACCAGCGATAGTCCTCCGCCGCCGCCACGAGGCCGTTGCGCACCGGCGCCATTTCGACGACGCGGCTCGCCAGCAGAAAGAAGCGCTCGCCCTCGATGACGGTCGCGCGGTAACGCCCTTCCCAGAGCGTGCCGCGCCGCGCGTAACGGCGGTTGAAGTGCGCCACGTAGCGTCTGCCGACCGCCTGCATGGCCTTGGGAAGGCTCGATTCGTCGGATGGCGTGACGAGCAGTTGCACCGCGCCGGGCATCAAAACCCAGGCATGCACCGCAAGGTGGTGATCGCGCGCCGCTGCCTTCAGGCAGTCGATGAACAGTTCGTAGTCCTGGTCGTCGACGAATGCGGGCTGCTGATCCAGTCCGCGCAGAATCACATGCTGCGGCTGGTCGGGGACATAAAGACGTGCAAGCCGTGCCATGCTCGATTTTCCTGGTCCGTTGGTGAATACCCGCAGACCCGCCAGGGCCGCGCCAGCGCTTGTTCTCGCGGGCGTTGCGACTCGGGCGGAGACCTCGCGGCGCTTAGGGAAAAAGCTCTAACGGTCGCATATGGTTTGTTGCAAACGTTGTGTTCATAATGAGCAGGCCTTTAATGGAGGAGCACATATATGAAATTAAAACAGGCGCTGGCAGCAGTCGCCGCGCTCGCCTGCATGTCGGGGGCTCACGCGCAATCGGCCAACACCTTCTACGTTACAACGGGGTGGTTCCATTTCATGCCGCAGGACGGCAGCGATCCGCTGAAGATCGATGATGTCGCCGGGCGGTCCGTCAACCAGGCCTTCCCGGGTACGGGTGCCGGCATCGGCACTTCCGATACGCTGGGTTTCAGCCTTGGTTACTTCATCACCGATCACCTGGCCACTGAAGTCGAACTGGGCATTCCGCCCAAATTCGACCTGAACGGCGAAGGCTCGCTCGGTGCGTACGGCAAGATTGGCGAGGCGAAACTCTGGAGCCCGGCGCTGATCTTCAAGTACTACTTCAACAAGCCTGAAGCGAAGTTCCATCCGTACGTCGGTCTGGGCGTCACGCACATTTCGTTCTCGGACGCGAAGATCACCAACCAGAACTTCATCAACAGTTCCGCACTTGGGGGTCCGACCAGCGTTTCGACGGACAGTTCCTGGGCGCCGGTGTTCAACGTCGGTTTTAACTACAACTTCACGAAGCACTGGTTCGCGGGCTTCTCGCTCTCGTACATTCCGGTCAGCGTGATTGCGACGCTCAACACCCAGAAGGAAACGCAGGTAGGCACGGTCTCGCAGAAGGCCGAAGCGAAGATTCACCTGAATCCGCTCGTGACGTATCTGAAGGTCGGTTACATGTTCTAAAGCGCTCTGCGCTTGCGGCATCACCCTCTCCCTTCTTCATCCGCCTCCGTCGCGCCCTCGCGGCATCCGACGGAGTGCGGCGTCTCCCTTCCCGCTCCCACTCCCGCTCAATCCCAGCCACCTACTTCAGCACCGGTTGTTCCTGACAAACCGACTGGCTTTTCCTGATTCTATGCTTCTGGGAAAAACCGTGCTGTCCCCGTAATCATTTGTCGCAAACACGGCAATACGCAAGCCCGGAAATGCCCGCCGTATCGGCCGCGCAGCCGCGCCAGACGGGGCTCCAATATTTTTTCGCTGCGCACCTTGCCGCTTCGGGCACCCGATTTGCGCAATACTCGACTCCTTCTCGAGCGTCCTGCCCTTTTTCGCGCGGACGCCACGAGCCCCGAACCTGAGATTGCCAAAACGGAGCCATTCATGAGCGCATTCCCGAACACGCGAGACGCCCTCGGAGAATCCTGGACCCGCACGGGCCGCCATGCAAAGCGCATTGCGCGACGCGGCCGCAGTGCCGCCGCCGATATCGCCGACGAATTGCGAGACCTGCTCGGCGAACTGGAAACCACGCTGGGCGAAGGCACGCAAGCCGATGCCCAGGCGCTGCGCGCCGATGTGCGCAAGCGCCTCGACGCCGCACGCGAACGTCTGGAAGTCGCCCGGGCCGCCACCCGCGAGCGCGCTGGCGTCGCGATGGACAATGCCGACGACTACGTGCACGCCAATCCGTGGCAGGCAATTGCCATCGTGGGCGGCGTCGCGCTGGTCGCGGGCGCGATTCTCGCGCGCTGCCGCTAAACGCTGCGAATCGCTGCTAGAGGCTGCTAATCGCTGGCTCGTCGCTCAGGCTCAACGTTGCCATCGCGATGAGCCTGGTCCGCCGCGCCTCGGCGCTCAGCCGTCGAGCGCGTGCGGCCCGATCAGATCGATACGGTCGGTGCAGATCGTGTCCACGCCCCAACTCGCCAGTTCGCGCGCGCGCTCCAGTTCGTTGACCGTATAGGCCAGCACGAACAGCCCCGCTTCCTTGATGCGGGCGACCAGCGCCTGATCCAGATGCCGATGGCTCGCATGCAGCGACACGCAGCCGAGCGCGGCGGTCTGTTCGCGCCAGTCGTCGGGCACGCGCTCGAACAAAATGCCGCGCGGCAGATCGGACGCGGCCTCGCGCGCGGCTTCGAGCGCTTCGAACGAAAACGACGACAGCAGCGGCGGCACGCCAACGGCCTTCTTGCCCAGCCAGAGCTTCGCCGTTTCCGCCCCGACGATGCGCCCCGTGTCCTTCTCCCGCCCCGGACACGGCTTGATCTCCACGTTCGCCATCAGCCCTTCCTCGCGGCAGCATTGCGCGGCCTCGGCGAGCGTCGGCATGTGCTCCTCTTCGAAACGCGGATCGCACCAGCTACCGGCATCGAACGCCGCAATCTGCGCATAGCGCAACTGCGCTGCGGCGCCGCGCCCGTTCGAGGTGCGATCGACGGTGTCGTCGTGCAGCAGGAAGGCGATGTTATCGGCGGACAGTTTGGCGTCGAATTCCACCATCGTGTGCCCGAAACCAGCGCCCACGCACAGGGCCGCGAGCGTGTTTTCAGGCGCGAGCGCGCCGCCGCCACGGTGAGCGGCGACGCGCGGATACGGCCAGCTTGTCATCGAAAAACTCCAGAAAAACGGTGGACTGTAGGTGAACGGCGTGCGAGCTTCAGACCTCGTCGCTCACGACGAACAGACGCCGGTACTCCTTGAGCGCGTAGCGGTCGGTCATGCCCGCGATGTAATGCGCGATCAGGCGCGGCTGCGTCTGGGCGTCCTGCGTCTGGTACGCCGGCGGCAGCAGGCGCGGATCGTCGCTGAACGCTTCGAACAGCCCCTTCACGACGCGCTGCGCCTTGTTCGCCATGCGCATCACGCGATAGTGGCGATACAGATTGCGATAGAGAAAACGCTTGAGCGCCGCAGCCTGCGCGGCGATGCGCTCGCTGTGCGCGACGAGCGGCGGCGCCGCGCGCACGTCGTCGAGCGATTGCGGCGCGTGCGCGGCCAGATTGCGGCGCGTCTGCCCGATCAGATCGACGATCAGCGTGTTGATGATGCGCCGCACGGTCTCGTGCACGAGCCGCCGCCCTTCGATCTGCGGATACTCGGCGCGCGCGGCTTCGTAATGGCTCTGCCAGAGTTCGACTTCGGCGAGCTGCTCGATGGTCAGCAGACCTGAGCGCAGCCCGTCGTCGACGTCGTGATTGTTGTAGGCGATTTCATCGGCGATATTGGCGATCTGCGCTTCGAGCGACGGCTGACGCCCGTGCAGAAAGCGCTCGCCCAGTTCGCCAAGCTGCCGCGCATGCTCGCGCGAACAGTGCTTGAGAATGCCCTCGCGCGTTTCGAAGCAGAGGTTCAGCCCGTCGAACGCGCCGTAGTGCTCCTCCAGCTCGTCCACCACGGCCAGGCTTTGCAGGTTGTGTTCGAAACCGCCGTGGCCGCGCATGCATTCGTTGAGCGCGTCCTGGCCCGCATGGCCGAACGGCGTATGGCCGAGATCGTGCGCCAGCGAAATCGCTTCGACGAGGTCTTCGTTCAGCCGCAGGTTGCGCGCCACCGAACGCGCGATCTGCGCGACTTCGAGGCTATGCGTGAGCCGCGTGCGAAAGAGATCGCCTTCGTGGTTCACGAACACCTGGGTTTTGTATTCGAGCCGGCGGAATGCCGTGGAATGGACGATGCGGTCGCGGTCGCGCTGGAATTCGCTACGTGCCGAAGGCGGCGGTTCCGCGAAGCGGCGGCCGCGCGATTGCGAGGAGTGCGCCGCGTAAGGCGCGAGGCCGGCGTCCAGCTCGGCCACCAGCGCGGCTTCGAGTTCGGCTTCCTGCGTGGCTTCGCTTGCCTGCGACGCGGATGTCAGTGAGTCGGTCTTGATGCCTGCGGCGCGCGCTTCTTCAGCCGGCGCGCCGTGAGTGTCGCTGCGGGTGTCGCTCAACGGGTCCTCCGCACGGATCGCAAAGTAGACGGCCGCGGCCTCGTGGGCGTGGGCCGCCGTTCAGCTCAACATCGGCACTGCCATGCTTTGCGCCGTATCGCGTAGTACGCACGCGGCACGGCGCGGGCGCATCAGCCCTCGACCGTGGCCGCCAGCGTGGCCTGCACGGTTTCATCCGGCGCGCTGCCGATATGCGTTTCGCCAAAGCGCTTGAGCAGGATGAACTTGATCGCGCCGCCTTCGGCTTTCTTGTCGACCTGCATCAGTTCGACGTAGCGGTCTGCGCCCAGCGCGGGCCCGACGTCCGGCAGATGGGCGGCCTTCACGACCTTCACGAGCCGCGCGCGCGAGGCTTCGTCGAGCATGCCCATGCGCACCGAAAGATCCGCCGCCATCACCATGCCGCAGCCGACGGCCTCGCCGTGCAGCCACTCACCGTAACCGAGGCCCGCTTCAATCGCGTGACCGAAGGTGTGACCGAAGTTCAGAATCGCGCGCAGGCCGCCTTCGCGTTCGTCGGCGGCCACCACCGATGCCTTGATCTCGCACGAGCGCTTGACCGCGTGAGCCAGCGCCTCGGGCTCGCAACGATTGAGCGCTTCGACGTTCGCTTCGATCCAGTCGAAGAATTCGGCGTCGGCGATCGCGCCGGTCTTGATGACTTCGGCCACGCCCGCCGCCAGTTCGCGCGCGGGCAGCGTGCGCAGCGCGGCGATATCGGCGATCACGGCCTGCGGCTGGTAGAACGCGCCGATCATGTTCTTGCCGAGCGGGTGATTGATGCCGGTCTTGCCGCCCACCGACGAATCGACCTGCGAAAGCAGCGTGGTCGGCACCTGGATGAACGGCACGCCGCGCATGTAGCAGGCCGCTGCGAAACCGGTCATGTCGCCGGTCACGCCGCCGCCCAGCGCGATCAGCGTGGTTTTGCGGTCGGCGCGCGAGGTGAGCAGCGCGTCGAAGATCTGGTTGAGCGTTTCCCAGTTCTTGTGCGCTTCGCCGTCGGGCAGCACGACGGTGTGGACATCCTTGCCGAGCGGCGCGAGCGCGGCGCGCAGCTTTTCGCCATACAGCGGCTCAACGACGGTATTGGTGACGATCGTCACCGACTTGCCGGCGATATGCGGCGCGAACAGCGCCGTCTGGCCGATCAGGTCGGAGCCGATGTGGATGGGGTAGGCGCGATCGCCCAGTTCGACGTTGACGGTAATCATGCCAGGCAGTAGTTCAAAGTGTGGGGACGCTTCACTGAAACGATGCGGTGAAACCGCGCCGCGTGCCGGGCGCGGGAAAAGCTACTCGCTCGCCGGAGAACGCAGCACGCCGGCCATGTCGAGCTGCATCAGCACCATATTGACGAGGCCGTTCACCGAAGGCCGGCCCGTCTCGATGACGAAATCCGCGACTTCGCGATAAAGCGGGTCGCGTTGTTCGTAAAGCGCTTCGAGGCGTCCTTTCGGATCTTCGGTCTGTAGCAACGGCCGGTTCTTGTCGCGGCGCGTGCGCAGCCACAGGTCGTGCGGATGGGCGCGCAGATAGACGACGAAGCCGCGCTCCTTGAGCGCCGCGCGGTTCTCGGGCCGCAGCACCGCGCCGCCGCCCGTGGCCAGCACGATGCCTTCGCGCGCGCTCAGCTCGTCGATCATCTGGGCTTCGCGGTCGCGGAAACCCGACTCGCCTTCGAGTTCGAAGATCACCGGGATGCGCGCGCCGGTGCGCGCTTCGACCTCGTGATCGGAATCGAAAAACGGACGCTCAAGCCGGCGCGCGACCGCCCGGCCCACGGTCGTCTTACCGGCGCCCATGAGCCCTACGAAAAATACATTGGCGTTTGCGTCCCGCACTTGCAGCGTTTCCTACAAAAGATTGGTGCAGCAGCTTACTGGCAAAGCAGCGGCGTTGTCGAGCCTGCGGACCACGCGCTCAGGCCCCTTTCGGCCGTCCTGCGCAGTTTTTCACTCTTTTGGGGCCAATTCCTGCGCGGTCTGCGCACGAAATCCGGTCAATCCGCACTGACGACGCGCGGCGTGATGAATACGACCAGTTCGCTGCGTTTGTCCCAGTGTGCGCGATGCGAAAAAAGCGCGCCCAAAAGCGGTATTTTGCCCAGGAGCGGCACGCGCGTCACATCATCCCTGTCATCGCTTGCGTCGATACCGCCAATCGAGACCGTTCCGCCGTCCTCGATTTCCACGCGCGTCTGCACATGTTTGGTGTTGATCGCCGGTCCCGCGGCCGTCTGTTCGCCCACGCTGTCCTTCGCGACATCGAGATCGAGAATCACGCGGCCATCGGGCGTGATCTGCGGCTCGACCTCCAGTTTCAGGCTCGCGCGCCGAAATTGCACGCCCGATACACCCTGCCCGACCTTGGCCTGATATGGCAATTCGGTGCCCTGCTCGACCACGGCCTTGGTGCGGTCGGCGGTCACGACGCGCGGGCTCGACACCACGCGGCCGCGCCCCTGCGCCTCCAGCGCGCTCAATTCGATGTCGAGCAGCCGCGTCGCGCGCGCGGCCAGCAGCGTCAGGCCGAGTTGCGCGGCGCCGAAACCGTTGAGCGCACCCGCGCCCAGGTCGAATATCTTGCCGGCGCTGCTCGTGCTGCCTGTGCTGTCAGCGCTGCTGTCCCCTGTGCCGCCGCGCAGGCCCCGGGTCACATCGTCGCCGGTGTACGGCGTCACGCCTAGCCTCACACCCAGTTCGCGCGACAGCCCTTCGTCGCCTTCGACGATGCGCGCCTCGATCAGCACCTGGCGCGCGGGCGCGTCGAGCCGATGGATCAGCGCGGCGATCTGGTCGAGCCGCGCGGGCAGATCGGTGACGAAGAGCAGGTTCGTGCGTGTATCGGCGACGGCGGCGCCGCGTTTCGAGAGCGCGCGCTGCGTGCCTGAGCCGGTCAGCAGCTTGCGCAGGTCTTCGGCGCGGGCGTATTGAAGCTCGAACGCGCGGCTGGCGAGCGGTTCGAGGTCGGCGGCACGCGCATGCGCCTCGTAGCGCTGCCGCTCGCGCGCGGCCAGATCGGCAGCGGGCGCGACCCAGAGCACGTTGCCGGTGCGTTCGAGCGCAAGGCCGTTCGAGGCCAGCAGCAGGTCGAAGGCCGCACGCCACGGCACGCGGTCGAGCCGCAGCGTGACCTGGCCGCGCACGCGCTCGCTCGCGACGATATTGAGCTTCGTGAACTGCGCGAAGGCGTGCAGGACCGCCGTGAGTTCGGCGCGCTGGAAGTTCAGCGATATGGGGCGATCGGGCGGCAGGCCGTCGTCGCCAGGCCGGACATCGCTCAGACGCGCCATTGCGGGCAGCGGCGTTGGCGGGCCTTCGAGCGGTTCGGCGAGCGCTGCGGCCGATGCAGGATTCGGCGGCGCGGTTTCATTTGCCGCGTTTGTCTTGTCGGCGCCGTCTTTGTCGGGCAGGAATGGATTCGCGACCCAGTTCGCGGGCGCCTCCGGCGCGCCCTCAGGCAAAGGCGGCACATCGTATTGAGCGAGCGCTGTCTTGACCGCCGCCCCTTGCCAGGCAGGAAGCGGCGGCGGCACGGCAGCCTGTGCGGCCGCGATAAACAGCGTCATAACGAGAGCGAACGCGCGACGCATCATTTGCCCTCCTGCGTCCAGTTCAAGGTCTGGGTCGTGCCGTCCATCGACAGCAGCACGCGCCCGGGATTCACCTCGAGCACGCGCGCGCCCGCGATCGTGCTGCCCGCCTGCACGGCCGTGGTGCCGTCGGCGGTTTCCAGCAGCGCGACGGCGCGGCCACGCTCGATCAGCATGCCTGCGAGGCGTATCGCTTCGTCGCCCTTCCCGCCCGGCATGCCGCCGAAGCGGGCGGCGAACGGATCGGCGGAGGCATCGCTTAGGTCCGTGCCTTGCGCGATGGCGATCGCCGGCAAGCCGTCGAACACCTGCAACTGCGCGGCGATGGCCAGGCCGCCCACGCCGCGCCTGAGCGACAGGTCCATCGGGACGGCGAGTTCGGGCAACTCCGCAAGGCCATCGAGAAAATCGCGTAACTGCGCGAAACCGCCCTGCGCCACGAGCTTCGTCGCGCGAAAGGTCTGCGCTTTTGCGCCGCCCGACGGCGCAGGTTCAAGCGCGATCAAGGCGAGCCCGGCCTGCGCGGCGAGTTGCGAGACATTACGGATGTCGTCGGCGGCGTTGCCGGGATGCAGGCGCTGCGGCCAGTCCTGCGCGTCACGCCGCAAGGTGGGCAGTCGCGCCAAAGTCTGACGCGCGCTGGCAAGGCGCCCTTCGGCATCGGCGAGTGCGACGTGCGCGGTCTCGCGTCCGCCCAGGTCCATCGTGATACACGCGGCGGCGCTCAACCCGGCGGCCAACATCACGAGCGCCAATCCCACCGCCAGGCGACGACGCGCGCTCCAGCCATGCAAAGGCCGCCAGCCGCGCAACATGGCTGAGCCGAGATCACCGCGATGCGCGCGGGGCAAAGTCAGCACGCTAGAGCCGAATTCAGTCATTTGGCCCCCTTCGCGCTGGCTTCACGCACGCCGCCCGTTTTATCCACCGGCTTATGCACCGCCTTATCAACTACGTTATCCACCAACTTATCCACCGCGCCCTTCCAGACAAGCCGGGCAGCGACGTGAATCGGCTCGCTGTGCGCTGCGCCCTCACGCGCGGCAACGCGCTTGCCGCCTGTCTGGGTCGCACGCGTCATCTCGCGCACGTGGACCGCCGCGATATCCCGGATCGCATGCAGGCGCTCGAGCCACGCCGCCGCCGCGGCTTCGTCGGTGGCGCTGGCCTGGAGTTCGGTTTCATCGGCGTGCTGCACGAGTTGATCGAGCACGATGCCTTCCGTACGCGCCCGCGCCAGCGCCTCGACCAGCACGAATAGACGCGTGAGCGGCCGGGCCTTTTGCTGCGCCTCGCGCAGCGCAGCGGCGCGTTCGTCCGCTTCACGCGCGAGACGCCTGGCCTGCGTAAGCGGCGCGCCCAGTTGCGCAAGCTGCTGCTCGATGGCTGCGCGGCGCGCCTCGGCGCGATTGCGCTCGAACGTTTGCCAGCCCGCCGCCAGCGAACCCAGCGCACAGCCGATCACCAGCGCGGCCAGCCATTCGAACGCACGCCGCCTGCGCAAGCGGCGCACCGCCGCAAGCCGCCACGGCAGCAGATTGAAGCCCTCCCAAGCGATCGCGTTCATTCGTGCACCCCGCGCATGGCAAGTCCAAACGCCACGGCACACGCCGGGTCGTGCAACAGATGGCCGTCGAGCGCGACGCCGATATCGGCATCGGCGAGCGGCGCGCATTCGAACGGCAGCACCGGGCAGCCGAGCACATCGCCAATATCGGCCAGCGAAAAGTGCACGCCATGCAGCAAGGCAAGGTCGCCCGCCACCAGCGCGCAACCGGCCTGATCGCCGTCCGCCAGATCGCGCAGCGCTTCGACAAGATCGGCATGTTCCAGCGCCGGGAAACGCATCGTGCGGGTGATGGAATCGTCGTCGATAAACCAGCCGTGCACGCCGTCCGTGCCCACCCAGAGCGCGACCCACGGTTCGTGCGGCGGCAGCTCGAAGCTCGCCGCGTGACGCATCGCGCGCAGGGCGGCGTGGCCTTCGTCGTCGAGCGCGCAAAGTGCCACGCCCGCCATCGCCGCGCATTCGATCCGCGATTCGAGATAGGCGCGCGCCGTGGCCGCGATCATGACGCGCGCCTCCTGCGTACCCGCCACGCCGCAGTCGAGCGCAAGCGGCCCGACGCGCCAGTCCACCGCCAGCTCGTGGCGCTCGATGCCGGCCACGCGCTCCGCTTCGGCCAGCACCAGCGGCTCCAGTTGCGTGAACAGCCCCGACGGGTCCGTCGCTCCCGCCGCACCGGAACCACCCGGCAGCGTTGGCACCTTCGGCACGAGCCGCCCGAACGGCACGGACGCCATCAAGGTAGCGCCCGTGGGCAGCGCCATCGCGCAGCGCAGCGAGGCTTCGGCGCACACGCGCGGCATCGCGCCGAAGGCTGCCTGCAGCGCCGCCACCAGCGCCGCACGATCGACGATTTCCGCGCCCGCCAGCACTTCGTTCGCCAGCGGCACGCGGCCCAGCCATTCGATGCGCAGCGGTCCGCCGCCGAATACGCGCTGGCTCAGCACGACCAGCGTGACGCCGCGCGCGTGCACATCGACGCCCGCCGCGTAACGGCGCGCCCCCAACAACAGCGGATTGAGCAGGCTCATCGCCTTTCTCCCTTGTGCGTGGCGCCGCGAACGATTCGCGGCGCGCCCTGGGAGAAATTGTGCGAAGCGGCACCGTTGCCGAACACTCGGCCAGATGGCCAATGTTTGCGGCCAGCTTGAGCGTCGGCCTTCTCGCGCATTCGAGACGCGGCTAGAGTGCTTCTGTACCCTCGCTTTCGCGCAGTCCCCGCAGCTCTGCGCCCACCCCAGCCCGCCTCGTCATACGTAAGCATTCCGAAAGCGCGCGAAGGTGGGCGGCTATAATCGCGGGACTGTTTTTTCGGTGTCCGTATGCAAGAAGCCCAGCCTCCCTCGTCCGTTCCGCCGTCCACGCCGCCCGAACCCGCCGCGCCGAAAAAGCGTCGCCGGCCCTGGTGGGCGCGGCTGCTGATCGGCTTCTTCGTACTGATCGCGGGCGGCGCGGTCTGCGTGGCGCTGATGCTCGGCTATGCGCTGATCGTCGCCACGCCGAACCTGCCTTCGCTCGACGCGCTCACCGACTATCGGCCCAAGGTGCCGCTGCGCATCTATACGCGCGACCACGTGCTGATCGGCGAATTCGGCGAGGAGCGGCGCGACATCGTCCATTTCCAGGACGTGCCGGGCAACCTCAAGAACGCGATTCTGGCGATCGAAGACGCGCGCTTTTACGAGCACGGCGGCGTCGATCTGACCGGCATTGCGCGCGCGGGCATCGTCGCGCTGACCAACGGCCACGCGTCGCAGGGCGCGAGCACGATCACCATGCAGGTGGCGCGCAACTTCTTCCTGTCGAGCGAAAAGACCTACACGCGTAAGGTCTACGAGATGCTGCTCGCCTATAAGATCGAGTCGAAGCTCTCGAAGGACCAGATCCTCGAGGTCTATATGAACCAGATCTATCTGGGTCAGCGCGCCTACGGCTTCGCCAGTGCCGCGCGCGTTTACTTCGGCAAGGATCTGAAGGATCTGACGCTGGCCGAATGCGCGATGCTCGCGGGTCTGCCCAAGGCGCCGTCGGCGTATAACCCGGTGGTGAATCCGAAGCGCGCCAAGGTGCGCCAGGAATACATCCTGGAACGCATGCTGGAACTGCGTTACATCACGCAGGAACAGTACGAGGAAGCCGCCGCGCAACCGCTCGTGGTCAAGGGCCAGGGCAAGGAATTCAGCGTCCACGCGGAGTACGTCGCGGAAATGGTGCGTCAGATGATGTACGCGCAGTACCACGAAGAGGCCTACACGCGTGGTCTGAACGTCGTTACGACAATCGATTCGGCCGATCAGGACGTCGCCTATCGCGCGCTGCGCAAGGGGCTGATGGACTACGAGCGCCGCCACGGCTATCGCGGACCGGAAGCCTTCATCGACCTGCCCACCGACACCGACGACCGCGAGCAGGCCATCGACGACGCCCTGCTCGAACACCCGGACAACGGCGAACTGGTCGCGGCCGTGGTCACGGCCGCCAGCCCGAAGGAAGTGAAAGCGACGTTCATGGACGGCAACACCGCCAGCATCGTCGGTGACGGGCTGCGCTTTGTGCAGTACAACCTGAGCACGCGCGCCCAGCCGAGCCAGAAGATCCGCCCCGGCGCGATCATCCGCGTGGCGCGTAACAACGCGGGCGAATGGTCGATCACGCAGTTGCCGCAGATCGAAGGCGCGTTCGTTTCGGTGGTGCCGCAGGACGGCGCGATCCGCGCACTGGTGGGCGGCTTCGACTTCAACAAGAACAAGTTCAACCACGTCACCCAGGCGTGGCGGCAGCCGGGTTCGAGCTTCAAGCCGTTCATCTATTCGGCTTCGCTCGACAAGGGTCTCGGGCCGGCCACCGTCATCAACGACGCGCCGCTCTTTTTCAGCGCGGCTGAAACCGGCGGCCAGGCGTGGGAGCCGAAGAACTACGGCGGCGGTTTCGACGGCCCGATGAGCATGCGCACCGCACTCATGAAGTCGAAGAACCTCGTGTCGATCCGCATCCTCAACCACATCGGCACGAAGTACGCGCAGCAGTACATCACGCACTTCGGCTTCGACGCGGACCGTCATCCGGCCTATCTGCCGATGGCGCTGGGCGCGGGCCTCGTCACGCCGCTGCAGATGGCGGGCGGCTACGCGGTGTTCGCCAATGGCGGCTATCGCGTGAATCCGTATCTGATCGCCGAAGTCACCGATCAGCGCGGCGTGGTGGTCGCGCAGGCGCAGCCGCTCGTGGCGGGCGAAAACGCGCCGCGCGCGATCGATCCGCGCAATGCCTACATCATGAACAGCCTGCTGCAGAGCGTCGCGCAGCGCGGCACGGGCGCGAAGTCGAACGTCCTCAAGCGCACCGATCTCGGCGGCAAGACCGGCACGACCAACGATTCGCGCGACGCCTGGTTCGCGGGCTACCAGCACACGCTCGCGGCGATTGCGTGGATCGGCTACGACAATCCGCGCAGTCTGGGCGATCGCGAAACCGGCGGCGGCCTCGCCCTGCCGGTGTGGATCGACTACATGCAGAAGGCGCTCAACGGCGTGCCCGACTACAAGATGCCGATGCCCGACGGCATCGTCACGCTCGGCGACGAACTGTATTACGCCGATGCCACGCCGGGACGCGGCTTCGTCTCCACGGTGGGCATCAGCCAGGCGGCGCTGGAAGCGGCGGCCAGCGGCGGTTCGGCCTCGGGCGGCGAAGGCGATGCGGGTGCGGCGCCCGCGCCCGAACAGGTCAACGCCAAGGAGAAGGAAGACATCATGAACCTGTTCCGCGGGCATTAACGCGGTTTACGTCAGCGGTTCACGTCAGCGGTTCACGTCAGCGGTTCACGTCTGCGGTTCATGACCGCGGTTCGTACAAACGAAACGGGCACCCGCAGGTGCCCGTTTTTTATGCCCGCCGATCCCGCGCGGTCATCGCCTGCATTACGGCGCGAACGTCACCGGCTCGCCGGCCTGCTCGGTTGCGTATGCGGTGAGCGCCGAGAAAAATTCGGTGTTCGTGCGCGTATCGAGCCATTGGCCGTCGATGAAGCGGTAATGGAAACCGCCCGCTTTCGCCGCGATCCAGATCTCTTTCATCGGCGGCTGCAGGTTGATGATGATCTTCGAGCGGTTCTCGAATTCGAGTGTCAGAACGTTGCCGCTGCGCTCGAGCTCGATATCGGCTTCGACCTCGTCCACAGCGCGTTCCACCGCCGCCAGCACGGCCTCCGCGCGGCTCAGGTAGTCACTATCTGCCATGCTAAACTCCACCAGTTAATCATTCAGGGACAATTATGCGTGTCAATTCCCGGATGCGCGCACGGGCATCCCGCGTTTCGACGTCCGCCGCGATTCTAGCTGCTTTCGCGCTTGGCGCAGTGTCGCTCGCGGGTTGCGGCCAGAAAGGCCCGCTCTACATGCCGACCGTGCCGCCGATGCCGCAGAAGCCCAACTACGAGACGCAGCCCGCCGATCAGGCGCGCGCAGGCTCGGACGCCGAAGCCGGCTCGGTTCCCGACACCTCGGGCACGCCGCTCTCGCTGTCGCCGGACGCCGAACTGAATTCCGCGCCCGCGTCCGCTTCAGGCGCACAGCCGGCTTCCGCAGCGACGCCGGCGCAATAAAGCCAGCGCAACACGTTTCGATACCCCGCGCGCGCTCCTGTCTGCGGATGCTCGCGCCCAACCTGAACTTCGCATGACCCAGCCCGCTTTCCATCGCGTCGACGGCGCACTCTTCGTCGAAGGCGTGCCCGCCGCCGATCTCGCCGCCCAGTACGGCACGCCGCTCTACGTCTACTCGCGCGCGGCGCTCACCAGCACGTGGCACGCCTACGCAGACGCCTGCGCGGGCCGCCGCGCCGCGGTGCACGTCGCCGTCAAGGCCAACAGCAATCTCGCCGTGCTCAATGTGTTCGCACGCGAAGGCGCGGGCTTCGACATCGTCTCGGGCGGCGAACTCGCACGCGTGCTGGCTGCGGGCGGCAAAGCGGAAAACACCGTGTTCTCGGGCGTGGGCAAGCATGCCGACGAAATGAAGACTGCGCTCGAAGCGGGCGTGAAGTGCTTCAACGTCGAATCGATTCCTGAACTCGACCGCCTGAACGCGGTCGCGGGCGCGCTCGGCAAGAAAGCGCCGGTTTCGCTGCGCGTGAACCCGGACGTCGATGCGAAGACGCATCCCTACATTTCCACCGGCCTGAAGTCGAACAAGTTCGGCATCGCGTTCGAAGACGCGCGCGCAACCTATCGCGCGGCGGCGGCCATGCCGAATCTGCAGGTCGTGGGCATCGACTGCCATATCGGTTCGCAGATCACCGAAGTCGCGCCCTATCTCGACGCCATCGACAAGGTGCTCGAACTGGTCGACCAGATCGAATCGGACGGCATCGCGATTCATCACGTCGACGTGGGCGGCGGCCTTGGCATTCGCTACGACGACGAAACGCCGCCCGATATCGGCGCGTTCGTGCGCACCGTGCTCGATCGCATCGAGGCGCATGGCGCGAAGACCGGCAAGGCGCGCGAAGTCTGGTTCGAGCCGGGGCGCTCGCTGGTCGGCAACGCGGGCATTCTGCTCACGACGGTCGAATTCCTGAAGCCGGGCGCGGAAAAGAACTTCGCCATCGTCGATGCGGCGATGAACGATCTCGCGCGCCCCGCGATGTACGAGGCGTTCCACGCGATCGAGCCGGTCGCGCCGCGCGCCGGTGAAGCGCACGCGTACGACATCGTCGGTCCGGTGTGCGAAAGCGGCGACTGGCTGGGCCGCGACCGTACGCTCGCGATCGAACCGGGCGACGTGCTGGCGATCCGCTCGGCGGGCGCTTATGGC
The DNA here is from genome assembly GCF_017104965.1 of Paraburkholderia sp. Ac-20340. Lineage (GTDB taxonomy): Bacteria > Pseudomonadota > Gammaproteobacteria > Burkholderiales > Burkholderiaceae > Paraburkholderia. Next base: position 15,606 of record NZ_JAAGPR010000041.1, read on the forward strand.
TTCACGATGAGCTCGAACTACAACACGCGCCCGCGCGCGGCCGAACTGCTGGTCGACGGCACGCGCGTGCACGTCGCGCGCGAGCGCGAGACCGTGCAGCAGCTTCTGGCGGGCGAGCATCTGCTGCCGGATTGAGCCGCGCGGTTGATCCGCACGCCATGAAAAAAGCGACGCCTCGAGCGTCGCTTTTTTATTGCCGCGCTTTATTGCCGGCTCATTGCCGCCTTATCGCCGATGAGCCGTGCAAGTCATCACGCCTGTCGCGCTTTCATCCGCGCAATCAGCCAGACGGCAAGCCGCCAGCCGAGCAAAGCCAGCATGATCGCGCCGTAAATCTTCGGCAGCACGAGGTCGTGCTTGCCCGACTTGAGCCACCAGAAGTGCAGGATCGCCAGCACGCCGATCGCGTAAATCAGCCGGTGCAGGCTCTGCCAGCGGCGCCCGAGCTTGCGCACCATCGCTTTTGTCGACGTCACGGCCAGCGGAATCAGCAGCACAAAAGCCGCGAAACCGACCGTGATGAACGGCCGCTTACCCACATCCTTGAGCATCGCGGCCACGTCGAACCATTTGTCGAACCAGATGTAGGTGGTGAAGTGCAGCGTCGCGTAGAAGAACGCATACAGGCCGAGCATGCGCCGGAACCGCAGCAGCGCGTTCCAGCCCGTCAGCCGCCGCAGCGGCGTGACCGCCAGCGTGATGCAGAGGAACACGAACGTCCACAGGCCGGTCGAGCGCGTGATGAACTCGATCGGGTTCGCGCCCAGCCGGTCCGTCAGGCCGAAGAACACAATGCGCGCGAGCGGATACCACGCCGCGACAAACACCGCGACCTTCGCCCAGGGCAGCCAGCGCGGGCCAGTCGTGACTTTCGCACCCTGCGCGCCGCTGCGTGCGGACTGTGCGCGCTTTGCCGTGCTCGCTGCTGTCGTCGTCGATTCCATCGCTTTTTCCTCTTGCACTCGCCGGTCAGAAGTTCCTGCGCAGATCCATGCCCTGATACATCGACGCCACCAGATCGCCATAACCGTTGAACATCAGCGTCTTGCGCTTGGGCGTGAAAAAGCCGTCCTCGCCGATCCGCCGCTCGGTCGCCTGGCTCCAGCGCGGGTGATCGACGTTCGGATTCACGTTCGAGAAGAAGCCGTATTCGTTCGACGCGTAGGTGTTCCAGCTCGTCGGCGGCTGCTTCTCGACAAAGCGGATCTTTACCAGCGACTTCGCGCTCTTGAACCCGTATTTCCACGGCAGCACCATGCGCACGGGCGCGCCGTTCTGGTTCGGCAGCACCTGCCCGTACAGCCCGACGGTGAGCAGCGTGAGCGGGTTCATCGCCTCGTCCATGCGCAGGCCTTCGGAGTACGGCCAGTCGAGAATCGGCTCGGCGAGACCCGGCATCTGCGAGCGGTCGGCGAGCGTGATGAACTGCACGTATTTCGCGTTGCCGGTGGGCTGCGCGCGCTTGATCAGCTCGGACAGCGAGATGCCGATCCACGGAATCACCATCGACCAGCCTTCCACACAGCGGTGCCGGTACACGCGCTCTTCGAGCGGCGCGAGCTTGAGGATGTCGTCGATATCGTAGACCTTGGGGTTCTTGATCTCGCCTTCCACGCTCACCTTCCACGGGCGCGGACGCAGCGTGTGCGCGTTCTGCGCCGGGTCGGCCTTGTCGGTGCCGAACTCGTAGAAGTTGTTATAGGTCGTGACGTCCTTGAACGGCGTGGCCTTGTCGAGCGCGACGAATTTCGCGTTGGTCTTCGCGGCCAGTTTCATCGCTTTGGCGTCGGGCGAGGCGTATTCGGCGAAGGCGTCGCGCGGATCGAACAGACCCAGGCCCGCGCCCATGCCGCCGAGCGCCAGCGCGCCCGCTGCCTTCATGAAACGCCGCCGCTGTTCGAACACTTTTTGCGGCGTGATCTCGTGCGCGGCGATATCGTCGCCGTTGAGGATGATCGTGCTGCTGCGCTTGATCCACATGTCGATGCTCCTGAAGTCTGGCCCCGCCGCCACCGCGCCTTGATCGCTGCGCCGCGTTTTGGAGTCCGTCATGCAGGCTAACGCGAGCAATCTGGAATCCTTCCCGCCAGCACGAAAAAAAACCGCCGGTGCACGAGGCATCCGGCGGTTAGTTCGTTCGGTGAGGCGATCCGGTTACAGCTTGCCGTAACTATGCAGACCCGACAGGAACATATTGACGCCCAGGAAGGCGAAGGTCGTGACCAGCAGGCCGGTCAGCGCCCACCAGGCGGCCACGCCGCCGCGCAGACCCTTCATCAGGCGCATGTGCAGCCAGGCCGCGTAGTTGAGCCAGACGATCAGCGCCCAGGTTTCTTTCGGGTCCCAGCTCCAGTACCCGCCCCACGCCTGCGCGGCCCACAGCGCACCCAGGATCGTGGCGATCGTGAAGAACGCGAAGCCGACGGCGATCGACTTGTACATGAGGTCGTCGAGCACATCGAGTTCGGGCAGGCGGTCCGCCAGCACGCCGCGCTCCTTCATGATGTAGGCCACGCCCACCATCGCCGAAAGCGCAAAGCTGCCATAGCCGATGAAGTTCGCCGGCACGTGGATCTTCATCCACCAGCTTTGCAGCGCGGGCACGAGCGGCTGGATCTGCTGCGCGTCACGCGAAATCGAGTACCACATCAGGAAGCCGACGGCCGCGCTGATCACGAGCAGCACGAAGGCGCCGAGCGCACGCGTGCCGTAATGCTTCTCGTAGTACAGATAGAACAGCGCCGTAATCAGGCTGAACAGCACGAACACTTCGTACAGGTTCGAGATAGGAATATGGCCGACATCCGCGCCAATCAGGTAGGACTCGTACCAGCGCACCATCAGGCCGGTGAAGCCCATCAGCACCGCCGCCCACGTGAGCTTCGAGCCGATCGAGCCACCCGAGGGCGAGCGCGACAGCAGGCCGATCCAGTAGAACAGCGTGGCCAGCACGAACAGCGCGCTCATCCACAGGATGGCCGACTGGCTGGAGAGGAAATACTTGAGGAAGAAGGCCTGATCCGCGCGGGCGAGATCGCCCTGATAGATCTGGATCGCGCCAATCGCCATCACCGCGATCGCGGCCATCAGCAGGCGCGCGGGCTTCCAGCGCCAGCCGAGCACGACCAGCGCCGGCACCGTGCCGCAGAGCACCAGCTTGTCGTAGTAGTTCATGTGCGCGTGGTAGCGCGAGAGCGCGAACGCCGCGCCCGCCACCATCGCCAGCGCGAACACCCAGTCGAGCACCGTCAGGCGGCGCAGCAAGGGGCGTTCGTCGAAGAGGATGTCGTCGAGACTGGACGCGCCGCGCGCGTCCTGAGCCGCAGTCGCCGCTGCGCGGTCGGCGCGGCGGGTCTTGGCGGTAGAAGAAACTTGAGTCAGGTCCATGGGCTTACCGGGGTTGATCTTGAGTGTCCGTAAAGTGCGCGTCACGCATCGCGTGGAGGCGCGTGGATCAAGCGTTACGGTCCGTCCCGCTGTCGCTTTCGCTGGCACTGCCGGGCTGTGCGCCCAGCGTGCGCGAAACCGCGTCGCGGGTACGGGCAAACTCTTTCTCGAAGTCGAGCGTGCGGCGCGCGGTCGACATCGCCATGATGACGTCGACGCCACGACCGTCCGTCCCGCTGCGTTCCTTCAGCCAGAACCACAGACGGCGCTCGCGCACGTAGAACATCGAAAAGATGCCGAGCACGAGCAACAGGCTGCCAAGATACACGACTTTCTTACCCGGCGCGCGCGTCAACTGAAATACCGAAGCTTGCACCTGCTTGAATGAATCGAGCTGTAGATAGACAGGCGATCCGTACAGGAAACTGTCCGAAACCGCGTTGATCGAGTCCTGCACGAAGCGCGCGGATTGCGCATCCGGCGTGAGCGCGGGCTCGCCGGCCTGGGCGCGCGCGAGCTGCCAGAGATCCCAGGTCGCGCCTTCCAGCATGCGCAGCAGCAGGCCCGCAGCCTTCTCCTGCTGCTCCTTCGGCACGGATTTGTCGATGAAAGCGGCGACGGCCTGGAAGCCGCCCATCTGCGCTGATTTGTTCACACCCGGCGCGCCCTGCATCGACGGATCGGTGCCCGAGAAAAGGGTCAGCACACGCGATGCGCTGTCTTCCAGGTGTTGTTGGAGATCGCGATTCGAATCGGGGACCGAACGTGCGGCGAATTCATGCGCAGCCTTGGCACGCAGCGCCGGATCTTCGAATGCGGCGCGCAGCAGCATCCATTCCTTCATGGTGCCGCCGCTGTCGGCGGGAATGCGCAGGTAGCGGAACGGGTCGTCCGGGTTCTCGCGCATGCCGGCGAGGAACATGCGCGCGCCGCTCACGTCGACCGGCAGCATGTAGTTGTTGTACTCGCGCGCCTGGCCGTCCTTGTCGCGCACCTTGTACTGCACCGACGGCCCGACGTTATGCAGATCGAGCGGCTTCGACGTCTTGGCGCCCGAACCCAGACGCTCGTCGAAGGCTTCCTTCAGGCTCTGATGCGCGACGCCGCGCGCATCGTTCTGACCGCTGCCGTTCGAGGTGTTTTCGACGTTGATGGCGCGGAAATCGGCGAATTCGATCGTCTGACCGTCGACGCCCGGCACGCTCTCGCCCGCCGGCAATTTCAGCGGCGCCGAATTGCCGATGGTGCCGCCAAACGGGAAGCTCTTCGTGCTCGCGCCGCTCATCGGCCAGGCGGTCATCTGCATCTGCGAGCCGCCGTCCTGGAAGCTCGATTGATAGATCGACACGCCGTCGTACTCGAACGGCTCGTTGACTTCGATACGCGCCGGAACGCGCTTGCCCGTCTTGTGATCGATCACGACGATGTCGCTCGCGAACAGCTTGGGCATGCCCGTCGAGTAGTAATCGACGATGAACTTGTTCAACTGGATCGAGAACGGCAGATCCTGGATCAGCGAGCCGTCCGGCTGGTTCAGGATGGCCGTGGAGACGTACTGGCCTTCCGGCACCCAGGCGTAGCCGCGGAACGTGGGATTCGACTGCGAGAGACGGTGCTCGGGCGCGATGTCGTTGATGACCGCGTTGCTGCGGATCGGCGACTTGTCGAACAGCCACATCTGGAATTTGATCGGCAGATTGCTGTCGAGCAGCCCGCCGATACAGATCACCACGATCGCCAGGTGAGCAAAGATATAGCCGATCTTGGTGAGCGCGCCGCGCTTGCCGGCGATCAGCGTCGCGCCGTCGGTTTCGCGCGTGACGAAGCGATAACCCATGCGCTGCGCGAGTTTGCCGAGCTTCGCGGCGGTTTCCTCGCGGCTCGTGTCGTCCAGCGAAAATTCACCCTTGTGATGGAACGCGCGCAGGCTGCCTTCGCGGACCTTGTCCTTCCAGCTCTTCATGTCCGCGATCATCTTCGGACCGTTGCGGATCACGCACAGCGAGATCGACACCACCAGAAAGCCGAGGATGGTCATGAACCACCACGCGCTATAGACGGTGTAGAGGCTCAGCGAACGGAAGATATCGGCCCAGAACGGACCGAACTGATTGACGTAGTTCGGGTACGGATCGTCCTGCGTGAGCACGGTCCCGATGATGCTCGCGATGGCCAGCACCACCAGCAGGGCAATGGCAAAGCGCATCGAACTGAGCAGCTCGATTGCGCTTCTCACCGCTCTCTGGCGGACATTCAACTGCAAACCCTGCGTGGTGACGCTCATTCAAACTCCGCTTCTTGATCCATCCAGCCGCCATGCACTACGGGCACGACAGCAAAAAAGGGTGCAGGACCGCCGCATCTGCACGGCGCCCACACCCTTTTCTTGTTCTTCGACCGCTTTTCGAGACAACGCGACTCTACACGAGAGTCAGGTCAATATCGGGTCAATACAGCCGAATCAATGCAAACCGGCTGCGTAATCGGCGACGGCCTTGATTTCGTCATCCGATAGACGGTGCGCGATCTGGCGCATCGGCTCGTTATTGTTGCGCGTGCCTTGCTGGAATGCCTGCAACTGCGCAACCACGTATTCCGACCACTGGCCCGAAAGGCGCGGGTACTGGATCGGAATGCCCTGGCCGGTTGGGCCGTGGCAGGCCGCGCAGGCGGGCACGCCTTTATCGGCGATACCGGCGCGCCAGATCTTCTGGCCTTCCGGCACGGTCTTCGCGTCGCGCGCAAAGCCGGGCTTGGGTGTCTGCGAGGCGAACCAGGCAGCGACGTTGATCATATCCTGATCGGAAAGCGCGCTGGCGAAGCCGGACATAATTGCATTATTACGTGCAGGGGGCTTGCCACCGGGCTGAGGCTTGAAATCCTTGAGCTGTTTGACGAGATATTCGGCGTGCTGGCCCGCCAGTTTGGGATAGGCGCCGCCCGTGCTGTTGCCGTCGGCCGCGTGACAGGCCGCGCAGACCTGCGCGGCAATTGCCTGCCCCCGGGCGAGGTCGGGCTTGGCCGGAGTCGCCGGGTCCGCCGCCATCGCCATCATCGAAACACCTGCTGTGAGACCTGCCGCTATCGCAAATTCGAGTACCTTCAAGGACTTGCTCAGTCGATTCATTCGCGCACCTTGTTTCGTCTTGTGGGAATCAGGTTCTGCAAACTACGACAGCGACCACTCTACCTGCGAAGGCCCGCGCCGCCCTCACGGGTATTCAGTAAACCGTCGCATTGTACAATAGCGCGCAAGGCGCCACGGCGCCAGTCGGGCCTGCCCCCGATATCTCCAGATCCTTCCCGGGCTCATCCGGGCTTGGCGCACCTGCCGCCTCGTATTTTTCTACTGTGGTTCTCACGATGGCCTTCCTGCTGCATCAAGCCCGTTTCTTCACGACGGTGAATCATCTGCGCGACCTGCCCGCTACGGCGCGGCCCGAGGTTGCGTTCGCCGGGCGCTCGAACGCAGGCAAATCCACCGCGATCAATCTGCTGTGCAACCAGAAGCGTCTCGCCTTCGCGTCCAAGACGCCGGGCCGCACGCAGCACATCAACTATTTCTCGGTCGGTCCCGCCGACGAGCCGCTCGGCTATCTGGTCGACCTGCCCGGCTACGGTTACGCCGAAGTGCCGGAATCGGCCAAGCAGCACTGGCAGCAACTGCTCGCGCTCTATCTGCAGACGCGCGCGCAGCTGAACGGCCTCGTGCTGATGATGGATGCGCGCCGCCCGCTGACCGAACTCGACCGCCGTATGATTGAGTGGTTCGAGCCGTCCGGTAAGCCGATCCACGCGCTGTTGACGAAGTGCGACAAATTGACGCGACAAGAAAGCGTCCTGGCGCTGCGCAACACGAACAAAGAGTTCGACGAATATCGCAAGCAGGGCTATCAAGGCAAGCTGAGCGTGCAGTTGTTCTCGGCGCTCAAGCGTGTCGGGCTCGACGAAGCGCACGAAGTCATCGAAAGCTGGATCGCGCCGAAGGCCGATACCGGCGAAACGGACCTTTCCGCGTCCTGATCTTCGCGCGCGGTGCCGCGCCGGTCGCTTCCGTTCAGGCGGGGCGATCGGGCCGCGAAGCCCCGTGCGTGCTCGTACCTGGGCCATCGCCGGTCCGGCGCACGGCCAGACTCTGGCCGCCTCGCGCACTCCCCCGCCACTTTCTGCTTCCAAACGTACGCAAACCCACATAGCCGGGTCGCGTGCGGCGCGCACTCGTCTCGAATCTGCCTGTTAATTAGGCAAATATCATGCAAAACGCAATTTTTGGCCGCGCATAAAAAAACCCGCCGTAAGTGCCGGCGGGCTAAACAGCCTTATCGAAAAACGACAGGCACCCGCTCAGGGAGGAGAAGCGGGGAGTCTGGCGCAAGGCGCCTCGCTCGATCGGTATGATATACCATTGTCCTGAAAAGTTTCCTGCGCTCCGGAAGCGCGTTTTGTTTCAAGATAATCCGCCGACATGAGCTTCTACCCGCATCATCGTCCCCGCCGTATGCGCCGTGACGACTTCTCGCGCCGCCTGATGCGCGAAAACCTCCTCACCACCAACGATCTGATCTATCCCGTGTTTGTCGTCGCGGGCGAAAACGTGCGCGAAGCCGTGCCGTCGATGCCCGGCGTCGAGCGCGTTTCGGTCGATCTGCTGATGGGCGTGGCCGAACAATGCGTCGAACTGGGCGTGCCCGTGCTGTCGCTCTTCCCCGCCGTCGATCCGGCGCTGAAGACGCCCGACGGCATCGAGGCGACCAACCCCGACGGCGTGATCCCGCGTGCCGTGCGCGAACTCAAGAAGCGCTTCCCGGATCTGGGCGTGCTCTGCGATGTCGCGCTCGACCCGTACACGAGCCACGGCCAGGACGGCGTGCTCGACGAGAACGGTTACGTCATCAACGATCAGACCATCGAGATCCTCGTTGCGCAGGCGCGCACGCAGGCCGAAGCGGGCGTCGATATCGTCGCGCCTTCGGACATGATGGACGGCCGTATCGGCGCGATCCGCGAGATGCTCGAAAGCGAGAACCACATCCACACGAAGATCATGGCCTACTCGGCCAAGTACGCTTCGGCGTTCTACGGTCCGTTCCGTGACGCGGTGGGTTCGGCCTCGAATCTGGGCAAGGGCAACAAGATGACCTACCAGATGGACCCGGCGAACTCGGACGAAGCGCTGCGTGAAGTGCGCCTCGACATCGAGGAAGGCGCGGACATGGTGATGGTCAAGCCCGGCATGCCGTATCTGGACATCGTGCGCCGCGTGAAGGACGAATTCCGCTTCCCGACCTACGTGTACCAGGTCAGCGGCGAATACGCGATGCTCAAGGCCGCCGCGCAAAACGGCTGGCTCGATCACGACAAGGCGATGATGGAATCGCTGCTCGCGTTCAAGCGCGCGGGCGCGGACGGCATCCTGACGTATTTCGCGCTGGACGCCGCACGGTTGTTGCGCGCGCAGAAGTAAGCGGCACGCCGCTTACGGGCAATACGCCATGCAAAAAGGCACGTCGCGAGACGTGCCTTTTTCGTTTGCGCGGGCGCATTGCGACGGATTTACGACTGATTTCCCGGCAGTTTGAGCAGATCGCGCGACGGCACGACCGATGCAGATGGCGTCTGCGCATTGGCATCGGGCGCAGGTGCCGACGATGCCGGCGCTGCGGACACGCGATCGAGACGTGCGAGGAATTTATCGGCGTTCTCATAGCCGACCACGCGCAGCACTTCGTTGCCCTTCGTATCGAAGAAAATAATGCCCGGCGGCCCGAACAGGCCAAAGCGTTTGAGCAGCGCCTGATCGTCGGTGCTGTTGGCGGTCACGTCGGCGCGCAGCAGGCCCAGTTGCGCGAGCTTCGCCTGCACGCGCGGGTCGCTGAAGGTGAACTTCTCCATCTCCTTGCAGCTCACGCACCAGTCGGCGTAGAAGTCGAGCATCGACGGCTTGCCCGCCGTCTTGAGCGCCGCGTCGAGTTGCGCCGACGAGCGCACGGGCGCAAAGCTCAATGCATCAGCCGGCGCACTAGCCGTCTGCGCTGCACCGGCCGCGCCTTCATGTGCCGCCAGCACGGCGAGCGGGCGCAGCGGGTCGACCGAGCCGGCAGCCAGACCGACGATCAGCGTCGCGGCCCAGATGGCGAATGCCGCGCCCACGCCGCGGCCGAGCCGGCGCCAGACATTGGCGGGCCCGGCGTTCGGCGTGAACAGGCCCAGCGCGGCGGCCGCCAGCAGCAGCCAGAGCGCGGCCAGCAGCATCTGCGCGGTCGCGCCCAGCACCGGCCAGACGATCCACAGCGCCGCCGCCAGCAGCACCACGCCGAAGAACACCTTCACGCCGTCCATCCACGTGCCCGCGCGCGGCAGCAGCGTGCCCGCGCCCAGGCCGAGAATCATCAGCGGCACGCCAAGACCGATGCCCATCGCGAACAGCGCCGCGCCGCCGAGCACGGCGTTGCCCGTATGGGCGATGAACGCGAGCACGGCGAAGAGCGGCGCGGTCATGCAGGCGCCGACCACGAGCGCGGACAGCGCGCCCATCAGCGCAACGGCGGCGAACTTGCCGCCCGAGCGGCCCTGCGACGCGCGCGAGGCGCCGTCCTGCCAGCGCTGCGGCAGCGCGATGTCGTAGCCGGCGATCAGCATCATGGCGAAGGCCGTCAGCAGGATGCCGAAAGCGCCCAGCACCCACGGATTCTGCAGCCACGCGCCCAGACTCTGTCCGACCAGCGCGGCGGCAATGCCGAGCACGGTGTAGACCAGCGCCATGCCGAGCACGTAGACGAACGACAGCGCGAAGCCGCGCGCGCGCGTGACCTGCGCGCCCTCGCCGACGATGATCGCCGAGAGGATCGGGATCATCGGATAGGAACAGGGCAGCAGGCTCAGCACCATGCCCGCGACGAAGTAGAGGCCGACAACCGCGAAGAAACCGCCGCCTTGCAGCAGCGATTGCGCGTAATCGGCGCTGGTGGCGCGCTCGTACCACGGCAGGGCGGAGTCGGCGGCGACGCTGGGCGCGGCGCCGTGAGGCGCACCCGCCGCTTGCAACGCGGCTCCGCTCACGTGGTAGACGTGTTCGGCAGGCGGATAGCAGATGCCTGCATCGGCGCAACCCTGCGAGGTCACCGCGAGATCGAACGCGGCGCTCGCGGCCTTCACGGGCACGCGGATCGTCAGTTCCTTGCGATAGGTCTCGACGTTCTTGTTGAAGGTCGGATCGAACTTCACGTGGCCGGGCGGGATCTGCGCATCGCCGAGCGTGGCCGTGCCGCCGTTGGCCGCATTGCGCGCCGCAAAGGCGAAACGTTCCCGATACATGTAGTAGCCATCAGCGATCTTGAAATGCACATCGACCATGCCCGGCTCTTCGCTCGCGCTGAAGGTAAAGGCCTGATCGGGCGGCAGGAAATCGTCGTCGGCGTGGGCAGGCGCGGCGCCGAACAACAGCGGCAGCAGGCAAGCGATGAACGCAAGAAAGGCCAGCAACGGGGCGTACGGCGCGGCGCGCAGGCGCCGATCGAAGCGGTTAGACATGAATGGGACGCTGTGTCTCGGCATGAACCCACTGGCCATAGGCGTTCGACGCCGTGACCTGCCACGAAAGAATCTCGGGCGTTTCGTAGGGATGCTCGGTCTGGATGAACTGTTCGAGCTCGGCCGCGCGCGCGAGGCTCGTCTTGAAAAGCAACTGGATCTCGTCGCCGGATTCGATCTTGCCCTGCCAGTGATACTGCGAATGCACCGCGCCCAGACGCGTCACGCAGGCCGCGAGCCGCTGCGCCAGTACACCGGCAGTGAGCTTTTCGGCGATGTCCTCGTCGGGCACGGTGGTCAGCATCAGGGTTACGCTGGGGATCACATTGAGGGTCACGACGAACTCCGGCAGGCGGCCTCGTTGCTGCGCGCGTGCGCGCCAAGGCCAGGAAAGGCAGAACGTTATCGTACCACCGGCGCCGATTGGCTTTACTCATGCACCTGCGGCGCCCGTGAGTGGCAAACGCGCCCACCTGGCGTTTATTCCCGCGACGCAAACAAAAAAGCCAGGGCTGGCCTGGCTTTCCTGGACATCGCGCGACGCATGATCGCGCTCCGTTTTTTGTCCGCTCTTTCCCGTTAGTTGCTGGAAAGTCTGAGCGACGGACGCACGATCGCACCCGTGCGCTGCAGCTTGGCAATCTCGCGCGTCTCCAGCACGCGCATGAACGCGGCCCAGTCCTGCGCCAGTGCGGCCTTGTCGACCTTATCGGTATCGCCGAGCTTGAAGCGCTCGCCCACCCGATACGGCAACTCCCATGACGCCCGGTGCCAGGAACGTTCGGCCAGCGCGAGCAGACGCGGATACACCATGTACTCGAACAGCTGGTCGTTGCGGATCACCTCGGCCCACGCCTGCCCCTGCATGCCTTCGATATGCGGCGCCGTGCCCGTGGTCACGATCTCGAACGGCTTGCCGTCGCGATCGGGCATGATTTCGGCGTTCTGCGGCAGGTTGTCGGGTGCGAGCGAGAATACCTTGAAGCTGTCGGTCGCGTGCGAGCCCCAGTAATAGCCGCGCTCGTGCGGATCGATCGTGTACGGGAAGTCGAAGTAGAGATAATCCGGCAAGGCGAGCACGCCGCGATACCCCTTCTGGCTCCACGACTGCACCGTATCCGCGCCGCCCCAGTAGAGCGTGTCCCAGAGCGTCACCATCACGCTGCCGGTAGCGAAGTCCTGCGGACCATTGGCGTGCTTCACGCCGTCCTGCCAGGCCGCCATCGCGCCGATGCCATTGGCGCTGACAAGCTGGCTGACATCGATCGCGAACTTCGTCGGCAGTTCATCGACAGAAGCGACCTTGCCTTGCTGGACCCAGGCGGTGCACCACGGCGAGCGCGCCCACGGTTTGTCCTGCGCGGCGAGATTGATGCGCCCCTTGCCGGCGTCGCTGCCGTCGAGCGCCTGGAAGCCCGCGCCGAGCAGGATGTTCTTCGCCTCGTCGCCGCCAAAGTGCCAGACCGATAGCGGCGCGCCGGCTTCGCGATGCATCGCCGCGATTTCGCCAATCACCTTGCCGGCGAAACGACGCGCGCTGTCGGAACACGGATTGAGCGCCGTGCGCCGGTCGTAGAACTGCACCGACGTGATGTTCGACGTGTCCTGCGGGTCCAGCAGCCGGTACTCGTTGGCGCCCTGTTCGTCGCCCTGCGCGTGTAGTTTGCGGTAGCGAGCTTCCATCGACACCACGGCGGCACGCTCGTGCGCCGGCATGTCGATTTCGGGAATGACCTCGATAAAGCGATCCGACGCGTAGCGCACGAGCGCGACGTAATCGGCACGACTCAGGTAACCGCCGCCCGACTCGTTGTTCGGACCCGATGCCAGTTGCGGCAGGAGACAGCGGTTTTCGTCGAGATCATGGCAGCGCTGGCCGCCGATGTCGGTCAGCTCGGGCAAGCCGGGAATCTGAATGCGCCAGCCTTCGTCGTCGGAGAGATGCAGGTGCAGGCGATTGAGCTTGTAGGCGCTCATCTGGTCCATGAGGCGCTGCAGCGTCGCCGGATGGCGGAAGTTGCGCGCGAGATCGACCATCATGCCGCGATGCGTGTAGCGCGGCGCATCCTCGATCGTCAGCGCGGGCACGCGACCGCCGCCTGCAGGCGTCAGCGAAAAGAGCGTCTGGACGCCGTAGTAGACGCCTGCTGCGTCGTAGCCGTCGATGCTCACGCCATCGCGCGCGATCGTCAGGCGATAACCGCCCGACACGGCCACGTCGGCGGGCAAGGCAGCGGGCACGATGCGGCCGGTCACGGTCACGGGCGTACCTGTCAGCCCAAGCGCCGATGCCCGCGACTGCAACGAAGCAAGCTGCCCGGCCTGCAGTCCCGGCAACGAGAGCGCCACGCCGGCGACGTTCAGATCGCCGTCGCCGCTCTCTTCGCGCAGGACAGCGGGAACGGCACGCCCGGCGACCTGCTGCGCGGACGGCGCCGCGGCCTCGGCGCGCGCACGCTGGATTTGCGCGGGCGTTTGCGTGAAATCGGCCGCGCTATCGGGGTTGGGCGGCAGGCTTTCGACGTACTGGGTTTCGTCGTCGGTATTGTTCGCCTTGAGGACGACGGGCGTCGCGCCTTCGACCACCACGTAAGCACGCGGCAGCAAATCGCTATAGCGCCGATACCAGTACTCGCCCACGAACGGCACTTCGATGCGTTGTCCCGGCGCGAGCGTAAATGCGCCTTGCGCGGGCGAAAGCGCGTACAGATCGCCAGTGATGTGACGCCAGACAATCGCTGCGTTATCGATGGCGAGCACGCGGCGGATGCTGTGCAGATAGAGCGTCCATCCGCCGGCCTTGATCGGCTCCGAGCCCAGATTTTCGAGGATCAAGCGGCCACGCGCGCAACTCGCCCAGTCCGCGCCGAGGTTCGCGCATGACACGCCCGCCTGGCTCGCGTCGTTGGTATCGATCGCGACGCTCAGTTTCAGGCTGTCGGCCAGCTTGGCGGCCTGAACGGTCGCGCCCGCCGTTTTATCCACGGAACTGCCGCACGCGGTCAGCGCCAGCATGGCCGTCAACGCGCACAACGCAGCCAAAAATCGAATGGCCGAACGCACGGACAATCGCCCCCGTTCGGCCTCGCGATTACTACGGAATCCTAAAATAATTCCCGAATAATAAGACATGTCTCCCCCATTGCCGGCGACGCCCGCTCAGACCCTTACTATAAGTTGACGACTCAACCCGAAGGTGGCGGTAGATCAAGCTCGACGGCATTTGGCTGCGCGCATCGCAGCCGGGGACGCCAAAAACAAAAAAGCCAGGCTAGGCCTGGCTTTTTCGCGCGCCGCTTGATCCGGGGATCAAGCGACTAGAAGCTTATTCCGCTTCCTGGACGTTCTCTTCCGTGACTTCCGGACGGTCGAGCAGTTCGACCAGTGCCATCGGTGCGTTGTCGCCAACACGGAAACCGAACTTCAGGATACGCAGGTAGCCGCCCGGACGGTTCGCGAAACGCGGACCCAGAACTTCGAACAGCTTCGTGACCGAGTCACGATCGCGCAGGCGGTTGAACGCCAGACGACGGTTTGCCAGCGAGGGCTTCTTGCCGAGCGTGATGAGGGGCTCGACAACCTTACGCAGTTCCTTCGCCTTCGGCAGCGTCGTCTTGATGACTTCGTGCTCGATCAGCGAGTTGGACATGTTACGGAGCATTGCCAGACGGTGGCTGCTCGTGCGGTTCAGTTTCCGCAGACCATGACGGTGACGCATTTCAATTTCCTTGAAACAAAGTTTTAGTCCAGCTCTTCTATCGCCTCGCGGGTTTCGCAACCCCGACCAAGGCACGGGCCGGTACAGAAAAAGGCAAGACGCGGATTCTAAAGGAAAATCCGCGTCGCTGCCACATTACTTACTTGTCGAGACCAGCCGGCGGCCAGTTTTCGAGCTTCATGCCGAGCGTGAGACCGCGGGAAGCAAGCACTTCCTTGATCTCGTTGAGCGACTTGCGACCCAGATTCGGGGTCTTGAGCAGCTCGTTCTCGGTACGCTGGATCAGGTCGCCGATGTAGTAGATGTTCTCGGCCTTCAGGCAGTTCGCCGAGCGAACCGTGAGTTCGAGATCGTCCACCGGACGCAGCAGGATCGGATCGATCTGCGGCGCACGCGACGGCGCTTCCGCTGCCGTTTCGGTGCCTTCCAGTGCAGCGAACACCGACAGCTGATCCACGAGGATGCGCGCCGACTGGCGAATCGCTTCCTCAGGCGAGATCACGCCGTTGGTTTCGATGTTCATCACGAGCTTGTCGAGGTCGGTACGCTGTTCGACACGCGCACTTTCCACGGCGTAGCTCACACGGCGAACCGGCGAGAACGACGCGTCCAGGACGATACGGCCGATGATCTTGGCCGATTCGTCGCCGTAACGGCGCACGTTGCCCGGCACGTAGCCGCGGCCCTTCTCGATCTTGATCTGGACGTCGAGCTTGCCGCCCTTCGTCAGATGCGCAACGACGTGTTCCGGGTTGATGACTTCGCAGTCGTGCGAGAGTTCGATGTCGCCAGCGGTGACAACGCCTTCGCCTTCCTTGCGCAGCGTAACCGTCACTTCGTCACGGTTATGCAGCTTGAAGACCACGCCCTTCAGGTTCAACAGCAGGTTGACCACATCCTCTTGCACACCATCGAGCGTCGAGTACTCGTGCACGACGCCTGCGATCGTCACTTCGGTCGGCGCATAGCCGATCATCGACGACAGCAGAACGCGCCGAAGCGCGTTACCCAAGGTATGGCCATAACCGCGTTCGAACGGCTCCATGACCACTTTCGCGTGGTTGTCGCCGAGCGATTCCACAGCGATGATCTTGGGTTTCAACAAACTGGTTTGCATAGGTTTTCCTTTTCAATACCCTCGGCTCGTTACACCGATAAGGCTGAGATGGCCACAACCTGAAAAAAACAGCCGAGGCCACCTCCTGCGCGAAGCACAGAGGCTACCCCGGCCGTCAATCCGATTAACGCGAATACAATTCGACGATCAGGCTTTCGTTGATGTCGCCAGCGATGTCGCTGCGCTCCGGCACGCTCTTGAACGTACCTTCGAACTTCTTCGCGTCGACCGCAACCCAACCCGGCATGCCACCTTGCTCAGCCAGCGAGAGCGCTTCGACGATACGCACTTGCTTCTTCGCCTTTTCGCGAATAGCAACGACGTCGCCTGCCTTCACTTGCATCGACGGGATGTTCGCGACGACGCCGTTCAGCGTGAGAGCCTTGTGGCTCACGAGCTGACGCGCTTCAGCGCGGGTCGATGCGAAGCCCATGCGGTACACGACGTTGTCGAGACGCGATTCGAGCAGTTGCAGCAGGTTTTCGCCGGTGTTGCCCTTGATACGGTCAGCTTCCGCGAAGTAGCGGCGGAACTGGCGCTCGAGGACACCGTAGATACGCTTCACTTTTTGCTTTTCGCGAAGCTGCGTGCCGTAGTCGGACGTGCGGGCGCCCGAGGTGCGGCCATGCTGACCCGGCTTGCTGTCGAGCTTGCACTTGTCAGCGAGCGAGCGGCGTGCGCTCTTCAGGAAGAGGTCGGTGCCTTCACGGCGGGACAGCTTGGCCTTCGGGCCGATATAACGTGCCACGTTGCTTTCCTTCGATAATTGATCACGCAAAGCCTTGGAACGGGGAGACCCCGCGGCTCGCGCTAGTCCGGCCCTTTGGACCGAACGGTGGGCTTAGTCAATTCAATAACGCCGAGAGCCTGGGACGCCGTTACCGGCGGCTCAGGCAGTCGGCTTATGCGACGCCTTAGATACGACGGCGCTTCGGCGGACGGCAGCCGTTGTGCGGGACCGGCGTAACGTCGGAGATCGCGGTGATCTTGATGCCAAGACCATGCAGCGCGCGCACCGCCGATTCGCGACCCGGGCCGGGGCCCTTGATACGCACTTCGAGGTTCTTGACGCCGTATTCCATTGCAACACGGCCAGCCGACTCCGCTGCGACCTGAGCTGCAAACGGGGTCGACTTACGCGAACCCTTGAAGCCCTGGCCACCCGACGTTGCCCAGGCAAGAGCATTGCCTTGACGATCGGTGATCGTGATGATCGTGTTGTTGAACGACGCGTGAACGTGAACTACGCCCTCGGCGACGTTCTTCTTAACCTTCTTGCGAACGCGTTGCGCCGCGGAGTTGTTCGAAGCCTTAGCCATTACGTTTTCCTGTAACTGTCAGAACCGCTTACTTCTTCAGCGACTGTGCTGCGCGGCGCGGACCCTTGCGCGTACGTGCGTTGGTGCGCGTACGCTGGCCACGCAGGGGCAGGCCCTTGCGATGGCGCACGCCGCGGTAGCAGCCGAGGTCCATCAGGCGCTTGATGTTCATCGTCGTTTCACGGCGCAGATCGCCTTCGACAACAAACTTGCCCACTTCCTCGCGCAGCTTTTCCAGATCCGCGTCGTTCAGGTCCTTGACCTTCTTGTTAAACGGCACACCCGCGGCAACGCAGATGTTGCGCGAACGCGTGCGACCGACACCGAAAATTGCCGTCAGGCCGATTTCAGTGTGCTGGTGGTTCGGGATGTTAACCCCTGCAATACGAGCCATTGTTTTTCCTCAAACAAAAAGCGCAGGCAAAAGTGCGCTTAAATCACTCAGCCTTGACGCTGCTTGTGGCGCGGCTCCGTGCTGCAGATCACGCGAACGACGCCGTTACGCTTGATGATCTTGCAGTTACGGCACATGCGCTTTACCGATGCCATCACTTTCATGATATTACCCTTTTTCTAAATCACTTCGCCCGGAACACGATCCGCGCACGCGACAGATCGTAAGGCGTCAATTCAACCGTCACCTTGTCGCCCGGAAGAATGCGGATGTAGTGCATCCTCATTTTTCCGGAAATATGCCCTAGAACGACATGGCCGTTTTCCAGCTTCACCCGAAAGGTAGCGTTGGGGAGGTTTTCGATCACCTCACCCTGCATCTGGATTACATCGTCTTTGGCCATAGGTCCTTAACGCATCGGGACTCCGCCACCCTTGAAGTTGGCCTTCTTGAGCAGCGATTCATATTGTTGCGACATGACGTACGACTGCACCTGCGCCATGAAGTCCATTGTGACGACGACAATGATCAGCAGCGACGTTCCACCAAAATAAAACGGCACATTCCAGCGCAGCACCAGAAACTCAGGCAGTAGACAGACAAACACGATATAGATCGCACCGGCCAGCGTCAGACGCGTGAGGATGCGGTCGATATAACGTGCCGTCTGATCGCCCGGACGGATGCCAGGAACGAACGCGCCACTTTTCTTCAGGTTGTCGGCCGTTTCCCTGCTGTTGAACACCAGAGCGGTGTAGAAGAAGCAGAAGAAGACGATCGCCAACGCATACAGCAACACGTACACGGGCTGGCCAGGCTTGAGGGCTTCGGCCACGTTGTGCAGCGTGTTCGCGAACCAGCTGTCTCGCGAACCCGAACTGAACCAGTTCAGGATGGTTGCCGGGAACAAGATGATCGACGATGCAAAGATCGGCGGAATCACGCCCGACATGTTCAGCTTGAGCGGCAGGTGCGACGACTGCCCACCGTAGATCTTGTTGCCAACCTGACGCTTCGCATAGTTCACGAGGATCTTGCGCTGGCCGCGTTCGATGAACACCACCAGGTACGTCACGGCTGCAATCAGCGCCACGATGATGATCGCCGAGACGGGGCCCATCGAGCCGGTTTGCACCAGCGAGAAGAGACCGCCAATCGCGTTCGGGAAACCCGCTGCGATACCGCCGAAGATGATGATCGAGATACCGTTGCCAAGCCCGCGTTCCGTGATCTGCTCACCAAGCCACATCAGGAACATCGTGCCCGTCACCAGCGTCACGACCGTCGTCAGACGGAACACCATGCCCGGATCGATCACGAGTGCCGGCTGATTTTCCAGCGCGACTGCAATGCCGAAGGCCTGAAAGGTCGCCAGCACTACCGTGAAGATCCGCGTGTACTGCGTAATCTTGCGTTGTCCAGCCTGCCCTTCCTTCTTCAGCGCCTCGAGCTGGGGCGAGACGATCGCCATCAGCTGCAGGATGATCGACGCCGAGATATACGGCATCACACCCAGCGCGAAGATCGTAAAGCGAGACAGTGCGCCGCCCGAGAACATGTTGAACATGCCAAGGATGCCGCCTGACTGGCTCTGGAAGAGCTTCGCCAGTTGATCCGGGTCGATGCCCGGCACCGGAATGTGCGCACCGATACGATAAACGACCAGCGCCAGCAGCAAGAACATTGCACGCCGGCGCAGGTCGCCGAACTTCGGAGCGCTGCGACCGGTTTTTGCGAGACTCGGGCTGTTAGCCAAGTACCTTCTCCGATGCAGATGTTAGTGACGGCGGGCAAGCCCGCACGCACCACTCACAATCACTCGGCAAAAGAACCGCCTGCTGCTTCAATCGCAGCACGCGCATTCTTCGTCGCACCCAGGCCCTTGACCACGACCTTGCGCTTGATCTCGCCAGTAGCGATGATCTTTGCGGAACGGGTCATTTCGCCAACGAGACCTGCCTGCTTGAGAGCCAACAGATCGATTTCGTCGACCGGCAGCTTCTCGATGTCAGCAAGGCGCACTTCACCGACGAATTCCTTCGTCAGCGAGGTGAAGCCACGCTTCGGCAGGCGACGCTGCAGAGGCATCTGACCGCCTTCGAAGCCGACTTTATGAAAGCCGCCCGAACGCGATTTCTGACCCTTGTGACCACGACCTGCGGTCTTGCCGAGGCCAGAGCCGATGCCGCGGCCGACACGACGCTTAGCGTGCTTCGCGCCTTCTGCCGGCTTCAGGTTATTCAATTCCATTTTCAACTCCTGGAGTCTTTGGTCGACCGCTTAGCCGATGACCTTAACGAGGTACGAGACCTTGTTGATCATGCCGCGCACAGCCGGCGTGTCCTGCAGCTCGGAAACCGAGTTCAGGCGGCGCAGGCCGAGACCGCGCACAGTGGCACGGTGCGTTTCGCGGGTCCCAATCAGGCTCTTGACGAGCTGAACCTTGACAGTTTTTTCAGACATGGTGCCCACCTTAGCCCAGAATTTCTTCGACGGACTTGCCGCGCTTCGCCGCGATGTCAGCCGGCGTCGACTGCTTGCGCAGACCGTCCAGCGTTGCACGCACGAGGTTGTACGGGTTCGTCGAACCGTGGCTCTTTGCCACGACGTTCTGCACGCCCATCACGTCGAACACTGCGCGCATCGGGCCGCCGGCGATCACGCCCGTACCTGCCTTCGCCGGAGCGAGGAGGACGACCGATGCGCCATGCTTGCCGTGCACTTCGTGTTGCAGGGTGCCGTTCTTCAGGGGCACCTTGAACATGTTGCGACGAGCTTGTTCCATCGCCTTCTGGACAGCAACCGGCACTTCTTTCGACTTGCCCTTGCCCATACCGACGCGGCCATCACCATCGCCAACCACGGTCAGAGCGGCGAAACCGAGAATACGGCCGCCCTTCACAACCTTGGTCACGCGATTGACCGAAATCATTTTTTCGCGAAGGCCGTCGTCGCGTTCGTCAGCCTGAACTTTCGCTTGCATCTTTGCCATGACGAATTCCTTCCTTAGAACTTGAGCCCGGCTTCGCGCGCAGCATCAGCCAGCGCCTTGACGCGGCCGTGATAGCGGAAACCCGAGCGGTCAAAGGCGACGGATTCGATGCCGGCGGCCTTAGCCTTTTCTGCAATACGCTTGCCGATCAGCGAGGCTGCCGCGACGTTGCCGCCCTTGCCCGACTGGTCAGCCAGTTGCGCACGCACTTCGGCTTCAAGCGTCGACGCGCTGGCGAGCACCTTGGTGCCGCACGGCGAGAACACTTGCGCGTAGATGTGCGTGTTCGTGCGATGCACGGCCAGGCGCGCGACCTGCAGCTCAGCGATCTTGAGACGCGTCTGACGAGCGCGGCGCAGGCGAGTTTGAGTCTTATCCATGATTGCGCACCCTTACTTCTTCTTCGTTTCTTTGAGGATCACGACCTCGTTGGCGTAACGCACACCCTTGCCCTTGTAGGGCTCCGGCGGGCGATAACCGCGCACTTCGGCTGCGGTCTGGCCAACTTTCTGCTTGTCGATCCCCTTGATCACGATTTCCGTTTGCGACGGGGTTTCAGCCTTCACGCCTTCCGGCATCTGGTGCACCACCGGGTGCGAGAAACCCAGCGACAGGTTCAGCTTGTCGCCTTGTGCCTGAGCACGGTAACCAACGCCAACCAGCGTCAGCTTGCGCTCAAAACCCTTCGTCACGCCATGCACCATGTTCGCGACGATCGCGCGCATCGTGCCAGACATCGCATTCGCTTCGCGGCTGTCGTCCGCCGGCTCAAACTTGAGCACGCCGTTGTCGTTGACCACTTTCACGAGGCCGTTCGCAGCTTGCGAAATCGTACCCAGCGCGCCCTTGACGGTAATCTTCTCGTCGCTGAGCGTCGCTTCTGCGCCTTGCAGCGCGACCGGGCTCTTACCTACTCGAGACATGTTTCTTCTCCTTAGGTCTTAAGCGACGTAGCAGATAACTTCGCCGCCGACGCCAGTAGCGCGCGCCTTGCGGTCCGTCATCACACCCTTCGGCGTCGAGACGATCGCAACACCCAGGCCATTCATGACCGACGGGATGTCGTTGCGGCCGCGGTACACGCGCAGACCAGGCTTCGAAACGCGTTCAATGCGCTCGATAACCGGACGGCCAGCGTAGTACTTCAACGCGATGTTCAATTCCGACTTCGCACCTTCGGTTTTCACCGCGAAGTCGTCGATATAACCTTCGTCCTTCAGAACCTGCGCAATCGCAATCTTCACTTTCGACGAGGGCATAGCAACCGAAACCTTCTCGACCATCTGCGCATTGCGGATGCGAGTCAGCATATCGGCGATAGGATCACTCATGCTCATTTATGTTTCTCCTATTACCAGCTCGCCTTGGTGATGCCAGGGATCTCACCACGGAACGCGATTTCACGAATCTTGTTACGTGCGAGACCGAATTTGCGGAACGTGCCACGCGGACGACCCGTGATCGCGCAGCGGTTACGCTTGCGGGTCGGGTTCGAGTTACGGGGCAGTTGTTGCAGTTCGAGGCGAGCTGCGTAACGCTCTTCTTCCGACTTGCTTTGGTCGTCGATGATCGCCTTCAGCTCTGCACGCTTCGGTGCAAATTTCGCTGCCAGACGAGCGCGCTTCTTTTCACGTTCGATCAGTGCCAGTTTAGCCACGGTAACCTCAGTTGCGGAACGGGAACTTGAAGCCGGCGAGCAGTGCCTTTGCTTCTTCGTCAGTCTTCGCGGTCGTCGTGATGCTGATGTTCAGCCCACGCAGTGCGTCGATCTTGTCGTAGTCGATTTCGGGGAAAATGATCTGCTCTTTCACACCGATGTTGTAGTTACCACGGCCGTCGAATGCCTTGCCCGACACGCCACGGAAGTCGCGCACGCGGGGCAGCGCAACCGTAACGAAACGGTCCAGGAATTCGTACATGGCATTGCCACGCAGGGTAACCATCGTGCCAATCGGGTAGCTTTCGCGGATCTTGAAACCAGCGATTGCCTTACGCGACTTGGTGATAACAGGCTTCTGGCCGGCGATCTTCGTGAGGTCGCCAACGGCGTGCTCAAGGACCTTCTTGTCAGCGACGGCTTCACCAACACCCATGTTCAGGGTGATCTTGGTGAGGCGCGGCACTTCCATGACCGACTTGTAACCGAACTTCTCGATCAGGCCAGGAACGACCTTCTCTTTGTAAAATTCTTGCAAACGTGCCATTTTTTACTCCGCAGCGTCAGGCGCTCAGGACAGCACCGGTCGTCTTCAGGAAACGAACCTTCTTGTCCCCTTCGACCTTGATGCCCACGCGCGACGGCTTGCCGTTCGCGTCGACCAATGCGACGTTCGAGATAGCCAGCGGCATAGCCTTGGCTTCCACGCCACCCGTCGTACCCTTCATGGGGTTCGGCTTAACATGCTTTTTAGCAATGTTGATGCCTTCGACAGTAACGCGCTCTTCGCCAATCGCCACTACGACGCCGCGCTTGCCCTTGTCTTTGCCAGTGACGACAATAACTTCGTCACCCTTGCGAATCTTGTTCATCGCGACTCCTTACAGCACTTCCGGCGCAAGCGAAACGATCTTCATGAATCGTTCACCACGCAGCTCACGCGTAACCGGCCCGAAGATACGGGTGCCGATCGGCTCAAGCTTGGTATTCAAAAGCACGGCGGCGTTGCCATCGAACTTGATCAGCGAGCCGTCTTGACGGCGCACGCCCTTCGCGGTGCGAACCACAACAGCGTTGTAGATTTCGCCCTTTTTCACGCGCCCACGCGGCGTTGCCTCTTTGACGGTCACCTTGATGATGTCGCCAATGCTGGCATAACGACGCTTCGAGCCGCCGAGCACCTTGATGCACATGACTTCACGCGCACCCGTGTTGTCGGCTACTTCAAGCCGAGTTTCGGTCTGGATCATGGTTTATCTTTCCCAACTTAATCCGGTTGCGCCACCATGGCACATCCGGTCAGTCTTGGTCCCGTCAGCCGCGCCGCCACTAGAACGACCGCTCAGCTGCTTGGGTAAGAACAGCAGCGACGGCAAACGAAACCGGCCATCGCATTCCGGTGAATCTTGCAGATCCGGACTGGCGTCCGAACCACTTCCCTCACTACACCGCCCGTTGCTTTGCCAACAACGCGCCCATAAAGAGGGAAGACCAAGACTATAACTCTATAATCTTGGTCTCGCAAGCGAAATCTTTAGCGATTTCAACAACTTCTACTCCCCGGGGATGGTGCCAACTTCGGCTCCCCGGGGTTTGCGTCATTTTTTAGATGACGCGTGCTGCTTCGATCAGCTTCGACACGGTCCAGGCCTTCGTCTTCGAGAGAGGACGGGTCTCCTGGATTTCAACGAGGTCACCCTCGTTGTACGTGTTCGCTTCGTCGTGAGCGTGGTACTTCTTCGACTGCACGACGTACTTGCCGTAGATCGGGTGCTTGACGCGGCGCTCGACCAGAACGGTGACCGTCTTGTCCATCTTGTTGCTGACGACTTTGCCGACCAGCGTCCGCTTAAGCGAGGTTTTCACGCTTTCGTTCATTTCTGGTTCGCCTTCTGAGTCAGGACGGTCCGCACACGTGCGATGTCGCGACGAACCTTCTTCAGCTGGCTCGTGTTCGTGAGCTGCTGGGTCGCGAGTTGCATGCGCAGGCCGAATTGCGCCTTCAAGAGGTCCGACAGCTCTTGATCGAGCGCGGCCTTGTCTTTCTGAAGAAGTTCAGATGCCTTCATCAAATCACTCCTTAGGCGCCGAGCTGGCGAACCATGAAGACCGTCTTCAGCGGCAGCTTGGCTGCAGCCAGACGGAAGGCTTCACGGGCCAGTTCTTCGGACACACCATCCATTTCATACAGCATCTTGCCCGGCTGAATCTCAGCGACGTAGTACTCAGGGTTACCTTTACCGTTACCCATACGTACTTCCGCCGGCTTTTGCGAGATCGGCTTATCCGGGAAGATACGGATCCAGATGCGGCCACCACGCTTGATGTGACGCGTCATTGCACGACGTGCCGACTCAATCTGGCGTGCGGTCAGACGACCACGACCGATAGCCTTCAGACCGAATTCACCGAACGAAACTGCGTTGCCGCGAGTTGCGACGCCGGTGTTACGACCCTTCTGCTCTTTGCGATACTTCCTGCGTTTCGGTTGCAGCATCGTTATTCTCCAGTCTTGCCGTCACGACGCGGTGCGCCACGACGGGCACCCGGCGCGCCTTCACGGCCACGACGGTCGCCACCCGGACGAGCGTTGCGGCGCGGACGCTTTTCTTCGGCGACTTCTTCAACCACCGGTGCGTCGTTACGGCCGAGCGTGTCGCCCTTGTAGACCCAAACCTTCACGCCGATGATGCCGTACGTCGTCTTCGCTTCCGAGGTTGCGTAGTCGATGTCAGCACGCAGCGTGTGAAGCGGCACTCGACCTTCGCGGTACCATTCGGTACGTGCGATTTCGATACCGTTCAGACGGCCGGCGCTCATGATCTTGATGCCTTGGGCACCCAGACGCATCGCGTTCTGCATCGCGCGCTTCATTGCGCGACGGAACATGATGCGGCGCTCGAGCTGTTGCGTAATCGAGTCGGCGATCAGTTGCGCATCCGTTTCCGGCTTGCGAATTTCTTCGATGTTGACGTGAACCGGCACGCCCATGCGCTTTTGCAGTTCGGCCTTGAGGAGTTCGATGTCCTCGCCCTTCTTGCCGATAACCACACCCGGACGCGAGCTGTAAATCGTGATACGAGCGTTCTTAGCCGGACGCTCGATCACAACACGGCCCACCGAAGCGTTCTTCAGCTTCTTCTTCAGGTATTCACGAACACCGATGTCTTCCTTCAACATCGCCGCGAAATTGTTGTTGTTCGCGTACCAACGCGAAGCCCAATTGCGGCTGACGGCCAAACGGAAGCCAGTCGGATGAATTTTCTGTCCCATCGTATGGCTCCTTAATTCCCGACCGTCACAGTGATGTGACACGATTGCTTCTCGATGCGGTTACCGCGACCCTTAGCGCGTGCGGTAAAACGCTTCAGCGAAGCAGCCTTATCGACGTAGATGCTCTTGATCTTGAGCTCGTCGATGTCAGCACCTTCGTTGTGCTCTGCATTGGCGATTGCCGACAGCACAACCTTTTTCACGATGCCTGCCGCTTTCTTCGGCGAGAACGTCAGAACGTTCAGTGCCTTGTCGACCGGCAGACCGCGGATCTGGTCAGCCACAAGACGCGTCTTCTGCGCCGAGATGCGGGCACCGCGATGAATTGCCTTCACTTCCATCTTGATTGCCCCTTATTTCTTGGCCTTCTTGTCGGCTGCGTGACCCTTGAACGTACGGGTCAGTGCGAACTCGCCAAGCTTGTGGCCGACCATGTTTTCCGTGACATACACGGGAACGTGTTGACGGCCGTTATGAACGGCGATCGTCAGGCCGATGAAATCCGGCAGGATCGTCGAACGACGCGACCAGGTCTTGATCGGTTTCTTGTCGCGCGTTGCTGCAGCCGCCTCAACCTTCTTCAGCAAATGGGCGTCGCAGAACGGACCTTTCTTAATAGAACGTGCCATTGCCTACTCCTTAACGCTTGTGACGGCGCTGGACGATCATGCTCGTCGTGCGCTTGTTGCTGCGGGTGCGGTAGCCCTTAGCCGGCGTGCCCCACGGGCTAACCGGATCGCGACCAGCAGCAGTCTTGCCCTCACCACCACCGTGCGGGTGGTCGACCGGGTTCATTGCAACGCCACGGACCGTCGGGCGGATACCGCGCCAGCGGTTCGCGCCAGCCTTACCGATTTGACGGAGGCTGTGCTCTTCGTTGCCGACTTCACCGATCGTTGCGCGGCATTCAACGTGCACACGGCGGATTTCACCCGAGCGCAGGCGAACCTGAGCGTAGATGCCTTCGCGTGCCAGCAGCATTGCCGACGTACCAGCCGAACGCGCGATCTGCGCGCCCTTGCCCGGCAGCATTTCGATGCAGTGGATCGTCGTACCGACCGGAATGTTGCGGATCGGCAGGGTGTTACCTGCGCGGATCGGCGCTTCCGAACCCGACATGAGAGCCGTGCCAACCGTCACGCCCTTCGGCGCGATGATGTAGCGGCGCTCGCCGTCTGCGTACAGAACCAGCGCGATGTTCGCGCTACGGTTCGGATCGTATTCAAGACGCTCAACCTTCGCTGCGATACCGTCCTTGTTGCGACGGAAATCGATCACGCGGTAGTGCTGCTTGTGACCACCACCCTGGTGACGCGTCGTGATACGACCGTTGTTGTTACGACCGGCCTTCGAGGACTTCTTTTCGAGCAGCGCTGCGAACGGCGCACCCTTATGGAGGTCCTTGTTGACGATCTTGACCATCGCGCGGCGACCCGGCGAAGTCGGCTTAACTTTAACGATTGCCATGATTACTTGGCCTCCGCTTCAAAGTTGATTTCCTGGCCGGGCTTCAGGCAGACATACGCCTTCTTGACGTCCTTGCGCTTACCGTTGAAACGGCCGAAACGCTTGGCCTTGCCCTTCTGGACAAGCATGTTCACCGACTTGACTTCGACCTTGAACATCAGCTCGACAGCAGCCTTGACTTCCTGCTTGTTCGCGTCCGGCGCGACTTCGAAGACGACTTGCTCGTTCTTCTCAGCCACCAGGGTCGCCTTTTCGGAGATCACCGGTGCGAGCAGGACCTGCATCAAACGATGATCGTTCTTGCGAATCTCGCTCATGACAGCAACTCCTCGATCTGGGCAACCGCAGCCTTCGTGATCAGGATCTTCTTGAAGTAGATCAGCGAGAGCGGGTCGGCAAAGCGCGGCTCAACGACTGCCACGTGGGGCAGGTTGCGCGACGCCAGGAACAGGTTCTCGTCGACCGTGTCGGTGATGACCAGCACGGATTCGAGACCCATGGCCTTGAACTTTTCGGCCAGCAGCTTCGTCTTCGGTGCTTCGAGCGAAAACTCTTCGACGACCGAGATGCGGCCTTCACGGGCCAGCTGCGAGAAGATCGAGCAGAGGCCTGCGCGATGCATCTTCTTGTTGACCTTGTGAGCGAAGTTTTCTTCCGGCGAATTCGGGAAGATGCGACCACCGCCACGCCACAACGGGCTCGACGACATACCGGCACGAGCGCGGCCCGTACCCTTCTGACGCCACGGCTTCTTGGTGGTGTGCTTGACCTGCTCACGGTCCTTCTGCGCGCGGTTACCGCTGCGCGCGTTCGCCTGATAGGCGACAACGATCTGGTGAATCAGCGCTTCGTTGTAGTCACGGCCGAACACGACGTCCGACGCGTTAACTGCTGCGCCATCCTGACCATTAGCGTTCAGGAGCTTCAGTTCCATTATTGCGCTCCTTTCTTGACGCGTGCCTTGACAGCCGGCGTCACGAAAACCTTGCCACCCTTAGCACCGGGGACAGCACCCTTGACCAGCAGCAGCTTGCGCTCTGCGTCGATACGGGCGATTTCGAGGTTTTGCACCGTCACGGTTTCGTCACCCATGTGACCGGTCATGCGCTTACCCGGGAAAACACGACCCGGATCCTGCGCCATACCGATCGAGCCCGGCACATTGTGCGAGCGCGAGTTACCGTGCGAAGCACGACCCGAAGCAAAGTTGTAACGCTTGATGGTACCGGCGTAGCCCTTACCGATCGAGGTGCCTTGCACATCGACCTTCTGGCCTTCCGAGAAGAGATCCACACCGATCACGGCGCCATTCGACAGCTCGGCTGCCTTGGCGGCATCGATCTGGAATTCCTTGAGGATTTCACCGGCTTGAACACCGGCTTTGGCGAGATGACCTGCGATCGGCTTCGTCACGCGCGAAGCGCGGCGCGTACCGAACGCAACCTGAACGGCCGTGTAGCCGTCGGTTTCAACAGTCTTGATCTGCGTCACGCGGTTGTCGGACACGTCCAGCACGGTCACGGGAATCGAATCCCCGTCAGCCGTGAAGATACGCGTCATGCCAACCTTGCGACCTACGAGTCCAAGGCTCATCGTTTTCTCCATTCCCGACTGCGATTGGTCGGGGCTAATTTACAAAGTACCGGCATGTTTCCGGGGTAAAGGCCCGCAAAGACACACCGATTTTTTGCGCGAATGCGCGAAAAGACGTCAAGTATAACGTCCTCCCACGTTTTCCGCAAGCAATCAAAGACTTAGCGCGATCAGGCTATCCTGGCCGCGCTGGAGACTCTTACTGCAGCTTGATTTCGACGTCCACGCCAGCCGGGAGGTCCAGCTTCATCAGCGCGTCAACGGTCTTGTCCGTCGGGTCGACGATGTCCATCAGGCGCAGGTGGGTGCGGATTTCGAGCTGGTCGCGCGACGTCTTGTTGACGTGCGGCGAACGCAGGATGTCGAAACGTTGGATACGCGTCGGCAGCGGCACCGGACCGCGAACGATTGCGCCCGTACGCTTCGCCGTTTCGACGATTTCAGCAGCCGACTGGTCGATCAGGCGGTAGTCGAAAGCTTTCAGGCGGATACGGATTTTTTGGTTCTGCATGATGATTCCTTAAAAAGAGCGAGGCGGACTTGCGCCGCCAGACAATATAAAGAGCGTAGGACCACCCCGCGGCAAGGCGCCGCGGGGTGGTCCCTGGGTACATCAACTTCTACAGCAAGCCGAGTATTCTACTCGATTTACTCGATGATCTTCGCGACGACGCCAGCGCCGACGGTACGGCCACCTTCGCGGATTGCGAAGCGCAGACCTTCTTCCATCGCGATCGGAGCGATCAGCTTCACCGTGATCGACACGTTGTCGCCCGGCATGACCATTTCCTTGTCCTTCGGCAGCTCGATCGAGCCCGTCACGTCCGTCGTACGGAAGTAGAACTGCGGACGGTAGTTGTTGAAGAACGGCGTGTGACGGCCGCCTTCGTCCTTGCTCAGCACGTACACTTCAGCCGTGAAGTGCGTGTGCGGCTGGATCGAACCCGGCTTGGCCAGAACCTGGCCACGCTCGACGTCTTCACGCTTCGTGCCGCGCAGCAGGATACCGACGTTGTCGCCTGCCTGACCCTGGTCGAGCAGCTTGCGGAACATTTCCACGCCCGTGCAGGTCGTCTTCACCGTCGGCTTGATACCGACGATTTCGATTTCTTCGCCGACCTTGACGATGCCGCGCTCAACGCGACCCGTCACCACCGTGCCGCGACCCGAGATCGAGAACACGTCTTCAACCGGCATCAGGAAGGCGCCGTCAACTGCGCGCTCCGGCGTCGGGATGTACGTGTCGAGTGCGTCTGCCAGGCTCATGATCGCCACTTCGCCCAGTTCGCCCTTGTCGCCTTCCAGCGCCAGCTTGGCCGAACCCTTGACGATCGGGGTGTCGTCGCCCGGGAAGTCGTACTTCGAGAGAAGCTCGCGCACTTCCATTTCGACCAGCTCGAGCAGCTCGGCGTCGTCGACCATGTCGCACTTGTTCAGGAAGACGATGATGTACGGAACGCCAACCTGACGTGCCAGCAGGATGTGCTCACGCGTCTGCGGCATCGGGCCGTCAGCTGCCGAGCAAACCAGGATCGCGCCGTCCATCTGTGCCGCGCCCGTGATCATGTTCTTCACATAGTCAGCGTGGCCCGGGCAGTCGACGTGTGCGTAGTGGCGGTTAGCCGTTTCGTACTCGACGTGTGCGGTGTTGATGGTAATACCACGTGCCTTTTCTTCCGGCGCTGCATCGATCTGGTCGTATGCCTTCGCTTCGCCGCCAAACTTCTGCGTCAGAACCGTCGTGATTGCTGCCGTCAGCGTGGTCTTGCCGTGGTCAACGTGACCGATCGTGCCGACGTTGACGTGCGGCTTGGTCCGTTCGAATTTACCTTTTGCCATGTTTCTCTTCTTTCAAAAAAGTGGTGAATCGGTGACAGTGCGGGGCGAGTCCAGCCCATGCCGGACTCGCCTTGCGCCGATGCTTACTTCGCCTTCGCGCTAATGATCGCGTCGGCCACGTTACGCGGTGCTTCTGCGTAGTGCTTGAATTCCATCGTGTACGTTGCGCGGCCTTGCGACAGCGAGCGCAGCGACGTCGAGTAGCCGAACATTTCCGACAGCGGCACTTCGGCGCGAACGATCTTGCCGCCGCCAACCATGTCTTCCATGCCCTGGACGATACCGCGACGGCCCGACAGGTCGCCCATCACGTTGCCCATGTAGTCTTCCGGCGTTTCGACTTCGACGGCCATCATCGGTTCGAGGATGACCGGCTGCGCCTTGCGCATTGCTTCCTTGAACGCCATCGAACCGGCCATGCGGAACGCATTTTCGTTCGAGTCAACGTCGTGGTACGAACCGAACGTCAGGTGAACCTTGACGTCGACAACCGGGAAGCCCGCCAGCACGCCTGCCTTCAGCGTTTCCTGGATACCCTTGTCCACTGCCGGGATGAATTCGCGGGGGATCACACCACCCTTGATCTCGTCCAGGAACTCGTAGCCCTTGCCTTGCTCGTTCGGCTCAAGCGTGATGACAGCGTGACCGAACTGGCCGCGACCGCCCGACTGCTTGACGAACTTGCCTTCGACGTCCTTCGCCGTGGAGCGGATCGTTTCGCGGTATGCAACCTGCGGCTTGCCGACGGTCGCTTCCACGTTGAATTCACGCTTCATACGGTCGACCAGAATTTCGAGGTGGAGCTCGCCCATACCCGAAATGATGGTCTGGCCCGATTCCTCGTCCGTCTGGACGCGGAACGACGGGTCTTCCTGTGCCAGGCGGTTCAGGGCGAGGCCCATCTTTTCCTGGTCAGCCTTGGTCTTCGGCTCGACGGCCTGCGAAATCACCGGCTCCGGGAAAATCATGCGTTCCAGGATGATCGGGTTTTGCGGGTCGCACAGCGTGTCGCCCGTGGTTGCTTCTTTCAGGCCAACGGCTGCGGCGATGTCGCCTGCACGAACTTCCTTGATTTCTTCACGGTTGTTCGCGTGCATCTGCAGAATACGGCCGAGGCGTTCCTTCTTGCCCTTGGTCGAGTTCAGCACGGTGTCGCCCGAGTTGACGACGCCCGAGTACGCGCGGAAGAAGATCAGCTGGCCGACGAACGGGTCGGTCATGATCTTGAACGCGAGTGCCGAGAACTTTTCGTCGTCAGCTGCGCGGCGCTCTGCCTTCTCGCCGTTTTCGAGTTCGCCCGTGACCGGGGGAATGTCCACCGGCGACGGCAGGAAGTCGATCACGGCGTCGAGCATACGCTGCACGCCCTTGTTCTTGAACGCGGTGCCGCACAGCATCGGCTGGATTTCGCAAGCGATGGTACGGTCGCGGATGGCCTTGACGACTTCCGCTTCGGACAGCTCTTCGCCGCCGAGGTACTTTTCCATCAGCTCTTCGCTGGCTTCAGCAGCCGACTCGATCATCTTTTCGCGCCATTCGTTGCACGAGTCAACGAGTTCTGCGGGGATGTCGACGTAGTCGAACTTCGTGCCTTGCGACGCTTCGTCCCAAATGATCGCCTTCATCTTGATCAGGTCGACCACGCCCTGGAACGTGTCTTCTGCGCCGATAGGCACAACGACCGGAACCGGGTTCGCCTTCAGACGCGTCTTCAGCTGGTCGTAGACCTTGAAGAAGTTTGCGCCCGTACGGTCCATCTTGTTGACGAACGCGAGACGGGGAACCTTGTACTTGTTAGCCTGGCGCCACACGGTTTCCGACTGGGGCTGAACGCCGCCCACTGCGCAGTAAACCATGCATGCACCGTCGAGCACGCGCATCGAGCGCTCAACTTCAATCGTGAAGTCGACGTGGCCCGGGGTGTCGATGATGTTGATGCGGTGCTCAGGGTAGTTACCGCCCATGCCCTTCCAGAACGCGGTCGTAGCAGCGGAGGTAATCGTGATGCCACGCTCCTGCTCCTGCTCCATCCAGTCCATGGTCGCGGCGCCGTCGTGAACTTCACCAATCTTGTGGTTCACGCCGGTGTAAAACAGAATGCGCTCGGTCGTCGTCGTCTTGCCGGCGTCGATGTGAGCGCTAATACCGATGTTACGGTAGCGCTCGATAGGAGTCTTGCGAGCCACTTTGATCCTCTATCGGGAGGTGCGCGCCGGGGTCGAACCCGACTGGGTCGATCCCAACGCGCCTGAACACAAACGGGCGAGGCGCTTGATAAGCGCACCCGCCC
This sequence comes from Paraburkholderia sp. Ac-20340, assembly GCF_017104965.1. Classification (GTDB taxonomy): domain Bacteria; phylum Pseudomonadota; class Gammaproteobacteria; order Burkholderiales; family Burkholderiaceae; genus Paraburkholderia. The sequence continues at coordinate 48,182 of NZ_JAAGPR010000041.1, forward strand.
GGAATTTTTTCCGTCTTTTGAGCCAACCCCAGAAGGGGTTTCTCTTAGAAGCGGAAGTGCGAGAACGCCTTGTTCGCTTCTGCCATCCGGTGAACTTCGTCGCGCTTCTTCATCGCGCCGCCACGGCCTTCGGCCGCTTCGGAGAGTTCACCTGCCAGACGCAGGGCCATCGACTTCTCGCTGCGCTTCTTCGCGGCTTCACGCAGCCAACGCATCGCCAATGCCATACGACGCGAGGGGCGCACTTCGACCGGAACCTGATAGTTCGCACCACCAACGCGGCGGCTCTTCACTTCCACCACCGGCTTCACGTTGTTGAGCGCGACAGTGAACACTTCCAGCGGGTCCTTGCCACCCTTGGTCTGGATCTGTTCGAAAGCGCCGTACACGATACGCTCGGCAACCGACTTCTTGCCGGAGAGCATCAGCACGTTCATGAACTTGGCTACATCAACGTTACCGAACTTCGGATCCGGCAACACTTCCCGCTTGGGGACTTCGCGACGACGCGGCATGTTTCTTCCTTTAACTTTTCAGTTGAAGCGGGGATCAACCCACGCTCCGCGGCCACCAACTAACCCGATTCATCCATTACGACTTACCAGCCTGGTCGGGTGACCACTTACTCGACAGCACCGGCCAATCCGGCACCTGTCGCTTGTATCGCCAACGCCCGAAAGCGCAGACGACGCTCGACTCTTACTTCGCAGCCTTCGCGCGCTTCGCGCCGTACTTCGAACGAGCCTGCTTACGATCCTTGACGCCCTGGGTATCCAGCGAGCCGCGAACCATGTGGTAACGCACACCCGGCAAGTCCTTCACACGGCCGCCGCGGATCAGCACAACCGAGTGTTCCTGCAGGTTGTGGCCTTCACCGCCGATGTACGAAATGACTTCGAAGCCGTTCGTCAGACGAACCTTTGCAACTTTACGAAGTGCCGAGTTCGGCTTCTTCGGCGTCGTCGTGTACACGCGGGTGCACACGCCGCGACGCTGAGGGCAGTCCTGCAGGGCCGGCGACTTGCTCTTCGTGACTTCCGAAGTGCGGCCTTTGCGAACCAGTTGATTGATGGTTGGCATTGTTTATTCCTGAAATTGAACAAAATCGACGCATTTATTTCCGGGCAAAGCGGAAAACCACGCATCTAAACTCTTACGAGAACTCCGGGTCTGGAATACAGCATCGACATCTGCGCCAGATCCACCACGATTCGCCAACGGATTGGCGAAACTGTCGACGAGCGCAGACATCCCAAGAACCGGAACCCAGCATGATATTCCGAAAATACCAAGCAAGTCAACGACTTGAGGTATTTCGGACGACAGAGAATATGACAGAAGCGCGACGGTGCGGCCGCATTAAAACCACCGCTCACCGTTAATCGGCGCGCTAAATAGCGGCGATACGGCACGCAGAGCCGATGGGACGGCGCGCAACCCCGCGCTCAATCGTCGCCGACGACTTCGACCAGCTCCTCGCCGAAACGCTCGAGCTTGCGCGCGCCGATGCCCGGGATGTCACGCAGCTCGTCCACCGATTCGGGACCGTTACGCGCAATTTCCGCCAGCGTGGCGTCATGGAAGATGACGTAGGCCGGCACGCCCTCGCTCTTCGCGGTTTCCGTGCGCCACAGCCGCAGGCGCTCCCAGCGCGAACGCTGGCGCGGGCTCATGCCCAGGGTCGGATCGGCGCGCTCGCTGGTGCGGCTCGACGACGCACGCGTGCGCGTAGGTTTCACATAGCGGCGCATCGTGACGTTCTGCTCGCCCTTGAGCACCGCCTTGCTGGCTTCGGTGAGCACGAGGGCGCCGTAGCCGTCGTGATCGACGGTGAGATAGCCGAACGCCACCAGTTGCCGGAAGATCGCGCGCCATTCGGGTTCGGACAGCGCGGCGCCGATGCCGAAGGTGGAAATCTTCTCGTGCCCGCGCTGCATGATCTTCTCGCTGCGATTGCCGCGCAGAATGTCGATCAGATGCCCGGCGCCGAAATTGAAGCCGCTCGCACGCTGCGCGCGGAACACGCAGGACAGCGCCATCTGCGCCTCGCGCGTGGCATCCCAGGTCGCCGGCGGCTCGATACAGTTATCGCAGTTGCCGCACGGCTTGCTCTCTTCGCCGAAATACGCGAGCAGACGCACGCGCCGGCAGGTGGCCGTCTCGCACAGGCCGAGCAGCGCGTCGAGCTTACCGGTCTGCACGCGCTTGTGCTGATCGTCGGCGTCGGACTCGTCGATCATCTTGCGCTGCTGCACTACGTCGCCGAGACCGTAGGCCATCCACGCATTGGCCGCCAGCCCGTCGCGGCCCGCGCGGCCGGTTTCCTGGTAGTAGCCTTCCACGCTCTTGGGCAGATCCAGGTGAGCGACAAAGCGCACATCGGGTTTATCGATACCCATGCCGAACGCGATGGTCGCGCACATCACCACGCCTTCTTCGCGCTGGAACAGCTCCTGGTGCTTCTGGCGCACCTCGAATTCCATGCCGGCGTGATACGGCAGCGCGCGGATGCCCTGGCCCTTTAGCCACTCGGCGGTTTCCTCGACCTTGCGTCGCGACAGGCAATAGATCACGCCGGCGTCGGTCGTGCCGTCCGCGCGCGTGTGCTCCGCGCGGATAAAGTCGAGCAGCTGGGTGCGCGCGTTGTCTTTTTCGACGATGCGATAGCGGATGTTCGGCCGATCGAAGCTGGAAACGAAGATGCGCGCGTCGTCGAGGGCGAGACGATGCACGATCTCGTCGCGCGTGATGGCGTCGGCGGTGGCCGTGAGCGCGATGCGCGGCACGTTCGGGAAACGCTCGTGCAGCACCGAAAGCTGGATGTACTCGGGGCGGAAATCGTGCCCCCATTGCGACACGCAATGCGCCTCGTCGATCGCGAACAGGCCGATGCGGGTGCGTTCGAGCAGATCGAGAAAGCGCGACGTCATCAGACGTTCCGGCGCCACGTAAAGCAGGTCGAGATCGCCTTCGCGCAGCGCGCGCTCAGTGGCCGCCGCTTCGGCGCCGCTGAGCGTCGAATTGAGATACGCCGCGCGCACGCCGACTTCGGTGAGCGCCGCCACCTGATCCTGCATCAGCGCGATCAGCGGCGAGACGACGATGCCCGCGCCCTGCCCGGCCTCATGGCGCACGAGCGCCGGAATCTGGTAGCAGAGCGACTTGCCGCCGCCGGTGGGCATGAGCACCAGCGAATCGCCCCCGCCCGCGACGTGTTCGACAATCTCGCCTTGCTGCCCTCGAAAAGCGGGATAACCGAAGACTTCGTTAAGGATTTCGAGGGAACGGGACATGAAGGCGGCGACTGAGTGGAGCGAAGGCGGTGGACCGGATTTTACCAACCCTCACGCGCCTTAACCGCCGCGGTCACGAAGATTGGCCATCCGGCCAGGGTTGAACGGCAGAAAACGGCTGCAGAAATGCAAAAAGGCGTGCACGAAACATGCACGCCCTTCAGTCAAAACACGCTCGAATCAGCCGGCGCCATTGCGCCGCGCGTTCAAGCCTCGCGCCGGCGCATGACCTGCAGCGCGCCGATGATCGTGACGATCCCCGCGACGAACGACACCGCCACCAGCAAACCGAGCGGCAACATCATGGCACTGCCCACCATGAACACGAGCGAGCCGACGATCAGCAGCAACGCGCCCATCTTCGCCTTGCGTGCGAGCTGCATGATGAAGCCGATGATCAGGAATGCCCACAAAACGAGGAACGTGGCGAAGAAGTTCGCGGCCTGTTCCTTGCCGACGAAATGCAGCAGATGCGAAAAGTTGGCGATGCACGCCACCAGATTCAGGATGAGACCGATCCCGACGAACCACATGATTACCGCCTCCAGATTCAGATAGATGCCGCCTGTCCGGTAGTACGAAACAACGCGCAAAGTCGGACGTGGCGCGCTACGTTAGCACGTGGCGCCGCCGCGCGCAGCGACCCTGCCAGCACTGCGGCGCGACGCCGCATACTCGCGATGACGTTATACAGAACACCTAAACGATTGCGCCAATAAAAAAGCCGTCTGGCGTGAACCAGACGGCTTGGTGACGTACTTGCGCTACGAGCGCTACAGCAGGCGGTTTGCACCGCCAGCCGTAACGTTTCGCTTTACTCGTCCGTCGTATGTTGCTGCGGCTGCACTTGCGGCTCTTCGGCGGCCGGGGCTTCCGGCGTACCGAATTCGAACGCTTCTTCCGCTGCGATCTGGTCGAAACGCTCGCGATCCGACGATTCCTTCGCACGGCGCGCCTTGTGGAAGGCGAGACCCGTACCAGCCGGAATCAGACGGCCGACGATGACGTTTTCCTTCAGGCCACGCAGATCGTCGCGCTTGCCCATGATCGCCGCTTCGGTCAGCACGCGGGTCGTTTCCTGGAACGATGCCGCCGAGATGAACGAGTCGGTCGAGAGCGATGCCTTCGTAATACCGAGCAGCACGTTCTCGTACGTCGCCGGACGCTTGTCTTCCGCGATCATCTTGTCGTTTTCGTCGAGCATGTCCGAACGCTCGACTTGTTCGCCAGGGATGAAACGCGTATCGCCGTTGTCGGTAATCTGAACGCGGCGCAGCATCTGACGCACGATCACTTCGATGTGCTTGTCGTTAATCTTCACGCCCTGCAGACGGTACACGTCCTGCACTTCGTCAACGATGTAACGCGACAGCGCTTCGATACCCTGCAGACGCAGGATGTCGTGCGGATCGGCCGGGCCGTCCACGATCATTTCGCCCTTGTTGACGACCTGTGCATCGTGAACCAGAACCTGCTTTTCCTTCGCGATCAGGAACTCGTGCTGATTGCCTTCGAGGTCCGTGATAACGAGACGCTGCTTGCCCTTCGTGTCCTTACCGAACGACGTCGTACCCGTGACTTCCGCCAGGATACCTGCGTCCTTCGGCGAACGTGCTTCGAACAGTTCCGCCACACGCGGCAGACCACCGGTAATGTCACGCGTCTTCTGCGCTTCAGTCGGGATACGTGCGAGCACTTCACCGACCTGCACTTGCTGACCGTCCTTCACCGTGATCAGAGCGCCGACCTGGAAGCCGATCTGCACCGAATGCTCGGTGTTCGGGATCTTGACTTCGTCGCCGTTCGCGTCGAGCAGCTTGACCTGCGGACGCACGCTCTTCGAAGCCTGCGAACCACGGCGCTTCACGTCGATCACGACCAGCGTCGAGAGACCCGTCACATCGTCGATCTGCTTGGCAACCGTCACGCCTTCTTCGACGTTTTCGAACTTCACCGTACCACCGTACTCGGTGATGATCGGGCGCGTCAGCGGATCCCACGTTGCGAGCTGCGTACCCGCCTTGATCACGTCGCCGTCGAGTTGCAGCAGCGTCGCGCCGTACGGCACCTTGTGACGCTCGCGCTCGCGGCCATGATCGTCGGCAATGATGGCTTCGCCCGAACGCGAAATGACGATCTGCTCGCCCTTCGCATTCGTGACGTAACGCATCGTCGCCGTGAAGCGGACCGTACCGTTCGACTTGGCTTCAACCGACGAAGCCACTGCTGCACGCGATGCCGCACCACCGATGTGGAACGTACGCATCGTCAGCTGCGTGCCCGGTTCACCGATCGACTGTGCTGCGATCACGCCGACAGCTTCGCCGACGTTCACGCGCGAACCACGACCCAGGTCGCGGCCATAGCACGATGCGCACAGACCGTAACGCGTTTCGCAGGTCAGCGGCGTGCGCACGCGCACTTCGTCGATACCGAGGCGTTCGATTTCTTCGACCGCGTCTTCGTCGAGCAGGTCGCCCGAAGCGTAGATCGTTTCCTGCGTTTCCGGGTTGACGACGTCTGCCACTGCCACACGGCCGAGAATACGGTCGCGCAGCGCTTCGACGACTTCACCGCCTTCCACGAGTGCCTTCATCGCCACGCCGTTCGACGTGCCGCAATCTTCTTCGACGACCACGAGATCCTGCGTCACGTCGACGAGACGACGCGTCAGGTAACCCGAGTTCGCGGTCTTCAGTGCCGTATCAGCCAGACCCTTACGTGCACCGTGGGTCGAGATGAAGTACTGCAACACGTTCAGACCTTCACGGAAGTTCGCGGTAATCGGCGTTTCGATAATCGAGCCGTCCGGCTTCGCCATCAGGCCGCGCATACCCGCCAGCTGGCGAATCTGGGTTGCGGAACCCCGCGCGCCCGAGTCGGCCATCATGTAGATCGAGTTGAACGATTCCTGACGCGTTTCGTTGCCGTCACGGTCGATAACCGGTTCCGTCGCGAGCTGCTCCATCATCGCCTTGCCGACCGCTTCCGACGTGTTCGACCAGATGTCGACCACGTTGTTGTAGCGTTCCTGCGCGGTGACGAGACCCGACATGTACTGACGGTCGTATTCCTTCACCTTCTTCGCGGCGTCGCCGACGATGGTTTCCTTCTGCGGCGGTACGAGCATGTCGTCCACGCAGATCGAAATACCGGCGCGCGTTGCCAGGCGGAAACCCGACTGCATCAGCTGGTCAGCGAAGATCACCGTTTCGCGCAGACCGCACTTGCGGAATGCCGTGTTGATCAGGCGCGAAATTTCCTTCTTCTTCAGCGGCTTGTTCAGCACCGAGAACGGCAGACCCGGCGGCAGAATTTCCGACAGGATCGAACGGCCGACAGTCGTCGCGTACAGCGTGATCTTCGGCACGAATGCCGGTGCGCCTTCCGATTTGTCCTCGTTGTGGACCATTTCGGTAATACGCACGTTCACACGCGAAGCCAGCTCGACTTCCTTGTTCTCGTAGGCGCGCAGCACTTCCGAGACGCCCGTGAACGTCATGCCTTCGCCCTTGCCATTGATCGCTTCACGCGTGGCGTAGTACAGGCCCAGCACGATATCCTGCGACGGCACGATCGACGGATCGCCGTTGGCCGGGAACAGGACGTTGTTCGACGCCAGCATCAGCGTGCGCGCTTCCATCTGCGCTTCGAGCGACAGCGGAACGTGAACAGCCATCTGGTCACCGTCGAAGTCGGCGTTGAACGCCGCGCAAACGAGCGGGTGCAGCTGGATAGCCTTACCTTCGATCAGCACCGGCTCGAAAGCCTGAATGCCAAGACGGTGAAGCGTCGGTGCACGGTTCAGCATGACCGGATGTTCGCGGATCACCTCTTCGAGGATGTCCCACACCACCGGCGTCTGGTTCTCGACTTCCTTCTTCGCAGCCTTGATGGTCGTCGCGACGCCCATCGTTTCCAGCTTGTTGAAGATGAACGGCTTGAACAGTTCGAGCGCCATCAGCTTGGGCAGACCGCACTGATGCAGCTTGAGCGTCGGGCCCACCACGATGACCGAACGGCCCGAGTAGTCCACGCGCTTACCCAGCAGGTTCTGACGGAAACGACCGCCCTTACCCTTGATCATGTCGGCGAGCGACTTCAGCGGACGCTTGTTGGCGCCCGTCATCGCCTTACCGCGACGGCCGTTATCGAGCAGCGAGTCAACCGCTTCCTGGAGCATCCGCTTTTCGTTGCGGACGATGATCTCCGGCGCCTTCAGCTCGAGCAGACGCTTCAGACGGTTGTTACGGTTGATGACGCGGCGATACAGGTCGTTCAGGTCCGAGGTCGCGAAGCGGCCACCGTCCAGCGGCACCAGCGGACGCAGTTCGGGCGGCAGCACCGGCAGCACTTCGAGCACCATCCATTCGGGCTTGATGCCCGAACGCTGGAAAGCCTCGAGCACCTTCAGGCGCTTGGCGTACTTCTTGATCTTCGCTTCCGAGCCGGTGTTCTTCAGCTCGGTGCGCAGCGTTTCGACCTGTTCGTCGATGTTGATCGCACGCAGCAGTTCACGCACGCCTTCCGCGCCCATCTCAGCGCGGAATTCGTCACCGTACTCTTCGACCTTATTGTAGTAATCCTCTTCGGTCATGATCTGACGCGCCTTCAGCGGCGTCATGCCCGGTTCGATCACCACATATGCTTCGAAGTACAGCACGCGTTCGATGTCGCGCAGCGTCATGTCGAGCACCATGCCCAGACGCGACGGCAGCGACTTCAGGAACCAGATGTGCGCGACCGGCGAGGCCAGTTCGATGTGGCCCATGCGTTCGCGACGCACCTTCGCCAGCGTGACTTCAACGCCGCACTTCTCGCAGATCACGCCACGATGCTTCAGGCGCTTGTACTTGCCGCAAAGGCATTCGTAGTCCTTGATCGGACCAAAAATCTTTGCGCAGAACAGGCCATCGCGTTCGGGCTTGAACGTACGGTAGTTGATGGTCTCCGGCTTCTTCACTTCGCCGAACGACCACGAGCGGATCTTGTCCGGCGAGGCCAGACCGATCTTGATCGCGTCAAAAACTTCTTCTTGTTGGACTTGCTTGAATAGATCGAGCAGAGCTTTCATTGCCTTCTCTCCGTAGTCCGATTAGTTGCGGTCGAGGTCGATGTCGATACCGAGCGAACGGATTTCCTTCACCAGCACATTGAAGGATTCCGGCATGCCCGCATCGATCACGTGGTCGCCCTTGACGAGGTTCTCATACACCTTCGTCCGGCCCGTCACGTCATCGGACTTCACCGTCAACATTTCCTGCAGCACGTACGAAGCGCCATACGCTTCGAGCGCCCACACTTCCATTTCACCGAAGCGCTGGCCACCGAACTGCGCCTTACCACCCAGCGGCTGCTGCGTGACGAGCGAGTACGGACCCGTCGAACGCGCGTGCATCTTGTCGTCGACAAGGTGGTGCAGCTTCAGGTAGTGCATGTAGCCCACGGTCACCGTACGTTCGAACATTTCGCCCGTGCGGCCGTCGTACAGACGGACCTGGTTCTTCGACGGCGTCATGCCGAGGTTCTGTGCGATGTCGTCCGGGAATGCCAGATCGAGCATCTTGCCCATTTCCTCTTCCGTCGCACCGTCGAACACCGGCGTTGCGAACGGCACGCCTTCGCGCAGGTTCTTCGCCAGTTCGAAGATGTCGTCGTCGCTGAAGCTGTCGAGGTCTTCCTTGTGGCCCGACTCGTTGTAGATCTTCGTGAGGAACTCACGCAGTTCTGCAATCTTCGTCTGACGCGCAAGCATCTCGCCAATACGCCAGCCCAGACCCTTAGCGGCCCAGCCCAGGTGCACTTCGAGAACCTGACCCACGTTCATCCGTGACGGAACGCCCAGCGGGTTCAGCACGACGTCGGCCGGACGGCCATCGGCCATGTACGGCATGTCTTCGATCGGCACGATCTTCGACACGACACCCTTGTTACCGTGACGGCCTGCCATCTTGTCGCCAGGCTGCAGACGGCGCTTCACTGCCAGGTACACCTTGACCATCTTCAGCACGCCCGGCGGCAGTTCGTCGCCTTGCGTGAGCTTCTTGCGCTTCTCTTCGAACGCCAGATCGAACTGGTGACGCTTTTCTTCGATCGAGTTCTTGATGGCTTCGAGCTGCGCCGCTGCTTCTTCGTCCGCGAGGCGGATGTCGAACCAGTGGTAGTGGTCGAGGTCGCTCAGGTAAGCCTGGTCGATCTTCGTACCCTTCGCGAGCTTCTTCGGACCACCGTTCGCGACCTTGCCGTCGAGCATACGTGCGAGACGCTGGAACGCGTCGCCTTCCACGATACGCAACTGGTCGTTCAGGTCGAGGCGATAGCGCTTCAGTTCATCGTCGATGATCTGTTGAGCACGCTTGTCGCGGGTGATGCCTTCACGCGTGAACACCTGCACGTCGATGACCGTGCCGCTCATGCCCGACGGCACGCGCAGCGACGTGTCCTTCACGTCCGAAGCCTTCTCGCCGAAGATCGCGCGCAGCAGCTTTTCTTCCGGCGTGAGCTGGGTTTCGCCCTTCGGCGTGACCTTGCCCACCAGCACGTCGCCCGCTTCGACTTCCGCGCCGATGTACACAATGCCCGACTCGTCGAGACGGCCAAGCTGCACTTCTGCGAGGTTCGAAATATCGCGCGTGATTTCTTCCGGTCCGAGCTTCGTGTCGCGAGCAACGACATTCAGTTCTTCGATGTGGATCGACGTGTAACGGTCGTCGGCAACCACCTTCTCCGAGATCAGGATCGAATCTTCGAAGTTGTAGCCGTTCCACGGCATGAACGCGATCAGCATGTTCTGGCCGAGCGCGAGCTCGCCCAGGTCGGTCGATGCGCCGTCGGCCAGCACGTCGCCGCGCGAGACCTTGTCGCCCATCTTCACGATCGGACGCTGATTGATGTTCGTGTTCTGGTTCGAACGCGTGTACTTGATCAGGTTGTAGATATCAACGCCAACCTCACCTGCCACCGCTTCGTCGTCGTTCACACGAATCACGATACGGCCTGCGTCGACGTAGTCGACCACGCCGCCACGCAGCGCCTGAACCGTCGTACCCGAGTCGACCGCAACGGTGCGCTCGATACCCGTACCGACGACCGGCTTTTCCGGACGCAGGCAAGGCACGGCCTGACGCTGCATGTTCGAACCCATCAGTGCACGGTTCGCGTCGTCGTGCTCGAGGAACGGAATCAGCGATGCTGCCACCGAGACGATCTGCGACGGCGCCACGTCCATGTACTGGATGCGGTCCGGCGTGACCATCAGCGTTTCGCCCGCTTCACGCGACGAAACGAGTTCGTCGGTCAGCGTGCCGTCTTCAGCCACCATCGCGTTCGCCTGAGCGATCACGTAACGGCCTTCTTCGATCGCCGACAGGTAATCGATCTGGTCGGTCACCTTGCTGTCCACAACCTTGCGATACGGCGTTTCGAGGAAGCCGTATTCGTTCAGGTGCGCGTACAGTGCGAGCGAGTTAATCAGACCAATGTTCGGACCTTCCGGCGTTTCAATCGGGCACACGCGGCCGTAGTGGGTCGGGTGCACGTCGCGGACTTCAAAGCCAGCGCGCTCGCGCGTCAGACCGCCCGGGCCAAGTGCCGAAACACGGCGCTTGTGGGTGATTTCCGACAGCGGGTTGGTCTGGTCCATGAACTGCGACAGCTGCGACGAACCGAAGAACTCGCGAATCGCCGACGAAATCGGCTTCGAGTTGATCAGGTCGTGCGGCATCAGGTTTTCGCTTTCGGCCTGGCCGAGGCGTTCCTTGACTGCACGTTCGACACGCACGAGACCTGCGCGGAACTGGTTTTCCGCCAGTTCGCCGACGCAACGCACACGACGATTGCCCAAGTGGTCGATGTCGTCCACTTCGCCCTTGCCGTTACGCAGCTCGACCAGGATCTTGATCGTCGCGAGGATGTCGTCGTCCTGCAGCGTCATCGGGCCGACGATTTCGTCACGGCCCACGCGGCGGTTGAACTTCATACGACCCACCTTCGAGAGGTCGTACGCTTCTTCGCTGTAGAACAGACGGTTGAACAGCGCCTCGACCGCTTCTTCGGTCGGCGGTTCGCCCGGACGCATCATGCGGTAGATCGCGATGCGAGCGGCCATCTTGTCGGCGGTTTCGTCGATACGCAGCGTCGACGAGATGTAAGGACCTTGATCCAGATCGTTCGTGTAGAGCGTCTGGATGTCCTTGATCTTCGCTTCGCGCAGCTTGTCGAGCACGCCTTCGGTCACTTCGTCGTTCGCGTTAGCGATGACTTCGCCCGTATCGCCGTCGACGACGTTCTTCGCGAGAACGCGGCCGAGCAGATAATCTTCGGGGACCGAAATGAAGGTGGTCTTCGCGCTTTCGAGGTCGCGGATGTGCTTGGCGTTGATACGCTTGTCCTTCTGGACAATGACCTTGCCATCACGATCGGTGATATCGAAACGCGCGACTTCGCCTCGCAGACGCTCCGGCACGAACTCCATCTGCGCGCCTTCCGGCATCAGCGTGAAGTTGTCGAACACGAAGAAGTTAGCGAGGATCTGTTCCGGCGTCAGGCCGATAGCCTTCAGCAGGATCGTGACCGGCATCTTGCGACGGCGGTCGACGCGGAAGTACAGCACGTCCTTCGGGTCGAACTCGAAATCGAGCCACGAACCGCGGTAAGGAATGATACGTGCCGAGAACAGCAGTTTGCCCGAGCTGTGCGTCTTGCCCTTGTCGTGTTCGAAGAACACGCCCGGCGAGCGGTGCAGCTGCGAGACGATGACACGTTCCGTGCCGTTGATGACGAAGGAGCCAGTAGGCGTCATGAGCGGAATTTCGCCCATGTACACTTCCTGTTCCTTCACTTCCTTCACGACCGGCTTGCTCGGCGATTCCTTGTCGAGCAGCACAAGGCGCACCTTGGCACGCAGCGCCGAGCAGTACGTCAGACCGCGTTGCTGGCATTCCTTGATGTTGAATGCCGGCGACGACAGCATGTAGCTGACGAACTCTAGACGAGCAAAGCCGTTATGGGAAACAATAGGAAAAACAGACGTGAACGCTGCTTGCAGACCTTCCGACTTGCGCTGGGCGCTCGCCGTTTCTGCTTGCAGGAACGTACTGAATGATTCAAGCTGGGTTGCCAGCAGGAAAGGAACTTGGTGAACGATGGGGCGTTTCGCGAAACTCTTGCGAATACGCTTCTTCTCGGTGAAGGAATATTGCATACGATCTCCGAATCACGGCGGGTAGGACGACCCGAGTGTTCACCGACTGAGACCCGATGGCTGCGCGAGCCCTGGAAGCTTGGTGGTTGGCCTCTACCAACCGCTGGCTGACGGCAGCGGATACCGGCTTGTCATAACTTGCCCGCTGCCCGACCAAACTTGCCTTCTGCAGTCGCTTCAGAAGACAAAGAGAAGCGTCGTGCGCACAGACGGCGTTCAAAAACCCACCCTGCACAAGACGTTTTTCTTTGGCTTCTGGGTCCCGCATCCCGCCTCCGATTTCGAAAAACTGCCGAAAAATCGAACACTAAAAACGCAGAACCCACAAAGCACAAAAAGGCCGGCGGTGTAAAAACCGCCAGCCTTCGCACAGCGCGCTGAAACTTACTTGATTTCAGCCTTCGCGCCGGCTTCTTCCAGCTTCTTCTTGGCTTCTTCAGCAGCAGCCTTGGGCACAGCTTCCTTAACAGGCTTCGGTGCACCGTCAACCAGGTCCTTCGCTTCCTTCAGGCCGAGACCCGTCAGTTCGCGAACAGCCTTAATGACCGAAACCTTGTTTGCGCCTGCTTCGAGCAGGTTGACCGTGAATTCGGTCTGCTCTTCAGCAGCAGCTGCTGCGCCGCCGCCTGCCGGGCCTGCGACTGCCACAGCAGCTGCCGACACGCCAAACTTCTCTTCGAATGCCTTGACCAGTTCGTTCAGTTCGAGAACCGACATCGCGCCAACGGCTTCGAGGATGTCTTCTTTTGCGATTGCCATTTGAAATTACTCCAGATTTGAATTCGGAAACAGCTAGCGATATTCGCTCGCTCTTGCTTGTTCGACTGCCTGAAATCAGGCAGCTTCTTCTGCTTGCTTCTTCTCTGCCAGCGCGGCGAGTGCACGCGCGAAGCCGGAGACAGGAGCTTGCATAACGAACAGCAGCTTCGAGAGCAGTTCTTCGCGGCTCGGGATGCTGGCCAGCGCTTGCACGCCCGCCTTGTCCATCACGTTGCCTTCGTAGGAACCAGCCTTGATGACCAACTTGTCATTGCTCTTTGCGAAGTCGTTCACGACCTTCGCTGCAGCAATTGCATCTTCCGAGATGCCGTAGATCAGGGGGCCAGTCATCTGCTCTGCCAGCGGAGCAAACGGGGTACCTTCAACGGCGCGACGCGCCAGCGTGTTCTTCAACACGCGGAGGTACACCTGCTGCTCACGCGCTTTCGCGCGCAGCTTGGTCAGATCGCCAACCGCGATTCCACGATACTCGGCCAGCACCATGGTCTGAGCCTTCGCGACTTGCGCGGAGACTTCAGCCACGACGGCCTGCTTACCTTCTTTGTTCAGTGGCACGGTTAACCTCCAGATTCGACACCCAACGCGATTGCGCCAGATGCCGCGTTCAACAACGGCGACCGACCAGTCCGGAGTAAATCAGTTTGCATCGTCAGACGTTGCCGTCTGCTTTGCTCACATCAACACTTCAAAACCTTTTCGGGTTCGCCATCTGCGTTGGCTTTGCATTAAGGAAGCACCCAACTGCTGCACTTCCACCAACGGTCTTTGACAACCGGTTGCGCGATGCGGTACTTGCCACCGCACAACCGCCCAAAGCCCTTTAAATCCGCGCTGCTGCCCTTTCGAACTTCAGCGCGGCAAAACTTTTCGCGACGCTTACTGCAACAATCAGGCTGCCAGCGACGACTGGTCGACGCGAACGCCAACGCCCATCGTGCTCGAAACAGCGATCTTGCGCAGGTACACGCCCTTGCTCGTTGCCGGCTTGGCCTTGGTCAGCGCTTCGAGGAGCGCGTCCAGGTTGCTGCGCAGCGCAGCTGCTTCGAACGATGCACGGCCGATAGTCGCGTGGATGATACCGGCCTTGTCGACACGGAATTGCACCTGACCAGCCTTCGCGTTCTTGACCGCGGTAGCGACGTCCGGCGTAACCGTACCGACCTTCGGGTTCGGCATCAGGCCGCGCGGGCCGAGGATCTGACCGAGCGTACCGACAACGCGCATCGTGTCCGGCGAAGCGATCACGATGTCGAAGTTCAGGTTGCCGCCCTTGATCTGTTCAGCCAGGTCTTCCATGCCGACGATTTCCGCGCCAGCTGCCTTAGCCTGTTCAGCCTTTTCGCCCTGTGCGAACACAGCAACGCGAACCGACTTACCCGTACCTGCCGGCAGAACGACCGAACCACGAACGACCTGGTCCGACTTCTTTGCATCGATGCCGAGCTGGACTGCAACGTCGATCGACTCGTTGAACTTCGCCGTAGCGCATTCCTTCACGAGCGACAGAGCGTCAGCGATCGGGTACTGCTTCTGACGGTCAATCTTGGCAGCCAGTGCCTGTTGACGCTTCGAAACCTTAGCCATTTACACGCCCTCCACGACGATGCCCATCGAACGGGCGCTACCAGCGATCGTACGAACCGCTGCATCCATATCGGCTGCCGTGAGGTCCGGCATCTTGGTCTTGGCGATTTCTTCAGCTTGCGCGCGGGTGATCGTAGCGACCTTGTCCGTGTGCGGCTTTGCCGAACCCTTGTCGACCTTCGCTGCCTTCTTGATCAGAACGGTAGCCGGCGGCGTCTTCAGGACGAACGTGAAGCTCTTGTCAGCGAACGCGGTGATGACGACCGGAATCGGCAGACCCGGTTCCAGAGCCTGGGTCTGCGCGTTGAACGCCTTGCAGAACTCCATGATGTTCAGGCCGCGCTGGCCCAGTGCCGGACCGACCGGCGGCGACGGGTTGGCTTTACCTGCAGGAATCTGCAGCTTGATAAAGCCGATGATTTTCTTTGCCATGTTGAAAACCTCAATGGAACGCGTGAGCGTTCAGGTGAGTGGTAGCGCGCTTTCGCAGACTCTTCGCTGTGCCAATCGCTTTGGCGACATTTACAGCCGATCGTGCTACTGGCGCTCCTCTACGGCCATGACGCGGACCGTAAGCGCGGAAAAACGGACCGCACCCGAAAGTGCGATCCGTCGTATTCGATTTACAGCTTTTCGACCTGGCCGAATTCGAGTTCGACCGGTGTGGCGCGACCAAAAATGGTGACGGAGACCCGGACGCGCGATTTTTCGTAGTTGACTTCTTCGACGCTGCCGTTGAAGTCCGTGAACGGACCTTCCTTCACGCGGACCATCTCGCCGACTTCGAACAGGGTCTTGGGGCGCGGCTTCTCAACGCCTTCCTGCATCTGCGACATGATCTTTTCGACTTCGCGCGGCGAAATCGGGCTCGGGCGATTGCGCGCCCCGCCGACGAAACCGGTCACCTTTGCCGTGTTCTTCACGAGGTGCCACGTTTCGTCCGTCATTTCCATCTCAACCAGGACGTAGCCCGGGAAGAAACGACGTTCGGTCACTGACTTGTGACCACCCTTCACCTCGACCACTTCTTCAGTCGGAACGAGGATCTGGCCAAACTTATCCTGCATGCCGGCACGATCGATGCGCTCCTGAAGCGCACGTTGCACGCTCTTCTCCATGCCGGAGTAGGCGTGCACCACATACCAACGTTTTCCGCTCGGGGATGCCGGTGTATCGCTCATATCATTTCCAACCCAGAATCGCCGAGAAAATCACCCATTCGATGGATTTGTCGCAAACCCACAGAACTACGGCCATTACCAGCACAAAACCGAAGACCACCAGAGTCGTTTGCGTGGCTTCCTTGCGAGTCGGCCAGACGACCTTGCGAACTTCCTTGTACGAGTCTTTGGCAAACGCGATGAAGCTCTTGCCGGGCGCCGAAAGAAGACCGACTACCACCCCCGCGACCACACCAACTACAAGTGCTGCACCGCGGACATACCACTCCTGGCTACCGAGCCAGTAGAACCCTACGAACCCGGCCACAACCAACAATACGCCCACTACAAGCATCAGCTTGTCGCTGGAAGTATTAACAGTTTCGACGGAAGGATTCGCCATAACACCTTAAAGAACAACGCGCCAGAGGCGCGGGAAGTTGGCAGGGGCAGAGGGAATCGAACCCCCAACCTTCGGTTTTGGAGACCGACGCTCTGCCAGTTGAGCTATACCCCTAAACCATTTTGGGGTGATGGTTACACCACCCCGAAACCACTCAGTCGATCAACGAGACTGGCAAAAACTTACTCGATGATCTTAGCAACCACACCAGCGCCGACGGTACGGCCACCTTCGCGGATTGCGAAGCGCAGACCTTCTTCCATCGCGATCGGAGCGATCAGCTTCACCGTGATCGACACGTTGTCGCCCGGCATGACCATTTCCTTGTCCTTCG
>NZ_JAAGPR010000042.1 GCF_017104965.1 Paraburkholderia sp. Ac-20340
ACGCTGCAGGATGTTCGAAAACTCTTCGATGAAGGTTTCGAAGCGGATCGCCAGACGGTCGATATCGTGCGCGTAGCTGTTGTAGGCGACGACGGCCGGGATGGCGGCGAACAGACCGATTGCGGTGTCGATGCAGGCCGGCGGCAGCAGCGTCGATACCTGGGTGCTGTCGAGCCAGCCGGGCAGCGGCTTTTCGATGCTGCCCCGGCCGATGCAGCCCGGCGACCTGCGCCGCGAACGCCGTCGCGTACCGAGCCGCGCCGCCGAAAACCTCTTCTGGGCCGGCCGCTACGGCGAGCGCGCGGAAAACGGCGTGCGCCTGTGCCGCCTGATTCTGGGTTCGCTCGAAGGCAGCGATGCGGGCGAACTGTCCGGCACCTTCATCGAACTGGCCGCCGCGAGCGGGCTCGTGCCGTCCGCGAGCGGCGATGTACGGCGCGGCCTCGACGCCTTCGAGCGCGTGCTGGTGGCCAATCTGCATGAGAACGCGGGTAGCGGCGGCAGCGCCAGCATCGGCCAGACGCTCGCGGGCCAGGCGTATGCGTGCGGCGAAATCCGCGGCCGTCTGTCGAGCGATCACTGGCGCACGGTGCTGGCCTCGCGCAACGACTTCCGCGATGCGCTGCAGGCGCTGTCGCTCGCGCCCGCTGCGGCGCGCGAGAGCGCCGCCACGCCGCTGCGTCGCCCAACGTCCTACGACCGCATGGCGCTGATTCGCGCGCTCGACGTGCTGAGCACGCAACTGAGCGCGATCAGCGGCTGCCAGGGCGACCGCATGACGCGCGACGAAGCCTGGCGCCTGCTGTTCGCGGGCCGCCATATCGAGCGCGTCGCCGCCATGGCAACCATGCTGCGCATCGCCGCGCAGGAGCGCACGCTCGCCACGCCCGCGGGCTTCGACGTGCTGCTGCAACTGTTCGACAGCACGCTCACCTATCGCTCGCTTTATCCCGGACGCCTCGAAGTGCCTGCCCTGCTCGACCTGATCGTGACCGATCCCACCAATCCGCGCGGCCTTTATGGCGTGTACGCGCGCCTGCGCTCGCGTCTGGACGAAATCGCCCAGGCGGCGGGCGGACCGCGCCGCGAGCCGTTCGCCTCGCAGCTCGCGCCCATCGACGCCTTGCCCACGCTCGAAGAACTCTGCGAACCCGGCGACGACGACCGCTATCCCGCGCTCGTCGCGTTGTGCGACAGCCTCGCGGCACGCATGGCGGCCACCTCGAATGAAATCAGCGCGCGCTGGTTCAGCCATGCCACGCCGCCCGCCGCGCAGGTGTGGTCATGAGCGGCACGCGCCTCGCGGTCACGCACCGCACGACCTACCGCTATTCGACGCCGGTTGAAACCGCGCAGCATCTCGCCACCATCAAGCCACTCGAATTGCCGTGGCAACGCGTGCTCGCGCATCGCTCGGCCATCGAGCCCGCGCCGTCCTATCAGACGAGCCGCTTCGATCCGTTCGGCAACGAAGTGCTGTATTTCTCGTTCGACGCGCCGCATAGCGATCTGCAGATGACGAGCGAAACCACCGTGCTGCTGGCGCCGCGCTATGCCTCGCTCGATGCCGCGGCGACGCCTGCGTGGGAAAGCGTCGCGCATGCGCTGCGCTATGAAGTGGGTGGCGCATTTTATGCGGAGTCCGAATTTTGTTTTGCATCGCCGAATATCGCCTTGCTGCCGGCATTTCGTGCCTATGCGCTGGAAAGCTTCGGCCCTGACACGAGCGTGCTCGATGGTGCGATCGATCTGATGCACCGCATCCACGCGGACTTTTCCTATCGCCCGACGGCAACGGCGTTCGATACGCCCGCCGCGCGCGCGTTCGAATTACGCCATGGCGTCTGCCAGGATTTCGCCCAGGTGATGATTGGCTGTCTGCGTTCGATCGGGCTGGCGGCGCGCTATGTGAGCGGCTATCTGCGCAACGATCCGCCCGAAGGCGCAGCGCCGATGATCGGCGCGGATGCCTCGCATGCGTGGGTGTCGCTCTATGTGCCGGCGGCAGGCTGGGTCGATCTCGATCCGACCAACGATGTACTGGCCGATCAAGGTCACGTGACGCTCGCGATCGGCCGCGATTACACCGATGTCTCGCTGCTGCGTGGCGTGATTCTGGGCGGCGGCGCGCATCAGGTGGAGGTCGCCGTGCAGGTTAAAGCGCAGTGAATGCGAAGCGTCGGGCTAGGTGTCTTGATCCTGGCCTTGCCCGGATTCCGCCGCTTGATCGTTCGGCTGATGGATCTTCTCGTACAGACGAAGGCGCAATTCAAAAAAGCGCCACGCGAATTGAGGATTCCCGGTTGCATTCGCCGTAAATTTAAGTGCGTCGAGTGCGATCAGATCCGCTGCATAGTGTTCCGCCAACCACTTGTTCTGCGGCGGCAATGTCATCGAATCGAAGCAATGCACCCGCCAGGGGCGCTGCGTTGCGATAATGAGCGACGCGATTCTTTCGATGATAAAGACCTTGGCCGGCGCACCGTCGCCGTCATGCTTGACAGGCATGTTCAGTTGTTCTGCCAGCTTATTGGCGCCCGCTTCGGCGATCTGAAAGATCTGCTCGCAATCCTTTAACCATCGCCGCCAGAACGCGGGCTTGGCCACCAGGTAATTGCAGAAAATGGTCTCGAACGAACTCATGACGAAATCGGTCCCGGTGTTCTGCCCCGGCGCAATCAACTCCAGTACTTCGTCAATCAGCGGCCCAATGCCTGGATGCATCCACGCGGCATGTTCGAAGATATTGGCGAAATAGGCGGCCTGGTCGTAGAACGGCGAGAAGGTGACAACATCGACATCGTCTGGAGCGTCATTCAGGAATGCATGGACTTCTGCCGAATCCAGTCCTGTCTTTAACTTGAACTTCGGAGAAAAGAAACCATACAGGACATCTTCCTCCAGCGTCTCCTCCAGCAGAAAGCGGCGCATGGGCCAGTACTCGCGCCAGTCTGGACGTTGCCCCGTATTGTCGAGCGCGATAAAGCCGGGGTCCAGCTCGTTGCGGCTCTGCTCCGAGTAGTAGATCTGATAGATGTTATGTTTCATGTGTCCGACCTTCGTTGCCAAAGTTGGTTACGCAGGTCTGTGTCGGCCCGGTGACGTGGGGCCATCCTAACAAGGGCACCGGGCATGTGCAATCTGCACGCCACTGCATTCATTCCATTGCCGGATCTCGATCAGACAATATCGTCATGATGCGAGTGCGCCGACGCTTGTTCGAACAAAAAACAATACGGCAACAATACGGCAACTAATTCCTCTGATTTCAAACAGCAAAAAATTTAACGCCGGAAATCAGCGCCTAAAAGTAAATGGTCCGATTCGCCGTAAAGGCCAATCGGACCATTTCAAGTGTCATTCAACGCCGGGACGGATTCAACATCCCGGAACCGGCTTTAGGCCAGATCGAAGCGATCGAGGTTCATTACCTTCGTCCACGCAGCGACAAAATCCTTAACGAACTTTTCCTTCGCGTCGCTGCTTGCATAGACTTCCGCGAGCGCACGCAGCACGGCGTTCGAACCGAACACCAGGTCGGCGCGCGTGCCGGTGTACTTCACTTCGCCGCTCTTGCGGTCGCGACCTTCGAAGCGTTCCGCCGATGCATCGACCGCCTTCCATGCCGTGCCCATATCGAGCAGGTTGACGAAGAAGTCGTTGCTCAGCACGCCCGCCTTGTCGGTCAGCACGCCATCGCGGCTGCCGTCGAAGTTCGCGCCCAGCGCGCGCAGGCCGCCGACCAGCACGGTCAGTTCGGGCGCGGTCAGCGTCAGTTGCTGCGCCTTGTCGATCAGCAGCGTTTCGGTCGACGCGCCATCCTGCACGCGGCGATAGTTACGGAAGCCATCGGCGAGCGGCTCGAGGTGACCCACCGATTCCACATCGGTCTGATCCTGGCGCGCATCCACGCGGCCCGCTGCGAACGGCACGGCCACCGTCACGCCTGCAGCCGCGGCCGCCTGCTCGATGCCCACCACGCCGGCCAGCACGATCACATCGGCGAGCGATACCTTGCCCGACGCCTGCTGGATCGCCTGCAGCTTCGGCAACACGGCCACGGCCGCCTTGTTGACGTCCCAATCCTTCTGCGGCGCGAGTGCGATACGCGCACCGTTGGCGCCGCCGCGCTTGTCGCCGCCACGGAACGTCGATGCCGACGCCCAGGCCACGCTTACCAGTTCGCTCACCGACAAGCCCGATTCAGCGATCTTCGCCTTGATATCGGCGATATCGGCGGCGCTGGGTTGATGCACCGCCGCCGGCAGCGGATCTTGCCAGAGCAGATCTTCGGACGGCACTTCCGGGCCGAGGTAACGGGCCTTCGGGCCCATGTCGCGGTGCGTCAGCTTGAACCACGCGCGTGCGAATGCTTCGCTGAACGCCTGCGGATCGTCGAGGAAGCGGCGCGAAATCTTTTCGAATTCGGGATCGAAGCGCAGCGTCAGGTCGGTGACCAGCATGGTCGGCTTGCGCTTTTTCGACGGATCGAACGGGTCGGGGATGATCTCCGGCGCGTCCTTCGCTTCGAACTGGATTGCACCAGCCGGGCTGCGCGTCTGCACCCATTCGTACTTGAACAGGTTTTCGAAGAAGTGATTGCTCCACTGCGTGGGCGTTTGCGTCCAGACCACTTCGAGGCCCGAGGTGATGGCATCCGCGCCCGCACCCGAGCCATAACCGCTGTGCCAGCCCAGACCCTGCGATTCGAGCGACGAAGCTTCCGGGTCGGTGCCGACGTGCTCCGCCGAACCCGCGCCGTGCGTCTTGCCGAGCGTATGGCCGCCGGCGATCAGCGCGACGATTTCCTCGTCGTCCATCGCCATGTTGCCGAACGTTGCGCGAATGGCGGGCGCGGCCGAAAGCGGATCGCCGCTGGCATTCGGGCCTTCCGGGTTCACATAGATCAGGCCCATTTCCGTGGCCGAAAGCGGGTTCTTCGCGAGCGTTTCGGGGTTACGGTGCGTGAGCCATTTTTTCTCGTCGCCCCAGTTCACGTCGAGGTCCGGTTCCCACACGTCTTCGCGGCCAGCCGCAAAACCGAAGGTACGGAAGCCCGCGTTTTCGAGCGCAACGTTACCGGCGAGCACGATCAGGTCGGCCCACGAAATCTTCTGGCCGTACTTCTGCTTGAGCGGCCACAGCAGGCGGCGCGCCTTGTCGAGGCTGACGTTGTCGGGCCAGGAATTGAGAGGCGCGAAGCGCTGCTGGCCACGGCCTGCACCGCCACGGCCGTCGATCATGCGATAGGTGCCGGCGCTATGCCACGCCATGCGGATAAAGAGACCCGCGTAGCTGCCCCAGTCGGCAGGCCACCACTCCTGCGAATCGGTCAGCACCTTGCGCAGGTCGGATTTGAGCGCACTGTAGTCGAGCTTCTTGAATTCCGCGCGATAGTCGAAGCTTTCGCCAAGCGGATTCGAACGGCTGGAATGCTGGTTGAGCAGGTCGACGCGCAGTTGTTTGGGCCACCAGTCGAGGTTCGCAGTACCGCTGCCGGCGATCGGCTTGGTGGCGGCATGGAACGGGCATTTGGCTTCATCGGGGGTGGGTGTATCGATGGGCGTGCTCATGTGTACTCCGTTTCGCTTGGGGGGAACGCCCTAATATATCCGTTACCGCCGACTGGCCCCAATTGAACGTCTATATTCCGCCGATAGGCGGTGCGCGCCGCGCGGTATCGCCGCGCTCAATACATCGACGCCAATGCGCGTTTTTCGCCGGATTTTTTCTCCGGTTTTTTCTCTGCTTTTTTCTCCACCGCCTGTGCGCCCTGCCGGGCCGATTCCAGACGGTCGAGGCGGCCAATCAGTTCTTTCGCCTGTTTGTCGATATGCATGGGCAGTAGCGGCATGACCTGAATCGCCCTCACCCGCGCGCGCCAATAACCGAGGCTGACCACCGCGCCCGCTTCGGTTTGCCGCACAAAGTCGGTCGAACGCTCGAGATAGCCGAGAACATTGCGGATGTGCGCCAGATCCCGCTCAGCAAATTCGAAGCTCATGATTTTTCCCCCCCGTTATTGGTATCGATTTCAGTCGCCCGATGGCGTTTCAACGACCACGCGAGCGCGACCATTGCAGCCATTCGTGGTGATCGAGATTGCGCAACAGATCGGCGCGCCGCCTTTCGCGGCGATAGTGCGCGATAACGCCACATGCCGCGATCAGCAGCACGACCGTGCCCACACTCATACCCAGCAAGGACTCTTGCACGTCAGCCTCCACGATTGCCGTTACGTATGGACCGCCATCCTTCACTTCCTGCACGTGCGGACCGCCATCGATTCGAAGCTCAACAGGCGCGCGCGATGGCGCGCAGCATGGCGTCGCCGCGCGCGGTCACGCGCAATCCGGGCAGACCGGCGGCCGGATCGATGGCGATCAACTGGAGATCGCGCAACGCGCCCAGTTCCAGGCGGTCCGGCTCGATGCGTTCCGGTGCATCCTTCAGCAGCAACAAAGTGGCGAATTCGTGGTGGCTCAGCATGACGTCTCCCTCGCGACGAAAGTCTGCGAAACGCGCTCGCGGGCCGGGCGAATGGCTCACCAGGTCAGCGGCTCAAACTATGGCTTTGCGTGCAGGCACGCGCGGATTGCCGAGCGTGCTGCAAGTCGATGGCTGGCGTTGTCTAGCGCAATGGCGGACAACACCCGAAGCGAGGACGTCGAGGTGAACAGACTGCCGCCCCGGGCTGGGCAGAGACTGGCAGCGCAGAGGCGCTGGCTTTGTGCGAGGTGGCAGTCATATTTTGATCAGGATTGCTCATGAACAGGCTCCAGGAAATCACCAACAAGCCTGGCCGCTGCCACTGCGGCCAATGACCGGTACGGTGAGCGTCCGCCTCGTGGTTCGCGGAACTTCACCTTCGCCGATCTAGAGCCTTCATTCTAACTTTGTTAAATCTCACTTTTTATGACCCACTATCCAGGATTTTCCCCAATGTCCTGAACGGGCCGAGCTAGCGTCGCGATTACGCATAAAAAAGAACATCCGGTCGAAAAGCGCCGGATGTTCCTGTTTTGCTTCATACGTTGCGTCAGCGGCTTTTATTCATACGAAAGCCGCCGAAGGCGTCGTGGCGTGCGTGGCTTATTCGGCGTGCGCGCCCGCCTTGTTCCCCGCGTTCTCCGTGATGATGTGGGCAATTTCCGCATCGGCTTCGTCGCCGTACTTTTCGAACACGTTGGTTTCATAAGTCGTGTTTTGCGCGTTGCCGAGCTGGCTGCCCGTATCGTCCTTGATATTCACGTCGACCTGCATCGACAAGCCGATACGCAGCGGGTGCTTTTCGAGGTCGGCCGGATCGAGCGCGATACGCACCGGCAGACGCTGGACCACCTTGATCCAGTTGCCCGTGGCGTTCTGCGCCGGCAGCAGCGAGAACGCCGAGCCCGTGCCTGCCGAGAAGCCCACCACCTTGCCGTGATACACCACCGACGAACCGTACACGTCCGCCGTCATCTCGACCGGCTGGCCGATACGCATGTGCTTGAGCTGCACTTCCTTGAAGTTCGCATCGACCCACACGGCATTCAGCGGCACCACCGACATCAGCGGCGTACCCGGCGAAACACGCTGGCCAACCTGCACCGAGCGCTTCGCGACGTAACCGGTGACCGGCGCGGGCAGCGTGTTGCGGGCGTTCGTGAGGTACGCGTCGCGCACCTTCGCAGCCGCAGCCATCACGTTCGGATGATTGGCGATGGTCGTGTTGGCGGTCAGCGCGCGGTTGGCGGCGAGTTGCTGCTGCGCGGCGTCGAGTGCGGCTTCGGCGCTCTTGACCGAGTCGCGTGCGTGCGAGATTTCTTCCTGCGAAACCGCGCCCGTCTGCGCAACCTGCATACGGCGGCGCAGGTCGTCCTGCGCACGCGAGAGGTCCGCCTGACGCACGGCGACTTGCGCTTCGTACTGGCTGTCGTCGGCGAACAGACCGCGCACCTGGCGCACGGTCTGGCCGAGATTCGCTTCGGCCTGCTGCAGGGCGATGCGCGAATCGGCCGGATCGAGTTGCACCAGCGGATCGCCGATCTTGACGGTCTGCGTGTCGTCCGCGTTCACGGCGATCACCGTGCCTGTGACTTGCGGCGTGATCTGCACGACGTTGCCGTTGACGTAGGCGTCGTCGGTGCCTTCGCTGAAGCGCGCGACAAGGAAGTAATAGAGGCCGTAGGCAATCGCGGCAATCACGATCACCAGAACCAGCAGCGTCATCATGCGCTTGCGCTTGCCGTTCTGTTCAGTGCCCTGCGCGTCTTCAACAGGCCGTTGGGTGGTATTCATTTCAGATTTCTCTTGTGCGATTTCGTTTTATGGTTGCGACGGATGGCTGGCTGCGGTTTCAACGCGCGCGCCGGTCCACGGCGCACCGTTCGCCCCTTTCGCGTCGCTGCCGATCTGTGCGGGCGCAACGAGATTGACATCGTGCGCGTCATGCGCGTCGAAGCCGCCGCCCAGTGCCTTGATCAGCGCCATCTGCTGGTCGACGCGCTGTGCCTTGAGGCTCGCTACCGTCTGCTCGGAAGCAAGACGATTCTGGTCTGCATTGAGCACCTGCAACTGCTCCGACAAACCGGCCTTGTAGCGGATCACCGCAAGCTGATAAGCCTTCGTAGAAGCATCGAGCGCGTTCTGCGCGTCGACCAACTGCTTGTCCGCCGAGCGGATCGACGACACGGTCGTGGCCACGTCCTGGAACGCAGTGATCAGCGTCTGGTTGTAGTTCGCCACGTCCAGATCGAAGTCGGCGTAACGGCCTTTCAATTGCGCGCGCAATGCACCTGCATCGAAAATCGGCAGATGCACGGCCGGGCCGATGCTCATCTGGCGGCTCGTGAAATTGAGGAATTTGCCCCAGCCGAAGGCGTCGAAACCAAAGCCTGCGGCGAGATTCACGTCGGGATAGAACTCGGCCTTGGCTTCCTTGACGTCGTGCATCGCGGCTTCGACCTGCCAGCGCGCGGCGACGATATCGGGACGGCGCGCCACCAGATCCGCAGGCAGGTTATCGGGCAACGCAACTTGCGCGCGCGGGTTCAGCACCGGTTTTGCAATCTGCAAGCCGCGATCCGGGCCCTTGCCGAGCAGCGCGCCCAATTGATAGCGCACGCTTTCGATCTGGCCGTCGAGTTGCGAGAGATTGCCCTGGCTCGTGGCGATATTGCCGTTGGCGGTCTGACGCTCGACGTTGGTATCCAGTCCCGCCGCCACGCGGCCATTCGTAATCGTGCCGATGGTCTTGCGATTATCGATTTCGCGCGCGGCGATATCGCGCAACGAATAAAGCTGCGCAAGCTGGTTATACGTGCGCGCGACCGACGCCGCGAGCGTAATACGCGCCTGTTCCATATCGGCCTGCGCCGCGCGCTGCGACGAAACAGCCTGCGCCAGACGCTGACGGTTCTTGCCCCACAGATCCAGATCCCACGACGCGCTGGCGAGCGCATTGTTTTCGCTATACCAGCTACCGCCGTACGGGCTCGGATACAAGGCATTGGACGAATACAGCTCGCGCGTCCACGAATAGCTCGCGTTGACCTTGGGCGCGAGCGCAGCCTTCGACGTATCGATATAGGAAGAGGCCTTGGCGATACGCGCCTGCGCCTGCGCAATGCTCGGGTTGCCGTCGAGCGCTTCGTCGATCAGCTTCGGCAGTTGCGGGTCGCCGAACTGCTGCGCCCAGTCGAGCGAGGGCCACTGTCCGCCCTGCGCCGGAATGCTCTGCGAAGATTCGAACTGCTGCGGCTGCGCGAGCGTCTTGTCGCTCTTGATGCCGGCGTAGTTCGCACAACCGGCCATCAGCGATACCGTTGTGCAAGCAACTACAATCGCCAGGGTACGCATTGGAGTACGCGGGCGGAGGATTGAAACGCTATTCATGCTTGTCCTGATGATCGTATTGGAGCGATGTCCTGAAACAGGCTCAATGCGCTGCCGAATCGGCGCCGCCTTCTGACTTGCCCGCACGCGTGATCCAGATAAGCGGAATGATCGCGATAAAGATCACCGCTGAAATCCAGAACACGTCGTTCAAACCCAGCATCGCCGCCTGGGTATCGACGAGTTGTCCGAAAACCGTGTGCGCCGTCGCGGTATCGAAGTGCGCCGTTTTGCCGAGAAAATCGATGAACTGCGTGAAGGCCGGATTTTCCGGCACTGCCTGTTCCGTGAGGCGCGCGTGATGCACCACCGTGCGGTCGTACCATTCGTTCGCGCCCAGCGAGGTGCCCACCGCGCCGCAAAACACACGGACGAAATTCGACAACCCCGCTGCCGCCGGGATCTTTTGCGGCGGCTGTCCGGCAAGAATGATCGCGGTGAGCGGCACGAAGAACATCGCCATCGGAATGCCTTGCAGCAACGTGGGCACGACGAGGTGATACGTATCGATATCGACGATGTAATTCGAGCGCATCCAGAACACCGCAGCGAAACCGATGAACGCTAGAGTTGCGATCAGGCGCGCATCCGAGCGCGGCAATACCTTGGCAATCACCGGCGAAAGCAGCACCGTAAAGATGCCGATGGGCGCGATCACGAGACCCGCATCCACCGCGCGATAACCCAGATATTCCTGCATCCATTGCGGCAACAACACGAGGTTGCCGAAGAACACGCCATACGCAATCGAAATCGCAATCGTGCCGCCCAGGAAATTGCGCTGGCCGAACAGGCGCAAGTCGATGATCGGATGTTCCTCGGTCAATTCCCAGATTACGAAGGCCGCAAAACTGACCAGAGCGGCAATCGTCAGTCCAACAATAACGGGCGAATGGAACCAGTCGAGGTCCTTGCCTTTATCGAGCATCACCTGCAAGGTGCCGACCCACGCAACCAGCAGCCCCAGCCCGACCAGATCGATTGGCGGCTTGCGGGTGGGCGTTTCGCGCGTGCGGTAGATCATCCACGTCGCCACGGCCGCGAAAATACCCACGGGAATATTGATGTAGAAGATCCACGTCCAGCTATAGCTATCCGTGATCCATCCGCCCAGCGATGGTCCTGCGATTGGCCCCACGGTTGCGGTCATCGCCCAGAGCGCCAGCGCCGTCGACGACTTCTGCTTCGGCCAGGAACTGAGCAGGATGGCCTGCGACATCGGAATCAGCGGTCCCGCCGTCAGGCCCTGAAACACGCGCGCGGCCAGCAGGATCGGCAGATTGGGCGCCATTCCGCACAGCCACGAAGCGATGGTGAACAGCACGATCGCGCCCACGAACAGGCGAATCTGGCCGAGCCGCTGCGTGAGCCAGCCAGTCAGCGGAATCGACACCGCATTCGCCGCCGCGAAGACCGTGATGACCCACGTGCCCTCGTCCACCGACACGCCCAGGCTGCCCGACAAGGTGGGAATGGCAACGTTCGCAATCGACGAATCGAGCACGTTCATGAAGGTCGCGAGCGCCACGGCGAGCGTGCCCAGCGCGAGACGGCCGCCGGTCAATGGCGGCGGCGGCGCGTGAGCCGCGCCTTGCGGGCTCATTGCGCACCCCGGAACGTTTGCGTTCCCAAGTCCTGATTCATTTGCAATCCTGATTAAATTGATGTGCGCGGCCGCGTGAACCTGCGCTATCCGCCCAATACGAGACCGGTCGGCACGTTTGCGCGGCAGCCAATCATCTAAAAAGGGGATGATCGAAACGGTTGTTCAGTACCGATCGGTATCGCATGATAAAAGGACATCCCGGCCGAGTCAACGAAAATCGAACCGATCGGTACAGTCGCGGGTAGCGGTGCGTTTGTCCGCGAGTGCGGCCGCGCTGCTGTGTTACGATCCCGCGACACCGTTTTCGCAATTCACTCTAAAAATATGGCGACGCTCAAGGCATCCGGCGCACCGGCGCGCCGCCCTCGCAATACCGATTCCGCCCCTGCGGCCAGCAAGGCCGACACCGTGCTCAACGCCGCACGCGATGTGTTTCTGGCGCACGGCTTCAGCGCGGCCACGACCGACATGATCCAGCGCGAGGCGCAGGTCTCGAAGTCCACCGTCTACGCGGCCTGGCCGACGAAAGAAGCGCTGTTCGCAGCCGTGATCCAGCGCGAATGCGGCCAGTTCGCCAATTCGCTGCGTCATATGGAGTTCGAGTCCGACGACATCACGCGCTCGCTCACCAAACTCGCGCGCGCCTATCTCAGCCTGATTGTTTCGCCGACGGGGCTTGCTCTTTTTCGCGTGATCGTCGCGGAATCGGGGCGCTTTCCTGAACTGGGGCGCACGTTTTATGCGGCCGGGCCCGAGGTGGTCGCGAGCATCGTCGGGCAATTTCTGGAGCGCGCGGCCGCACGCGGCCAGATCGATGTGCAGGCCGTGGGCTACACCACGGCGGCGAATCTCTTCATCAGCATCGTGCGCGGCGAGGCACAACTGGAATGCATCACGCACCCCGACTCGCGGCCTTCCGATGCGCAGATCGACCGCTGGGTGGACGCGGCCGTGCAAACCTTCGCGCTGGCCTTCGTCAAGCGTGAGCCTGCTGCGTAAGCAGCCGGTCGATACCCATGCCTTTTGTTTATCGACCCATCGATTTCATTAATCGATGGATCTCGTTACGACCATCGAAGCGTAAAAGATGCTAAGAACACGGGTTCACGAAACCCGGTTCTCGCGATGAACGCATTTTCCTTATATTCCCTTACCCGGCGCACGATTGCGCTGGCTCTCGCGCTTTGCGCGCTAGCGACGCTTGCACTCTTACGCGCGGCGCCGGCTTTTGCCGATCCCGGCGTCACCCTGCCTGTCGTGGCGCCCGTGCAAAGCTGTGAAGCGCTTGCGCAAACGAAGCTCGACGCCGCCGTCGGCGCGCCCGTCTCGATCGAAACCCGACGCCTGAACACCGCTCAGGGCGAGTTCTGCGAAGTGAGCGGCACGATCGAACCCGCGATCGGCTTCAAGCTCGACCTGCCCGCCAGCAAGTGGACGCAACGCTATCTGCAGGCCGGTTGCGGCGGCCTGTGCGGCATGATCAATGCCAGTATCGGCAATGCAGGCGATTGCCGCCCGGCGCTCGACGGCGAATTCGCCGTGGCCGCGACCGACATGGGCCACACCGGCCGCATGGGCGCGCCCGACGAAGGCGCATTCGCGGCCGATCCGCAAAAGCGTATCGATTTCGCTTATCGCGCGAATCACCTCACGGCACTGGCCTCGAAGGCGCTGATGCGCGCGTTCTACGGCGTCGCGCCGCGTTACGCCTACTTCTCCGGCTGCTCGGATGGCGGCCGCGAAGCCTTGATGGAAGCGCAGCGCTATCCCGACGACTTCGACGGCATTTCGGCCGGCGCGCCCGCGATGCTGTTCCAGATCCAGAACTCGTTCTTCCACGCGTGGACGGTCGCAGCCAATCGCGGCAGCGACGGCAAGCCCATCCTGCTCGCGCCGAAACTGCGCGTGCTGCACGACGCCGTGATTGCGCATTGCGACACGCTCGACGGCGTGAAAGATGGCCTGCTCAGCGATCCGCGCACGTGTCACGTGCAACAAAGCTGGGTGGCATGCAAGCCCGGCGCAAGCAACACGCAGCAATGCCTGACGCCCGCCGAATGGTCGGTCGCGCAGAAGATCTACACCGGCCCGACCGATGCCGCCGGCCGTCGCTTCCTGCCTGGTGGCCTCGAACCCGGTTCGGAGATGATGTGGGGATCGTTCGTGCCGCGCGACGCCAATAGCGGCGCGCACGTGATGTCCGCTGCGCTGTTCAGCGGCATGGTGCCGGTGGTCAACCTGGTGCCCTCGCAGGCCGAATCGAGCGCCACCACCTTCCCGTTCACCACGGAACAGTTCATGCGCATGCAGGAACTGCATCCGCTCAATGATGCGACCAACCCCGATCTGCACGCGTTTTCCGCGCATGGCGGCAAGCTCATCATGTGGCACGGCTGGGCCGATTTCTCGATCGCGCCGATGATCTCCATCGCCTACTATCGCGCCGTGCAGGCCGAAATGGGTGCGGGCGCAACGGATCGCTTCCTGCGCCTCTTCATGATTCCGGGCGTGGGGCATTGCGGTGGCGGCGACGGCTTCGCGCAAGTCGATACCTTGAGCCCGCTGATGAACTGGGTCGAACACGGCACCGCACCGGCCAGCCTGCGTGCGGAACGCATCGCGGCCAGCGCGGGCGGCTTCGGCGGTCCGCCTCCGGCCAGCGGCGCGGGCATGCCGCACGGCGCGCCGCCGATGGATGGACAGGGCCCGCAAGGTCCACAAGGTCCGCAGGGCGGCAGCGACGGCCGGGGCGGCGGCATGGGCGCACACGCCGCGCTGCCGCCTGTCGCAATTGCGAATCAGCCTGCGCTGGCGAGCCGGCCGATCTATCCGTTCCCGCAGATTGCGCATTATCTCGGCAAGGGCGATCCCGCCAGCGCGTCCAGCTACGGTCCTGCGCCGAGCCCCGCAAAGGAACCGGCGAAGATCGACTGGTACGGCGCATTCATGCTGCGCCCCGGCTTCCAGAAGCAATACGTGGTGCGTGACGATCAGATCTTCCCGCTGCCGCAATAAGTCGAATTGCCGGATCGGGCGCGTGCATACCTTCGCCTGATCCGACTGCATTCCATCATCCGCAACATCAGGACATCACCATGACGCAAGCCGAATCCACCACGCCCGCCTGGCGCGCCGACCCGCTCACCTGGGGCCACGGCCCGCGCGTTTTCGAAGTCTTTCTCGAACCGACCTGCCCGTACTCGGTGCGCGCGTTCGGCAAGCTCGACGCCCTGCTGGAAACGGCTGGCGCCGATCGCATCACCGTGAAAATCCGCCTGCAATCGCAGTCGTGGCACATGTTTTCGGGCGTGATCGTGCGCTGCATTCTTGCGGCTTCGACGCTGCCGGGCGGCAAGGAAAACGCGAAAGCGGTCATGGCCGCCGTGGCCGCGCATCGCGAGGAATTCGAATTCGAGCGCCATTGCAGCGGCCCGAACATGGACGCCACGCCCAACGACATCATCGCGCGTATCGAGCGCTATAGCGGCCTTGCATTGCGCGAGGCATTCGCGATTCCGGGTCTCGACACCGAAGTGAAATGGCACGCGAAATACGCGCGCCAGAACGGCATCCACGTTTCGCCGACCTTCATGATCGACGGTATTGTCGATCCGAAAATCAGCAGCGGCGATGAAGTTGCCGCGTGGGCCGCGCGCCTGCGCTAACGTGCGTATTTCGCCACGTACGAAGCGGAATTCAGTCTTCCGCAAAGCCAAATAATGGGCTTTCGATACGTGGCGACAGCGTCATTCACGCGTGCTTGCCGCGCTGAGGTATTGCATCGAAATAGCTGATGCATAAGGTTTTATCCGCTTCCTTATTCCAGCAGCGAAGCCGCGAAAAACCTAATCCCGCCAGCGTGAATTGCATAGCAGCGCGCGTGCGCTGAGCTTTTCGCAACCCATTCGTTAGCGAAGTGCAAACCCCTCCCTAGCATCGGTCGAACCTCGCAGTTCGCAAGGTTCGATTGACGCATACAGGGGTTTCACTTGAAAACAACCAATCTGATTGGCGCACTCGCCGCCGCATTGCTTTCGTCTTCCGCCTTCGCGCAAAACTCGGTCACGCTGTACGGCTTGATCGACGCCGGTCTCATGTACACCAACAACGTGAGCAAGAGCGGCGCGCACGGCGCGCTATTTCAGGCCACCAGCGGCACCATCAACGGCAGCCGCTTCGGCATTCGCGGCCGCGAATCGCTGGGCAATGGCGTCAAGGCCGTCTTCGTGCTCGAAAACGGCTTCAACGCGCAAAACGGCAAGCTCGGCCAGGACAACCGGCTGTTCGGCCGTGAAGCGTGGGTTGGCCTGACGAGCGAACGCTATGGCTTCGCTGCCGTAGGCCGTCAGTACGATTCGGTGGTCGATTACGTCGCGCCGCTTTCCGCCGAAGCCGGGTCGTTTGGCAAGACGAGTTTTGCGCACCCCTTCGACAACGACAATCTCGCCGATTCCCTGCGCTTCAGCAATGCCGTGAAATACGCAAGCCCAAACGTCGGGGGCCTGCAATTTGGCGGTCTTTACGCGTTCTCGAACAGTACGGGCTTTAACGCGAATCGCGCGTGGAGCGCGGGCGCGAGCTACGCGAACGGGCCTTTGAGCCTGGGCGCGGGTTATCTGCAGATCGATCACGCGGGCGGCGCGACGGGCAGCGGCGCGGTCGATATCACCGAATCGGCGGCAAACGGCGTGGGCGGATTCACACTCGCCGCCGACGTGCAGCGCGTGGCGGCAGGCGCGGTTCGCTATGACGTGAATGGCGCGTCGCTGGCTTTTGTCTATTCGCATAGCCAGTTCGAAGGCAGCACGGCTTTCGGTTCGACCGGCGGCCACGTGAGTTTCGATAACTACGAACTCAATGGACAGTATCCGCTTGCGAGTCGTTTAAAACTCGGGCTCGCATTCGTTTATACCGATGGCCATGTTTCGGATACCCGCTCGTATTCGGTCAATCCAAAGTGGCAACAGATCGACACGCAACTCGTGTATTCGTTTTCGCGGCGCACCGATGTGTATCTCGAAGGCATTTATCAACACGTGACGGGCG
Source organism: Paraburkholderia sp. Ac-20340 (assembly GCF_017104965.1). Taxonomy (GTDB): domain Bacteria; phylum Pseudomonadota; class Gammaproteobacteria; order Burkholderiales; family Burkholderiaceae; genus Paraburkholderia. The sequence goes on from NZ_JAAGPR010000042.1 coordinate 16,532, forward strand.
CGCATTATGTTGCGTTCATCGATACGGCGGGCGGCGCTTCGTCCACGGCTACGCAGGTGGTCGCCACAGTGGGATTGCGCACGCGATTCTGATCGACGTCGATTACCGATCCCCGACAAAAATGAGACGCTACGCGGGCAAGCTGCGGCACAATCACTTCGTTCGACCACAACGATCAGAAGGGAAATGCCCATGAAGCTGTTCTACTACCCCAGCAATGCGAGCATGGCGCCTCATTTCGTGCTTGAGGAAATCGGCCAGCCATTCGAACTCGCGCTGGTGGACCGCACGCAGGATAAGCACAAGTCGCCGGAGTACCTCAAACTCAATCCGAATGGCCTGATTCCCGTTTTGATCGATGGCGATCTCGTCCTTTATGAAACCGCCGCAATCTGCCTGCATCTCGCCGATAAATTTCCGCAGACACAACTCGCGCCCGCATTCGGCACGCCCGAACGCTCGCAGTTTTATATGTGGCTGATGTGGTTGACCAATACGTTTCAGGCAACGTTGATTGCCTACTTCTACCCGGAACGTTGGGTGGATGCGGGCAATGCCGAGGGCGCAAAACAGGTCCAGGCGCACGCCGAAGCGAAGATCGCGCTTTTACTGGATCAACTGGAAAACCAGCTGCAAACGAGCGGCGGCCCGTGGTTTCTGGGCGCGCACTACAGCGTGCTCGATCCCTATGCATTGATGCTGTGCCGCTGGACGCGGCAGTTCTCGCAACCTGCGCGACTGCGTCCGCGTCTGGCGTCGTATCTGCAGCAGGTGCTGGAACGCCCGGCCGTTCAGCGCGCCTTGCGCACGGAAGGTCTCGAGCATCCGTGGATTTAATCCGCTGATTGTTCGGATTGATCCGCTTGATCTGCTTGATTCGTTCGATCCGATGCATCCTGCGCATGCATCGGGTCTTTCTCGAAGATCGCGCCCTGCGGTTCGCCGCAATCGGCAATGGGCGCGAATGCCAGCGCATGCGCCTCATCCTCTTTCGCGCCAAAACCCAGCAATAACGTGAACATCACCTGCTCGGTGTAGTCCACGGGCGCGTCGCCCGATAGCAGCGTCTCGATCCCATACATGATCGCGCCCAGCGCGATATCGCGCGCCACGCTCACGTGGCTCACGCGCAAGCGTCCCGAATCGATCGCCAGTTGCAGATCGCGCGTCAGGTATTCGTCGAGCAGACGGCCGCGCGAGCCGCGCCGCGTCCCCACGCGCGTGATAAACGCGCCCCACAGCGGATAGCGCGCCGCCATCGTCATGTAGAGCCGCGAACCCACGACCAGCCGCCGCACCGGGTCCGCCTCGGCCAGCACGAGCGGATCGATCACGCCCAGCACCTGATCGCTGCTCTCGCCCGCAACGGCCACGAGCAGCTCGCCGGTCGTGCGGAAGTAGTTGTAGAACGTGCCCCGCGCCACGCCCGCCGCCGCAATGAAATCGTCGATGAGAGGCAGGTCCGGGCCTTTCTCCGCGAACACGCCCAGCGCCGTTTCAATCAGGCGATTACGCGTTTTCTCGCGGCGCGCGGCGCCCACGCGGGTTTGATAGTTCTCTTCTGAAGCGTCCATGTGCGTGCGATTGACGTGCGATTCCCGTTCGATTGGCGGCGACTTGCGCCCGATTGGCTCCCCAGCATTCTAGGGTTTGTCCTGAATCTAATCTAGTTGACGATTTTGTCAAAACGCCTAGTATACGAATTGACGAAAACGTCAAATCAACGGGAATCGACCCCCAGCAATGTTCGGAGGCAGGAAATGCGACTGGTAAGTTTTGAGCGGAATGGCAAGGCGGCACTTGGAGTGCGCGAGGGCGAGCAGATCAGGATCATCGGCGAGGAGACGCTTGAAGCGCTGCTCGCGCGCGGCGTGAATCTCGTCGATTACGCACGCGAACAGGCCACCGACGAGCGTGTCGCGCTCGCCGACGTCACCCTGCTTCCGCCACTTTCGCGTCCGCCCAAGATCCTCTGCGTCGGCCTGAATTTTTCGGATCACACGTCCGAAAGCCATTACGCGCAGCCCGACTACCCCACCTTGTTCTTCCGCGTCGCGACCAGTCTGATTGCCCACGATCAGCCGATGATCCGCCCGCGCGTGACGGACTGCGCGGGCCTCGACTACGAAGGCGAAATCGCCGTGGTGATCGGCAAGAGCGGACGTCATATCGACAAAGACGACGCGCTCTCGCACGTGGCCGGCTATTCGCTCTTCAACGACGGATCGGTGCGCGAGTATCAGTTCAAGACGCCGCAATGGACCGTTGGCAAGAACTTCGACGGCACCGGCGCCTTCGGCCCCGATCTCGTCACCGCCGATGAATTGCCGCCCGGCGCGAAGGGCCTGCGCCTCGAAACGCGCCTCAACGGTCAGGTCGTGCAATCGGCCAGCACGGATGAAATGGTGTTCGACGTGGCAAGCCTCATCAGCATCATCAGCGAGGCCATCACGCTCGAAGCGGGCGATGTGATCGTCTCTGGCACGCCGGCGGGTATCGGCTGGGCGCGCGAGCCGAAACTGCTGATGAAGGCCGGCGACGTCTGCGAAGTCACGGTCGAAAAAATCGGCACGTTGCGCAACGTGATTGCGGACGAAAGTGTGAACACGCGTGCGAGCGATCGCGCGGCACGCTGAGCATCGAAACCGCAGACCGCCCGCCAGCCGCGCGGGCGACATGAAGGAGACAAACATGCCTGAAAACGAGGCCGGTCGCGGCCGCGCGAGCATCCATTCGATCGATCATTTCGCGCTCAACGTGCCCTCTATCGACGAAGCCGAACGCTTCTTCCGCAGCTTCGGTCTGCGCGTCGAGCGCGATGGCGGCGGCGCGCCGGAACTCGCGCTCTATGCGGCCGACGGGCACCGCTGGGCGCGCATTCTTGCTGCCGATCACAAGTCGCTCGCGTATCTGTCCTTCAACGCCTACGCGGCGGATCTCGACGCGCTCTACGCCCAGGTCGCCGCCACCGGCCGCACGGTGCTGCACGATCGCAGCAGCGACGGTTTCTGGTTCCGCGATCCGGACGGCAATCTGGTCCAGGTGAAGGTCGGGCCCAAGACCAGTCCGTCGGCAAAGACACCGTGCCATCTCGACGGCAGTCCCGCCGATACGCGCGGCTCGCACACGCGTTCGCAGGCGCAGACCGTGCATCCGCGCAGGCTTTCGCATGTGCTGCTTTTCACGCCCGATGTGCTGCGCGCGCTGGACTTCTATCACGCCACGCTCGGGCTGCGGCTCTCGGACAAATCGCAGGACCTGATCGCCTTCACGCATGCGCCGCACGGCAGCGACCATCATCTCGTGGCGTTCGCGAAAAGCAGCGCGCGCGGCTGGCATCACGCGGCCTGGGATGTCGATGACGTCAACAGCGTCGGCGAAGGCGCTGCGCAGATGGCCGCAGCGGGCTATACGAAGGGCTGGGGCACGGGCCGTCACGTGCTTGGCTCCAACTACTTCCACTACGTTGAAGACCCGTGGGGCTCGTTCTGCGAATACTCCGCGGATATCGACTTCGTTTCCGCAGGCGCGCAATGGCCGGCCGGCGATTACGATCCGGAAGATTCGCTTTACCTCTGGGGCCCCGCGGTCCCCGACAACTTCATCCGCAATACGGAATTGACCGCTTGATCGCTGACCAGCGACGCAAAAGCGCCCCGTAGCAACGCGGTATTTTCATCAGACACAGACTCATGGCTGCCGGCCTCGCCGGCGGCCAGGGCATCACTCGCTCGTTTGAAGGTGAACACTATGGCTTCCCGGAACATTCTCGATGTGGTCGTCGTCGGTTACGGTCCCGTTGGGCAAACCCTTTCCATTCTGCTCGGGCAGCGCGGCTACAAGGTGGCGGTGTACGACCGCTGGCCTTCGCTCTATCCGCTGCCACGCGCAGTCTTTCACGATCACGAAATCCGTCGCATGTTTCATGCTATGGGTATTGGTCAGGATGTCGAATCAATTTCACAGCCTTCGGCAACCTATCAGTGGTTCAACGCCGACTGGAAAACGCTGGTGGAAATCGATTGGTCGTCGGAATCGATCAGCGATGGGCCGGTGGGTTATCTGTTCAATCAGCCTTCGCTCGAAGCGCTGTTGGACTGCCGCGCGAAAGCGCAGCCGACGGTTTCGGTTCATCAAGGCTGGGAAGCCATCGAACTGCACCAGCACGCCGATCATTGCGAACTGACGCTCGAACGCGTCACGATGCAGGACGGCAAGGTCACGCGCAGCGGCGAAACGCAAACGGTCAAGGCGAAATATGTGATCGGTGCGGATGGCGCCAACAGTTTCGTGCGCAAGACCGTGGGTATCGACTTCGAGGATCTGGGCTTCCAGGAGGACTGGCTGGTCATCGATCTGAAACCGCATGACGGCGTGAAACTGGACGTACCCGACATCGGCCAGTGGTGCAATCCGCAACGCCCGACGACCATGGTGCCAGGCGGTCCCGGTTATCGGCGCTGGGAATTCATGCGGCTGCCGCACGAAAGCCGCGAAGCGATGCAGCAACCGGAGAAAGTCTGGGAGTTGCTTGCACCGTGGGTGGGCCCCGAACAGGCCACGCTCGTGCGCTACGCGCTCTATACGTTCCGCTCGCTGATCGCCGATAACTGGCGCCGTGGCCGCGTGCTGATCGCCGGCGACGCCGCGCACCAGATGCCGCCGTTCATGGGCCAGGGCATGTGTTCGGGTCTGCGCGACGCATGGAATCTTGCCTGGCGATTCGATCTGGTGCTACGCGATATCGCGCCGCCGTCGCTGCTCGATGGCTACACGCCCGAGCGCCGCCCGCAGGTGCGCGCAGTGATCGACGCGTCGATCGCCATGGGTCAAGTGGTCTGCACCTCGGACCCCGTCAAGGCGGCCCAGCGCGACGCCGCGTATCTGGGCGGCAACGTGCCGCCGCTGCCGCCCTTCCCCGGCCTCACCGACGGCCTCATCGTGCACACGCAGAATAGCGCCGAGGGCGGTATCGCCGGGCAATTGGGCGTCCACGGTCAGGTGCGCAACCGGGGCCGCACGATGCGTTTCGACGACGCGGTGCCAACCGGTTTTCAGGTCATCGGGCTGGACGTCGATCCGCAACACTGGCTGGACGATGCCTCGCGCGCGGCGCTTGACGTGCTGGGCGCACACACGGTCGGCGTGACGTGTGACGAATCGAAGATCGTGGCCGATCGCGTGCTCTACGATCTCAGCGGAAAATATCAGCGGTTCTTCGCGCAGCACGATGCGAAGATCGTGATTGTTCGTCCGGACTACTATGTATTTGGCGCAGCACGCACGCCGGAAGAGGCCAACGCGCTCATCGCGAAACTGATCGCGAATATGGACCTCGCTCAAGCAGACGATGCGTGCGAAGCCCAGCAAAGCACGATGGCATAAGACGCGAAAACAGGCGGCGTGCAGACCGCGCGCCGCCTCACGCCACCATCAGCCTGCGCCGGTCGCGCCACACCGCCAGCGCGAGCGCCAGTAACCCGCACGCGGCGATCAGCACGAGCAACGCGCTCTTGCCGCCGTGCACCAGCACCCAGCCGCCCACCGCCGGAAAACCAAATGCGCCCACAAAATAAGCGGCAACAAACCAGGTGAGCGCAGCACGCCGATGCGCGGCGATCGAATCGTTTACGGCCTGCAACTGCACGATCGGATAAGCCAGCCCGTAACCGGTGCCCAGCAATACCGCCGATATCGCCTGAAACCACGCGTGATAAGGCACGGCAAACATGGCGCCGCTGCCCAGCACCATCATCGCCAGCAGGACTTTGGTGGCGGTTTGCGGCCGCAGCCTCGCCACGAGACGCGAAAGCAGCCAGCGCGTCGCCACGACGGTGATCGTATAGACGCTGAAAAACGTGCCCGCCTGCGCCTGCGTGCCGTGCACCAGCGACATCTGGAATGTCATCAGCCCGGAAAACACGCAGCCGCCCAGCGCAATGATGACGACCGGATAGACCGCAGACGTGCGCGCCACCGCGCCGATGCTGCGCAGCCAGCTATCGCGCTGCGGCTGTACGCGCGCAAGCTGCCCGAACGCTTCGAGCAACATCGCGGCAATCACGCACAGCGCGCCGATGCCGAAGAGCAACGCGTCGAGCGGCACGCGCCACCAGCGGATCGCCAACGCGGCCAGCGCCGGACAGCCGCCGATACCCGTCATCTGCACGGTCGCGAAACGCAGGAACCAGAGGCCGCGATCGGCGTCGCTGGTGCGCTCGGCGAGCGCCATCGGCGCGGCCAGACAGAAGGCGCCCCAACCCAGTCCGACGAGAAAACCCGGCAGCGCATCGATCGCGCCGGGCCGCTCCGTCAAGGCGAAACTCGCCACGCCCGCGCCCACCGCTAACGACGCCAGCGCCGCCATGCGCGCCGCGCCGCAGTGGCGCACGGCCCAGCCCGTGAGCGGCACGCCGGTCAAGGTGCCGAGCGCCGCGCCCGCCAGCGCCACACCGGTCTGGAAATCCGTGCCGCCGGCCAGACGCACATGCATCGAAAAGAGAAACGTCGCCCCGTAGCCGGCCGATGCCAGCAGTACACCCATCAGCATGACGACGGCGTTGAATGGGCGCACGTGGGCGATCCGCTCGTTGAAGGAAAGCAGCAGCTTAACAGGGGCGAGTGCGCGTCCTTTCGAGGCCCGCCCGCACGCAGTTCATTTATCACCAAATAGTTAATCCAGGCCATCAAAACCGCGAATCCGCGATACCTCACGAATCGCCAAACACTCTGTTTATTAACGCTTTTGCAATGCTCTATTGCGTGACTTCGCGGCAATAAAAATGCCTCACGTAAACCCCTATCGGTAACTACTTGGTTAATTACCTACACTGCGGGCTTCAGCACGAAAACCGGGACGCCCCCGCCCGGCCAGGCAATACCGACGATGGATACCCGCACTCTCCCGCCCGCGGCAAACGCGGCGCCCCAGCCCGCCGCCACGCCCTACACGGCCCGCAGCCTGATCGCCGTCGCCGGCATCCTGCTGGTTGCCGCCAACCTGCGCGCCGCCGTGGCCGCGCTGTCGCCAATCTACGACCTCATCGGCAAGAGTTATCTGGTTTCGCCGCAAGCCCAGGGCGTGCTCGGCTCGCTGCCGGCGCTGGCGTTTTCGGTATTCGGATGCTGCGCGCCGGCGATCAACCGGCGGCTCGGCCTGGAGCGCGGCATCGCGCTCGCCATGCTGCTGGTCTGCGCGGGCGATCTGGGCCGCGCGTGGCTCTCCGGTTCGGTCTGGAGCCTGGGCCTGTTTTCGCTGATGGCGCTCGGCGGCATGGGCATGGCCAACGTGCTGCTGCCCGCGACGATCAAGCGCTACCTGCCGGGCCGCGTAGGCGCGATGACGGCGGCTTACTGCATCATGTCGGCGGTCGGGGCGGCGGCGCCCTCGCTGCTGGCGGTGCCCGTCGCGCATCTGTTCGGCTGGCGTTTTTCGGTCGGCGCATGGTCGCTGCTGGCCGTGATCGCCGCGCTGCCCTGGCTCGTGCTGCATCGGCCGCCAACAGCCGTGCAAGGCGCGCGCGACCCCGGCCTCACGCGGCGCGCGTTACGCTGGCCGCAGACCTGGGCGCTCGTCGTCGTATTCGCGGGCGGCGCGTGGGTGATGTACGCCCTGCTCGCGTGGCTGCCGACGATGCTGGTGCAGACCGCGCACGTCGCCCCCGCCCACGCGGGCGCGATGCTCGCGCTCTACAGTCTCGTGGGGCTCGCGCACAACCTCGTCGTGCCGAATCTGCTCGCCACGACCCGACGGCCCGAGCGCGTGGTGATCGTCGCGGCGGCCTGCACGGTCATCGGCACGCTGGGTCTTGCCTACTTTCCGCAACTGGCGCTGCTCTGGGTGATTCCAGCGGGCCTGGGCGCGATGGCGATCACCATCGGCCTCACGCTCATCAATCTGCGCAGCCGCACCGAAAGCGGCACCACCGCGCTGAGCGGCGTCATGCAGGCAAGCGGTTATCTGATCGCATCGGCGGGACCGTGGGTGACCGGCAAGCTGTTTGCGTTCAGCGGCGGCTGGCTCGTGCCGTGCTGGCTCATGGCCGCCACCGGCGTGCTGATCGGCATCGCGGGCTTCGCCGCAACCCGTCACGGCTTTATCGAAGATCAGCGCTGACGCTCGGGCACCTCGACCCAGCGAGCCGCATGTCCGATGCGTTCGCAGAAGTGCTCCAGCGTTTGCATCGTCAGCGAGACCGTCACGGCATTGTCGAGCGGATGAAACAGCACGCGGCGCTCGGCGCGCAATGCCGCGTCGATCACGAGTTCGATCTGGTTGTCCGGGTCATTGGCCAGCGCGAGCGGGCTGAGCGCGCCCGACCAGGTGCCGAGCTGATGCTCCAGATGCGCCGCATCGGCAAACGACAGCCGCGACGTGCCCAGCGCGCCCGCCAGCGCCTTCAGGTCGAGACTTTTGGTTGCGCGTACAACCAGTAAGTAGAGCCCGCGCTTATCGCGTATCAGCAGGTTCTTGCAGATCACGCCTTCGAGCCCGAGATCCAGCGCGAGAAATGCCTCGACGCTGACTACGGCGTCGTGCGCGCGCACCTCGACGGGGTCGCCGCAGGTATTGAGCAGATCAAGCAGATCGGCGGTATTCAGCATCCAGACTTTCGCTCGCGACTTTCGACAGGTTGAAGAAAGGCCCCGGCTGCACGTTGTTTCGAAAGGTTTGGCGTATCTGCTGTAACCTTGAAGGCTCGTGCCCCTTGGGGCCCTGAAACTTACGATTCTTATATCATCGTTCAGTTTCCGGCTTCACGGTCCTTGCCGGAATTAACGTGCGCTCCAGAATGCCGCTGCCCTCATTGCTGCCGCCGCTGCCACCTTTGCCGCCGTTGCTCGACGAAACGCTGCGCCGCGTCGACCGGCGTTATCGCCTGCCGCCGCTGGCCACCGCCTCGGCGCTGACCGACGGCCACAGCCCGGCGACCCGGCTCGCCGTCTCGATCGAAGCGGCGCGCGAAGCGCTCGCCGCGGGGCATACGCCGGACACGGCGATCCGGCACACCTTCATCGACGCGCTCGCGCAGATGATTCGCCACGCGATGCGCGAGGAAGGCGGCGATGCCACGCTGCAGGCCACGGTTCTGCGCCATCGCGAGGCGCTGGTGCGCGAATACGCGGCGCTGGCCACGGAAGCCGACCACGACCGGCGCGCGATCCACGCCGGCGTCAACGCCATCGCCCATCCCGCGAAGCTGCAGCGCCTGACGCCCGGCGCGCAACGCGACGCGCTCGCGCAACTGCAGGCCGCCGCCGCGCAGGCGGCATGGCCCGCACTGGCGCAAACCCTGGACACGTTGCGCGACGCGCCCGCCATCGCGGCATCGGCCACCTTGCAGCGCGACATCGTCAAGCTTGCGGAGAACCCGGCGCTTGCGCATCTGCTGCGCCTCGATGCGCTCGCGGCGAACGAACACGTGCGCCAGTACCGTTCGCTGCTCGATCGCAACGGCCCGCGTCCCGGCAGCGCCCAGGCCATTGCGCAAGGCACGCGTTCGCAGCAGCGCGGCGCGGCCGTCGAAATGCTGGCGATGCAGGCGCTCGACGCGCTCGCCACGCGGCTCAACGATGCCGATGCGAGCGGCCAGCAGTTTCGCGTCGTGACGTCGATGCGCGTGCCCTCGGCCATTCCCGGCAGCCACGAGCGCGCCAAAACCGAATGGGATGCCGTGCTGCTCGAACGCGCCAGGCTGGACGGCGAAGGCGCAGACGCCGCGCCCTGGAACGTGCGCCTGCTGCTGGAAGCGAAAGCATCCGTCGATGCCGCCACGACCGATCTCCCCCGCCTGTTGCGCGGCCTGCGCCTGCTCGCGCACGCCAACGTGGACAGCGTCTACGCGTTCGAAACGCAGCAAGGCACCGTGAAACTCAACGGCGCGTCGCTGCACGCGCTGTCGACCGACGATGCGGCCTTGCGCGACGCCGTGCTGTACTGCTGCGACGCCCCCGCCGAAATGCCGCCGCGCCTGCTGGGCGCAGCCAGCCGCATGCAGTTGTTATCGGCGCAAACGAGCGTCAGCTTCGCGAACGCGCTGGCCGAGCGCCAGCACGCCAATGCGCACGCGCTCGAACCCGTCTGGCAGGCGCTGCTGGAATCGCCGCACTGGCATTCGGTATTGAATCAATATCCGATGCTGGTCCAGGTGCGCGATCTCATGGTGCATACGGACGATCTCGCCGCCGCCATTCGCGCGTTACCTTAAAAGCGATCGAACCTGAACGCAGTCGCAGAACGGAATCACTGAACGGAATCACTGAACGGAATCACTGCGAGCGTCGCACAGGAATACGAAACAACTCATTGCGCGCCGCGTTTAAACTCACTCGCCATTCTTCCATTTGAATCACGCAGGCATGGTGCGTGAATGGGCGCGATTCAATTGCAGCCGTTCAAGGTGCAATAGTGGGTATAAACCACGCCGTTGCCGTCCATGCCTGAAATCGTGCGCGTACCATTGCCATAATCGGTCACGCTTTCATTCCAGGTTGCGCCGTCCGCCGCCACGCCGCTCACGTAAGTCGAACTGCCGATGGTGGTCGGCACGCGATCGGATGCGCCGCCTGTCATCGGCGGTTTTTCGTTCACGGGCGCCGTATTGCCGAAATGCTGCACCGAGTAATTATTGCCGGAAGCATCGATGCAATTCGGAAACGCGAGACTGCCCGAGCAACCCGCGTCATTGCCGAGCGTGGCGCCAACGCCCGCCGGAGCGTAAGCCAGGGCGGCAACGCAAAGGCAACAGCTCAGGCTCAGGGCAATACGCTTCAATTCCGGCTCCGGGCAGATAAGGTGATCGAGACCATACGCAACGCAATAACGGCGCAACGCATTGTAACTTGAGGCCGATCGGGCCCGAGCGCACACGCGCTTGCAACATCCCTTCAATCAGGCACGAAAATCATTCGTCAGAATAAAACATCATCGAGCCGATAAAAACGTTTGCGCATGCCCGAACGACGGGAATAGCCGGCACCGGTGCGCCATTTCATTTTAAAAAACACCATGCGCCGATATCGTTCAGCAAACGTAGAAACTCCGTGCAGTGACGAATTGACCACACACGCAGGTCTTTTTAACGAAGCGTCAATTTGAAGTAAGCAAAATACATAAGTCGCTGGTAAGATGAGCGCGAATATCGGATGGCAACCCGTTGCTCCGGAATAACGACCCGAATCTAGACCACTCGGGCCGCCGGTTCGAACAACAGGTGCCATCGGCCATCGGGGAAAGGCCATCTGCCCGCATGCAGGAACACAAGCGCACCCGCCAGAAAAGCGTTCGCCCGTTCACCGCATGCTACCGACCGCAAATGTTCAGACGCGAGCTGTGTCTCGCCGGCCAGACCGGCGAACCCAAACTGCCCGGCACCATTTGCGCACGTCTTACGCCTGTCTCGTGCAGACGTACTCCCCATGCACCACCCGAGCCCCGGCCGCTTAAGCGTCGCCGGGCCTGATGAACGCTGTCGAGTCGTTAGCTGCACGAACCAGCCGAAGCCGTCATGTCCACCCAGTCTAGCCATCATCATCGCCTTTTCATGGCGCTGGCCGGCGGGCTCAGCGCGACCCTCAATGCGGGCGCCTTTCTCGCACTGCTGCCGCCGCACGTTTCGGGCGGCGAGCTGATCTATTTGCGAGCGCTCGCGGGTCTGTTAGCCGTTGCCGCCTTTCTTCTGTTTGCGCGTTTCCATCTGCTGGCGAGCGCCCGCGATCTCTGGTGGATGCTCGGGCGCGGCGCCATGCGCTGGGCGCCGCTGGGTGTCGCGCTGGTGCTGCTGATCGCAGGCGCGCGGCTGGGCGGCAAGGAAAGCATCGTGTTGCTGGCGAAATGGGCCACGCTCGCGCTGCCGCTGCAACTCGCCGGTCTCGCGGTGCTGCGCGGCGCGGCGCACAGCATCAACAATGCGCCCGGCAACCAGCGCGACGCCGCGTTCTTCGGCATGGGCAGCGAAGCGCGCAAGCTGAATCTGCGCCTGCGCCGCTCGCCGATTCTCGGTATCCGCGTGATCGGCTATTACAACGACACGCCCGTGGTGCCGCGCGCCGGCGAAACGCTGCCGCCGTATCTGGGCCGTTTTGCCGATGCTGCCCCGCGTATTCAGGCCAACGATTTCGAAACGGTCTTTATCGCCACCGGCCAACTCGACGGCGAAAACATCACGAACGACATCGTGCAGCAGCTTTACGATTCGACGGCCGCAATTTATTTCGTGCCGGAATCGCGCTTCGTCGAAGATCTCGCAACGTACAGCACCGACCTCGCGGGCGTGCCGCTGCTCGCGCTGCACGACATGCCGATCCTCGGGCTCTCGCGTGTCCTCAAGCGCACGGTGGATATCGTCGGCGCGATGGTCATGCTGTTGCTGCTCTCGCCGATCATGATCACCATCGCGATCCTGATCCGCCTCGATTCGCCGGGCCCGATCCTGTTCCGCCAATTGCGCTACGGCGAGCGCGGCGAGCCGATCGTCGTGCACAAATTCCGCTCGATGCGGGTGTTCACGCGCGAGGAAGAAGCCGCCAACAAAGGCATCGTGCGTCAGGCCGTGGCTGGCGACAACCGCATCACCTCGATTGGCGGCTTTCTGCGCCGTAGCTCGCTCGACGAACTGCCGCAGTTCCTCAATGTGCTGGGCGGCTCGATGAGTCTCGTCGGCCCGCGCCCGCATGCGGCCGAACACAACGAACTCTATCGACGCCTGATTCCCGGCTATATGCTGCGCCATAGCGTGAAGCCCGGCATCACCGGCTGGGCGCAGATCAACGGTCTGCGCGGCATCACGGATACGCCTGACAAGATGCAGCGCCGCGTCGAATACGACCGCTACTACATCACGCACTGGTCGCTGTGGCTCGATCTGCAGATCCTGATGCGCACGATCCCCGAAATCATTTCGGGCCGCAACGCGATCTAGGCCTTCCCAGCACACACAAACTAAAACGCCGGTGCCCTTTTGGGGCACCGGCGTTTTGCTTTATCGGCTCCAGCGGGCCAGACGCGTTATCAAATACCGCGGCCGATACGCCATTGACGCCAGCAGATGCGCAGGAAGTGGCGATCGTCGACCAGATAACGGCGCCACAGACGCGCCGGGTCCTGCATGATGCGCCAGCACCATTCGAAACCCGAACGCTGCATCCACATCGGCGCGCGCTTTTGCAGGCCTGCCGCAAATTCGATCGCCGCACCGGCGCAGATCATCAGACCGCCCTGCAGCGAAGGCGCGTGACGGAACGCCCAGCGCTCCTGCTTGGGCATGCCGATGCAGACGAACACGATATCGGGCGCCATCGCGCGCACGCGCTCGGCAATCGCATCGCCTTCCGGGCCGGTCGGATCGAAGTTCATCGACGGCGCGATGATTTGCGCGTCGAGTCCGGGGAAATGCGTGGCCAGGCCATCCAACAGCGTCTGTTCCTGGCCCGGCATGCCGCCCACGATCACGGTTTTCCAGCCGCCCACGCGCGCGCGTTCGCACAGTGCGGGCACGAGGTCCGCGCCCGTCACACGGCCCGGCAAAGGCTTGCCGAATGCACGGCTTGCCCACACGACCGGCATGCCGTCGGCGAACAGAAAGTCTGCGGTGCGATAAAGCGCCTTGAGTTCGGGCTGGCGGTCGAGCCGCACGAGATGATCGACGTTGGGCGTGACCGTCACGCGCGCGCGGCCGTCGCGTTGCTGCGCGGCTTCGCACAGTGCGTCGAGCGCGGTGTCGAACGGCACCGCGGCAATGTCGAGGCCGAACAACGTGATCCTGGGCAACGATGCTGCCGATGCAGCCGATCCTGCCTGTGCGGTCGCTTCCGGCGCCGCCGTTTGAGAAAGCGCAGTGCTCATTGTTTTTACAACCCCGACTTCCCGCACGGATGCATACCGCCCAGAAACGCGCACGCAATCAAGCGCGCAGGTTAAAGAGGCAATTCGTCCGACGTGATGTTGTTTGGTCTCCTGGCAAAGCCAAGACGTATGGTTTTATTCGCAGAAAAACTGCAAAACGAATAGTACCAGCGCATCTCAAAAAGCGGGTAAGGCTGACGTGTTTTTTCAACGACACACGCACAAAGAAATTATCTTCGGCATGTGACCTTTCATATTTCAATTCGTCAGATGATTGAGCCGGATTGCCCGAAAACCCCGTACTGTCGGCTCGAAAGCGTGCGTGGCCGCGGGGAAAACCATCGTACTCGCAGCACGAAACGGCTAACATCGCGGCGGCTGCGTAATTTGCCGTAAGGGAGTTTCCTTATAGTGCCGGCAGCACGCAAACCATTAGTCCGATTTAAAACATCGCGGCAGTGCGCGGCGATCCCGGTAATATCGCCCGATCGACCGTTAATATCTGAACAATACACACGCGCTAACGTTTGCGCGCAATATAAAACGCCGATTTCCCATTCAACTCCGCTTCATCCGCAGCGCGCTTTACGTTCAATATGATTGTCGACGCTCGTGAGATCCCCGCCGGCACCGTGCTGCAAGGAGGCGTGTGCATCGTGGGAGCCGGCGCCACCGGTATCGCCTGGCAGGCGAACCCGACGCTGAGCATCGTGGCGCTCGCGCTACGTCTGGCCGCGCATCTCAAGGGCGCGGCGAATCTGCATCAGCAGCCGGTACGCTAACGCGTCGGCCACTGATTCGGCATCCTGATCAGTTGCGCGTGTCGCGCGAAAGCCCCGCACTCGCCTTCGCCCACAATGCCGCCAGCGGTGCAACGCCGAGCAGGCGATGCGCTGCCCACGCCGCAATCGCGCCGTTCACCGCCACGGCCAGCGAAGCCGCCGCCGCCGCGCCGACACTGCCGCCCAGCGGCGCGAGCACGGCAAGACCAATCAGCAGCACGGCCACCGAATAGAAGTTGATCCGATAAAGCACCGACGTATGCGCCGTCATGCCGAGCAATTCGGGCATCGCCGTAAAACACGCCGCGGCCAGTTGACCGAGTGCGAGCACGCGCAAGGCCGTCGCGCCCGCGCCATATCCCGCGCCGAACAGCGCCAGCAGGCGCTCCGGGAACAGCAGCATGCAGATCGTGCACGGCAGCGCGAGACACAGCACGATGCCCACCGCCTGCGCCGCGCTGCGCTGCAAACCCGCCAGATCGCGGCGCGCATAGAGGCTGGCGAAGCGCGGCGCGGCCATGCCGGTCACGCCGCTGATCAGCAGGTTGACGACCAGCGCGAGCCGCCATGCCAGCGCGAACAGCCCCGTCTCGCGCGAGGTCGCCACGATGCCGAGCACGATCGCAGGCGCGGAGGTAATCAGCAGCTTGGTGAACTCCAGCCCGAACAGGGACAAACCCGGTTTGAAGAGGCGCGGGGTTTCACGCACCGACTCGCCACCCGCAGACTCGCCAGCAGACACAGCCGCAAGCGAGCGCTTGAGCAGGATCGCACCCACCAGCGCCGTCACGGCGAAGCTCGCGGCGATCAACATGAGTGCGTGCGCAACCGTCATGCCGCCCGTGAGCACGACCGGAATCGCGGCAACGCAGAAGATCGCGGGCCACAGCCACGAATAGATCATCTGGCTCAGGCCCACGCGCTGCAGCCCGGCAAGCGCCCCCGCGAGCGCCGCGCCCACGTTCTGCGGCACGAAGGCGAGCGCACCCAGCACGAGCGGCCACGCCAGATCGGGCTTCTTCAAACCGTACTGCGCGAACGCGGCAGCACCGGCGGCCAGCAAAAGGGAAATCGCAACCGAGGCCAGCACCACCAGCGTGAGCGCACGTTTGATCGCGGGCCGCACGGCGCCGGCGCGGCCCGAGGCCACGTCCATGGCGATCTGCCGCGTGAGCGCCTGATCGATGCCCAGCCGCCCGAAACCCGCGAGCGCCACCATCGTGCTGAACACGATATAGAAGTTGCCCGTCTGCACCACGCCCAGCGCGGCGGCGGTCAGCAGATGGAAACCGTAGCGGCTCGGCAGATCGAGCAGGCGCACGCCCAGGCTCACGAGCGAGCCACGGACGATCGAAGCGCCGCTCGAAGCGGGCGCGGTTTGGGTATCGCTCACGTGCGGTTTATCCGGTTGCAAGAGTCGGGTCGTCAATTAATCAGGATGGCGAATCATGACGCAGCATTGCCGCGCAGCACGAAGAGCGTCACGCTTTGCGGCGGCAGCGTCGCGCGCAAGGTGCCGTTCGTGTAGTGCACGTCCTGCACGCGCGCAAGCTGGTTATTGGCGAGCTGCCAGGTTTCGGCCGCGCCGTTCGCCGCAAAATGCGCGAGCGACACCGCGGCATCGGCGGGACGGTCGAGCTGTTTGTTGATGACTACGAGCGTGAGCGCATGATCGCTCGCGCGCAAGGCTGCGAACGCGGCCACCGTGTCCGGGTCGGGCGCATTGGCCGTCACGCTGGTGGTGCCGAAGGCGCCGCCATTGCCGTTGTAGTTGCGATAGAGCTTGATCGCCTTGTACACCGGCATCGACGGATCGATCGAACCCCAGCGCGTGGCGATATCGAGTCCTTCGCGCCCGAAGATGCCCAGCAGGTCCGCCTGCGCGGTCGCGCCGTTCATCAGCGTTTCGCCGCCCCAGTTGTATTCGGTCAGCGCGATGGGCGTGCCGGCATAGTAGTAGGTATCGGCCCAGCGGCGCATCGTCGGAATCAGCGCCACGACGCTGTTGATCCACGTGGGGTCCGTATAGTGCGGGTCCCAGAGATCGCGCGTCGAGCGGTTGCGCTTGAGCATGATTTCGGCTGTATTGGCCGCGCCGCCATCGGCGTATTCGCCGCCTTGCGGGTAGAAGTGCAAGCTCAATACATCGACGGGATGCCCCGCCGCTTTCCATTGCGACAGCAGCCACGGCACGTAGTCCATGCCCTGGGTTTCGTTCTCGCGGTCCGGCGCGTGATCGTAGCCATGCGCAACGGCGTTCTGCTGATCGAAGCCGCTATGGAAATAACCGGCCCAGCCCCACTCTTCCGGCGCGAGCACTTTCGCGTGCGGGTCGGCGCTTTTCACGGCGCGCGAATAGGCCATGACCTTGTCGGCGATTTCGCGCGCATGCGCGCCGGTGGGATGCACGTCGCGATGAATCACGTGCCACAGGCTCGGCTCGTTATCCATGGCGTAATAGCGCACGCCGCCCGCATTCGCGCCGCCGAACTGCGCCACCAGCGCGGCCACGCGCGCCTGCTCGTTCTGCGCGTCGTCGGGCACGGTGGCGTCGTTCGGGTCGTTGCCGGTGATCGGCACGTCGCCCATGCCGACTCCATTGCCCGCGTCCGGCGTGCCATCCACATCGTGATTGGGCTGCGTGCCGTATTTGGCAATCGAGAAACTCGCCAGCGTCTGACGCTGCGGCCCGAGTTTCGCCACGCGCCCGAGCATCGGAATCGTGATGATGGGCGTGGCGCCGCCCGCCTGGCTCAGCGTGACGAAACGATCGCCGTATTGATCGTTGATATCGTTCGGATTGGCGGCAACGCTTTCGAAATACCAGTCCTTGCCCGCATTGCGCGCATCGAGCCGCCAGTTATACGCCGACGCGCTATTGCCGCCCGAACGGTTGATCGGCACGCGCAGATCGCGCAGCGTTGCCGTGGTGCCGAAGTTGATGCCGTAAATCAGCGGGCTGATTGCATGGCGATTGGCGGCCGCATCGACGCTGATGGCAACCGGCGCCGGCTCCGAGGTGGCTTCGGTGCACGAAGCCGTGCCCGCCGCCAGCAACGCAGCCGCAAGCGGCGCGAGAAAAAGTCTAGGGCGTCGCGTGCGCGGCATGGTCGCTCCGTGGGTCGGCTTCATCGGAAGCGTCGTGGTCGACGTCCTGGTCGGTGGCATGGTCAGCATGGGTTTCGGCCTGATCGCCCAGACCGCCCGCGCGCCAGATGTAGACGAAGATCGCGAGTATCACCGCGGTTTCGCCAGGCGTGAGCGTGGGCGGATAAAAGAACGAAATCACCAGAATATAGACGAGGTAATCGAACAGCGAGCCAAGGAAATCGTCGTCGACTTTCGCGCGCAGACGGCGGTACAGCATCATGCCGCGCACCTGATACAAGAGGATGATCAGCGCGCCCACGAGGCCGTACTCGAATACGATGCCCAGCCAGGTGATGTCGGCGAGAAAGAAGAAATGGTGGAAGTAATCGAACAGGCTGTCGCGGCTCGTCGGGCTGATGGTGCCCACGCCAAACAGCCAGCGCATCGGTTCGTTGCCGAGAAAGCGCGAAGCCAGATCGATCGAGATACGCCGCGTGTCGAAACCGTTGGCCGAATTCAGATTGAACGTCGTGGCCAGATAGCCCGCCGAGAACATGCCCACGAGCGCGAACGGCCCGCATACCAGCAGGCCGACGCGCGCCATCGGCCGCGACCAGATAAACGTATTGATGATCAGCACGCCCATGATGCCGATGATCATCGCGCGCGTTTTCACGATCAGCAGCGTCACGGCGAAGGCCACGGCCGCGCCGAGCAAATAGCCCAGATGCCGCTCGAAAAATGCGCGCCGGTAGCAGAAGAACAGCAGGATGATCGGGAAATACATCGACATGCGGATACGGTGCCCGCGCATGTCGGCGGTAAAGAACGGCGACTGGCCGATCACGTAATCGTCCCGATACCAGCTATCGGGCACGACGGCCCACATGAGGATCAGCGCGCCGATCACGATCATGCCCGCGACGATAAAGCTGCGTTCGAGTTCGTGCAGCGTGGGTTCGAGCGTCAGCAGTAAGGCGAGGAAAGAAAAGAAATAAAGTAAAGGCAGGAGTTTCACCTGCGCAGTAATACTGGTGAAGAAACCTTCGTGGAAATAAAACATCGCCGCGAAGCTCGGAAACAGCACGAGCCACGCGAAGCTGATGAGAATCTGCCGCGTCACCGGAAAGCGCGGGTGACCCGCCAGCCGCAAGGCGGCCGGCAGCGACAGGATCGGGAACGCCTTCGACAGCGCCCACAAGGGCGCAAGCGCGCTGATGTAGTGGAAGGTCTGGCCGAACAGCGGCAGCAGCGCGAGCAGCCACAGCAGGACGCGCGCCCGCGCCGGCTCGGCCGAAAACACAGGCGCGGACCGGGCCGTCGAAGTGGCGGTTTCCATCTCGTACAAGGTGTTCTGCCTGAGAGTGCTTCCTGTGCCCTCGATACCTTTAGTACAGGATGTGATTGTTCGAGATGGTGTAGTCGAGGCCGCGATTGAACGGCAACACCTTGTCGATGTACTGGTCGACCCATTGATCGACTTCGGCGATCGACGACTTCGGCACGAAGATCGTATCCGACGACTGCAGGATCACGTCCTGCGCCGAATCGCCCCTATGCGTGAGCGCGTCCAGATTGATCGTGTGCAGCATGGGGCGGCCGTCCGGGCTGCGGCGGATCAGCACGACTTCATTGGTGCGCGCCGTGTCGAGCAGGCCCTGCGCCTCGATCACCGCCTGCAGCACGCTCATGCCCGGATGCAGCGGCACTTCGCCGGGCTTGCCCACCTGGCCGCCCACGTAGATATGCGAAGACGACTGCGCGATCGCGACCGTTGCATGCGCGTTGCCCGTGACGCCATTGGTGGCGAGCGCCTTGTTGATGCTTTCGGCCAGCTGCGCGACGGAAAGGCCGGCCGCCGGCAGGGTGCCCGCGAACGGCATCGACAGCGTGCCGTCGGGCGCGACCGGGCCGCGATAGTTCAGTTCGGCGTTGAAAGGCAGCGTGACCGACAGGTCGTCGCCCGCCTGAATGCGATAAATGGAAGGGGTCGAATCGACCCAGGTCGCGAAGTTGGCCGGTCGCTGGTATTGCGGCTCCACCCAGGTGCGGGTACAGGCGGTCAGCATCATCAGCACCAGGACGAAAGCCGGGCGAATTGTATTCATCGAGCGTGTAGAGCGTGTAATTGGGTGGCGCCGACTGGCCGTTGCGCGAAGGCAAACGATAACACCTGAAAAGTGTCATCAGCGAACGACAGCGACCGCGCGAAATTTATAGAAATACCGGCTGAGCCATGTTTTCTTACGTATTATATGCGCCTTCGGTATCTAACTTGTGGGCCAGGAACCACAACCATATGGTTATTACAACTAGGACCAGGCCTGACCGCAGGGCAGCAGTTGTTGATTTGACGATCCGGGATTATCTCAACACCTTTTTTTATTACCGCAAGATTGCAGCAGCGGTATTTCTTGCCATTGTCACGATCGGGGTGATCGTCGCGCTGGCGGTGCCGATGCCCTATCGCGCGCAGGCCACCCTGCTCGTGCTGTTCGCCGGATACTACGATCAGTCCAACAATACCAATGGTTCCGCCGGCCTGCAGCCCGCCGCCGGCCAGCTCGACAGCGTCGAAGCGCAGATCCTCAGCAGCCCTGAGCTTCATCGCGACGTCATCATTTCGAAATTGGGGCCGAACGCGAGCGAGCGCGAAATCAACGCGCAACTGGCGAATTTCGAACATCGTCTGCATATCGAACAGAACGACCTGGCCAACACGATCACGCTGAACTACTCGGACCCCGACCCGAAAGTCGCCGCCGATGCCCTGTCGCGCCTGCTCGACAAATATTTCCGCCGCCGCGCGACCATCTTCACGTCGGGCCGGGTCGACTTCCTGACCGGCCAGCTCGACGATGTCAAAGTCCAGCTCGACCGCGCCAACGCCGACCTGCTGACCTTCCAGAAAAAGCACGGCATCGTCGATGTAGACGACCAGATCGCGCGCGCCGTGCAACTGGAAAGCCAGCTCGTGCAGCACAAGCTCGAAAACGATACCAAGCTTGCGCAGGACCGCGGCGAACTGAAGTCCACGCAGGCTTCGTCGAAGGGCGTGAACGCCACCATTCCCATTTACACCGACGATTCCGAAGCCGCGCACGCGCTCGACACGATGCAGCTTTCGCTGATGCAGCTCGAAACGCGCCGCGCCGATTTCGCCGCGCGTTATCTGCCGGGCTCGCCGTTCGTGACGCAACTCGACCAGCAGGTCGCCGACATGCGCGCCAATATCGCGCGCCAGAAGAAGGAAATGACCACGGCCACGCGCCTCGGTCACAACGACTATTACGACGTGGTGCAGGGCAAGCTGTCCACGCTGAACGCGAGCATCGCGGGCGAAACCGCCTTGCAGCACGCGCTCGAAGAGCAGATCACCGATGCGCGCGCGCGCCTGAAAAACCTCAGCGATATTTCGAGCCAGATGCGCCAGATGCTGGCGAGTCGCGACATTCTCGCGGACAACTTCAAGGAACGCTCGCGCCAGGTCGAACTCGCGAAGATCCAGCAAGGCCAGGTGAGCCAGGTCAATAGCACGAACGTGCGCGTGATCCAGACGCCCTTCCCGCCTTCGGAGCGCAGCGTGCCGGGCAGCCTGATCGTCTCGGCGGCCGTGGCTGCGGGGCTGCTGATTTCGGCGCTGGTGGTGCTCGTGCTGGCCAGCATGCGCGAAACCTTCCTGAGCCCGGAACAGGCCGAACGCTCGCTGCTGCTGCCGGTGCTGGCCGCGCCGCTCGCGCAGACCGGCCCGCGCCGCAGCGGCGCCGGCGTGCTCACGCCCGCCGTCAGTCGGCCCGTGCATCTGACCTATGGCCGCATGATCGCCGCCATCAACGCGAGCACCGACTCGCGCGCGAAACTGGTGATGGCGCTGTCCTTCGGCAAGAACGACGGCTTGCAGGACGTGATTCGCGGCCTCGCCGCCGAACTCGAAAGCCGTTCGGACAAACCGGTTCTCGTGCTCGACATGGCATCGGCGCCGGAGGCCGCACCGCTTTACGGCCTGCCCGATGCGGGCGGCCTGCTGCGGTGGCCCGGCTACGCCGCGGCCCGCACGGCCGGCGCGAATGACGCACCGGCAAAGGATGCATCCGCAGAAGCGCCCGCGAATCCGCACGACCTCGTCTACGAACGCGTCGACGGCCACAACATCGTGGTGGCGCGTCCGCGCAACGGCATGTTCCCGGCGTCGTGGCATCAGACCCGCGAGCTTTTCGACGCGCTGCGCGCCGCGCACGACTACATCGTGCTGCACGCGCCGCCCGCGAGCCAGTCGTTCGCCGGCGTGGAAAACGCCGCGCTCGCCGATGCCACGATCCTTGCCGTGCGCGCCGAATCCACGCGCAAGCCCATCGCGCTGACCCTGCGAACGCAGGTGCAGGACGCAGGCGGCCGCCTTATCGGCCTCGCGCTGACGCACCGTCGCGCCTATATTCCCGACTTCATCTACCGCTTCTTCTAATTACCGGCGACAGACCGGAACACCATGGCCCAAATCAGCGCGATCCTGCCGATCAAGACCCGGGGACGGCATTACGCCGACAACATCGGCCGCTGCGACATCCTGTTTTCGTCGCTGCGCCACTTCACCACGCCCGATACGTTTCACCGCATCGTGCTCGTGGTGCCGCACGAAGAAGTCGACGAAGTCAAAGGCTATGCGAAAGCGTGGGCCGACTTCCCGATCGAGGTGATCGACGAATCGCTCTATATGGGCGTCTTCGCGGAGTTCTCGCAGCGCCATCAGATCCGCAACTGGCACCGCCAGCAGATCATCAAGCTGAACGCGCCCGAGTGGATCGAGACCGAATATTTCCTCGTGTTCGACCCGGACTGCTTCGCCACGCATCCGTTTACCGTCGATACGCTGATTCACGACGGCCGCGCGCTCACGCACCGCCAGCCGCGTACCGCCGAGCCGCGTTTCTGGGAAGCGTCGGCGAAACTGCTGAACGTCGATCCGGGCCTCGACCGCGACGGCCTCTGGTGGACGCCCACGATCCTCTCGCGCACGCTCTGCCTGAAACTGCACGAGCATCTGGCGCAGATGTACGGCACCGACTGGCGCCGCGTGCTGCTCTCCAACTACGCGATCGACTGGACCGAATACACGCTGTACTGGCTCAACGCCGAGCGCGAAGGCCTGCTCGACCAGTATCACGCGTTCCCGCAGCCGGGCCAGCGCACGCTGCACGCCGCCGAAAGCGTCTGGTTCGCCAACGACATGAAGGAATGGAGCGCCGCGCAGCATTTCGCCGAAAGCAGCGACGGCCTGTTCGCCGTGGTGCAGAGCAACACGCATATTCCGCTGGAGCAGGTGGTCGAGAAGCTTTCGCCGTATTTCCCGATCAAGGTGCAGCCGTACGAGCGTCACTTCGACGCCGCGCTCAAGGGCGCCGAGCTGTACTCCGCCATCGCGCGGCGCGGGCTCAAACTGCTGAACAAGTTGCGCGGCATGGTCTCGGCTTAAGCTGAATAAATGACGCTTACCGGGTTGCCGCCACGGCAGCCCGGTCAGAATTACCGCCCCTTCTGCCTGTTTTCTTTCACGCTTCCCCTTCATTTTTCCGCTGGCGTTCCGTTATCAGGAACGTGAGCCGGGCGAATGCAGATTTGTCCGCCTGATATTTCCGGTTAATGCCGATTAATCGGCATGCCATTGCATTCTTATTCGCGCAAACGTTAGCGCGAGAATAAAGCGCAAATAAGCGATTAACTGCCGCGTCGATCGGGCAGGCAATCGAATATCGAAAGGAGCTGAAAGGTTTTGACGGGATTTAAAAAAGGACATCGGGCTGGACGTCGCGCAATTCGCCGTTTTGCGGGCGCCTTGAGCGCGAGCCTGGCCATGCTGACGGCGCTGGCAGGATGCGGCGGCGGTGGCTCGGGCAGTACGTCAACTAGCAGCACGGTCACGGTCAGCCCAACAACGCTTTCGCTCACGGTCGGGCATTCATCGGCACTGACCGCGAGCGTCGCATCCAGCAACACCGGCGTCACATGGAACAGCAGCGACACGACCGTCGCGACCGTCACCGACGACGGCGCAGTCACCTGCGAAGCCGTCGGCAGCGCCACGATCACCGCCACCAGCGACGCTCAGGAAGCCAGCGCCAGCGTCACCTGCGCGAAAGCGTTCACCGTCTACGAATTCCTCAAGCTCAAGCAGTATCAGGACGCCAGCGGCGTCAACACGATCTCGGACACGTGGTTCGAGGGTCTGGGCATCACGCCGCTCAACCTGCTCTACTCCAGCAAACTGGTCACCTGCCCGCTCACGAGTTGCACCGACGAATACACCGTCGATAGCACCAAGATCGCCACCGCCGCCGCCAGCGCGGACAGCACCGGCGCGATCCCGGTCTCGCTCGACCTCGAAGTCTGGGACACCAAACGCTTCTATCCCACCACCGCGACCGGCAACGGCCAGACCATCGTGCAGAACCTGACCGAAGCGCTCACGGACTTCAAGGCCGACAATCCCAGCGCGGTCGTCGGCCTTTACGCGGAAGTGCCGCAGAACACATTCGGCTGGAGTTCGACGACGGCCACGACCTACGACGCGCTGAATCCGCAATACGCGGCCGTGGCGGCGCTGGTCGATTACTACAGCCCGTCGCTCTACAACTACGGCTACGACGGCACGTCCACTGGCGACACCGACTGGAACAGCGCGGCCGTCTACGCCGTCGAGCAATCGCGCGCCTTCGACACGCTCAACGGCACGTCGAAAAAAGTGCTGCCCTACATCACGCCCGTCTGGACCGATAGCAGCAACGCGAGCGAAATCCTCACTTACGACCAGATGATGTATCGCCTCAAAGCACTGAAAAGCGCGGGCGCGGATGGCTGCATCCTGTGGATTTCGAGCAGCCAGATCGATCCGTCCACGGGCAGTCTGCTCGTGATCGATACGACTGCGGGCTGGTTCAAGGCGGTGACCGATTTCATGGCGTCGAACGGGTGAGACTGTTCGTATCGGGGCGCGATGTGGCGATGTGCGTTTCGTATCGTCGGACTATCTGACCGGAGAAATCCTGCTTTCGGATGGCGGGTTGAATCTCACTTGATGCGCTTGAAACTGCGCTCGAAACCGCGCTTGAAACGCCATCCGGGCGGAGGAAATCGAAGCAAGCCGCTTCAATCAGACAGTTTGCGCATTTGCGCGTAAAGATCGGCCTTGCCTTCGAAGCCGATGCCCGGCAGATCCGGCATCGTGATAAAGCCGTTATCGACTTTCACGCCATCGGGGAAGCCGCCATACGGCTGGAACAGATCCGGGTAGGATTCGTTGCCGCCCAGGCCCAGACCGGCGGCGATATTCAGCGACATCTGATGCCCGCCGTGCGGAATGCAGCGGCTCGGCGACCAGCCATGCTGGCGCAGCATATCGAGCGTGCGCAGATACTCGACCAGACCGTAGCTCAGCGCGCAATCGAATTGCAGCCAGTCGCGGTCAGCGCGCATGCCGCCATAGCGGATCAGGTTGCGGGCATCCTGCATCGAAAACAGGTTTTCGCCCGTTGCCATCGGCTTATCGTAGTAGTTGCGCAGCGTTGCCTGCAGTTCGTAGTCGAGCGGATCGCCCGCCTCCTCGTACCAGAAAAGATCGTATTGCGAGAGCGCTTTCGCGTACTGGATCGCGGTATCCAGATCGAAACGGCCATTCGCGTCCACGGCCAGTTTCTGGCCATCGCCCAGCACGCTGAGAATCGAATCGATACGGCGCAGATCTTCGTCGAGCGACGCGCCGCCGATCTTCTTCTTCACGACCGTATAGCCACGGTCGATATAGCTGCGCATTTCGTCCTTCAGCTTGTCGTGGTCCTGGCCCGGGTAGTAATAACCGCCCGCCGCGTAGACGAAGATCTTGCGCTGCGGCTGGCCGTTGCCGTAACGATCGGCGAGCAGTTGAAAAAGCGGCTTGCCTTCGATCTTCGCCACCGCGTCCCACACCGCCATATCGATCGTACCGATCGCAACCGAACGCTCGCCGTGACCGCCGGGCTTTTCGTTGGTGAACATCGTCGCCCAGATCTTGTGCGGGTCGAGATTGTCGCCGGCATCGTTCACCAGCGCAGCGGGATCGGCTTCGAGAATGCGCGGAATAAAGCGCTCGCGCATCAACTTGCCCTGCCCATAACGGCCATTCGAATTGAAGCCGTAGCCCACCACCGGCTTGCCGTCGCGCATCACATCGGTGATCACGGCAACGAGGCTCAGCGTCATCTTGCTGAAGTCGATATAGGCGTTGCGAATCGGCGAACTGATCGGAACGGTTATTTCGCGAATCTCGACGATTTTCATGGTGCTGTCTCCTGGACTGACGCGGCTGCAATGGGACGTAGCATAGCCGCCGCAGACCGCCCTATACTTCACCTAAATTCATTTCATTTTTTACCAAAAGTGAGAACTGATTCCACTTCCGATTTCGAGTTTTTCGTGCAACTGGCGAAGCTCAAAAGCCTGTCCGGCGCTGCGCGATCGATCGGCATCACACCGCCCGCGGCGACCAAACGGCTGGGCATTCTGGAAGAACGCTTCGGCACGCGGCTCGTGAACCGCACGACCCGCAGCGTGAGCCTGACGCCCGAAGGCGAGACCTTCGCGCGCTACGCCGCGCAGATCCTCGAACAGGTGCGGGAGATGGAAGACGCCATCTCAGGCTCGGCCGCCGATCCGCGTGGCCGCCTGCGTATCAACGCGACGCTGGGTTTCGGGCGCACCACCATTGCGCCGCTGGTATCGGAATTCGCCAGGCGTTATCCGCACGTGGAAATCCAGTTCGTCGTGACGGATCGCCCGGTCGATCTGGTCGACGGCGCGTTCGACATGGCGATCCGCTTCGGCGAATTGCCGGACCAGCGTTTGCGCGCGCGGCGTCTGATGAGCAACCGGCGCTTTCTGTGCGCGTCGCCGAAGTATCTGGAACGGCATGGCGTGCCGCAGCGCAAGGAAGATCTGCTCGCGCATCGCTGCATCATTCACACGCAAAACGACGACGCCTTCGGCGTGTGGCAATTCATGCAGGACGATCATCTGGAGGCGCTGAAGGTGAGCGGCGCGCTCTCCAGCAACGATGGCGATATCGTGCTGCGCTGGGCGCTGGACGGCCACGGCATTCTGATCCGTTCGGAGTGGGATCTGGCCAAGTACATTCAAAGCGGCAGGCTCAAGCTCGTGCTGCCCGATGTGGTGCTACCCTCGGCGGACCTGTTCGTCTACTACCCCGGCCAACGTAACGAATCCACCCGCGCCCGCGCGTTTATCGACTTTCTCGTCAAGCATTTCGAGGCGCCGTTCGTGCCGGTCGAACTCGGCAAAACGGTTGCGGGACGCAGGAAAACACCCAGAAAATGACCCGCGGCACACGCCCGGCGCGCGCCCAGCGAATTCATACTTTTTTCGTCTTAAATACAAAATTTACCGGAGTCGATTAAAATAAATCATGCTCGAAACTGAGCGCGATACCAATGCCGATACCGAGCCAACTGGCCTGCCGGATCGCTAGCAACCCGTTATTCGAACACATGGCCAGCAAGACACTCCTGCGCCTCATGGAAGGCGTCCCGCGCGGGCAACCGCTCGACCCGCAAATGCTGCGCGACTGCGGCGTGAGCGCCCAGCAAACCACTTATTTCGTCAGCGCCGGCTGGCTGCAACGGCTCTCCAAGGGCGCCTATCTGCTCGCGGGCGATTCGCCCACGCGCGCCGGCATTCTTGCGTATCTGAGCCATCACGCGAATGGCCTGCATGTCGGCGGCAAGACCGCGCTCGACTGGCAAGGCGGCCGCCTGAGCATCGACGCGCATACGCGTTTCTCGCTCTGGGCGCGGCGTCCGTATGCGATGCCCGACTGGGCCGATCTCCACTTGCCGCACACGCTGCAGACCACCCAACTCTTCGACGACGCCCTGCCCAGCAACACCTCGCTAGCCGCGCTGCCCAACCTCGATCCGTCGATTCTCGTTTCGCGGCCCGAGCGCGCGCTGCTCGAACTCGCGAGCGATATCGGCAAGCGTGGCGGCAAGGGGCAAGCGCTCGACGAAGCGATCGCCATGGCGGCCACGCTGCCCGATCTGCGGCCGAAGGTGCTCGACCGTCTGTTGTCGCATTGCACGCGCGTGAAAGTGGTCAAGCTCGTGCGCGACCTGGGCGCGGCGAGCGGTCATGCGTGGGGCGAAGATCTCCAGCGTCATGTGGACCGCTTAGGCCCGGGCAAGCGCTGGACGAGCAGCCGGAAAGGCGTGCCCGCGCTGAACCTCAAGGCCTAGCCTCGAATTCCCCGAATGCCGATACCTGGCATCGCTAACGAATGACACAACGCGGCGCGCGGCGCTAGATCAGCCATTGCCGCCATGAAACAGCGTCAGCCGGTTCATCACCGATGTCACGCCCTGCACCGAACGCGTCACGTCCTCGGCCTGACGGATCTGGTCGCCGTTGCGCACCGTGCCGCTCAAGGTCACCGCGCCGTCGCGCGCGCGCACGAATACGCCTGATACGTCGAAGCCGGAGGTCTTGCCCAGCGCACGCCGCACCGCACGGGCGAGCGCGCGATCGGCCTTGGTCGCGTGGCCCGAATGCGCGGGCGCGGCGCCTGCCGCGGGCGGCATCGACGCCATGGGCGTCATCGGCATCGTCGCTCCGCTGGCGGGCATGGAATCGGTCTGGGCATAGGCCGCCGCCGCGAACAGCGCGAGGGTCAGGCTCGAAACGACGCGCAACGTTACCGTCTTCATGATGGTCTCCAAAGGGGAATCTGCGTGAATGCGGGTCCGCATGGATCGCAAATACGTACCGTACGCCGAATCGGATGCACGCCTGGCCAGCATGGCCGCACGCCCTTTGCAGCCTCCTTGTGCAGCGCAAAATCAAAACTTCAGACGCCGGACGCCGACGGGCGTAGTATTCCCTGCGATACAACGCAGCCGCCTCATTACGCTTCACTCCCTGTCGCGCCTAACCCCTGTTCACGATTTGCGAGGAGCACGCCCATGAACCACGCAGAGCTGCAGTACCTCACCACGGACTACCCGTACCGCAAGCAATACGACAATTTCATTGGTGGACAGTGGGTCAAGCCGGCCGGCAACGAATACTTCGACAATATTTCGCCGATCACCGGCGAGCCGTTCACCTCGATTCCGCGTTCGCGCGAAGCCGATATCGAACTCGCGCTCGATGCAGCGCACAAGGCGAAGGACGCGTGGGGCCGCACCGCGCCCGCCGACCGCGCGACGCTGCTCGGCAAGATCGCCGATCGCATGGAAGCCAATCTCATGCGTCTGGCCGTGGCCGAAACCATCGACAACGGCAAGCCGCTGCGCGAAAGCTGCGCCGCCGACATTCCACTCGCCATCGATCATTTCCGCTATTTCGCCAGCGCGATCCGCGCACAGGAAGGCGCGATTTCGCAGATCGACAACGACACGGTGGCCTATCACTTTCACGAACCGCTTGGCGTGGTCGGCCAGATCATTCCGTGGAATTTCCCGATCCTGATGGCCACCTGGAAGCTCGCGCCCGCGCTCGCGGCCGGCAACTGCGTGGTGCTCAAACCCGCCGAGCAGACGCCCGCTTCCATCCTCGTGCTGATGGAATTGATTCAGGATCTGCTGCCGCCGGGCGTGATCAATGTGGTCAACGGCTTCGGGCTGGAAGCGGGCAAGCCGCTCGCCTCGAACAAACGCATCGCCAAAATTGCGTTCACCGGCGAAACCACCACGGGCCGCCTGATCATGCAGTACGCGAGCCAGAACCTGATTCCCGTGACACTTGAACTGGGCGGCAAAAGCCCGAACATCTTTTTCGCCGATGTCATGGATCATGACGACAGCTTCTTCGACAAGGCGCTCGAAGGCTTCACCATGTTCGCGCTCAATCAGGGCGAAGTCTGTACCTGCCCCTCGCGCGCGCTGATCGACGAAAAGATCTACGACCGCTTCATGGAGCGCGCGCTCAAACGCGTCGAGGCGATCCAGCAAGGTCATCCGCTCGATACGAAGACGATGATCGGCGCGCAGGCTTCGCAGGAGCAACTGGAAAAGATTCTCTCCTATCTCGATCTGGGCAAGCAGGAAGGCGCGCAATGCCTCACGGGCGGCGGACGCAATGCACTCGGCGGCGAGCTTAAAAAT
This sequence comes from Paraburkholderia sp. Ac-20340, assembly GCF_017104965.1. GTDB lineage: Bacteria > Pseudomonadota > Gammaproteobacteria > Burkholderiales > Burkholderiaceae > Paraburkholderia. Next base: position 46,387 of record NZ_JAAGPR010000042.1, read on the forward strand.
GGTTATTACGTACAGCCAACTGTTTTTAAAGGCCACAACAAGATGCGCATTTTCCAGGAGGAAATCTTCGGCCCGGTGGTGTCCGTGACGACGTTCAAAAACGAGGAAGAAGCGCTGCAGATCGCCAACGATACGCTGTATGGTCTGGGCGCAGGCATCTGGACGCGCGACGGCACGCGCGCCTACCGCTTCGGCCGCTCGATCCAGGCCGGGCGCGTGTGGACCAACTGCTATCACGCCTATCCCGCACACGCGGCATTTGGCGGCTACAAGCAGTCGGGCATCGGGCGCGAAACGCACAAGATGATGCTCGACCATTACCAGCAGACCAAGAATCTGCTCGTAAGCTATAGCGACAAGCCGCTCGGCTTCTTCTAGGCAGCAGGACACGAACTCGCGCGCCTCGCCATCCGGCGAGGCGCGTTCGTTTCCAGCGGGAAAAAGCAGGCAAATCAGGGATTGCAGAAATATCGAAAGGAGTGCCGATTATGCCGGACGAAGTGCTACGCGTCGTCGCAACGCCCGCGGCCGTTGCGTTGATCGGGAAACTCGTGGCCGAACATGGCGCGGTGCTGTTTCATCAGTCGGGCGGATGTTGCGACGGCAGCGCGCCGATGTGCTTTCCCATCGGCGAATTCATGGTGGGCGGCGCGGATGTGAAACTCGGCGAGATCGCCGGCGTGCCGTTCTACATGAGCGAATCGCAATTCGAATACTGGCAGCACACGCAACTGATCATCGACGCGGTGCCGGGCAACGGCGGCATGTTCTCTCTCGAACGCCCGACCGGTTTGCGCTTTCTCACGCGCTCGCGCCTTTATGACGACGCGGAAAACGCCTGGCTGGCGCAACATCCGGTCGAGCGCGCGACGAGCTGATCGTTCCTGCCCGCCGCGCCCTGCCTTAGAACCGCCACGCCAGACGCCCGCCGATCGCGTTGTCGTGCGAGCCGCCGCCATATTGCCCGCTATACGCGATGCCCAGCGAAAGATTCTTCGCCAGATTCGCATCGACGCCTAGTTCCACCACCGCCGTATCGCGCGCGATCGGCACGCCCGCCACCGAGAACGACGACCCGCCATCGACAAACGCGAGCGTCGAGGCCGGTTGCGTATTGCCGAACGCGTGCCGCCAGCCCGCCATCGCGTGTGCGCTGATGCTGGCGAGCGGCAGTTCGCCCAGACGCGTCGCAATGCGCAAACCCAGCGTGGAATAGCCAATGTTTTCCGTATCGCCCTGATTGCGCAACGCGCTCGAGCCGCCGCTTTCCGTGAAGCCATCGGTGTGCAGATTCACGTAGGCGAGACCCGCGAACGGTTCCAGCGCGAAGCGGTTGAACGGCACCGCGTAGCCCACTTCGCCGAACACCTGCGCGGCCTTGGCGTCGTAGTTGGCGCTGTCGTGGTCGCTATAGCCGGTGAAGGCCGGGTAGCGGTCCTCGCTCACATCGTTCCAGGTGTAGGACGCGCCCAGCCGCACGCCAATCGGCCCGTACTGCGCGCCGCCATAGAGCGCGACGTGGTACGTGTCCACCGCAGCCGTCGAATTCAGGCCGTTTTCCAGCGAGCTATGCGCGAAACCGCCCGCCGCGCCCACGCGCCAATGGTCGGACAACGCCATGTCCGCACCGCCGATCACGCCAGCCGATGTGCGATCGAGTCCCGCCGAATTGTCGTTGCCCGCCAGCCGGCTATCCGCGCCGTAGCCCTGCGCCCAGACCACGGGCTGATACGGCCGCCGATCGACGCACGCCCCCGACGAACCGCCGCGCGAAGCGTCCGACTCGCTCGCGGACATCGCGCCCTGCCCCATGCGCTGATCGCACAGCGCCGGGCCGCCTGCGAGCGCGGAAAGCGGCCCGCTGGTGGGCGCGAGACCCTGGCGCAGGCGGTCGGTCACCGCATCGCGCAGATAACGCGTATCGAGCAGGAACACGGTCTTTGCATCGGCGATCAACTGGCCGTTCACCATGTCGAAGGCCTGGCGCGCCGTCGCCACATCGCCCGAGACGACCGCCGAGAGCAGCGGTGCCGTCGACGGCATGCTCGCCAGCGCCCCCGCCACGCTCGACTGGTTCGGCGAAGTCGCCGCCGATGCCAGCGCCGCGCCGTTGGGCGTGAAGCTCACATAGACGCTGTTCGGGCTGTAGCCGAGCGTCGGCGTGAGGAACGGCAGGTTCGAGTTGACGCTCGTGAAAGTGCCGCTCACGCCGCTCGCGGCCGTGACGATCGGATATTGCGTCGATGGCGTGTAGACGCCGCTTCCCGCCACCACGCTCACCGTGCCGCCGCCGATGCTCACCGTGCCGCCCGCCGCCACCGAACCGCTCTGCTGCGGCGTGGTCGCGACCTGCAGCGTCGAGCCCGGCTGGAACGTGACGTTGCCGCTCACGTTGAGGCTCGCGCCCGGCGTGCTGGCCGCCGCCGTGCCGCCGTTCTGCACGATCAGGCCGCCGACCGTGCCGGTGCCCGTGAGCGTGCCGCCCGACTGCACGGTGACCGTCGAATTCGCCGCCGATCCGCTCACCGCCAGCGTGCCGCCCGTGATGGCGGTCGGGCCGCTGTAGCTGTTGACGCCCGAGAGCGTGAGCGTCGAACCCGCGCCCGCCTTGGTGAGCGAGCCCGCGCCCGCCAGCGTGCCGCCGAAGCTGCCGCCGCCGTTCACGGTCAAGCCCGAGTTGCCCAGATCGAGCGTCGATCCCGCCGCGCCGTCGAGCGAGCCGAGCGACACCGCAAGCGGCGCGCCGCCCGTCACGCCCAGCGCCAGCGTGCCGCCGTTCATCGTTAGCCCGCCGGTGCCGAGCGCGGTATTCGAGCCGATCGTGAGCGTGCCCGCGTTAACCGTCGTGCCGCCTGCGTAGCTGTTGTCGCCCGTGAGCGTAAGACCGGCCGCGCCGTTCTTGACGATGCCGCCGGTGCCGGACACCACGCCGGAGAGCACGGTATCGGCGCTGCCGCCAATGGTTGCGCCAGCATCGAGATTGACGGCGTTGGCGAGATTGACCGCCGTGGCGGCGTCCAGCGTCGCCGGCGCCGCGAACGTGAGCGCGCCGGTGCCCAGCGCCGCATCGTTGCCGGCGATCAGCGTGCCACCCGAAAGCGTGGTGCCGCCGCTATACGTGTTCGCGCCGCTGAGCGTCTGCGTGCCCGCGCCCGCTTTGACCAACCCGCCGCTGCCCGCGATCGTGCCGCCATAGCTGCCGTCCGAGCCGCCGCCGAGCGTAAGCGTGCTGCCGCCCAGCGCGACGTTGCTGCCCGTCACGCCCGAGAGCGAGCCGACCGTCGGCGTGGCGCCGGTGGCCGCGCCGCTCACGTCGAGCGTCGTGCCCGCATTGGCGAGGTTCACGTTGGTCGACGCGGACAGCGTGCCGTTGCCCGCCAGCGCGAGCGTGCCGGCATCGACGGTGGTCGCGCCGGTATAGCTGCTCGCGCCTGTGAGCGTCTGCGTGCCGCTGCCCGCCTTGACGATGCCGCCCGTGCCCGCGATCGTGCCGCCATAGCTGCCGTCGCCTGCATTGCCGAGCGTCAGCGTGGTGCCGCCCAGCGCGACCGTGCTGCCACCCACGCCATCGAGCACGCCGATGGTCGGCGTGCCGGTGGCCGCGCTCACATCGAGCGCCGTACCTCCATTGGCGAGGTTCACATCGCTCGATGCCGAAAGCGTGCCGTTGCCCGCCAGCGCAAGCGTGCCGCCGTTCACCTGGGTCGCGCCCGTGTAGGTGTTCGCGCCGCCGAGCGTGAGCGTGGCCGCGCCGTCCTTGGTCAGCCCGCCCGTGCCCGACACCGTGCCGTCGAGCGTGAGCGCGTTGGAGCCCGCCACGCTCAGCGTGTTGCCCAGCGCGACATCGTTGCCGAGCGTGGTCGCCGTGGTGCTGTCGAGCGTGGCCGCGCCGCTCACGTTCAGCGCGCCGCTGCCGAGCGCCGCGTCGTTGCCCACGGCGAGCGTGCCCGCGGCAAGCGTCGTGCCGCCCGAGAAGGTGTTCGCGCCCGTGAGCGTTTCGGTGCCGCTGCCCGCCTTGACGATGCCGCCCGTGCCGCCAATCGTGCCCGCGAAGGTCTCGCTGCCTGCATCGCCGAAAGTCAGCGTGTTGCCGCCCAGCGCGACCGTGCTGCCGCCTACGCCGCTCAACGCTCCGATGGTCTGCGCCGCGCCCGCACCGCTGATGTCGAAGCTCGTGCCCGCATTGGCGAGATTCACGCCGCCCGTGGCCGCGAGCGAGCCGCCTGCGCCAATCGCGAGCGTGCCGGCATCGACAGTCGTGCCGCCGGTGAAGGTATTCGCGCCCGTGAGCGTTTCCGTGCCCGCGCCATCCTTGACGATGCCGCCCGTGCCCGCAATCGTGCCGCCGAAGGTCTCGCTGCCGCCATCGCCGAACGTCAGCGTATTGCCGCCCAGCGCGACCGTGCTGCCGCCCACGCCGCTCAACGCCCCGATGGTCTGCGCGCCGCTCGCGCCGCCGATATCGAAGGTCGTGCCGCTATTGGCGAGATCGAGCGCGCCCGTGGCCGCCAGCGAGCCGCCCGCGCCGATGGCGAGCGTGCCCGCGTCGATGGTCGTGCCGCCCGTGTAGGTATTGCTGCCCGTGAGCGTTTCCGTGCCGCTGCCGATCTTGGTCAGGCTGCCCGTGCCGCCGATCGAGCCGGTATAGGTGCCGTCCGTCGCGCTGCCCAGCGTCAGATCGTTGCCGCCGAGATTGACCGTGCCGCCGCCGATCAGCGTGCCGAACTGCTGCTGGCCGTTGCCGGCGGAAAGATCGAAGGTCGCGCCATCGGCGACATCGACGATGCCGGTCGATGCCAGGCTCGCGTTCGCGCCCAGCGCCAGCGTGCCGTCGTTGATCAGCGTGCCGCCCGTGTAGGTGTTGGTGCCGTTGAGCGTGAGCGTGGCCGCGCCGTCCTTGGTCAGCCCGCCCGCGCCGGACAGCGCGCCGTCGAGCGTGAGATCGTTGCTGCCCAGCACCGTGAGGCCGCTGTTGAGCACGAAGTCGTTGCCGAGCGTGGTCGCCGTGGTGCTGTCGAGCGTCGAGTCGCCGTTTACCGTCACCGCGCCCGTGCCCAGCGCCGCGTTGTTGCCCACCACGAGGCCGCCCGCGTCGAGCGTCGTGCCGCCGCTATAGGTGTTCGCGCCCGTGAGCGTCTGCGTGCCGCTGCCCGTCTTGACGATGCCGCCCGTGCCGCTGATCGTGCCGTCGAAACTCTGGTTGCTGGCGTCGCCGAACGTCAGCGTGTTGCCGCCCAGCGCGACCGTGCTGCCGCCCGCGCCGCTCAGAGCGCCGATGGTCTGCGCGCCGCTTGCGCCGCTGATGTCGAAGCCTGTGCCCGCATTGGCGAGATTGACGCCGCCCGTGGCCGCCAGCGAGCCGCCCGCGCCAATCGCCAGCGTGCCGGCATCGACAGTCGTGCCGCCCGTGTAGGTGTTCGCGCCCGTGAGCGTTTGGGTGCCCGCGCCCGCTTTGACGATGCCGCCCGTACCGCCGATGGCGCCTGCGAATGCGCCATCGTTCGCACTGCCGAGCGTGAGCGTCGTGCCGCCCAGCGCGACCGTGCTGCCGCTCACGCCGTTGAGCGCGCCGATCGACGTTGCTCCGCTTGAGCCACTCACGTCGAGCGTGGTGCCCGCACCGGCGAGCGTGACGTCGCTCGTGGAAAGCGAGCCATTGCCCGCCAGCGCGAGCGTGCCGTCATCGACAGTGGTAGTGCCGGTGAGCGTGTTCGCGCCCGTGAGCGTTTCGGTGCCGCTGCCCGCCTTGACGATGCTGCCCGTGCCGCCAATCGTGCCACCGAAGGTCTCGCTGCCCGCATCGCCGAAAGTCAGCGTGTTGCCGCCCAGCGCGACCGTGCTGCCGCCTACGCCGCTCAACGCCCCGATGGTCTGCGCGCCGCTCGCCCCGCTGATGTCGAAGGTCGTGCCTGCATTGGCGAGATTCACGCCGCCCGTGGCCGCGAGCGAGCCGCCCGCGCCAATCGCGAGCGTGCCTGCGTCGATGGTCGTGCCGCCCGTGAAGGTATTCGCGCCCGTGAGCGTTTCGGTACCCGCGCCATCCTTGACGATGCCGCCCGTGCCCGCCAGCGTGCCGCCGAACGTTGCGTCGCCCGCATCGCCGAAAGTCAGCGTATTTGCGCCCAGCGTCACCGTGCTGCCGCCCACGCCGCTCAACGCCCCGATGGTCTGCGCGCCGCTCGCCCCGCTGATATCGAAGCCCGTGCCGCTATTGGCCAGATCGACCGCGCCCGATGCCGCCAGCGAGCCGCCCGCGCCCAGCGCGAGCGTGCCCGCATCGATGGTCGTGCCGCCCGTGAAGGTGTTCGCGCCCGTGAGCGTTTCCGTGCCGCTGCCGATCTTGGTCAGACTGCCGCTGCCGCCGATCGCGCCGCTGAAGGTGCCGTCCGCCGCGCTGCCCAGCGTGAGATTGTTCACGCCCAGCAGCACCGTGCCGCCGCCCGTGAGCGTGCCGAACTGCTGCTGGCCGTTGCCCGCCGACAGATCGAAGACCGCGCCGGTAGCGACATCGACGATACCGGTCGATGCCAGGCTCGCGTTCGCGCCGAGTGCGAGCGTGCCCGTGTTGATCTGCGTGCCGCCGATGTAAGTGTTGGCGCCGTTGAGCGTGAGCGTGGCCGCGCCGTTCTTCGTCAGACTGCCGGTGCCCGCGAGGACGCCGTTGAGCGTCACATCGTTACTGCCAGCGACCGTCAATCCGCTACTGAGGATGAAGTCGTTCGCGAGCGCCACCGCCGTAGAACTGTCGAGCGTCGCCGCGCCATTCACCGTGACCGCGCCGGTGCCCAGCGCCGCGTTGTTGCCCACAACGATCGTGCCCGCATCGAGCGTCGTGCCACCCGTGTAGGTGTTGGCGTTGTTGAGCGTGAGCGTGGCCGCGCCGTTCTTCGTCAGCCCGCCGCTGCCCGAAAGCACGCCGTCCAGCGTGAGATCGTTGCTGCCCGCCACGCTGAGGGCGCTGTTCAGGGCGACGTCGTTGGCGAGCGTCGTCGCGGCCGAACTGTCGAGCGTCGATGCGCCGTTCACGCTCAGCGCGCCGGTGCCCAGCGCCGCATCGTTGCCGACGACGATCGTGCCCGCGTCGAGCGTCGTGCCGCCCGTGTAGGTGTTCGCACCGTCGAGCGCGAGCGTGGCCGCGCCGTTCTTCGTCAGCCCGCCGCTGCCCGAAAGCACGCCGTCCAGCGTGAGGTCGTTGCTGCCCGCCACGCCCAGCCCGCTATTCAGGACGACATCGTTGGCCAGCTTGGTGGCGGCCGTACTGTCGAGCGTCGATACCCCGTTCACGCTCAGCGCGCCCGTGCCCAGCGCCGCATCGTTGCCGACGATCAGCCCGCCCGCGTTGAGCGTCGTGCCGCCGCTGAAGGTGTTCGCGCCTGTGAGCGTTTGCGTGCCCGTGCCGTTCTTGACGATGCCGCCCGCGCCCTGCAGCACGCCGCCGAAAGTGGCGTTGCCCGCATCGCCGAGAGCCAGCGTGTTGCCGCCGAGCGTCACCGTGCTGCCGCTCACGCCGCTCAACGCCCCGATGGTCTGCGCCGCGCCCGCATTGCCGATATCGAAGCCCGCGCCGCTATTGGCAAGATTCACGCCGCCCGTGGCCGCGAGCGAACCGCCCGCGCCGATGGCGAGCGTCCCCGCATCGATGGTCGTGCCGCCCGTGAAGGTGTTCGCGCCCGTGAGCGTCGCCGTGCCGCTGCCTTGCTTGACGATGCCGCCCGTGCCTTGCAATACGCCGCCGAAAGTCGCGTCGCCCGCATCGCCGAAACTCAGCGTATTCGCGCCCAGCGTCACCGCGCTGCCGCCCACGCCGCTCAGGCTGCCGATGGTCTGCGCAGCGCCCGCATTGCTGATGTCGAGCGTGGCACCCGCGTTGGCGAGATTCACCGCGCCGGTGCTCGTGAGCGAGCCGCCTGCGCCCAGCGCCAAGGTGCCCGCATCGACGGTCGTGCCGCCCGTGAAGGTATTCGCGTTCGTCAGCGTGAGCGTGGATGCGCCCGCCTTCGTCAGACTGCCCGCGCCGGAAAGCACGCCCGAGAGCGTCAGCGCGTTCGATCCCGCCACAGTCAGCGCGCTGTCGAGCACGATGCCGTTGGCGACGGTAATCGCGCTGCTATTGTCGAGCGATGCCGGGCCGCTCACCGTCAACACGCCCGTGCCCAGCGCCGACGCATTGCCCAGCACCAGCCCGCCCGCCGCGAGCGTCGTGCCGCCGCTAAAGGTATTCGCGCCCGTGAGCGTTTGCGTGCCGCTGCCCTGCTTGACGATGCCACCCGTGCCTTGCAGCACGCCGCCGAAGCTTGCGTTGCCCGCATCGCCGAAACTCAGCGTATTCGCGCCCAGCGCGACCGTGCTGCCCGCCACGCCGTTGAGCGCGCCGATGGTCTGCGCAGCGCCCGAGTTGGCGATGTCGAACGTTGCGCCCGCGTTGGCGAGATTCAGCGCGCCGGTGCTCGCGAGCGAGCCGCCCGCACCCAGCGCGAGCGTGCCCGCATTGACCGTCGTGCCGCCCGTGAAGGTATTCGCGTTCGTCAACGTGAGCGTAGATGCGCCCGACTTCGTCAGACTGCCCGCGCCGGAAAGCACGCCCGAGAGCGTCAACGCATTCGATCCCGCCACATTCAGCGCGCTGTCGAGCACGATGCCGTTGGCCACCGTGAGCGCGCTGCTGTTGTCGAGCGACGCCGGGCCGCCGACCGTCAGCACGCCCGTACCCAGCGCCGACGCATTGCCTAGCACCAGTCCGCCCGCATCGAGCGTCGTGCCGCCACTGTACGTGCTCGCGCCCGCCAGCGTCTGCGTGCCGCTGCCCTGTTTGACGATGCCGCCCGTGCCCGTGATCGCGCCCGCGAAGGTCTGATTCGTCGTATCGCCGAAAGTCAGCGAATTGCCGCCCAGCGCGAGCGTGCTGCCGCTCGCGCCGCTCAATGCGCCGATGGTCGCATTCGCGCCCGCTGCGCTGAGATCGAACGCCGCGCCGGCATTGGCGAGATTGAGCGCGCCCGTCGATGCCAGCGCGCCGCCTGCGCCCAAAGCGAGCGTGCCCGCGTTCACGGTCGTGCCGCCCGTGTAGGTGTTGATGCCCGTGAGCGTCTGCGTGCCGCTGCCCTGCTTGACGACGCCGCCCGCGCCCTGGATCACGCCCGCATAGGCGCTGTTCGCAGCGCTGCCGAGCGTCAGCGCATTGCCGCCCAGCGTGACCGTGCTGCCCGCCACGCCGTTGAGCGCGCCGATCGTCGCCGCGCCCGTCGCCGCGCTGATATCGAAGGCGCTGCCCGCATTGGCAAGATTGAGATTCGACGCCGCGCCCAGCGTGCCCGCGCCCGAAAGCGCCAGCGTGCCGGCATTGACCGTCGTGCCGCCGGTGAAACTGCTCGCACCGCTGAGCGTCTGCGTGCCGCTGCCCTGCTTGACGAGGCCGCCCGTGCCCGTGATCGCGCCCGCGAAGGTCTGGTTCGTCGCGTTGCCGAAGCTGAGCGTATTGGCGCCCAGCGCCACCGTGGTTCCCCCCACGCCCGCGAGCGCGCCGATCGTCTGGTTGCCCGCCGCGCCGATATTGAACGACGCGCCCGTGCCGCCCAGCGTCACGCCACCCGAGCTCGCCAGCGAGCCGCCCGCGCCCAGCGCCAGCGTGCCCGCGTTGATGGTCGTGCCGCCCGTGAAGGTGTTCGCGCCCGTGAGCGTTTGCGTGCCGCTGCCCTGCTTAACGAGCGCGCCCGTGCCGCCGATGCTGCCCGCAAAGGTCTGACTGGTGGCCGCGCCGAAAGTCAGCGCGTTCGCGCCCAGCGTGACGGCGCTTCCCGCCACGCCGGACAGCGCGCCGATGGTCTCTCCCGCGCCCGCATTGCCGATGTCGAATACCGCGCCGCTATTGGCGAGATTCACCGCGCCGGTTGCCGCCAGCGAGCCGCCCGCGCCCAGCGCCAGCGTCCCTGCGTTGACGGTCGTGCCGCCGGTATAACTGTTCGCACCACTGAGCGTCTGCGTGCCGCTACCCTGCTTGACGAGGCCGCCCGTTCCGCTGATTGCGCCCGCATACGTCTGGTTGGTCGCATCGCCGATCGTCAGCGCATTGGCGCCCAGCAAGACGCTCGACCCCGCCACGCCCGCAAGCTCGCCCACCGTGCGGGCGCCCGAGGCGCCGGCGATCGAAAAACTCGCGCCGCTCGCGCCGAGATTCACGGCGCCCGTCGATGCCAGCGCGCCATTGCCGGAGAGCGCGAGCGTGCCGCCGTTGATCGTCGTCGCGCCCGTATAGGTGTTCACGCCCGTGAGCGTCTGCGTGCCGCTGCCCTGCTTGACGAGGCCGCCCGTGCCGCTCGCCACGCCGCTGAAGGTCTGATTGGTGCTATCGCCGAAACTCAGCGTATGTGCGCCGAGCGTCACGCCACCCGCGCCCGACAGCGCGCCCACGGTCTGGTTCGCGCTCGCCGCGCCGATGTCGAACACCGCGCCCGACGCCACGTTGAGCGCGCCCGTCGATGCCAGCGCTCCGCCTGCGCCCAGCGCCAGCGTGCCCGCGCTGACGGTCGTGCCGCCCGTGTACGTGTTCAGGCCCGTGAGCGTCACGGTTGCCGCGCCGTTCTTCACGAGCGCGCCAGTTCCTGCGATCGCGCCCGACAGCGCCAGCGCGTTGCTGCCGCCGAGCGTCAGCGTGTTCGCGCCCAGATTCACGGCATTGCCGATCGACAGGCCCGCCGTGCTGGTATCGAGCGTGCCCGCCCCGCCGAGCGTCAACGCGCCGGTGCCCAGCGCGGCGTTATTGCCCGCGACGATCGAACCCGAGTTGAGCACCGTACCGCCGCTATAGGTGTTCGCGCCGCTGAGCGAAAGCGCGCCCGTGCCCGACTGCGTGAGCGCTCCGGTTCCCGAGATCACGCCCGACAACGTAAATGCATTGGACCCCGAAGCAATCAGCCCGCCCGTCCCCAGCGAAACCGCGTTCGTTATGTTCAGGCCCGCCACGCTGCTCTGCAGCGCGCCGCCGGTTGCCGTGATCGTGCCGGTGCCCAGCCCCTGGGCGTTATCGAGGATCGCCGTGGCGGCCGCGCCGAGCGTCGCATCGGCTGCACTCGACGCGCCGCTCAAGGTCCAGCTGCCGCTGTCGATGGCGAGGTGATTGAAGTTGATGTAGTTCGCCAGCGAGATCGCACCGGTGGCCGGACCGCCCGAACCCTGCTGCAGATGCAGCGTATTGTTGCCGCCCGCGCCGCCATCCACGTAACCGGCCTGCGCAAAGCCCAGCGAAAGCCCCGCAATGCCGAGCACATCGAGCGATGCGCCAGCGCCAGGCGTCACCGACGACCCCGTGAGCGCATTGAAGGTATTGGCGCTGCCCGCCCCCATCGACACACTGCCGATAATGCTGCCCGAGTTCGTGAACGTATTGCCGGTGCCCGCAGTCGATGAGGCCTGCAGACCCACGCGGCCGGTGATCGTGCCGCTGTTGGTGAAGTTGATCTGACTGCCGCCATACACGGCGACCGAGGTGCGATCGCCTGGCGCGATCGACACGCCGGCAATCGACGCCGAGCCCATCGTGCCGGTATTGGTGATATTGGTGACGCCGCCTGCGCCGTTCTGCACGGCCAGCGCGAGACCCGTGAGGCTGGCCACGTTGAGCGTGACGGCGCCCATCGTGCCGTTCATCGTGCCGCTATTGGTGATGTTGACGTTGCTGGCGCTGCTGTTGCCGACCACCGTGCCGCTCGACAGCACGCTCAGCACGCCGAGCAGCGAGGGATCGACGGTCCCGGCGTTGTTGAGCGTCACGTTGTTGCCCGTGAGCGAGAGCGCCGTGCCGCCTACGCCCAGCAGCACGCCCAGACTCGAACCCGCAGCGAGATTGACCGTAACGTTGTTCGCAGTACTGGAGAAACTGGGCGCAAGCGGATTGGCTGCGCCCGTGCAGGTCACCGTTACGCCGCTCGTCGAACACGTGGCATACGCGTTGCCGGTGGCAATCACACCCAATAAGAAGACGCCTGCCGCGACTGCATGAATCGCACCGTGTCCCGCCCCGCGATGCCCTCGCCTGCCCATCCCTGTCGATTCGCTCACGACATGTCCCCTCGGAGTTAGTCGAAACGCTTTAAATCGAGCTTCTTAAAATCGTCTGGGTGCTTCGCTTTTTGCTTCGCTTGTTGCTTCGATACTTGCTTGTGCGCGCTTTTTTTACGGATGAGTGCGGCCCGCCCGGTCATTGCGTGACAGGCCAGCAGAATGGGGATAACGGCGCTTCGTCTGGACAAGCGCCCTGCCCGTCATGCGCCGCTCAGGACCGAGGCGTGCGCGCGCCCGCGGCGCCAGCGCAGGCGCCGTCCGGAACACGGCGGGACGGGTCAATCGGAACGCAGGTCAGGCAGGATCTTCAGGGTGTTTCATGGAACACGCCTCCAGAAGCCGCTCTCGAAGAGCGGGTCAGTACATACAAACGGCTTTCGTCCTGAGCATAGACAATACTCCCCCGGTTTCAAGCTTTAAATCATGTTTTAAAACAATTTCTGCGCAATGCATGAAAGCCAGGTAATTCTGGCTATTCAATCTGACATACAGGTATTAATGACGCGATTTAAATTGCGCTTTATAGCGTCTTTAAATTGGCCGTTTCGGGCGATCGGGAATTAGATGCGCGATGGGTAATAGACGGGCATGGCCGTTGCGCAGGCAACGGCCCATGGAGGCAAGGCAGGGATGGGAATTGCGCCTGTAGCGCGCGAGGTGCGTCCCGCTGGGACTCAGGCCGCTGCGGGACCTGCCATCGGCATAAGAGGCTCGCCGGTGCATTCCACGCGGTTGCGGCCGCTGCGCTTGGCCTTGTAGAGCGCGGCATCGGCCAGCCCATAGGCGGTGTCGAAACTCGTGCCCATGACATTGGCGCTCACGCCGAAACTGCTCGTGATGCGGCGGTTGACCGGCGCCTCGAACACATGGTTTTCGATGGCCGCACGCATGGTGTCGGCCAGTTCCAGCGCTTCTTCGAGTTCGTAACCGGGCAACACCACGGTGAATTCCTCGCCGCCCACGCGCCCGATAATGCCCTTGCCGCCCACGATGCGCCGCAGACAATCGACGATACCGAGAATCACCGCATCGCCGGCCGGATGCCCATAGTCGTCGTTGACCTTCTTGAACTCGTCGATATCGAGCAGCACCATCACCGCGCAATCCACGCGCAATGCCTTGGTCGCGCGCTCGATCACGGCGCTGCGATTGAACACATCGGTCAATGCATCGTGTGTCGCGCGATATTGCAGTTGCTGGGTAAGCGTGTGCATTTCGCGCTCGGCGCGGTCGCTGCGGCCGATCAGGCGGCGCGTCTCGCGCATCAGGCGCTCGTAGTGGCCGATCAGGTCACCCAGCGCCTGGCGGTAACGCCCGGCATCCGCGTTGGCATCGGCACGAATCGCGCGCGCCTTTTCCAGCGCCTCGCTCTCGCTCTGAAACAGGTCCGGCGCGTCAGACGTCGATGCGTCCGCGGAAGAAGTCGTTACCACCATCGCTGTCCTTAAATCGCCACCGGGCAATCGGTGAATTTGATCGCGGTGAAATCGGTTTGCAGTTCTTCGCCGAACTCCTGGATCGTCTCGTCTTCTTCGTCGCGATACCAGTTGACCTGCACGCGGTTGCCCGCGGCAGCCGCACGATCGAGCGCATCGAAAATGCTGAACAACATCTTCGTGCTGGAGCTGTTGAAGTACGTGAGCGTCACGTCCACCGTAACGGCGGCGTCCACGCAATCGGCCAGCCAGGCACCCAGCTTTTCGATCACAGGCGCATAGAAAGCGGCGGCGTTTTCCGGGTACGACTCGCCACGCAGCGACAGCACGTTCTGATCGAACTGGAAGTCGATTTCCGGCGAGGTCGCCGTGGCGGGAATATGTAGGTTTTCCATGGCAGTGCGCGCAATCAGATGATGGTCTTCAGGCAAAACAGCGTGGTCGCGGGATCGTCGTCACGCGGGTGGAAGGCGAATTCGAGCGGAGCGCTCGCATCGCGCGCCATCGTCAGGAAGCCCATACCGGCGCCCTTGCTTTCGGCGGGCGTTTCGGCACGCAACGAATTCTTGTAGGCCTGCTTGATCTCATCGACCGACATGCTGCGCAACGGTTCGAGTTTTTCACGCAATTCGTCCACGGCATGCGTGGCGATCGGATTCACGCACACCATCAGATGACGTTCGCCATCGCTCGTGATGCACATGGCGCCTTCGCGAATGCCGCCCTGCGTTTGCTCCGCGGGCAGCGTTTCGGACGAGTAATGGACGATATTCTGCGAAAGCTCGATAAACGACGAAAAGAGCTTGCGGCGCGTGGGCCCGTTCACGCCCGCCACTTCGAGTTGAAGCTTCACGACTTCACTCATCGCCGCGACGATGTTTTGGGAGAAGTAGCCTTTGTGATAGAAAATCAGATTGCGCTTCTGCGCAAGCTCTAGAAAGGCGCTGTTCTGCTCCAGGAGTTCAGACATAAGTTTGATCAGCAATCTTAAACGCGTGCAAAAAATAAGGTGACATCGTCACGGCGCGATTGCGCGCCTTGCCATTCGGTCAATGCATCCGTGAGACGCGAGCAGATGGCCGAAGGCGTGAGCGCGCGATTCGCGAGAATCAGATCGAGCGAGCGGCGCTTGCCAAAGGCAATCTTGCGCGCGCCGCCAATCTGGTCGGTGAGGCCGTCCGTCGAAACGAACAGCAGGCTGTCTTCGGGCAACGCTACGGCGTGCAGCGGCCAGGCGTAATCCGCGAGGCTGTCGACGTAACCCACGCCCACACGCTCGCCGGCGATGGTTTCGAACTGCGCCGCGTCGGGGCGCAGCACATGCAGCGCGACGCGCGCGCCGGCAAACAGAAGCTGCTGCTGCGCGGCGTCGTACCAGAAGAACGCGGCGTCCAGCCCGTCGTTGGACTGCGGCGCATCGCCCGCGCCGTTGACCTGACCGAGCAGCCCTTTCACATTGCGATTGACGGCTGCGAGCAGCTTCGACGGATCACGCGGCCCCAGACGTTCGAGCGCCTGCGAAAGCGATGCCGAAGCCAGCAGCGTCATGAACGCACCGGGCACGCCATGGCCCGTGCAATCGGCCACGGCGCCAAACCAGCCGTCCGCGAACGAGGCGAAATGATAAAAGTCGCCGCCCACCACATCGCGCGGCTCCCAGACCAGTGCCGCATCGGGCAGCATGGTCGAAAGCGTTTCGCCCGACGCGCGCAGCATGGCCTGCTGGATCACGCTCGCATACTCGATGCTCTGCATGATCTGGCGATTCTTTTCCGCCTGCGTTTCGGCCACCGCGCCCAGCAGTTGCAGACCGTTGCCCACGCCCGCGAAACGCCCCTCGCGCGTGACGATAAAGCCGTCCACCAGCGCCTTTTCGCCGACCTCGACGGTCTTGAACGTGAGCGCCTCGATACTCATATCGGCATCGACGATCAGCGGCTCCTTGTCCATGAACGCGATACAGCTTTTCTTGTCGTAAAGCTCGCGATGGAAAGGCTTGCTCATCTGCGAAAGAAAGATATCGCGGTTGATGAGACCGATGGGACGATCGCCTTCGATGACAGCAACGCTGATGAGATCGCGGCGCGAGTAGAACACTTCCATCACGCGCGAATTGGAATCCGAGGCGTCGATGGCCGGCGCCGTCTGACACAGATCGCCGGCGCAACGTGGACCTCCGGTCGGACCGGAACGGTGAAATTGCGCAAGCGCTGGGTGCATGGCGAACTGATTCGTCAGAAGAGAAGATCAGCACGCTAAAGATTCTTTATGTCATTTTCGTTACATTGACATAATGATTCTCGAGCATCAATTCTTTAATTCAGCCTGGCGTTATTCCGTTGCGGCGACAACGTTTGCGGTGCGGGCTTTATTACGCAACAGGCGAGTAATGCGAAGTAATCATTGCGGGCTGCGCGGCACGGGCTCTTCGTTGGCGACTTCTTGCCAGAGTGCCTGAATCCAGTCTTTCAGCAGCAGCGATTCGGCCCAGCGGTCGGTCGTATCGTTGCCATCGCGGCCGATGATGGCGTAGGGTTTGGGGCCGAGTTCGCAGGTAAATGCCAGTGTATCGTTTGCGCCGGCGCGGCGGCGCCAGGATGCGAAACCATAGCGCCACCAGTCCATAAACAGATCGACCCACATGCGATGGGGCTCGAACGAAATTTCGATCTGCACTTGTTCGCGGCTGGCGACGCGACCGTGAAACGACCAGGAGTGGTCGAGAATGCGGTGCATCAGGGCGTGGTTTTCTTCGGAGACCGGCCAGGCGAATTCGCGGGCGACAAGGTAGTGGGAGATATCGGCCAGCAGTTTTAGATTGGGGCGTTCGTCGAGTAGATCCAGTGTGAAGAAGAGGTCGGTGGTCATGCGGTCGCGGTGCGTTTCTATATAGACCGGGATGTCGATCTGTTCGGCGAGGCGTTGCCAGCCGTCTAGCAGTTTTACGCACTCTTTTATTGTGCGCAGGCGGACGTCTGGCTGGATGTCTATGTGGTGGGCGCCGTAGGTTGTGGCGTTTTCAAGGATGGGTTTGAGGTCGTCGATTGTGCGGGGGAAGCATTGGGCTTCGGCGTGCAAGTTATAGGGGGCGCGGAGGTGGGCTAGTTTTTTGACGGACTCTTTATCTGTGTAGTGGGCGCTTATGCCGTCGAAGCCGGCCGATGCGATCATGCTTAAATTCTCCTCAAGCGTGCGTTCGTAGCCGTCCGTGTGGCGGCGTTCCATTGACCATAAGGATTGGAATGTCAGTAGTTTTTGGGGCATTTTTTTTGTCCTTTTGGGAGTTTCGGTTTTTTGGGTGTGTTTTATTGTGGTGTTGGCATTTCCTTGTGTTCGTGTCGGTCTATTAGCGTTGCCCCTGTGCGGGGCGGCACCTACTTTCTTTGCGGCGGTGTATGGACTTGAGACATAGGTAACAGGTGTGCGGGGACATGGGTAACACTTCGGACAAGTGAATCGTCTGGAGCCGGCCATGCCGTGGAACCCGAGAGACACCATGAATCTGCGTCTGGAATTTG
>NZ_JAAGPR010000003.1 GCF_017104965.1 Paraburkholderia sp. Ac-20340
CGCATCGGGTTGCCGCATTCTGGTGACGCTGCTGCATGAAATGCAGCGCCGCGACGCGAAGCGCGGCCTGGCGTCGCTGTGTATCGGCGGCGGTATGGGCGTGGCGCTCGCACTCGAGCGTCTGTAAGACACAGCGGATCACGGTGCGGCCGTGCGGCTTCGGCGCGGCTGCGACTGGCGTTGATTGACGTAATGCGCGCTCACGGGCGGCGCACGGCGCAGACGCAGTAGGGAGCAGCAGGCAGAGGCGAAGCCGGAGCCGTCGATCGGCGCTTCGGATAACGATAATGGAGTGTGGTTTATGTCACAGCGTATTGCGTATGTAACGGGCGGTATGGGCGGCATCGGAACGGCAATCTGCCAGCGCCTCGAAAAGCAGGGCTTCAAGGTTGTCGCGGGCTGCGGCCCGAACTCGCCGCGCCGCGTGAAGTGGCTCGAAGAGCAGAAAGCGCTGGGCTTTAACTTCATCGCGTCGGAAGGCAATGTGGGCGACTGGGACTCGACGGCCCAGGCCTTCGACAAGGTCAAATCGGAAGTAGGCGAAGTCGACGTGCTGGTCAACAACGCCGGCATCACGCGCGACGTGGTGTTCCGGAAGATGACGCGCGAAGACTGGACGGCGGTGATCGACACCAACCTCACAAGCCTCTTCAACGTCACCAAACAGGTGATCGACGGCATGGTCGAACGCGGTTTCGGCCGGGTCATCAATATTTCGTCGGTGAATGGTCAGAAGGGCCAGTTCGGCCAGACCAACTACTCGACCGCCAAGGCCGGCATTCACGGCTTCACGATGGCGCTCGCGCAGGAAGTCGCGACCAAGGGCGTGACGGTCAACACGGTGTCGCCGGGCTATATCGGCACGGACATGGTGAAATCGATCCGCCCCGACGTGCTCGAAAAGATCGTCGCGACGATTCCGGTGCGCCGTCTGGGCGCGCCCGAAGAAATCGCCTCGATCGTTGCGTGGCTCGCTTCGGAAGAATCGGGCTTCGCGACCGGTGCAGACTTCTCGCTCAACGGCGGGTTGCACATGGGCTGATGCCCGCTGCCGCGCGTGTTGAAGGGCACGTGCGGCAACAGCGGGATCAAGGGCGGCGGCGGCCTGTTTGCACACCGGGGCAGGCCGCCGCCGGGGTAGACAACGCGCGATGGCATTGGCCTTCGCGCGTTGGCGCATACAAGGGCGACACATGACGACTACAAAGAAAACCGCCGAACGACTGATCAAGAAGTATCCGAATCGTCGGCTGTACGACACGGAGACAAGCACCTACATCACGTTGACTGATGTGAAGCAACTCGTGCTGGATCAGGAGGAGTTCAAGGTCATCGACGCGAAGTCCAACGAGGATCTGACGCGCAGCATCCTGCTGCAGATCATCCTTGAGGAAGAGGGCGGCGGTCTGCCGATGTTCTCGTCGTCGATGCTGTCGCAGATCATCCGTTTCTATGGACATGCGATGCAGGGCATGATGGGCACCTACTTGGAAAAGAACATCCAGGCGTTCATCGACATCCAGAACAAGCTCGCGGATCAGTCGAAGGGCCTTTACGAAGGCAACGCGATGAACCCCGAGGTCTGGTCGCAGTTCATGAACATGCAGGCGCCGATGATGCAGGGCATGATGACCAGCTACATCGAGCAGTCGAAGAACATGTTCGTGCAGATGCAGGAGCAGATGCAGAACCAGGCGAAGAACATGTTCAGCACCTTCCCGTTCAAGCCGGCTTCCCCGGTTTCGCCTGCGGCGCCCGCTCAAGGCGCGAAGGAAAATGCGAGCGACGAGGAAGAGAAGAAGTAACGCGTAGCGAATGAAAGCGGCGAGGCGCGGCAGCCCACGCGCCGGTGGCCGCTTGTTTGTTTTTTGGGGTTAGCCGCGCTTTCCCTGTTTGATCTTGCCTCCGTCGGCATCGTGCCGGGGCATGCCTGGGCGTTCACGTCATTGCTCGTTTGCCGGGTGCATGCGGAGAAATGGCCCCAGATCGATTCCTCTTCCGACCCTCACGTCCAACGTCCGTTCAACGTCGTTAGCCAGCCACGCGGCCCCCCTCCATACGCCAAATGGGTAAAATGGCGGATTGGCCTGAATTCGCGCGGCGCAACGAACGCCTTGCACCCCACATCCGGACGTACACGTGAAAAACCCTGTTGAATCAACGACCTCCCACAAACCTGCCCCGCGCGTCGGGATGGTTTCCCTCGGCTGCCCGAAGGCGCTAGTCGACTCCGAGCAGATCATTACCCAGCTGCGTGCGGAAGGTTATGAAATCTCGGGTTCGTACGACGGTGCGGATCTCGTGGTGGTCAACACCTGCGGCTTTATCGACGAAGCCGTGCAGGAAAGCCTCGACGCCATCGGCGAGGCGCTCAGCGAAAACGGCAAGGTGATCGTCACCGGCTGTCTGGGCAAGAAGGCGAGCGCCAGCGGCTCGAACCTGATCGAGGAAGTGCACCCGAAGGTGCTGGCCGTGACCGGCCCGCATGCCGTCGGCGAAGTGATGCAGGCGGTGCACAGCCATCTGCCCAAGCCGCACGATCCGTTCGTCGATCTCGTGCCGCCCGCGGGCATCAAGCTCACGCCGCGCCACTACGCGTATCTGAAAATTTCCGAAGGCTGCAACCACCGCTGCACGTTCTGCATCATCCCGTCGATGCGCGGCGATCTGGTGTCGCGCCCGATCGCGGAAGTCATGCTCGAAGCGGAAAACCTCTTCAAGTCGGGCGTGAAGGAACTGCTGGTGATTTCGCAGGACACGAGCGCCTACGGCGTGGACGTGAAGTACCGCACCGGTTTCTGGAACGGCAAGCCGGTCAAGACGCGCATGACCGATCTGGTCGCCGCGCTGGGCGAGCTGGCAGCGCAATACGGCGCGTGGGTGCGTCTGCACTACGTCTACCCGTACCCGAGCGTCGACGAAGTCATTCCGCTGATGGCCGAAGGTCCGTTCAAGGGGCACGTGCTGCCGTATCTCGACGTGCCGTTCCAGCACGCGCACCCCGAAGTGCTCAAGCGCATGAAGCGCCCCGCGAACGCGGAAAAGGTCATGGAGCGTGTGAAGGCGTGGCGCGAAATGTGCCCGGATCTGACGATCCGCAGCACCTTTATCGCCGGTTTCCCGGGCGAGACCGAAGAGCAGTTCGAAACGCTGCTCGACTTTATCCGCGAAGCCGATCTGGATCGCGTGGGCTGCTTCGCCTACTCGCCGGTCGAGGGCGCGACGGCCAACGAACTCGACGGCGCGCTGCCGGACGAAGTGCGCGAGGCGCGCCGCGCGCGCTTCATGGAAGTGGCCGAAGAAGTGTCGGCGAAGCGCATGCAGCGCAAGGTCGGCAAGACGCTCAAGGTGCTGATCGACGAGATCAACCCGGACGGCGGCATTGGCCGTACCGCGGCCGACGCGCCGGAAATCGACGGCGTGGTCTACGTTGCGCCGGCGACCAAGGCGTCGAAGCGCTACAAGGTGGGCGATTTCGTTTCGGTGAAGATCACCGGCGCGGACGGCCACGATCTGTGGGGCGAGGTCTGAGCGGTATGACGGCTGCAACGCCCGCGGCTGCAATGCCCGACATCCTGGCCTACGGCGAGGCCATGGTCGAATTCAACCAGGCGGCGCCCGGCAAGCCCGACTACCTGCAGGGTTTCGGCGGCGATACGTCGAATTTCGCGATCGCCGCCGCGCGCCAGGGCGCGCGCACGGGTTTTGTGTCGGCGCTCGGCGACGATCAGTTCGGGCGTCTGCTGCTCGATCTGTGGACGCGCGAAGGTGTCGATACTTCGCATGTGCGTGTGAGCGCTGAGGCGCCCACCGGCGTCTACTTCGTCTCGCACGGCCCAAGCGGGCACGCATTCGACTATCTGCGCAAAGGTTCGGCGGCGAGCCGTTACGCGCCGGGCGATCTGCCGCTCGACGCGCTGGCTGCGGCGCGCGTGTTGCATCTCTCGGGTATCAGCGTGGCGATTGGCGATGCCGCCTGCGACGCGGCCTTCGCCGCGATCGAGCATGCGCGCGCCAACGGCGTGCAGGTGAGTTTCGATACCAATCTGCGCTTGAAGCTTTGGCCGCTCGCGCGCGCTCGCGCCGTGATGACCGAAGTGCTGCGCCTGACCGATATCTGTCTGCCTAGCTGGGACGATGTGGCGGTGCTGACCGGTCTTGACGATCGCGATGCCATCGTCGATCGGCTGCTGACGCTGGGTGTGCGCGTCGTTGCGCTCAAGCTGGGCAAGGAAGGCGCGTACGTTGCCACGCCGGATGAGCGTCGGCTGGTGCCGGGTCGCGTCGTCGCGGCGGTCGATGCGACGGGTGCGGGCGACTGTTTCGGCGGCGCGTTCGTCGCGCGTGTCGTGGCCGGCGACGATCCGTTCGCCGCGGCCCATTACGCCAACGCGGCGGCTGCGCTTTCGACGCTCGGTTATGGCGCCGTCGCGCCGATTCCGCATCGCGCGGATGTCGAGCACGCGCTGGCCTCGGCTTGATTGGCGTGATCGGCAATATCGTCCGCGACTACTCCCAAGCAATCCCGTTCAGAGGAGTCTGATGCAAGTTTCAATCTCGAAAGCCGCGCGCGGTTTGGCATGGTGCGCGGCGGTGGCGATTGCGCTGCCGCTGGCCGCTTGCGCGGTCGGCGACAATCACGCAACGGACGCTGCGGCGAGCGCGCCCGTGCATTCGACGCTCAAGCCGAATCCCGAATTCTCGAAGTTGCCGCAGTACGTGGGCACGCTCGGCAAGCGTGCGATCCTGATGCGACTGGGCGCCAAGACCGATCCCGACGATCCGTCCGGCGTACACGGCGAGTATCAGTTCCGCGATACCGGCGAAGTGATCCTGATCGCCGGCGACCGCACGGGCCAGACGCTCGAAGCGGAAGAGTCGAACGACGGTACGCGCATCACCGGCAACTGGGTCGGCACGTTCGCCGCCGACGGTTCGCTGTCGGGCGACCGTATGGAAGTGGACGATTCGCATCCCGTGCCGTTCGAGTTGAAGCCGCTCGCGGCAGGCGCTACACCTGCGCCCGCACCCGCTGCAAAGAGCGGCAATGCGGTAGGTGGCGTCGGCAATGTCGTGACCGGCGAGTGACCGCTTAAGGCGTCATTCCGTTTCGGCTGGCCGCTCGCGCGTACTGCGCGGCACGGCCAGCGCCGCGCGCTTCAATTTCGCGCGCGAGCGATTGCGCATCGCGGCCAGCCGGTTTTCCAGCGCTTCGCGCTCGCGTTGCCATTCGCCGCGTTCCCGCATCGACGCTTCATTTGCCTGCTGCGCCTCGCGCAGCGCGTCGTCCTGACGCGTTTCGTGAGCGCGCGCCGCGCCCAGTTCTCCGAGCAGGGTTTCATTGCGTTGCTGAAGCGACGCGGCAAGCGTATCCGCACGCTTGCGCTCTTCGCGGGCCTCGCTGATCTGCTGCATCATGTGGCGCTGCACGCCTTCCATGCGCTGCGTCGCCTTGTCCAGTTCGGACTGAAAAGCCGCATCGCGCGCTTCCAGCGACACGCGCAACGCGCCGATCGCTTTTTCGTGTTCTTCCCGTTGTTCGCGCAGCCGCGTTTCGGCGTTATCGCGTTCGTGGTTGCGCTGGGTTTCCAGCGCATCGACGCGATTTCGGGCGTCTTCTGCGCGCGCATTGGCCGCTTCGAGTTGCGGTTTTAGCACCGCGATCTGCTCGTTCAGCGCCGCCAGTTCCACTTCGCGCAGCTTCAGCGCTTCTTCGGCGGCCGCGCACGCTGCCAGCGCTTCGGCGGCGCGTGATTCCGACTGCGCGGTGGCGTGTTCCAGTTCGGCCACGCGCGCGTCATAAACCTTTTCCCCATGCTCCACGGCGACGGCCCAGATGCCGAGCATCGCATCCGCGACCGCAGGCGGCAGTTGCGAGGCAAGGGCGTCGCTGCGCGTTTTTTCGTCTTTCCACTGCTTGAGTTCGTCGTTGATCGTCGTGCGGCTGCCCTGGCGGATTTCCGCGTAGATGAGGTCGACGGTAAGCTCATGCGGCCGTTTTCCTTCGGCGACGAGGCGAGACGCGGTTTCGCGGGTACGCAAACGGGTATCGCTGATACGTGACATGGTTTTCTGGCAGGAGAAGAGGCGATAGTTTCAAATTTTACTGTATATCATCATATAACGTTATATACATAATGGATTGAGTTGGAAATTTACGATAACACCTATAATCGAAAGTAAAGCTACGATACGATTCACTCAACGCCCGAAATCGCCTCCGAATCGATGTCCGAAGACGCCATTGCCTTGCTTCCCGCTCTGCCGCCCGCGCTCGACGGCCGAAGCGGCACGAATCGCGCACGCGGCGGGGTAGCGCAGACCGCCGCGCGCACCGATATCGAAGCCGTGCGCCTCTGGCTGGCCGAATACGTCGATTCCCCGCACACCTTGCGCAGCTATCGGAAAGAAGCGGTGCGCCTGATGCTGTGGGCCACGCGCGCGCTCGACAAACCGCTGTCCAGCCTCACACGCGAGGATTTCGTGCTCTACGAGCAATTCCTCGCCGCGCCGCAGGGCGATTGGGTCGATCCGGCGCGTCCGCGCAAAGGCCGCGAGCGCCGGCTGTTCGAAGGGCCGCTTTCGCCGCGCAGCCGCCGCCAGGCGATGGGTATCCTCGGCGGGCTGTTCAACTATCTGGTGGCGGCGGGTTATCTCGCCGGCAATCCGCTGGCCTTGCGCCGCGCCCGCGCACCGCAGGCACCGCGCAGCCGGCGCGTCGAACGCTATCTCGACCAGACGCTCTGGCAGCAGGTGCTCGACGGCGTCGACGCTTTCCCGCAAGACACGCCGCGCGAGCGTCAGCATTACGAGCGATGCCGCTGGCTCATGCGCTTCCTCTATCGCACGGCGTTACGCGCCAGCGAAGCCGCACAGGCGCGCGCGGGCGATTTCGAGCGTCGGCGTGGCCGCTGGTGGCTGCGTGTCGTGGGCAAGGGCGGCGTAGAGGGCGACGTGCCCGTGAGCGACGAACTGATGGCGGATTTCGCGCGCTATCGTGCTTTTCACGGTCTGCCGGAAGTCCCGTCGCCGGGAGAGTTGCGTCCGGCCGTGCTCGGCGTCGCGGGCGGCGATACCCACCCGCTGACATCCACGGCCGTGTATCTGATCGTGAAAACGGTGTTCCGGCGCATTGCCGATACCCTCGACGCTCGCGATCCCGCGAGCGCGGCCACGCTGCGCCGCGCCTCGACGCACTGGCTGCGCCACACCGCCGCGACGCATCAAGCCGATGCAGGCACGGACCTGCGCTATATCCAGAAGAATCTGCGTCACGCGTCGATCGAAACGACCGGCCTCTACCTGCACGCCGACGACGACGCGCGCCACGCCCAGACCGTGGGCGACAAACCGGCCGCCTGATCCGGATCAAGCCCAGGCACGATCCATTACGGATCATCCCCAGCGGCGCCGGTGTTAATCTTCGGCATGCGGCGCGGGAGTGGTTCAGCAGGACCCGTCCGCGCCATGTCACCCTCCGCGCCTTAACCGCCAGCACTCCGTTATGAAGAAATCCGACACCCATCGCGCCTTGCAGACGCGCATCGTCAATCCGCAGGACGACATCACGCCCGGCTTCGAATCGTTCGCCGCGCCCGTCACGCGCGCCTCGACCGTCGTGTTCCCGGACCTCGCGACCGTGCGCGGCCTCGACTGGAAAAACGACGCGCAATGGCGCTACGGCCTGCACGCGACGCCCACCTCGACGATGCTGATGCAACGTCTTGCCGAGATCGAAGGCGGCGAGCAGGCGCTGCTGCAACCGTCGGGCCTCTCGTCGATCTCGAACGTGTATTTCGGTCTCCTGAAAGCCGGCGACGATGTGCTGATTCCCGACAATGTCTATTCGCCGAACCGCGATCTGGGCGACTGGCTCGCACGCGACTTCGGTTTGACGGCGCGCTATTACGATCCGATGATCGGCGCGGGTATCGAAGCGCTGATCCGCCCGGAAACGAAGCTGATCTGGCTGGAAGCGCCCGGCTCGGTGACGATGGAAGTGCCCGATGTGCCCGCAATCACGGCCGTCGCGCGCAAACATAACGTGATCACTGCCATCGACAATACGTGGTCCGCGGGCCTCGCGTTCAAGCCCTTCGATCATGGCGTCGATATCTCCGTGCAGGCGCTCACGAAGTATCAATCGGGCGGCAGCGACGTGCTGATGGGCGCGACCATCACGCGCGATCGCGATCTCTATCTGAAGCTCAAACTGGCGCGCATGCGTACGGGGATCGGCGTGTCGTCGGATGACTGCTCGCTTGTGCTGCGCGGTCTGCCGAGCATGAAAGTGCGTTTCGACGCGCATGACCGCACGGCGCTCTCGCTCGCGCAATGGCTCAAAACGCGTAGTGAAATCGTGGCGATGCTGCATCCCGCCTTCGAAGATTGCCCCGGCCACGAATTCTACAAACGCGACTTCACGGGCGCGGGCGGGCTGTTTTCGGTGATCTTCGATGAGCGCTACAGCGCTGCGCAGATCGACACGTTCTGCGAATCGCTCGACCTGTTCGCGCTGGGCTGGAGCTGGGGCGGCGCGCGCAGCCTTGCGATGCCGTACGACATCGCGTCGATGCGCACGGCCGCGCAATGGCCGCATCGCGGCACGCTGGTGCGTTTCTACATCGGCCTGGAAGACGAAGCCGATCTGCGCGCCGACATCGAGCGCGCACTCGCTACGCTCGCGTAAAAGCCCGCGCATAAAAGCAAACGGCCGCGCCTGTCTTCTGGGACAGGCGCGGCCGTGCTAGTTTTTGCGGCTGGCTTTGTCGATCAGAACAGACGCAGCAGACCGTCCAGACCGACGAAATTAAACGCGACGCTCGCCGCTTCGCGCACCACCGGCTTGGCGCGGAACGCCACCGACAGACCGGCCACGGCCATCATCTTCAGATCGTTCGAGCCGTCGCCCATCGCGATCGCACGGCGCGGATCGATACCCAGTTGCGCGCAGGTTTCGCTGACGGTACGCGCCTTCACTTCGGCGTTGACGATCTCGCCCGTGACGCGGCCCGTGAGCTTGCCGTCGACGATTTCCAGCGAGTTCGCCCGCGTGAAGTCGAGGCCGAGGCGCGCCTTCAGACGCTCCGTGAAGAACGTGAAGCCGCCCGAGACCAGCAGCGTCTTCAGACCCGCCGCCTTCGCGCCCGCGAGCATCTTTTCCGCGCCGGGCGAGAGTTGCAGACGCTCTTCGTAGACGCGCTCCAGCGCGCTCGCGTCGAGGCCCTTGAGCAGCGCCACGCGGCGCGTGAGGCTTTCGTTGAAGTCCTTGATCTCGCCGCGCATCGACGCTTCGGTGATTGCCGCGACTTCGGCTTTCAGGCCGCAAAAATCGGCGATTTCATCGATGCACTCGATCGTGATGAGCGTCGAATCCATGTCCATCGCCACGAGGCCGAAGCTGCCGAGCGTGCGGCCCGGTTCCACGAATGCGTAGTCGAGCTGATGCACGCCGCAATAGACGTCGAGGTCCGGGCGCTGCGCGGGTACGGCGTCTTCGATACGGATCGCGTGTTCGTCGATCGGCACAAGGCGGCTGCCGCGTGCGAGCGCGAGCAGCGGCTTGTGGTGAACGTCTTGCAGCGGAGCGGGACTCTGGATGACGAGATTCATGACGTGTGCGGCGCAAGGCGCCCCGGAAGCGGCTGGAGTGGAGTCAGATTCGGGGCAGGAATCGAAACAGGGCGCGAAGACGGCCGGACGTTTCCCTATGAGGAAAGCTCCAGCCGGCATGCGCGGCGAAAACGCGAATTGTACCGTTTCGATAGTCCAATGCGGCCCACCGCACACCTTACGAAGACGAAAGCCCGCTTTCGAGGCACAATGAATGCTCGTGCGGCGTCCGACGGGGGGCGGCCGCCGCGTGCCGTCAACCACGTATCGCGAGCCGCGTCGCGCGACGCGTTGCATGCGCCCATCGGCGCCAGGGGAACCGGTATGCAGGACGCTCATCCCAGCCAGACAAGTCCTGGCCGAACGCCGACCGGCGCGCGCAGGCAGGCCCAGGAAAGCGCAGCGCCTTCCACGCATGAAGTGCTTCAAGCCCCTGAGATGTCGAAGGAGCCGGAAGTACGCGGTGTTCCCGTCGCGCGCACAGCGCGTGCCTCGACTCCCGCTACGCCAGCCCGTTCGCGTGCCGGCCGCGCCAGCACCACCGGCGAGGTGGCCGGTATCCACATCACCAGCGCGCGCCGCATCATCGACGTCGAAAGCGGTATTCGCAAGCTCGATCTCGTGCGCTATTACGCGCGGGCCGCGCCGTGGCTACTGCCGCATCTGCGTGATCGCCCGGCGTCGCTCGTGCGCGCGCCGCAAGGCCTGTCCGGCGAATTGCTGTTTCAGCGTCAGGTCGCCCGCGCACCGATTCCCGGCGCGACGCTCCATGAAGAACTGGATTCCGCGCATCCGCTGATTGGCATCGATTCGCTCGAAGCGCTGATCAACGTGGCGCAGATGGATGCGATCGAGCTTCATACCTGGAACGCGCACGCCGCCGAAATCGAATGGCCCGACCGGATCGTGTTCGATCTCGATCCAGATCCGGCGCTGGGCTGGGATCGCGTGATCGAGGCGGCCGATCTCACCCGCGCGGTGCTCAGCGATCTGGGGCTGGAGTCGTTCTGCAAGACGAGCGGCGGCAAGGGCCTGCATATCGTCGTGCCGATCACGCCCGGGCCGGGCTGGGACGACACCAAGGCTTTTGCGCGCGCGGTGGCGCAACGTCTGGCGTCGGGCTGGCCGACGCTGTTCACGGCCACGATGGGCGTCGAGCATCACAGAAAGAAAATCTTCGTCGATTACCTGCGCAACGTGCGCGGTGCCAGCACGGCGGTCGCTTATGGCGTGCGTGCGCGGCCGGGCATGGGCGTTTCCGTGCCGATCGGCTGGGACGAACTCGCGCAGACGACCGGCGGCGCGCACTGGACGCTGGCCAATATCGACGTGCGGCTCAAGCAACTGAACCGGCCGAAGCGCGCGGCGCCGTGGGCGCGCTACGGCCAGGTGCAGCAGACGGTGAGCAGCGAATTGACGCTGCGGCTGGAGGAGGGCGGCGCCTGAGTCGTCGCTGCGCGGTCTACAAAACCTGTCCGGTGGCAAGCCGTATAAAACCTGGGCCGGGCGACGCCATCGCCCGGCGCACGGCTTCGCGCGGCGCGCTAGACTGACAGGAGAACAATTCGCCACGTAAATTCGCCACGTAAATCCGCCACGTAATCCGCCACGTGTTCGCGTGTCGCCCCGGCCACGTCGTTCGCGGTCGTGGCGGCTCCCCCAAGGAGGTGACGCATGCCCTGCAGCCGCACCCGCTCCCGCCGCACTCGCGCGGCGCTCGCTCATGTTGCCGTTGCCGTGACCTGCGCGTGCACGATCGCGCTGCCGGCTCACGCCTCGCCGCCGATCAAGGTGACCTCGCAGGCCGCACCCGACGGTCCGATCCGCTACACGGTCAAAGTGACGTCGAAGCTCTACGGCAACGCCCAGGAAACGCGCACACTGCGCTCGGGCGATACCGATGACTTCACCTGGCGCTCCACGCCGCCGGGCGGCGCGGTGCCCGCCGCGCAAAGTTGCCCTGACTACAGTTCCTTGCCGCTCGACGCCAACGGCGCGATGGTGCGCCAGACCCAGTTGCGTCTCGCGCCGATCGTCGCGCAAAACGGTACGGCCAATGTGCAGGTGAGCTTCCGCGCCCAGGCGCCGCGTGGCGGCAAGGCGGCGGGCGGCGCGCAATGCCCGGAAGTGGTCGCGCATAGCGAAGTGCTGCATTTTTCGATGCCGACCAACGGCACGGCAAAAACGCTCACGCTCAGTGACGGCACGCAGTTGAGCGTTTCGGCACAGCGCTAGGCGTTCGCTTCACGGCGGTCTCTGCGTCCGCGTCTACTCGCGGGGACCGCGTCAGCCGCGCGTTTTGGCACGCTCCTTGAGCCGCGCGGCGATAAAGCAGTGATCGGCCGAAAACAGCCGCCGGTACGCCAGAATCACCGCGCCCACCGTTCCCAGCGCCGATGAAGCCGCGATCAGAAACATGATCACGATCTGATAGCGCACCGCCTGCAAAGGCGACTGTCCCGCCAGCACCTGGCCCGTCATCATGCCGGGCAGACTCACGACGCCGACCACGGCCATCTGATTGAGCGTCGGGATCATGCCTGCGCGCACCGCTTCGCGCGCGCTCGCCTGAGCCGCTTCCCAGCGCGTCGCGCCGAGCGCCAGCGCGCTTCCCACGCGATCGCGCCGCGCCGTGAGTTCCTGCATCATGCGCTCGACGCCCAGCGACACGCCCGTGAGCGTATTGCCGAGAATCATGCCGAGAATCGGAATCGCGTATTGCGGCTCGTACCAAGGCCGGATGCGGATCACGGCGAACAGACCCACCGCCGCAACGAGCCAGGCGCTCACCCAGATCGACACGATGCTGTCGACGCGCTGTCCGGCATACGTGCGCGCGCCGCGCTGCGCGCCCGCGAATCCGGCGATCAGCGTCATCAGCGCCATCAGCGGCAGCACTACGTACCAGCGGTTGAACGCGAACACCCAGCCCAGCACATAGCCGATCGCCAGCAGTTGCACGACGGTGCGCACGGCGGCCCACGCGAGCTTGCGTTCGAGATCGAGCTTGAGCAGCACGGAAACCGCGCCGTTCACAAACACCAGCAAGGCCGCAATCGCGACATCGCCGATACCGAGGTCCTGCAACACGCCCGGGCTCATTGCGGTGCTCCGCTGATGGTGGTGGCGGTGGCGGCTTCGCTGAGCACGCCCGCGCGCATCGTCAGGTGGCGCGTGCCGACGCGTTGCGCCTGGGCGGGATCATGCGAAACCCAGACCGTCGCGCGCGCGGCGCGTTCGTGTTCGAACCAGTGAGCGATCAGCGTTTCGACTGCGCGCGCCGAATCGGGATCGAGCGAGGCGGTGGGTTCGTCGAGCAGCAGCGCTTCGGGATCGAGTTGCAGCACGCGCACCAGCGCGACGATCTGCGCTTCGCCGCCCGACAGTTCGGCGGCGTCGCGCTCGAGAAAGTCGCTGCCGCGACCGGCGGCTGCCAGCAGGCTAGCGGCGCGTGCGGCGTCGAAGCTGGCATCGCGATACACCGCCAGCGAATACGGATAACGCAGATTCTCTTCGACCGTGCCGTCGATCAGCGCGGGACGCTGGCGCAGATAGGCGATATGCCGTCGGTAGCGCGGAATCTGCGCGCGCGCGACGCGCTCGCCGTGCCAGAAGATCGAGCCTTCGTCGGCGGGATCGAGCAGCGCCAGCGCGCGCAGGAACACGCTCTTGCCCGAACCGGACGGCCCCGTGAGTACCACGCGCTGGCCTGCCATTAGCGAAAAATTCGCCGGTTGTAGCAAAATCTGGCCGCGTTGCGCGTCGCGGCGCGCGAGCGCGCGTGTCTCGACCAGCGGCGCGGTCAGGCCGCAAGAAGTATCGGCGTGATCGTTCTGGGGGTTCTTCATTAATTGATATTGATGGCTAACAAGGCTGCTACGCAGACATGCGCCCGCGAAAGCGCGCGCATTACGGCTGATGGCCCAGGCGGGCACGCCGGCTGCTTCAAAATCGTTGGCGAAACAACAATGCATAACACGGAGTGCGCATGACGTCACCGCAACCCAAGCCCCGCGGCCCCGGCCGCACACTCGCCAGGATCATCGCATGGCTCGTGGCGGTTGTCGCCGTGCTGATCGCCGCGCTTGCGGTTTTCATCCTGACCTTCGACTGGAATCGCGCCAAACCTTACGTCAACGAAAAAGTGTCGGAGGCGATTGGCCGTCCGTTCGCGATCGTCGGCGATCTGAAGGTGGGCTGGCGCAGGCCGCCGGGCGAAACGGGCTGGCGCGCCTGGGTGCCCTGGCCGCGCTTTTCGGCGCAGCAGATCGAAGTGGCGAACCCCGACTGGACCAAAACGCCCAAGTTCGCCACCCTCGACGAGATCGACTTCGAAGTGGCTGTGCTGCCGCTGCTCGCGCACGACATCGTGATTCCGGCGATCAATCTCGTGAATCCTTCCGTCGATGTCGAACGGCTCGCCGATGGCCGCAATAACTGGACTTTCAAGCTGCCGGCTTCGAGCGGACCGTCGACGTGGAAACTCAATCTGCATGACATCACGTTCTCGAACGGCAATATCGACGTTAGCGACCAGCAGACCAAAACCGATGTGAAAGTGACCGTGAGCCTGCTTGGCCAGGGCATTCCGATCGGCAAGGTGATGGAGCAGCAGGAAGCGGCGTCGCGGCAGGGCTCGGCGCAGGTGATCGGGCGTTCGGGCGCGAACCGGCTCGCGCAGCAGGCGGAAAAGCAGCAGGCTTCGGAAGCGGCGGCGGCCAGTGCTGCGAGTGCTGCGAGCGGTGCCAGCGACGCCAGCGCGGTAACGACCGCCAGCGCGCCCGCCGCTTCGCAGGGCATTGGCTCGAAGCTCGCCGCAATCGGTGCGAGTTCGGCCAGCAACGCCAATGCGGTTTCCGGCGGCAAGACCACGGAACCGTTCTATGCAATCGGCTGGACGGTCAAAGGCACGTACAACAAGACGGCGCTGTCGGGCGAAGGCAAGCTCGGCGGCGTGCTTGCGCTGCAGGACCCGAAGCGCGCCTTCCCGGTGCAGGCCGACGTGCGCGCGGGCGACATGCATATCGCGCTGGTCGGCACGATCACGGACCCCGCGCATCTGGCGGCCGTCGATCTGCGCCTGTGGCTGCAAGGGCAGAGCATGGCGCATCTTTACAACCTCACCGGCGTCACGCTGCCGGAAACGCCGCCCTATGCGACCGAAGGCCGTTTTGTCGGCCAGTTCAAGAAAGGCGCGAGCGTCTTCCGCTATGAAAACTTCACGGGCCGCGTGGGCGGCAGCGATCTGAACGGCACGCTCGTCTACACGCAGCGCCCGACGCGGCCGCTGCTCTCGGGCGCGCTCGTCTCGAACCTGCTGCAGTTTTCCGATCTGGCGCCGGTCATCGGTGCGGACAGCAAGGCGAGCAAAGCCAAACGCGGCGACACCGTCAAGCAGCCCGCCGACCGCGTGATTCCGGTCGAGCCGTTCAAGACCGACCGCTGGAACGCCATCGACGCCGATGTGAAGTTCACCGGCAAGCGCATCATCAAGCAGGGCAGCCTGCCGATCCAGGATCTCTACACGCACGTGATCATGACCGACGGCGTGCTCGCGCTCGATCCGCTGCAGTTCGGCGTCGCCGGCGGCACGCTCGCGACGCGCGTGAACCTCGACGGCGGGCACACGCCGCTCAAGGCGCGCGGCACGGTCGAAGCGCGCCACCTCAAGCTCAAGCAACTGTTCCCGAGCGTCAAGTCGATGCAGTCGGCGCTGGGCGAAATCAACGGCGACGCGTCGCTGTCGGCCACCGGCAATTCGCCGGCGGCGCTGGCGTCCACCTCGAACGGCGAGGTCAAGCTGCTCGTCACGCAAGGCACCGTCAGCCGTCTGCTGATGGAAGCGGCCGGCCTGAACGTGGCGAACGTGGTCTACGAGAAGCTGTTCGGCCAGCGCGACGTGAAGATCAACTGCGCGGCCGCCGATTTCGTGGCGACCAATGGCGTGCTCGATCCGCGCGTGTTCGCACTCGACACCGACGATGCCGTGATCGACATCACTGGCCCGATCGATCTGCGCGACGAATCGATGGACATGAAGGTGCACCCGCATACCAAGGGCTTCCGCATTTTCTCGCTGCGTTCGCCGCTGTATGTGAAGGGCACGTTCAAGAATCCGCACGTGGGCGTCGATGCCGCTGCGCTGGCGCTGCGCGGCGGCGCGATGGTCGGGCTGGGGCTGATCAATCCGTTCGCGGCGCTGATTCCGCTGATCGCGCCGAGCAACAACAAGCCGCTGCCGTGCGATCAGTTGTTCTCGCAGATGCGCCAGCATCCGGTCGCGCCGCCGCCGGGGCAGAAGATGCGCGCGCCGGCTTCCGCGCCGGTGGCGGGCAGCGCGGCGTCGTCGCGTTCATCGGCGCCCGCGAAGACACCGGAAAAGAACACGCGGCCCGACGCGGCTTCGCAGCCGGGCATGCAGAATCTCTATAAGGGAAGCTAACGAAGCTGCACGTCAAAAGCAGGCGCGCATGACAAAACGCCCGACGCTGATTTCACATAGCGTCGGGCGTTTTCGTGTGGATCTCAGCGCAATTGCTGCTTCGGTGCCGGATCGCCGGCCGCGTCCTGACCGCGTGCCGGGCGTCGCGAACCTGCGCCGGGTCGACCGGCGCCGAAATCCGGCAGAATCCGGCCGCGCGCGCGGCTGGCGAAGACCAGGAAGCCGAAACCATCGGCTTCGTACCAGTAGCCGCCGTTCTCCAACCCTTCGATCGGCTGCTCGAGCGCATGCGCAATGGATTCGATGCAGCGCTTGCGCAATTCGCCGGTGCCTGGCCACGGCGGTTGTGCGCCGCGCATGCTGCACAGGAGCACGTCGAGACCCGGCAGCACATGGGCATAAAGCACCGGCTCGTCCTGGGCGCGCGCACGCGCGATCTTCGTGTCCAGTTGACCGAACGGTTTGAAGTGGCTCAGTACGGCGAGAAATGACTCGTCGCCATCGGCCTTGATGCGTTTACGCTTTTTCGGGAAGGACATAAAAATTCGCCTGAAAAAGGTGGATTGCAAGACACGCAGCGTTCCCATGCGACCACTCCCGGATTGGTGCGCCGCACGTCGATCCACCATGGATCTGCCGTTTTCGCGAGGATGCAGGCCGTGGGGACGGCGCCCAGATCCTCCTTGCGTCAGGCAAACGCCATGCCGGACAGCACGTCGCGCTCATGTAAGTATCCCGGCGCTCTCTCGCTTCTTTTACCGCTTCTCTTACCCTGTCTTTCTTTCGTCTCCGGTCTCAATAATAGTCCCGCACGCGCGCGCGGTGTGACGATTTCTCGGGAAAAAGGCGGCTTTTCTCACGGCGAGGTGGGCAGTGCCACATACATTGTCATCTCGGTATTTCGCGCCGATAATGTTTCGGCTCTGATGCCTGCGGCGCACGATGCGCCGCGCGGGGAATCGGTCGCAGGTTGGCCGCGACCGATGTGCGAATTGGGTACGAATTGGGTCATCAGGCAGACAGATCGGAGCCGGGGCGGCGCTGCGGCCCACGCACGAGCATCACGGCGACGCCTTGCGCGCCCGCCGCCACTGAATCCGACCATCATGAAACTGTTCGCCAAGGGTCTGTTGCTGATCGCGATTCCAAGCGTCATCGAACTGGCGCTGCTCGGCGTCGTCTTCGATACGCAAGGCGAGGCCGCCCAGGCCGCCAAACGCGCCGAAGCCAGCAAGCAGATTCTCTGGCAGGCTTCGAGCCTCGCCCAGCCGCTGTTGCGCGAAGCCGCGCGGGTGCGTACCGCGGTCGTGCTCGAAGATCCCTCGTTTATCGACCGGCGCGCCGTGTGGGCCGAATTCTCGGACCGCATTGCGCTGCTCGCGCATGCCGTGGCCGACAATCCACAACAACTCGCGCGCGTGCAGCGCATCAACAACGACGCGCGTGCGTGGCGTGCGCGCTGCGGTGAAATCGCCGACGCGCTGCGCGAAGGCCACGCCGGTCCGCTGGTGCACGCGGGCGCAAGCGGCCTGCCGCCCGAAATCGAAGCGGTGCGCAGCGAACTCGACGCGTTTATCGCCGAACAAACGCGCCTCGACGTCGCCCGCAGCACCTCGTTGCGCGAGACGCGCGAGCGCCAGCAGGACGCGCTGATTTTTGCCGTGGTCGGTTCGATGCTGATCTGGGCGCTCACGGCCTTCGTGTTCGCGCG
Source organism: Paraburkholderia sp. Ac-20340 (assembly GCF_017104965.1). GTDB lineage: Bacteria > Pseudomonadota > Gammaproteobacteria > Burkholderiales > Burkholderiaceae > Paraburkholderia. The sequence goes on from NZ_JAAGPR010000003.1 coordinate 17,766, forward strand.
CAACGTGGGATTGCGGCTCGCGGCGCTCGACGCCAATGCGCAACGCCTGGGCGAAGGTGTGGCGCTGGCCGCGCCGCTGGCCGGCGACGATGAAATCGCGGCGCTCGATGCCGTGCTCAATCAGACCAGCCACCGCCTGCGCGACGCCGAACGCGAACAGGCCGCGCTCAAGCTGCAGTTGCAGGCGCGCGCCGCAGATTTGGCGTCCGCCAACGACAGCCTGCGCCAGGAAAGCCAGGACAACGAGATGTTCATCTACAGCGTGTCGCACGATCTGCGCTCGCCGCTGGTGAATCTGCAGGGCTTTTCGAAGGAATTGCAGGTGTCCTGCGAGGACCTGCGCGAGCAGATCGACCGCGCCGGTTTGCCCGCCGACGAGCATCGCCGCATGAACGAAGTGCTCGACGGCGATGTGGCCGAATCGTTGCAATTCCTGCGCCAGGCGGTCTCGCGTTCGGCGGCGATCATCGACGCGCTGCTGCGCATGTCGCGCGCGGGCCGGCTGGAATTCCGCTGGCAGCGCGTGAACATGGGGCGCATCGTCGAGCGCGCGCTCAGCGGTCTCACCGCCGATCTCGCGCAGCGCGCGCAGATCATGGTGGGCGAGTTGCCGCCCGCATGGGGCGATCCGGCGGCGCTCGAACAGATTTTCGGCAATCTGATCGATAACGCTTTGCGCCATCTCGATCCGTCGCGGCCGGGGCAGGTGGAAATCGGCGCGGTGTTGCCCGACGAGATGGCGAAATACGAAGAGGGCGATCTCGTAGAAATCGACGAAATGGCCGCTGCGCGCCCGGATTTCAGCAAAAAAACGCCTCAAAATGCGCCGAACAGCGCGCTTGATGCAGCACGCATGCCCGAGACGCGCACGCGGACGTATTATGTGCGCGACAATGGCATCGGCATTCCCGCCGCCTATCTGCCCAAGCTGTTTCGCGCTTTCCAGCGTCTGCATGGCGGCCAGTCGGACGGGCAGGGCACGGGGCTCGCGCTCGCCCGACGGATCGCCGAGCGCCATGGCGGGCAGATGTGGGTCGAATCGACCGAAGGCGCGGGCTCGACGTTTTTCGTCACCTTGCCCGATGCGCCGTTGCGCACGGCATAGAACATCATCGAAACGTTTGTGAAGACGTCGGAGAGCGGCATATGACGCACGGGGAGAACGCGGATCGGACCGATCAGGCGGGCGAGGCTGACGCAGCGCAAACGCCGCAGGCACTGCTTGATTACCGCGCCGCGCTGGCCGGTGAACGCGTGAGCATTGTGCTGATCGAAGACGACGACGGTCACGCCACGCTGGTCGAACGCAACCTGCGGCGCTCGGGCGTGTCCAACGGCTTTTTGCGCTTTCGTGACGGCCAGGAGGCGCTCGATTACTTTTTTGGCGCGCCGGGTGCGTCGGGTACAGAAAATCCGGGCGCAGCGACTTTTCCGTCGCGCGAGGATCTGGCCAACTTCGTCGTGCTGCTCGATCTGCGCATGCCGCGCGTGGACGGCTTCGAAGTATTGCGCCGGCTGAAGGCCGAACCGGCGACGGCCTCGGTGCCCGTGATCGTGCTCACTACCACCGACGATCCGCGTGAAATCGAGCGCTGCTATGAACTGGGCTGCAACGTGTACATCACGAAGCCCGTCGAATATGACGCGTTCATCGAAGCGGTGAGGCGGCTGGGGTTTTTCCTGCAGGTCGTCAAACTGCCGGCAGGGCATCGTTTTTCGCGTCCCTGAAAACGCGATACGGCCTGGCGGAGTCGATGAAGCCCACGGTTGTCACCCGACTGCACCTGACAGCACCCGGCCGCACCCGATAGCCAGCGGCACGAACCAGACCGCGAGAGAGATTGATTCACGCATGACCACCATGACCAGACTGCGCATGCTCCATACCTGGAGCCAGCCCCGAGGGACGCGACGCGCATGAACGAAGAAGCAACCCTGTTGACGGGCGCGCACGTGCTCGTCGTCGACGATGACGAGGGCATTTTGCGGCTCGCGCGCAAATCGCTGGTGCGTGCGGGCGCGCGCGTGGACACCTGCGGCAGCGTGGCCGAGGCGAGCACCGTGCTCGCCGCGCGCACGCCCGATGTGCTCGTGCTCGACTATCAGCTCGACGGCGCGGAAACCGGGCTCGACTTCTTCCGCCGCCTGCGCGCGGGCAACGTGCGCGTGCCGGCGATTCTCGTCACGGGATTCACCGATGAATCGCGCGTGATTGCGGCGTTGCGCGCGGGCGTCTCCGACGTCGTGCCGAAATCGGGCGATTACCTCGACTATCTGCCCGAAGCGGTGGCGCGCGTGCTCTCGCAGGTGTCGCTGCAGCGCGCATCGGATCAGGCGTTGTTGCTGCGCGATCGCGAGGAGCATTACCGCACGCTTTCGGAAGCCTTGCCGCACCTCGTTTTCACCTGCGGCGCGGATGGCGACTGCGATTTCCTCTCCAAGCAATGGCGCGATTACACGGGGCTGGACGCGAGCGCTTCGCATGGCCTCGCCTGGCTCGACGCCGTGCATCCCGACGATCGCGAGGACATCCGCCGCACCTGGCTAAAGGCCGTGCGCAGCGACAACAACGATTACCGCCACGAATTGCGGATTCGCCATCACGACGGCTCGTACCGATGGTTCGATGTGCGGATCGTGGCGATGCGCGACCCGCACGGCGGCATCAACAAGTGGTTCGGCAGTTGCACGGACATTCACGCGCAGCGCGAATCGAGCCAGGAGCGCGAACTATTGCTGGCCTCCGAGCAGACCGCGCGTCAGACCGCCGAAGAAGCCAATCGCGCGAAAGACCGCTTTCTCGCCATGCTGTCGCACGAATTGCGCACGCCGCTGACGCCGGTGCTGGCCGGCACGCGTCTGCTCGAACAGATTCCCGACTTGCCCGAAGCCGCGCGCGCGGGCGTGCTGATGATCCGCCGCAATATCGAACTCGAAGCGCGCCTGATCGACGATCTGCTCGATCTCACGCGCGTGGCCAACGGCAAGCTCAGCCTCACGCTCGATACCGTCGATGTGCACGAAGTCATCGACGCCGTGCTCGAACTCTTTCACAGCGAAATCCAGATCAAGCAGCAGGACGTGCATGTCGAGCGGCACGCGAAGCATCACTATGTCCGCGGCGATCGCGCGCGCATGCAGCAGATGTTCTGGAATCTCGTGCGCAACGCCGCGAAGTTCACGCCCGATGGCGGCCATATCTACGTGCGCACGCGCGACGAACGCATGCATGTGCTGATCGAAGTCGAGGATACGGGCATCGGTATCGCGCCCGAGCAGATCGGCAAGCTGTTTCACGCTTTCGAGCAGGGCAGCCACAACATGACGCGGCAATTCGGCGGTCTGGGGCTGGGGCTTGCGGTGACAAAAGCGCTGACCGAGGCGCATGGCGGCACGGTCAGCGCGAAGAGTCCTGGCGCGCACTGCGGCGCAACCTTCACGATCGTCCTGCCGACGGCCACGCCCGGCACCGGCGCGCAGCAACCGGCGGACCACTGCGCGCCGCAGCAGGCGGGCGCGCTCGATATCCTGCTGATCGAGGACCACGAAGATACGGCGGAGGTGATGTCGCAACTGATCCGCGCGCTGGGTCACGAGGTCGCGGTGGCGGCCAGTGTGGCGAGCGCGCTGGCGCTCGCGGCCGCACAACGTTTCGACCTCGTGGTGAGCGATATCGGCTTGCCGGATGGTTCGGGCATCGACTTTATCCGCGCGTTCCGCAAGGAATCGACGGTGCCGGCCATCGCGCTAACGGGCTTCGGCACGGACGACGATGTGCGTCGCAGCCTCGATGCGGGCTTCACCGCGCATCTGACGAAGCCGGTCAATTTCGAACAACTGGAGCGCCTGATCGAAGAAGCCGCGGTGCAGCGCGCGCAGACTCTCGATCATCACGCATCGAATCCGGCCACGTCCTGAACGCCAGCCGCATGACGTCAAAAAGCCCGCGTGCCGTTGAAGGCGACGCGGGCTTTTTGCTTTTGAACCGGTAAAACCTGTGCTTAGCGCGGATTGTTCTTCAGCGAATCGCGGATTTCGCGCAGCAGAAGCACATCTTCGGGCGTGGGCGGCGGCTCGGCGGGCGCGGCTGCCGCTTCCGGCTGGCGCAGCTTGTTGATGAACTTCACCATCAGAAAGATGATGAACGCGAGAATGATGAAGTTGATCAGCACGGTGATGAACGAGCCATAACCGAACACGGCCACGCCAGCGGTCTGCAGATCCTTGTACGAATCGGGATTGCCCTTGAACGTATCGGGAATATGGCCGAGACGCACGAACATGTTCGAAAAGTCGAGGCCGCCTGTCACCACGCCGATCACCGGCATGATGAGGTCTTTCACGACCGAGTTGACGATGCTGGAGAACGCACCGCCGATGATCACACCGACGGCGAGATCCATCACATTGCCTTTGACGGCGAAATCCTTGAATTCCTGAATCATGCTCATGAGCGGGCTCTCCTTGGTAAGGGGCGGCACGGGCCTGGGGTCATAACGATGCATTCGCGCAATGATAGCGAACGCTCCCGTATCACGGTAGCGATTTGACACTGCCTGACATTTCGCCGATTGCGCCCGAGTGCCAGATTAGTGGCGAATTTGCGGGGTTCAGCGCCGATACATCAGACTTATTGCACGTCGCGTGCCTGCATGATCGGCGCGTGAAACCGTAGCGGCCTCAGTGATCCAACTAAGTGACGCAATTCGGCGATCCAACTCAGTGATCCAATTCAGCGCCCGAGCGCTTCGACCGACATGCCGCGCACCAGCTTGCGCAGAAATCCTTCGCAGGCCGAAAGCTGTTCGAGCGAGACGAACTCGTTGGGCTTGTGCGCCTGCTGGATATCGCCGGGACCGCACACCACGGTGGGAATGCCCGCGCGCGCGAACAGGCCCGCTTCGGTGCCGTACGCGACCTTGCGGCGCGCCTGGTCCGCGGTGAGCGCGCGCACGAGTTGCGTGATCGCGGCCTGTTCGCTGTCGTCCAGACCCGGCGCAGCGGCAATCTTCATGAACTCGATCGCGGGCGTTGCGCCCGCCACGCCTTCGCGTTGCATCTTCGGCAGCAGCGTTTCGCGCGCGTATTGCTCGACGCGCGCGAAGATCGCATCGGGGTCGAGCGTCGGCAGATTGCGGAATTCGAACGCGAAGCGGCATTCCGCAGGCACCGTGTTGACGGCATTGCCGCCTTCGATCGTGCTGGTCTGGGCGGTGGTGAACGGCACGTCGTAAAGCTCGTCGAACGGGCCTTGCGCGCGGAATTCATCGGCCATATCGCGGATGTAGCAGATCAGGCGCGCCGCGTATTCGATCGCGTTCAGGCCGCGCGGCGTGAGCGACGAATGCGCCGCGTGACCGCGCACGCAGCATTGATAAACGTTGATGCCCTTGTGCGCCACGATCGGCCGCATGCTGGTCGGTTCGCCGACGATGCAGCCTTCCGGGTTCACGCCGCGCTTCACGAGCTCCTCGATCATCAAGGGCGCGCCGACGCAGCCAATCTCCTCGTCGAAAGACAGCGCGATATGCAGCGGTTTCGCAAGTTTGACCTGCTGGATTTCAGGCACGAGTGTGAGCGCCGCGCCGATAAAACCCTTCATATCGCAGGTGCCGCGGCCATAAAGCAGGCCGTCGCGAATTTCCGGCTTGAACGGATCGCTGTCCCATTTCTGGCCATCGACGGGCACGACGTCGGTGTGGCCCGACAGCACGATGCCGCCATTCGTCGAGCCGTCGTGCGCGGGCAAGGTGGCGAACAGATTGGCCCATTTGCCGTCGCGGCCATAGGTGAGCGTCGATTCGATGCCGCGTGCGCGCAGATCGTCGCGCACGGTTTCGATCAGGCCGAGATTCGGATGACGGCTGACCGTGTCCATCGACACGAGACGGTTGACCCAGGGAAGCGAGGCGGGAAGTTCGGACGAGGCGGATGCAGGGGACTGCGTGGAAGACTGCGCTGTTTCAGCGGTACTCATGGTGGACTCCGGCGTGCTGGGCTTGCCCATAGTGGTATCCCATATTAACCAAAAAGGGTGGGACTCGCCAAAGCCGGCAGGCGCGTTGCAGCGCGCGCGGACGTGGCGCGCTGCAACATGCCGTGGGGGCGGAGGCGACGCCGGTTCAGGCGTCGGATCATCCGTTAAAGCGCGTGTGCGTACTTACGCACGCGGCGCGTTGGCCCGTGCGGGCGCACCCAGCGCACGCAGCGTTTCCTTCACCGTGGCGACGCGCACCGTCAGATCCGGGGTGCGCGTTTCGATGCGCAGCTTGTCCTGCCCCGCGAGCTTCACGTGCTTGTGCTTCTGCACCATCTCGATGATGCGCATGGCGTCCACCGGCGGATTCGGCACGAACTGCAGACCGATGACCGTTTCGCCCGCATCGATCTTGGTGATGCCCAGCGGCTTCGCCGCCAGACGCAGACGATGCGTTTCGATCAGCGCATGCGCCTGCGGCGGCATCTTGCCGAAGCGGTCGATCAGCTCTTCCTGGATGCCGTCGATCGAATCGTCGTGCTCGCAGTTGGCCAGACGCTTGTAGAGCGACAGACGCTCCTGCACATCGCCGCAATAATCGGCGGGCAGGATCGCGGGCGCGTGCAGATTGATTTCGGTGGTCGCGGCGAGCGGGGCGTTCAGATCGGGTTCGCGGCCATCCTTGAGCGCCTTCACGGCATCGTTGAGCATGTCCGTATAAAGCTGGAAACCGATCTCGTGAATCTCGCCCGATTGCTTGTCGCCGAGCACTTCGCCCGTGCCGCGAATTTCGAGGTCGTGCATCGCCAGATAGAAACCCGCGCCCAGTTCTTCCATCTGCTGGATCGCTTCCAGACGGCGCTGCGCCTGCTTCGTCAGACCCTGCGGATCGTGCACGAGCAGATACGCGTAAGCCTGGTGATGCGAGCGCCCGACGCGGCCGCGCAACTGGTGCAACTGCGCCAGACCGAATTTATCGGAGCGATGGATCAGGATGGTGTTGGCGGTCGGCACGTCGATACCGGTTTCGATAATCGTCGTACAGAGCAGCACGTTCGCGCGCTGCGCCACGAAATCGCGCATCACGGCTTCGAGCTCGCGTTCGTGCATCTGGCCGTGCGCCACTGCAATGCGCGCTTCGGGCACGAGCGCTTCGAGCATCGCGCGACGATTTTCGATGGTCTCGACTTCGTTGTGCAGGAAGTACACCTGACCGCCGCGTTTGAGTTCGCGCAGCATCGCTTCGCGAATCACGCTGTCTTCCTCGCGGCGCACGAAGGTCTTGATGGCAAGACGCTTTTGCGGCGCGGTGGCGATCACGGAGAAGTCGCGCAGACCTTCGAGCGCCATGCCGAGCGTACGCGGAATCGGCGTGGCGGTGAGCGTGAGCACGTCGACTTCGGCGCGCAGCGCCTTGAGCGCTTCCTTCTGGCGCACGCCAAAACGGTGTTCTTCGTCGATGATCACGAGACCCAGGCGCTTGAACTGCACATCGGAAGACAGCAGCTTGTGCGTGCCGATCACGATATCGACGCTGCCTTCGTTGATCTGCTGGATCGCCGTGCTGACTTCCTTCGCGCTCTTGAACCGCGAGAGTTCCGCGATGCGCACGGGCCAGTCGGCGAAGCGGTCGGTGAAGGTCTGCGTGTGCTGTTCGGCGAGCAGCGTGGTGGGCGAGAGAATCGCCACCTGCTTGCCGCCCATCACGGCGATAAAGGCCGCGCGCAACGCGACTTCGGTCTTGCCGAAACCCACGTCGCCGCACACGAGACGGTCCATCGGCTTGCCGCTCGTCATGTCGCCGATCACGGCGGCAATTGCAGCGGCCTGGTCGGGCGTTTCCTCGAAGCCGAAGCTCTCGGCGAACTTCACGTAATCCTTCGGTTCGAGCGCGAATGCGTGGCCCTCGCGCGCGGCGCGGCGCGCGTAGAGATTCAGCAGCTCGGCGGCGGTATCGCGAATCTGCTGCGCGGCCTTGCGGCGCGCCTTTTCCCACTGGCCGGAGCCGAGCGCATGCAGCGGCGCGCTGTCCGGGTCGGCGCCGCTGTAGCGCGAAATCACGTGCAACTGCGAAACCGGCACGTAGAGCTTGCTCGCGCTGGCGTATTCGAGGTGCAGGAATTCGGTGTCGCCTTCGCCCAGATCCATCGTCACGAGGCCGTGATAACGGCCGATGCCGTGCTGCGCGTGCACGACCGGATCGCCCACTTTCAGCTCGGACAGATCGCGCACCATCGAATCGACGTTGCTCGCCTGTTCCTGGCGGCGGCGTCCGGCGCGGCGCGCGAGCGGGCCGTACAACTCGGTTTCGGTGATGATCGTCAGGCTTTCGCCCGGCAGCGCGAAGCCGGTCGACAGCGGCGCGACGCCGAGCGTGAAGCGCTCGTCGCCGGTGAGCCAGTCTTCGAAGCTATCCGACGAAGTGGGGCGCAACTGGTTATCGGCCAGCAGTTGTGCGATGGTCTCGCGCCGGCCCGCCGATTCCACCGCGAACAGCACGCGGTTTTTCGTAGTGTCCAGATAGCCGCGCAGCGACGCGAGCGGGTCGTCGGCGTGACGGTCGATTGCGAGCGTGGGCAGCGGCGTGGCCCAGCCGCCCGCGCTCGCCGCCGGCAACACGAGGCGCGCGAAAGGCTTGGCGAGCGTGAAGAAGTCCTCGTCGGTCAGGAAGAGGCGCTGCGGCTCCAGGATCGGACGCTCGCGGTCGTGCGCGAGGAAGTTGTGGCGCTGCCGGGTATCGGCCGTGAAGCGGCGGATCGAGGTGTCCAGATCGCCCGAAAACACCAGTTGCGCGTTCTGCGGCAGATAGTGGAACAACGTGGCCGTTTCTTCGAAAAAGAGCGGCAGGTAGTACTCGATACCGGCCGACGGCACGCCGTTGCCGATGTCCTTGTAGATCGTCGCGCGGCTCGGGTCGCCTTCGAATACTTCGCGCCAGCGGCTGCGAAATGCCGTGCGCGACGCTTCGTCGAACGGAAACTCGCGCCCCGGCAGCAGACGGACTTCCTTGACCGGATAGAGGCTGCGCTGGCTGTCCGGGTCGAAGGCGCGGATCGAATCGACCTGATCGTCGAACAGGTCGATGCGGTAGGGCAGCGGCGAACCCATCGGGAACAGGTCGATCAGCGAGCCGCGCACGCAGTATTCGCCGGGCCGCATCACCTGGCTCACGTGCTCGTAGCCGGCCAGCGTGAGCTGCGACTTGAGTTTCGCTTCGTCGAGCCGTTGGCCCTGGGTGAACGAAAACGTGTAGGCCGCGAGGAACGAGGCCGGCGGCATGCGGTAGAGCGCCGTGGTGGCGGGCACCAGCAGGATGTCGCAACGACCTTCGCCGAGATCGTGCAGCGTCGCCAGACGCTCCGACACCAGATCCTGGTGCGGCGAGAAGGTGTCGTACGGCAGCGTTTCCCAGTCGGGCAGCAGGCGCACGCGCGCGGCGGGCGCGAAGAACGGAATTTCCTGGGCGAGACGCTGGGCGTCCACAGCGCTCGCACAGATCACCGCGAGCAGCGGGGCGCCGGCGCTGTCGCGCGCGGCTTCGTGGTATCGGGCGATCAGGAGCGCATCGGACGAACCGTGCGTGCCGTCGAACGCATAGCGCTGCCCCGGCTTGACGACGGCGACCGGTGAAGCGGACGGGGACTTCGAGGATGCGGCGATTTCGGACATAGGGGCAACAGGTTGGCCTGGGCGAGGCGGGCGGCGCGCATCGTGGGATGCAGGCTCCGCGCGCACCGCCTGGGTGCATGCGATCCGCGCTGCAGGCGATTCAAGGCGATTCAGGGTGATTCCGTACGGCCGTTCGACAGGCCGCGGGGGCGCCCAGGGTTGGCCCAATACGCGAGTCGACCGGTGCTGCTTGCGGTCGTCGTGCGTGCGGGCAAAGGACCTATTATAAAATCCGTCCTTTACTTTGACTCATGCGGCTCGCGACACCGTGACCTCACGCCTATTTGCCCTGATTCCCTGCGCCGGTACCGGCAGCCGTTCGGGATCGATTCTGCCCAAACAATACCGTACGGTAGCGGGGCGCGATCTCCTGCACTATACGCTCGCGGCGTTCGACGCCTGCAGCGAATTCACCCAGACCCTGGTTGTCATTTCTCCCGACGATAACCACTTCGATGCGCGCCGTTTCAGCGGTTTGCGCTTCGCGGTGCGCCGCAACGGCGGGGCTTCGCGCCAGGCGTCGGTCTATAACGGACTGGTCGCGCTCGCCGAATTCGGCGCCAGCGACGACGACTGGGTGCTCGTGCACGACGCCGCGCGCCCCGGCATCACGCCCGCGCTGATCCGCTCGCTCGTGGACGCGCTCAAGGACGACCCGGTCGGCGGCATCATGGCGCTGCCGGTGGCCGACACGCTCAAGCGCGTCGCGCCGCATCACGTGCCGGGCGGCCCGCGTATCGAACGCACCGAATCGCGCGACGGCCTCTGGCAGGCCCAGACGCCGCAGATGTTCCGCATCGGCATGCTGCGCGGCGCGATCGAACGCGCCCAGCAGGAAGGTCACGATCTCACCGACGAAGCCAGCGCGATCGAATGGCTCGGTCATTCGCCGCGTCTCGTGCAGGGCAGCCTGCGCAACTTCAAGGTGACGTACCCCGAAGATTTCGCGCTCGCCGAAGCGATTCTCGGCGCCGCGACCTGAACGCCCGACAGCACAATCACCTCAGCACCACCCACACGGAAATCCCACACATGGACATCAGAATCGGACAAGGCTACGACGTGCACGCACTCGTCCCGGGACGCCCGCTCGTTATCGGCGGCGTGACGGTGCCCTACGACCGCGGGCTGCTCGGCCACTCGGACGCCGACGTGCTGCTGCACGCCATCACCGACGCATTGTTCGGCGCGGCCGCGCTGGGCGATATCGGCCGTCACTTCCCGGATACCGACAAGCAGTTCTACGGCGCCAACAGCCGCGTGCTGCTGCGCGAATGCCTGCGCCGCGTGGAAGAAGCCGGCTTCAAGCTGATCAACGTCGACAGCACCGTGATCGCCCAGGCGCCGAAGCTCGCACCGCATATCGACGCGATGCGCGCCGCGATTGCGGAAGACCTCAAGTTGCCGCTCGATCGTGTGAACGTGAAGGCAAAGACCAACGAGAAGCTGGGCTATCTCGGTCGCAGCGAAGGTATCGAAGCGCAGGCAGCGGTGCTGCTCACGCGCGAGTAAGAATGCGTTTTAGGCCCTGAAACAAGGGCTTTTCTCAATCGACTAACGTGCGTTGAAAGCGCCGCGCAAACGGCGTGCCGCGAATGTATCGATTGATCCGCGCAGGCCGCGTGCCCGCTCGTACAACAGAGGCGGTGGTTGCAGATGCAATCACCGCCTTTGCTTTTCTTGCCGATTTATTTCCGTTTTTGTCACCGTATCCTGAACGCGTATCCGGAAGCGGAAAGGGCAATGACGGGACTCGAAAGACGCGTGAAAGGCCTCGACGGTCTCCGGGCGCTGGCAGTGATGCTGGTGTTCCTCTCGCACAAGGCGCACGTCGACGCGATCGACGCGGGCAAGATCGGCGTATGGCTGTTCTTCCTGATCAGCGGCTATCTGATCATCGGCGAGCTGCATCGTAATCGCGCGCGCGTGGAGCAGCAGGGCGCGCGTCGCGATGCGGTGCTCTATGTGTTCTACGTCAAGCGCGCGCTGCGCATCTTCCCGGTGTATTACCTGCTGCTGATCGCGCTGACGATCGCGCATGCGTGGTTCTATCAACGCGATGTCGAGCTTGGGCTGGCCTGGCATTTCGCATTCCTGTCCAATTTCTGGATCGGTATCGTGCATGACGGCTGGCCGGGAACGGTCTCGCATTTCTGGAGCCTCGCGGTCGAGCAGCAGTTCTATCTGATCGCGCCATTCGCGCTGCTTTTCACGCGTGCGTCGCGGCATCTGGGGATTTGCATCGGCATGATCTGTGCGGCGGCGCTGGCGCATCTTGCGCTCTACGCGAGCGGCGCCATCGAACCGCTCGTCTACGCGTTCTCGCCGTGGAATTTCGCCTTGCTCGCGCTCGGCGGCGCATTGGCGATTGGCGGCGAGCGCGTGCAGGTGAGGGGGCATTTACCTGCCGCGCTGTGGTGCGGGCTGGCGTTCGCGTGTCTGGGCGTGTTTGCGTTCGCGCGCGCCGATTGCCTGAGCTGCGAAGCGACCCAGCGCGCCGTGCTGCCCGGTTTGCTCGATATCGGCCTCGCGCTTTCGCTGGGCGCGGTATTTTTGTGGATCGTGCGCCGCCAGGACAGCGCGCTGGTGACGGCGCTCGAAGTGCGGCCGCTCGCGTATCTGGGCACCATCAGCTATGGCTTCTATCTGTTCCACAACCTCGTGCCGTCTAAGCTGGGCGATGCGCCCGCGCTTTACACGCGTCTGCATGTGCCCGGGTTCGCTCAGGACCTGCTGCCGCTCGTGCTGCAATTCGCGCTGGCCGTGCTGCTCGCGCATCTGTCCTGGCAACTGCTCGAAAAGCGCGTGCTGGAATGGAAAGCGCCGCTCACGACGGCGATCCGCAACCGCCTGCCCGCGCGTACCGCGGCCGGGCAGACCTGAGTGCTCCGCGATGAAACTCAGAACGTGGCGCCGCCGACTTCTCTGCCGCCCGGACACAGCTCGCCGGTTTGCAGCCCGTCGAGCACGCGTAGCACTTCGGCTGCGCTGCGCCCCACGTTGAGACTGTTCACGGACACGTGCTGGATCGTGTTGTCGGGATCGACGATAAAGGTCGCCCGCAGCGCCACGCCGGCTTCCTTGTCGCGAATGCCGAGTTGGTCGATCAGCTCGCCTTTTACGTCGCCGAACGAGTAGTGGTTCAGGCGGTCGAGTTCCCGGTTCTCGCGCCGCCACGCGAGCTTCACGTACTCGTTATCGCAACTGCCGCCCATCAGCACCGCGTCGCGGTCTTCGAACTCCTTGTGCAACTGCGCGAACGCGACGATCTCGGTCGGGCAGACCACCGTGAAATCCTTCGGATAGAAGTAGATCACCTTCCACTTGTCCGAGAAGGTCTGCTCGGTGATTTCGATAAAAGCCGATTCGCCGTTTTCTTCAGGATGATTGAAGCCGGGCTTCGCGGCGGTGACGGTGAAAGCTGCCAGTTTGTCGCCCACGGTTTTCATGGCGTCGCTCCTTGAAGACGTGCCGGATGCGCGCCCCGTGCGCGCACGATTTCGCTTCGATTGTGGCAGGGGACGGCGACGCACGCCGCGAGCCTGCACGGCGGCGTGGTCAACTTCAAGGAGGGGAACGCTAACTCAGACGGACTCAGGCGCCTTTGGCGAGCGGAAACTCGATGGTCACTTCCAGACCCGGGCCAGGCGCCCGGTTGCGCAGGCGCAGCGCGCCGCGATAACGGCCCACCAGACGCTGCACGATCGCCATGCCCAGACCCGTACCGTTGGCCTGCGTACGGGCGCTGTCGACGCGATAGAACGGCCGCGTGACGAGCGCAAGCTGGTCCTCGGGAATGCCGGGGCCTTCGTCGACGACGGAAAGCTCCACGCGCGAATGCGAGACGCGCGTTTCCAGCATGATGTGAGGAATGCCGTCCGACTCGCTCGCACCGTATTTGCGCGCGTTTTCGAGCAGATTGCCGACGATGCGGCGCACGTCGGTGTCATCGGCTTCGATGACCGCCGTGGGCGCGAGGCGCGTGATCAGGCGCACGCCGTCTTCGGTCGCCATACGCGCGGCCATTTCGCTGGCGATCACCGAAAGATCGACGCGCTCGGGCATACGCTGCACCGGCCGCGCGTAGTCCAGGAAGCGGCCGATGATCATGTCCATCTGCTCGATGTCGTCGACCATCGCATCCTTGGTCGCCTGATCGGACGGACTCATCTCGGTTTCCAGCCGCAGCCGCGCGAGCGGCGTGCGCAGATCGTGCGAGATGCCCGCGAGCATCAGCGCGCGGTCGGCCTCGAGTTGATCGAGGTCGCGCACCATCTGGTTGAACGAGCGATTGGTTTCGGCGGCCACGCCCATGCCGCTTTCGGGCAGTTGCGCGGGCGACTGCCCCGAACCCACCATGCGCGCGGACATGGCCAGACGCGCGAACGGCCGGTTCACGAGACTCGTGATGAAGGCCGCGCCGAACAGCGAGAGCGCGAGCGCGGAGACGCCCCATCCGACCCACTGCAGGCCCGTGACGTTATCGAGCTGGTCGCGGTCGAGCGCGACCCAGTAATCGTCGTCGTCGATCTTGAAGCTGATCCACACGCCCGGAATGTCGTTCACGGACTGCGCGATGACGGTGTCGTCGCCAAGCCGCCCGCGAATGTCGTGTTCAATCAGACGATTGAGCGATTCGTCGGGCTGGAGCTTGTACTTGTCGGTGGTTTCGCGCGGGTAGACGCGCACGCCTTCGTTGCTCTCCAGATCCTGCAGCAGCGCGCGGCGCAGATCGGGATCGGAATAGAGCAGGGCCGTGCGCGTGAGCTTGACGACCGCGACGAGCTGAAGCGCCACGCGCTGCGCGCGCGGCTCCCGCTCGATCACACGAAAGCTCTGGAACCACGCCGCGAGGCTGACCGCGATAAGCAGCGCGATCAGCAGGAAGGTGCGCCAGAACAGATCGCCGAACGCGAGCGTGAGCAAACGCCGGTCAATCCGCATGAACCCTTCCCGTCAACAGTGGCAGTGCGGGACTACAGACACCTCGAGACACCATCAGGCCCATCCAGGATCAGGCGGCGCCGTCGGGGATGAACACGTAGCCGAGGCCCCAGACCGTCTGGATGAAACGCGGGCTGCCCGGGTCCGGCTCGATCAGCTTGCGTAGACGCGAAATCTGCACGTCCAGGCTGCGATCGAACACTTCGTATTCGCGCCCGCGCGCAAGCTCCATGAGCTTTTCACGCGAAAGCGGCTGACGCGGATGACGCGCGAACACCTTGAGCACCGAGAATTCGCCCGTGGTGAGCGGAATTTCCTGGCCGGCCTTGGTGAGCGTGCGGGTGGCGAGATTCAGCGCGAATTCGCCGAACTCGAACACCTCGGTGGTTTCCGACGGTGCGCCCGGCAGCTCGGACGGCGCCTGGCGGCGCAGCACGGCATGAATACGCGCGACCAGCTCGCGCGGATTGAAGGGCTTCGGAAGGTAGTCGTCGGCGCCCATTTCGAGGCCCACGATGCGATCCACATCTTCGCCCTTGGCGGTGAGCATGATGATGGGCGTGCGGTCGTTGCTGCCGCGCAGGCGGCGGCAGATCGACAGACCGTCTTCGCCTGGCAGCATCAGATCGAGCACCAGCAGGTCGAAACGTTCGCGCACCCACAGCTTGTTCATGGCGGGTGCATTTTCTGCGACGTAGACGTTGAAGCCCTGCTCGCCGAGGTAGCGGCGCAGCAGGTCGCGCAGTCGCGGGTCGTCGTCGACAACGAGGATTTTGGACGGGTTCTTGGTTTCCATGCCTGGCATCTTAGCGCGATTGAGTTACGGTGCGAGATCGCACACTTTATCGGGTTACAGTCAGTTACAAAATTTACCCGCCCTGTGCCACGGCATCAAGCACTGACGGATAGACTTCTTTACGTTTAGCGGCCATTCGGTGGATACTTCATTCGATTTTCGAACCAGTGCCCGTGTCAGAGCCGGGTCCACATGTATTCGAGGTAGCCGTTTGCCGCGTCAAGAAGGGAAAAAAACGATGGGAGGGGTCGGCCCGACAATGCGCCATACCGTGATCGCACTGGCGCTGGCCAGCGGCGTCGTGGTGGCATTGGAAGCGGCGCCTGTCCATGCCCAGACCTTCGCCGACGGCCCTCATGCGGGCAGCCGCTACGCGGGCAGGCCGCCGATCCGGCGCGTGCGCAACGATCAGCCGCCACGTCCTGCTTCTGACCTCAACCAGCGTACCGTCGTTCCCCCCGATCTCGACGAACGTCGTCGTGACGGTCATATGACGCCAGATGAGCGCCGCCTTCTGCGCCAGCACATCGAAGACGCCGTGCGCGAGCTCTACAAGCGCTGAGCCAACACCACGTCGCTCCCCGGTGTGTCGTTCGATGCACTTGCGCTTCTTGCGTTTCTCGCGTTTCATTTCCCCGCCTTACCTTTATTTTCCTTCCCGCTGCACCGTCCTGCTGCGCTTGCGCGCTTCAGCCAGCTCTAACGCCTGGCGGCAGAGAAAAATTCCGTTTCAATTGCGCGGTCAACAAGTGCGCTGTGCGGCCCGTTAAGTCGATACCTCCATCCATCACGGATGCGCGATCGGCTCGTGCGCTCCTTTCGATCCCATGTGTGCCATGAAACGGTTCATGCGGTTTTTGCCAGAAGCGTTGCCGGAAACGACCGCAGGCCTGGTCGCGCTCGCTTCCACGCTTGGCACGTTGTCGCGAAGTGCCTCGGCAGAAGACGCGCCGAAGCCTCACCGCTCGCCTCACCGCGCCGCGGCCGCCGAAACAGCATCCGATGCCGATCTGCTGGACGCCGACGACGCCACGCATCTGCTCCTGCGCACCGGCTTTGCTCCGGCGCCGGGCGAGATCGCGCCATACGTCGGGCTCACGCGCGCGCAGGCAGTCGCGCAGGTGTTATCGACGGGACGCACCGAAGCACTCACGCCACTGCCGGGCTGGACCGGCGACGCGCTCCTGACCCGCGAGCAACGCAAAGCGCTGACACCCGACCAGCGCCGCGACGAGCAACGCACGCGCGGCCAGCATTACGACGACCTGCGCGCCTGGTGGATGCACGAAATCCTCACGACGCTATCGCCGCTCACCGAGCGCATGACGCTCTTCTGGCACAACCATTTCACATCGGGACAGGACAAGGTTCCCGAGCCGCAGATGATGGCGCAGCAAAATGCGCTCCTGAGGCGTCACGCGCTCGGCAGTTTTTCGGCGATGCTGCATGACGTGGCGAAAGATCCGGCGATGCTGCTCTATCTCGATGGCGCCAGCAATCGCAAGGGCAAGCCCAACGAAAACTTCGCGCGCGAGGTGATGGAGCTTTTTACACTCGGCGAAGGGCAGTACTCGCAGCAGGACGTTTCCGAAGCGGCGCGCGCCTACACGGGCTGGGGCGTGGACCCGGATACCGGACGTTTCGACTGGCGCGCGCCGCAGCACGACGATGGTGTGAAGACCGTGCTCGGCCACACCGGTTCGTTCGACGGCGATGCGGTGCTCGACATTCTGCTGGGCGAGCCACAGACCGCGCGTTTCGTATCGGCGAAACTATGGCGCGAATTCGTTGCCGACACGCCCGATCCCGTGCAACTCGATACCGTGGCGACGCGTTTTCGCGCGAGCGGCTACGACATCAAGGCGGCGCTGGCTGCGCTGCTGGTGACGCCCGCGTTCTGGGACGAACGCAATCGCGGCGTGCTGGTGAGTTCGCCGGTTGAATTCATCGCGGGCACCGTGCGCCGCTTCGACGTCGCGTATGCCAACACGATGCCTTTCGTGCGTACTTCGGCATCGCTCGGCGAGAACCTGTTTTATCCGCCGAATGTGAAAGGCTGGCCCGGCGGCGCTGCGTGGATCAACAGTTCGACGCTGCTTGCGCGCAAGCAGTTTGTCGAGCAACTGTTTCGCGCGACCGAAGCAGGGCGTCCGGCTGCGCATGCTGCGATGTCGAAGGCTTCTGCAACGTTGCCGGCAAGCGGCGCAACGAAGACGCCCGCGCGGCCGATGCAAGGCGGCATGCGTTTCGATCTGGATGGCTGGCTCGGTCATTTCGGTTTGACCGCCGATGCCAGGCCGTCGCTCTCGGCGCAGTTGCAGATGCAGCATGCGGTATTGCCGCTTGCGCCTGTCGATGCGATTGCAGCAGGCAGTAGCGCCGAGGCGTATCTCCAGGCACTCCTGATGGACCCCGTGTATCAGCTCAAATAAGCCAGCTCAAATAAGCGTGCATGCGATGATCACACTATTCACGACACGGGCGGCGCGCGCCGCATCGATTGAACGAGGCATGGCATGAAGCGACGCGATTTTCTGGCCGCCGCCGCGATGACGGCAGCGGGTGCGACATGGTTACCCGAGACCGCCTGGGCGCAAGGCATTGCGCCGTCGGTGCCGTCGCTGCAGCCGCGTGCGAGTGGTTACGGGAATCTGCTGATTCTCGTCGAACTCAAGGGCGGCAACGATGGGCTCAACACCGTCGTGCCTTACGCCGACCCGCTCTATGCAAATCTGCGGCCGACCATCGGCGTGCGTCGCGGCGATGTGATTCAACTCGACGAACACAGCGCACTGCATCCCGCGCTCGCCCCACTGATGCCGATGTGGCGCGCACACGAACTCGCGATCGTGCAGGGCGTGTCTTACGCGCAGCCGAATCTCTCCCATTTCCGCTCGATCGAGATCTGGGACACGGCTTCGCGTTCCGACCAGTATCTGCGCGAAGGCTGGCTTACGCGCGCGTTTGCCTCGGCGCCTGTGCCCAGCGGTTTTGCCGCCGATGGACTCGTGCTCGGCAGCGCCGAAATGGGGCCGCTCGCGAACGGCGCCCGTGCCATTGCGCTCGTCAATCCGGCGCAGTTCGCGCGCGCGTCGCGACTCGTGACGCCGGTTTCGCTCAAGGAGCGTAACCCGGCGCTCGCGCACATTCTCGATGTCGAGAACGACATCGTGCATGCCGCCGATCAACTGCGTCCGCGTCCGGGGCAACTGGCGCTGAAGACCGCGTTTCCGAATGGCGCGTTCGGCACATCGGTGAAGACGGCGATGCAGGCGCTGGCGTCCGGCGACACGCCGCAGGGCGAGCCCGTGAACGGGCAGGGCGTGGCGGCGATCCGCCTCACGCTCAACGGCTTCGACACGCATCAGAATCAGCCTGAACGGCACGCAGATCTGCTGCGTCAGTTCGCGGCGGGCATGGCGGCGATGCGCTCGGCGCTCGTCGAAATGGGGCGTTGGGATCGCACGATGATCGTCACGTATGCGGAGTTCGGGCGGCGCGTGCGCGAGAACCAGAGTCGCGGCACCGATCACGGCACGGCGTCGGCGCATTTTGTGGCGGGCGGGCGTGTGACGGGCGGTCTGTACGGCGCGGCGCCCCAGCTTGCGCGCCTCGACGGCAACGGCAATTTGCCGGTCGCCGTCGATTTCCGGCAGATCTACGCGACGGTGCTGGGAGACTGGTGGGGGCTGGACGCGCAAGCCGTCCTGCAACAGCGTTTCGAGCCCTTGCCGCTGCTGCGCGTCTAATACGTTTCGTGTGCGCGTTTCGTGTGCGGCTGGCGCGTATCTAGCCGCGTCGCGCAGCGCGCCACGCGATCCAGAGCTTGCGGATCGGCGTGAGGACGATCTGCTGATGCAGCACCTGAAACTGCTCGCGTTCCACTTCGTCGAGCAAGGCCAGTTCGAGTGCCGCGAGCGCACGCAACGGCCGCTGACGGCGGCGCTCGCTCGCGGGCATCGCGGCCAGAGCGGCGTTCACCGCTTCGCGCGCGCGCGCAGTCTGGAACTGCATGAGTTCGGTGAATTCCGCGCTGTAGCGGCGGTTGATGAGATCGGCGGCGGTGACGTTGTAGCGCTGCAGTTCGTCGATCGGAATATAGATGCGGCCGTGGCGCGCATCGTTGCCGATCTCCGGCACGAACTGCGCGAGCATCAGCGCATTGCCCAGCGGCGTGGCCCATTGCGCGATCGCCGCGCGTTCTGCATCGCTGCCCGCCGCAACCTGCGCCACCAGCGTCGCGAACGTGCCGCCCACGCCGTCCATATAGCGGCGCAGATTCGGCAGATCGAGATAGCGGGCCTGCTCGAAATCCATCTCGAAGCCGGCCAGCAACTGTTGCAGCAGCGCATAGAGCTTCGCCGCGTCGCCGGTGTGGTGCGCGATCGCCTTGGTGACCGGATGCGAAGCGTTGCCTGCCGCGAGCGCAGCCAGTTCCTTCTGCCACCAGGCAAGCTTGGTGCGCCCGACGGTCGGGTCGCTGGTTTCCTTGGCGGTTTCCTCGAGTTCGCGGCGCAGCGCGAAGAAGGCGGCGAGCAGCGGTTGCTGCGCGGCGCTCGCCTGGCGCAGCGCGTAGTAAGTGCTCGATCCTGGCGGGGCCGCCTTTTGCAGGCAGTATTCGTCGAAATTCACGGGGTTCTGGGGCGTGGGGAAGCGCGGCGATTCTAGCACCGGCGCGGCTTTCGGGTTCCGGCGCTTTCGAGATGCAGACAAGCGTGGAGCAATCGGTTAGAATCTCGCGCTTGCGCTTTGACGGCGCCCCATCGGGGTGCACAAGCGGGGCGCAGGAAGCTGTATCGGGCTGTATTGCACGCGACTCGTTTCACCGGTTCGCAGCGCAGTTGCCGGTCAGAAAGATTCGCGTGAGTGGCGAAATTGGTAGACGCACCAGGTTTAGGTCCTGACGCCCGCAAGGGTGTGCCGGTTCGAGTCCGGCCTCACGCACCACAACGTTTTTTCTGTTTTACGCTTGAAGAGAAAAACGCAGTAAAAACAAGCATTTATACAGACCTTTGCGGTATCGGTACGGTGCTGGTTTGCTCCCCAAAGTGCAAAAAAGTAGAATGGAATCCCCAAAACTTCCCCACGGGATTCCCCACGCATGCCCTATGTATCGCCGTACAAAGACGGTTTCCGCTGCGCTGTAGCAGTCAAAGGCGTTCGCGACTCGAAGTCAAACTTCCGCACGAAGCGCGAAGCGACCGCCTGGGGCCACGCCCGCGAAGCCGAACTGAAGGCTGAACAGTCGAAAGACCCATCCGAAAGTCATACGCTGGGCGAAGCGCTCGCGAGATATCGGGACGAAGTTTCGCCAAAGAAGGGCGGCACGCGCTGGGAACAAAACCGGATCAACGCGTTTATCCGTGACTTCCCAGACATGGCGGCGTTGCCTTTGGGGAAATCCGAAACGGACGTTTGGGGAAAATGGCGCGATACGCGCCTGGCTGGCTTTGTCGCGCCGGATGGCACGAAGTGGCGCGCAATCACGCCCGGTTCCGTCATGCGCGAATTGAGTCTGTACAGCAATATGTACAAGATCGCGCGCACAGAATGGAAGTGGATCGGCGCAAGTCCGATTACCGATCTTCAGAAACCAGGCGACAACCCGGCGCGCGACCGTCGCCCGCATCCGTGGAAAGAGATTCGCCCAATCGTTCGATGGCTGGGATATGTGACCGGCGAAGCGCCGAAGACGAAAAGCGCGGAAGTGGCGCTTGCTTGGTTGGTCGCATTGCGCACTGGCATGCGCGCAAAGGAATTGCGGGGATTGGGGAAATCGACCCTGAATATGGAAACGCGCGTTGCGAAGGTGGCGCACAAGATGCAATACCAGACGAAGAAGCCGCGCGAGATTCCGCTTTCGAAGGCGGCAATCCGGCTTTTGCGTCCGGTTGCGGATCGCGAAGCCTGCTTCAGCGTTTCGGCTGATTCAATGGATACGCTGTTCCGTAAAGCGAAGACCGCATTGCTTATCGAGGATTTGCATTTCCACGATAGCCGGGGGGAAGCATTGACGCGTCTTTCAAAGAAGGTTGACGTTTTCACGCTTTCCCGAATCAGCGGGATTAAAAACCTTCAGACATTGAACGATCACTATTACCGCGAATCGTCCGCCGATATCGCAAAGCGCCTCAATAAGTAGTAAGGGCCGCGTCTACCTGTTCAATCGGAATACGACCGCATCGGTTCAGTTTGAACGTTCCGCAATGGACCATCTTCGAAACCGTGGGCGGACTGAGATTCAGCATTTCAGCCGCCTGTTTAATCGTTACATGCGACGGGCGAGGGTGGCGCGCTTTGAAGATATCCAGCACTTTAAGCGCGAGTTGCATTTGTTCGGTCATTGCGGGAGTGAGGAAATAAGATGAAAGCGAGCTTAATAAAAAAATCCTCACTGCGCTATTTCTTTGTAGTCTGTAAAATCGCCGTCGAGAATGGGTAATTGACAACGGGGAGAATATCCCGTTCGAGCAATTAAAGCGAAAACCGTTGGTCGATCCCGCGCCCATGTTCGCAATCGAGATTGCGCCCACGGGACCCCGCGTTTCTTTCGGTAATTCGCTCCGCGCTTCGCTTGGTGTGATTGAAACCCGCAACCGGTCAAAACTGACTACCAAAGCGGCCAGGAGAATTGACCACTACGCAGACAGTTTTGTCCGGTTCGTTTGGCGCGTTGGTAATTCCCGCGTCCCCATGCACAAACCGGGATAACTCGCTGAGTTACCCCAGCTTGCGCACAGGTCCCCTCACGAACATTCCCTTCGGGCTGACGCGCTTCGCTTGCCTTGCGTTGATAAACACGTCAACGTCAAAACCCTTGACGCTTTTCTTCTTGCTGTGCTAAACGCGCAGGCGTACATGCAGAGCAAGAAGGGAACGCCCGCAAACGCCCGCCAGGTATAGAGCGACAGGACAAAAACGACCGGCGAAGCGGTCAAAATTGGCTGATTCGTGCTCAAAACATAGGCAAATAGGCGATTTCCTGCGCGCGAATACCACGCTATCGCGAACTGGACAAGATTGTCCGCCTAATGTGCCGTTTTCAGACCTTGAAGTGCGCCATTTTACAGACCACAAAGTGCGCAACGATCCTTGCGCATTGTGCTATGCTCCGGCCCTAAGTTACTTCTGGGGGAGCAAGTGAGCACGAAATTTCAAGGTCAGCAACGTTTCGCGAACGTGGAAACGGGCGAAATCCTGGACGCGCAAGTCGTGCTGAAGACGGCGGGGGACGTTGGATTTCATAAGATTTGGCTGCATGAAATCCTTTCCCTGGTGGACGAAGTGGGCAACTCGAAGATGCAAGTCCTTATGTGGTTGCTTTCGAATGCCGACAGTCAAAACCGGATCATTGCGACCCAGAAGGAAATCGCGGACGCGACGAAAACCAGCTTGAAGACGGTTCAACGCCTTATGCACTCGCTCGCAGCCGCGAACGTCATCAATGAAGTGCGCCGCACGATTTGGCGTCTAAACCCGGACGTGATTTTCAAGGGTGACCACAACCAGCGAACCGCGATTCTTATCAAGTATCGGAACGAAGCGGATTTGCCCGATCCCCTGAAGCCGGAACCGGCTGAAGGATCGAACCATCTTCGTTTGGTCGAATAAAAAAACCCGGCAACTCGCCGGGTTTTTTTCATTTTGGTTTACTTGCTGGGACGGCTACCGGTGGGGAACGGCCACGCGGCGGCAGGATTCAATGCAGGCTTCACGGCGGCGGAAGGTCCTGCGCTGGGTGCCACAATTGACTTGGAAATCGCCAAAGCGTGACCGAATGAGCCTGCTTCAATCGCGTCTTCGCGCGCGTCTTCTTCGTCTTCTTCGACGTGCAAGGTTTGCGCGATCAGCGGCATAACGTCTTCGTTTGCGCCTTGGACGAATTCCCCAATCTTGACCCAGGGCACATTACCGCGCGCCACAATCGAACGTCCGCAATGATCCATAAGCGCAGCGCGGAAAACACTGGATTCGCGCTCGACCAGTGCCAGCGCCTTTTCGGATGCAGCCAGGCGGCGCAATGCAATAAGGCGGATTGATTCGGCCACGAGCCAGGGGCCGAGCCATTCGGCCTTGCCTTCAGCGATGCGGTTTTTCGCGTATCCGATCAATTCCATAAGGCGGGTGACGGTCTGTCCCATCATGCCTTCGTTTTCGAATTCCAGCGCGAAATGTACAGACTTCGCTTGCGTAGTCAGGAATTCGAGTTGATCGCGTTCAATCTTGTCTGTAATGCTCGACACGACCGAATCAAGCTTCTGTGCAACGTCATCAATTGCGTGCGCAAGCTTCGAATTCGTTTCGCTCGCGAGTGCAAAGCTATTCGATTCCTTCTCACGCAGATATCCCAGGAAGTCGCCAGCGAGCGACAAACCCTTTTCCAGCAAGCCTACATACCAGGTCATGTCCTTTTCCTTTGAACGCATGCTGATTCCTCGTCAGTCACTCTCTGACATATCGGCACGCAGAAGGGGAACTTTACGAAATAAAGAGTTACACTTTATTGATTGACAAAACTGAACTATTGTAGTAAAAGATTTGTCTAATCTAAATATCACGCTTCGCGAACGTCGTCAACCGTTCCGAACCTTAAGCCCGCTTGAGTAGTCATATTCGCGGGCTTTTTGCTATGCGCGCGCAACGTGTGACTGTTATACGCGAACAATGCCGCTTCCGGCTTCTCTGAGAAGTCCGAGCCATTCAACCACCTTTCCAGCATTGACTTCCTGAATCGGATATCCGCGCACTTCCACGACTTCGCGCGCGCCGACGCTGAATTCTGTGGACGTTATCAGTACGCCATAATCCGCGCCGTTATAGTCGATATCGGTGGCTAAACCTTTGACTGTCACTTTGTCGATTTTCTCCTTTTGGCGCTTGCACTGAACAATGATGGTGGGCGCTTCGGCAGTGTCTTCGCCTTCCGCCCATGCTCGAATGTCAACGCCGTCATCGTTCCCGCCCGTGCCAATATCGACTTTGAAGCCCGCGCGATGGAAAAATTCGGCGGACATTTGCTCAAAACGTCGCCAGTGCATTTCGCTAATTTTCTCGCCATTGTTGGCAAGAAAGTTGATGAAGCGTTGATCGAAGAATGCGCCATGTTTAGGCGCTTGGTCGCAACGCTTCTTCAATTCGGCAAGGTCCAAACGGTCAAGCCATTCGCAGCGGCGACGGTTGCCAAATAACGGGTCTAAATCCTGGCCTAGCGCCATCGCTTCGATGCGATCAAACGCAATCCTTAGTCCAATTTCGCCAAATTGCACAAGTGCGTTTTCGAAAAAAGACGTGGGGTCCATCGACTTCACTGCGCCACTTTCGAAGTCTTTCAGCGACTGGCGTTGCCATTCAGTCATTAACTTGGTGACGCCGGTAAGCTCCGTTTCATGGCCTGCGTACTTTTTGTGTACATACATGCCCAGCCGGTCGCCGTTGAACAGTTCTTTCGAATAGCCGACCTTATATAGCGCGTGATAGTAGAGGTCTTGAAATTCTTCCGACCGCAGGCGAACGTATTCCGTTTCGCTATCTCGCAGCACGTCAGGATATTCGGTTCCCGTCAGCAGGTCGCACAGGTCTGGTACGGAAACGGCTAAACCCGCTTTGTAGCCGATTGTTTCATGTA
This sequence comes from Paraburkholderia sp. Ac-20340, assembly GCF_017104965.1. Taxonomy (GTDB): domain Bacteria; phylum Pseudomonadota; class Gammaproteobacteria; order Burkholderiales; family Burkholderiaceae; genus Paraburkholderia. The sequence continues at coordinate 42,777 of NZ_JAAGPR010000003.1, forward strand.
GTCCATCGGCCAAAGTGCCAGGGACAAACGTAATCCCACCCATTGAAACCCCCGATTCAGTGTGACGGAAGAAAGGCGCGCGAAATATTTATGGTGTGAAACGCAATGGCAAGACTGCCGACACTCAAACCCAGGCTATCCACGATCAAACCACGCACCGCCATTGCCGAGCCTGGATCGTGGCGCACCCACAAGACTAGCGCGCACGCGCGAGGTTACGACAGTGCTTGGCGCAAGCTTCGAGCAGCGCACCTAGCGAAACATCCTCATTGTGTCATGTGTCTTGCCAGTCTGGGCATGCTCGATATGACGCCACAAGACGTAATCATTGCTTGTGCAGAGAGTGGAATCACTGAGCCAATAGGCAACATCGGTGACCACATTGTGCCGCATCGCGGCAATGACTCATTGCGCCTTGATCCAGGCAACGTACAGACGTTGTGCAAGACGCATCACGACCGTGACAAGGCAGCTATCGAGCGAGCCAATAGGCAGCGATAGGCGCATCAAAAAAAGATGTAAAAAAACTTGCGCGAATGCAGTAAATATGAAGTGACGAAAAGAAAATAAAAATATTTCTTGACTCCGGGGTGTGTTTCTGCATGCCCCCGGTCAAAAGTTCGTGCCTAAAAATTAGGCAGACCGACCGATCCCGCACGCGCGATAGAAAGTCCGATTTCAAAAATAATCAGCAAATGGAGGGCCGCTTATGAGTGGCGTAAAAGGCCGCAGCGGCGGCGCACGCCCGAACAGTGGCGGCGCTCGACCCGGAAGCGGCAGACCGCGCAAAGCCGCTCCGGTGCCGGTCGAAATCAGCGAACGCGACATGCTGCAACTTTTGCAGGATATCGCCTTGGGCAAAGTTGACGCAACGCCTATCCAGGTAAGAGCGGCAACCGCAGCCGTGAAGTATACGCACGCCGTACCAGGCGACAAAACGAAGCGAGAAACAAAACAGCAAGAAGCCGAAGCCGCCGCACAGCGATTCGGTAGCCTTCCGCCGCCACGCCTGGCGAGTAACGGGGGCAAGCCTGTATGACGGAACCGGTATGGTCAACAGCCATGCCGGATTGGTCCGAACGATTGAAGCGCGGGGATTCAATTATCCCGCCGCCGATCTTTCCAGAAGTCGCAGAAAGGGCAGTCCAGATTTTCAAGGAATTGCGAATCGTTGACGCGCCGGGTTCGCCAACATTTGGCGAGTCATCGGCGGAATGGGTCTTCGATTTGGTGCGCTCGATCTTCGGATCATATGACCCAGAGTCAGGCAGGCGATTAATTAAAGAGTGGTTTGTCTGTATCCCAAAGAAGAACAGCAAATCCACGCTCGCAGCCGGAATCATGATGACAGCGCTAGTGCTCAACTGGCGCGCTTCCGGCGAATTCGCGATTATCGCGCCGACCGTGGAAGTTGCGAACAATAGTTTCGCACCTTGCCGGGACATGATTCGGACGGATTCCGAGCTTGGCGCAATGTTCCATGTGCAGCCGAACATTAAGCAGATCACGCACCTACCGCAAAGCGCGCGACTGAAGGTAATCGCAGCCGATCCGAAGACGGTATCCGGCAAAAAGTCGATTGGCACGCTGATTGATGAATTGTGGCTGTTCGGGAAACAGGCGAACGCAGAAGACATGCTTCGCGAAGCGACAGGCGGTCTTGCATCGCGTCCTGAAGGCTTCACGATCTACCTAACAACGCAATCAGACGATCCGCCTGCGGGCGTTTTCGAGCAGAAATTAAGATATGCGCGAGACGTTCGAGACGGGAAAGTAATTGATCCTGGATTCGTTCCGGTCATTTACGAATTTCCGCCGGACATGGTGGAACGTGGCGAGCACATGCAGGTAGAAAACCTGCGGTTGGTTAATCCGAATTTCGGATATTCCGTCGATCAAGCATTCCTAGAACGCGAATTCCAGAAAGCGCGCGAGTCTGGCGAAGAATCCTTTCGCGGATTCATGGCGAAACACGCAAACCTAGAAATCGGATTGGCGCTTCGTTCGGATCGCTGGGCGGGCGCTGAATTCTGGGAAGCAGCCGGAACGGAAAAGGGGCTGACGCTCGATGAGTTGATCCGGCGAAGCGAGGTCATAACCGTTGGAATCGACGGCGGGGGCCTGGATGACTTGCTAGGACTCGCCGTAATCGGGCGTGAGAAGGGGACGCGTAACTGGCTAGTGCATTCGCACGCCTGGGCGCATCCGTCCGTCTTCGAAAGACGCAAGGCGATTGTATCGGTACTACGCGATTTCGAGCGCGACGGTGATTTAACCGTGGTTCGCCAGATCGGGGAAGACGTTTCCGAAGTCGCCCAAGTGGTGAAGCGGATTTTCGATGCTGGATTGCTCGACAAGGTAGGCGCGGACCCTGCGGGTATCGGGACGTTGCTCGATGCACTCGAAGAAGCCGGAATCCCGGCTGACAAGGTTATCGGTATTTCCCAGGGTTGGAAGCTTGGCGGCGCTATCAAGACGGCGGAAAGACGCATTGCAGCCGCAGCGACCGGCAACGGTGAAGCTGAAGGCGTGATGACGCACGCCGGAACCCGCCTTATGGCTTGGGCAGTCGGTAACGCGCGGATTGTCGCGACCGCCAACGCGATCAACGTCACGAAACAGGCGTCAGGCGTCGGAAAGATCGACCCACTAATGGCGGTCTTCGATGCAGTCGCGCTTATGGCGCTGAATCCACCAGCGCAAGGCCGCAGCGTGTACGAAACGCGCGGTATCAGAAGAATCTAGGGGACCACATGGGTATTTTTTCGCGCTTTAAGCGTTCAGAACCGGTAGCAGTCCTAACGGGAAAACCGGCAGCGCCACAAAGCGAACCGCGTATTCGCGCGGCACTACAAGGCGAAAGCCAGACCTTTACGGGTTTGAACGATCCGGCCTTTCTCGAATATATCCGCCGTAGCGAAATCGACGGCGGCGACATTATTGGCGAATGGCGGTTGCATAACACGGCGCTTTTTCGCTGTGTGAAGCTGATTGCGGATTCGATTTCCATGCTTCCGGTCAATCTGATTGCATGTGACGAAACGAAAGCGATCCAGGCGAACAATCCGGCGCACAAGCTTCTGAATCTGAAGCCGAACGACTGGCAAACGCCTAGCGAATTCAAGGCGCAAGTAATGATTCATGCGCTGCTAGACGGCAACGGATATGCGCGCGTCATTCGAAGCCCGATCAATAACAAACCTATCGCAATCGTTCCGCTTCGTCGGTGGTCAACGCGTCCTTACCTAATGCCGGATTACTCGCTTGTCTATGAGCACGTAACCCCGTTCGGTGAAAGCCTAAACCTTCCAGCAAGCGACATTTTGCATATCCGCGACACGTCGCTGGACAGTATCCACGGGATTTCGCGTCTTCGCTTGGGGCGTCGCACGCTCGACCTGGCAGAACAGGCGGAAAACTCGACGGATCGACTGTTCCGCACTGGCGTGATGGCCGGTGGCGCAATCGAGGTGCCGAAAGAACTGTCCGACAACGCCTATACGCGCATGAAAGCGTCATTGCAGGACGACTACGCGGGCGCTGATAACGCCGGTTCCTGGATGGTGCTCGAAGAAGGCGCGCAGGCGAAACAGTTTGCGATGACCGCCCAGAGTTCGCAGCAGATCGAAAACCGAAACCACCAAATCGAGGAAGTGGCGCGCCTGTTCGGCATTCCGCGACCGCTTTTGATGATGTCCGATACGTCATGGGGTGCAGGTATCGAAACGCTGGGGCTGTTCTTCCTGCAATACGGATTGGCTCCCTGGCTGAAGACGTTCGAGGAAGCGCTAAACCGCGTTCTTTTGACGGACGCGCAGACCGGCAAGGTTGAATTCCGCTTCGATGAAAGCGCGCTTCTTCGCGGCACATTGGCCGATCAATCGAAATTCTTTGCTACCGCATTGGGGCAAGGCGGCGGCGCTCCCTGGATGACGCCTAACGAGGTTCGAGCATGCCAGGACTTGCCCGCGCTCGATGACGAGACAGCGGACAAGTTGCCGAACGCAGCCGCACCAGCGACAGACAACGCGCCCACAAGTGGCGCGAGTACAGCAGGAAACGAGGGGACAAATACAAATGAGCCTAAGACAAATCCCGCAAATCAAGGCTGACCATCGCCTTAATACGGCGCAATACGAGATTCGACCGGATGCGCTCGACAAGTGGGACCCCGGTATCCAGGCCGCAGCGACAGACGATCCCGCAACGATTTCCATGTATGGCGAAATCGGTGACAGCTACGACGGGAACGGTTGGACGGCAGCGCGAGTATCGGGGATTTTGCGAACGGTTGGCGCGAATCAGCCGCTAACCGTCAATCTCAATTCGCCAGGCGGCGACTTCTTCGAAGGCGTCGCAATCCTGAATCTGCTGACGGCGCACAAAGGCGCGGTGACGGTCAACGTCATGGGCATTGCGGCCAGTGCAGCTTCCGTTATCGCGATGGCCGGTGACGAAATCAACATGGGCGAAGGGTCATTCCTAATGATCCATAACGCGTGGAGTGTCGCAATCGGCAACCGCCACGACATGCAGGCGGCAGCGCAAACGCTCGAACCGTTCGATAACGCAATGGCGAGTCTGTACGCAGATCGCGCCGGAATCACGACCGCACAGGCTGCGGCAATGATGGACAAAGAAACCTGGCTAGGCGCTGAAGCAGCCGTTGCAAAGGGTTTCGCAACGGGGATGCTCAACAGTTCCCAAATCAAGTCAACAAACGCCAGTGCTCGAAAGGCATTGGCAACGATTGAAGCGTCAATGGCGCGCGCCGGTTACAGCCGGAAAACGCGCCGCGAGACGCTAAAGGCGTTGTTCGAAGGAAGCATGCCGGGCGCTGCGGAAGACGAAACGCAAACAGTTATCACGCCGAGCGCTGATAACGGAAGCAGTGAAATCGCAGCCAGTCTGCAATCTCTTTTGAATACCCTACAAGGTTAAATATGAATCTCATTAAGCAATTTCTCGCAGCGCTCGACCCTGTGCATTCGTTCGTTCCGCGTGGTATCCAGTGCGTGCGCGCTGAAGTGGACGTAAAGCAAATGATCGAAGGCGTTCAAAATGCCTTCGCTCAATTCAAGGATGCGAACGATAAGGCGCTTGCCGAAGTCCAGGCAAAGGGCCGCGAATCGAGCGACACGAAAGCGAAGGTCGAAACGATCAGCGCCGATATCGACAAGATGCAATCTGCAATCGACAAGATGGCCGTTCAGATGGCCGGTTCGCAGATGGTCGGCGGAAAGCAACTCGCAGACAAGGAATATACCGAAGCCTTCAAGATGCACATGAAGCGCGGCGACGTTTCCGCATCGCTCAATAAGGGCGCTGACGAGCAGGGCGGATATCTTGCGCCTACCGAATGGGACCGCACCCTTACGGATAAGCTGATTCTCGTATCGCCAATGCGCCAGATTTGCCGTGTTGAGCAAACTTCGCGCGGCAGCTATTCGAAGCTGTTCAACCTTCGCGGCACAGACAGCGGCTGGGTTGGTGAAGCCGCAGACCGTCCGCAAACGAATACAGCAACGTTCAAGTCTCTGACGTATGCAACCGGCGAACTGTACGCGAACCCGGCAGCTACGCAACAAATGCTTGACGATTCGTTTATCGACCTGGAATCGTGGCTTGCTGCTGAAGTCCAGACCGAATTCGCTTTGCAAGAAGGTAAAGCCTTCCTTGCAGGTACGGGCACGAATCAGCCTACCGGCCTGTTGACCTACGTTACTGGCGCGACTAACGCGGCGGTGCATCCGTTCGGCGCAATCGAAACCGTCAACAGCGGCGACGCTGCAACGATCACGGCGGATTCGATTTATGACCTGATTTACGCGCTTCCGACCGTCTTTACGGGTAACGCGCGTTTCGCCATGAATCGAAACACGATGGGCGTGATTCGCAAGCTGAAGGATTCCTATGGTCAATACCTGTGGCAACCGGCAGTAACGGCAGGGCAACCGGCCACGCTTGCGGGTTACTCGCTTACGGAATTGCCGGATATGCCAGACGTTGCAGCCGGTGCGGTGCCGGTGCTGTTCGGTGACTTCGCGCAAACGTACCTGATTAACGACCGCGTGGGCGTTCGCGTTCTCCGCGATCCGTACACGGCAAAGCCGTATGTCAGCTACTACGTTACGAAGCGCGTTGGCGGTGGTCTTCTGAATCCAGAAACCATGAAGGCGCTCACTGTGGCGGCAGCTTCGGCCTAAGCGAAACGACCAATCCGGCAACAACGCCGGATTAGTTGATTAGCGATCCTAAATGCGTGGAATCTTTGGATTCCCCGTTTTCACATGGGGGCCGGTATGGCAACACTCATTAAAAAGTTTCGCGGGGTTCCGCGCGGGGAAATTTACCCGCGTTGGTTCGCGGTTGGGGAAGTAGTCCCTGCCGAACTGGAATCAGCAGCGCGCGCCGTTGGTGCGGTTGCTCGAACGCCGAAATATTCGGCGGACGCTTTGGATTCAGACACGCCCGCGCCAGCGAAGACGAAGAAGGGCGGTTGAGTATGGCACTTGTCGAATTGAGTCTAGCACTCTCATTTGTTCGGCAAGACGCAGGAATCGAAGACGACGTAATCCAGGCGCTTCTATCGGCTGCGGAAGACTCCGCCGTTGCATACCTGAATCGACCTGTATACGAGACGCAGGACGCGCTAGACGCGGATATCACGGCGGGCACGATCACGACCGATGACAACCCTATGGTCGTCAACGGCGCAATCGTTGCGGCAATCCTGAAGCTGTGCGCCGAACAGTACGCGAATCGTGAAGACAGCGGCCAATCGAAAGTAATCGAAATGCCGTTCAACGCTCGCACGCTGTTGCGTCCGTTTCGAATCATTCCGGGGGTTTGATGCTTGCCGGAATGCTAAATCGACGCGTGGTAATCACGCAGCAGTCAACCGAACAGGACGACTACGGGCAGCAGCTTCAAACGTGGACGGAAGTTGCGACTTGCTGGGCGAATATCGCCAACAAAAGCGGTCTGCAAACGATCCTTTCGGACGCGCAAGACTCCGAAATCCATTCTTCGATTCGGATTCGATATCGCACAGATATTGAACCCGGAATGCGTCTTTCCTTCCCTCAATTTCCCAATTTTGTTTTCCAGATTCAGGCAGTCATGCCGGATCACGCGGGGCGCGTCTTTACGGACCTTGTATGTCTTGAGGTGCAGTAATGAACGCAGAACAAATCACTGTGCAGGCGCTTAAAGGCGTCCTTTCTATGCCGGTGTACCCAGACGATGCACCAAACGGCGCAAAGCCGCCTTACGCGGTCTATCAGGCCGTCAGTGGCGTGGATTTCACCACGCTATCAGGTGCAAACACGCTTCAGAACTGCCGTATGCAAATCGCTATCTGGTCCGCCGACAAAGGCGAAACCGTATCAGCAATGCAGGCGGCGCGAGTCGCGCTAATCGAAGCGGGCGGGTTCCCAATCGGCGGACCCCAAAGCGAATTCGAAGACGACACAAATCTTTATGGGCGTCGGCAAGACGTTTCCATTTACTACACGGAATAAAAAATATGACTAGCACGGCTATTAGCGCGCAGGGTTCGAAGTTTTTCGTAAATACTGCGGACGAAGGCGCGAGCGCGCCTATTTGGACTCCGGTTGCGAACGTCATTTCCTTTACCGGTTTCGATGGCACGGCAACGGAAATCGACGTAACGAATCTGGATTCTGTTGCGAAGGAAAAGCGCCTGGGTCTGATTGACTTCGGTTCCATGTCGCTCGACGTGCATCGAAACGTGGACGATCCCGGCCAGGCTGCGCTTCTCGCAGCGCAAAAGAGTTCGGCGGTGGTTGACTGCAAACTTCAATACCCGGATGGCACGGCGGACGGCTTCGAAGCCTATTGCAAGTCGTTCAACGCGGCGGGCGGTGTTGACGCGGTTCTTACGGCAACTATCGGACTGACGATTACCGGCGCGGTGACGCCTGTAGAAGCCGATACGGGTACGGGGAGCTAATTAGATGCTTACACGCGATCAAATCCTTGCCGCACAAGATCGGGAGTCCGAAGTAATCAACGTTCAAGAATGGGGCGGGGAAGTTCGGGTTGCCGTCTTGAGCGGTGCAGGCCGGGAAAAGGTTCAGGCCGCAGCCGGGAAGCTTTCCACGGTTCAATTCGGCGCTTTGCTTCTGGCTCTCACTCTGATTGACGAAGCGGGCGCGCCGCTTTTCGGGGAAGACGATATCGCAGCGCTCGCTAACAAGAATGTAGACGTTATTTCGCGCGTGCTCGATGTCGCGATCCGCGTCAACAAACTGACTGTTAGCGACGTGGAAGAAGCGGAAAAAAACTCCGAAGCCGCCCCGAAAGACTCTTCTGGTTCGATCTCGCAAAAGAACTAGGCATGTCGGTTAGGCGCTGTCAGCAGGAAATCGACAGCGCCGAATTTGCCGAATGGATCGCGCACCACCGCATTAGACGGTGGGGAAGCGAATTCGAAGAGTTACGCGCCGGAATGACGGCGGCAACCATCCTAAACGTCAATCGTGACAGCAAGAAGCGACCGCGCCCATACGGGCCGGATGACGCTTTCTTCTGGATGAAATCCCAGAACGAAAAGCCAGCTATCGAAATTGATTCAGCGGGCGAATTTAACCCGAAAGCACAAACGAATCTGCTTCGAGCAAAACTATTTGGGAAAAGCAATGCCGCTAAAAATCGAAGTACAAAATAAGGCGGGGTTTGCCGATCTACTCGCGAAGCTGGACCAGGCGACAAGCGAATCAGCGATCCGCAAAGCGGCAGCAAGTGCCGCTTCAGTCGTTCTCAAGGAAGCGGAAGCGCGCGCACCTGTAGGGCCGCGAGCGCACCACCAGGGCGCTAAGAAGTTTCCGATTGGGTTCGGTAAAGAAAATATGTTCGTTGCCTTCAATTCGGAAATGTCCGTTGAAGGAAAGATCGCTACATATTTGTGCGGTTGGGATAAGGATGCTTTTTATCTCCGCTTCTACGAATACGGCACGAGCAAACAGCGAGCACGCCCATTCTTCCGCCCAGCTATCGACGCAACAAAACAAGCGCAAGCAGACGCCATTAATGCGTCCCTGGCGCAATCATTGAAAGATGCGGGGCTGTAATGGCGAGTCAAAACACAGTTTATAACGTATCGGTCAACGCGGACGGCGTTTATACGGCTCTCCAGAAAGCGCAAAATTCGTTTGACCGGTTTGGCGTTGCTGTTGACCTTTCCTCACAGAAAGCGGCAGCAGCGCAACGGGCGTTTGATGAAGCGGTAACCAATACCGGTAATTCAAGCGTCCGCAGTCAGCGCCAGGTACAGAGATTTATGGACTCGCTTGTCCAGCAATCGGCCACGGCGGGACTGACTACAACACAGCTTCTGGAATTGCGCGCCGCACAGCTTGGCGTCAGCGATTCGGCGCAAAAGTATATCGACAACATTTCCAAAGCTAACGCTGCGATGGCGGCAAGCGGGAAAGCCGCGAGCGGCGCGCATGGCGGTATGCAAGGCGTTACCAGCGAATTGATCGTAATGGGTCATGAAGCGATATCCGGCAACTTCTCTAAGATTCCGGGTTCGTTCCTGGTGCTCGCTGAAAGTGTTGACCTGGTAAAACTCGCAATGACTCCCCTGGGCGCAGTCGTGCTGGGTTTTGTCGCAGTCATTGGCGCGGCGGGTTACGCGATCTATGAAGCGAATAAAGACCTGTCCGAGTACGCGGAAAACATCGCGTCTATCCAGTCGATTACCGGCCAATCGTCGGAAGCTATCCAGCAATTCGCGTTCGCTGCGGCAAACGTGGGCGTATCTGCGAAGGATGCGGGCGCAGCGTTCGAGAATCTTAACAAGGTACAGAACGACGCATTGCACGGCAACCAGAACGCTATCGCAGCGTTTAAGGCGGTTGGCGTTTCGCTAAATGACCTGAAGACGGCTTCGCCAGAAGACCTATTGGCGCGCACTGCTGACGCGTTCGAAAACACGCGCGACAGCGCGAGCAAAGCGGCGCTTGCGCAGGAGCTATTCGGCAACGCCGGAAAGCAACTGATTCCGCTACTCGATCAGGGTAGTTCGAAGATTCAGCAATTGAGCGCTGACGCGGTGACGTATGGCGGCGTGCTCGATGACAAGACGCTGAAATCCATTGACGCGATGAATCGAGCGCACCAGGAGTCACAGGCGCGCATGGAAGGGGTACACAAGGAAGCGGAATCGAACCTTGTCCCGGCGCTGACGAATCTATCGAACGCGATGGCTTCGAGCAGCAATAACACCACGATTCAAACCACGCTTTACAAGGGTCTGGCGATTGGCCTGGAAGGCGTCGCAGCCGTAGCGGCCACGGTCGCAACGGGCATTCTCCAGGTACTGAGCACGATTAAGGGCCTGGTAATCGTCGCTAATGATGTGGTGGGGCTGCATTGGGGCGCGGCTGCTGACGATGCGAAGAAGGCGTTCGGGAACGTAAAGCAGGAAGGGCAAGACTATGTAGCCTTCATGTCCAAACTGTTCTCCAACACAGATTACACGCTGGGGCCGCAGAAGGCGACGCCAACGAAGACGATCAACTTCGGCACTGACGGCAACGGCTCGAAATCGCGTGCGGTGACCACCAGCGCGGGCGATAACCGACTGGAAGCAGCGCGCCAGGAATATGCAGCGCTTCAGCAGCAAAGCGCCGAACTGCAAACGCAATCGGTGACCGGCGAAAAGCTGGGCAAGGATGCGCAAGCACTCGCGAAGTTCCAGCAAGAGATTTCCGACATTCTGAAGAAACGCGATGACGGAAAGCCCCTCACCAATGCGGAAAAGTCGCTTCTCCTGAATCAGCAGGCGGTACAGACCCAGCTACAGGCGAATGCTTCGCTTGAAGCCCAGAACCAGGCGCAGGAACGTCTAAACACGCTGAAGAATCGCGCCGCGCAGATCGAACTGAATATTAGTTCGTATCTGGCAAACCAAACGCAACAGTACCAGGAACAGGTACAGGCGATTGGCCTGGGAACAGAAGCGCAGCAGCGTTTGCAAGCACAGCAACAGATTGCCGCGAAATTCCAGCAACAGCAAGACTCCCTGAATAAAGCGACTTCGCCGGATAACCGGAATTCAGACGTTTATAAAAACGCGTCAGCGGATATCCAGAAATCGCAACAGGTGGCAATGGATGCGCTCGCGCAGCATTACAAAGACATGGACAAGGCGAATTCATCCTGGATGAATGGCCTAACGGAAGGGTGGGCGAATTATGCGACTACCGTTTCAAACAACGTCCAACAGGTTTCGTCTTTGTTCAATGACGTAACGAACGGCATGCAATCGGCGCTGCTGAATTTCGTGCAGACCGGAAAACTCAACTTCTCCGACTTCACGAAATCTGTAATCGCCGACCTGGAAAAGATCGCGATTGAGAAAGCGATTCTAGGCTTTGCAACGGCTGCAATAGGCGCAATCGGTGGTTTCTTCTCCGCGAATACCGGGGCCGCTACGACGGTCGCTAATGCGTTGCCAGGCGATTCGCTCGACAACCTAACCAACATTACCGGCGGATTCGGAACGGTAGGCCACGCGGGCGGCGGTTCGATTACAGGGCCGGGTACGGGAACGTCAGATTCGATTCTCGCGAAGCTGTCAAACGGCGAATTCGTCATGACAGCCGAAGCCGTGCGCCGCCTGGGCATTCCTTTGCTGAATGCATTGAACGCGGGTAACTCGATTAATTCGGCTGCGAAGTTCGCGTCCGGTGGTGCGGTCAACAGTAGTTCGATTGCGAGCGTCAGCGCACCTACACAAAGCAGCGGGGCAAATGTTTCCGTAGTCGTCAACAGCGGCAACGGCGGAATTGATCCGTCCGATGCGCCGTGGTTGACCCAGGCAATTACAAAGCTGATTGACCAACGCACGGCACAGAAGTTTAAGGGGCAGGGCGGTTACGCGTGGCAGCTAACAAATAGGAGCGTTTAACCGTGGCTTCGACTTTCACATGGGTTCCGACTGTTGCCAATTTTTCGGGGACGGCAACGGCGAAAGTCCGCAGCGCGCAATTTGGTGATGGATACCAACAGCGCGCAGCGGACGGAATCAACAACATTTCTTCGCAATTCAGCCTGCAATTCATCGCGAACGAAACGGATACGCGCGCAATCCGCGCGTTTCTTATCGCAGCAGCCGGCGCGGATTCGTTTTACTGGACTCCGCCATTGTGGGATGACCCCGCGCTGTTTTATTGCGAAACGTGGGCAGAGCCTACCAAAGACGGCGATTGGTACACGATGACCGCGACCTTCCAACAAACATTCGATCCGGGTCAAGATGACAGCACTACAACAGGTTAATCTAGGCGCTGCTACAGACGGCACGCAAGGCGATACAGTTCGCACAGGTTTTACAAAGCTCAATTCAAATACTGCTGCGCTTGCCGCGCAAATCGCCGTAGCTTCTGCAACGCTGATTTCCGCCGCGCAATCTCTGACGGTTGCGGATCATGTCGGAAAGCGCGTCAATCTCGACTTTGCGGCAACCGATACGGTAGGTTTCCCGCCTTCTGCTGACGCGGGCGCGGACGCAGTAATCCAGCTTCGCAACGTGGGCACTGTAGCGGTTACGCTCGCGCCAGCGGGAAGCGATACCCTGGCGCTTACCACGCTCGCACCAGGCGATTCCGTTTTGTTCGATACAGACGGCGCGGGCGCATGGAATGTCCTGGTGCGCAGCCGTCCTGCATCCGAAAGTGAGAGCGTAGGCGCGGATTTGTCCGTTGGCGGCAATCTCTCCGTCAGTGCTGCTACGAAACTAACCGGAAAGCTGACGGCTGCTGACGTGGAAATCGTCGGTACGCTGACTTCAGACGGCGCGGCTACGGTGGGCGCGAATCTGACGGTGGAAGGGGATGCAATCGTAAGCCGTAACGCGCCGGTACTTATCCTTGACGATATCGCCGCAACCACGGGTAGCGCCGTCGAATATCGAAACAACGGCGTGCGGCTGTGGGAAACGAAATCTTACGGGACTAATCTTTCCTGGAATGTCGGGCGATACGTTGACGGAACCTATGTAGGAAATACGCTTTCGCTTGTCAACGATACCGGCACGACCAACATTGCAGGCCGCGTAACGGTCAACTCGACAGCCGATGACGGCGGCACGGCGTTGCAGATTAACGGATCAGTGCGCGCCGGAAACTATGTCTTCAATTCGCAGAATACGACTGATTCTGGTTTGATCGGTTTTGGCAACGCGAACGGGCCGACTGTGGGATTTTATGGATCGGCCACGACTGGCGCGGGTTCGCTTGTCTTCCGTACCGATGCAATCGAGCGCGTGCGTATCTCCGCTGATGGTCGTCTATTGGTCGGGGTATCAGATAACGAAGATAACGCGCTTCTACAGGTTGGCGGACAGATTGTCCAGCGCGCCGACTATAGCGAAATCCGCATGCGCGCGGCCAACGAATCGAACCTAAACGGTTGGAGACTCGCCAGCACGATCAACGGCACGAATGACGGTTACATCACGCTCCAGCATTCATACGATGACTTCGGTTCTAACTTTTTGAACGCGTGGGGTGCTAATTCTGCGGGTGTCGTAACGATCAATAAGGACATTACCACGGCTGACGCGACGCACTCCCTACAGATCGGCGGGGATACTCGTTCCTACGGCACGATATACGCAGGCGCAGACGGCACGGTAACTTCCTGGCTTTCGGCAGACAGCGGCAGCGGTTATTTCCAGTCGGAAGGGGATACCATCGTTGGGTCTGCGGCAGCGGACGGGGACCTGGTATTTACGGCGGGTAATAGGGTTGCGGCCCGCGTTTATTCGACTGGCCGAACGTCCTTTGGCTCACAGACTGATGACGGTTTGTCTACGGTATTTGTAGGCGGTTCCGTCCGTTCTACCGGCAAAATTCTAGGACGCAACGCGCTAAATGTTCTAGTTAATGGCTCCGGCGAACTGGGTAATCTGACGTGGAACAATGGCAATTGGTCCGGCGTTACAGGTGGGGCTGGCGAAGGTTCATTGTTCTATAACCCGGCTGCTATCACGGCGGACGGGACATATGACGAACATGATGTTGTAGTTATCCTGCCTAATACCGTTCTCACAATCTCCGGCGAAATCTATACGACAGGAATGACGGCAGGTTCGGGCCGGATCGGTATTGACTTCCTAGATTCAAACCAGAACGTCATTTCAAACGTGTTCTATACGCTGGACGCGGGTAACGACTGGACGTTCGGATTCGCGACGGCGACCGCTCCCGCCGATACGGCATATTGGCGGTGTTTCATGGGTGCGGTGAATAGCCCGAATGCCCCAGCAAATACATTGCGATTCCGCCATATCAAAGTTGAGGAAAACACTTCCGCTTCGATGTATTCGCAAGAAGCTACGCTTTCATATGTCGCGAATGCGGTAAAGGTAGCTGATAACGAATTTATCCAGGCGTATATCTCTGCCGCCGTGCAAATTCCAACTAGCACGATTACGAACGTTACCGGCTTTACTACAACGGTAGATCGAAGAGGATCAGGAGCGTGGAACGCTTCTGCGGGTTCTTTCACGCCCAAGCGAACGGGGCCATATTCGATTGACTTCCTTTGTACGCTGTCTGGCGTGATTACGACCGGATACGCACAAATTTCGATCATGAATGGCGCTTCGCAGGTCTGGACGTACATCACAGACCCTCAGACTCGCATGTTGCATCTGGCAGGAGTTTTCAACCTGACGGCGGGCGTTTCTTACACCTTTGCAGCGTGGCAAGACACAGGCGATCAGTTCGCTACTAATGCGGGTTCGACGTTGACGAAGCTAACGATTTACGAACTACCGTAATCGCGCGCGGCTGTAGGTCTGTATTTCTAACAAAAATCTTTTCGCCAAAGGGGGTATCTTATGGCGATTACAGGTGACATTCAGCAGCTATCTGTAGGATCACTAATCGAATTATTCGAGCTAGACGCAGCCAACATCGGCGGGGACGTGCTGCGGTTTCATGGGCACTTGCAAAACCCGTCGATCTATTGGCAGGGTAACGAATACAAAGCCTGGCCTATCCAGGCGACGGGGTTTAAGCGGACTTCTGACGCTTCGCAGCCTACCCCGTCCCTGAGCGTTGCCGATATCAACGGCACGATTTCAGCGCTTTGTATCGTGCTCGATGACCTGGCAGGCGCGACCGTGCGCCGCCGTCGCACGTTAAAGAAGTATCTCGATGCGGCCAACTTCCCAGACGGGAACGCAACGGCAGACCCTACCGCCGAATTGCCTTTGGAGATTTGGCGCGTAGAGCAAAAGAGCCAGGAACAAACCGGAAACTTCATTTCCTTTAACCTGGCTTCTCCGCTCGACTTCGGCGGACAGCAGATTCCCGCGCGTCAGATCGTTGGCGCGTGCCAATGGACGTACAAGGGCGCGGATTGCGGGTGGAACGGTACGACCTACTTTGACGCGAAAGATAACGCCGTTGACGATCCCGCGCAGGATCGCTGCGGATACCGTCTTTCGAGTTGTGAAGCCCGGTTCGGTGCTGACAACCCGCTTCCCTGGGGTGGTTTCCTTTCTGACGTGATTTCGTAATGGGGTTGCACGATGACCCCAGAAACGAAAGAAGCGATTGCCGCGCATGCAATCGCGGAATACCCGCGCGAGTGTTGCGGCTTCATTGTCAGCGTTGACGGCCACGAACGCTATTTGCCATGTCAGAACGTCGCTGAGAAGCCGGAAGAATTCTTCTCTATCGCTGCGACCGATTATGCGGACGCGGAAGACGTTGGGGAGATTAGGGCAGTAGTGCATTCGCATCCGGGCGCGTCAGCCCGTCCTAGCGCCGCAGATAAAGCCGTATGCGAACGTTCGGACATTGATCTATGGATCATTTGTTCGCTGGGCGTGCAGCCAGACGGATCAATCGGAATTGACGATTGGTGCGAGTTCGGCAAGACCGGCTTTCTCGCGCCGCTTATCGGTCGTCAGTTCGTGCATGGCGTGCATGACTGTTACGCGATTATCCGCGACTACTACCAGCTAGAACGGGGTGTGACTCTCCCTGATTTCGAGCGCTGCGATAGGTGGTGGGAAGACGGGCATAGCTCCCTGTATCTCGACAACTACAAGAAAGCGGGCTTCGTTGACGTTGGGCGCAATGCCCAGCTAGAGCCAGGCGACGTACTGCTAATGCAGATTCGCTCAAAAAACGGTGTGCCCAATCACGCCGGAATCTATACCGGCGAAGGCCGATTCATTCACCACATGCACAGCCGCCTTTCAGTTCGCGCCTTGTTCGGCGGGATGTGGCGCGACTGTCTCATAACCGTTCTACGGTACGAAGGATAAAAGATGCTGCGAACGATTCGATTGTATGGCGTGCTTGGGAAGCAGTTCGGGCGCGAGCACAAACTAGCCGTTAATTCCGCAGGGGAAGCAATCCGCGCGCTGGGCGTGGTGATTCCCGGCTTCAAGAAGTTTCTTCTTCGCTCGCGAGAAGACGGGCTTACGTTCGCGGTGTTCCGGGGCAAGACCAACGTAACGCGCGACGAATTGCCGTTCCCAGCCGGTCAAGACGTAATCCGAATCGCGCCGGTTCTTTCTGGTTCGAAGCAGGCCGGTTTGTTCCAAACGATTCTAGGCGCGGTCTTGATTGCCGCGAGCTATTTCATTCCCGGTCTGGGGCCGACTGTCTCTATGGCGCTGTTGAGTTCCGGTGTCGGTATGGCGCTGGGCGGCGTGGTGCAAATGCTATCGCCACAAATGGGCGGATTGAGCAGCACAAGCGCCGATGACGGCCAGTCGTATTACTTCAATGGCGCAGTAAACAGCACGGCACAGGGGAATCCCGTTCCGTTGATCTATGGCGAAACCTGGTGCGGTTCGCAGGTAGTCAGCAGCGGGATTTACGCGGAAGACCAAACATGAGACTAGAAAGAATTCAAGGCGCAGGCGGCGGAGGCAGCAGCGGCGGCGGTGGTGGTGTCGAATCGCCCGATAGCCTGCATTCAATCGCGTATGCGCGCGTGCTCGATGTAATCAGCGAAGGCGAGATTGTTGGCCTGGTTAATGGGCTTCAATCCGTCACGTTTGACGGAACGCCGATTCTCAACAGCGACGGCACAGTAAATTTTCAGAATTATTCCGTCGATACGCGAACGGGTACGGTTGACCAGGAATATTTGTCTGGGTTTCCGTCCGTAGAAAATGAAACATCTATCGGTGTCGCGCTGACTAGCGATGATCCTTGGGTGCAGGAAGTATCGAATCTTTCGCTGTCCGCCGTGCGTATCCGGTTCGGGGTTCCGGCGCTCGAACAGACCAACACTTCGACCGGCGACATTACCGGTTACCGCATTGAATACGCAATCGACCTTGCGACGGACGGCGGATCATACAGCGAAGTCGTAACGGGCGCATTCGACGGCAAGACTACTTCGCTTTACGAACGCTCGATCCGCGTTGATCTTCCCACGGCCACAACCGGATGGCTTGTCCGCGTGCGACGCGTCACGCCAAACGCGCACAATTCGTATATCTCCGATACGGTCAATATCGAAGCGATCACAGAGATTATTGATAAGAAGCTGCGCTATCCGAATAGTGCGCTTGTGGGGATGCAGTTCGACGCGAAGACGTTCAGCAACGTTCCCACTCGTGCATATTATGTGCGCGGTCGCATTGTCTCTATCCCGTCGAATTACAACGCGGACAATCGGACGTACACAGGAACATGGGACGGAACCTTCGTTCCGGGTTGGACGAATAATCCGGCTTGGATCTTCTATGACCTGGTGCAGAACGATCGCTTCGGCGGTGGCAAGTTTATTGACGCTAGTTCGCTCGACAAATGGTCGCTGTACGAAATCGCGCAATACTGTGATGAGGAAGTAGACGACCTGAAGGGCGGCACAGAACCGCGCTTCACCTGCAACGTTGCTATCACGTCGCAGGCTGACGCGTTCAAGGTCTTGCAGGATATCGCCGGTATCTTTCGCGGACAGGCGTATTGGGGCGCGGGTAGCGTGGTTGCGTCGGCTGATATGCCGATGGACCCCAGCTTCGTATATACACAGGCGAACGTCATTGACGGCAAATTCACCTATGCCGGTTCGGAACGTAAGTCACGCTATACCGCAGCACAGATTAGCTGGAATGACCCAGCGAACCAGGGTAAAGCGGCTGTTGAGTATGTCCAGGACGATGACGGCCTAGCGCGTTACGGTCTGGTTAAAGCGGCTATTACGGCCTTTGGTTGCACGTCGCAAGGGCAGGCGCGCCGCCTGGCAAACTGGACGCTCGCAACGTCGCGACTCGAAACCCAGACCGTAACCTTTTCGGTTGGTCTGGACGGCATCCTGTGTTCGCCTGGCGATGTAATCGCAATCGCTGACGCCTACAAGGCCGGGCGACGCTTCGGCGGTCGTATCAAGTCGATGACGGATACAACCGTTGTGCTCGACAAGGCGGCAACCGTCAAAGTCGGTGACACGCTGTCTGTAATCATGCCTACCGGCTTGGCAGAACAGCGCACGGTAGATTCGTTCGACGGAAGCACGATCACGGTTACGACCGCGTTTGATGACGTGGGCGTGCCTGGCGCGGTCTGGATGATCGAATCGACCGACCTGGTATCACAGCTTTTTCGCGTGACCGATATCGCGGAAAGTGACGATAACGGGCAGATCAGCTACGAGGTTACGGCGGTTACGCACGAACCCGGCAAATATGACTTGATCGACAACGGCGCGCAGATTCAAACGCGACCCGTGACAGTCATTCCGCCTTCGACACAAGCGCCGCCGACCGCCGTTACGATTTCATCGAATCTCGTATTGGATCAGGGTATCCAGTACAACACGATGACGATTGCATGGGACCGTCCGGCCAATGCTGTGACGTTCTCTGTTGAGTGGCGCAAGGATAACGGCCAATGGGTTACGGCAGGTTCGGCACTCGCTGGGACTTCGGTTGACGTTCAAGGCGTCTATAGCGGGCTGTACGAAGCCCGCGTAAGGGCAATCAACAGCCTGGGCGCAACGTCGATCCCTACAACGTCCGACCCTACGACACTGGCAGGGAAGACCGGCGCGCCGCCTGTAGTGTCGTTCCTGAATGCTTCGACGAATCAGGTATTCGCGATTGAACTGGATTGGGGATTCCCCGCTGACGGTTCCGCGAACGATTCAGCTTATACGGAAATTTGCTACAGCAAAACGGCTTCGATTGCTGACGCAACCACACTTAGCAATTACGCGTATCCCACGAACGCGGCGCACTTGCTGGGATTGGCTGCGGGCCAGTCGCTTTTCTTCTGGGCGCGCCTGGTAGATCGCAGCGGCAACATTGGCGCGTGGTATCCAGACGGTGCGGGCGTCAATGGTCAATCGAGCAGCAGCGCAAGCGATATCCTGAATCAGATCGCGAGCGCGACGGCTGACGAAGTGGCGGGTTCGTTGCTCGCGCCGATCCAACAGATTCCGGGCCTTACAGATCAGGTGGGGCAGCTTCAGACCGATTTGAACGGTCTAGGCGACATTGATTGGGATACTCTCCAGGAAGAAATCCAGGCTATCCAGAATGCCGACCTTGCCGGGTTGACTACGGACGTTGGCGAACTAATGGGCGAGGTCTTCCCAGAGTTGGCCGGGGATGACGGGGTATGGGCTGGCGATGACGGCGTATACGTTGGCGCTGTCTCTATCCAGTCGCAGTACGAAGGCGCGGACCTTGCACTATCCCAGCGTATCGACGGGTTGGCGGCCGCCGTCAACGATGCTTCGAATGCGGCCGCATCAATCGTCACTGAAGCGCAGGCGCGAGCGGACGCGGATAGCGCACTGTCAGAGCAGATTACCGCGCTACAGGCGACGTTCCAAACCGATAACGATACGCTTTCCGCACAGATTCAGCAGGAAGCGAGCGCGCGAGCGGACGCAGACCAGGCGACAGCTTCCCAGCTTTCCGACCTGGAAGCGAAAGTTAATACCGACATTGCCGCGCAGATTTCGGACGAAGCAACCGCGCGAGCGGACGCAGATAGCGCGCTGGCCAGCGACATTACAACGCTTCAGGCGAAGACGGCTGACGACCTGTCCGCAGCCGTGCAGAGTGTACAGAGCGCTTACACGACCGCAGACACTGCGTTGGGCGAACGTATCGACACAGTGCAGGCAACGGCAGGGGACGCTTCTAGCGCTGTCCAAACTCTTTCGCAGTCCTACGCGGATTTGAGCGGCAAGGTCAATGCGACGTATTCGGTACGCGTGCAGACCACAAGCGGCGGCACGTCATACGCGGCAGGGTTCGAGCTACAGGCGGACGGTTCCGGCCAATCTGAAATGGTCGTATCCGCTCAAAAGTTTGTGGTCATTGATGACGGATCGACCAACAACGCGAATTCGCCGTTCGCGATCCAGGGCGGACAGACGTTTATCAACAGCGCGTTTATCCAGAACGGAACGATTGTCGATGCAATGATCGGCGGACAGATCAAATCGACTTCGATCAATTCGCAGGGTAACCCGGCTTGGTTACTGGACAAGTCCGGCAACTTCTACATTTACGGGACAGGCGGCGGTAACGCTCGCATGGAAATCACAAACAACCGAATCGCGATGTTTGACGGAAACGGCACTTTGCGTATCGACATTAACGCGACGGGCTAATGGCTTATTTCAGACTTTATAACGCGGACGGTTCTTTACAGGTTGATCTATCGAACCGTCTTACGCGCTTTATCGGCGCTGTGGCTGTTTCCGGTACAGGTTCGATTGCGGTTCCGGTGCTCGACGGGGGAACCGCGTGGGCGTCACTGCATGCTGATTCGTCGGTAGTGGTGAGCGCGCAAGCGTCCGTTAGTGGAAATGTGGTTTCCTGGAATATCTTCGAAGGAAGCGCGATCCTGGTTTATGGCGAGTATTGACGAATGGCCTACATAAAAATTATCAACGATTCCGGTTCGCGCTTGCTCGATGACAGTTACCAGAATATGGCGGTGCAGTCATCGGGCACGGTGACGACCGGCTACACGACAACGGACGCAACCGACTATTACCCAGGCGATTACCCGTCACGCGGGGCAATCGCTCGAATCTATATCAACAATGATGCGGGCGCGTATCCGTTGGTTGGCGTTCGTTCGGGGACTCCGGTTGCGGTGGAGCGCTACACGAACGGCGGTCAAACCGTCTTTCTATTCCGCACGACCGACCCCGCATCTTTTCAGTATTGGGTTTTTGCCGTGCCGAACGCAATCGGCGGGAATGGCCTGGTGAAGATTTACAACGCGGCAGGCGTGAAGACGTTCGATTCCGATTTGCACTATGCGCGGATCGTTGGCCGGGTAGACATGACGGAACCAGGCGGCAGCACGCCCCCAGCGTATGCGGGTAATCAGGGCTGGGTTTGCCCGTGGGCGGGTTCGTACAGCTTCGACAGTTCGCGCACGCATGCGGCGGTTCAAATCGCGTCCGGTTCCTATTGGGATATCGACGGACGGGGTTCGGATACTGACTCGCTGTCCGGTCGCTTCGCGGCGGGTTACTTCAGTGGCGAAACCTTCGTTACTGGATACACGGCGCGCAGTGGCGCGGACGGTGGCGGCGGTGATGGCGGTTATGACGCTATCGGCAACTTGTCCGGTTCCTGGCTGATTTTTGACGTTACGGGGTATTAAAAAATGGAAGCAGGGGGAGACATGAGAGTAACGATTACTTCATATGTTGCGGCGTTCGCTTCGACGGTTGCAGGTTTGACCCTTCAGGATTGGGGCGTTGTGGTCGCAATCGGGACGGCCATAATCACTTGCGCGGCGCATCTTTACTACAAGCAGCAAACGCTAAATACCTATAACCGCCTGGCGGCAGCACAGGAAGCGGAAGCGAAATCCCATACCGTGGGCGGCGGATAATGCCAGCGCTCGACAAGGCGCGGATTGCGCGCCTAGGCGTGAGCGCTGCGGTTGCGCTCGCGTTGCCTTTCACGGTCGGATTCGAGGGTTGGAAGACGACCGTATATCGCGATCCGGTTGGAATCAAGACCGTTTGCGCCGGTCATACGGACGCAATGGGGAAGATCACACAGGCGACGTATACGGACGCGGAATGTCTGGATATCACGGCGCGGGATTTGACGACTGAGGAAGCGCAGTTCGACAAGGCATTTCCAGGCGTGCGACTCGAACCCGATCAGAAGGCGATGTTCGTTGACGCGTGGCACAACATGGGCGCGGGAACGTTCCTTAGTGGATCGTTGCCGGGTTTGATCCGCAGCGGCCAGATTGACGCGGCGTGCGCGAAGCTTCTGGAATACGACAAGGGCCGCATTGCTGGGCGACTCCAGGTCATTCCTGGTTTGGCTCGCAGGCGCGAAGCTGAAGAAGCGGTTTGTACCGGTCGCAAGACCGCCGACCAGGTAGCGCGCGAGAATGGCGTTACGCTGAAATGAAAAAGCCCCGCGCTGGCAACAGGCGGGGCTTTTCTTTTGTGCGTTACTTCCAGTTCAAGCCTGCAACCGGAAATGTCATGTGCCGATTACCCGCCTGATAGAAGGCGGCTTCAATGACTACACGTTTTGCCTTGCGCGCGCTCGCAATGAAGGAACGTGCGGGGGAGATAAAAAGACTCGTTGAACTATAGTCCGCTGGCTGATTCGCGGTGAAGCGCTGCGGCGGCTTGTCGTCAAATCGGACCAACACGCTACAGGCTTCGACGCCGCAGACGAATTGTCCTTTACTGACGCTCAAGATTACGTCTGTCCCAAACCTGGGGTGCTTCCGTAACTGAAGTGTCGCTGTTGAACCGCCGTTATACGGGAAATCGAAATCGAGCGTTTCATTCGCGGAAGCGGTGGCGAACTGGATCGGCTTTCCCGTCATTTCGTCGTGGCGCTCATCATATGACCATGCGCTTTCCGGTTCCGTGGGCGCGCTTGAAGCTTCCGCAACTGCCGGAACCGCCGCCGATGAAGACGCGGATTCCGCGTTGCTTGCTGCGGCCTTCACAGGCGCGGGCGTATGCGGAAGCGTCGAATTAAAAATCATAGCGCCAAGCATCGCCACGCCGAAGCTAACCAAAACTGCCTTCATTCGTGACGGTGCCGGTTTGCCTTTGCGGGCAAAAGTGCTAGGGCGAATCAACCCGATCAACATTGCGAGCGGGCCGAAAAGCATTAAGCAAATTCCGATGTTTTGCATTTTTTCTCTCTAGTGTTTTTATTTTTTCTGTGCGAGGCGGGCGTGGCAGTCATTCACCTCTATGAAACGTGCTTCCTTGGGTGTAACGTCCTGGAATTGCTTTTCCTCGTAAACTCGCCTGACAACAGTCTGATAGCCTTTGATAACCGACGGACTCAGTTTCTGCGTATGACCGTTTTCTTCAACGCGTTGCAATTCGTCCGCCTCATACTCGCCGTTGTCGCGATCTGTCGCCGCCGCGTATGCGTAGTCACCCACGTCCACGCATACAGCGTTTTCAATTTCCTCTTTAGAGTACGTTTTCGCATGCGCAGCGGTTGCGAAGATCGCGAGGGCGGTTACCGTCAGAATTTTTTTCATATTCGTTATTGGGTGCATGAACCGTCAACAATCCATTCCTGCGGCGCGCCGTTCGCGGAAATCCGGTCATAGATCGTATTGCGTGCGTAGACCGTCAACGAATCGCCTTTCTGATAGTGCTTGACGCGGTTTCCAGCGCCCGCCTGGTCATACGAGGAGCACATATAGGCCGTTACGTGGATTACGTCGCCTGCGACCGTTTCGTGCTTCGGCTTGGGGTGCGCGTCCTCAAACTTGCCTTTGAGGCGGTCCAGCGATTCCTGTAGCGCGTTACGGCTATTGTTGCTCGACATTTCCGCACTATGCACCTGGCCCATTGCCATTGTCGTTTCGACCCAATCGAACGCGACTACATGCACGCTATCGCCGTTCGCATCCATTACAAAGCGAACCTTACGGACGGGCGTAGTCGAATACGAATTACCCAAAAGCAATTGAGCCATAACCGCCTGTTGCCCCTGCAACTGGCCCGAGCAAGTCACGGTATTTGTGTTTTGTTCCGATACCATGCCCCCGATTTGAGAGCAGCGCGCAATGAGTGCGTTTTGCACGTCCGTGAGCGTGGCGCGTTCAAACGTGACTTCCGGGTGACCGGACGGCGTTTCAGTCATCAAAGCCTGTTGAGTGGCACAACCAAACAGGACGGGAAGGGCAGCAAGTGCAATCTTGAGTTTCACGGTCTATTCTCTTTTTCTTGGTTTGTTATGCTTTCGAGTGCTGAGATTACTTCACAAGTCAGATTTTTGAAAGGGCGCTTTTCTTCGGACGCGGCGCGATGGTCTTCGCGGGCCGCGCTAACCCTTGCTGCTGAAATGGATTGAGTTTGAACATTGCTTCGTACACGAAGGGGCGGCAGTAATACAGATATGTCCGCGTAAATTCTTCGCGAGGAATTCTCAACAGCGCCGCCCACGTCAGCATGTCATGTTCGGGTAGGGCTGACGATCCGCGCTCGACCTGGGAAATCATGGCCGGTTGGCTGTAGTCCAGTTCGACGCACATTTCATTCTGAGTCATGCCAACTTCGTCGCGCTTCTCTCTGAGCCATGCGCCGAAACGTTGCCGCAGAACGGCGGTGGTGTTATCGAGTGGAACGGTCATTCTCTGTTCGTGATGTTAAGTGAACACTGAATACTAGCATAGTGGTAAAAACTCTGCAACTCACTTAATACGTTTAAAAAAAGGCCCGTCTTCGAGTAGGAAGACGGGAAAACTTCATCAAAGCAATTCCGCAAGAGATCGGAATTCACCAGGAGGTGAAAAAGGACGCCCCGCGCCGGGGAAGCGAGAGAGCATCCGACGATAACGAATCGCTGTATTCGGCAGCGATTCGAAGGGATATCTTAGGTGCACGAAGGTCTGTAATGTGTGGTAATTATTCAGACTCAAGATGAAAAAAAGCCCGCCAACGTTAAAACGAAGGCGGGCTGAAACCATATGCGTGTTACTACTGCAAAGCCACAAAGCGACACATACAACTGCGGGTATCAAAGTTAATAGCCCCCCGGTGATGTTCCACCAGGGGAAAGACCTTGATGCTCAAATCGCTGACGATGATCAGCGATTCGGGAGCAATCTTAGCGAGCCGGACGCCTGTAATGTTTCGTAAATTTGTTTTGGCTTGGAGCGGCAATATGGCGACGATTCACTCGACGCTGATTGCAATTTCGATCAGGTTCGGGCGTCCGCTCGCAAGTGCCGCTTCCACGGCAGGGGCGATATCGCCCGCACGCTCTATGCGCCGTGCAGTGACGCCCATAGACGTTCCCAGCGCCACATAGTCAATAGCGGGCCGTTCCATGTCCATAGCAATGAAATTGCCCGTCTGGGCGGATACGTACTCACTTTGCGAGCGCATAAAATTCTTCAGTACGTTGTATTCGCGGTTGTTCATCACGATAAACGTGACCGGCAAGTTTTCATGCGCAGCCGTCCAGAGGGCTTGAGGCGAATACATTGCCGCGCCATCGCCCACGAGACAGACAACCGGCGCGCGTCCAATACCCAGCGAGCAACCTACAGCGGCAGGCATACCCCAGCCCAATGCGCCACCGCGAAGGAAGGAATATTGGTTCGGGTTGTCAGAGTTGAGGAAAGCACGCGTATGGCGCGACGTGGCGATTGCTTCGTCAACGATAGGCACGTTCGGCCCAATGGCGCGCAACGCCTCACAAGCGGCAACCAGCGGCGTGATTACCGGTTCGTTGTATTGTTCGGTTGCCAGCGCAAACAGGTTCTTGCGTTGTGCCGCCTTACCGGCGATAGCATCCGTCAGAAGACCGCTATAGGCTTCGCGCCGGGTTGCGGTCGATTCCTTCAGGTGAGGCAGCAACGCCCCCAAGGACGCCTGAATATGGCCCACTACAGAAAGCTTGGTCGAATAGGTGCGCCCAAGGTCGCGCACGTCTGCGGACAGTTGATAGACCGCGCAGTTGTGCGGAACTGCGGACCCTTCCGAATACAGAATCGTAATCAGCGACTTTCCGCCCAGCGCAAAGATCGCATCAAAGCGTGATAGGCAAGACGCGATTCCCTTCGCCGTTGTGGGAAAGTTGCCCGCCCATAGGGGGTGCGACGTAGGAAACGGAATACGTGAAGGCCAGGACGATCCATAGACCGGCGCGCCGAGCATTTCGGCCACGGCAACCACTTCGGCGGCTGCTTCGCTCGAATGGATTTCGTCGCCCGCAATGATTGCGAGTTTTCCGGGTGCGATCCCTGCCAGTGCCTGGGCAAGCGCCGGGAGCGAGCCGCCCACGACCGCATGGTCGATTACTGAGGGTTCGCCGCTATCGACGACGGAAACTTCGTCCATCACGTCCATAGGGAGCGAAAGGAATACGGGACCGCTGGGCGCTGCGCTCGCATCGTTGAATGCACGGCGGAGAAAGATTGGCAATTGCTTGGGGCTTGTCACTTCGCGCGCCCATTTAACGGCAGGCGATGCGATACGCACCAAGTCATCAAACAAAAGCGGATCAGTGACGGTGTGGCGCAAATCCTGTTGACCGGCAGTCACTACCAGCGGCGTACCGGATACAGCGGCGTTCAGAAGGTTTCCGAACCCGTGCCCCAGACCGCCTGCCGTGTGCAGGTTGAGGAAGGCGGGGCGTTTGGCGGCTTGTGCGTATCCGTCTGCCATTGCGACTGCGGAAGCCTCTTGCAGCGCCAGGACGTAGCTAACGTCGGGGAAATTTAGAAGGGCGTCCATCAGGGGCAGTTCCGTCGTACCCGGATTGCCGAAAATGTATTCCACGCCTTCCGATTGAAGTACGTCCAGGAGAACTTCCGCACCACGGCGGGGCGCTGCTTTATCAACGGGCAGGATAGCCATTGCATTTTCCTTGTGGGATAGGTTGCGGAAGCCTGCCTTGCTGTTCCTCGTGAGAACGTCTAACAAGCGATGAAACCGGCTGCGGTAAGCGAGCCTTTCACCCCGATAGCTCTTGTGAAGCTGGAAGCAAGTATGGGCGATATCTGCCTATAATCGAAGTGACGTTTTTGCATCGGCGTGATGCCGATTCGGTATCAGGGGGATTGTATGGACTTGCGGGGCTTGAGGTATTTTGTGGAAGTCGTGCGCCAGAATGGATTTCGGCGCGCAAGCGACGTTTTGCACGTCACGCAACCGGCGATAAGTCGCGCGATTTCTTCACTTGAGGAAGAAGCCGGCGCGCAACTGCTGATACGCGAACCCAAGGGCGTAACGTTGACCCCAGAAGGTGGCGTTTTCTATCGCCACGCAACCTTGATCCTTCGCCAGTCTGAGAACCTTCTGAGCGAGTTACGCGACTTGCGGTCAATGGCGAAGGGAGTGTTACGGGTAGGTTTGCCGCACATGACTGGCGCAACGTTCTTCGGAAGCGTCATTACCGAATTGCGGCGCAAATATCCAGGCATCCAGCTTCTGATTACTGAATACGGCACGAACCAGGCGCGCGGCGCGTTGGCGAATGGCGATATCGAGATTGCAGCAGCGATGTTGCCGATTCAAGATGATTGGGCGATAACTCAACCATTCGGCAATGACCGGCTTGTGCTGTTGTGCGCGAAGGATCATCTTCTAGCTGCGAAGCATCAGGTAAGCTTGGGCGAACTTTCAGGCGAACCGTTCATTGGGTTTTCAGAAGATTTCAAAGTCAACGAACTGATAGACCAACTGTGCGCGAAGCATGGTTATCGGCCTAACGTGGTGGGACGCAGCGCGCACCTTGATTTAATTGTCTCTATGGTGGTTGCCGGAATGGGGGTTGCGTTGGTGCCCGAATCCGCGAGCCGGAAAGTCAAATCGTCGCGTCTGGCTATTCTGCCGGTTGCAGACCCCGGAACGGTGTATGACTTGGCATTGGTGAGGGTGAAGGATTCTTACCTGAGCAATGGCGGGCGTGCTTGGATTGAAATAGCGTCAAAGGTGATTGGTTTTCCGATATTGCCCGCATTTGTTAGGCAACCCGGTTGACGAAAAAAGCCCCGCGCTGTTCTCACAGGCGGGGCGAATATGCAGGTTTCTACAGTGCGACCGAACTACTCGAAAAAAAGCCCCCAAGCCAGGGCGGCAGGGGGCTAACGATCAAACCGCCGACAGTGGAGCCAGCGATTGAGCGGCCATGATAGCGCGTCGACTTCCTGTAATGCGCCGTAATATTCAAGCGTGGCGCACAAAGTAGAAAACCCCGCACAGCTTCGCGCCGTGCGGGGTTTTCTTTGGAGACTACAGAACATGGAACCTTAGCAACTTCCACACTCTATTTACTGCGGTGCTGCGGGTTTCGCTTCGGCTTCTTGCTCGCGCTTCGCGGCGCGTTGCTTGTCGATCAGGGATTGCAGCGCGGGGCCGGGTTTCTTGAAGATATCCATACGTTTCCTTTGTGGTGGGGCGGCGTTTCACCACCCCAAATAAGCCGGTTACTCTGCGTCATCTTCGACAGCAACGGCGCGGCGCTTCGGACGCTTCGCGGCCAGGTGCGTTTCGATTTCCGCGCGATAAAGATTTTTCAGCCAGGCTTGACCGGCGATGGTTACACGCGCCGTCAGTGTCGGATGCGCCCGGCCAGCGTCATCGTGATAGATATCTTCCTTCACGTCGAAAAAATCCCGGTCGATATATTGCTGATACGGCGCGCAGCGCTGTTTCTGGAAAATCTTGTCCCGGCGCAGCCAGGAAATAAACGTCTTGCGTCCGACCCCGCACAGGTTCGCCATTTGCGACAGAGTTACAACCACGTCGGAATGCTGGAAGTCTTCCGCGAATTGCACCTTCGGTTTGTCGCGCTCGATTTGCGCGTCCTTCGCAGCGTTCGCAATGGCAAGCTGTTCCGCGCGCTTCTCTGACGCAAGATGCGCTTCGAGCGCTTCGATGTAGTTTTTCGGCAGTGCGGGCGTGGCAAGCTGTTCTTTCATTTCGCGCCAGCTATCCACCAGGCGCGCCGTAAATTCTGGCGAGAGTTGCGCAACCAGGATAATGCTATCGCGTTCGCCTTGTTCGCCCGCGAAGACATACACTTCGACCGCTTCCGCGCGCCGCTCGCGCTGGATTTTGACTTGCGCCATTGGCGGAAGTGAGATTACAGACTTTTCGGCAAGGCGTTCAAGCGAGCGCTTTACGTCAGAATGGCGCGATCCGAGCAATTCAGCAATTTGCATGCTGTTCATTTCGGGGATAGTTGCGAGGGTAAGGGCTGTAGTCATACGGGTGTATCTCAAACGGGAGCTGCAAGGCGAAGGATTGATTCGTATTTTGCGTAACAGCGCGCGCGTTGGGCCTGTGTGAGGTTCGCAGCGTCGCGACCGAACCGGGATTGCAAATAGGCTTCGAAGGCCGTCTTGCGGGGCTGTGCGGGCTTCGCGTTAGATGTATTCATAGCGTGCCTTCTGTTCGGTGGTGGGCGCTTGCGGCGCGGCTGCGGGGGCGTCAATCTGTCCGAACGTTCCGCGCGCCTTGTCCGCTCGAATTAGGCGACGCACATACTGCGAAAACGTCAGGTCTACCGCTTCGCAGTGCGCGCGCACTTCAGCGAACATTTCGGGCGGCATGTCCAGATTCATGCGATGGACAGTCTTGTCTTTCGTCATCGGGCGCATGGTGAAGATTTCCTTCTCAAGTTTCGGTACACGTTATTTACGGTGCGTTTTAAAAACTTGATCGCGGACTTGAGGAAATCACGCGCCGAAGTTGTTACGGATTATTCACAGACCACGAACGAAGAATTTTTCCCGATATCCGTCAGAAATCGAAAACGGGCAGTAAATAGAATGTGCCGAGTAATTCGGCTAGGAATATTCGGCAGGGTGAACCGGTGGCGAATATTCTGACGGGCCTACCAGTGATACATAGGCCAAACGTGAGGGTCATTCGATATACGCTGATGGCGCACAGGACTGAATAGCAAACCGCATGCGGGGAGCCTACTGGACTGTGTAGCGATCCCGGTATCGGGTGGGGCAAGACGGGTATCGGCGGCTTTGCGTTAGGCCGATAACTTGCCAAGTCACAGCGCTTTACGCGGCGGCTGTGATTCCTGGGCGGCTCCGAATGGCAGACGTGCATAGCACGAAGGGCATTTGGTGAGTTGTCAGGATAAGAACCAGGGGAGATTTTCTAATCGCCCCCTGGGAGAATCTTATCCTGAGACTCACCAAATGGCAGAATATAGGCTTTCAGATTGTTTTATCTTGAAGGCGTTTCGTGCGCGAAGCGCGCGAGCTACGGACGCAAGCGCAGCGCCGCGTTCGTTTGCCTTACAGGATCAGCGTTCCAGCAATCCAGGTCTTAGAAGTACAGAACCCCGCCCGGTGAGAGCCTGTGCGGGGTTTTTTTCGTTATCGGGCGGGTTCCCAGCCGGTTTGCAAATTCTTCAAGACCTGGACCTGTACATATCCAATCGGCACGAACGCACTGCATGCGCGCCATTCGTTCGGGTCGCTCCCCATAGCCAGCGCGTTCTTAATCATTTGATCCCACGTCCCAGGGCGGATTCTTCCCAGCCTGCGAATCTGACGTTCGCCAATCGCTGTGCGCAGTTCGTGCATGCCAAACCTATAGAGCGCGCCGAAGTGAAGAATCATTTCCTCAAGGCTCAACAGGCGGCGCTTTCCGTTCTCAGTCCAGCCGCGTCGCGCAGACTGTTCCCAATGCTGATTGACAGAAAACCAGAGTAGGGGCTTTTCCGCGTCTAGCATGTGTGGCGCAGAAGGGAGCAACCCGCCTGTTTCCTCGATACCGCGAAAGCATTGGGCGGTGGTGTAGTGCCATGCGATCATGTTAGAGCAGGCTGTAAGCCTTAAAGACTTGGCGGGCGAATTGTTGGTGACCGGCCTTCATGCCGTCCAGTGCCGAATCAATGCATTCGATAATCTCTTCGGAACTAAGGGACGGCGTTCGAGGGTTGCCGCTCGCTTCCAGGTATTTCGCGAATGCCGATTGCTCGATCAGCGCAATGCGGTCGTGCATATAGCCTGGTGCCCAGATAAATTGACGCATTGACGCGCGATCATTGTCAGGATCGAAATCGACCACACGGCCAGCGTTCGGGCCATGTGTAACGATACTGCGGACGTTTTCCGCCATGCTCGCGAAGAAGCCAGGGATATCCTGGAAGCGTTCGCGCACTGGCAATTCGTCGGAACTACCAGCGATGAATTCCCCGTCTTCGAATCGCGCGTCTGGGTAATCCTTGTTATTCGACGGTCGCATGAGGATGTATCCATGCCTGGAAGCGCGGTAACGCACCTTGACGGGCTTTCCGTCCGCGTCGGTGCATTCGTCCATCTCGAAATCGGGCAACGGCTTACGCGGCTGTCTGCGCCAGATTTGGAACGTACATTGCAGGGGACAGAATTCTTCCCCGTATCGGTGACCGTCTTTGCGCTCAAAGTGCATGGACGGCATGTCAACGGATGCGACGCGCGTGTATTCGGTGCTCAACTGGCGAAGCGAGGTCAGCCGGGTTCCGAAGCTACGCGGGACCAGAACGCAAATGAATTGCGGTTCGTATTCGGCGGCGCGGTTGAATACCTTGTGCGCAAGCGAAAGCGATTTGCCGAACGGCGGATTGCTCACGATTACGTCAACTATCGTGCATAGCGGATCGGTTTGGGTAAGGAAGTCCATTTGCGCCACGCGGGGATGGTCGGGCGCAATGTCGAATGCTTGCAGGTTCGAATGTGGAAAGGCGCGTCCCAGGTGTGGCAACCACCGGCCATCGCCCGCGCAAGGGTCCAAGAATTTCCATAGGTTATACGGCAGGTGCGCGACCATTCCAGCGACGCACTTTTCAATCATTGCTTGGGGCGTAAAATATTTATCCAATTTGGCGCGCGGTCTTCGATATCTCAAAAACCCGCCTAGGGCGGGTTCGGTGCGATTGATTCAGGCTTCGGCAGGGGCTTCGCAGCGGTGTTTCTCGCGTTCGGCTTCGTCCATGTCCGCGAGCCATTTGGGTTTGCGGCCACTGCCGACCGCTACTACTTCTCCGTTTGCCGGATTCCGGTAATGCAGCTTCTTCGGTGCGCTCGCGTTTGCCTTCACTTCCTTGAAGGTGTCGCCCAGATCATGGGCTTCTATCAGCGCGCGGATTTGCTCGACCGCTTGCATGCGCTTCAGGGTGGCAAGCTGTGCTTCGAGCGCTACTACCTGCTCATGAATCGACTGCGAGGGGACTTCTTGAGTAGACACTATTTCAGACCTTATTAAGCCCCGTCGTGGCGGGTTCGTGTTCAATCGGGAACGCAGCACGGCAGAGGTTGCGCGCCGCGCGCTAGGCGAGTAGTTCCCGTTACTTCGGTGTCGTATCCCATAGTTTCATATCCCACACTTGCTTACCGCTCGCGTCGCGCAGCACGATGTCAATTTCACGGCCAGATATGCGGAAGGTCGATTTCTCGAAGTCGGCTTCTTCGTAGGTCCATTCGGGTTTCACGCAGACGCGTTTCGCTTCTTCGTTGAATTCCTTGTATTGGCGGTTTGCGATTTCGAAAAACGCTTTCGCTTCAGTCATTTCATCTCCTTCATTGTCGATCGTGGTTATCGAGCGCATCGCCCACGATTGCGCCCAAAACTAGGTTAATGCCGAGAATCGCCAGGTACCCTAGAAGCAGGGGATATGTGACTGGCTTCAGCCAGTTAAAGCGCGCACCGCGAGTCCCAAAGGGGGATTTCATCGAAGGCCAGTCATCGTTGCGCTAAATCCTGTTCCCAAGTCATCTTCCGCAGCGATCCATAAGCGGTGGTACACGGTCGGATCGTTGAGAATCGTTCCAGCGGGTAGCGTCTGATAGATCGCGACGCCTGATGCAGTTTCGCCAGGATGGACGCAGGTTTCGCCCGTGTACACCATATGTACGTCAAAGAGGTTCTTTCCGTCCGCGCTGGGCCTGATATAACCGCTTACGCTGCATGGTGTTGCCGTATCAGTACCGCCGTATGTGCCGTCCTTGGGGTTGAATTGCCACGCCTTGCCGGGTTGCGTTCCTGATATCGTGCCGTCCGCTGCGACGGTCAAACTGCTGACGTTCATTTCGCCCGCGTTCCACAATTGCCAGGTTCCCGCAATGTCGGAAGCCTTTGCCGGTGTGTTGTAGTCAAAGTCCGCAGGGTTTGCAGGCGTAACATCGAAGCTGACGGGACCGACCGCCGCGAGGTTCATTGAAACGGTTTTCGTTGCGCTGTCATATTTGCCGGTCACGGCAATGGACGGCATACCTTGATAGATCGGCGGATATTCTTTGTTGTCGTATCCATCAACGCCATAGGCTACAAATTCATTTTCGCCGTATGCGCGAGCGGTGCCTGCAATGACGCCGTCCTTAAGCGTCGGACGAATCGCGAAGCGTTCGGATTCAACGTCTAGGTCTACGCCAATCGCCGTAAGCGCCCACGCGGTGCCATCCGGGCGAACCAGGAGATATGCAGGATCGCCCACAAACTTAGAAGTGACGGCCCCGGTATAGAATCCTTCAGGAATCTGTTTCAGACTCGACACAACCGGCGCGCCCAGATCGGGCGTGGGTTCGTCGCTGTTACCGTTTCCGCCGCATGCTGCGACGGCCAGCGCCAGGGCGGCGCTTCCTACAATCGTTCTTTTCATTCTTTAATCTTTACAGTCAGTTCGAATCCCAGCGCTTGCAGCGATGCCATTACTTCAGAAAAAAGCGGGTTCTCACGAATCGCCACGGCAGCGACCGCGTACACGCACGAATCCCAATCCGGCTTCTCTCCGACTTGATCTACAAGACGTTCGCGCGCGATTACATAAATCGCGTCGGTTACGGCTTCGTCATCGCCAGACGCGAACGCTTCGAGCAAGATCGTTGCTTCGTTAGCACGCCGTGCTCGCATGGCTCCCGAGACAATGGCGGCTTCGCGATCTTCCTGGATTGCTCGCGAGCGCTCTAACAATTCCTTCAGTCCGCCCGGTGTGTTGAGTAGCCGCTTTTCTTCGCGGTTGCCGAACGTCATTTCATCTGTCACGCGGCTTCCTTCTTGTCCATCGCGATACCCAGCAACGCACGAATCAGGATTTGGCGCTTGTCCGGTCCCAAATAGTCGTCTTCCAATACCGCGCGAAAGTCGGACGGTTTGATTCCGATTTCATCGGCGATTTTTTTAGTCCCGAACCCCATAGCGGCGACAGTGAGCGCGGTCACAAAATTACGGGTATCGTCGGACGCGAGTGCCTGGCGAAAATATTCGTCTTGTTGCTCGCGTGTATCCAAAAGGATCGCCATTTCAAGCGGGGAGACTTCCACGGCTGGGAATTGGTCGTTCGTCATGTTTTCAACTTGCAAGTTAGGAGAATCGGCTAAAAATCGACAGCGCGTGGTACAGTCGCGCACCGTTTTTTACCGACACATTTGACAATCACAGGGGCATTCCAGATGCAATGATGGTTCGCAGAATCTTCTTGTATGCGTCGCGTCCATCAAACCGCAATGCGTTGCAGAACTTCTTGCGCTCGTATTCTGCCGATTGCCGTACAAACTTCAGCCCCAGCGTTAGCGCGTAAACGAATACGGCTTCATGCATTTGAAGCAGGTCATTTGACGCGAGCGCGTTTCGCATAACTTCGTCAAGGTTTCCTGCCGTGTCGATATCCAGAATCTTTTCTAGGGAAATATTGCGAAGTTCTCTTAGAACGTCCGGCCTATCGACTAACCCCGCCAGGATTTTGTCCATTGGGATTTCGTTTAGGTCAAGTTGCATTTCCAGTTCTCCAGTGTTTAGGGCGATTCCTTCAGTAGATTTCGGCTAATCCGCACAGTGACCAAAACAGGCATACGATCCAGCCGATCCCTGTCCAGCCGGTAACGACGTTGACGAAACCAATCAATCGAACCCCGTCACGTTTGCGGTACTTGGCGATTGCGGTTGGCGCGAAATATCCGAGCGCGATCACTTGCACGCAGAACAGCACGACAACCACCAGCGACCAGACAGCCGCGCCAACGATTGATTTTTTAGAATGTTCCATTCGCGCCTTCTGGCGTGCGGCACGCAGCCCAGAACCCGTTCCAGAAATTCCACGAATCGCCGTTGGGGCGCTTGTAGATCAATTGCGGAAACTGGACGGGGCGCAAGTCTTCATACTTGCTAATCATCATCGCGAGAATTTCGAGCCTCCCCGCGCGCGGATAATTTCGCAGAAGTTCCATTGCGATCCGCAGAAGCTGGGCGCGCGATCCTTCGGTTTCCGGATTGCGCTGTTCGGTTGCGCATCGTGCGCGGACAACGATATCGAAACCGCGTTGATAGGAATTATCATTGCCCGCTTTGAGGGTTTCGAGCAATTCGCGCTGTGCCTTATGCGATAGCAACAGGTCAACGATTTGAGTTTCCATAGCGGGCAATCCTTTTACAGACCTTGTTAGTGCAATTCGGCTTTACAAACTGCTGCGACGGTTCGCGCAGCGCTGCGGCTGTCGCTCGCTTTCCAGACTAGTTGACCGTCCATTTCCGTACTTCCAATCACAAATGGACCTTGATAGAAAGTCGCGTAGTACGGAGTCATTGCGTGCCATCTGCAACTGACGGAAAGCGCATACTGGATATTCGTGGCGCGTCCGCCTGGTCTCGCAGGGGTGTCTATCAGTGCGTGCCTAGTGCCTTCTTGCGTGGTGCTGACTACGCTACTTAGCTTCAGCCGTACCGCTTCGTTGCCCGATCCATAAATCACCTTCCAGTCGGGATCGAGCGCAATGGGAACGGCTAGAGCATGCGACGCGACCGCGAGGAAGGCCGCGCCGGATAGGATTCGTTTAACCACTTTTTTAGACCTTTGTAGGAACCCGACCAGGTGCTTAGGCGGGTTGCCTTTAGTTCGATTGGCTGTTCGTAATGCAGTTCGTGACCGCGCGTGCTCGAATCTGGTTCGCATTGAGCGATGCGAAATCCATATCCTCGTAAACGGTCGTAACCGCCGTCATAACTGCATCGCTGAATGCCTTCGCGGAATGGTTCTTTGCGGCTGCGTTCTTTACTGATTCGATTTCGTCAGGTTCGGATTTTCCCAAGTCACGATCAATCGCGACCGCATGGAACATATCTCCGATGATTCGGCAGGCTTGCACGGTCTGTTCCTTCGTCATTCCTTCGACCGGGGTCGCGTTCGCGAGCGTTGCGCCGGTTGCGATTGCTGCGACAAACGCAGCGCGTACAAATTTGTTCATCATTTCCGCTTTCCTTAATTACCGACCACCAGGGCGCATATCCGCCGCACGACCACCACAACGCGAACCGTCCGCCGCCGTTTGCCACGAATAGTCGCAAGGGTGGTTGTCGTTACCGCCGCCGCCGCTCTTACCCGCGAGGACGGCCAGACCGACAACCGCAGCCGTCACTAGAACCACGTCTGTGACCGCTACAACCTTCTTGCAACCTTCTTCATGTGCCGACCCTTCGCACCAACTGGCGCAGCCCGTCAGCGATGAAGCGAGCAACAGCGCTATGACTTTCTTCATTAGAGTAATTCGTCTAATTCGTGGAACCGATCCCATTTCTGGGGTTATGTCTGGACGTCTAGACGTGTTCTCAGCTCTTCGCGTTGTAGTCCTGGCACGACTTCAGGGCCGCGCGCTTGACGATATCCGGTGATGCCTTCTTCAATCCTTCGTCTTCGTACACGTCAACGAACAGCGAGCGCAGCGCTGGATAGTTCGCGCCGTGATTCATCGCGTCCGAAGTCCAGGCGGGATTTTTAACGTCCCATTCCGAATAGCCCGCATCGCGAGCGGTTGCCGTTTCAAAACCGACTTTCGCGAAATCGTCGCAGTTAATCGCAGTGTGGGCGTGCGCCGTCCCGGCAAACAACGCCGTAATCAAAATCAGTGACTTCATATGGTCGATATTATTTTTTTGGAAGCGCCCCCGCTGACGGGGGGCTTTCGTTAAAGCGGATTTAACGGCCTTACTGCAACGCGCAAAAAATGTCCAGCGTTTCGTAATAATTTGTAAGTCAGCGCATCATACACAAAGAATTCAATGCCTGCTACATATTCAGAGAAACTTAATTCTTCAATAAAAATACCGCAAAAGTTGGATAAAAACTCTTAAAAACCTGGGCGAAAAGGCGTGCGTTATCAACAGGGTTTATGCCCTGAATAACCACGATTTATCAACCCCACGAATGAAATTGTAAGCGTTCGCTACAGTTATGGCACGTTAGCTTTGCTAATGTGCCTTCAGAGATCGTAACTTTGCTAATGTACGGAAGCCGCCTCAAAGCCACGCCAGGCGGTCGTCCTAGCGAATGAGGCGTTGCGCCCGCACGTCAAAGATTGCAACGCGCTTGCTTTCGTCATCGCGCAGGATGACTAGCAGGACGCCTGGGCAGCGGAAGGCAGAGAGCTTCTTATATGTGCGTCCTACCGCTCACCCAATCGCTGGAGCACGTTCACGCGCCGACAAGGTACGCGAAGATTCGGTCCAGTTCGGGGATGACAACGCCAGCCGTCCCGCCATGCGTTCCCATCGTCATAAACGTTCGCGCTTCGGTCGAATCAGGATCAGCCGCTTTCAGCTTGCGCGCTTCGTCTTTGTAGGCCATGCGGTTTTCGCGCAGTTCTTCGAGCGATCCGCCGAATTCGAAAAGGAATTCGAAAATCTCGCGATGCTTGATAAACATCGCTTCGTTGATTCGCGCTTTCTTTTCGCCTGAAACCTGTTTCAAGAATTCGGCGGACAAATCTTCTTCTACCGATTCTTTAATGTGATTCGGAAGCAAGATAATCTTGTTTCGTTCAACGCCTAGTGCAGAAAGTGCGGTAACCGTTCGCAATGCATCTTTCTGGACTTTCTTATCCGGCGTTACTGGAACGATGTAGCGATGCACATTTTCGAAAATGTCGGGATGGTCGGGCAGCTTTTTAAGAAACGCTTCGACGTTTGAACTGCCGATATCCACGATTGCGTTACCGTCCGCGAATTCGATCGAATCCAGAATCTTGACGATTTGTTCGCCGCGAAATTTCTGGATTTCGTCAGCGCTCAAATCCGAAGCGCTCGAATTGATGGACTCAACCGCGATGAATGCAGCTTGCGGCATGCGCGGACGCAATACGTATTCCGCGATGGTCGATTTACCTACAACGCCAGCAAACTGCAATGTCATGAAGATCATGTCTTTCCTGTTCCGTTCTCAAATTTCCGCCGCGCGACGGCATACGGACTTTCGTTCCGTTGGTCGAATTCGCGCAGCGTTTGGCTTAGTGACTGATTCGCCGGGGGCGCTTCGTCCATTTGCTTAGGTTCCACAACCGGAACCGTCGCGCGGCTGACTAGTCCAGCGTCCGCCGCCTTCGCTTCTGTCTTCTTCTTCGTTCCCTTGCTCTTAGGTCTGTCTTTGCCGTCCCGGTCGTCCCGAGCACGCGACAAAGCAGAACGCAGCGATTCGATCTTCACTTCTTCGCCATTCATCGACTCTTCGAGCGTTTGACGAATCGCTTCTAGTGGCACGCCCCGCGCAATCGTCGCTTCTATGTCCACGAGGTTTTCGCGAACCAACGAAGACAACGACTGTTTAGGTTCCTTCTGCGGGGCCGCAAGGCTGTCTAGTTTCTTCTTCAGAGACATTTCATTTCCCTATGTAGTGGACCGTTGATTCTAGCTGCAACCTACATGCTAGAGAACGCCACTACCCCGCAACCTTCGCACAACCGTTGCAACGTCGCTGCAATGTGAGTCGAATCTTATGTGCAACCCAAATGCAACGTCAAGAGATTTATTTGCAACGTCAATGCAACCTAAATCGGCTGACGGTGTTATTCTCCGCAACCTAGCGCAACGTCAATGCAACGTAAGGCGAACATTCGCAACCTGCATCGAACGTCTGCAACGGAAAATCTGATAGATTGGGCGGGGTAAGGAATGCTGAAGCGAGCAATCGAAGGGCTGCTTTGTGCGGAATGTGTGGGCGGGGTAGTGGTGGGCGCGATCATTGGGGCCGCGCTGTTTTATTCGTTGTGACGAGGTGAGGGAATGCAGGAGAAGAACCAGAACAAGGTCTGGAGCGCGGCACAGTGGCGCGCGTTGGCCGAACGGTCTTACTCGATCAAAGAATGCGACTTGTTCAAGGGTACGCCACTCGAAGCGATCCGCCAGGCGCAGAACGAATTGATCCCGCCAGACATGCGCCGGAAGATTACCGGCATGAATGTGGTGAGCAAGATTCCGCCGCTGTGGGACGAACTAGCGGCACAGGGTTATTCGAAGATCGCAGGGCAGTTTGCGCCTGTAGACGCGTCCGCGCCGCTTGCTTCGGCGCTGGAAGCGTTGAGCACGGCGGACCTGTTGCGCGAGGTTGCGCGCCGCCTGGATAGCGTCGCTGACGAAGACAAGCTTCGCGCGATGATCCGCGCCGAAGTCGATGCGAAGTTCGCGCAGTTCTTCGCGGAAGGGAAGGCCGATCCGGCTGCGCTCGCGAATGCGCGCCTTCAATAAGTCTGAGAAATCGTCGGCAGGGCCGTTTTCCGGCTCGCTGACGGCTTCGCGGTCGATGACGCACGCACGCCTGTGCGTCGCACGCTCGAACCGCTTAGAAGCCCGCTAATCCGTTGCGCTCGCAACGGTTGAGGTCTGGGGAAATTTCCGCCGACCTCTCCCCAAAAATTCCCCATGAATCCCGGAAAGCCCTGTAAATGCTGGGGGTACGGTGCTGGCCTCACGCACCAGGCTAGTAAAGACAAAGGCCACGTACTTGACGGTACGTGGCCTTTTTGTTTTTGCGTCGGCAGCAGACTGCGGGCATCCGGCGCGATGCGTCTGCCCATCAGTTTCAGTTATCGACTGCGCTGCCTCAGAGTTCTTCCTGTGCCGCCGCGATGACCTTTTCCAGTGCACGGTTGAGCAGCTCGCGCTCCTTGTCGTCAAGGATTGCGAACAGATCGACGTTCCACTTGCGTGCGATCGGCATGACCTTGCGGTAGAGGGCGCGTCCGTCGGCCGTCAGCGAGACGAGCACGAGGCGTCCGTCTTCCTCGCTCGCGTTGCGCTGCATGAGTCCACGGCGCATCAGCGCTTCGGCTGCGCGGCTGGCCTGGCTCTTGTCGAGATTCGCGTGACGCGCAAGCTCCATCACCGAAAACGGGCCGAATGCGCCGACAGCAGCGATCAGGCGAGCTTCCGGCAGCGTGATGCCGAGCTTGTCCTGATAGCGCTCGCTGGCACCGCGTTCGGAGAGCTTGTTCAGGACATGGAGCCGATAGGTCAGAAATTGTTCGAGTCCGGCTTTGCTTTCCTTCATGGTCGTCCTGGTCTGGTCGCGTGAGGTATGCGCGATCGTGTCGCGCTCACCGTGATTGTTGCCGCAACCAGCGCGCGGGTCAACGCGCATGAACCCTCAACGTGCGTGCTGGCGCGCGCAAGCCGGAGCATGCGAATCTATTAATCGCTTACTGCAAAACTGGTTGCGCGCGCACACGAAAAAGTCTGACGATTCGAGCGGATTCGTGTGCGGC
This sequence comes from Paraburkholderia sp. Ac-20340, assembly GCF_017104965.1. Classification (GTDB taxonomy): domain Bacteria; phylum Pseudomonadota; class Gammaproteobacteria; order Burkholderiales; family Burkholderiaceae; genus Paraburkholderia. The sequence goes on from NZ_JAAGPR010000003.1 coordinate 83,249, forward strand.
GCGAAGGTGGCGCAGGTGTGGCGCGAAGGTGGCGGCCTTGCGATGAACTTACGCTGCGCGCGAGCCGTATCGCAGGCGCGTGAGCTGTTCGGCCTCGTTCGCGAGCAGCACGGCGGCGTCGCGGATCGCGGTTTCGAGCGTGATCGGGCCCGGCGCGGGCGAGAAGCAACCGCTGAAGTGCTCGCCAAGACGCGGCAGCGCGCTGGAATCGACTGCGCCCGAAAGCAGCGTAGCCGGCACACCCGCGGCCTGCGCGTGGCGGCAGGCGATAAAGGGCGCCTTGCCGTGCAGCGTCTGCACGTCCGAACGGCCTTCGCCGGTGATGAGCCAGTGCGCGCCCGCGAGTGCAGTGTCGAGACCGATGGTGCGCGCAACGACTTCGGCGCCCGGTTCGAAGCTCGCGCCCAGCATGCGCAGCGCAAAGCCCAACCCGCCCGCCGCGCCCGCGCCTGCTTCATGGCGCGCCTGGCGATTCAGCGCGGCTTCGAGCAGATCGGCGAAATGGCCGAGCGCTGCGTCAATCGTCGCGACTTCCTCGGCTTTCACGCCTTTTTGCGGACCGAACACGGCGGTGGCGCCATGATCGCCCGTGAGCGGATTGTCCACATCCGACATGGCGATGAAGGTGGCTTCGGCCAGCCGCGGGTCGAGGCCGGAGACATCCACGCGCGCTACGCGAGCCAGCGCTTGCGGCGTGGGTTCGAGCGCGCTTCCCGTCGCATCGAACAGTTGCAGGCCGAGGCCGACCAGCAGTCCGGCGCCGCCATCGTTGGTGCTGCTGCCGCCGAGCGCGACAAAAAAACGGCGCACGCCTTCGTCCAGCAGCGCGCGCACGGCCGCGCCCATGCCGCGCGTGCTGCGCGCAGCGACCGGCACGCCCATGCCGACCGTATCGGTAATGCCGACGATCTCGGCGGTTTCGACGATCGCGCTGCCGTCGTGCAGCAGGCCGACGAGCGCATCGCGGTGCGCGCCGGCGGCGCCTTCGACATTGAGCGTGCGGCGCTCGCCGCCGACGCTCAGCATGGCGTCGAGCGTGCCTTCGCCGCCATCGGCCATCGGGCAGATGCGGATTTCGGCATCGGGACGGGCGCGGCGGATGCCATCGGCGATCGCGGCGGCGACCCCATCCGCGCTGAGCGAGCCTTTGAATGAATCGGGAGCGATGACGACGACGGGTGCGTCAGCAAACGTCTGGTTAGGCATGGTGTCTCGACTGGAAGAGTAGTGATGGCGGCTGCGGCCGGCGGGGCGTCCGGCGCGAGCGTTAGCTTACCAGCCGCGAGGGGCGCGCTGGATACCCGAAGCGCGATAGCGCGCATCGCGAACAGCCGGGTTATGGCGTTCCGCTAGAGGCGCGGCACGGTACAAACGCAGGCCAAACCGGCCCGTTTTAGACCGAAAACGGGCCGGTTCATAGGCCTTTTCCGCGTCCGAACGGCAATTCCATTTGGGTCGGGCAATAGTTTGCTAAAATACTCGGCTCTTTTGACGGAACCGCACCGCAAACCGTCCTTTTTGGCCTGTCGGGCCGATTCGGAACGGGCCGGGTCTCGCGGCTCCCGGAAAAGGGCGCCGCCCAGCGGGCAGCGTCCGCGAAAGCCCGCTTCAACGCCTCGGCGTGCCGCGCGGGCAGGGCGGACGATTGCCGCCGAATGCTGCGAAAAGCGCTTTATCCGGTTAGAGAGCGCTTGTTGGTCAGGATCGACCGGCAAGCGACGCCGACGAGGCACAAGCGAGACGCAAGCGATGCGGATTTTCCCATCGGACTGCGGCAGCAAAGATTACTGATACGCTCGAACAATTTTAGGACGATTGAAGCCATGGCTAACGTTGTTGAAAACCTCGGCAAGCTCGAACGCCGCGTGACGATTTCCCTGCCGAAGGACGCCGTGCAGAAAGAAGTCGATTCGCGCATCCGCCAACTCGCGAAGAACGTGCGCATGCCGGGTTTCCGCCCGGGCAAGGTGCCGCTCAAGATGGTCACGCAACAGTACTCGGGCCAGGTGGAAGCCGAAGTCCTGAGCGACAAGGTTGGCAAGGAATTCTTCGATATCAGCCGCACGGAAAACCTGCGCGTTGCAGGCCAGCCGAGCTTCGCGCCGAAGGCCGAAGCTGCTGAAGGCGATTACGCTTTCGACGCGACCTTCGAGGTCTACCCGGAAGTGAAGCTGGGCGACGTCGCCAGCGCCGAAATCGAGCGCACGACCACGACCATCAGCGAAGCGGAAATCGACCGCACGCTGGACATCCTGCGCAAGCAGCGCGTCCACTACCATGCACGCGGCGAAGCCGGCGAGCACGGTGACGGCGGCGCAGACACGGCAGCCAAGGAAGGCGACCGCGTGACGGTCGACTTCGTCGGCAAGATCGACGACGTCGCATTCCCGGGCGGCACGGCTGAAGGCTTCGCATTCGTGCTGGGCGAAGGCCGCATGCTGCCGGAATTCGAAAAGGCAGCGCTTGGCCTGAAGCAGGGCGAGTCGCGCGAATTCGACCTGGCATTCCCCGAGGACTACCACGGCAAGGACGTCGCAGGTAAGACCGCGAAGTTCACGATCACGATGCAACTGATCGAATGGGCGCACCTGCCGGAAATCGACGGTGAATTCGCCAAGTCGCTCGGCATCGCCGACGGCGACCTCGTGAAAATGCGCGCCGAAATCAAGGACAACCTCGAGCGCGAAGCCAAGCGTCGCACCCAGGCTATCGTCAAGAACCAGGTGATGGACGCCCTGCTGAAGATCGCCGAACTCGACGTGCCGAACGCACTGATCGAACAGGACCAGCAGCGCCTCGTCGAAATGGCGCGTGCCGATCTGGAACAGCGCGGCGTGCCCAACGCCAAGGACGCACCGATCCCGGCCGAAATGTTCAAGGAACAAGCCGAGCGCCGCGTCAAGCTGGGCCTCGTGCTGGCCGAGCTGGTGAAGGCGAACAACCTCGAAGCGAAGCCGGAACAGATCCGCGCTGAAGTCGACGAATTCGCGAAAAGCTACGAAGACCCGAAGGAAGTCGTGCGCTGGTATTATTCGAACCAGCAGCGTCTGGCCGAAATGGAAGCGTACGTCGTCGAATCGAACGTCGTTGACTTCGTGATCGGCAAGGCCAAGGTGACGGACAAGCAAGTGAGCTTCGAAGAACTGGCAAGCGCAACGGCGCAGGCTTAAATCTGCCCGCTACGGCGTGCCGGCTGTCGGAGCGACCGACGGCCAGCACGCCGTTTTTGTATCCGCAGAATTTGGCCACACACGCGTTAGGGTTGATTTCTGCAGGGTCCGTCGCCATTCCGGTATTTCAGGCTTACTTTGTTTGACCTGCGTAACCAGAACAACTCTTCCAGACAAGGATGCACCGCATGACCATTCGCGCTCAATCGCTGGACACGTTGACCTCCCACGCCTCGCGCGACCTCGAACCGCAGGCGCTCGGCCTCGTGCCGATCGTCGTCGAGACGAGCGGCCGCGGCGAGCGTTCGTATGACATCTATTCGCGCCTGCTGAAAGAGCGCGTGGTGTTCCTGGTCGGCGAAGTGAACGACCAGACCGCGAACCTCGTTGTCGCCCAGCTCCTGTTCCTCGAAAGCGAGAACCCGGACAAGGACATCAGCCTGTACATCAACAGCCCGGGCGGCTCGGTCTCGGCCGGTATGGCGATTTACGACACGATGCAGTTCATCAAGCCGAACGTTTCGACCCTTTGCATGGGCCTCGCGGCCTCGATGGGCGCGTTCCTGCTGGCAGCGGGCGAGAAGGGCAAGCGTTTCGCGCTGCCGAACTCGCGCGTGATGATTCACCAGCCGCTGGGCGGCGCGCGTGGCCAGGCGTCGGATATCGAAATCCAGGCGCGTGAAATTCTGTACCTGAAGGAACGTCTGAACCAGTTGCTCTCGCACCATACCGGTCAGCCGGTCGAGCGCATTGCGCGCGACACCGACCGCGACAACTTCATGTCCGGCGACGACGCGCAGGCGTACGGCCTCGTCGATCAGGTGCTCCACAAGCGTCCCTGATCCGGCACGCGTTTCCGGCGTCAAAAAAGCGCCGGAAACGCGTATGCAGCGTGACTTAACCCCGTGAAAAAAGGGATAGGCACGCGCGTGCGGACCATGTGAAATAATCAGCAAACGCGCTTCGCGGCCTGCGGCCCCAACGCCGTCACAGCAAGCGGTTAACGCACCCCCGGCCGGGCCAGGGGAAACGGCGTATTATCTGTAACAGAGTGTCCGGAGGCTCATCTATCCATGGCGGACAAAAAAGGTTCTAACAGCGAGAAGCTGTTGTATTGCTCGTTTTGCGGCAAAAGCCAGCATGAGGTCAAGAAATTGATCGCTGGCCCGTCGGTGTTCATCTGCGATGAATGTATCGACCTGTGCAACGAGATCATTCGCGACGAAGCCGCCGGTGCGGGTATCGACGCGGCGCTGTCGCGCTCGGACCTGCCGAGCCCGCAGGAGATCCGCGACATCCTCGACCAGTACGTGATCGGCCAGGAACGCGCGAAGAAGATTCTCGCAGTGGCGGTGTACAACCACTACAAGCGTCTGAAGCATCTCGACAAGAAAGACGAAGTCGAACTCTCGAAGAGCAACATCCTGCTGATCGGGCCTACGGGTTCGGGCAAGACGCTGCTCGCGCAGACGCTCGCGCGCCTTCTGAACGTGCCGTTCGTGATCGCGGACGCCACCACGCTGACCGAAGCCGGTTATGTGGGTGAGGATGTCGAGAACATCATCCAGAAGCTGCTGCAGAACTGCAATTACGAAGTCGACAAGGCCCAGCGCGGCATCGTCTACATCGACGAAATCGACAAGATCAGCCGCAAGTCGGACAACCCGTCGATTACGCGCGACGTGTCGGGCGAAGGCGTGCAGCAGGCGCTGCTCAAGCTCGTCGAAGGCACGATGGCGTCGGTGCCTCCGCAGGGCGGCCGCAAGCATCCGAACCAGGATTTCATTCAGGTCGATACGACCAACATCCTGTTCATCTGCGGCGGCGCGTTCGACGGTCTGGAAAAGGTCATCACGGATCGCACGGAAAAAACCGGTATCGGTTTTGGCGCGAGTGTGAAGAGCAAGCAGGAACGCGACACGGGCGAAGTGCTGCGCGAGACGGAACCGGAAGATCTGATCAAGTTCGGTCTGATTCCCGAACTGATCGGCCGTCTGCCGGTGGTCGCCACGCTCGGCAAGCTCGACGAAGCCGCGCTCATGAAGATTCTGGTCGAGCCGAAGAATGCGCTCGTCAAGCAGTATCACAAGCTCTTCAACATGGAGCGCGTGGAACTGGAAATCCGCCCGGCCGCGCTGCAGGCTGTCGCCCGCAAGGCGATCCGCCGCAAGACCGGGGCCCGTGGCCTGCGTTCGATCCTGGAACAGGCATTGCTCGACGTCATGTACGAGCTGCCGACCATGAAGGGCGTGAGCAAGGTCATCATCGACGACAACGTGATTGATGGCGACGGCAAGCCGCTTCTGATTTACGAAGACGCGCCTAAAGTCGCTGGGTCGAACTGATGCGGGTGATCGGCTAAAGAGTTCCGGGAAAAAGCCGTTCATACACTGAGATGAACGGCTTTTTCGTTTATCTTGTGGTCGATGGCGCACCTTTTTTGGAGTCACTGAACTTTTCCCACACGCGCGAGGCTTGTAATCGGTTTTTCAGGCCTCACTTACCGAACAATTGATTCCACTCATGGGGAAATGAAATGTCAGGAACCCAACTCCTCCCGCCGGAACGCACCACGCTCCCGCTGCTGCCGCTGCGCGATGTCGTAGTCTTCCCGCATATGGTGATTCCCCTTTTCGTGGGCCGGCCGAAATCGATCAAGGCCCTCGAAGCGGCAATGGAAGGCGGCAAGCACATCATGCTCGTCGCGCAGAAGACTGCCGCAAAGGATGAGCCGACCGAAAAAGACATGTACGAAGTGGGATGTATCGCCAACATCCTGCAAATGCTCAAGCTGCCCGACGGCACCGTGAAGGTGCTCGTGGAAGGTTTGCAGCGTGCGAAGACGCTCTCGATCGAAGAGCAGGAAACGCAGTTCTCGTGCGAAGTCATGCCGCTCGAGCCGGACCACGCCGATAGCGCTGAAACCGAAGCGCTGCGCCGTGCGATCGTCTCGCAGTTCGACCAGTACGTGAAGCTCAACAAGAAGATCCCGCCGGAGATCCTGACCTCGCTGTCGGGTATCGACGAAGCCGGTCGTCTTGCTGACACCATCGCCGCACACCTGCCGCTCAAGCTCGACCAGAAGCAGCATATCCTCGAGATGTTCCCGGTCGTGGAGCGTCTGGAGCATCTGCTCGCCCAGCTCGAAGCCGAAATCGACATCCTGCAGGTCGAAAAGCGCATCCGTGGCCGCGTCAAGCGCCAGATGGAGAAGAGCCAGCGCGAGTACTACCTGAACGAACAGGTCAAGGCGATCCAGAAGGAACTGGGCGAAGGCGAAGAGGGTGCCGATCTCGAAGAACTCGAGAAGCGCATCACTGCCGCGCGCATGCCGAAGGAAGCCAAGAAGAAGGCTGACGCCGAGCTCAAGAAGCTCAAGCTGATGTCGCCGATGTCGGCTGAAGCCACCGTCGTGCGCAACTACATCGACACGCTGATCGGCCTGCCGTGGCGCAAGAAGAGCAAGGTCAACAACGACCTCTCGAATGCCGAATCCGTGCTCGACGAAGACCACTACGGTCTCGAGAAAGTGAAGGAACGCATTCTCGAGTATCTCGCGGTCCAGCAACGCGTGGACAAGGTCAAGGCGCCTATCCTGTGCCTCGTTGGGCCTCCGGGCGTCGGCAAGACCTCGCTTGGGCAGTCGATTGCGCGCGCAACGAACCGCAAGTTCGTGCGTATGGCGCTGGGTGGTGTGCGTGACGAAGCCGAAATTCGCGGCCATCGTCGTACGTACATCGGTTCGATGCCGGGGAAGATCCTGCAGAGCCTGACCAAGGTCGGCGTGCGCAATCCGCTCTTCCTGCTCGACGAAGTCGACAAGATGGGTATGGATTTCCGCGGCGATCCGTCGTCGGCGCTGCTCGAAGTGCTCGACCCGGAACAGAACCACACGTTCGCCGACCACTACATCGAAGTCGATTTCGACCTCTCCGATGTGATGTTCGTCGCCACGTCGAACTCGCTGAACATTCCGCCGCCGCTGCTCGACCGGATGGAAGTCATCCGTCTCTCGGGTTACACGGAAGACGAGAAGGTCAGCATCGCCCAGCGTTATCTCCTGCCGAAGCAGAAGAAGAACAACGGGCTGAAGCCGACCGAGATCGAAGTGGCCGAAGGCGCGATCCGCGACATCATTCGCTACTACACGCGTGAAGCGGGCGTGCGTTCGCTCGAGCGCGAAGTGTCGAAGATCTGCCGCAAGGTCGTGAAGATGCTGCTGCTGAAGAAGGCCGACAAGGCAGTCACGGTGGACAGCGCCAACCTCGACACGTTCCTTGGCGTGCGCAAGTACGACTTCGGTCTGGCTGCGAAGGAAAACCAGGTTGGTCAGGTCACGGGCCTTGCGTGGACGGAAGTCGGCGGCGATCTGCTGACGATCGAAGCGGCGGTCATGCCTGGCAAGGGCAATGTGATCCGCACGGGTTCGCTCGGCGACGTCATGAAGGAATCGGTCGAAGCGGCTCGCTCGGTGGTGCGTTCGCGTTCGCGTCGCCTTGGTATCAAGGACGAAGCGTTCGAGAAGCAGGACATCCATATTCACGTGCCGGAAGGCGCGACGCCGAAGGACGGTCCGTCCGCAGGCGGTGCGATGACCACGGCGCTGGTGTCCGTGCTCACGGGTATTCCGGTGCGCGCCGACGTCGCGATGACGGGTGAAATCACGCTGCGCGGCGAAGTGCTGCCGATCGGCGGGCTGAAGGAAAAGCTGCTTGCAGCGCATCGCGGCGGCATCAAGCTCGTGCTGATTCCTGAAGAGAATGTCAAGGATCTGACCGAGATTCCGGACAACGTGAAGAACGCCATCGAAATCGTGCCGGTCCGCTGGATCGACAAGGTGCTCGAACTGGCGCTCGAACGTGCACCGCAGCCGCTGCCGGAAGAAGAGGTGAAGGCCGAGGACGCGAAGGCGCCCGTGGTCGAATCGAAAGAACCCGGCACGCCGGAAGTCGTGAAACACTAAGTCGATGACGGGCCGCGCCTCGCGCGGTTCGTGCCGGCTTGCAGTACCCCAAAGCCCGCGGCATGTCCGCGGGCTTTTTGTTTTTCAGCGGGTTTCCAGACCTGCGTGTGAGATTCGTTGACGTTGCGGCCTTATGGCTGCCAAGGCTGCAAACGTGTCGTATCGATTCGAAGACTTCTTCCAAAGCCCCGTCGCATCAGGCTGAACCCGGCTTGACACGTATTAATCGGCTTCGTTAAATGAGCGGGCTTCGGCTTCAGGCCGTGGCCGCAGGACCGGCAAGATCAATAAACGATGTTCCTTAAGGCGCGCGGCTACGCAGTGCGCTGCCACGAATGACCACACCATCCTCGGGGACCGGAATGAATAAAACGGATTTGATCGATCACATTGCACAGCAGGCCGATATTTCGAAAGCGGCGGCGGGCCGCGCGCTCGACGCCGTGATCAACGGCGTCAAAGTCACGCTGAAGAAGGGTGGCTCGGTCACGCTGGTGGGTTTCGGCACCTTTGCGGTCGGCAAGCGCGCGGCGCGCACGGGACGCAATCCGCGCACCGGCGACGCCATCAAAATCAAGGCTGCAAAAATTCCTAAATTCAGGCCTGGCAAAGCGCTGAAAGATGCGCTAAACTAGCGGGCTCGCTGCTTGAGAAACACGGCAGCGAAAAATCTGAAGCTGGGTGCTTAGCTCAGTTGGTAGAGCGGCGCCCTTACAAGGCGTAGGTCGGGAGTTCGAGCCTCTCAGCACCCACCACAGTTTCAGATTGCCAGCCGCGCGATGCACACGGTGCACTACGCAGCGGTGGCAGATGGCGCAACAAACCGCACGGAGCGGTAGTTCAGTTGGTTAGAATACCGGCCTGTCACGCCGGGGGTCGCGGGTTCGAGTCCCGTCCGCTCCGCCAGGAATACTCCAGCAGTACAGCAAGAAGGCGAACTCCGGTTCGCCTTTTTTGTTGTCTGCTGATGTAAGATCGGGCGTTCTGTTTTTTGGCGCCCTTCAACGCTTGGTCACGCATGCTCGACTTTTTCCGCAATCACAAACGACTGATGATGCTGATGCTGATGCTGGTGATTCTGCCAGGTCTCGGCTTCGTCGGTATTCAAGGTTTCCGCGGCTTCTTTGACGAAAGCGCGAACGTCGCCAGCGTCAACGGTCACAAGATCACCCGTGTCGAGTACGACAACGCTGCGCGTCAGCAGATGGATCAGGCGCGCCAGATCATGGGCGCGCAGTTCGATGCCAGCATGTTCGACACGCCGCAACATCGCAAGGACATCCTCGACGGTCTGATCCAGCAACGCGTTCTCGCCGATGAAGTGCAGCGTCTGCACCTGACGGCTTCGGACGAAGCGGTGCGCCGCACGCTGCTGGCCGATCCGATCATCTCGTCGCTGAAGAACCCCGACGGTTCGATCGATCTCGACAAATACAAGCAGTTGCTCGCCATGCAGGGCATGACGCCCGAGCAGTACGACGAGCGCGTGCGTTACAGCCTCGCGATGCAGCAACTGCCCGCGGCGCTGGTGAACAGCGCGTTCACGTCGAAGGCGCTTGCGCAGCAACTGACGGGTCTGTCGGAGCAGCAGCGCGAAGTGCAAGGTCTCGCGTTCCATGCCAGCGACTACGCGCCGAAGGTCCAGCCGACCGACGCGCAACTGCAGGCTTATTACGACGCGCACAAGAACGACTTCGCTACGCCCGCTACGGCGCAGATCCAGTATCTGGTGCTGTCGGCGGCGACGGCTGCGGCTTCGGTCAACCCGAGCGACGCCGATCTCAAGAAGTATTACGACGACAACATCGCGCACTACAAGTCGCAGGAAGAAGTGCGCGCGAGTCACATCCTGATCACGGTTGCGAAGGATGCGAGCGCAGCTGACCGCGCTGCCGCGAAGCAGAAGGCCGAGCAGATCCTCGCCGAAGTGAAGGCGCACCCGGACCAGTTCGCGCAGCTCGCGCAGAAGGATTCGCAGGACCCGGGTTCGGCCGCGAAGGGCGGCGATCTGGGCTACTTCGGTCCGGGCATGATCGCAGGCGGTCAGGCCTTCGACGACGCCGTCTTCAAGCTGAAGAAGGACGAAATCAGCGACGTGATCCAGTCGGACTTCGGCTATCACATCGTCAAGGTCACCGACATCAAGCCGTCCGTGACGAAGCCTTTCGACGACGTGAAGGGCCAGATCCTCAACGACGTGAAGACGCAGCAGGCAGCCAAGCTGCTCGCGGATGCAGCCGATGGCTTTACCTCGACGGTCTACGAACAGGCCAAGAGTCTGCAGCCGGCCGCCGACAAGTACAAGCTGACGATCCAGACCGCCACGGTCACGCCGAAGCCCAACGCCACGCTGCCGCAGGATAGCCCGCTGAACAACGCGAAGTTCCTTGCAGCCGTGTTCGCGACCGATTCGGTGAACCAGCACAACAACACGCAGGCGATCGAGGTGGGCAACAACACGCTGATCTCGGCGCACGTGACGAACTTCCAGGCTGCAGCGGTGCCGGCGTTCGCCGCGGTCAAGGATGCCGTGCGCCAGAAGGTGGTCGCGCAGCAGGCTGGCGAGATGGCGCGCAAGGACGGCGAAGCAAAGCTGGCCGAACTGCAGAAGTCGAAGTCGACCGATGGTTTCTCGTCGGCGCTCAAGGTGTCGCGCAACGACGCACAAGGCCTGCCGCCCAGCGCGCTGTCCGCTGTGTTCAAGGCCGATGCGCAGAAGCTGCCCGCTTACGTGGGCGTGGATCTCGGCAACGACGGTTACGCGATCTATCGCGTGAACAGCGTGACGAACGGCCCGGCGGCCGATGGTCAGCGTCTCGCGGCAGCGCAGCAGCAACTTGCTGGCGTCGGTGGCCAGTCGCAGACGCAGGCGTATCTCGATGCGCTGCGCGAGCGCTCGAAGGTCAAGTTCTACGGCACGCTTGGCGCGTCGAACCAGCAAAGCGACGGCGACGGCCAGTAAGCACCGCCATCGCTTCAAGCTTCAAATGAAAACGCCCCGCAATCTGCGGGGCGTTTTGCTTTTGCGCGCTGCAAAAAAGTGCGGCGCGCGAGAACTCAAGCTCAGAGGCAGGCGCTGATATCGCTCGTGGCATCGGCACCCGCGCCGCCGCCCGAACGGAAGCCCACCCAGGTCTTGGCATTGGCGTTCCACGCCGGGCGCACCGTTGCGGCTGCGCCGTTAGGCGGCTGTTGGCCCGGCACATAGACGTCCACGGCCTGATCGTTCGCCATCACGCTTTGCGAGACGACTTGCTGCTGCGACTTGTCGGCCCACTTCTTGGCGATGCACTGGGCAACGGCCGTCGGCGGTTGCTGGCTAGTGCCGACTGATTGGGCGCCGCTAGGCATCGGCTGATTGGCGCAGGCAGCAAGGGCTGCCGTTACGACAATAAGAGGTAAATATTTCACGTTTTATCCCTCCAGTCAGGGTCAATCTGAGATTGGACGAAGGTTTCTCGTCCGGCGCAAAAAAATGTGACCGGATGCGCGACGCCCGGCACCGGATCAAACCGGATCGACAGCGCGCCTGACATCCCGGCGCATCGCATCCCAGACTACGCCCAGCCGCGTGCAACTGCGTCCTGCGTGTCTGCTAGCGCTGCGCGCTGCTGCCAAGCAGCGGCTTGAGCGTCGGCCACACGTTGTCGAGGAGCAAAGGCTGTGCCTGCTGGGTGGGATGCATCTGGTCGGCCTGGAAGAGATCGGGTTTATCGGCGAGACCGGCGAGCAGGAACGGCACCAGCGGCACGTGCAGCTCTTTCGACAACTGGCCGTAGAGCTCGTGAAACTTCTGGGTGTAGTCGGGGCCGTAGTTGGGCGGCACGTACATGCCGATCAGCACCGGTTGCGCGTGTCCCTGGCGGATCTGGGCGATGATGGCGCGCAGATTGCTCCCGGTAGTGGCAAGCGGTACGCCACGCAAGGCGTCGTTCGCGCCCAGTTCGACGATCACGACCGATGGCTTCATGCGCTGCATCACGAGCGGCAGGCGGGCGAGGCCGCCACTGGTCGTGTCGCCGCTGATGCTGGCATTGGCGACGCTATAATCGATTCGCTCGCTGCTCAGGCGCTGGCGCAGCAGGGCCACCCAGCCCGTATCGCGCGGCAGGCCGTATTCGGCGGACAGACTGTCGCCTAGCACCGCGATCACGGGTTTGGCCGCAGCCGGTTGCGTATCCGTTGCGGTGGCAGCATAAGCCGCATCCGGCGCGGCGCAGGGCAGGGCAATTGCGGTAAGCAGCGCCAGCGCGGCGAGCGGCGCGAGGCGCCCAGAGACGTGTTTCCTGACGGCTAATCCTGATGTCATCATGTGCGAATGAATAGCGATCCAGTCATCGAAGTACGGGGTTTGAGCAAGCGCGTCACGGACGCGACCGGCGAACTGACGATCCTCGACGGTATCGACATGAGCGTGCACGCGGGCAGCAACGTGGCGATCGTCGGTGCATCGGGTTCGGGCAAGTCCACCTTGCTTGGCCTGCTGGCCGGTTTGGACAGCGCGAGCGCGGGCTCGGTTCGTCTGCTTGGACACGAGCTTACCGGCATGGCCGAAGATCGGCGCGCTGGGTTACGTAACGGCGCGGTCGGTTTCGTGTTCCAGTCGTTCCAGCTGATGCCGCACCTTACCGCATTGGAGAACGTCGCGCTGCCGCTCGAACTGCAGGGCGGTTTGAGCACGCGCGAGGCTTTCACGCGTGCGCGTGCGTTGCTCGAGCGCGTGGGTCTGGGGCAGCGCACGAGCCACTATCCCAAGCTGCTCTCGGGCGGCGAGCAGCAGCGCGTGGCGCTCGCACGCGCCTTCGTGACGCATCCGTCCGTTCTGTTCGCCGATGAACCCACCGGCAGCCTCGACGCCGCCACGGGGCACGCCGTCATCGACCTGATGTTCGAACTCAACCGCGCCAATGGCGCGACGCTCGTGCTGGTCACGCACGACATCGATCTCGCGCGCCGCTGCGACACCGTGGTGACGATCGAAGCGGGCCGGCGCGTGCCGAACACGCTGCACGCCGACGGCCCCGAAGACGCGCGCGATCATATCGAAGCGGGTCGCTAGCCTCAGCACCGCCGCAAACGCGATCGCCAAAAAACAAGGCGTGCCCGGTTCGCACCGCGCACGCCTTTTCTACATCAGCGAAACTTCAGTTCAACTTTTAAGCGCCGCACGTGCACGCGCGATCAGCGCGCTCGTGGACGAATCGTGCGCTTTCACATCGCCGCTCGCGGCCGTCAGATCGGCTTCCACGACCTTGCCGAGGATCTTGCCCAGTTCCACGCCCCACTGGTCGAACGGGTTGATGTTCCACACCGAAGCCTGCACCAGCACCTTATGCTCGTAGAGCGCGATCAGCGCGCCCAGCGATCGCGCCGTGAGCGCGTCGACGAGCAGCGTCGTGGTCGGGCGGTTGCCGGGGAACATGATGTGCGGCACGAGTTCGGGCTTGTCCGGTCCGGCGATCTTCTTCGCCTCTTCTTCCGTGCGGCCGAGCATCATGGCCTCGCTCTGCGCGAAGCAGTTGGCGAGCAGCTTGGGATGGTGATCGGCGAGCGGATGCTCGGGCGTGAGCACGGCGATAAAGTCGATCGGCACGATCGTCGTGCCCTGGTGCAGCATCTGGAAGAACGCGTGCTGGCCGTTCGTGCCCGGCTCGCCCCAGGTGATGGCCGAAGTCGCGTAATCGACGAACTTGCCGTCCAGACGCGCCTGCTTGCCGTTGCTCTCCATCTCCAACTGCTGCAGATACGACGGCAGATAATGCAATGCTTCGGAGTACGGAGCAACCAGATAGCTCTGCGAGCCGAAGAAGTTGCGATACCAGATGCCGATCATGCCGAGCAGCACCGGCAGATTCTTTTCGAGCGGCGCGGTGCGGAAGTGCTCGTCCATGTCGTGCGCGCCCGCGAGCAGTTCGTCGAACTGCTGCGGCCCGATCGCGATCATGATCGACAGACCCACGGCCGACCACAGCGAATAACGTCCGCCCACCCAGTCCCACATCTCGAAGACGTTTTCCTCGGCGATGCCGAACTTGACGACTTCGGTGGGATTCGCCGAAACGCCGACGAAGTGCTTCGCGAGCGCATCTTCCGGGCAGCCGTGCTTGACGAACCAGTCGCGCATCGAGCGCGCGTTCGTCATGGTTTCGAGCGTCGTGAAGGTCTTCGAGACGATGATCGCCAGCGTTTCTTCGGGATCGATGTTTTCGATCACGCGCCAGAGATCGGCGCCGTCGACGTTCGAGACGAAGTGCGATTCGATCTCGGGCGTTTCCAGATGCTGGAGCGCGTGCACGACCATCTTCGGGCCGAGATCCGAGCCGCCGATGCCGATATTCACCACGTGGCGGATGCGCTTGCCGGTGTAGCCGGTCCATGCGCCATCGCGCACGGCATCGGCGAACTTCGCCATCTTCGCTTTTTCCGCGAGGATCTGGGCGTGGAACGGTGCGTTCGCTTCGGTCGCGCGCAGTGCGGTGTGCAGCGCGGCGCGGCCTTCGGTCGGGTTGACGACTTCGCCGGCGAACATCGCGTCGCGGCGTTTTTCGACGCCGGCTTCGCGCGCGAGCTGCACCAGCAGCTTCAGCGTGGCGTCGTTGATGCGGTTCTTCGAAAAATCGGCTGCAAGACCGCCGCCCGCATACGTATAGCGTTCGGCGCGGGTCGGCGCGGAATCGTTGGCGGGTGCGAACCAGTCGCGCATTTTTTCATCGCGGATCTGTTCGTAATGCGTCTGTAGCGCGGACCAGGCAGGGAGCAGATTCGTCATGTTCGTCTAGCGAGGGAAAACGAATGGAAGGCGGCGGACGGCGTCAGCCGGTCAGGCCGACGCGCGCGTCACGCGCTGCGGGGAAGCGCACCACCGGTGGGCGGCGCGCGAAAGATCAGTATAGCGGGCATAAGCGAAGCTGCGCAGCGGCCCGGCTGTGCTAACGGAATCGTCGATACGTTAGCAAACGGTGTGCCGTGGTTTGGGCCGGTTTTTGCCCAGTATGTGGCCGGTTTTCAATCTTTCGGAGCGTAAAAGAGCCGGTTCATCAGGCGCCGGACCATCGGCGCGAGTTCGCCGGCAGCGAGACCCGCAGGCCCGTCGCCCTGCGCAACGAGTGCATCGGCGGCGAGACCGTGCAGATAGACGCCCGCGAGCGCCGCTTCGAAGGCGGGCAGACGCTGCGCGAGCAAGGCGCCGATCAGGCCGCCCAGCACGTCGCCGGTGCCGCCGGTGGCGAGCGCGGCGTTGCCGGTCGGGTTGATCGCGAGGCGGCCGTCGGGTGCGGCGATGACCGTGCCGCTGCCTTTGAGCACCACGACGGCCTGATAACGCGATGCCAGCGTGCGCGCCGATGCGAGTCGATCGCGTTGCACCGAAGCCGTATCGGCGTCGAGCAGGCGCGCGGCTTCGAGCGGATGCGGTGTAAGCACGCAAGGCGCGCCGCGCGTGCGCGCGTGGTCGTTCACGTGGGCCGCCAGCGCGTCGTCGCGGGCGATCAGATTCAAGGCATCGGCGTCGAGCAACACGGCGGTGTCGAGTCGCAGAATGCGCTCGACGAGTTGTCGCGCGGATGCGCTGCCGCCCATGCCGCAGCCCGCAGCCACCGCGCTCATCGTATCGAGCGCGAGTTTGCCCGCGTGGTGCAGCATCAGTTCGGGATGGGGCGCGTCGTAGGGCGGCGCATCGCTGCCGAGAAAGCCCACATGCACCTTGCCCGCGCCCGCGAGCAGCGCGGCGCGCGCCGCGAGGATCGGCGCGCCGCACATGCCGGTATCGCCGCCAATCACAGCCAGTGTGCCGAAGCTGCCCTTGTGGGTCGCGAAATCGCGCGCGGGCATGGCAGGCCCGAACAGCGTGGGCGAGTTCAGCAGCGCGATTTCAGCGCTCTGCAGCGGCACATCGTTTTCGATGCCGATCGGCGCCACGCAGACAGCGCCCGCGTAATCGCGCCCCGCGCCGGTATAAAGCCCAGGCTTGGCGCCGATGAAGGTGATCGTATGGCTCGCGCGCACCGCCGCGCCGTTGCCGATCCGATTGCCGGTATCGCTATCGAGACCGCTTGGCACGTCGAGCGCGAGCACGCGGCCGTGGCTGCGCGTGCGTGCCGACAAACGTTCGGCCAGTTCGCCGAACACGCCGTCGAGCGCGCGTGCGAGGCCAATGCCGAATAAGCCATCCACCAGCCAGCCGTAGCCGTCGAAAGAGGCGGGCGGCGCGGCGGTAATCGGCACGCCCGCCGCGCGCGCTTCGGCGAGCGCCCAGCGTGCGTCGTCGGGTTTCACATCGACGGGCATGCAGACTTCGCAGGCGATGCCCGCACGCGCCAGCGCGGCGGCGGCCACGAGCGCATCGCCGCCGTTATTGCCCGGACCGGCCGCGAACCACACGGGCTGCGCGCTGGCTGCAGAAGGCGCATGCAGGATCTGTTCGCGCAGAAAGTGGGCGGCGGCGGCACCGGCGCGCGCCATCAGCGTGTGGGCGGGCAGTGCGGCCTGCGCAGCGTGTTCGCGCTCGCGCAATTGCGCGACGGTGAACAGCGCCAGCGTGCGGCCTTGCGGATTGACGAGAGAAGGATGAACGGGCGTGGCGTCTGTCATGGTGGCGAGGCCGGCCGCGCAAGGCGGCGACGGATGCGGAAATTCGACAGTGCAACGATACCCGAGTGAAGCCGCCATCGGGCCATCGGGCCGCAATGGCCCGACGGCGTCATATGACAGTGGCCTTAGCTGCGCCCAGGCCAGAGCGCCTTGACGGTCTCCGGCGGCAGTTCCGGTGGCGTGCCGGAAAGCTCGGCGGCGATCAGGCGGGCCGAACCCAGCGCCAGCGCCCAGCCAGCCGGTCCATGACCCGCATTCACGAAAAGGCGCGGATGGCCGACGCCGCCTACGGCCGGCAGGCCATCGGCGGAAAGCAGTTTCATGCCTTCCCAAGCGAGCGCCGCCGAAATGCGCGCGGCGCCCGGCGCCCAGTCGCGCGAGGCTTCGCCGAGCAGGGCGAGCGCTTCTTCGGTGAGCGCTTCCGGCAGCGCTTCCTCGAGTTGCCGGGCGCGCTGGAGCACCGCGCCGCCCGCGATGCGCAGGCGGTGGTTCGTGCGCGTGACGACGATGCGCCGCGCCGCGTCGATCAGCGTCGAGTGCGGCACGCATTCCTCGTGTGCGACCGGCGCGTTGAGCGTATGCACGCGCACCGGATAGAACGGCAGTTTGATGCCGAGCGGCGCCAGCAGTTTGAGCGTTTCCGCGCCCGCGGCGACCACCACGGCGTCGGCGGAAATCACTTCGACGTCGCGCTGCTTGCCGCTTTCGTCCGGGCGCGGCGCGAGCTCGACCGCCGCACGCTGGTTTTCGACGCGGATCGCACTGACCGTGCGTCCGGTTTCGAACTGCACGCCGCCGAGCGTATCGAGCGTCTGCTTGAGCTGCTTGACGAACAGCGGGCAATTGGCGATGCGCGCCTGATCGAAGCGCACCGCGCCGGCGAACGGCGGATCGGCGGGAATCGTGTGTTCGGCGGCCACGCACTCGTGCGGCGTGAGCACGTGATGCGGCGTCTCGAAACGGCGCAGCAATTCCAGCGCGGGCTGATTGAGCGACCACTCGTCGGTGGCGCGCACGAGATAGAGCAGGCCTTCGCGCTGCTCGTATTCGAGCTGGAAGCGGGCTTCGATGTCTTCGAGCGCGGTCTGCGCGGATTCGATCAGCGGACGCAGCAGCGCATAGCGTTGCGCGAATGCCTCGGAGCCATGCAGCGTGGCGAGCCGCTTGACGAACGCGCGCGCCTGGCCCGTGAAGCCGGTCTTGCTGATCACCCCGCCCGACGATTGCCGGCCGTTGCGCAGGAAGGTAGGGCCGAACCAGACGTCGAGCGGCGAAGGCAGCACGACGCCGCTATGACCGTAGGTCGCGCCCTGCGCGACGGTGGCGTGGCGCTCGACCACGCAGACGCGATGGCCCGCCGCGCGTAACTGGTAGGCGGTGGCGACGCCGGCGATTCCGCCGCCAATGACGATGACATCCATGATGATTCGATCTGCAGGCAGGCCGTGCGCCCTCGACTGTCGGGGTCGAGGCGCTCTGCCGAAGAGGGTGAGACGTGCGGCGCGCAGGTACCGCGCCGATCGGGTGAAACGCGCAATCATAGCAGCCAATCGGGGCGAATCGCCATGCGCGTGGCAGCGCCGGCGCGCCTGCGACCGCCTTCCCGGACCGCCATGGCATCGCAAAAATATCGGCGATGCAGCGTGAATATAAGGTGCTCGCATTTCCCGTATCGCGAAAAGGCGCACGGACGTGCTTTGGATAACGCCTTCGAACCGCCGCCAGGGCGGTCGGAAGGGGGCTTCCGGGTTATAATCGCGGTCTCCCTTCGCCTGACCGTCGCCACAGCCCCGCGCGACGCATCGCCACCTTGCGACGCAACCGCGCGAGGCGAAGCCGCGATGTAACTTCGACGCAACGCCCCAGTCCATGGCCCACTTCTCGTGTTTCCCCGGTGCTTCGGCCCTCTCCGACTTCCGTCAGACCCGCCTGCTCGAGACGCTTCAGCGTATCGACGCCAATATCGTCGGCGTGCACGGCCAGTATCTGCACTTCGTCAATTCGGCCACGCCGCTCTCCGCTGACGACAGCGCAAAGATCGAAGCGCTGATGCACTACGGCGCGCCGTTCGCGGCCCCGCAGGAGCGCGGCAGCGCGGTGACCTTCATGGTGGTGCCGCGCTTCGGCACGGTGTCGCCGTGGGCCTCGAAGGCCTCCGACATCGCCCATCACTGCGGCCTCGAACAGGTGCGCCGCATCGAGCGCGGCGTCGAGTACACCGTGATCCTCAAGAGCGGCCTGCTGGGCGGCAAGAAGACGCTGTCGGACGAGGCGCACGCGCAGGTTGCCGCCGCGCTGCACGACCGCATGACCGAAAGCCTGGCGCCGTCGCGTGACGCGGCGCTGCATCTGTTCGATGAACTGCCGGCGCGCCCAATGCAGACCGTCGACGTGCTCGGCCACGGCCGCGCGGCGCTGGAAACGGCCAACGGCGAACTGGGCCTCGCGCTCGCCGACGACGAAATCGACTACCTCGTCGAGAACTTCACGAAGCTCGGCCGCAACCCGACCGACGTCGAACTGATGATGTTCGCGCAGGCCAACAGCGAACACTGCCGTCACAAGATCTTCAACGCGAGCTGGACGATCGACGGTCAGGATCAGGATCTGTCGCTGTTCGCGATGATCCGCAACACCGAAAAGATCAGCCCGCAAGGCACCATCGTCGCGTATTCGGACAACTCGTCGATCATGCAGGGCGCGGTGGCCGAACGCTGGTTCCCGCGCAAGAGCGGCGACGGCGTGCCGGGCGAGCAGTACGGCCGCCACACCGAACTCACGCACACGCTGATGAAGGTGGAAACGCACAACCACCCGACCGCGATCTCGCCGTTCGCCGGCGCGGCCACGGGCGCAGGCGGCGAAATCCGCGACGAAGGCGCCACGGGCCGCGGCGCGCGTCCGAAGTCGGGCCTCACGGGCTTCACGGTGTCGAACCTCGACCTGCCGGACGCACGCGAATCGTGGGAAAACGCCCGCGACGCCGCTGTGCCGCTCGCGCACCGCAATCCGGCCGATCAGCACGGCACCTACGGCCGTCCGGACCGCATCGCTTCGCCGCTGGAAATCATGATCGACGGCCCGCTCGGCGGCGCCGCGTTCAACAACGAATTCGGCCGTTCGAACCTCGGCGGCTACTTCCGCGTCTACGAGCAGAACGTCGCGGGCACCGTGCGCGGCTACCACAAGCCGATCATGATCGCCGGCGGTATCGGCAACATCAGCGACCAGCACACGCACAAGCACGACCTGCCGGCCGGCTCGCTGCTGATCCAGATCGGCGGCCCGGGCATGCGCATCGGCATGGGCGGCGGCGCGGCCAGCTCGATGGCCACCGGCACCAACACCGCCGAACTCGACTTCGACTCGGTCCAGCGCGGCAACCCGGAAATCGAGCGTCGCGCGCAGGAAGTCATCAATTCGTGCTGGCAGCTGGGCGAAGGCAATCCGATCCTGAGCATCCATGACGTGGGCGCGGGCGGTCTGTCGAACGCTTTTCCGGAACTCGTCGACGGTGCCGATAAAGGCGCGCGTTTCGAACTGCGCAAGGTGCAGCTCGAAGAGTCGGGTCTGTCGCCGCGCGAAATCTGGTCGAACGAGTCGCAGGAACGTTATGTCCTGGCGATTGCCCCGGCCGATCTGCCCGCTTTCGAAGCGATCTGCGCGCGTGAGCGCTGCCCGTTCGCGGTCGTGGGCGTGGCCACCGCGGAACGCGAACTCAAGCTGATCGACACCGACGAGCAGGCGCTCGCCGCCAACGGCGGTCACCAGCCCGTCGACATGCCGATGGACATCCTGCTCGGCAAGCCGCCGCGCATGCACCGCAACGTCGAACACGCGAGCACGCCGCTCGTGCCGGTCGACGTCACGGGCATCGCGCTCGACGAAGTCGCGAAGAGCGTGCTGCGTCACCCGACGGTCGGCAGCAAGTCGTTCCTGATCACCATCGGCGACCGCTCGGTGGGCGGCATGAACGTGCGCGACCAGATGGTCGGCCCGTGGCAGGTGCCGGTCGCCGATTGCGCGATCACCGCACTCGACTACGCCGGCTTCAAGGGCGAAGCGATGACGATGGCCGAGCGCACGCCGCTGGCCGTCATCAACGCGCCCGCATCGGGCCGCATGGCCGTGGGCGAGGCGATCACCAACATCGCCAGCGCACCCATCGCGTCGCTCGACAAGCTCAAGCTCTCCGCCAACTGGATGGCCGCGTGCGGCGCACCGGGCGAAGACGCCGCGCTCTACGACACCGTGAAGGCGATCGGCATGGAACTGTGCCCGGCGCTGGGTATCGGCATTCCGGTCGGCAAGGATTCGCTGTCGATGCGTACGAAGTGGAACGAAGAAGGCGTGGCGAAGGAAGTGGTCGCGCCGGTTTCGTTGATCATTTCGGCGTTCGCGCCGGTCGAAGACGTGCGCCGTCACCTGACGCCGCAACTGCGCCGTATCGACGAAGCGGGCGAGTCGGTGCTGATCTCGATCGACCTCGGCCGCGGCAAGAACCGCATGGGCGGCTCGATTTTCGCGCAGGTTACGCAGCAGGTTGGCGACGACGCACCTGACGTCGATAACGCCGAAGACCTCAAGCAGTTCTTCAACGCGATCCAGAAGCTCAACGCCAACGAGCAGGTGCTCGCCTACCACGATCGCTCGGACGGCGGCCTGTGGGCGACGGTCTGCGAAATGGCGTTTGCGGGCCACACGGGCGTGTCGCTGAACGTGGACATGCTCACGCTCGACGGCGAGCACGGCACGGACTTCGGCGACGCCAAGGACTGGGCGAAGCAGACCAGCGGCCGCCGTGACGACCGCACGCTGCGCGCGCTGTTCTCGGAAGAACTGGGCGCCGTGATCCAGGTTGCGGCCACGCAGCGCGACGCCGTGATGGCGGTGCTGCGCGAGCACAACCTGTCGGTCTGCTCGCACGTGATCGGCTCGCTCAACAACCGCGACTCGATCGAGATCTACCGCGACGCCAAGCGCATCTACGAAGCCCCGCGCGCCGAACTGCAGCGCGTGTGGAGCGAAGTGAGCTGGCGTATCGCGCGTCTGCGCGACAACCCGGCCTGCGCCGACGCCGAATACGACGCGCTGCTCGACGCCGCCGATCCGGGCATGCAACCGGTTCTCACGTTCGACGCCGCCGCCGATGTGGCCGCGCCGTTCGTCAACACGGGCGCGCGTCCGCGCGTGGCGATCCTGCGCGAGCAGGGCGTGAACTCGCACCTCGAAACCGCGTATGCGTTCGACCGCGCCGGTTTCGACGCGCACGACGTCCACATGAGCGACCTGCTGGAAGGCCGCGCCACGCTGGCCGATTTCGCGGGCGCAGTCGCCTGCGGCGGCTTCTCGTACGGCGACGTGCTGGGCGCGGGCGAAGGCTGGGCCAAGACGATCCGCTTCAACGCGCAACTCGCGGACATGTTCACGGCGTTCTTCGGGCGCGAGGACACCTTCGCACTGGGTATCTGTAACGGTTGCCAGATGCTCTCGAGCCTGGCGTCGATGATCCCGGGCGCAGAAGCCTGGCCGAAGTTCACGCGCAACAAGTCGGAGCAGTTCGAAGCGCGCTACTCGCTGGTCGAAGTGCAAAGCTCGCCGTCGATCTTCTTCAGCGGCATGGAAGGCTCGCGCATTCCGGTCGCGGTGGCGCACGGCGAAGGTTTCGCGGACTTCTCGCAGCAGGGCGACATCACGAAGGCCGCCATTGCAATGCGTTACGTCGATCACCGTGGTCAGGCGACCGAAGGCTATCCGTTCAACCCGAACGGTTCGCCGCAAGGTATCACCTCGGTCACGACCGCCGACGGCCGCTTCACCGTGCTGATGCCGCACATGGAGCGCGTGCACCGCACCGTGACGATGAGCTGGCACCCGGAAGGCTGGGGCGAAGCCAGCCCGTGGCTGCGCGTGTTCCAGAACGCACGCAAGTGGGTGGGCTAAGGTCCGGCATGGCCGCCTGAAACGGCGGCTGCGCGCACCGGAAACCCCGGTCAGGTCCGCTACGGCGGGCGTGACCGGGGTTTTTGTTTGGGCGTGCGGCGAGGATGTGCGGCGAATACGGATATTAATCACCGCACAATATGCGGTGATTAATTTGTGCCTGCGGCGAATCCGCGTCATAATCACCGCATGAATAGCGGCGAATACACCTACATCTGGCAAGCCGGCGACTGGCCGGCATGGCGCTTCGACATGGCGGCGCTCGCCGAACCTATGGCCGAAGCCAGCCGCGCCCAGGGCGTGCTGATGGGCCGTCTGGCCGATGTCGGCCTGCGTCTGCGCGATCAGGCGAGCCTTGCGGCGCTCACCGAAGACGTCCTGAAAACCAGCGAAATCGAAGGCGAGCGGCTGAACGTGGCGTCGGTGCGCTCGTCGATCGCGCGGCGTCTGGGCGTGGATATCGGTGCACTCGCGCCCGTGGACCGGCACGTGGAAGGCGTGGTCGAGATGGTGCTCGACGCAACGGCGAACAGCCGCCAGCCCATCACGCGCGAGCGCCTGTTCGGCTGGCACGCGGCCTTGTTTCCCACCGGTTACGCGGGGCTATCGCGCATCACGGTCGGCGCCTGGCGCGATGACGTCACGGGCCCGATGCAGGTGGTCTCCGGGCCGATCGGGCGTCAGCGTGTGCACTTCGAAGCGCCGCCCGCGCCACGTCTGGAAGCCGAATTGCAGCGCTTTCTCGACTGGGTCAACGCGCCTGCCCAGATGCCGGCCTTGATCAAGGCCGGCCTCGGACATCTGTGGTTCGTCACCTTGCACCCGTTCGATGACGGTAACGGCCGCGTCGCGCGCGCGATCGGAGATCTGCTGCTGGCGCGCGCGGATGGCAGCTCGCAGCGTTTCTACAGTTTGTCGGCGCAGATCCAGCGCGAGCGCAAGGCGTATTACGAGATTCTCGAACGCACGCAGAAGCAGTCGATGGACGTGACTGGGTGGCTGCGCTGGTTTCTCGACACCCTGCATCGCGCGGTCGATCACGCGCAGATCACGCTCGATGCGGTGCTCGTCAAGGCGCGCTTCTGGCATCAATGGGCCGATGCGCAGTTCAACGAGCGGCAGGCCAAGGTCGTGAACCGCATGCTCGACGGTTTCGACGGCAAGCTCACCAGCGGCAAATGGGCGGCGATGGCCAAATGCTCGTCCGATACGGCGCTGCGCGATATCAACGATCTCGTCGCGCGAGGCGTGCTGCGCAAGTGTGATGGGGGCGGGCGCAGCACGAGCTACGAGCTGAATCCGCCAGCATGAAAAAACCCCGCGCCTGAACAGGTCGCGGGGTTTTTATCGAAGCAGGACTGCGGGGCAGTCTTACTGGATCTTCGCTTGCGCGCGCAGTTGCTTTTCGAACGCGAGCAGCTTTTCCTGCTGGAGTTGCTGGACGATCTGCGGGCGAACCTGCTCGAGCGGCGGCGGTGCGATTGCGCGGATGTCGTCGACACGGATGATGTGCCAGCCGAACTGCGTATGCACCGGCGTATCGGTGACCTGGCCTTTTTGCAGCGAGGTTGCGGCCGCAGCGAATTCCGGCACGTAAGCCTTCGGGTCCGACCAGTCGAGGTCGCCGCCGTTCTTCGCCGAACCCGGGTCCTTCGAGTACTGCTTCGCGAGGTCTTCGAAGCTTGCGCCGGCCTTGATCTTTGCGATCAGGTCCTTCGCCTGCTGTTCGTCGGCCACGAGGATGTGGTGCAGGTGATATTCCTTGCCGCCTGCGCCTTGCGTGACCTTGTCGTACATCGCCTTGATGTCGGCGTCGGACGGCTGGTTGTTCTTGAGGAAGTCCTCGATCCACGCGTGCAGGATGACCTGCTGTTGCGCCATCGCCAGTTGTGCCTTCACGTCCGGACGATTCGGGATGCCCTGACGTGCGGCGGCCTGCATCAGCAC
Source organism: Paraburkholderia sp. Ac-20340 (assembly GCF_017104965.1). Lineage (GTDB taxonomy): Bacteria > Pseudomonadota > Gammaproteobacteria > Burkholderiales > Burkholderiaceae > Paraburkholderia. Next base: position 107,861 of record NZ_JAAGPR010000003.1, read on the forward strand.
TTCGCGGTTGATCAGCTCTTCACGCACGGCCTTTTCCAGGTCCGGCGTGTCTTGCTGGCCTTGCGCCACGACCTGGGCGATCAGCGCGTGGGCGCGCGACGTCGGGATCGGCGTGCCGTTCACGACGGCGACATTCTGCGCAAAGGCGGGAGCCGCCGCGAACGCAGCCAGCAACACCCAGAGACGGGTTTTCTTCAAGGTCATCGAAAAATCCTAACAGGGCGAATCAAAAGTGTGGGGCCTACCGCGACATCGGGGGCAGCGCTGCGGCTTCTTCGGGCGTGAGCGCGGTGATCGCAAGCGCGTGAATGCCGCGCTGCATGGCTTCGGCCAGCGCATCATACACCATGCGATGCCTTGCCACGCGGGCTTTCCCCATGAATGCGGGCGCAACGATCGTGACATGAAAATGACCGCCCGCCGACGCGCCGGCATGGCCCGCGTGCAGCGCGCTGTCGTCGCGCACGACGATCGAATCGACCGGCGCGAGCGCTGCCGTGAGGCGCGTTTCGATCAGCGCGAGACGTTGCGCTGCGCTGGCGTTGAGAAAGTCATCGCTCATTCTTCTTCCTTCATGTGACGCGACAGCCAGAGGCTCTGGCCGACGATGAACACGACCAGGATGCCGGTCGCGCCAAACAGCTTGAAGTCGACCCACGCATCCGTGGAGAAGTGGAAGGCGACGAACAGATTGAGCATGCCCAGCAGCGCAAAGAAGATCGACCAGACGAAGTTCAGCTGCGTCCAGACGCGTTGCGGCAGACTGATCTGCTTGCCCATCATCGCTTCGATGAGGTTCTTGCCGAACGCCACCTGCGAGACCAGCAGCACGACCGAGAAGGCCCAGTACAGCACCGTGGGCTTCCACTTGATGAAGGTTTCGTCGTGCAGGATCAGCGTGGCGCCGCCGAACACGACGACGATGCCCAGCGACAGCCACAGCATCGGATCGACCTTGCGATGGCGGAACGCCACCCAGGCGATCTGCACGAGCGTCGCGACGATGGCCACGGTCGTGGCCGTGAAGATGCCCCACAGCTTGAAGGCAACGAAGAACAGGATGATCGGGAACAGATCAAACAGAAATTTCATTATCGGCCTGGAGTCCGCAAAAAGAGCCGCAAAAAGGGCGCGACGCGGTAAGGCGACACGCGCTCAACAACGAGAACGCGTGCCTGCCCGCGTTACTTGGGCTCGAATTGTAGCGCAGCCGAATTGATGCAATACCGAAGGCCCGTCGGGGCCGGACCGTCTTCGAACACGTGGCCCAGGTGCGCGCCGCAATTCTTGCAGCGCACTTCGATGCGCAGCATGCCGTGCGTGCGGTCCGTGCGCTCTTCGATCACCTCGCCGTCGATCGGGCGGAAATAGCTCGGCCAGCCGCAGCCGGCGTCGAATTTCGTATCCGATTCGAATAGCGGCGTGCCGCAGCAGACGCAGTCGTAGATGCCGCGCTCGGTGTGGTCCCAGTACTTGCCGGTGAAGGCGCGCTCGGTGGCCGCGTGGCGCGTGACCTGGTACTGGGTCGCATCGAGCTGCTCGCGCCATTCGGCGTCGCTCTTGTGGCCGGGGTAGGCGTCGGAGTTGTGGTCGTCCTGGCTCATGTCGGGGTTCCTCTGGGTGGAAGATGGTCTATATGGGGCCGAGCTTACGAAGAGCAACTGACTTCGAGCGAGCTGGCCCACGCGGGCGGCAGCGCCGCGTAGCTGGCGTTCTCCGGCTGCTCGTCGAAGGGGCGCTTGAGCACGTTGGCAAGGCGCTCGACTTCGCTGAAGTCCTTCTGCGCCGCGCGCTCGATCGCCGTCTGCGCGAGATGGTTGCGCAGCACGAACTTCGGGTTCACGCGGTTCATCGCGGCGGCGCGCGCGGCGTCGTCGCGCGTTTCGTGGGCGAGGCGCGCGCGGTAATCGGCGGCCCAGGCGTCGAAGGCGGGACGATCGAGGAACAGATCGCGCACCGTCGTATCGTTTTGCGCATCGAGCTTCGACACGTTGGCGAGATTGCGGAACGTCAGCGTGAAATCGGCGCGGTTCGCATGCATGATCTCGAACAGGCGATTGGCGAGCTGGTCGTCGCCTTCGCGTGCGTGTTCGAGGCCGAGCTTCGCGCGCATACGCGCTTCGAGCGCGGGCGCGAAATGGCCCTTGAAGCGTTCGAGCACGCCTTGCGCGTCGGCCACGCAGCGCTCGCCGCGGGTTTTGTCGTCGGCGATCTCGTAGTGCATGCCGAACAGCGGCAGCAGCGCCTGCGCGAGGCAAAAGAGATTCCAGTAGCCGATCTGCGGCTGCGCGCGATAGGCGTAGCGGCCTTGCGAATCCGAGTGATTGCAGATGTGGTTCGCGTCGAAACCGTCGATGAAACCGAACGGGCCGTAATCGATCGTGAGACCGAGAATCGACATGTTGTCGGTGTTCATCACGCCATGGCAAAAGCCCACGGCCTGCCAGTCGACCATCAGCGCCGCCGTGGTTTGCACGGCCTGATCGAGCAGCGCGAGATACGGATCGTCGGCTTCGCGCAGTTGCGGATAGAAGCGGTCGATCACGTGATCGGCGAGCTTTTGCAGCGCCTCGACGTTGTCCTGCGAATAGAAGTGCTCGAAGTGGCCAAAGCGCACGAAGCTGGGCGACACGCGCGTGACGACCGCGGCGGTTTCCAGTTCCTCGCGGCGCACCGCCTGATCGGAGCCCGTCACGGCCAGCGCGCGCGTGGTCGGAATGCCGAGGTGATGCATCGCCTCGGAGCACAAAAATTCGCGGATCGACGAACGCAGCACCGCGCGGCCATCGCCCATGCGCGAGTAGGGCGTGCGTCCCGCGCCCTTGAGCTGGACTTCGTGGCGCAGGCCGGCGTGTTCGACCTCGCCGAGCATCAGCGCGCGGCCGTCACCGAGCTGGCCCGCCCACACGCCGAATTGATGCCCCGAATACACCGAAGCGAACGACATCGCCGAGGGCGAACGCTCGCGCGTGAAGTTGCCGCTGAAAAACGCGGCGAACGCGGGATCGCGCACGGCATCGGCATCGAGTCCGAGCAGCGCGGCCGTTTCGGGCGAGTAGCCGACGCTATACGGCGCGGGCAGCGGCGCGCCGGGCAGGCGCGTGTAGAAGGTGGCGCCGAGCGCCGCGAAGTTGTCGTCGCGCGGCGCGGTGAGCGCGCGTTCGAAGTCGGCGAGCGGGCCGCTGGCCGGCAGGTTCGTGGCGGTCTGTGTCACTTGGGAATCGCTGGGAGAGGAATTCGGGCCTGGTGAAAACGACATGTTGAGCGCCTGTTGAATAGCCGATATTGTAAGTCCGCGCCCGCTGGCGTGCAGGACATTGCCGCGGGTCATGTAATCCAGTCTGGAACCTGAGAACACGCCGTCAATAAGCTGTCTGCCTGGCCGTACACAATCACAAACGAGCATCCAGACATCCGAGTCGAGGAGACCGCCGACCATGACCGCACCGCTGCTGGGCCAGATGATGGACGTGCCGCTGCTGGTGTCATCGCTGATTGCGCATGCGGCGCGCCATCACGCCAACGCCCAGATCGTTTCGCGGCGTATCGAAGGCGATATTCATCGCTACACGTATCGAGAATGCGAGGTCCGTTCGAAGCAGCTTGCGCAGGCGCTGATCGCGCTGGACGTGCAGCCCGGCGAGCGCGTGGGGACGCTGGCGTGGAACGGTTATCGGCATATGGAGGCGTACTTCGGCGTGACGGGCTTCGGCGCCGTGTGTCACACGATCAATCCGCGCCTTTTTACCGAGCAGATCGCGTGGATCGTCAATCATGCAGAGGACGCTTATGTCCTCTTCGATACGACGTTCGCGGCGCTCGTCGATACGCTTGCACCGCAGTGTCCGCAGGTGCGCGGCTGGATCGCCTTGTGCGACGAGGCGCATCGGCCCGAGATGCACACGCCGGTGCTCTGCTACGAAACGCTGCTGGCCGCCCGCAACGGCGAATACGAATGGCCGCTGCTGGACGAGCGCAGCGCCTCGAACCTCTGCTACACCTCGGGCACCACGGGCAATCCGAAGGGCGCGCTCTATACGCATCGATCTTCCGTGCTGCACGCCTATGCGGCTTCGTTGCCCGATTCGATCGGGTTATCGGCGCGCGATGCCTTGCTGCCGGTCGTGCCGATGTTCCACGTCAACGCCTGGGGCATTCCGCACGCCGCGCCGCTCAACGGCACCAAGCTCGTGCTGCCCGGCAAGGATCTCGACGGCAAATCGCTCTATGAGTTGATGGAAGCCGAAGGCGTGACCTGTTCGGCAGGCGTGCCGACCGTCTGGCTCGGCCTGCTCACGTATATGCGCGACGCGGGCGTGAAGTTTTCGACGCTCAATCGCACGGTGATCGGCGGCTCGGCGTGTCCGCCCGCGATGATCCGCACCTATGAAGACGATTACGGCGTGGAGGTGATTCACGCGTGGGGCATGACGGAGATGTCGCCGCTCGGCACGCTCGCGAAGCTCAACTGGGAGCAGGCGCAGCGCCCGCCCGCGCAACAGCGCGCGCTGCTGGAAAAGCAGGGGCGTGTGATTTTCGGCGTCGATATGAAAATCGTCGGCGAGGATGGGCGCGAGCTGCCGTGGGACGGCGTGGCGTTCGGCGATCTGCATGTGCGCGGGCCGTGGGTGATCGACCGTTACTTCAGGCAGGAAGCGGGAACGCCTTTAGTCGACGGCTGGTTTCCGACCGGCGATGTCGCGACCATCGACCCCGATGGCTTCCTGCATATCACCGACCGCAGCAAGGACGTGATCAAGTCGGGCGGCGAGTGGATCAGTTCGATCGAACTGGAGAACATCGCGGTGGCGCATCCGGCGGTCGCGGAAGCGGCCTGCATCGCCTGCGCGCATCCGCGCTGGACCGAGCGCCCGCTGATCGTCGCGGTGAAAAAGCCCGGCGCCGAGCTTACGCGCGAAGCCCTGCTGGCCTTTTTCGACGGCAAGGTCGTGAAATGGTGGCTGCCCGACGATGTGGTGTTCGTCGACGCCTTGCCGCATACGGCCACAGGCAAGCTGCAAAAGCTCAAGCTGCGCGAGCAGTTCCGCGACCACATCCTGCCGACGGCGCTCGCGGCGGCGGAGCAATGCCCGATGGAGCCGCTCGATCTCGCCAAAGCCACGGGCGGCGGCGCCGACGGCCAGCCGAAATCCGCCGCTTTGCGCGATTAAAACCGTTTCAACCCTTTCTCCGGCGCAGCCTCTGGCTGCGTTTTTTTTTCGCCTTTTTTGCCGCCTCGGTACAAACCCCGATGCACTGCAGCAAGAAAAAAATGGAACGAGCGTACTTTTTTCGGTATTCTGCCTGCTGACCGGGAATGTCGGACAATGAAGCCGGCGACGCACAACGCGGCCCGCATGCATGGAGGCAGGCAAATGGTAGTGGACAACGCGGCAGTGATTTACACGACTCGCGACGGCGTCGCCGTCATCACGCTCAACAATCCGCCCGTCAACGGCCTGGGTCATTCGACCCGCACCGGCATCGTCGAGGGTCTGGCGCGCGCCAACAGCGATCCCGCGGTGACGGCCATCGTCATCACGGGCGCGGGCAAAGCCTTCTCGGGCGGCGCCGACATCACCGAATTCAACACGCCGAAGGCGACCCAGGAACCCACGCTCCACACCGTCATCAACGAAGTGGAAAAAAGCGCCAAGCCCGTCGTGGCCGCGATCCACAGCGTGGCGATGGGCGGCGGCCTGGAACTGGCGCTTGGCGCGCATTACCGCGTGGCGGCACCGGGCGCGCAGATCGCGCTGCCCGAAGTCAAGCTCGGCATTCTGCCGGGCGCGGGCGGCACGCAGCGTCTGCCGCGCGCCATCGGCCTCGAAGCCGCGCTCAACATGATCGTCAGCGGCGCGCCGGTGCCCAGCGAAAAGCTCGCGAAATCGGGCCTGTTCGACGCGATGATCGAAGGCGATCTGCTGACCGAAGCCGTCGCCTTCGCGCGCAAGGCCGCCGACAAGCAAGGCCCGCATCCGCTCGTGCGCCACCGCAAGATCGAGCATCCGAACGCCGAAGGCTTCCTGCAGTTCTCGCGCAACACCGTGGGCGCGATGTCGAAGAACTATCCGGCGCCGGTGAAGTGCATCGATGCGATCGCCGCAGGTGTGAAGCAGGGCTTCGACAAGGGCCTCGCCTACGAGCGCGAATGTTTCGTCGAACTCGTGCAGACGCCCGAATCGCACGCGCTGCGCCACGCCTTCTTCGGCGAACGCGCGGCGAGCAAGATTCCCGATGTGCCGTCGGGCACGCCCACGCGCGATATCCAGAAGATCGCGGTGATCGGCGCGGGCACCATGGGCGGCGGCATCACCATGAACTTCCTCAACGCGGGCGTGCCGGTCACGCTGCTGGAAACGAAGCAGGAAGCGCTCGATCGCGGCCTCGCCACGATCCGCAAGAACTACGAAGCGCAGGTCAAGAAGGGCAAGCTCACGCAGGAGAAGGTCGAAGCGCGCATGGCGCTGATCAGCCCGACGCTGTCCTATGACGACCTCAAGCAGGCCGACCTCATCATCGAAGCCGTGTTCGAAGAACTCGGCGTGAAAGAGCAGGTGTTCAAGCGCCTCGATGAAGTCGCCAAGCCTGGCGCGATTCTCGCCTCGAACACCTCGACGCTCGACGTCGACAAGATCGCCGCGTTCACGAAGCGTCCGCAGGACGTGGTCGGTCTGCACTTCTTCAGCCCGGCCAATGTGATGAAGCTGCTCGAAGTCGTGCGCGGCAAGGACACGGCCAAGGACGTGCTCGCCACGGTCATGCAGGTCGCGAAGAAGATCCGCAAGACGGCGGTGGTATCGGGCGTGTGCGATGGCTTTATCGGCAATCGCATGATCGAACAGTACGTGCGCCAGGCGCTCTATATGCTCGAAGAAGGCGCGCTGCCGGCGCAGGTCGATCGCGCGATCGAGAAGTTCGGTTTCGCGATGGGGCCGTTCCGCATGAGCGACCTCGCGGGCAACGACATCGGCTGGGCGATCCGCAAGCGCCGCTATCAGGAACAGCCGGACCTCAAGTATTCGAAGATCGCCGACCGCCTCTGCGAGACGGGCCGCTTCGGCCAGAAGACCGGCGCGGGCTGGTACGACTACAAGGCCGGCGAGCGCAACGCACTGCCTTCGAAGTTCGTGGACGACATGATCGTCGCGTATTCGAAGGAAGCGGGCACCGGGCGCCGCAAGATCAGCGACGACGAAATCGTCGAACGTCTGGTGTTCGCGCTGGCGAACGAAGGCGCGAAGATCGTCGAAGAAGGCATCGCGTCGAAGGCTTCGGACGTCGACATGGTTTATCTCACGGGCTACGGCTTCCCGCTGTGGCGCGGCGGCCCGATGCTCTACGCGGATACCGTCGGCCTCTACAACGTGGCGCGCGCCATCCGCCGCTACGCCGCCCAGCCGAACGGCGACGCGTGGGACATCGCGGCGTCGCTCGCCCGGCTGGCCGACGAGGGCGGCTCGTTCAACTGAACATCTGACCAGTTCAACATCGGACGGACATCATGAGAAGCGCAGACGACGTGCTCCTGTTGATCGACCTGCAATACGACTTCATGCCGGGCGGGGCGCTGGCCGTCGCGCGGGGCGACGAAGTCGTGCCGGTTGCCAACCGGCTCGCGCAGGGCTTCAGGCATGTGGTGCTCACGCAGGACTGGCACCCGGCGGAGCATGTGTCGTTTGCGGCGAATCATGCCGGCGATCATGGTCAACGCACGCCTTTCGAAACCCTCTCGCTGCCTTACGGCGAGCAGGTGTTGTGGCCCACGCACTGCGTGCAGGGCACCGAAGGCGCCGCGCTGCATCGCGATCTCGACGTGCCGCACGCCCGCGCGCTGATCCGCAAAGGCCATCACGCGGATGTCGACAGCTACTCGGCGTTTCTCGAAGCCGATCGCACGACGCCCACGGGTCTTGCGGGTTATCTGCGCGAGACCGGCGCGAAGCGCGTCTACTGCTGCGGCCTTGCGACCGACTATTGCGTCGCGTGGTCCGCGCTCGATGCGCGCGCTGCCGGCTTCGAAACCGTGCTGATCGAAGACGCCTCGCGCGCCATCGACCTGAACGGGTCGCTCGCCGCCGCGTGGGAGCAGCTGCAGGCGGCGGGCGTGAAGCGCGCGCAGTCGGCCGACGTGCTCGCGGGCACGGTTTGATCGCCATTCTGATGATGGTCTGATGTCTGGATTCGACACTATTCGCAGCATCCAAAATTCTGCTGGAGACACGCATGACTGACGCCGTAATCGTTTCGACTGCCCGCACGGCCCTCGCCAAATCCTGGAAGGGCGCTTTCAACATGACGCATGGCGCCACGCTCGGTGGCCATGTCACGCAAGCCGCCGTCGAGCGCGCGAAGATCGACCCCGCGCGCATCGAAGACGTGATCATGGGCTGCGCCAATCCCGAAGGCGCGACGGGCGCCAATATCGCGCGCCAGATCGCGCTGCGCGCAGGCCTGCCGGTTTCGGTGCCGGGCATGACGGTGAACCGCTTCTGTTCGTCGGGACTGCAAACCATTGCGCTGGCCGCGCAACGCGTGATCGCCGGTGAGGGCGATGTGTTCGTGGCAGGCGGCGTGGAGTCGATCTCGTGCGTGCAGAACGAGATGAACCGCCACATGATGGCCGAAGGCTGGCTCAACCAGCACAAGCCGGAAATCTACTGGAGCATGCTGCAGACGGCCGAAAACGTCGCGAAGCGCTACGAGATTTCGCGCGACCGTCAGGACGAGTACGGCGTGCAGTCGCAACTGCGCGCAGCGGCCGCTCAGGCCGCCGGTCTCTTCAACGACGAAATCGTGCCGATGACGGTGCTCGCCGGTGTCGGCGACAAGGCCACGGGCCAGCTGGTCACGAAGGAAGTGACGATTTCCGCCGACGAAGGCATTCGCGGCGACACCACGCTCGAAGGCGTGTCGAAGATCCGCACGGCGATGCCCGGCGGCGTGATCACGGCGGGCAACGCCAGCCAGTTCTCGGATGGCGCGAGCGCCTGCGTGGTGATGAACGCCAAGGTGGCGGAGCGCGAAGGCCTGCAGCCGCTCGGCATCTTCCGCGGCTTCGCGGTGGCTGGCTGCGAGCCGGACGAAATGGGTATCGGCCCGGTGTTCGCAGTGCCCAAACTGCTCAAGCAGGCAGGCCTGAAGGTCGAGGACATCGGCCTGTGGGAACTGAACGAAGCGTTCGCCGTGCAGGTGCTGTATTGCCGCGACAAGCTCGGCATTCCCGCCGATCGCCTCAACGTGAACGGCGGCGCGATCGCGGTCGGTCACCCGTATGGCGTGTCGGGCGCGCGTCTCACGGGCCATGCGCTGATCGAAGGCAAGCGCCGTGGCGCGAAGTTCGTCGTCGTGACGATGTGTATCGGCGGCGGGCAGGGCGCAGCGGGCCTGTTCGAAGTCGTCTAAGGCCTAACGCGAGGCGATATCGCTTCGCGGCGAGCGGGCGCGCAGCCACGCGCCCGCTCGCAGCAGGCGAGCCGCCATCGTTATCCAGGCGATGAGCGCAGTTTGCGGCGGCGCCTGCACCAGCAGACGCGCGCCATGCGGCTGCGCCGCGCGGATCGCATAGTGGTTGCGTTCGCTGGCGATATAGCGCTCGCCTTCATGCACAAGCAGCGTCTGTTCGGGCGCAAGCTGGCCGAGCGAAGCAAGCGCCCGATCGCGATAGCTGATGAGCAGTTCCCCCTCCACCGCCACGATCGCCGCACCGCGCCGCAATACGAGGGCGTGGCGCGCGCCGCGCGTCAGCGCGATGGGGCGGGTCTGGAGAGCGGGAACGCAATTTTCGGAGCGTGACGAGTCGTGCATGGTCGATATCCGGTCGGTGAAGCGAAGTCAGGCTCCCAGCTTAGGGATGCGCGCTCAGCCGCAACAGCCGCAGGGCGGGGCCAATCGTTGCGCTACAGCGCACGCGCGGCGCGGGCTGTACCGGTGCAATCGGCGCTGGCGTGTATCTGTCGCGGTACGTCGCGCCTCTGGCATCATCGATCGATGAACGTCTCCGACCAGCCTCTCTACCGGCAACTGGCCGGACATTACCGGCGCAGTATCGAAAGCGGCGTGCTGCGTCCCGGCGACCGCATGCCGTCGATGCGCGCCTTCATGCGCCAGCACGACGTCAGCCTCGCCACGGCCACCGAAAGCTATCGCGTGCTGGAGCGCGAAGCGCTGATCGAGGCGCGTCCGCGCGCGGGTTATTTCGTGCGCGCCACGGCCAGCACGCTGCCTGCCGCGCGCGAGCCCAACTGGCAGGAAAGCGCCGCCGAACCGCAGTTCGTGGCGCAATTCGTCGGCATTCACGCGAATATTTCGGCGCTCGTCGCGCGCTGGCAGCAGGTGCCGGATGCGCTCAATCTGGGCGGCGTCACCGCCGCCGACGCGCTCTTTCCCGGCGAAGCGCTGCAGAAGATCGCCGTGCGCACGCTGCGCCATCGGCCCGATCTGCTGACTTCGCCCGGCCACGAGCGCGGCGATCCGCGTCTGCGCGCCGTGATCGCTCGCCGCGCGCTCGCCGCTGGCTTCACCGTCCATCCCGACGAGATCGTCATGACCCACGGCGGCATCGAGGCCGTCAATCTCGCGCTGCGCGCCGTCACGCAGCCCGGCGATACGGTCGCCGTCGAATCGCCGTGTTTCTACGGGCTGTTGCAGGTGCTCGAAAGCCTCGGCCTGCGCGCACTCGAAATTCCCGCGAGCCCGACCACTGGTTTGTCGGTCGACGCGCTCGATTTCGCGCTGCGCCAGCAGGCGGGCGTGAAAGCGCTGGTGGTGGTGCCGCATCTGCAGAATCCGCTGGGCTGCGTGATGCCCGACGCGCACAAGCAGCGCATCGTCGAGCTATGCGCGCAGGCGGGCGTGGCCGTGATCGAGGACGATCCGTATCGCGAACTGGTGGAAAGCGAAACGCCGCCGCGCGCGCTCAAGTCCTGGGACACGCAGGGTGTCGTGATCCATTGCACGTCGTTCAACAAGACGCTTGCGCCTGGCATGCGGGTGGGCTGGATGGCGGGCGGCCGCTGGCATTCGCGCATCGCGATGCTCAAGTTCGCGCAGTCGCGCCTGAACGAGCCGCTGTCGCAAGCGGTGCTCGCCGAATTTTTGCAGAGCCAGGCGCACGAACGCCATCTGCGCCGCTTGCGCGAACGCCTTGCGCTGCAACGCGCGCGCATGGCGCAGGGCATCGGCGCTGGGTTTCCCGACGGCACGCGCTTCACGCCGCCGGCCGGCGGCATGGCGTTCTGGATCGAGTTGCCGAAAGGCGTCGAGTCGATGGCGCTCTTCGACGCCGCATTGGCCGAACGCATCCGCATCATGCCCGGTACGGTGTTCTCGAATTCGGGCCGATTCGACCGGTTTATCCGCATCAGTTGTCCGGGTCCCGACCCGCAAAGCGCCGATGCCGCGCTGGCGCGCATCGGTGCGATTGCGCATCGCCTCGCGGCGCAGGGACGCTGAAGCCATGGCCTTCGCCTCGCGCTATGCGCGGTTATGATGACGGCAGTTTCGCGCCTCGATGGCGCGGTTTCCGTTCAAGTCAGACAGAAAAGGTGATTACGTGATTCGTCATATCGTGATGTGGAAGCTCAAGGAATCGGCCGAAGGCGCGTCGCGCGCGGAAAACGTCGCGAAGTTCCGCACGCTGCTCGAAGGTTGCCGCGATCTCGTGCCCGGCACGCTCCATCTCGAAGTGGGTCTCGCAGGCGAGGGCCTCGAATCGACTTACGACCTCGTGCTCGTCTCCGATTTCGCCGATAAGGCCGCACTCGACGCCTACCAGGTTCACCCCGAGCATCAGAAGGTCAAAGACTTCGCGAAGCGCGTGGTCGAGACGCGCCAGTGCGTCGATTACAACGCGTGATGCCCGCCATGACTGTCGATACGCAATCCGCAAACCCGCCGCCCACGATCGAAAGCCCGTTCGTCGATGAACTGGGCGCGCAACTCGTGAGCGCGCGCGACGGCGCAAGCGAAGTGCTGCTGACGCTCGCGCCGCGCCACATGAATACGTGGCAGGTCGTGCACGGCGGCGTGACCATGACGCTCGCCGATATCGCGCTGGCCATGGCCGCGCGCAGCGTGGCTGGCGATGGCGTGGGCGTCGTCACCGTCGAAATGAAAGTGAACTTCATGCAGCCCGGGCGCGGCGAATTGCGCGCGTTCGGCCGCGTGCTGCACCGCTCGACCACGATGGCCTATTGCGAAGGCGAGATCCGCGATAGCGAAGGCCATTTCGTCGCCAAGGCGCTCGGCACGTTCAAGTACATGCGGCGTCTGGCCGTGGGCCGCGACGTCGTGCGCCAGCGCCTGCGCAGCGACCCCGACGCCACGCCTGGCCCGAGCGACGGCTGAGCCGCGCGTTCGTTCCGTTTCCAAACCGCGCGGCAAGCGCCGCGCTTTCCATCACCGATCCCATGACCCAGACCAATCGCCAGATCCTGCTCGCGTCGCGCCCCGAAGGCGTTGCCAGCGTCGATAACTTCCGTCTCGTCGAAACGCCGCTCGCGCCGCTCGCGCAGGGTCAGGTGCGCGTGCGCAATCACTGGCTCTCGCTCGACCCGTATATGCGCGGGCGCATGAGCGACAGCAAGTCCTACGCCGCGCCGCAACCGCTCGATGCCGTGATGATCGGCGGGACCTCGGGCGAAGTGGTCGAATCGCTGAACCCGAAGTTCAAGGTGGGCGACAAGGTGGTCGGCATGGCCGGCTGGCAGGAATTCGGCACCTCGGACGGCAGCGATATGCATGTCGTCGATACGACGCACGTGCCGCTGTCCGCGTATCTCGGGCCGGTCGGCATGCCGGGCGTGACCGCCTGGTATGGCCTGAACGGCATCATCGCGCCGCAGGCCGGGCAGACCGTGGTGGTGAGCGCAGCCAGCGGCGCGGTGGGTAGCGTCGTCGGTCAACTGGCCAAGCGCGCGGGCTGCCGTGCGGTGGGTATCGCGGGCGGCGCGGAAAAATGCCGCTATGTGGTGGAAGAATTGGGCTTCGACGCCTGCGTCGACTACAAGGCCGGCAATCTCTATCAGGATCTCAAGAACGCGACGCCCGACGGCGTGGACGGCTACTTCGAGAACGTCGGCGGCGCGGTGCTCGACGCCACGCTCGCCCGCATGAACGCGTTCGGCCGCATCGCCGTGTGCGGCATGATCGCGGGCTACGACGGCGAGCCGGTGCCGCTCAAGTATCCGCAACTGATCCTCACGCAGCGTCTGCTGGTGCAGGGCTTTATCGTCTCCGAACATATGGATGTGTGGGCGAAGGCGCTGTCCGAACTCGGCGGCCTTGTCGCGCAGAAAAAGCTGGTTTATCGCGAGACCGTGGCCGAAGGCCTGGAAAACGCGCCCAGCGCATTCCTCGGCATGCTCAAGGGGCAGAACTTCGGCAAGCAGCTCGTCAAGCTGATCTGACGCAGCGCGCACGGAACAGGTCGGCCGGATACGCCGGCTTGTTCTTTTTATTGCCTATGTAGTGCTAACCAATCACAAGGAGACGCGATGTCCGATCCGTTCCAGTTCGAAGGCCGCGTGGCCGTCATCACCGGCGCCGCCAGCGGTTTTGGCCGCGCGTTCGCGCAACAGGCCGCGGCGCTCGGCATGAAGCTCGTGCTCGCCGATGTCGATGCCGACGCGCTCGACGCCGTCGTGACCACGATGCGCGAGCAGGGCGCCGAGGCGATCGGCGTGCGTACCGATGTGCGCGATCCGGCGCAAGTCGATGCGCTCGCCAAGGCCACGCTCGATACCTACGGCAAGGTTCATCTGCTCTTCAACAACGCGGGCGTGGGCACGGGCGGCTTCGTGTGGGAAAGCAGCGCGAAGGACTGGGACTGGGTGTTCGGCGTCAACGTGATGGGCGTGGCCAACGGCGTGCGCAGCTTCACGCCCGCAATGCTCGCGCAGGGCGAGCGCGCGCATATCGTCAATACGGCTTCGGTGGCCGGGCTGCTCGCGCCATCGGCGATGGCCGTTTATAACGCCTCCAAGCACGCGGTGGTGGCGTTGACCGAAACGCTCTATCACGACCTGAGAAATGTGGGCACGCAGGTCAGTTGTTCGCTGCTGTGTCCGGCCTTCGTGCCGACCGGCATCGCCCACGCCGAGCGCAGCCGTCCCGACGATCTGCGCAACGACGCGCCGCCCACGCGCTCGCAGCAGGCCGCCGATCTGCAACTGCAGCGCGCGGTGCGCTCGGGCCGCCTCACGCCCGACGACGTCGCCAAGGCCACCTTCGATGCCGTGCGCGACGGCCGCTTTTATATCCTCACGCATCCGGGCATACTCGCTTCGGTCAAGCTGCGTCACGAAGATATCGAGACGCTGCGCAATCCCACCGATCCGCTCTCGCTCAAGCCCGAAGTCAAGGAGGCGCGCGCGTAGCAGCGTTCAGACTGGACTCACCGTAAGCCTATGCCGCTCAACGCGAAGATCGCGCTCGTTCTCGACATGGTGGCCCGCGCGGGCCGCAAGCCGTATCACGAACTCACGCCGCAGGCGGCACGCGCAGCTTACGAAAAGAGCGCATCGGTGCTGGAGATTCCTGCCGCGCCGATGCATTCGGTCGAAGATATCGATGTGCCGGTGCGCGATGGCGCGACGATCCGCGCACGGCTTTATCAGCCCGCCGAGCCGCAATGGTCCGAGCCGTTGCCGGCGCTGGTGTATTTTCACGGCGGCGGCTTCACGGTCGGCAGCGTCGATACGCACGACGCGCTGTGCCGCATGTTCGCGCGCGACGCGCGTTGCGCGGTGCTGTCGGTCGATTACCGGCTCGCGCCGGAGCACCGTTTCCCCACCGCAGTGAACGACGCCTTCGACGCATACGCGTGGCTGCACGCGCATGCTGCCGAATTCGCGATCGATCCGGCGCGCCTGGCCGTAGGCGGCGACAGCGCGGGCGGCACGCTCGCGACGGTGTGCGCCGTGCTCGCACGCGACGCGGGCATCGCGCCGCGGCTGCAAATGCTGATCTATCCGGGCACGGACAGCCATCAGCAAACGCAGTCGCATCGGCGTCTGGCGCAAGGTTATCTGCTGGAAGCGCCCACGATCCAGTGGTTCTTCAATCATTACGTGCGCGATGCGTCCGATCGCGAGGACTGGCGTTTCGCGCCGCTCGACGGTACGCGCGGCGCGCCCGATTTTCATGGCGTGCCGCCCGCGTGGATCGCGGTGGCGGAGTTCGATCCGCTCGTCGATGAAGGTGTTGCGTATGCGCAGAAGCTGCGCGCCGCCGGCAACGATGTGACGCTCGTGCACTACGACGGCATGGTCCACGAGTTCTTCAAGCTGGGCGCTTTCGTGGACGAAGCGCGGCGCGCGCAAGGCGACGCCGCGCAGGCGCTGGTAGAAGCGTTCGAGCGCGCGGCGTAGTCGTTCAGGCTTGATCGAAACTGGCGACGGTCGCGTTCACCGTATAGCGTTCGCGGCGCTCGAAGCCGCCCGGACGCTTGATGCGATGCGAGCCATCGTCGTCGCTGCGCTCGCAGGTTTGCACATCGAGCCGATCGCCGTTCACGCGCACGCGCAGCGCCGTGGTGCCGCGCGTGCCGTAGTCGGGTGTATCGATAAACGCCGCTGAAAGCGCGCGCTCGCGCTCCAGCGGAATGCCGGTGGCGGGCAAGTCGGCGTCGGGTGCGATGCGCGGGTCGCGCATCATGTCGATCAACTGATCTAGCGGAACCTCTGGACCGTTCGCGACCTGCTGCGCGAGTTCGGCGCGCTTGTGCACGAGCTTGGGCCAGGGCGTATCGAGCACGGCGTTGGAAATCCCGTGGGTGCCTTCGGGCAGCAGCGTGGGCACACGCTCGCCGCGATTGCAGTACCAGGCGAGTTCGCGCCGCGTCCAGTCGCCGATCACCAGATTGAAGCCGTTGTACATGTCGCCGTCGCGCGCCACGGCTTCGAGATAACCGAGCGGGGTATCGGCGAGATCGGGCGCGCCGGTCAGCCAGCGCGAGACCAGCGTGCCGCGCGTGGGCGCGTCGGGGCGCATTTCATGCGGCGCGCGGTAATTGGTGAGGGCGGCGAAGCGCCCGCCGCGCGTCATGCCGAGCCACGTGCCGCCACCGACCAGATCGCGGCCCGCCAGCACGTCGGGCGCGTCGTCCCACCATTGCAGCGGTGCGGCGGTACGGCGCAGGAATTCGTCGCGGTTGGCCGCGAGCGTGAAGAGCGCGCCGTCGCTTGCGCGCGGCCGCCAGTCAAAAACGATCAGGCACATCGCGCGCGGTCTCCTCGATGGCTATTTTTTTGCGCGAACCAACCCGTGCGCGGGCAAGCTGTAAAGCGCGCCCGGCGCACGAGTGATACCGCCGTCAAAAACTCAGACTTCCGTGGGCAGCGCGTAGGGCAGCGGCAGGATGCGCAGCGCCGGGCCTTCGGCCGAACCCAGATGCACGCTGCCCGATTCGAGCGCCGCCAGCTTGATCTCGGCGAGCAGATCGACGAGGCCTTCCGGCGCGGCCGCTGCGTTCACGATCATGCCGCAGGGCTGGCCCGGATCATCCGAGTGGAACAGTTCGACGCCCGCATGCGCGGCGTCGAGACCGGCCGCGACGCTCGCCAGGGCCGTGCGGCGCTTGATGGTGCCGCGATACTGGCTGCGCGCGACCACTTCCTGGCCCGGATAGCAGCCTTTCTTGAAGTTCACGCCGCCGAGCACGTCGTAGTTCACCATCTGCGGGACGAACTGTTCGCTGACCGCCTGGGTGATGCGCGGCTCGCCCGCGCGGATGTCGAGCCAGTCCCACACCGTGGACGGCACGGCCTTGAGTTCGCCTTCGAGCGTGGCGAGTTTCGCCTCGACGGCTTCCTTCGGGCCAACCCACAGATAGCGCAGACGGCCAGCCGCATCGGGCAGGCGGATCAGCGTACCGGCCGGATCGTCCACTTTCACGTGCACGCCATCGGGCAGCGCGTCGAACACGCGCGCCAGCGCGCCGCGCACGTCACCGGCCAGACCGACCACGAGCAGCTTGTCGGTATCGTCGGTGAGTTTGGCTTTGGCGCGCAGCACGAACATCGACAGGCGCTTTTGCACGCTGGCCTGCACGTCCTTCGAAAGCATCAGGCGGATCGTTTCGCCGCTTTTCCAGGTGAGAAACGAGGCGAGCAGGCGGCCTTTGGCCGAGCAGTAGCCGGCGAGGCGCGCGCCCGCGACATCGAGATGCTGGACGTCGTTGGTGAGCTGGCCGTGCAGGAAGCTGGCAGCGTCGTCGCCATTGGCGTCGATCACGCCGAACTGCGGCAGTATCGCGTAGGCGCCGCCCTGGAGGACGGCGTCGAAATCGGCTGCGGACGGGGCGTCCGGGGTTACGTGAGCGAGCGGTGCGTTCATGGATTCGGGGAACAGTCAATCCTGACTTTAGCGAGGGCAAGCGGTTATTATATGAGGTCCCCCAGAGTCATGTTTCCATGTCCCTCCTGAAGAAATGCCTTGCCGCGGGCGCAGCGCTCGTCGTGCTCGGCGCAGCCGCCGCGGGCGGCGTTGCATATTGGGCCACGCGGCCGATTCCGCTGGCCGTCCAGCAGCTCGACGTCACCATCAAGCCGCACAGTTCGGTGCGCAGCGTCACCACGCAGTTGCGGCGCGGCGGCGTACCGGTCCAGCCCCAGTTGTTCGTGCTGATGACGCGCGTGCTCGGGCTGCAAAGCCAGCTCAAATCGGGCAATTACGAGTTCAAGGCGGGCATCACGCCTTATGAAGTGCTGCAGAAGATGGCGCTTGGCGACGTCAACGAATATGTCGCGACCATCATCGAAGGCTGGACCTTCAAACATATGCGCCAGGAACTCGACGCCAATCCGGCGCTGAGCCACGACACCGCCGCCATGACCGACGCGCAGCTGCTTGCCGCGATCGGCGCGCCGCCCGCACCGCAGGGCAGCGGCGAAGGCCTGTTCTTCCCGGATACGTATCTGTTCGACAAGGGTTCGAGCGATCTCGACGTCTACCGCCGCGCCTACAAGGTGATGCAGACGCATCTGAACGAAGTCTGGGCCGCGCGCGCGCCGGGTCTGCCGCTGAAGTCGCCTTACGAGGCGCTCACGCTGGCGTCGCTGGTCGAAAAGGAAACCGGCAAGGCGGGCGATCGCGCCCAGGTGGCCGCGGTGTTCACCAATCGTCTGAAGGTAGGCATGCCGCTGCAGACCGATCCGTCCGTGATCTACGGGATGGGCGAGAGCTACATGGGGCGTCTGCACAAGCGCGATCTGCAGATCGACACTCTTTACAATACGTACCTGCGCCTCGGGCTGCCGCCGACTCCAATCGCGCTGCCCGGCGCCGCCTCGCTACAGGCGGCGCTCAATCCCGCCGCGACCGCCGCGCTCTATTTCGTGGCGCGCGGGGATGGCAGCAGCGTTTTTTCTGACAATCTCGTCGACCATAACAAGGCCGTCGATAAGTACATCCGGGGTAACTAAATGGCGCGGGGCCGATTCATCACGTTCGAAGGCATTGACGGTGCGGGCAAGACCACGCATCTGGCCTGGTTTCGCGAACAGCTCGAGCAGAAGCTCGCGGCCGCCGGCCGCACGGTCGTCATGACGCGCGAGCCGGGCGGCACGGAGATGGGCGAGAAGTTGCGCGACATCCTGCTCAACGAGCCGATGGACCTCGAAACCGAGGCGCTGCTGATGTTCGCGGCGCGCCGCGAGCATCTGGCCCGCGTGATCGAGCCGGCGCTCGCACGCGGCGACTGGGTGCTGTCCGACCGCTTCACCGACGCGACCTTCGCCTACCAGGGCGGCGGGCGCGGTCTGCCGCGCGACAAGCTCGAAACGCTGGAGCGCTGGGTGCAGGGCGGCTTTCAGCCCGATCTGACGATCCTGTTCGATATCGAACCGGAAACCGCCAGCGAGCGTCGTGGCGCCGCGCGCGCGCCGGATCGCTTCGAAAGCGAAACCGATGCGTTTTTCACGCGTACGCGCACCGAGTATCTGCGCCGTGCCGAAGAAGCGCCGTACCGCTTTGCGATCGTCGATTCGTCGCAGAGCATCGAAGACATCCGCCGCAAGCTCGAACAGGTGATCGGCACGCTCTGAGCGCGCTGTCACGCGGCTCCACACACGGCTTCACACGCGGCTTCATTCGCCTAACTGGTTGATTCGACACATGATCTATCCCTGGCAAACCGGAGACTGGCAGCGCCTCCAGCAACTGCGCAGCCACTGGCCGCACGCGCTGCTGCTGCACGGCCAGGCCGGCATCGGCAAGCTCCAGTTCGCTCAGCATCTGGCCAAAGGGCTGCTGTGCGAAGCGGCGCACGCGGACGGCCAGCCGTGCGGGACGTGCCCCGCCTGCACCTGGTTCGCGCAGGGCAATCACCCCGATTACCGCGTGGTGGTGCCCGAGGCGCTGGCCGGTCTGGTCGGCCCGTCGGCCGCGGATGAAAGCGACGCGAAGGCCGATAAGGCCGATGGCGACGAAGGCAAGAAAACGCGCACGCCCAGCAAGGAAATCCGCATCGAGCAGGTGCGTGCGCTGCTGGACTTCACGAGCGTGGGGTCGCATCGCGGCGGCTCGCGCGTGGTCGTGCTGTATCCGGCGGAAGCGCTCAACGTCGCGGCCGCCAACGCGCTGCTGAAGACGCTCGAAGAGCCGCCTGCGAGCGTGGTGTTCGTGCTGGTGTCGGCGCGCATCGACCGCTTGCTGCCCACCATCATCAGCCGATGCCGCCAGTGGCCGATGGGCACGCCCGCGCCGCAGGAAGCGCAGGCGTGGCTCGCGCAGCAGGGCGTGGACGATCCGGCCGGTCTGCTCGCGGAAGCGGGCGGCGCGCCGCTCGCGGCGCTTGCGCTCGCCAGCGACGAAAACCGCACGCTGCGCGACTGGACGCTCACGCAACTGGCTGCCGGCCCGAACTGCGACGCCTTCGCCTGTGGCGAAACGCTGCAAAAGCTGCCGGTGCCGCTCGTGCTGGGCTGGCTGCAACGCTGGGCCTACGATCTGCTCGCCGAACGCACGGCGGGACGCCCGCGCTATTACCCGCAATCGGCCGATGCGCTGGCGCGCTGCGCGGCGAAGCTCGACGCGCCCGCACTCGCGCGCTATCTCAAGACCGTGACGCGGCAACGCGCCGTCGAGAACCATCCGCTGAATGCGCGCCTCGTGTTCGAGGAGCTTTTTCTCGGCTATCGTGAGATGTTCGCCTGAGCGCGGCTCGGCGCTTTTCACCGTTTTTTTCGTCGTTTTCAGTCTTTATTCGCAGGACCGCCCATGTTTGTCGATTCGCATTGCCACATCAATTTCGAGGGCCTGGCCGACCGCCTGCCCGAGGTGCTCGAGAACATGCGCGCGCAGGACGTGACGCACGCGCTGTGCGTCTCGGTCGATCTGGAGACGCTGCCTTCGGTGCTCGATATCGCCAGCCGTTTCGAGAACGTCTACGCCTCGGTGGGCGTGCATCCCGACCACGAAGACGTGCAGGAACCCTCGGTCGCCGATCTCGTGGAACTGGCGAAGCATCCGAAAGTGGTGGCGATCGGCGAAACGGGGCTCGATTACTACCGGCTGGGCGAGCGCACCATCGACGATATGGAATGGCAGCGCGAGCGTTTTCGCAATCACATCCGCGCGGCGCACGCGACCGGCAAGCCGCTGATCATCCACACGCGCGCGTCTTCCGACGACACGCTGCGGATCATGGAAGAAGAGCAGGCGGGCGTGCCAGGCGGCGTGATGCACTGCTTCACGGAACCGTGGGCCATCGCCGAACGCGCAATCGCCCAGAATTTTTACATTTCGCTGTCGGGTATCGTGACGTTCAAGAGCGCGACCGAGGTGCAGGACGTGGCGCGCCGCGTGCCGATCGAGCGTTTGCTGATCGAAACGGACTCGCCGTATCTGGCGCCGGTGCCGTATCGCGGCAAACCGAATGAACCTGCGTACGTAAGCCATGTCGGAAGATACATTGCCCAGCAACGCGGATTGCCGGACGCCGAACTCGGCGCTGCTACCACGCAGAATTTTTTCCGGCTGTTCAAGATTCCGGCTCCGGTCTGAAACGGGACCGCAGCGGCCCGCGTGCCGGCAATGTTGCTTGTATTTCGTTTGTTATCAATCAGATATCGAATAACGTAAAGGCCTGACATGAACCTGAATTCGCTGACGTCCACCGTCCACGCCACGTCCGCACCGCGCGCCGCCGGCCTGCGCAGCCTCGCTGCCGCGCTCGCCATCGGCATGGGTGCCGCCTTCTTCGCGAGCGCGCCGGCCTATGCCGCGCCGATCGACTCGCTCGTGAAGGGCGTGAAGTTCGACGACGACAAGGGCGTCGCCAAGGACATCGCCAACGGCCAGGACCCGAACGCCACCGACGACCAGGGCATGCCGCTGCTCGTGCTGGCTGCGCGCGAAAAGTCGGACAAGGTTGCCGCGCTGCTGCTCGACAATCCGAACACCAAGATCAATATCGAAGACAAGGCCGGCGAAAACGCGCTGATGCTGGCCTCGCTCAACGGCGACGTCGATCTCGTCAAGCTGCTCATCACCAAGGGCGCGAACGTCAATAAACCGGGCTGGACGCCGCTGCATTACGCCGCTGCAAACGGCAACGACGACGTGGCGAAGCTGCTGATCGGCTATTCGGCCGATGTGAACGCGCCGTCGCCCAACGGCACCACGCCGCTGATGATGGCCGCGCGCGGCGACCATATGACCACCGCGAAGCTGCTGCTCGACCATGGCGCGAATCTGCAGACCAAGAACCAGATCGGCATGAACGCGCTCGATTTCGCCAAGCAGTACAAGGCGCCGGATGCGATCAAGGATCTGTCGGCGCGCATGGGTCAGGCCGCGCAATAATTCGGCTCATTATCACCACGCAGGACGGGCTCGAGCCCAGGCTCGCAGCCCGCGTTTGACGGCGCAGATGGCGCCGCGCGCAGCGCGCCGCACGGCTGTCCCGGAAAACAGTGCACAATAGCGGGATTGCCCCTTGCTGACGACGCCTCCAACGGCTCGCACCAGCGGGCGGCGAGCGGCGCGGGGGCGCCGCCCCACACGACGATTCAAGGAGAACCATGCTGCGGGCTCTGTTCTGCGCCGGCGCGCTCATGTTGCCGCTCTCGGCTTTCGCATTCACCGCCAGCGACCTCAACCGCCTTTGCTCGAAGACCGACGTGGCCTCGCGTAGCGCCTGCGCGGCCTATATCGAAGGGGCCGCCGACGGCATCTTCAACACCATCGACGCAATCGGCGGCACGACCGGGCCGCGGGTTGGCCAGTACTTCTGCCTGCCGGCGGACGCGCGCTCGGCGCAACTGACCGACGCCGTGCGCAAATACATCGCCGATAACCCGAACGTGGCCGGCTACAACGCCAGCACGGCGATTTCGCTGGGTCTGGGGAAGGCGTTTCCCTGCAAGACGGGAAGTTGATCTCGCTAGTTAATCTCGCTAGTTGATCTGACTGGCTGAACGCATGTCTTGAGCCGGACGGGCTTTCCGTCCGCGCTTCGGATGCTCTGCTGGAGCGTCCAGGCGGCTGTACGCACGACCGTGCAGCCGCTTTTATCCGCACTCGAACCTGCCGTTGAACCAACGGCGAAATCCTCAGTCGATTCACCTGCGGGACGTTTTTTACGACCTCGCGCCTGCTGTTTCCATAGCGTTCACCGCAATCTTTGGCGTTTTTTGACGCGCATTGCCGTACTTCGCTGCCGCGTCCGCTCCGATCTTTTCCTCGTTTTCATCGATTCCGTCACGTTCAGGAGGAACTGGCCGCCGATGCCCAACTTCGATTCCCTTTCCGTCTTCAGCGCGCGTCTGGCCGATGCCGCCGACGCGCCACTACAAACCTGGCCCGGCACGCTGATCGTCAGCGCGCTGGCGCTCTTGATTGCGCTGAGCATCCACTGGATCGGCGCGCGCGTGGTGCGCAGGATCGCGCGGCCGTATCCGCATGCGAGCGTGTGCGTGCGCTATGTCCATCAGCCCGCGCGCGTGCTGCTGGCCGTGATGGCGCTGGAGTTCGTCTGGTGGCAGGCGCCCGACACGCTGCGTTTTATCGGCACCTTGCGCGAGCTGTGCGCGTTCGCGCTGGTGGGCGCGATCACGTGGCTTTCGGTGCGCTGCGCGGCGGCGATCGGCGAGGCCATCATCGCCGCGCATCCGCTCGATATCGCCGATAACCTCGAAGCGCGCCGTATCCACACGCAGGCGCGTGTGCTGGCGCGCACGGTGATGGTCCTCATCGTCATTCTGGGCGTGGGCGCCGCGCTCATGACCTTTCCGAGCGTGCGGCAGATCGGGGCGAGTCTGCTGGCCTCGGCGGGCGTGGCCGGTCTGGTCGCCGGTATCGCGGCACGCCCCGTGCTAGGCAATCTGATTGCGGGTTTGCAGATTGCGATTTCGCAGCCGATCCGTATCGACGATGTGGTCGTGATTCAGGGCGAGTGGGGGCGGATCGAGGAAATCACCGGCACGTATGTGTCGGTGCGCATCTGGGACCAGCGGCGGCTGATCGTGCCGCTGCAGTGGTTTATCGAGAATCCGTTCACCAACTGGACGCGCAGCAGTTCGCAGATCATCGGCACGGTGTTTTTGTGGCTCGATTACCGCATGCCGCTCGCGCCGCTGCGCGAAGAACTGGCGCGCATCGTCGAGCATGCGCCGGAGTGGGACAAGCGCGTGCAGGTGCTGCAGGTCACGGACGCGAACGAGCGCGCGATGCAGTTGCGCGTGCTGGTGAGCTCGCAGGACTCGGGGCTGAACTGGGATCTGCGTTGCCGGGTGCGCGAAGGGCTGCTCGATTTCGTCAACGCGCGCTATCCCGAGTACTTGCCGAAGTCGCGCGCCGAGGTCGCGGCGCAACTCGAAGGCGGCGGGTTCGATGGGTTCGGCGCAGGCGGCACGAGCGCTCAGGCGGGCGGCGCGCAGCGTCCGATGCCGCCGTGGCGTCCGGCTGCTGCGCCGGCCTCGAGCACCGCCGCGCATACCGCGGCGGACCCGGTGGCGGGCAGCAGCACGCGCGCAGGCAGCGAGCACGAAGAGAGCGAAGCCGAAGCCTTGCTGGAGGACCGCCCAGGACGTTGATTGCCCACCGTGCGCGCCCAGAACCTATAACAGAGACAGAGGAAGCATGCAGATGAAAGAAGAAGGAGCGCAACGATGGCCAGACTGATAGTCGTCTCGAACCGCGTGGCGACGCCCACGGAAACCAAAGGCTCGGCGGGCGGCCTGGCGGTTGGCGTGTTCGGCGCGCTCAAGGACGCGGGCGGGGTGTGGTTCGGCTGGAGCGGCGATGTGGTGAGCGAGACGGTCGCCAACGCCGGCCCCACGCTCGTGCAGGAAGGCGCGGTGACGTTCGCGACGGTCGGCCTCACGAAAAAGGATTACGACCAGTACTACCGCGGGTTTTCGAACGCGACGCTCTGGCCGGTGTTCCACTATCGCAACGACCTGGCGCGTTACGAGCGCGACGAATACGCCGGTTATCGACGCGTCAATGCGTGGCTCGCCCACAAGCTGATGAAGCTGATCGAGCCCGACGACATCATCTGGGTCCACGACTACCATCTGATTCCGTTCGCGGAGGCGCTGCGTTCGGAAGGCCTGCGCAACCGCATCGGCTTCTTTCTGCATATTCCGTTTCCGTCGCCGCAGGTG
The DNA here is from genome assembly GCF_017104965.1 of Paraburkholderia sp. Ac-20340. GTDB lineage: Bacteria > Pseudomonadota > Gammaproteobacteria > Burkholderiales > Burkholderiaceae > Paraburkholderia. Next base: position 132,472 of record NZ_JAAGPR010000003.1, read on the forward strand.
CTGCAGACGATTCCGCCGCACGACGAACTCGTCAAATCGCTGTGCTGTTACGACCTGCTCGGTTTCCAGACCCGCAACGACCAGCAGGCGTTTCACGACTACATGGCGCGCGAGGCGCGCGGCGTCGTGCGCGAACTGGGTGAGAAGACGGGCGAGAAGACGGGCGAGAAGGGCCGGCAGGGCGAGCACGAAGGCGAAATCGAAGCCTACGGGCGCAAGCTGCGCACGGGCGTGTATCGCATCGGCGTGTTTCCCGACGAAATCGCCGAACAGGCCGCGCGCTACGAAAGCCGCCAGCATGTGCTCGATCTCAAGCAGAGCCTCGAAGGGCGCAAGCTCATTATGAGCGTGGATCGGCTCGATTATTCGAAGGGGCTGGTCGAGCGCTTTCACGCGTTCGAACAGTTGCTCGAACATTCGCCCGAATGGCGCGGCAAGGTCACGCTCGTGCAGATCGCGCCGCCAACGCGCTCGGATGTGGCCAGCTACAAGGTGATCCGCGAGGAACTGGAGCGCGAGGCCGGGCGCATCAATGGCCGCTATTCGGGCCTCGATTACACGCCGATCCGCTATCTGAGCCAGCAGTACGACCGCTGGAAGCTGATGTCGCTGTTTCGCGAATCGCAGATCGGCTATGTCACGCCGCTGCACGACGGCATGAATCTGGTCGCGAAGGAATACGTGGCCGCACAGAATCCCGACGATCCCGGCGTGCTGGTGCTGTCGATTTTCGCGGGCGCGGCGGCGGAGCTGAGCGGCGCGCTGCTGGTGAATCCGCACGACGCGACGGGCATGTCCGAAGCGCTGGAGCGCGCGTTGGCGATGCCGCTCGCCGAGCGCCGGGAGCGCCACGAAACCAATATGGCGGCGCTGCGCCGCAACGATCTGGGCGTGTGGCGCGACCGTTTCTTGCGCGATCTGGCGAGCGTGCCGCAGCCGCGTTGACGCAGCTTGCGCGATGAGGCGTAGAGGATTGCGTATGATCCGGCGTTGATCTTCGGCCAGCGCGCCGCCCGTCATTCACGTCGTCTACGCCTCATGCTCACCACGCTCGCCATCGCCAATTACCGCTCGCTGCGCGAGCTTATCGTGCCGCTTGGACCGCTCAACGTGATTACCGGTCCGAACGGCAGCGGCAAATCCAATCTCTATCGCGCGCTGCGTCTGCTCGCGCTCACGGCGCGCGGTGGCGTGATTCCGTCGCTGGCGCGCGAAGGCGGGCTGCAATCGACGCTCTGGGCGGGTCCCGAGCGCTTTTCGCGCGCCGTGACCGCGGGCGAGCACGCAGTGCAGGGCACGGTGCGCAAGGACGCGGTGAGTCTCAAGCTCGGCTTTGCGGGCGAGACCTTTGGTTACGCGATCGATCTGGGCTTGCCGCCGCCCGCGTCCACCTCGCAGTTTTCGCTCGATCCGGTCATCAAGCGCGAGTGCATCTGGAGCGGGCCGGTGCTGCGTCCGTCCGCGCTGCTGGTGGATCGCCAGGGGCCGATGATCCGCATCCGCGACGATGAAGACGGCCGGCGCGGCGAATGGTCCACGCTCGCGCAGCCGGTGGCGAGTTTCGACAGCATGATGACCGAGTACGCCGACCCGCGCAGCGCGCCCGAGATGATCGCGGTGCGCGAGCAGATCCGCTCGTGGCGCTTCTACGACCACTTCCGCACCGACCAGCACGCGAGCGCGCGCCAGGTGCAGATCGGCACGCATTCCCCCGTACTCGCCGACGATGGCGCGAATCTGGCGGCGGCCTTGCAGACGATCCGCGAGATCGGCGATGGCGCGGCGCTCGATAACGCCATCGGCGATGCGTTTCCGGGCGCGCGCGTCGAGATCGTCAATCACGAAGGGCGGTTCGAAGTGGCGCTGCGCCAGGAAGGGCTGTTGCGGCCCTTGCGCGGCGCGGAGCTTTCCGACGGCACGCTGCGCTATCTGCTGCTTGCAGCGGCGCTGCTGAGCCCGCGTCCGCCCGCGCTGCTGGTGCTCGACGAGCCGGAAACCAGCCTGCATCCCGATCTGCTGCCGTCGCTCGCGCGCCTGATTGCGCGGGCGTCGACGCAATCGCAGGTGCTGGTCGTCTCGCACGCGGCGCGGCTCGTGGCGGCGCTGGAGCGCGAAGCGGGCAGCCAGTCGATCGTGCTGGAGCGGCGTCTGGGCGCCACCAGCTTTGCCGATCCCGATTCCCTCGACGTGCCCGCATGGAAGTGGCCGACGCGCTGAGCATGGCTCGCCCGGGCGCCGTTGTATCCGCATGTAAATCAGTATGAAAAATTGCAAGAGCGGGGGCGAGGCGGCGTCGATTGCCGAATAATGGATCGCTGGTACGCCAGCAAAAGCGGGCGCGTTCGGTCCCCGGAACGCCCGCTGCGTGTGCGCTTTGTGACACCTCGCTTACAATGCCTCACGAGGTTCCCGAGGCAACGGGCGCGCAATGTGCGTCACTCACGTGTTACCCATGCGTTACCCGTTTGCTTGACCCGATGGGCCCAGGCATCGCTGCCGAACACTGGAGACACCCCGATGAGAATTGCGCAGATCGCTCCGCTGACCGAATCGGTCCCGCCCAAGCTCTATGGCGGCACGGAACGCGCCGTGTCGTACATCACCGAGGCGCTGGTCGAGCTCGGCCATGACGTGACGCTGTTCGCCAGCGGCGATTCCGTCACGAGCGCGAAGCTCGAACCGGTCTGGCCGCGCGCGCTGCGTCTCGATCCCGCGATTCGCGACCGCGTGGCGCCGCACATGCTGCTGATGGAACTGGTGCGCCGCCAGGCCGATCAGTTCGACGTGCTGCACTTCCATATGGACTACTACTCGTTTTCGGTGTTCAAGCGCCAGGAAACGCCGTTCGTGACCACGCTGCATGGCCGTCTGGATCTGCCCGAGCAGCAGCCGGTGTTCGACACCTTCAACACCGCGCCGGTCATCTCGATCTCCAACTCGCAGCGCCAGCCGATCCCGCAGGCCAAATGGCTGCGCACGGTCTATCACGGCCTGCCCGAAAATCTCTACACGCCGCAGCCGGTCGAGCAGCGCTATCTGGCGTTTCTCGGGCGCATTTCGCCGGAAAAGCGCGTCGATACGGCGATCCGCATTGCCCAGCGTTGCGGCCTGCCGATCCGCATCGCCGCCAAGGTCGACGAAGCCGACCGCGAGTATTTCGAGCGCGAGATCAAGCCGCTGTTCGCATTGCCGAACGTCGATTTCGTCGGCGAGATCAACGACAGCCAGAAAGCCGAGTTTCTTTCGGGCGCCCATGCGCTGCTGTTCCCGATCGACTGGCCGGAGCCGTTCGGTCTGGTGATGATCGAGGCGATGGCCTGCGGCACGCCGGTGATCGCCTTCAATCGCGGCGCGGTGCCGGAAGTGGTGGACGACGGCGTATCGGGTTTTATCGTCGAAGACGAGATTGGCGCGGTGGCCGCCATCAATCGTCTCGCGCGCGTGCCGCGTGACGGTGTGCGCCGCCGCTTCGAGGAACGCTTCACCTCGCATCGCATGGCGCAGCAGTATGTGGAGGCGTATCAGGCGGTGATTCGCGCGAACCGGCGTTCGCGTTTCAAGGTGATCGATACGTCCGCGACCTGAGCGCGGACGTCGATCCGCAGCGCGTTACAGCTTCAGTTGCGTGATCTTGGTGGTGCCGAGCGACAGATCGCCGATCAACCCGCTGTTGGTCAGCACGAAGACTTCGACGGGTTTGACGGCGGTGGTGGTGTCGATCTTGCCGTTGGCGCCCACCTTGACGGCGGCCACCGAGGCGTCGCCGCCCACCGACCAGCCTTCCGAGGTCCGCAGCCGCTCGAGCGCGTCTTCGGTCATGAACAGATACACCACGGCTTTCGACTGCATGCCGAGCGTCGCGCCCACCGACGCGCCCGTCGTGCTGTAGTAGCCCACCGTGCTGCCGCCGACGCGCAACGCGCCGTCGCCGTGCTCGCCACCGATGCCGATACCGGCCTGAATCACCTGCGGGAACACCAGCACGCCACGCGCCTTGCCGACCAGCTCGCGCGCGCCCGGCACGGTCTGGAACAGGCGCGACATCGTGCCGTCGACGCTGGCGTCGATCGACTGGCGGCGCGCGTCGTTGGTTTGATCGGTGGGTGGCGTGCTGCCGGTGGTCGAGCAGCCTGCGAGAGCCGCACTGGCGAGTGCGATGGCAACCGATGCTCTCAGGATGAAGCGACGTCCTTGCATGTTGTTCTCCGTTCTGTTTTCCGGAAAGCCGAACCGCCGCGGCGCTGCCGATGACGAATCAGCCTCGTCGTTATAGCACAGGCTTTCAAATGACCATTCGGAGCGGGCACGGAAATCGCGCAGCGGCCGCGCGCCGCCACCAGCAAGGCCTGGCGGGGTGGAGGAAAGCAAACGAGAGCGGGGAAAATCAGGGTTCCGGCACGATTTTGGCGGCCGGCGGGCGCCGTAGCGCGCGGCGAATCGCGCCGATCACGATGCCGAACACGAGCAGCCCGACGGCCGGCACGACCCAGTAACCGACAAACGCATGCCAGAGATAGCGCACGAGCGTCATGCGGCGTTGCGCGTATTCGTCGCGAGCGGTTTGCCAGACGGCGGCGTTTTCGGCCAGCACGGCCTGCGGGCAAGCCGAGGCGCCCGCGCTCCCGGGCGTGCCCTGGCAGTGCAGCGGGGCGCCGGCGTTGCGTTCGGCGTCGGTGAAGGTCCACGAGGTGAGCGCGCGCTGCAGATCCGCGCGGTTATAGGCCATTTCCTCCTGGATCTCGCGCACCGCGACGATCATCACCGGCACGAGCCAGAACACCATCACCAGCATCCAGCGGCGAAACCAGCGATTCTTGTGTCTCCATGCCATCTGCGCCTCCGTTCGATGCCGATGGCATCAAGCAGGATCAGCCTGTGTAGGTCGGCCCGATGGCGATAGACGTTTTCGTATAAGGGAAGGGGCCGCTGGAGCCATCATAGGAGAAAAATGGCGCGCCGGCGCGAGGTCCTGGCGGTTCGCGTTGCACGAACCACACCATAAAAAACGACGCGCCGCAGCAAAATGCCGGGGCGCGTCGTTTGCCGATGCACTGCGCGATGCTTCGCCAGGTTGATCAGGAATCCCTGGCGGATGCCGATGGCATCGAATCAGCTCTTGGTCGAGAGGCAGGTCTTCATGAAGGCTTTACGGTCGTCGCCTTTCTTGTCGGCGGCTTGCGTGTTGCAGGACTTCATGCGTTCCTGTTGCGTCATCTTGGTGGCCGGGGCCGCGCCGCTTGCCGACAGACATTGCTTCATGAAGGCCTTGCGGTCGTCGCCTTTCTTGTCGGCGGCCTGCGTGTTGCAGGTCTTCATTTTCGACTGCTGGCTATTCATGGCAGCGCCCGAAGCGGCGGCCGGAGCAGCGGTCTGTGCGAACGCCGGTGCGGCGAACACGCCGCCCAGCACGATTGCAGCAATGACGGATTGGATCTTCATCGTTCACTCCCATGGGATATCGACATTGTCGGTAGTCGTGCGCGCAGGCCGCTGGTTCGTCACATCCTTGCCCATCGCCGCAACCATTATGGCAAAGCCAACCTGAAAACGGACCGGCGCACGCTTCGGTTGACGTGCGCTACGGCACAATGCGATCTATCTGCATCGCACGCACAAGGAGACAGGCCATGCATTACCTCTTGATGTACGAACTCGCCGACGATTACCTCGACCGGCGCGCCGAACATCGCCACGCGCATCTCGCGCTCGCGTGGGCGGCGGCGGAGCGCGGCGAATTGCTGCTCGCAGGCGCGATCGCCGATCCCGTCGACAATGCGCTGCTGCTGTTCCAGGGAGACAGCCCGGCCGCCGCCGAAGCCTTCGCGCACGCCGATCCCTATGTGCAGGCCGGGCTCGTGAAAGCATGGCGCGTGCGGCCGTGGCAAACCGTGGTGGGCGAACACGCGGCAAGCCCGGTGCGTTGAATGCCGATGCCCGCACAACGATCGAGGTCGAGCGGTCGCGTCTAATGCGATTCGTCTGACGAGCCGGCCGCGGCGCGATCGAGCAGATCGCGCACGGTTTCGTCATCGACCTGAGTGAAATCGGCGTAGAACTGGCCCACGCTCATGAACGACGCGGGCGTCTGCACGCAGACGAAATCGTCGACGGTGCCGTCCAGCCGCGCGCGTGCGCCCGCAGGCGCAACCGGCAGCGCGGCCACGATGCGCGCGGGTCCAAGCGAGGCCAGCGCCAGCGCAGCGGCCTTGAGCGACGCGCCGGTGGCCATGCCGTCGTCGATGAGCAGCGCCACGCAGCCCGCTACCGGCACGGCCGCGCGCTCGCCGCGATAACGCGCCTCGCGCCGCCCCAGTTCGATGCGCGCGAGCGCCAGCGCGCTCTGCAATTGCGCCTCGCTCACGCCGGCTTCGCGGATCAGCGCTTCGTCCACGTATTGCGCGCCGTTCGAGGAGAGGGCGCCCATCGCCAGTTCGGGTTGCCACGGCACGCCGAGCTTGCACACGGGCAAGACGTCGAGCGGCGCGCCCAGCGCTTGCGCCACGTCAAACGCGACCGGCACGCCGCCGCGCGGCAATGCGAGCACGACCACATCGCGCCGCCCGCCATAAGGCGCGACGAGTTGCGCGGCGAGTTGACGCCCCGCCTCGCGGCGATCGGTGAATGGGCGATTCATGGCGCGTAGTGTCGACCCGGAAGCGATTTTCCGGCGCTCGGCAGCGAAGAAGAGAGGTGTCCAGTGTGCCACGCACGGGCTGAACCCGGCGCACACTCGGCGGGAAAATACGCGATAAAAACCGCGCTCAAAACCCGAGCCAGGAATGAATGTCGTTCAGGCGTGCTGCATAGCCCGACGGGCGCAAAGGTCTCCCGCCGCGCACTCATTTGCATACGCGGATTTCTCGTTTGGCGCGGCCCGCGCGCGTGGTTAGCATGGCACCGTGCCTTTTACCGACGAGGTCCATGCCATGTCCGAAACCGCCTGTTTTTCGCCGCGTGTGGTCGAACCCGCCGAAGCCGATGCCCCCGAAGGCCTTGGCCTCGCCCTGGAGCTGCGGCTCGCGCGGCCCATCGACGGCATTGCGGGTCACGCGCTGCGCATTCACCTGCGGCGCGGCGCGCGTATGGATCAGGCGGAGACGCTGCGCGACCTGCTGCATGAAGTGGGCGCGGATATTGTCGTGTCCTGAGCGTCGTGTCGTGAGCGCAGCGCCTAGTCGAGCGGCGTCGCGAACAGCGCGTCGAGCAGATTGGACGATGAGGAATCGGCCAGACGCGTGAGCGACTCCACCATACGCACCTGGCAATCCACGAGCGGAATCGCGCGAATGCGCCGCGATTCGCCGAATTCCGCGCCCGCGATCACGCCCGCGCCCACGCCTTGCGCGATGGCGGTCTGCAGCGCCTCGCGGCCATCCACGTAAAGCACCGGCTGCACCTGCAGCCCCTTGCGCACCAGTTCGGCTTCGAGCAGTTGCTGCGTGACCGAGTGCGCCTCGCGGAAGATCATCGGTTCGCGCACCAGTTCCTCGTAGGTCATGCGGCGCTTTTTCGCGGCCGGGCTGTCGGCGGGCACGACCGCCACGAGCGGCTCCTCGCGTAGCACGCGCGTCTGCAGGCGGCTATGCACCTGATGCGCGGCGGTAATCGCCGCGTCGACTTCGCTCGACAGCACGCGCCGCATACATTCGGTCGCGTTCGCAATGCCGAGCTTCACCACCACGCCCGGAAAACGGCGCCGGAACGCGCCGACGAGTTTGATCGCCAGATCGGGCGCATCGGCGACCAGCGCCAGTTCGCCCGATTCCAGCGCGCCCGCCGATTCCAGCAGCCGCCGCGCGTCGCGCTCGCAGCCCACCATCTGCCGCGTCACCGCATAGAGCCTGCGGCCGAGTTCGGTCAGCTCGACGCCGCGCGGCGCGCGCTCGAACAGCTTCACGCCGAAATCGGCTTCCAGCCGCCGCACGTGGTCGGACACGGCGGGCTGGGTCAGCGAAAGCGCCTGTGCGGCGCGCGAAAAGCCGCCGTGTTCGGCGACGGCGTGGAAGGCGCGAAGCTGCGCGTATTGCATGGCGGCTGACCTCTACGTTGCTATAAGTTTTACTGATATCGACATCGATTATATCGATTTTACCGATGCTCACCGTTCCAGTACCGTAGCGCCATCACGCTGAACACCGACTGGAGCAGCCCGCATGACCACCGCCGCAGATCCTTACCTGCTGACCCCCGGCCCGCTGACCACGGCCGCTTCGACCAAGGCCGCCATGCAGCGCGACTGGGGATCGTGGGACACCGATTTCCGCGCCATGACCGCGCGCCTGCGCGCCGCGTTGCTGGAGATCGCCGGCGCCACGGATCTCGATTACGACTGCGTGCCCTTGCAGGGCAGCGGCAGCTACTGCGTCGAAGCGATGCTCGGCAGCTTCGTGCCGCGCGACGGCCATGTGCTGGTGCTGGCCAACGGCGCGTACGGCAAGCGCATCGCGACCACGCTGCGCTATCTGGGGCGCCGCCATACGGTGCACGACACCGGCGACTACCTGCCGCCGCGCGCCGCCGATGTGGAGCGACTGCTCGTCGAACACGCGGATATCACGCATGTCGTGGTCGTTCATTGCGAAACCAGTTCGGGCATTCTCAATCCGGTCGAGGAAATCGCCGAACTGGTCGCGCGTCATGGCCGCCGTCTGCTGATCGATTCGATGAGCGCGTTCGGCGCCGTGCCGCTCGATATGCGCACGCTGCCGTGCGAGGCGTTCGTTTCGTCGGCGAATAAATGTATCGAGGGCGTGCCGGGCTTCGGTTTCGTGATCGCGAAGAAAAGCGCGCTGGAAGCGGCCAAGGGCGTCAGTCACTCGCTCGCGCTCGATTTGCACGATCAATGGGACGTGATGAACCGCACCGGCCAGTGGCGCTTCACGCCGCCGACGCATGCCGTGGCGGCCTTTCTCGAAGCGTTGCGCCTCTATGCGGAACAGGGCGGCCAGCCGGGGCGGCTCGCGCGCTACACGCGCAATCGCGATGTGATGGTGGCGGGCATGCAGGCGCTCGGTTTCGAGCCGCTGCTCACGCAAAACTGGCGCTCGCCGATCATTGTCACGTTCTTTTCGCCTGCGCATGCGAACTTCAGTTTCACGCGCTTTTACGAGCTGATGAAAGAGCAGGGTTTCATCATCTATCCGGGCAAGCTCACGAACGTCGAAAGCTTCCGCATCGGCTGTATCGGCGCGCTCGACGAAGCGGTGATGCGCCGCGTGGTCGAAGCCTGCGGCACGGCCCTGCGCACCCTGGGCGTGCCCGACGGCGCGCCGGAACACGCTTCGCTGGACGCCCGCGAGGCGCTGGCAGCCTGATTGATCGATACACGTAGCGTCATTCGAAGGACAAAGGGAAATGAAACACGTCAAGGCAGTGATTTTCGACTGGGCCGGCACGGTGGTGGACTACGGTTCGCGCGCGCCGATGGGCGCTTTCGTCGAAACCTTCGAGCAGTTCGGCGTGCCGATCACGATCGACGAGGCACGCGGTCCGATGGGCATGGCCAAGCGTCCGCATATTGCCGCGCTGATGGCGTTGCCGCGCGTGGCCCAAGCCTGGCAGGCGCGCCACGGCCATCTGCCGGGCGAAGCCGATATCGACGCGGTTTATGACGTCTTCGTGCCGAAGAACGTCGCCGTGGCCGCCCAGTACAGCGACGTGATTCCGGGCGTCGCGGCCGTGACGAAGCAACTGCGCGCCGATGGCGTGCGCATCGGCTCCACCACGGGCTATACGCGCGAAATCATCGATCAGATCGTGCCGGGCGCGGCTGCGCAAGGCTTCGAGGCGGACAGCATCGTCTGCACGGGCGACACGCCGGAAGGCCGTCCGTCGCCGTACATGATCTATCGCACGCTGCCGCAGCTGGGCGTGTGGCTCGCACGCGATGCGATCAAGGTGGACGACACCGAAGTCGGCATCGAAGAAGGTCTGAACGGCGGCACGTGGGCCGTGGGCGTGGCGGTGAGCGGCAACGCCTTCGGCATGACCGAGGACGAAGTGCACGCGCTCGCGCCCGACGAATTCGCGCTGCGCCGTGCCGCGGCGGTCGAGCGTCTGCGTGCGGCGGGCGCGCATTACGTGATCGACAGCGTGGCCGATCTGCTGCCTGTGGTTACGGAAATCGAAACGCGTCTGGCGCGCGGCGAGCGTCCCTGATCAAGCCTTCGATGTGAGCGGGCGGCGCGATGCCGCCCGTTTTTTCGCGCGCGCGATCACCAGGTCGCGGCGAACGCCTTTTGCACCTGCGCAGGCGCTGTGATGCCGTTCGCGATCAGCAGTTGCGTGAGAATGCGCGCCTTCTGCGCATTGAGATCGAGCGAAACGACGAAACCGTTCTGGTCGTCGTTGACCTCGACATTGCGATTCACGAAGCCCGATCCCACGCGCGACGCGCGCACCACGACGATGCCCTGTTTCGCGGCCCGTTCGAGCGCATCCAGCGCCGTCTTCGACGTATTGCCGTCGCCGACGCCCGCGAGCACGATGCCCTTTGCCTTGCTGGCGATCGCGCTGTCGATCTCCACGCCGTCCATATTCGCGTGCGAGTAGACGATGGCAACGCGCGGCAGCGCTTCGCCCGAGGGCAGGGTGTACTTGTGGCTATCTGGCTGGAACGCCGGCGCGAGAAAGCGCACGCTCGCCGGATCGACATAACCGATCGGCCCGCTGTTGGGCGACACGAAGGTCTGCACGCTCGTGGTGTTGGTTTTGGTCGTCGCCCGTGCCGACTGGATCGTGTCGTTGAGCACGACCATCACGCCGCGCCCGCGCGCGGAAGGACTCGCCGCCACTTCCACCGCTTCGTAGAGATTGCTCGGGCCGTCGGCGCTGGTGGCCGTGGACGGCCGCATCGAGCCGACCAGCACGACGGGTTTGTCGGTGTGCAGTACGTTGTCGAGGAAGAAGGCGGTTTCTTCGAGCGTGTCCGTGCCGTGGGTGATGACGACGGCATCGGCCTCGTTGCGATCGAATATCTGCTGGATGCGCCGCGCCAGCGCGAACCAGACCTTGTCGTTCATGTCCTGCGAGCCAATCGAGGCGACCTGTTCGGTGCTCAGTTGCGCGAGTTTTTCGATGCCGGGCACGGCCTGCACGAGTTGCTGGGCGCCCACTGCGCCCGCGTTGTAGGCGTTGGCCGCGCGCGCATCGGCCTGACCGGCGATGGTGCCGCCGGTGGCGAGCACGGCGACGCGCGGCAAGGCGGTATCGGCGGCGAAAGCGGCGGGGGGAATTAACGCGGAAACGAGGAATAACAGCGTGGCGAAATAGCGGGCATAAACGGCGTGTCGCATGATTTTTCCTTTGATATTTCGATAATCGATATTCAAGGCGCGCACTGCGCCAATCGATTATTTGTCATTTACCGATAAATGCAATATCGCATTGATGAAGTGCGATTTTTTGCCGCCGGGAAATAACAGCGAAAACATACGTTGGGCAAAGGAATTCAGCGTGAGTGACAACACGCAGGTTGATATTCTTCGCAATCGTTTACGTAATTCGACGCAATGGAACCGGATTTATTCATTTTGTCGCTTTGAAACATGAATAACGACGCTCACCATTTAATCATCCGCAATACAGAAAATCTGCCTTCCAGATTGCGGCGAGTGAAAAATCCCATGCGCAATAGATGATGATTTTTACGTGTAACGATGGCCTGCGTTACCATGAGCGCCCCTGGATCGAACCTCGCCCATGAAGACGTTTCTGCTCTTTGTCGCCACCGCGCTCGCCGAGATCGTCGGTTGCTATCTGCCGTATCGCTGGCTGCGCGAAGGCGCGAGCGTCTGGTTGTTGGTGCCCGCGGCCGCATCGCTCGCGCTGTTCGCCTGGCTGCTGACGCTGCACCCGAGCGCGGCCGGTCGCACGTATGCCGCGTATGGCGGCGTCTACGTGTTCGTGGCGATTCTCTGGCTGTGGGGCGTTGAAGCGATCCGCCCGAGCCCGTGGGATTGGGCCGGCATCGCGTTCACGCTCGCCGGCATGGCCCTGATTGCGTTTCAGCCGCGCTGAAAACGCATGACGCTGGCGCTCAGGCCAGCGTTCCAGCCAGCGCTCAGGCCAACGTATTGACCTCGGGGAATTTCGCGCGGAACGCCTTCGGCATCGGCACGACCTTCTTTGCCTCGTAGTCGAAAAACACGAAGCCCGATTTCGCCATCGCGATCAGCGCGCCGTCCGTGGGGCGCGTGATGCGAAAAATGATGTCGCCGCCGTATTTGTTGAAATCCATGATGCCGACTTCGAAGCACAACTGGTCGCGCGCATAGGCTTCGGCGCGGTAGGTGGTCGCCAGATCCGTGACGATGATGCTCGTGTGCGCGTCCTTCATGTCCTCGATACCGGCGTCGAACAGGAAGCGCGCGCGGGCCTCCGAAATCATCGAGATCATCGAATCGTTCGCGAGGTGATTGGCCGAGTTGATATCGGTGACGCGCACGGTGAGGTGGGTCGAGTAGTAATACTGGTCTTCGGGAAAATGGAGCTCGATGCGGGCCATGACGCGTTGCCTGAACTGATGCGGGGTTTGTCTCGGTGTTGTGCTTGACTGCGGGCGGTGTGCGGCGGGGTCGGATCGCCCACCTGAGGCAATCAGCCGCAGCCAGTGCGCGATTGTAGCGGCTGACGCGCTTCCTGGCGCCCCCGTCGGCAGCGATGTGCCGCAAGCGATTCGTCTTCGGAATGCGGGTGCGGGAGCGTTGACACGGCGCGCGGGCAGGGCGCACTCTCGAACGGATCGGCATCAGGCGCGCAAATTGCTGCTATGAGGCACTGTCCGCAACGGGCACTGATGGTGGCGAACCCATTCGGCGAACCCATGCGGCAAACCGATGTGGCAAACCCAGCAGCAGGCCAGGCGACATACCAGGCGGCAAGCCAGACCCAGCCCCCACGGGAGACCTCATGACCGGTGAAGCAGAGCGCGACGACGGGAGCGAGGCGCGCCAGCACGCCATCCGCACTGTCGTGGAGGAGGCCATTGCGGCGGTCGGGCAGGGCGTCCAGCAGCGCACGCAGCCGCTGGACGCCGGCGTGGGCATGGCCGCGCTCGTCGGCGCTTTCGACTGGTCCGGCACGCCGCTCGGCGCCTACGCAAACTGGTCGCATAGCCTCAAGAGCGTCGTGCGCCTGATGCTCGCTTCGCGCTACGCGATGTGGCTCGCCTACGGGCCCGATCTCACGTTTCTCTGCAACGACGCTTACCGGCCGACGCTCGGCGGCAAGCAGCAATTCATTGGCTTGCCCGCGCGCGAAGTCTGGGCGGAAGTGTGGGCCGAGGCGGGTTCGCGCATCCAGCACGTGCTCACCACCGGCGAAGCGACCTGGGACGAAAGCCTGCTGCTGTTCCTCGAGCGCAACGGTTTCAAGGAAGAGACGTATCACACGTTTTCCTACGGCCCGGTTCATGGCGACGACGGCGCGGTCGAAGGCATGCTGTGCGTCGTGACCGAAGACACGCGGCGAATCCTCTCCGAACGTCGCCTTGCGTCTGTGGCGCAACTGTCGGGCGCGGCGCGCAGCGCGCAGTCGGTCGCGGGTGCGTGCGACGAGATCGTCGCCGCGCTCGACGCCAACCGGCACGATCTGCCGTTTGTCGCGCTCTATCTGCTGGGCGAGGATGGCGCGCTCGCGCACCGCACGGCGTCCAGTCACGCCGATTCTCCGCATCTCGCCGCTGATGTGCCGCTGCACGGTGCGCATGCCGGCACCCTCGGGCTCGCATTCGCCGAAGCCGCGCGCTCGGGCGCGCCGCTGGAGGCTGACGCGCTCGCTGGCTTGCTGCCTGCGCCTTCGGTCTGGCCCGAGCCGGTGAGCCGCGCCGCCGTCGTGCCCTTGATGCGTGCAACCGGTCGTGCAGATTCCGCCGCGCCCGCTGACGCGAACGGCTGTATCGGCTTTCTCGTCGCGGGTCTGAGCCCGCGGCTGCGATTCGACGACGATTACCGCCGCTTTATCGAACTGGTCTCGGCGCAGGCGGGCAGCATTGTCGAAGCGGCGCGCGCGGTCGAAAACGAACGTCGGCGCGTCGAGCAACTGGCCGCGCTCGATCGCGCCAAAACCACGTTTTTCTCCAACGTCAGCCACGAACTGCGCACGCCGCTCATGCTGATGCTTTCGCCGCTCGACGATCTCGTTGCCGCCAATCACGATCCCGCGCAACTGGCCTTGCTGCGTCTCGCGCGCCGCAGCGGTCACCGGCTGTTGCGCCTCGTGAATTCGCTGCTCGATTTCGCGCGGATCGAAGCAGGGCGCATCGACGTCTGCTACGAGCCGACCGATCTGGCGCGCCTGACCCAGGACGTGGCGAGCACGTTCCGGTCGGCGATCGAGCGCGGCGGGCTGGCGTTTCGCGTGCAGTGCCGGCTCGACGAAGCGGTCTATGTCGACCGGCAGATGTGGGAAAAAATCGTCCTGAATCTGCTCTCGAATGCCTTCAAGTTCACGCTGGCCGGGCGCATCGGCGTGAGTCTCGCGCGTCATGGCGCGGATGCGCTGCTCACGGTCGAAGACAGCGGCAGCGGAATTCCGGCCCACGAAATGCCGCGCCTGTTCGAGCGCTTTCATCGCGTAGAGGGCACGCAAGGGCGCACGCAGGAAGGCTCGGGCATCGGTCTCGCGCTGGTCTACGAACTGGTCAAGCTGCATGGCGGGCGCATCGAGGCGTGGAGCGAGCCGGGGCACGGGTCGCGCTTCACGGTGAGCGTGCCGCTTGGCAGCGCGCATCTGGATGCGGCGCATCTGCGCGCCGCCACGCCAGGCGCGTCGAACTTTGCCGCCGCGTTTGCGGCGGAGGCCGCAGGCTGGCTGGGCACGCCAGGCGTAGGGAAGGCGGACGGCCAGGCGGCGTCGGCGGACAAAGCCGCCATCGGCGAAACCGACGGCCTGCGCATGGAACCAGCGGAACCGGCGGAACCGGCGGCGAGCGCGGCGTTCACGGGCTTGCGCGACCGGCGTTTCGCGATGACCTTCGGCTCGCGCATTCTGCTGGTCGACGATAACGCCGATATGCGCGCCTATGTCGGCACTTTGCTCGCCAGCGCCTATCAGGTCGATCTCGCCGCGGACGGCGTGCAGGCGCTGGAGATGGCGCGCCGCCATCGGCCCGACCTGATCGTTTCCGACGTGATGATGCCGCGCCTCGACGGCTTCGGCCTGCTCGCCGACGTGCGCCGCGATGCGGCCTTGCGCGGCGTGCCGGTGATCCTGCTGTCGGCGCGCGCGGGCGAAGAGTCGCGCCTCGAAGGCCTCGACGCCGGCGCCGACGACTATCTCGTCAAGCCGTTTTCCGCGCGCGAACTGGCGGCGCGGGTGGGCGCGCTGCTCGAACGCACGCAGATTCGCCGCGCCAACGAACAACTGCTCGAACTGGCGCTCTCGAGCATTCAGGATCAGTTCTTCCTGCTCGATCAGGACGCGCGGCTGACGCTGGTGAATCCGCGCTTTCTGGAACTGGCCGGCAAAACCGCGACGCAGGCGCTTGGCCAACGGCTCGTCGATGTCTGTCCCGAAGCCGCGACCAACGGTTTTGCCGAAGCCTTGCAAGCCGCGCTGGTCGCGCGCGAGGCGCGCCAGTTCGAAACGCGCTGCCTCCACACGGGCCGCTGGTTCGAGACGCGCATCTATCCGGCGGCCGAAGGCGCCGCCGTGCTGATGACCGATGTGACCGAGCGCAAGGACGCCCAGGAATCGATCCGTCTGCGCACCGCGCAATTCGAAACGCTCATGAACGAGGCGCCGCTGGGCGTCTATCTGGTCGATCGCGACCTGCGCATACGCGAAGTGAATCCGGCCGCGCGGCCGTTTTTCGGCGATGCGGCCGAATTGATCGGCGAGGACGTGAGCGCCGTGATGCGGCGGGTCTGGAACGCGCCGTACGCCGAGGAAATCGTCGATATTTTCCGGCGCACGCTCGAAACCGGGCAGCCGTATCACACGCCCGAGCGCATCGAGGCGCGGCGCGACCGCGAAGGCAGCGAATGCTACGAATGGGAAGTGCACCGCACGCCGTTGCCCGACGATCAGTTCGGCCTGGTCTGCTATTTCCGCGATATTTCGGCGCATGTGCGCGTGCGTCAGCAGCTAGAAGAAGCCGATCATCAGAAGGACGCGTTTCTCGCCACGCTCTCGCACGAACTGCGCAACCCGCTTGCGCCGATCCGCAGCGCAGCGGCGATTCTGGCTTCGGCGTCGCTCACGCCCGGGCAGCTGGCGTGGGCCACCGACGTGATCCGCCGTCAGGTCACGCATATGTCGGGACTGCTTGACGATCTGCTCGACCTCGCGCGCATCACCTGCGGCAAGCTCGAGCTGCGCCGCGACGTGGTGAGTCTCGCGGGCGTGATCCAGACCGCCGTGGAAGCGTCGCGGCCCTTGCTGGAGCGCAAGCGTCACGCGCTTGTCGTGCATGCGCCGCTGCCCGATGTGCTGATCGACGCCGATGCGCTGCGGCTGGCCCAGGTCGTATCGAATCTGCTCAATAACGCCGGGAAATACACCGATCCGGGCGGCCATATCGAACTGACGATCACGGTGTCCGGCGACTCGGTCGAACTCGCGGTGAAGGACGACGGCATCGGTCTGCCGCCCGACGCGCACGAGCGCCTGTTCGCGATGTTTTCGCAGATCGACGCGCGCTCGACGCGTACCGAAGGCGGGCTGGGTATCGGCCTCGCGCTCTCGAAGGGGCTTGTGCGGCTGCACGGCGGCACGATCCACGCGCGCTCGGCCGGGGCGAATCTGGGCAGCGAATTCCGCGTGATTCTGCCGATCGTCGTGCCGACACAGCCCGAGCGCGTCGCGGCCGATGAGCCGGGTGACGCGGCGCGCAGCACGCGCCGCGTGCTCGTTGTCGACGATAACCGGGACGCGGCGGAAAGCCTCGCGTTGCTGCTGTCGATCTCGGGCCACGATGTGCGCGTGGCGCACGCGGGCGAAGAGGCGCTGGCGCTCGCGGCGGTGTTTCGTCCGCAGACGGTGCTGCTCGATCTCGGCATGCCGGGATTGAGCGGTTACGACGTGGCGCGTGCGCTGCGCGCGATGCCCGATTCGTCCGAGATGGTGGTCGTGGCGCTAACGGGCTGGGGACAGGAAGAAGATCGCAAAAAGACCGTCGCGGCGGGCTTCGACTGGCACATCACCAAACCCGCCGACCCCGACCAGATCATGCTGCTGCTCACGCGCTCGCGCCGCGAATTGCTGGGCGAACGCGGCGCGGGCGTGCCGGTGGCGCGGCGTGGACTTTGAGGCATACGCTGCGCTTCAATGCCAGGCGCGCTCCGGCGGCGCATCCGAGGGCGGATCGCCAAGCGGCGGAGGCGGAGGGACGTCGCCGTCGGGCAAGGGCGGCGGCGGCTTGGGATGCGGATCGAGCGGCTCCTCGGTGGGCAGATGCGCGTGGATAGCGGCAAACGAGGCAAGCGGCGAGGCGAGCGGCATAGGCATCCTCCTGACGATGCGATGCCTGCGAGTGCCAATGTCGGTTGCAAGGCGCGTGCCGTGGCTGGAACGGCGGTTGCGCAAAGCATGTCCGACCGGCGACGGGCATGTGGCTTGCTCTGGGGTGTTTGAAGTCTGGCAACGCTCGGACGACAAACATCCACAACCATCGTCGAGGGGGAAAACATCATGAAAACTCGCGCCAGTTCGCTCGCGTTTGCGCTGATGATCGCGGCTTCGGGCCTGGCCGGTTCGTCGCTCGCTTATGGCCAGGGCACGCCGCAATCGATCGCCGTGCAACGCCTGGCAACGGTTCAGTCCGGGACGGGTTTTAGAGCGTCGAAACTGGTCGGCTCGGACGTGTATGACAACAACGGCAACAAGATCGGCGAAATCGACGATATCGTGCTCGAGTCGCCGAATGCCGGCGCGTTTGCGATTCTTTCGGTGGGCGGCTTTCTGGGCATGGGCAAACATCTTGTTGCCGTGCCGTTCAACGATCTGCAGATCAGCGCCAAGCAGATCGTGCTGCAGACGGATAAGTCTTCGTTGAAGGCGATGCCGGAGTTCAATTACGCGAAGGAGTAAATTTGCGGCGATTTGAGGTGGCTAAGAAGGGCTTAGCTACCTCAAATAAAAGTTCGATAATTTATGTTATGTCAAATCACAAAAACACGGCGATGAAGCCGTCAAACCGCCTCTCGCCCTGCGTCCCAGCGCCTTCAAACCGCGCTGGGTTTGCTTCTCCCGCACCTTATTCCATGCGATGCGCAACGGCTCGCGCCGGAATGCGCCGCGCGCCAGCCTCGATCGCCGCCGCACAATGCGCGCATCGTCCGAAGATCACCAGACTCGCGCTCGTGTACGTGAATTCGCGCGCGGCTGCGATCGTCGCGTGCTGCGCCTCGAGTTCGCTGTCGTCGATATCGCGGATCGTGCCGCAGTCGTTGCAGACCAGATGCGAATGGCGCGTGCCACGGTTCAGTTCATACACGACGCGTTGCTCGCCGATCCACGCATTGGTGATCAGCCCGGCCTCCAGCAACTGCGCCAGCGCGCGGTAGACGCTCGCGAGGCTGCATTGCTCGGTGTCCGGCGGGACGCGCCGGAACACCTGATCGGCGGTCATGTGTTCGTTCGGATTTTCGTGAAACAGCTGCAGCACGGCGACCCGACTCGACGTCGGACGCATGCGGGCACGTTTCAGATCTGCGTAGATCGCTCTCATTACATCGGATACATTTTCGGACCTGACCGACAGTCTCGTCGGCGCTTGCTTAAGGCTTGCTTAAGCCCCCGCGATGCGCTGCGGTTTATGAGATCTGCGGGTCCGAAGCTTTCATTCCGATGACGTGTGATCGTTGCCGGATCACGTTTGTTGGCGCCTGTTCGTGCTCGCGTTACACCGGCGGACGCGCGTCCGCCGGCTTCCCTGCCCCGGCGTTTATCGAGGCGCTGTCACGACGACGTACTGCACCTGCGTGCCCACATACTGCGGCTGATACCAGGTCGCGCCGCACTGCTCGTAAGTCGCGCCGCCGACCACGACGGCCGTGCACGATGGCGGCAGCGTCGCGACCATCGAGCCGACCACGGCCGCCGTCACGCCGACCGTCACCGCCGCGGCAACCGGATCGACGTACCAGCCGCCGCCCCAGTAAGGCGGCGGAGGTGGCGGCGGCCCGGGCGGATGCGGTCCCGGACCCGGGCCTGGGCCGGGTCCAGGCCCTGGCCCAGGAGGATGCGGTGCTGGCGCGGGTCCAGGACCAGGTTGCGGCCCTGGCGGATGCGGATTGGGATTCGGATTCGGCTGAGGCCCCGGCGGATGGGGCTGCGGCCCAGGCCCCGGTTGTCCGCCATGAAACTGCTCGCCACCGCCATTGGCGCCTGGGCGCGTATGCATCTGCTCGCCGCCGCCGTTGAATCCAGGCCGCGTATGCATCCCGCCGCCGCCAAAATTCCCGCCCATCGGATGGATGCTCGTGCGCGCCATGCCGCGAAACGCCAGCGCCTCACCCGAGGCCAGCGCCATCGACATCGTCAGCGCCGCCGCGATTGCACGTTGCGTAGTCTGGCCGCGCATCATTGAGCCTCCACATCGGACGTTTGTCCCGACGTCGCGTCGGCAGGCTGGAGCTCGATCTGGCGCGCGCCGGCACGCGGCCGGAACACGAACGTCGAAGGCGCGAACACCGGATTCAGCCGCCAGTGATACGTCACTTCATGGCGCGGGCGCGAAGTCTGGGTCGTATCGGTGATGATCATCTTGCACGGCAGCGGCCGGCGCCCCGCTTCGATCCACAGTTCCCAATCCACGCCCTGCTGGCGGTAGGCGTAATGCGTGCAACTGCGCGTATCGACTTTCTCGACGCCGATCGTCTGCGCCGACGTAATCGCCAGATCGTCCGATTTGCCGTTGCCCCAGTAAAACAGATCGACGAGCGGTGTTTCGATGTGCCAGTTCGCGGCCAGGTCGTGGACCAGACCGTCGAGCGTGGGCGGCGCATCGCGTCGCGCGTAAAAGCCCTTTTTCTGGTTGTAGATCGTGAAGCGGCGGCCGTCGTAAAAGATGCCGCGCACATTGCCATCGCCGGTGATATCGGCGCGCAGACGGTCGGGGCGCTTGACCTTGAGCACTGTATGGCGCAGCAGCGCGGCGTTCTGGCCGTTGTCGAGCACGGCGTCGGTGGCCGAATCGGCATCGACTTCGAACGCGTGCAAGGTGCGCAGATACGTGCCCATTGCATCGAGCGCATCGGTTGCGTGCGCATCGATCGCGCTCGACGCGCCGCCGTTCTCCGTGCTGTCGGTGCCCAGATCGTTGAGCGGCGAAGGCACGTTCGATTGCGCTGGCGCTCGCTCGCCCGACGTTTCCTGATGCGCGCAGCCCGCGAGCGTGACGGCGCCGAGCAGCGCCACGCCCATCGAAAGCGATAACTTCGTGCCGTTAAATCGAGGCAGCGCGCGCCGATTGACTCCAGGGAAGACTCTTTTATTCACATCGTCTCCTGACTGAAAGATCGCTTGATCCGACCGCCGTTCCCTCGTTCTCCTGTCTCGCCGTGCTTCCCTGCATCGATGCACTTTTGCACGGACGGCGATGACGGCCGGCGAAGCGCATCGACGCCGCACAGCGTCGCGCACGCTTCATAACGCCGAGCTTAGCAGTTCCCAAAACTTCGTCACATGAATGCGCGCGCTCGCGCGGGTGCGTGGCGGGCTTCATGTCGGGCTTCATGTCGAACTGCGTGCCGAGCTTCACGCCGATGGCGTTGCCAGGTGAGGTGCTCCGTAAAACCCCTGGTCGGTGTCGATAAAACCTCGCGTTATCATCCGTTTGCGATTTATAGAACGACGTTCTACCAGATAGAACGATCGCCGAAACGCAACGACACATCACACAACGCGAACTGCGGACGTCATGCCGCAGCTTCTGCTCAGGAGACGCCACCATGTCCAGTCTGCCGCTACGCGCGACCCACGCGCCGCCTCGCGATGCCGCCGCGCCCAGCTCCGCGGCACAGATCAACGCGCGCATCGACCGACTGCCGGCCACGCGCGCGGTCTGGTCGCTCGTGCTGCTGCTCTCGCTGGGCGGCTGGTTCGAGTTCTACGATCTGTTCTTCACGGCCTACGTCGGCCCGGGCCTCGTCAAAAGCGGGCTTTATTCGACCACCACGGCGTCGTTCTTCGGCTTTTCGGGTCTTGGCGCCTTCGTGGCGGCTTCGTTCGCGGGCCTCTTTATCGGCACCTTCTGCTTCACGAGACTCGCCGACCGCTATGGCCGCCGCACGATGTTCACGGCCTCGCTGCTCTGGTATTCGGCGGCCACGTTTGTCATGGCGATGCAGACCAGCGCCCCGGCGATCAACCTCTGGCGTCTGATCGCGGGCATCGGCGTGGGGATCGAACTGGTCACCATCGACACCTATGTGAGCGAACTCGTGCCCAAACACATGCGCGGGCGCGCCTTCGCCTTCGTGCATCTCGTGCAGTACACGGCGGTGCCAGCGGTGGCGCTGCTCGCGTGGTGGTTCGTGCCGCGCACGCCACTCGGTTTCGACGGCTGGCGCTGGGTCGTGATGTTCGGCGCGTGCGGTGCGCTGATTGCGTGGGCGATTCGCCGCCGCGTGCCCGAAAGCGCGCGCTGGCTCGCACAGCGCGGACGCTACGAGGAAGCCGCACGCGTGCTCGCGACACTCGAAGCCAAAGTCGAGGCGCAATACGGCCGCGCGCTGCCCGCGCCTTCCTTCGATACGGCAAGCACGGCGCACGCAACGCCCGCCAAAGCGCGTTTCGCCGAATTCTGGCAGCCGCCGTATCGCCGCCGCACGATCACCCTGCTCGTCTTCAACCTGTTTCAGGCGATCGGCTTCTATGGCTTCGCTTCCTGGGTGCCGACGCTGCTCGTCTCCAAAGGCGTGACGGTCACGCACAGCCTGCTCTATTCCTTCGTGATTGCCGCGTCGAATCCGTTCGGTCCGCTGATCGGCATGGCGATCGCCGACCGCATCGAGCGCAAGACGCTGATCGTGCTGGCCGCGCTCGCCATTGCGGTGTTCGGCACGCTGTTCGCGTTCCAGACCGCGCCCGCGATGCTGATGTTGCTCGGCGTGCTCATCACGCTGGGCGGCACGCTGCTATCGGTCGGCTATCACGCCTATCAGGTCGAACTCTTTCCCACGCGCATGCGCGCCACGGCGGTGGGCTTTGTCTATTCGATGTCGCGCCTTTCCGCGATGTTCTCGGGTTTCATGATTGCGTTCGCGCTGCGTCATTTCGGCGTCCCGGGCGTCTTCGCGCTGATCACCGGCGCGATGGTCATGGTGATGGCGGCGATCGGCCTGTTCGGCCCGCGCACTACGCAGCGCTCGCTCGAAGAAATTTCCCATTGATGCTTTAAAAACAGGCTGGAATCACGATGTTGCCTCTCTCTGGAGTACGCGTTCTCGATCTGTCGAACGTGCTTGCGGGCCCGTTCTGCGCCTATCAACTCGCGCTGCTCGGCGCCGATGTCACCAAGGTCGAGCACCCCGAAGGCGGCGATCTCGCGCGCCGTCTGGGCGCCGACAAGGACGCCGCCGCGCGCAATATGGGCGCGTCCTTCGTGGCCGTGAATGCGGGCAAGCGCTCGATCACGCTCAATCTCAAGGACGCGCGCGGCAAGGCGATCCTGCTCGAACTCGTCAAGGACGCCGACGTGCTGGTCGAGAATTTCCGCCCCGGCGTGATGGATCGCCTCGGTTTGGGATTTGATCAGCTATCCGAAGCAAATCCGCGGCTGGTGTATTGCGCGATTTCCGGTTTCGGCGATAGCGGCGAACTGGCGCCCCGCCCTGCCTACGATCAGATCATTCAGGGCATGGCGGGCGTGATGAGCGTGACCGGCGATGCCGAAAGCGCGCCGTTGCGCGTGGGTTATCCGGTCTCGGATACGGTGGGCGGCCTCACCGCTGCGTTCGGCATCTGCGCGGCGCTGGTCGATGCGCGCACGAGCGGGCGTGGCCGACGGCTCGACGTGTCGATGCTCGAATCGACGCTGGCCAGCATGGGCTGGGCCGTGTCGAACTATCTGAACGCCGGCGTCGAGCCCACGCCGATGGGCAACGAAAACTTCACCGCCGCGCCCTCCGGCACCTTCGCAACCGGCGACGGCCTGCTCAACATCGCCGCCAACGAAACGCGTCAGTTCGAGAGCCTGTGCGAGGTGATCGGCCGCCCGGACCTGCCGCAAGACGCACGCTATGCCGCGCGCCATCTGCGCAAACAGCATCGCGCCGAACTCAAGGCCGATATCGAAGCCGCGCTCGCCGCCGATAGCGCCGCGAACTGGGAAACGCGTCTGCTCGCGCGCGGCGTGCCGGTGGGCCGCGTGCTCACGGTGCCGCAGGTTCTGGCGCATCCGCATCTGGCCGAACGGCGCTTCGTGCGCGAATTCGCGCCTGCGCATGGCGAGGCGGGTCAACGCGTCACGCGTGCCGGCCTGCGCCTGTCCGACGCCGATGCCGCGCCCACCACGCCCGCGCCCACGCTGGGCGCTCACACGCGCGAAACGCTCGCGCAACTCGGTTACGACGCCGCGCAGGTGGAAACGTTGCGCGCGCAAGGAGTGATCTGAACATGTCCACGACGCAAGACAACCGCAACGCCGACCTCGCCGCGCTGTGCGCCGACTACTGGCGCACCTCCATCATCGATATTCATCCGGGCTCGATCAAGGTCCGCGGCTACCCGATCCAGGAACTGATCGGCCGCGTGAGTTTTCCGCAGATGATCTGGCTGATGCTGCGCGGCGACCTGCCCAGCGACGACGAAGCCGCGCTGCTCGAAGCGGCGCTGGTGGCCTCGGTCGATCATGGCCCGCACGCGCCGTCGATTGCGATTTCGCGTATCGCCACGAGTTGCGGGCTGCCGCTCAATGGCGCGATGGCGTCGGCGCTCAACGCGCTCGACGATGTGCATGGCGGCGCGGGCCAGCAGGCGGTCGAGCTTTACGCGGCGATCGGCGAGCGCATCGATGCGGGCAGCACGCTGGACGACGCGGTCGAACAAGGCGTCGATGCCTTTATCGCCGAACACGGCAAATATCTGCCGGGTTTCGGGCACCGCTTTCATCCGGTCGATCCGCGTGCGGGACGTCTGCTGGAAATGGTCGATGTCCGCGTCGAACGCGGCGTGATCGGCGGACGTTATGCAGCGATCGCGCGCGGTATCGAAGCGCTGCTGAAAAAGCGCAAGGACACGCCGGTGCCGATGAATATCGACGGCGCGACCGCCGTGATCTATGCCGAACTGGGCTTTGCGCCCGAGCTTGCGCGAGGTGTGTTCTGCCTGTCGCGGGCGGTGGGCATTCTCGCGCATGCATGGGAGCAGCGCGGCCGCGGCGAGCGCAATAAAGGACCGATGCCGCGCCAGATGGCTTACGCGTACACCGGCCCGGCGGAGCGTCATCTCCAGCGCGATAACGAACACGACAACGACAACAAACGCTGATTCTGCAGACGCTTAAACGTGTTCAGGCGCGCGCGCGCTGCTGCGCGGCGCGCAGCGCACGCGAATCGCCGCCCAGCGCATCGGTTGCGCGGGCGGCGCAATCGAATAGCGCATCGAGATTCGCCTCGACGAATGCATGGTCGATGCGCGAACTCGGCCCCGCGAGCGTGAGCACGCCGCGCAGCGTGTCGTGCACGCCGAACACCGGCATCGATACGCCCGAGGTCTCCCGATCGCGCTCGCCCACCGACATGCAGTAAAAATCGCGCCTCGTCTGATCGTGGCTCTCGCCCGGCTCGCCGCCGAAGGCGAGCAGCGCGCGCCCGCCCGAACCGGTTTCGAGCGGCAGCACGTCGCCTTCACGCACATGATGGCGCACGACATGTTTCGAATCGACGCGATGCAGGCACACGCGCACCGCGTTGTCGCGCACGTAGAACGAGACGCTCTCCCCGCTTTTCTCCATCAGTTCGCGCATCAGCGGCAGCAGGATATCGCCGAGATTCAGGCCGCGTTGATAAAGCGCGCCCAGCGCGAACGTCGCCGGGCCGAGCTGGTAGCGGCCATCGTCCAGACGCAGCAGCAGCCGATGCTGGATCAACGCGCCGGCCAGGCGCAGCAGCGTGCTCTTGTAGAGCCCTGTGCGCGCAGCAAGCTCGGCAAGCGTGAGCGCGCTATCCTCGGGACGGAACGCAAACAGGATGGCGCACGCACGGTCGATGACGGCGACGCCTTCTTCTTTTTTGGGCGCAGGTTGGACGGATGAGTCCGCGGACATGACGATCGAAGCGGGATGGGAACGAGCCTGATTTTACGCGATCCCCCGTGCAAGCTGCGACCTTGTCCGTTTGCACATGTTTTGCACTTACCTTGATGTATGCCGGACGGATGCCTGAATCGCGTTGCTCCGGCGCAGACACGTCGACTACCCTGCGACTTGCGCGCGGCACGGGCTGCTTCGTCGCCGCATGCTCTCTCAACCAGTCCGATGGAAAGGAACGCCATGTCCGATACTAAGACGAAGAAGGCATCGAAAGACGTTGCGCCGAAATCTGACGAGAAGCCCAACGGCAAGCCCGACGACAAACTCAGCGACAAAGCCTACGAGAAAACGCTGCGTCATCTGCACGAGGAACTCGTGAAAATGCAGGAGTGGGTGGTCAAAAGCGGCGCGAAAGTCTGCGTGCTGTTCGAAGGCCGTGACGGCGCGGGCAAAGGCGGCACCATCAAGGCCATCACGGAACGGGTGAATCCGCGCGTGTTTCGCGTCGTGACCACGCCCGCGCCCACCGAGCGCGAGAAGAGCCAGATGTATTTCCAGCGCTATCTGCCGCATCTGCCTGCGGCGGGCGAAGTCGTGATCTTCGACCGCAGCTGGTACAACCGTGCGGGCGTCGAACGCGTGATGGGTTTTTGCACCGAAGAACAGGTGCAGGAGTTTCTCACCACGGTGCCGTTGATCGAGCGCGCCATCGTGCACTCGGGCATCATCCTGCTCAAGTACTGGCTCGAAGTCAGCCCGGAAGAACAGACGCGCCGCCTCGAAGCGCGTATCACCGACGAGCGCAAGATCTGGAAACTCTCGCCGATGGATCTGGAGTCTTACCATCGCTGGTTCGACTACTCGCGCGCCCGCGACGAGATGTTCGAGAAAACCGATACGAATTTCGCGCCGTGGTTCTATGTGCACTCGGACGACAAGCAGCGCGCGCGCCTGAACATCATCGCGCATCTGCTGAGCAAGGTGCCTTATGAGGCGGTGCCGCGCGACAAGGTCAAGCTGCCGCACCGCCAGAAGCCGAACGGCTACGTGGAACCCGATTACGCGTATCGGCACGTGCCGTTGCAGTACTGACTTTGCCTGGGTTTTGCTTTTTACTTTGTGCGCGCCGGGTTCGCCTGCGCGACCGACGCGCGCATCGTCACGCTCACGTCGAAGCGCCGTTCGATGTCCCACTCCGTGCCGTAGCACTGGTTGATCAGCCAGCGCACGGCATTGCGCGTGAGTTCGGCCGTGGGAATGTGGACGGATGTGAGCGCAGGCGCCATATAGGCCGCCGAATAATCATCGTCGTAGCCGATCACGGACACATCGCGCGGCACCGAAATACCCGCATGCTGCAGCCGCGCAAGCGCCGACATCGCCATGGTGTCGTTCGCGCAGAACAGGCCCGTGAAGCGCCGTTTCGAATCGAGCAGCCGCCCCGCTGCCGCATAGCCGCCTTCGGGCGAGAAGTCCGACATGATGAGCGGCACGCGCTCGCGTTCGATGCCGTGGCGTTCGAGTTCGGCGAAAAAACCATCCAGACGCGCCTGGTTGTCCGAGGAACTCGCCGTACCGCCGATCGCCGCAATCTCGCGGTGGCCGTGCTCGATCAGCGTGCGGGCCGCCAGTTCGCCGCCGTGAAAGTGGTCGGCGCAAAACGATGCATCGGGCAACTGGTCGAACGCGCGGTTCAAAAACGCCATGCGCGGATGCAGCGCGTGCAGCATGCCCAGATCGTCGTCGTGCAGATCGTGGCTGATGACCACCACGCCGTCGCAATCGCGGCCGATCAGAAAGCGCACCGCCTCAATCGCCTGCTCGCGCGGCGAGGCTTCGCCGCAGCCCGTCGCCACGACCACGTGACGGCGCACCGCGCGCAGCTCGGTATCGGTTTCCTTGAGTATCGTGCCGTAGTACGAGCCGAAGAACGTCGGCACAAAGATGCCGATGATGCCGAGCGACTGCGTTGCCATCGCCCGGCCGATCGACGATGGCCGGAAGTTCAGCTGATCGATCGCCGCCTGTACGCGCGCGGCCGCCTCGGCCGATACCGGACCCTTGCCCGAGATCGCGCGCGAGGCGGTGGAAAGGCCCACGCCGGCGAGTGTTGCCACGTCTTTGAGGGTTGCCACGTCTGGTTCGTCCCTTGGTCTTTTTGTCGTGTCGCAGCGTGCTTGCGACCTGCTTACAGCCGCTCCGAGTTCGCTTCGTCGAACAGCGATACCTGCGATGCATCGATCTCGAACGGCACCGGCGCCCCGCCTGCGAGCGGCGCCTTGTCCTGATCGATCGATGCGATCTGCGCGCCATGATAATCGAGCCAGAGCACACGATGATTACCCATCGGTTCCAGCAGGGTGACCTTACCTTGCAGCGCATCACCGCGCGCGCCCGCGCCCGCGCGCACGTCCTCGGGACGCACGCCCAGTATGCAGGGCTTTGTCAGATCTGGCGCGCCCTTGAACGCGTAATTCGTGACATCGACGGAAAGTTGCGGGCCGCGGAACCAGAGCTTGCCTTCGTCGGCTTCGAGCGTGCCGCGCAACAGGTTCATCGGCGGCGTGCCAAGGAAGGTCGCCACGAACAGATTTTCCGGGCGTGCATAGACTTCGGCGGGCGTGCCGAACTGCTGGATCACGCCGCCCTTCATCACGGCCATGCGCGTGGCGAGCGTCATCGCTTCGACCTGATCGTGCGTCACGTAGATCATCGTCGCGCCTAGCTGCTGGTGCAGTTGCTTGAGTTCGCGGCGCAGTTCCGTGCGCAGCTTGGCATCGAGATTCGACAGCGGTTCGTCGAACAGGAACACATCGGCTTCGCGCACCAGCGCCCGGCCGATCGCCACGCGCTGGCGCTGGCCGCCCGAGAGCTGCGCGGGACGGCGCGCGAGCAGCGGGCCGAGCTGGAGCATGTCGGCGGCGCGTTTGACGCGGCGCTCGATTTCCGGCCTGGGCGTGCCGTTGATGCGCAAGGCGAACGACATATTGCGCTCGACGTTCATGGTCGGATAAAGCGCGTAGGACTGGAACACGAGCGCCACGCCACGATCTTTCGGGTCGGCCCAGGTCATGTCCTCGCCGCCGATCTCGATGCTGCCGTCCGTCACGTCGATCAGGCCCGCGATGCTGTGCAGCAAGGTGGATTTGCCGCAACCCGAAGGGCCGAGCAGCACTACGAATTCGCCCGCGCGCACGTCGAGGTCGAGGTCCTCGATCACGGTGTTCGCGCCAAGCTCGATGCGCAGATTGCGCACCGATACGTTTGCCAGGTTCGTCATCGCTAATGTCTCGCTTGTATTACGCCTAGTGCCTGATTTAGCCCTTCACCGCGCCCGACGCGATACCGCGCACGAACCAGCGCCCCGACACGAAATAGATCGCCAGCGGCACGAGCGAAGTGAGGATCGTCGCGGCCATGTTGACGTTGTAGAGCCGCTCGCCGGTGGTGGTGTTGATGATGTTGTTGAGCTGCACGGTCATCGGCAGATTGCGGGTGCCGGCGAAGACGAGGCCCAGAATGTAGTCGTTCCAGATGCCCGTGACCTGCATGATGATCGCCACCACGATGATGGGCACCGACATCGGCAACATCAATTGCGCGAAGATGCGCCAGAAGCCGCCGCCGTCGATGCGCGCCGCCTTGAACAGTTCCTGCGGCAGCGACGCATAGTAATTGCGGAACAGCAGCGTCATCACCGGCATGCCAAAGATCGTGTGGATCACCACGATGCCGGGCAGCGAACTGAACAGATGCACGGTCGCCAGCACGCGCACGAGCGGATACACCATCACCTGCACCGGAATGAACGCGCCCGCGAGCAGCACGGCGAACAGCAGGCCCGCGCCGCGCGGTTTCCAGAACGACAGCGCATAGCCGTTCACCGCACCCACGACGATCGAGATGATCGTGCTGGGCACGACGATGCGCACGGAATTCCAGAAGCCCACGCGAATGCCCGCGCATTCGAGCCCCGTGCACGCCGATGACCAGGCGTCCTGCCACGGCGCAAGCGTCAAATGGCGCGGCAATGCCAGCAGATGACCGAGGCGGATTTCCTCCATCGGCTTGACCGACGTGACGAGCATCACGTAGAGCGGTAACAGGAAGAACAACGCGGCGATAATCAGGAATCCGTAGATACCCAGGCGGGCCGGTGTCAAACGGCTGCGCCTGGGTTTTCCTTTCGTGCCAGGCGTCGCGCGTTTAACGCGCGGAATGGCGCCGGATGAATCGGTCAACGGCGCGCTCATGCTCGTTCTCCTTTGCTGGCCATGCGGTTTCTCGCATAGAGCACCGGCGCGAGAATCGCGAGCACGGTGGCGAGCAGCACGATCGACGCGGCCGAAGCCAGGCCGATATTCGCGCGGTTGAACAGATAATCCATGATGAACTTGCCGGGCACTTCGCTGGCCGTGCCGGGACCGCCTTGCGTCATCGCGACCACGGCGTCGTAGAGCTTCACGACCATCACGAAGAGCAGCACGAAGGCGGTGGACATCGACGTTTTCAGCATCGGCACGACGATGCTCGCGTAGACGCGCCAGCGCGGAATGCCGTCGAGGCGCGCGGCCTTCCAGATTTCTTCGTCGATGCCGCGCAGGCCCGCGAGCAGCAGCGCCATCACCAGTCCCGACGCCTGCCAGACGGTCGCGATCACGAGCGTATAGATCGCGAAGCGTTGCGAAACGATCCAGTCGAACTGCGCGTGCTCGAAACCCATGTGCCGCAACACCGCCTGCACGCCGAGTTCAGGGTTCAGAATCCACTGCCACACCAGGCCGGTCGCCACGAACGACATGGCATACGGATAGAGAAAGATCGTGCGCAGCGCGCCTTCGGCGGCCACGCGCTGATCGATGAAAATCGCCAGCAGCAAACCGATCACGAGACAGGCGACGATAAAGCAGACGCCGTAGATCGCCAGGTTTTGCAGCGACACGATCCAGCGTTCGGTTTCGAACAGGCGCACATACTGCGTGACGCCCGCGAAAGTGTTCGACGGCAGCGAGCGCGAATAGCTCATCGACACGCGTGCGGTCCACAACATCGTGCCCAGATACGCGAACACGACGGTGGCCGCCATCGGCAGCAGCGCGATCCATGCGGCGAGCGAGACGCGCCGCCGCATGGGGCGCACTGCACGCGCCTGCCGTTTAGACCGTTGTTTGGCTTCGTCCAGCTTGAGCGCGTACATGGGCATCTAGCTCTTGATGGCCGTGGCGAACGCCTTCTGCGCGTCCTCGACCGACTGGTTCTTGTTCCAGAAGTTGGTGATGACGTCCTGGAGCGAGCCCTGCACATCGGGCGGAATCAGCATTTCCGGGTTGGGCAACTGACGCGTCTTGTCCTTCATGATCGCCATGCCCTCCTTCGCGCAGACGTCGAAACCGGCGGTATCCACGTCGAGGCGAATCGGAATCGAGCCTTTCTTTTCGCTGAACGCGGCCTGCGCTTTCGGCGATGTCATCACCGACGCCAGCAGTTGCTGTGCCTTCACGGCCTGCGGATTGTCGGTCTTCGGGAACACGAAGGCATCGCCCGCGATCATGTACGGCGAATTCGCAAAACCCGGGAAGCAGCCGAAGTCCTTGCCCGCAACCTGCTTCGCGTTCGAGAACTCGCCCTTGGCCCAGTCGCCCATGATCTGCATGCCGGCCTTGCCCGAAATCACCAGCGCTGTCGCATCGTTCCAGTTGCGGCCCGGCGAGCCGGAATCGACGTAGTTATGCAGGCGCTTGAAGGTGGCGAGCACGTTCTTGAAGGCCGGCGAATTGACCGCATTGGCGTCGCGATCGCGATAGACCTTCATGTACAGATTGCGGTCCATGTCGGCGAAGATCGCATCGAAAGTGATCTTTTCCTGCCACGCCTGGCCGCCCAGCGCGAGCGGAATCACGCCCGCTGCCTTGAGTTTGTCGAGATCGCTGAACAGTTCGTCCATGCTCTTCGGCTCGTTGGCGATGCCCGCTTTGGCGAATACCGGCTTCGAGTAGAAGAACCAGTCCTGCATGTGAATATCGACCGGCGCGGCGTAGAAGTGACCATTGACCTTGATCTGGTTGAGCACCGAATCCGGCAGGATGGCGTTCCAGTTTTCCTTCGTGGCGACCGCATCGACATTATTCAGGAGTCCCTGGTCGATCAGGTCGTGAAACTGCTTCGACGTATTGAATTGCGCGGCGGTGGGCGGATCGCCGCCGACGATGCGGTTGATGGCCGTGGCGCGCGCCTGGTCGGCGCCCGCGATTGCGTTGTCGACCCACTGGCCGCCCGCCTGATCGTAGGCTTGCGCGAACTGCTTGATGGCAGCCGATTCGCCGCCCGAGGTCCACCAGTGAATCACATTGGCCTTGAGCGGCGCGTCCGCGGCGTGGGCGGCGAGCGCTCCGGCCAATGCCAGCGCGGCCGCGATGGCGCGCAGGACAGGTGCGTTTTGCTTCATTACGTCTCCTCCGGTTATGCCGGCTTTATCTGCGGGTACATGAAGTCAAACTATCGCGGTGTTACGGGTGGCTGGCGCGCGCGGTCCTGCGGCTTGTGACTTCCCCTGTTGACGCATTCTCGCGGCGCGCAGCCGGTACTGCAATTACGGTTAATACCGTTCTCTGATTAATGGCCTTCGCGTGCGTTGCGCTCGGCGATAAAGCGCGCGATCAATTCGGCGCTGCGCTTTTTGGTGCGCTTTTGCGTGTCGTAATCCACGTGCACGACGCCAAAGCGCCGCTCGTAGCCGAAGGCCCATTCGAAGTTGTCGAGCAGCGACCAGACGAAATAGCCGCGAATATCGACGCCCTTTTTGATCGCCGCATCGACGGCCGCCAGATGGCGCTTGAGAAACGCGATGCGCTGCGCGTCGACGACTTCGCCGTCCTGCACGCTATCGTCCGACGCCATGCCGTTTTCGGTGATGTAGACCGGCGGCAGCTTGTCATAGGTGTCGTGAAAGCCGACCAGCAGATCGCGCAGGCCGTCCGGGTAAACTTCCCAGCCCATCTGCGTGCGCTCGACATCGGGCAGCGGCACTTCGGTGTAGCCGTGCGCGCCGTCGCTTTTCACGTTGGTGCGGAAATAGTAGTTGATGCCGAGGAAATCGAGCGGCGTGGCGATCGTTTCCATATCGCCATCGAGAATCAAGGGCTCGGTGCCCGGCCAGAGTTCGAACAGTTCCGCCGGATATTCGCCCTTGAGCAAGGGATCGAGAATCCACGCGTTGTGCTGCACTTCGAAGCGGCGCGCGGCGGTGATATCGGCTGCGCTGTTCGAATTGGGCGTGCCGCGCCCGACGTTCGCGACGATGCCTTTGGCCGATTTCGCATCGTTGGCGCGCAACACCTGCGTCGCGAGACCGTGGCCGAGCAGCAGATGGTGCATCGCCTGGGTCGGATAACGCGGGTTCGCCAGGCCCGGCGCATGATGGCCGTTGCCGTAGCCCAGATAGGCCGAGCACCACGGCTCGTTGAGCGTCATCCAGGAATCGACCAGACCACGCAGTTCGCGGCTCATCAGATCGGCGTAATCGGCGAAACGGTAGGCGGTGTCGCGATTGAGCCAGCCGCCGCGATCTTCCAGATGCTGCGGCAAGTCCCAGTGATAGAGCGTCGCGAAGGTCTGGATGCCCTGCTCTTTGAGGCGTTCGAGCAGGCGCTTGTAAAACGCGATGCCTTTCGGGTTCGGGCGGCCCGACGCATCCATCACGCGCGGCCAGGCGATCGAAAAGCGATAAGCCTCGAAATTCAGCTCCTTGAGCAGATCGAGATCGCCCGCCCAGCGGTGATAGTGATCGCAGGCGACGGCGCCCGTGTCGCCGGCCAGCACCTTGCCGGGCGTGGCGCTGAAGGTGTCCCAGATCGACGGCAGACGGCCGTCTTCGGTTGCGGCGCCTTCGATCTGATACGAGGCGGTGGCCGCGCCGAGCAGGAAGTCGCGGCGCCAGAGCGCGGAGT
Organism: Paraburkholderia sp. Ac-20340; assembly: GCF_017104965.1. Classification (GTDB taxonomy): domain Bacteria; phylum Pseudomonadota; class Gammaproteobacteria; order Burkholderiales; family Burkholderiaceae; genus Paraburkholderia. Next base: position 165,616 of record NZ_JAAGPR010000003.1, read on the forward strand.
CGGGCGACGGCGTGAAGGCGTCGTCTTCGAGCGTGGCGGTTGAGGCGGAATGCAGCGAAGCGGATGAATCGTGTGTCACGAATGCTCCTGCGCGAAGTCTGGCCAGTCCATCGTAGCGCGAGGCGCGCCGCGATGGTTCCGGCCTTCCGGTGGTTGGAGTGGAAGCGCTTCCACAGCGCTTGAGGCGCACGATATCAGCCGCCAAAACGCGCGGGCAATCAGGGTTTTTCTGGAGCTTTTTAAGTAGTTTGCGTGTAGGCGCGCAAGAGCGGCGGCTGGCCTTGCCGCCGCCGCTCGTCTGGATTTATGCGGATTGGTTCGATGCGCGTGTCAGGCGTCGGCGTGCGCGTCGAGTTCGGGATGCACGGCGGCGAGCGCCTCGTGCAGGGTCGTGTAGATGTTTTCCGCGCCGATCACGGGCGTGATGCCGTGGCGGTCCATATCGGCGCGCAGATAGCGGTTCACGCGGCCGAAAATTACGTGCACGCCGCTATTGCGCAGCGATTCACACAATTCGTTGACCGAACGACCCGCGGAATAATCGACATCGGTAATGGCTGCGGCATCGATCACCAGCCAACGCACGGGCGCAGGCGCACCGTCGATCAAACGCCGCAAATCGTCGACGAAAAAATGATCGTTTGCGTAGAAAAGGTCTGCGCCAAAGCGGTAAACGATCAAACCGGGCGCGGTCATCTGCCCCGCTTGCGCGGGCATGGGCATCCAGCGGCCCGCCTCGTTCGGCATCAGCACCATCGTATGCGGGCGATAGCTATGACGGACATGACGCAGCAAGGACAGCCCGATCGCAATCAGAATGCCGTTCTCCACGCCGATCACCACGACCGAAATCGCCGTCACGACGGCAAGCCGGAATTCGCCACGGCTTTCCGCGCGCATGTCGATCAACTGGCCGATATGCACGAGACCCACGGCAATCGTGAAGACGATCGCAGCCAGCACACAACGCGGCAAATACTGCAACCAGCGGCTAAAAAACAGCAACACGACCACCACGACGCCCGCAAATACAAGCTGCGCAAACTGGCTGCGTGCACCGGCCTGATCGCCCATTGCCGTTTGCGTAGGACTGCCATTGACCACGAAAGCGCCGCTGATTGCGGCGGTTGCATTCGCTGCTGCGAGACCGAGCAGATTGCGGTCTTCATCAACACGTTCGCCGTATTTTTCCGCGAAAGCGCGACTCGTCGCAGCACTCTGCGCGACGATGATGACGAAGCACGACGCCGCCACCTGCAGCAGATCGATCATCTGAAACCAGCCCACGCCGGGGAAGTCGATATGCGGCAAACCGCCTTCCACCGGACCTGTAATGGCAATGCCGTGGCCCGCGAAATCGAAGCTCGCACTCGCTGCGATGCCGCCCACGACCGCAAGCAAAGGCACCGGCCAGCCGGGCTTCAAACGTTTGAAAAGCAGAATCGTCGCGACGACCAGAGCGGAAATGGCGAGCGGCTGCCAGTGAATCGTGTTGAATTGCAGGACGATCTGCTTGATCTGCAGCACTGTGCGCCGCGAGGTAAACGGAATGCCCAGCATATCGCCGAGCATCGCCACGCCAACCTGCATGCCCACGCCGGTGAGGAAACCCACCAGCACGGTGCGCGAGAGAAAGTCCGCGAGAAAGCCCAGTTTGAAGATGCGCGCGAGCAAGAGCATCGCGGCCGTGAGCAAGGCCGTCATGCCGGCCAGCGCGACATATTCCGCGCTGGAGGGCGCGGCCATCGTCGAGAGCTTGCTGGCGAAAATGGTCGCCGTGGCCGAATCGGCCGCCACCACCAGATGACGCGAAGCGCCAAACAACGCAAACGCAATCAGCGGCAAAAAGCCCGTGTAAATGCCGGTCACCGCAGGCATGCCCGCAATGCGCGCGTAGCCAAGCAACTGGGGGATATTCATCGACGCGAGCAGCACGCCCGCTTTGGCATCGCGCAATGCACCTTCGCGCGTGATCGGCCGCACGCCTCTGAACAGGTCAAGCGCCATGGCAGCGTCCTTTCGATTCTTGCATCCGCAACGTCTCCTCCGTGAATCCTCGATGAAAAATACACAGCACGAATAGCGACGTATCTTAGCGCGGCCCCTTCTGCCTCGCCGACTAAAAGGCACTTGAAAGCGCGAGCAAGAAAAAAGGCCAGCGCTCAGGCTGGCCTTCGGTTACCGCATCGCAGGGAGAACGCGAGTGAGTGTTAAACCCTCACCGCCGGCGGCACGTAACGGCAGTCATAGCGCTTCCTGACCGTGCCGTTTTCATCGACGCTCTCCAGATACACGTCGAACTGCCAGAGGCGCGCCATGTGCCGCAAAACTTCATCGGTATCGCCGGAAAGGTGGCGGTTGTCGCTCATGAAGTGACGCAGCGTGAGGCTACGGTCGCCGCGCGTATTCACCGACCACACCTGGATATTCGGCTCGCGATGATGCATGTCGTACTGGCGCGAAAGCGCCTGACGCACGTACTGATAACCGCTGTCGTCGTGAATCGCCGAGACTTCGAGCGCATCGCGCATATCGTCGTCGAGCACGGAAAAGAGGCGCATTTCCCGGATCAGATGCGGCGACAGATACTGCGCAACAAAGCTCTCGTCCTTGAAATTGCGCATTGCGTAGTGCAGCGCCTTCAGCCACGGACTGCCCGCGAGTTCCGGGAACCACCGGCGGTCTTCGTCGGTGGGGTTTTCGCAGATGCGGCGAATGTCGCTCATCATCGAAAAGCCCAGCGCATACGGATTGATCCCGCTGTAGTAAGGCTTGGTGACAGGCGGCTGATAGACCACATTGCTATGCGAATGCAGGAACTCCATCATGAAGCCGTCTTCCAGCTTGCCTTGCGCATACAGCGTGTTGAGCAGCGTGTAATGCCAGAAGGTCGCCCAGCCTTCGTTCATCACCTGAGTCTGACGTTGCGGATAAAAATACTGCCCCACCTTGCGCACGATGCGAATGACTTCGCGCTCCCAGGGCTCCAGCAGCGGCGCGTTCTTTTCCGCGAAATACAGCAGGTTTTCCTGCGGCTCGGGCGGATAGCGTTCGTCGGTTTCTTCGGCGATCGGCTGCTGCGTTTTCGGCAGCGTGCGCCAGAGTTCGTTGACCTGCGATTGCAGATACGCCTCGCGTTCGCGGCGCATCGCGGCCTCGCGTTCGAGCGAAAGCTTTTGCGGGCGCTTGTAACGATCGACGCCGTAATTCATCAGCGCGTGGCACGAGTCGAGCAGTTCCTCCACCCGATCGAGCCCAAAACGCTCCTCGCATTCGGCGATGTAATTCTTCGCGTAGACGAGGTAATCGACGATCGCGTGCGCGTCCGTCCAGAGGCGGAACAGATAGTTGCCCTTGAAGAACGAGTTGTGGCCGTAAGCCGCGTGCGCGATCACGAGCGCCTGCATCGTCATGGTGTTTTCTTCCATGAGATACGCGATGCAGGGATTCGAGTTGATGACGATCTCGTAAGCGAGACCCATCTGGCCCCGGCGATAGCTTTTCTCCGTGGAGAGAAAATGCTTGCCGAACGACCAGTGGCGATAATTGACCGGCATGCCGACGGAGGCATAGGCATCCATCATCTGCTCGGCGCTGATCAATTCGAGCTGGATAGGGTAAGTGTCCAGTTCGTATTGCTCTGCAACATGCGAGATATGGGTGTCGTACTCTTCAATCAGATCGAAGGTCCAGTCGGATGGGCACGGCAACGGCCGTCTATCGGCTACGTTCATATGCACTTCCCTATTCTGCGCAAACCGCCGCTCAGGAGGGAGCTCGTGCCCGCCGGCCCCGGGCGCATCGCTGCGCGCGGGATCGGCGTCATGTCCCCCCATTCCGGCGGCGGCGTCGTGATCGCCATGCTGCCCGGTTCCGCGGCCGCCCGTTTTCCGGCGCTCCGGCTCATAGCCGCGCGCCTCGTTGTGCAGGTGTCGCGTCGTCATGATCGCTCTACCTGTTTTTCAAAAAGCTCCCGGAACACGGGGTAGATATCCGCCGCCGTGTCGACTTTCTTCATCGCGAGCGCCGGCTCGGAAAGCGCCAGTTGCGCATATTCGAGCCAGAGATTCTGCTCCTCCGGCGTCACCTGAATATAGGCAAAATAGCGCACCTTGGGCAGGATGTCATCCGCAAGCAGCTTGCGGCACTTCGGCGAATCGTCGGTCCAGTTGTCGCCGTCGGACGCCTGCGCGCCGTAGATGTTCCATTCGCTCGGCGAATAACGGTCCTCGATCACCTTCTTCATCAGTTCCAGCGCACTCGAAACCACCGTGCCGCCGCTTTCCGTCGAATGGAAAAAGGTGTCTTCGTCCACTTCCTCGGCGCGCGTGTGGTGACGGATGAACACCACCTCGATCTTCTCGTAGTTGCGCTTGAGGAACAGGTACAGCAGGATGAAGAAGCGCTTGGACAGATCCTTGCGCTGCTCGTCCATCGACCCGGACACATCCATCAGACAGAACATCACGGCCTGGCTGGACGGCTGCGGCTGCTTCACGCGGTTCACGTAACGCAGATCGAATGGATCGATAAACGGAATGCGCCAGATGCGCCCGCGCAGATGGTGGATCTCGTCTTCGAGAATCTTGATGTCGTCGCGGCGATCGGTCGTATCGGACATCAGCGCTTCGAGCTGCTCTTCGAGCGCATGCAGCTCGTTCACGAGCGGCGCGCCCAGCGCGATACGGCGGCCCAGCGCGCTGCGCAGCGAGCGCACCACGTCGATATTATTGGGCGTGCCTTCGGCCGCCCAGCCCGCGCGGATACTCTTCCACGTGGGCACCGCCATCAGATGGGTTTTGACGAGGCGCGGCAGTTCGAGGTCGTCGAAGAAGTACTGCATGAATTCTTCGCGGGAGAGCTCGAACACGAAGTCATCCTGACCTTCGCCCTCGTTGCTCGCCTGGCTGCCGCCACCGCCTCCGCCGCCCTGCGGGCGCGCGATACGGTCGCCGCGAATGTAATCCTCGTTGCCGGGATGGACCATTTCGCGCCGCCCGCCCGGGCCGTGCCGGAACGAAGGCTCGGCGATGTCCTTGCGCGGAATGGTGATGCTCTGATTGCTTTGAATATCTTTGATGCTGCGGTCACGCACCGCTTCCGAGACGGCGTGACGAATATAGTTTTTCACGCGGCGCAGAAAGCGCTCGCGGTTTGCAATGCTCTTGTTCTTGCCTGCCAGCCTGCGGTCGATGATTTGATGAAGCACATCCAGTCTCCCGCTCCAGTTTGGAATGGGCGAGGTGCGCAGTCTGGGATGCCGTGCCTGCCGCGTTCACCCGCTCGCGGCTGCGTGGCCTGCGCCCTGCCGGAGTTTCCTTTTGCGCCGCCGCACGATCGTTGCGGCGGCGCAGCAGGAAGGTAAAGCTTCTGCGCTCATGACGACTTGCGCACACGCAGATACCAGTCGCAGAGCAACCGGACCTGCTTCGGCGTATAGCCCTTCGCCACCATGCGGTTGACGAAGTCTTCATGCTTGCGTTGCTCTTCCGCCGATCCTTTTGCATTGAACGAGACAACCGGCAAAAGTTCTTCCGTATTCGAGAACATTTTCTTCTCGATCACCACGCGCAGCTTCTCGTAGCTGATCCAGGCCGGATTCTTGCCGGCATTGGCAGCACGCGCACGCAGCACGAAGTTGACGATCTCGTTGCGGAAGTCCTTCGGGTTGCTGATGCCCGCCGGCTTTTCGATCTTCTCCAGTTCGGCGTTCAGGGCCGCGCGGTCGAAGCTCTCGCCGGTGTCGTGATCGCGGAACTCCTGGTCCTGAATCCAGAAGTCGGCGTACGTGACATAGCGATCGAAGATGTTCTGACCGTATTCCGAATACGATTCGAGGTACGCGGTCTGAATCTCCTTGCCGATGAATTCAGCGTAACGCGACGCCAGCACGTCCTTCACGAACGACAGATACTTCTGCTCGGTTTCCGGCGGGAACTGCTCGCGCTCGATCTGCTGTTCGAGCACATACATCAGATGCACCGGATTCGCTGCCACTTCGGTCGAATCGAAGTTGAACACGCGCGAGAGAATCTTGAAGGCGAAACGCGTAGACACCCCGTTCATGCCTTCGTCGACACCGGCGAAGTCGCGATACTCCTGGTACGACTTGGCCTTTGGATCGGTGTCCTTGAGATTCTCGCCGTCGTAGACCTGCATCTTCGAAAAGAGGCTGGAATTCTCGGGTTCCTGCAGACGCGTGAGCACCGACATCTGCGCCATCATCTTGAGCGTGCCCGGTGCGCAGACGGCATCGGCCAGCGACGAATTGCGCAGCAGCTTCTCGTAGATCTTCATCTCTTCCGAGTAGCGCAGGCAGTACGGCACCTTCACCACGAAGATCCGGTCGAGCAGTGCTTCGTTGTTGCGGTTGTTGCGGAAGGCCTTCCATTCCGACTCGTTCGAGTGCGCGAGAATGATGCCGTTGAACGGAATCGCGCCGAAGCCTTCGGTGCCCTTGAAGTTGCCTTCCTGGGTCGCCGTGAGCAGCGGGTGCAGCACCTTGATCGGCGCCTTGAACATTTCGACGAATTCGAGCAAACCCTGGTTCGCGAGACACAGACCACCGGAGTAGCTGTAGGCGTCCGCATCGTCCTGCGCGTATTGCTCGAGCTTGCGGATATCGACCTTGCCGACCAGTGACGAGATGTCCTGATTGTTCTCGTCGCCGGGTTCCGTCTTGGCGATACCGATCTGACGCAGGATGGAAGGATAGCGGCGCACCACGCGGAACTTGCGGATGTCACCGTTGTATTCGTGCAGGCGCTTGACGGCCCACGGGCTCAGGATGCTCTTCAGATAACGGCGTGGAATGCCGTATTGCTCTTCGAGGATGGGACCGTCTTCGTCGTAGTCGAACAGACCCAGCGGCGACTCGTTCACGGGCGAGCCCTTGATCGAGTAGAACGGCACGCGTTCCATGAGCTGCTTGAGACGCTCGGCGATGGACGATTTACCGCCGCCCACAGGACCGAGCAGGTAGAGAATCTGCTTCTTTTCTTCGAGTCCTTGCGCCGCATGGCGGAAGTACGCGACGACCTGCTCGATCACGTCCTCCATGCCATAGAACTCGCGGAAAGCGGGATACACCTTGATGACCTTGTTCGCAAAGATGCGCGACGTGCGCGGATCATTGCGGGTATCGATCTGTTCTGGTTCCCCGATTGCCGTCAGCATGCGTTCGCCAGCCGTGGCGTACGCGCTGGGATCTTCTTTGCAGAGCGCGAGATACTCCTCGAGCGAGAGTTCCTCTTCTCGCGTTTTTTCGAAGCGGGTCGCGAAGCTGCTGTAGATATCCATGCTACCTCCTCGCCGAGATCTGCGACCGATGTCGTGCGCGGCGCGCTAATCGGAAACGACATCGCTCGAATTCATCCTAAACCCTTTTGAATTTTTTTTCACACATAAATCGCGCCGGATTCAAGGGCCGATTTGAGTGCTTGGAGCTACGCGAAACACGACTTACAATGATCTTCCCACCCTCGCAAGTTTCACGCCGTAGTGTGCGATATTACTGCCGATGTTACTGCGGTGAGTTGCACATAATCGCAGATAGATCGCAACGGTCTTCGACGTTCGAGCATCGCGAGAAAGGTTAAGCCGCACTGTCCGCTCGCTCCTCCTTCCCGCGCACCACTTCCTCCCTCAACGCATGGCCGCGCAAGCGCGTGTACACGCTGCAACGCTTTTTCATCGCCTTATTTGTAACAGTTCGATCCGGCGATGCCTTCGCTGATGCCGCGCGGATGCCCTATCGTTGCCTGCGCGTTTTTTCTCGTTTTACGCGTCGTATTGGCGTGCGTCGGTGACCTGCCGCGCATTTATTCGTGCATCTGCACAGTGTTTTTTGCGCGCTGCTGCCCCTATCGTCAGTAGTGGCATTTTTGTGCTCGCTGCATGGCCGACACGTTAAACATGTCACGCGTGACAGTTTGCGCGAAACATTTCGGTGCACGAAGTCAGCGGCGAGCCGAATGAAAAACGGCCATCGCGCAAATCGCGCAATGGCCGTAATGAAATGTGACGACGCATGCGTTCGCTGCGCCAGAGACGGGATCAGATCTGCATCACACGAATTCGATTTCGACTTCGCCGAATCCGTCGATATGACCGCGTAGCAGACCCGGGCCTTCGATGCGGTGAGCCCCTACGTAGGAACCCGTGGTAATCGTCCATTCGGGTTCGATGGTGATACCCATGGCGGCGCAATGGTTGACGAACCACAGCAGCAATTCACGCGGATCGCCCGCCGGATTGCCGGGCGCTTCGGGCACGAGCGAGACGCCGTCGAAGGTCAGTTCGAGTTCGGGCGCGACGAAATCCAGCGCGCGCGCGAGCGTGCCATAGGGCTGCGCATGGCCGGTCACGAGTGCGCCGTTGTTCTGCGCATCGGCGAGCTGGGCGAGCGGCGCGACATTGGGCCATTCGGCAAAACGGCTATCGACGATTTCGATCGCCGGCAGCACCTGGCCGACCAGCGCGAGCACTTCGTCGCGCGCATAGGCGTCGGGGCGCGGCGCGACCGGCTCGGCGAAACGGAACGCGATTTCGAGTTCCACCAGCACGCGAAAGAAGTGCTGGCGATCGACGCGCGCGGGCGACGCATGCACCAGGGTGGCGGGAATCGGTGCGCCCGAAGCGGCGCCGCCGGGCGAGCGTGCGCCGATCTTCCAGGCGCCCGTGGCGGTGCCCAGGCCGTCGATCACGGCCTGCTGGATCGCATAGGCGGTGGCCGCGTCGGGCGGCAGGCTTTCGGGCGGCAGCGTCTCGATCAGGTGATGGCGCTGACGCGCCGTCACGAGGCGTTGCACGAGATCGTCACGTGTCATGTCTGGGTCCTTGTTGTACGTTCGCCGGCCAACGCCGCATTGGCGATTGGCGCGGACAGGCACGTTGTCGTCATGGCTCGATGGCGGCGCGAGGCCGCCGGATTCGTCTGAATTGCGTTGATCCGCGTGAATCCGCTTGAATCCGCCCGAATCCAGCTGAATCCGCTTGATGCTGATGTCCGGCAATGCAGCGCGCCCTCCCTGGCGCCCATTCGTGACCGCATTGCCGCCCCGTTGTCCCGTTGTGCTGGCCTTTTCCCGGGCTTCTCCCGGCCTTGAACCGCTCCGGCCCTCGCCTCGCACGCCCTGCGGCGGCCTCCCGGGCCACCCGGTCCAGTTGCGGCGCAGTGTACCTTGCGCACCGGGCTGCGAGCGTGACACGACACACAATGTACCGTAACCATCCCGGCGCGGTACGCGCAGGCACCTTACGTGCAAAAAAAACGCCGCTGCAAGACAGCGGCGCAAATTCATCCGGCATGAGTTGCCGTTGTGAAGCGCGGGTTCAGCCGGTTCTCAGCCGCTTTTCGGCGGCTTATTACGCCGACGAAACCCGCGCAAACCGGTTTAGAACGTTTCCCAGTCGTCGTTCGATGCCGTAGCCGCGGCCGGGGCAGAGGCGCTCGCTGCCGGACGGGCGGCGGCCGGAGCGGCAGCCCTCGGTGCCGACTGCGCGGACGATGCGGACGATGCGGCAGCCTTGGGCGCCGGGCGAGCGGCAGCGGCCTTCGCGACCGGGCGCGCTGCGGGCTTCGGGCTGGCAGGCGCCGCGAGGACCGGCGCAGCGGGCGCAAACGACGTCGTCGACATGCTGTGATCGTCCAGGCTGAACACGGCCACGGCGGCGCGCAGACGGCCCGCCTGGTCTTCCAGCGACTGCGCGGCGGCGGCGGCCTCTTCCACCAGCGCGGCATTCTGCTGCGTGACTTCGTCCATCTGCGTGACGGCGCGCGCCACCTGGTCGATACCGCTCGACTGTTCCTGCGACGCGGCGGCGATCTCGCCCATGATGTCGGTCACGCGCTGCACCGCGCCGATGATCTCGGTCATCGTGCGGCCGGCTTCGTCGACCAGCGCCGAACCCGCCTGCACGCGCTCGACCGAGGTGTCGATCAGTGCCTTGATTTCCTTGGCCGCCGCCGACGAACGTTGTGCCAGGCTGCGCACCTCGCCCGCCACCACGGCGAAGCCCCGGCCTTCCTCGCCCGCGCGGGCCGCTTCCACGGCCGCGTTGAGCGCGAGAATGTTGGTCTGGAACGCGATGCCTTCGATGATCGTGATGATGTCGGAGATCTTCGCCGAGCTCTGGTTGATATCGCCCATCGTGCCGACGACCTGGCTCACGACGCTACTGCCCTTGTTGGCGATTTCCGAAGCGTTGGCCGCAAGCTGGCTCGCCTGGCGGGCGTTTTCGGCGTTCTGCTTCACGGTGCCGGTCAGCTCTTCCATGCTCGACGCCGTTTCCTGCAGCGCCGATGCCTGCTCTTCCGTGCGCGAGGACAGGTCGATATTGCCGGCCGCGATCTGGCGCGTGGCCGTGGCGATCGACTCCGCGCCTTCGCGCACCGAGCGCACCGTGTCGGTCAGGCTGCTCTGCATGCGCGAGACGCCGCCGAGCAGTTCGCCCATTTCGTCACGCGTACGCACCACGACGGGGCGGCGCAGATCGCCGGCCGCAATCGCCGTGAAGGCGCCCAGCGCCTCGCCGAGCGGCTCGGAAATCGCGCGGCGCAGTGCGAGGAACGAGAACACCGAAGCGCCGATGCCGATCAGCAGCGCGGCGACCACGGCGATACGAAGCTCGCTGAACGCCGCCTGCGAGGCGTCGAAACCGTCCTGCGCGAGGCCGGTCTGCAGCTTGTCGAGCGCGCTGTCGGCCTTCGAGAGCTGGTCGTAGGCGGCCTGCAGCGCTTTCGCGCCGTCGAGCACCTTGCTCTGGTCGGCGGCCGCGACGGTCGCGGCGAAGGTATCGGCGGCCTGATGCAGCGCGTCGCGTTTGGCGGCGACGTCCTGCGCGAGACGGTCTTCGTCCTGGCCGCGCGGCAGATCGAGATACTTTTTCCAGAAGCCGTCCGAAACGCCGCGCATTTCTTTGGCGCGGCCCAGCGTGACCGCCGCGTCGGGCGTGCCGATCTGGAAGGCCGCGCGGTCGAGCGCGAGGCGCTCGCGTGCGGCGTAGATTTCGGCCATGTTCACCGCATGGCCGCTTGGCATCTGATTCGTGTAGGTATCGCGATAGGCGTCGTTGGAGCGCGTGAGTCCAAGCAATCCCACCACGCTGATGACGACGATGAGCGTCGCCAGAAAACCCATCGTGAGGCCGATGCGTGCCTTGATGCTGATGCCCTTGTTCATGACTCTCCCGTGCTTGCCGAAGGCGGAGGCTGCCGCCCATAAAAACGAATAACTGCGCGAATAACTGCGTTTAACCTGCTCTGAATTCGTTTACGGCAAACGTTTGAGAGACTTGAAATTGTTATATGGTATGAAGAAAAAATCGAAATGCATGGCGCAACAGTTACAAATGCCCCGCTGCAGCTTTCGAATTATTGACAATGCGGCAGACGCCCGACGAATCGGGTCTGCGAACGCAATCAGGGAGGTAGCGCTGGATCGACATCACCACGTTGTATTCGCAACGGGATGATGTCGAAACGCTCTGGTGCGATGTCAGGCCGCGAGCGAGGCAGGCTCGGGTTCGGATTCCGGTTCGGCTTGCGATTCCTGCATGCCGCTCCACGGCGCGGTCGATTCGCGCGCCAGCAACTGCGGCGTCATGACGCGCCGGAGCACCTTCGCGTTATTGCTCTTCTCGCGATCGTTGTTGCCGATCCGCTCGATCAGCGTGAGCGCCGCCATTTCACCCAGCGCACGCGCGGGCTGCCCGACGGTCGAGAGCGCGGGCCAGGTGAAATTCCCCAGTTCGATATCGTCGAAGCCGATGATCGAACAGTCGGCCGGCACGCGCAGGCCGCGCTCGGCCGCCGCGCGCAATGCGCCGATGCCCATCATGTCGTTGACCGCGAAAATCGCGCTGGGCCGCACGCTGTCGAACAGCTGCGCTGCCGCGCGATAACCGCCGGCGCCCGAAAAATCCGCTTCGACGATTGCGCCTGGCGCGATTTCGATACCGCGTTCGGCCATCGCGCGCAGGAAGCCGTGCACGCGCATCGCGCTCACCGCGGTCGTGACCGGGCCGGTGATACAGCCGATATTCGAGTGGCCGAGTTCGAGCAGATGGCGCGTGGCGAGCCACGCGCCGCGCTCGTGGTCGATCTGCACGAGATCGGCGTCGAGGCCTTCGATGTTGCGGTCCACCACCACGATCGGCTCGCGCGTGTCGCCCAGTGTCGCGGCCAGCACGGCGTCGTCGCCGGCCGAGGCCACGATCAGGCCGTCGATGCGCTTTTCCTGCAGCACGCGCAGATAGTTGCGCTGCTTGACGGGATCGTCATCGGAATTGCAGAAGAACACGCAGTAGCCCTTCTGCGCGCAGCCGTCTTCGACGCCGCGTGCGAGTTCCGCGAAATACGGATTCGTGCCGTTGGGCACGACGAGCCCGATGGTCGCCGTCGAGCGCGCCTTGAGCGAGCGCGCGACCGCCGAGGGCACGTAGTTGAGCTCGCGGATTGCCTGCTCGACCTTGGCCCTCACGTCCGCCGACACGGGCCGCGAATTGTTCACCACATGCGACACCGTCGTGAATGACACCCCCGCCACGGCGGCCACATCTTTGATCGTCGCCATTTTTCTGTTGCTCCTGCTTTGTGCTGCGCGTTTTCTACTGCTGCCGCCGTACTCCCGGCGATTGCTCCCGGCGCCTGCGCTGGTTTGCTGGTCTGCTACGCAGGCGCGCCCTCGTTACGTTCTTATTGCTGCGATGCGCGGGCTGCCCGGTCCGCAGCCTGCCTTGCTACCTGATGCATCGCTTGTTCTGCTTTTTTTGACTACCTGTACGACTGACTGCGTGACTAACTGCTGAATCCTGTTGCTCACTTCCCGCCGCTGCGACTTCTGCTGCGCCGGTTACTGCGATACGTATCGAGCACCACCGCCACCACGATCACCGCGCCGGTGATGATGCGCTTGGTCGGCTCGTTCGCGCCGATCTGCGCGAGTCCCGCCGCCAACACGGAAATGATCAATACGCCGAAAAACGTGCTGATCACCGAACCTCGACCGCCCATCAGGCTGGTCCCGCCGATCACCACGGCCGCGATCACCTGCAGTTCGAGGCCGACGCCCGCGTTCGGATCGGCGGCTTCGAGACGCGACACCTGAAACAGCGCCGCGAGGCCCGACAAGGCGCCCATCAGCGCGAACACCAGAATCTTGTACGGCCGCGGATCGACGCCCGCGAGCCGCACCGCTTCCTCGTTGGTACCGATACCAATCAGATAGCGGCCGAACACCGTGCGCGTGAGCACCAGTTGCGCGATCACCATCACCGCGACGGCGATCAGAAACGCGGGCGAGATGCCAAACGCGATCGGATTCGAGAGGAAATCGAATGCATCGCCGATATACGCCGTGCGTGAATTCGTCATCTGGTACGCCAGACCGCGCGCCGCCTCCAGCACGCCGAGCGAGACGATGAACGACGGAATGCGCCAGCCCACCGTCACCGCGCCCGTGAGCATGCCGGTCGCGGCCGCAGCCAGCAGACCGAGCAGCGCCGACGGCAACGCGCCGAGGCCCCACTTCAGCGCCGCCACGCTCACCACCGACGCACCGAGCGCCAGCACCGACCCCACCGACAGATCGATGCCTGCGATGATCAGCACGAAGGTCATCCCCACCGACATCACGACGAGATCGGGAATCTGGTTCGCGATCGTGCTGAACGTATCGTATGTCAGAAAGTGCGAACTCAGCAGCGAGAACAGGACGATCATCGCGACCAGCGCGAGCGCCAGCCCCAGATAATTCGACAAACCAAAGCGCGTGCCCGCAGGCTTGCCGCTCGCCGCCTGCGTGCCATCGTGACCCGACGGCGATGGTTGTTCGCGCAACGGTTGATTCGTCATGAAGCGCTTCCTCCTGGGCCCGTTCCAGAGCCATCCGTTTCCACTTCGGGCAGATCGGCGGCATCGGCCAGCATGGCGTCCTCGGCGCGATAGCCCGCGAACGCCGCGCCCAGCAGCGCGTCCTGAGTCCACTCGCCGCGCGCGAACACGGCCGTCATCTTTCCCGCCGACATCACGCCGATGCGGTCGCAGATCAGCATCAGTTCGCGCAGATCGCTCGACACCACCACGAGCGCGCGGCCTTCGCGCGCCAGTGCGCCCATCAGCGCGTAGATGTCGAACTTCGCACCGACGTCGATACCGCGCGTCGGTTCGTCGAACAGCAGCACGCGCACATCGCTCGACGCGCGCCGCGCGAGCCAGCGGCCAATCACCACTTTCTGCTGGTTGCCGCCCGACAGTTCGCCCACCGCCTGCCCCGGTCCTGCCGTGCGAATGCGCATTGCATCGATCTGCGTCGCGGCCATGGCGTTTTCGCGCGCCGCGTCCACCACGCCGTAGCGCGACACCGCGCCCACATTGCCGAGCGAGACATTCGCGGCGATTGGTTGCGGCAGCAACAATCCTTCGCCCTTGCGGTCCTCGGTGATCAGCGCGATGCCTTCTCGCACCGCATCGACCGGCGAATCGATCCGCACCGGCACCGGCGTCTTGCCCGGCGCGGGCGCGAGCGCGACCGTGCCGCGATCCTTCGCATCGGCGCCGTAAATCAGGCGCATCAACTCCGTGCGTCCCGCGCCAATCAGGCCCGAGACGCCAAAAATCTCGCCCGCGCGCACGTCGAACGACACGTCGCGCACGGCATTCGCACGCGCCAGGCCGTCGACCTTCAACAAGGTCGCGCCGATGTTGCGCTCGCCCAGATCGATGCGCTCGCCCAGTTCGCGGCCCACCATCAACGCGACGATGCGATCGGGCGTGAGGTTCGCCATCGCGTCCTCGCGCACCAGCCGGCCGTCGCGCAGCACGGCCACGCGCTGCGCGATGCGCTCCAGCTCTTCGAGCCGGTGCGAGATGTAGACCAGCGCCACGCCGCGCGCCTTGAGCCGTGCGATCTGCTCGAACAGCAATTCGACTTCGCGGCCCGTGAGCATCGCGGTCGGCTCGTCGAGGATCAGCACACGCAGCGGCGCGCCCTCGGTGCCGATCAGATTGCGCGCGATCTCAACCAGTTGCTGATGGCCGATACCCAGTTCGCCCACCAGCGTATCGGGATCGATCGCTTCGAGGCCGACCTGCGCCATCGCCGCGCGCGCGTCCTCGCGCAGGCGCGCGCGATCGATCCAGCCCGCCCAGCCGAACGCTTTCGCGCGCGGCAGACGGTCGAGGAACAGGTTCTCGGCGACCGACAGGGTCGGCAGGAGGTTGAGTTCCTGCATCACCATGCGCACGCCGAGCGCTTCGGCTTCCTTGCGGCTGGCCGGTGCGTAGGCCGCGCCCATCAGCGTCATGCTGCCGGCGCTCGACGTAGTCAGGCCGCCCACGATCTTCGAGAGCGTGCTCTTGCCCGCGCCGTTCTCGCCCGTCAGCGCAAGCACCTCGCCTGCGCGCAGCGCGAGGCTGACGTCGGCGAGCACCGGCTGCTCGTAGGTCTTGCCGACGCCAGTCACCGTCAGCACCACGCCGTCGGCGGGTGCGGGGGACTGTGCATCGGGGGCCATTGCTTCCATCACGATCCTGTAGTCGCTGCCTCGAACGCTGCCTGCCATGGCGAATCGATTGCCCTGGGCACCGCGTACGATCCGCACAAAAAGGGCGCGGCCGGCGCGCGGTACGCGCTGGCCCGCCCTCTCCACAAGCTGGCGGCCGCCGGTTGGGCGGCACGCCGGGAATACGCTTCCGGTAGCGCGTCGGCACATGCGACGATCACGCAACCATCACGCTACGATTAACGGCGGCGCACAGCTTTTCTTGAGCGGTTTATTACACTTGCGCTACCGCGCCCGGCCAGCCGACCGGACTGCAACGGGAAACCGCCCCGGACGATGCACGCAGAAAATTCGGCATGCATATTTTGTGCCGCCCGAGGCGTGGCTTGGGGCTAAAAGCGGCCGAAAGCGCCCTTACTTGGTGACGAGCACGACCGGCGTTTCGACCACGCCCGACAGCTCGGCCTGCTTCTTGTGATCCTTGATCGCCTTGAGCGCCGTATCGATACCGAACACGGCCTGCTTTGCCGCGTATTGATCGGCGGTGGCGAGTACGCGGCCGTCCTTGAGCATCGGCTTGATGGCGTCGATATTGTCGTAGCCCACGACGTAGACCTTGCCCTGCTTGCCCGCCGCGCGCACGGCCGACACGGCGCCGATCGCCATGTTGTCGTTGCCGCACAGCAGCGCCTTCAGGTCGGGATATTCGTTGAGCATCGCCGAGGCCACCGCGTTGCCTTTGTCGATTTCCCACTCGCCCGACTGCGTGGAGACGATCTTCGCGCCGAGCGCGTCCATAGCGTCCTTGAAGCCGGCCGTGCGCTGCTGCGCGTTGGTGGTGGTCGACACGCCTTCGACGATACCGACCTGGTCACCAGCCTTGAGCTTCTTCGCCAGATAGTCGCCGACCAGACGCGCGCCCTTCTTGTTGTCCGGGCCCACGAACGGCACGTTCAGGTTCTTCGACTTGAGCACATCCGGGTCAAGCCGGTTGTCGATATTGACGACGATGATGCCCGCATCCACGGCCTTCTTGACGACCGGCACGAGCGCCTTGGAGTCGGCGGGCGCGAGCACGATGGCGTCGGCCTTGGCAACGATCATCTGCTCGACGATCTGGATCTGCGCGGCCGTATCGGTCTCGTTCTTGATGCCGTTGGTGACGAGATCGAATTCGCCCGAATTGTGCTTCTGATAGTCCTTCGCGCCGGTCTCCATGGTGAGGAAGAACTCGTTGGCGAGCGACTTCATGACAAGTGCAACTTTCGGCTTGTGGCCGGCGGCCTGGGCGTGTGCGGAAAGCGGCACACCGGCCGTGACGGCGACCGTCACGAGTGCAGCAGCAGTACAAAGAACGCGACGGCGAATGCGGGAGTTCATCCTGGTAGTCTCCGGTTGTCTGGCCCGGCTGGGCCGTATTTCTGTTTATACGCAAACGTTTGCAGGCGACCCATTCTGTGGGTTCGCGGCGCGCGGGTCAATGCTGCTGCACCGCAACGAGCGATGCAGCCAAACCCGCTTAAAGCCAGCCGCCGCGGCGGAACAGGATGTACAGCACCACGTCGATGGCCGCCATCACGGCGAGGCAAACCTCGTAACCGTACTTGAAATGTAGCTCAGGGATATGTTCGAAGTTCATCCCGTAGATACCCGCAATCATGGTCGGGACGGCGAACAATGCCGCAAACGAGCCAAGCCGCTTGGTCACCTCGTTCTCGGCCAGCGAGATCATGCCGAGATTCACCTGGATCGCCGTGACGATCATTTCGCGGCGCGCGTCGATCATGTTGGAGATGCGCACGAGATGATCGTAGACGTCGCGATAGTACGCCTGCATGCCCAGACACACCTGCGGAATGCGCCCGCCCACCAGTTTGCCCACGGCATCGACGAGCGGCGTGATGTGATGCTGAAGGATCACGAGGCGGCGTTTGAGCGAGTACAGATCCTCGATGATGGCGCGCGACTGCCCGAGCGTGTGTTTCTCGAAGATGCGGTCTTCCAGCTCCTCGATCTCGCTGGAGAGCGTTTCGAGCACCGGCGCGTAGCGGTCGACCACGCTGTCCATCAGCGCGTAGAGCACGAAGCCCGAGCCTTCCTTGAGCAGATCCGGCTCGCGCTCGCAGCGCGCGCGCACGTCCTGGAAACCCTGCACCGCGCGATGGCGCACGGAGAGCACGAAGTTCGGCCCGGCGAACACGTTGACCTGACCGGTGATGATTTCGCCTTCGCCGTCGATCTCGATCGTGTGGAACACCGCGAACAACGTGTTGCCGTATTCCTCGATCTTGGGGCGCTGGTTGCCGTTCATCACGTCTTCGATGGCGAGCGCGTGCAGGCCGAATTCTTCCTTCATCGCGGCCATTTCGCCGGCGTCGGGGTCCTTGAGCGCGACCCAGACAAAGCACTCGGGCTTTTGCAGATAGTCGCTGATGGCCTCGACGTCGATATCGGCCAGTTTCTTGCCGCCCTGATACGCGGCGCAATTGATAAGCATGTTCGGGTTCGTCCCGGCGGCGCGCACGCATAAAGCCGCGCCGCCTGTCCTCAAATTGTTACGGGATACGGTAAAGCGCTTGCCAGTGTAAGCGTTGCATCGACCATCGCGCGCGGCGCCAGTTCCGCAAAGCGCGTAGCAAGCGCGGTGCCAGGGTGCCTGCGGGCGTTTGATGAAAGCGAGGTGAAAGTCTGCGGCGCGCAAACCGCCATCGGTTCATGCGCGGCGGCGGGCAGCATTCACTGCGCCACGCGCCGGATGCCGATCCGATGATCCTTGTCGAACGTTACACTCGCGCGATTCGTGTAGCGCGGATCGACCATGAAGCGCAGCTCGACCACTGGATCGAACTGCGTCGTCACGCCGATGCGGTGGACGCCCGGCTTCAGGTAAAAAGTGACGTGCTCGCCGTCCATGAGATCGGTGACTTCTTCGCCATCGATATAGACGGGCGCATCGCGAAATTTGACGACGACGTTGCGCGTGCGCTCGCGCCGCACGTCCACGGCAACGAGGCCTTCGCCCGGCTCGGTGTAGCCCGGTTTGTCGATACGCGCCTGCGGCACCGGCTTGAAGGGCATGGCGGGCGCGGCTTCTTCGGCGCAGCCGCCGAGCGCCAGCGTCAGCATCAGCGCGGATGCCGCGGCCAGCGCCACGGCAGCGGTATTCCACGAACGGTGACGCTCTCTGCATACGCGCAATGGCATGGGCGTAGTCCCCTGGTGTCTATCGGCGTTTATCGGCTTTATCGATTTTTACTGCCGGCCTGCGAGCGCCCATCATATACGCACTGGGCCAGGCTGCTGCGTCGGGCGGCGCACCGTCGGGCGGCACTTGTTCCGGGCACGCTGACGGCAATGGTATATGCTGCGGGAATTGGCGCGCGATCGCGCGATTTCGGTCGATGAACGAATCGGCTCACCCCGTCAATCCCCGGAGGACGCAGACTATGTGGTACTTCACGTGGATACTCGGCATCGGCGTGGCGCTTGGCTTTGGCATCATCAACGTGATGTGGCTGGACGCCAACGGCAAGCTGCTCAATGGCGACGCCGCCGCACCGCCCGGCGAGGCATCGGACCGGTCTGCGTGACACGGCTGGTTTTCTTCTGCGGCCACGCGGGCACCGGCAAGACCTCGCTCGCCAAACGTCTGATCGCCCCGCTCGCCCGCGCGACGGGCGAACCCTTCTGCCTGCTCGACAAGGACACGCTCTACGGGCGCACCAGTGCGGCGACGCTGGCCGCGCTCGGGCAAGATCCGCACGACCGCGACAGTCCGCTCTTTCTCCACCATCTGCGCGACCCGGAATATCAGGGCGTGCTCGATACTGCGCGCGAAAATCTGGCGCTGGGCGTGAGCGTGCTGGTGGTCGGGCCGCTCTCGCGCGAAGTGCGCGAGCGGCGTTTGCTCGATCGAAGCTGGCTGGGCGTGACTGACGACGTGGCGCTCGCCGCCGTCTGGGTCCATGCCGATGAAGCGACGGCGCACCGGCGCATCGTGGCGCGCGCGCATCCCGACGATGCCTGGAAACTCGCGCATTGGGACGAATATCGTCAGCGGCGTTTCGAACCGGAAGGCGCGCAACGCGACGATCTGATCGTGTTCGATACGACCGCGCCCACCCCAGCCGATTACGACGCCTTGCTCGATCGGCTGGTGCGGGCGGGTTGAGTCGATCGCGAGCGGAGCGCTTCAGCTCACCGCGACTGGCGCAAACGCATCGAGCGTCGCGCCTTCATAAACCTGACCGAAACGGTTCGCCAGGAAATCGGTCAACGACACCTGCTCCTGACGCACGAAACCCGCTTGCGGCAGGCGCTTTTCGCGGAACAGATCGAGCACCGCGCACATCGCGCCCGCCGTGGTGATCTGGATCGCGCTCATCGGCACGCCGCAGACCGTCTTCGCGAAGATCTTGCGTGTGAACACTTCCTGCACCAGCTGGCCGTTACGCATGCCGGTGACCGTCATGAAGATCAGCACGACGTCCTGCTCGGTGGCGGGAATGGCGCGGCGCATGATCGACTTGAGCACATCGCGATCACCCGACAAACGCAGATCTTCGAGCAGGAACTGCATCAACGCGCGATGGCCAGGATATCGCACCGACTTGTAATCGAGCGATTCCACCCGGCCCGCTAGCGTTTCGCATAGCGTCCCCAGCCCGCCCGACGTATTGAATGCTTCGTACTCCACGCCATCGAGCGAAAAGTGTTCGAGGCCTTCGAGCGGCTGCACCCATTGCGTCCGACCATCGCGGATCGCTTCGCAAGGCTGGCAGTATTCGTTGATGAGACCGTCCACGCTCCAGGTGAGGTTGTATTTGAGCGCGTTGGTCGGGAACTGCGGCAGCGCGCCCACGCGCATCTTCACTTCGCGGATTTCAGTGAAGCGGCTCGCGAGCGCATGCGCGGCCAGGCCGATAAAGCCCGGCGCGAGCCCGCATTGCGGCATGAAGGCGTGATCGGCGCCATCGGCGAGTGCGCGGATGGCGTGGGTCGCGCGCACGTCTTCGGTCAGATCGAAATAATGAACGCCCGCGCCCTTGGCCGCCGAGGCCACGTTCACCGCGAGGTAGTACGGCAGCGCATTGATGAGGACGTCGTAGCCTTCGAGCGCGCCGCGCAGCGCGGCGGCATCGGCGGAATCGACGCGGATGGTGGGGATGCCCTGCGCCGAAAGCACGTCGAGCGCATGCGCATCGCGGTCGAGCGCGGCCACTTCGTAATCCCCGGTTTCACGCAGCATGTGTGCAATGGTGTGGCCGATCAGCCCGGCGCCTGCGATCGCGACTTTCATCTTGCATCTCCTTTTAGTGTTCTGTGGTCGGGGCCATACCGCGCCCGCTCGACTACAGTCTAGGGAGGTGCAAAATCAGATCATAGGCGCAAAATGATGCGTATCGACGTCAGATTTCGTCATTCTGACGATGATTTTCGTCGAAATGACGAAAAAGCGTAAAAACGCCGTTAACAAGGGATCAACGCGGCGCGCGAAGCGCCCTATCCCATCACCGTGCCGCGGTCGATCTTGCGTGCGAGCACGATCGATGTTGTGGTGCGTTCGACGCCCTGCATGCCGCCGATCTGGTCGAGCAGTTCGTTCAGACGTTCGGGGGAATCGGCGCGCAGCCACGCCACATAATCGTATTCGCCGGATACCGCGCAGAGCAGTTGCACCTCGGGCATCTTGCCCAGCCGCTTCTGCACATCGGGGCCGTGGCGCGGCGCGATGATGAGTCCGACCCACGCCTGCAGACTCGCATCGAGCACGTCCTGACCGAGCCGCACGCCATAGCCCGCGATCACCTGCGAACGTTCGAGCCGCGCGATGCGCGCGAGCACGGTGGTGCGCGCAACGCCGAGCTGGCGCGCGAGATTCGCCACGCTTTCCCGCGCGTTTTCCTGCAGCAGCGCAACGAGGCTGCGGTCGAGGTCGTCGAGTTGGTCGAGGCGCGGCGGTCTCATCGTGGTGACGGCTCCTGTAGCGTGATCGAAGCGAAAGGTCGCATCATTATCGCGCGCGTATGCACGCCGGATGCAGGGTGTTTCAGCTTATTTCCGAGCGTTTCGTTTGTAAGCAGTTGTCGCATCGGCGCCGTTTTGTCGCGATAACGTGGTACTAATAACGCCTGCAACACGACTGCAACGTGTGTGTATGAGGCTCGCACCACGGCTGTACCACGCGGTCCTGTGCCTACTCGCTACAAAGTGGCTTCCAGACAGCTACAAACTCGCTACGAAATGAAGATTCAAGGAGCAACAATGAAGAAAGCTTTCGTCATCCTGGCCGCTACGCTCACGATGAGCGCCGCCTTCGCGCAAGGCGCTGTCGCACAAACGGCAGCCGCGTCCACGCCGGTCGCCGCAGCCGCATCGAGCGCCGATGTGCGCGCCGCGCAGCATCAGCAGCGCGTGGAAGAGCGTATTGCTTACCTGCACTCGTCGCTGAAGATCACCGCCGATCAAGAGCCGCAATGGAAGACGTTTGCCGATGTCATGCGCAGCAACGGCCAGACCATGGCCGATCTGTACAAGCAGCGCGTGGAAGGCGAAGCGCAGCGTAACGCGCTCGACGACATGAAGCAGTACGCCCAGATCACCCAGGCGCACGCCGACGACATGCAGAAGCTCGTGACGGCCTTCGAGCCGCTGTACACCAGCTTCTCGCCGGAACAGAAGAAGCTCGCGGACACGACCTTCCGTCACCCGGATCACGGCCCGAAGGGTGCGGCGCATCCGAAGCACAAGCTGAAGCCGAAGGCCAAGGCGCCGGCTGCCGCAGCCAGCGCCCCGGAAGCCGCTAGCGCAGCACAGTAAAGCGACAGGAAATCGGGCGCCGCTCGCGCGCGGCCCGATTTCAAGGTACGCTTGCGGACCGCACGACGGCCGGGCTCGAATGCCCGGCCGTCGTGTTTTTGCGTGGCTGTTTTGATGCAGGTTTGAACGGCGGGCGGTATTTGCGCTCGCTGGCGCTTGAGCCTATATTTCAGGCAGTTTTTGTACCGATATGCTTTTCAGGCACGAGTCCGCCGCTACCACCATGATCGAACTGACCCAACTCGACCTCGCCGCCGATCCCGCCGCACAACGCGTGGTCAAGGACGAAACCGTCGCCGTCGAATTCGCGGCCGCCCCGGGCGAGCTGATGAGCCTCGAAGGCCCGAACCGCTACGCACCCGGCGACGCCATCATCACCGGCGCGACCGGCGAGCGCTGGGTCGTTTCGCGCGAACGCTTCGATCCGAAATATCTGCCCGCCGATGCCGCGCTCGCGCACGGTCAACCGGGCGCTTACCGCAATCGTCCGAGCGTCGTGCTGGCCAAGCGGATGGACGAGCCCTTCACGATCCTGCGCGCAGCGGGCAGCGACCGTCTGAACGGCGCGGCCGGCGACTGGGTCATGCAGTACGCCCCCGGCGATTACGGCGTGGTCAAGGCCGCGCGTTTCGCCAAGGTGTACCGGCTGGCCGACTGAGCGCCGCCCTTCCCTCAGGCAAATTCCTCGTCGAGATCGAGCGTGACTTCGCGCGGCGTTTCCTCGCCCTTCGCGTGCTGCTCCTCGAGCGAGCCGATGGTCGCTTCCACGTAGGCGCGCAGCACAGCAAAACTGCGCCCGCGCAGGCGCGCCGGCAGCGCGCGGTAACGCGCCATCGCGGCGGGCGTAATCGCCACCGTCAGCGTCATGCGGCGCGCAGCCGCGCCCATGCGCATCGCCACCCAATGCACGACCAGCAGCGGCGAGCCGTTTTCGGCCGCCTGTTCGGCAAAGCGCGTCTGTTCGGGGAACAGATCGGCGATCACGCGCGCAAGCTGCTCGATATCGGCGCTTGCGCATTCATACAGATAGTCTTCCATCGCTCGGCAATGCCCGGTGTGAAGTGATTCGAGATAGCGCCGAAGCGTACCCGAGCGGCCGCCGCGGCGCCAGTGCCGTGGCCAGCCGGTGCAGGCAAGACAGGCAGGAAAGCCAGCGATTCCAGCAACGCTGGCCGGATCAGGCCGTGCGCGGCTCGCTGCGACGCGGCGAGCAGGTCTTGAACAGGACGATGGCCGCGACGATCGCGAGCGACACATAGAGCGCATCCACGGCCACCAGCGGCACGAGGCGCGCCTGGAACATCGCGGCGGGCACGTCGATCAGCGCATGCACGCCGATGGCGATCGGCAGGATGGTCTTGCGCCCGGCCTGCACGCCGCGCCACATCAGCACGGAGAGCCCGATCTGGAACACGAACGCCGCCGTGCGTTCGAGCGCGAACACGCCCGCATGCAGCGGCGACAGCGTGGCGAGCACCAGATGCACGCGCAGCACCGAATCCATCGTCAGATTGGTCAGATGGTCGTCGAGCTCGCCGCGATTGGCGAGCACCGCGAAAAAGATCCACTGCAACTGCACCAGCACGCCGACAAACCACGCTTCCGCGCCGCCATGGCCGATGCCGTAAGCGAGTCCCGTGCTGTCCTGCGGCGTGTTGGGCAGACGGCCGCCGCGTCGCGCCAGCATGCGCATGGCGATGTAGCGCCCCACTTCCTCGCACACGCCGGCGGCGAGCGCGCCGTAGACGACGAAGGCGATCGGGTTGGTCAGCAGATCGGCGGTCGCGGGGTTGTCGTGCAGGATAAAACCGTTGAGCGCGCGCTCGACCACGGTGGCGAACAGCGCGAAGACGGCAATCCCGGCGATGGTGTCGCGCCAGTCGAACATAAAGGGCCGGCGCAGGCGGCGGTACAGCGAAATCGGCAGCAAAGCGACGAACAGCGTCGCGAGAGAAAGGCAGACGAGCGTGAGCGGATCTACGTGCATGGGGTTCCTTGTGACGTCCGGCGTGCGCACAAAATCACTCATGTCGCCCGCCGCAGCCCGCATCATCGCAGAAAATGGGCCGATCGCGCAGCGCCGACCGCCGCAGCGGCGGCCGCGCCCAGCCTTTGCGCTTCAGCCCAGCGTCGACGCCCGCACGACCAGTTCGCCCGGAAAAGCCGCCGCGCGCGCGGCGGGCGCCGCGCCTTCGATGCGCTCGTGCAGGAACTCGACGGCGCGATAGCCGATTTCGCGCGTCGGCTGCCGGATCGTGGTGATGCCGGCCAGTTCGGCCCAATCGGGATCATCGATGGCGATCAGCGCGGCCTGCTGCTGCCATTGCGCGCCGAGCGTCGCCTTCAGATGGAGCGCGAGTTGCAGCGCAACCGGCGCGTTGGCCGCGAATAGCGCGCAGCGGGCGCCGCGTCGTGCCGCATCGGCGAGATGCTGGTCGAGGGCGGCCAGCGAAGCGGCGGTCGCGGCCTCTTCGCGCAGATCCAGCACATGCGTGCGCTGCGCGCAGCGGGCGTTCTGCGTGGCCGTGCGAAACGCCGCTTCGCGCTCGCGGCGCGAACTCACGTGCTCGAACGGCTGCACCACGAATACCAGATCGTCGTAGCCGCGCTCGATCAGATGCTGCACGCCTTGACGCACGGCAGCGGCGTTGTCGAGACCGACCATATCGGCGTCGAGCCCGTCGACCGTGCGGTCGACCAGCACCGCCGGAATGCCGCCGCTGCCCACCGGCTTGAGCATCGATTCGCGCACGCCCAGCGCGTTGACGATCACCCCTTCCACCCGATACGTCGTGAGCAGTTGCAGATAACGCCGCTCCATATCGACTTCGTTGGCGGCGTGGCAGATCAGCGGCATATAGCCGAGCGCGTGGCAGGCCTCTTCCACGCCCTGCAGCACTTCGACCGAATACGGATTGGCCAGATCGGCGAGCAGCAGGCCCAGCAGCCGGTTGCGCCCGCGCTTGAGGCCGCGCGCCATCTGGTTGGGCCGGTAGTCGAGCCGTTCGATGGCCGCTTCGATGCGCGCACGCAGATCGGGCGACAGCACCGACAACTCGCCGTTCAGGTAGCGCGAAATGCTGGTCTTGCCCGTGCCCGCTTCGCGCGCGACATCGCTGATGGTCGCGCGGCGTGCCGTGCCGGCGCTTGCCGCGCTGTCCTGCGCGTCCGGGCCGCTCGCACCCACGCTCATCGCGCCAGCACCTCGCGGTTGACGATGTTGGTGCGCAGCGTGCCGGCCAGCGCCGCCACCAGGTTTTCGGCCGCGTTGAGCGCCATCGCGTGACGCGTCTCGTGCGTAGCCGAACCGATGTGCGGCAGCGCCACCACATTCGGCATGCGCAGCAGCGGCGAAGCCGGATCGATCGGCTCCTGCTCGAATACGTCCAGACCCGCGCCGTGGATCGTGCCCGCTTCGAGCGCGGCGATCAGCGCCTTTTCGTCGACGGTCGCGCCGCGCGAGGCGTTGATGAGGATCGCGCTCTTCTTCATCTTCGCGAACTGCTCCGCGCCGATCATATGGCGCGTGGCGTCGGTCAGCGGCACCTGCAGGCAGACGAAATCCGCCGTGGCGAGCAGCTCGTCGAGTTCGACTCGGCGTGCGCCGTATTCGCGCTCGGCCGTCTCGTTCGGGCTGCGGTTCGTGTAGAGCACCTTCATGTTGAAACCGAGCGCCGCACGACGCGCGACCGCGCCGCCAATGCGCCCCAGCCCGACGATACCGAGCGTCTTGCCCTGCACGTCCACGCCGAAGTGCGCCGGGCCGATGCTCGCCTTCCACTGGCCGGCCTTGACCCAGTCGGCGAGTTCGACCACGCGGCGCGCGCTCGCGAGAATCAGCGAGAACACCGTATCGGCGGTCGATTCCGTGAGCACGTCGGGCGTGTGCGCGAGCACGATGCCGCGCTGCGTGAGATCGGGCACGTCGAACTGGTCGAAGCCCACCGAGATGGTCGAGAGCGCCTTGATGCGCGTGCCGTCGAGCATCGACGGCGTAATCTTCACGCTCGCGCCGATGGCGCCGTCGGCGTCCTTGAGCGCGGCGCCCAGGGCTGCCGCGTCGCTGCCATCGACGAACACGACTTCGGCATGCTCGCGCAGATAGTCGGTGACGTCGGCAGGCAAGGTCTTGTAGGCAACGATTTTCTGCTTCATAGGTCCGCTGTTTCCGTTCGTTCGGGTGCGTTGTCGAATGCGTTATTTACCATGCGCGGGCGCGGCGTAGCCAGGGGCATCGTCGCGGCGCGGCTTTACGGCGAGCGTGAGGCCCACCGAAACCAGCAGCGCCGCGCTCATGAACGCGTAGGATGCCGCAGGCGAGCCGGTCGCGCCATTCAGATAGCCGACCACGTACGAGCCCACGAAGGAACCGAGCGCGCCCATGCTGTTGATCAGCGCCATCGCGCCGCCCGAGACGTTCTTCGGCAGCAGTTCCGGCACGATCGCGAAGAACGGGCCGTACGGCGCGTACATCGCCGCGCCGGCGACCACCAGCAGCGCGTACGAGATCCAGAAGTGCGTCGCGCCCAGCGCATACGAGCCCGCGAACGCCATCGCGCCGATCAGCAGGAAAGGCCACACGAAGGCGCGGCGCTTGTTGAGCTTGTCCGAGGCCCACGAGGCGGCGAGCATCGCGATGGTAGCAGCGAGATACGGCATTGCCGAGAGCCAGCCCGTTTCGACCATGCCCAGCGACGAACCGTTTTTGACGATCGACGGCAGCCACAGCACGAAACCATAGACGCCGATGCTCCAGCAGAAATATTGCGCGCACAACAGGATCACGGCGGGCGAGCGGAACGCTTCGGCGTAATTCTTGACCGGTTTGATGGCGGCCTGTTCGGCGCGCATGGTGGCGTCGAGCGCGCGTTTTTCGTCGTTCGAGAGCCAGTTCACCTGCGCGGGTTTGTCGCGCACGAGGAACCACCAGCACACGGCCCAGAGCACGGCGGGCACGCCCTCGGCGATAAACATGTGGCGCCAGCCGTACGCATGCACGAGATAGCCCGACACCACCGACATCCACAGCACCGTCACCGGATTGCCGAGAATCAGAAACGTATTGGCGCGCGAGCGTTCGGATCTGGTGAACCAGTTGCTGATGTAGATGAGCATCGCCGGCATCACCGCGGCTTCCACCACGCCCAGCACGAAGCGGATCGCCATCAGCGAAGGAATATTCGTGACGACGCCGGTGAGCGCGGCGCAGCCGCCCCACAGCAACAGGCTCACGAACACGAGCGTGCGCACGCTGCGGCGCTCGGCATAGACGGCGCCGGGCAACTGGAAGAAAAAATAGCCGAGGAAGAACAGCGCGCCGATCAGCGAGGACAGCGCGGGGCTGATGCCCAGATCGCGATTGATGCCCGCCGCCGAAGCGAAACCGTAGTTCGCGCGGTCGAGGTAGGCGAGGCTGTAGGTGATAAAGACGATCGGCATGATCGCCCACCAGCGGCGCGGGGCAAGCGAGGTTGTGGTCATCGGTGTCTCCTTTCGGCGGTACGGCTGGCTTGAGCGCCCCGTACCGTTCCTTGCAAAGCGGCTTGAATGGGGGCGTTGAGGCTGTGTTACGCGGCGGCCTGCGCGGGGCTGCGGTCGTGGGCGTCGTGGGCTTCAAGCGCGTCCAGTTCGGCACGCGTCGGCAGCCCTTCCGAATCGCCGATCACCTGCACCGCGAGCGCGCCGATGCGGTTGCCGCGCGCGACCGCCTGCGGCAGCGTGCGCCCTTCGAGCAGCGCGCTCACCACGCCGACGGCAAAGCCATCGCCCGCACCCACGGTATCGACCACGTTTTCCACGCGCTGCGCCTGCACATGGCCGCGCTCGCCGGTGTTGGTCTCGAAGTACGCGCCTTCGGCGCCCAGCTTGACGATCACGCCGCGCGCGCCGCGCTCCAGATAGAAGCGCGCGATCAACTCGGGATCGTCGGAGCCGGTGAGAATACGGCCTTCGTTGACGCCCGGCAGCACCCAGTCGGCGAAACGCGCAAGTTCGTTGAGCGTCGCGACCATTTCGGCTTCCGAGCCCCAGAGCGTCGGGCGCAGGTTCGGATCGAAGCTGATGGTGCGGCCGGCTTCGCGCATCTCGCGCGCCAGCAGGAAGGCGAGTTCGAGCGAGGTCGACGAAATCGCCGGGGCCACGCCGCTCAGATGCAGATGGCGCGCGCCCAGCACATAGCCGCGCTTGAAATCGCCGATCGACAGGTGGCTCGCAGCCGAGCCGCGGCGGAAATATTCGACGGCCGGATCGCTGCCATCGTCGGTTTTCGACTTGAGCTGGAAGCCGGTGGGATAGCGCGGATCGGTTTCGACACACTGCGCGTCGATGCCTTCCTGCTCCAGCACGCCGCGCACGAAACGGCCGAACGAATCGTCGCCGACGCGGCTCATCCAGCCCACCTTGAAGCCCAGCCGCGCGAGGCCGGTCGCCACGTTCAGCTCCGCGCCCGCCGCGCGTTTGGTGAAGTGCGCGACGTCGGAGAGCGCGCCGGTGTCGGCGGCCACGAACATCGCCATGGCCTCGCCGTAGGTGATCACATCGAGTGAGTGCGTCATGGAATGCGTTCCTGCAAAAGTGAATTCGGGAGCGGCGCGTTTCGCGTTTGCGTTTGCGTTTGCGTGTGCGCTCAGGCCGTTGCGAGCCACGCCACGTAGCGCGACGCGTCTTCGTCGATACGCGCTTCGTCGAACGGAAACTCGATGCCGCGTGGCACGTTCGCCGGCAGGCGCGCGAGCGCGGCGCGGCACAGCGGATCGTCGGCGGCGGGCGCACAGGCGAAGCGTCGCGCGCCTTCACCCTCGACCGCCTTGCAATGGATGTATTCGACGTACGGCGCGAGCGCGACGGCGGCCATCAGCGGCGCTTCGCCGGTCCACTGCCAGTTGCCGATGTCGAAAGTCATGCCGATCAGCTTGTCCTCGTTCGCGGCGCGCAAGGCGCGGAACAACGCGGTGAACTGCGCGAGCTTGCCGCCCTGTTCGAGCTGGCCGTTCTCGACCACGACACGCAGCGCGCCTTCCTCGCCTTCCGGTGCCTTCAGGCCGAGTTCTTCGAGAATCGCCGCGAGTCGCGCGACATGCGCCTCGCCGGCAAAACCGCCCAGTTGCAGTTTGACGAAGCGCGCGCCCAGCGCACGGGCGCATTCGACGGCGTGGCGCAGTTGCGCTTCGTTGAGCGCGCCGTCATCGGCGTAAAGCGTGTCGGGCGTCGACCAGACCGGCCACAAGCCCGATCCCGCAAGCGACGTGCCGAGCGCACGCAGCGCAGCGGGCTCGGCATCCGCGTCGTGCATCAGTTCGCGCCGCACTTCGAACGCGCCCGCGCCCGCCGCTTTCGTTGCGCCGAACCACGCCGCATGGCCGTCACGCCAGATCGATCCTGCGCCAAACGCGCTTGCCACAATTGCTACTTCCGCCATCGTCGTCTTCCTGTTGCATCCCGTTGCTGCCGGTTCCGCTTGCCTGAATTTGCGCGTCTCCGCGCGATGTGTTTGGAACCGGTTCCAATCTGGCGCCGAAAAAAAGCGCCTGGGCGCCTGGGTTCCGAACCGTCAAATTGATGGCGCGATGTTGCGCCGACCCCGCAACCCGCGCCATTGTGGAAATCCCCTAAATCAAGGCGGGAACCTTGTGCCGGCCGCGGTGTTGTCTGAACTGGCACCGTTTTGCCCAGGCTCGTCGAGCAGACAGAGTTCGAGAAAGCGCTGCGCCACGCGCGAAGCCGCGCCCGCGTGCGGCACCACGATCGAAAAGCGCCGCGCGAGGGGCTCCGGGCCGATGCGGATCTGCTGGAGCGCGCCGTCTTCGTGGCGCATCGACATGGCCGAAACGAAGCCGATTCCCATGCCCGCCCGCACCGCTTCCTTCACGCCCTCCACGCCCGCGATTTCGAGCGCGACGCGCATCGGCACCGCCGCGCGCGCAAACGCGCGCTCGACCAGCTGGCGCACGCCCGAGCCGTCCTCGCGCAGCACCACGGGCAGATTGGCAAACGCCGACAGATCGCAGCGCTGTGCGCCTGCTGCAAGCGTGGCGTCCACGGCGCCGAGCAGCGCATGCCCGCGCGGCGCAATCGCGACGATTTCGTCCTCGTGCCACGGATGCACGGCGCAATCGGCGGGCAGTTGCGCGCCCACCGGCCCTTCCACCAGCGCGATATCGAGTTGACCGAGCATCGCCACCACATCGGCGGTATTGCCGCTGGCCGTTTCCAGCTTCACGTCCGGATAACGCCGATGAAACGCCGCCACCAGATACGGCAGCCGGTAGCTCGCGGGCGTCGTGCTCGCGCCGATGCGCAGCGTGCCGCGTTCGAGCCCGCGCAGCGCGTCGCGGAACGCCAGCGTATCGCGCCAGTTTTCGCGCAGCCGCGCCGCGTAGGCCGCGAGTTGCTCGCCGGTGGGCGTGAGGCGCACGCCGCGCCCGTCGCGCAGATACAGCGGCTCGCCGAATTCCTCCTGCAACAGCCGCAACTGCCCGGACACGGCGGGCTGCGACAGATGCAAGGCCTGCGCGGCGCGGCTGATGTTCAGATGCTCGGCGACGGCAGCGAAAGTTATCAGTTGTTCCGGGGTCATCGCGGTCAATTATAGGGTTGACTTATAGTTTACTTCGCAAATGACGATTTTTCATATCCTTATATCTAAATTAGGATTAGCGCATTCGAAGCCGTTTGCTTCTTCCACGGAATGCCTACTGCCATGTCCACTACGTCGCCTACGCTTGCGCACCCGTCGCTCTCGACACACGGCCAGATCAACGGCGTGTTGTTCGTCGCGCTGTTTGCCTTCGCCGTTACCCGGCTCGCCGCCCTGCCCGCCATCGCCAATCTGGGCTTGAGCCCGCTGATCGTCGGTATCGTCGCGGGGGCGATCTACGGCAATCTGCTGCCCGACACCATGCCCGAAAGCTGGGCGGCTGGCGTCAACTTCTCCGCGCGCAAGCTGTTGCGCATCGCCGTGGCGTTCTTCGGTCTGCGCGTGAGCCTGCAGGAAATCGCTCAGGTGGGCGTGCCGGGGCTCGTCGAATCGGTGGTGATCGTCGTGAGCACGCTGGTGATCGGCACCTGGGCGGGCATGAAATTCATGAAACTCGACCGCGATACGGCCATTCTCACGGCCGCCGGCAGCGCGATCTGCGGTGCGGCCGCGGTGCTGGCCTTCGAGTCGACGCTGCAATCGAAGCCGCACAAGAGCGCGATGGCGGTGGGCAGCGTGGTGCTGTTCGGCACGCTGTCGATGTTCCTCTACCCGCTGCTGTACCGCGCTGGCTGGCTGCACCTGGATACGGTCGGCGCCGGTCTGTTCTTCGGCGGCACGATTCACGAAGTTGCGCAGGTCGTGGGTGCGGCAAGCAATGTGAGCCCGGAAACCACGCACATCGCCACCATCGTCAAGATGACCCGCGTGATGCTGCTCGTGCCGGTGCTGCTGGTGCTCGGCGTGTGGCTCAATCGCTCGGCGCGTAGTGCGGTCGGGGCAGTCGGAGCAATGAGCGCCGATGATGCGAAGTCCGGCGCCCGCAAGCTGGCGGTGCCCTGGTTCGCGCTCGGTTTCCTCGCGCTGGTGGTGGTGAACTCGCTGCACGTGCTGCCCGAACCGGCCACCTCGACGCTCAATATGCTCGACACCTTCGCACTGACCATGGCCATGACGGCGCTCGGTATCGAAACGCGGGTTTCGCAGATTCGCCAGGCCGGCCCGCGTGCGCTGACCACGGGTTTCATCCTCTACGTGTGGCTGGTGTTCGGCGGCCTCGCGATTACCTGGGGCGTGCAACGGCTGTTCGGCTAATACCAGCGATCTGCAACGACTTGCGGTTAATGACAGGAACGTATTCGAGGGACCACCTGAGAGATCGCGCACCGGCCAACCCGGTCGCTTGCCCCGCCACCGGCGGGGCTTTTTGCGCTTGTGCGGCGCGCTTTGTGCGTCGACAAACCGCCACGCCACGCAGCGCCCAGGCGCGACGGTTGCGGCCCATACTGTCCGATCCGATCAAGGGGACGACCGATGGCATACGAACTGTATTACTGGGACGGTTTGCAGGGACGCGGCGAATTCGTGCGGCTCGCGCTGGAGGAAGCCGGTGCGCCCTATGTGGATGTCGCGCGCGGCTCGAAAGAGGACGGCGAGGGAATCGGCGCGATGATGGCCGAACTGGAGAGCGACGGTCCGTACCCGCCCTACGCCCCGCCCTTTCTCAAGGACGGCGACCTGCTCGTGCCGCACGTCGCCAACATCCTGTTCTATCTCGGTCCGAAGCTCAAGCTCGCGCCGCACGACGAGGGCATGCGCATCGTCGCGAACGGGCTGCAACTGACGATCGCCGATCTCGTGACCGAAGTGCACGACACGCATCATCCGATCGCAAGCGGCCTCTACTACGAAGACCAGAAGGACGAAGCGAAGGCGCGCTCGAAAGACTTCATCCAGCATCGCATGCCCAGATTCATGGGCTATTTCGAGCGCGTGCTCGCGCAGAATCCGCAGGGGCCGCAGCATATGGTTGGCCGTGCGCTCAGTTACGTCGATCTGTCGATGTTCCAGGTCGTCGAAGGGCTGCGCTATGCGTTTCCGAAAGCGACCAGGCATCTCGCCGATCACTATCCGCATATCGTCGCGCTGCACGATGCCGTGGCCGCGCGGCCGAATATCGCCGCGTACGTGCAGTCGGAGCGCCGGTTGCCGTTCAACGACACGGGCATCTTCCGCCACTACCCGGAACTGGACCGGGCCGTGCGCTGAACACCTGTGCGCGGCAACCATCACGCTTGAACGCTGCCGCCGCATCACGCGCGGCCGCTTTTTCTTTGCCTCAAGCGCCGCGCTGCACGTATGCGCGGCTTTTTTCAACCGACCAACCTGCCCGCCTGCCGTGCTGTCATTCCTGCTGAAACTGCGCACCCGCGCCCGCGACCTCTTTCGCCTTTCCGACGCCCACACGATGCTCATCTGGTCGGTCATCGTCGGCGTGGCGGGGGCTTTTGCGACCGTCCTCTTTCGCGAAGGCATCGCCCATCTGCAAATCCTGTTTACCGGTAGCGAAGGCAGTTTCGTCGAGATGGCGCGCCGCCTGCCCTGGCATACGCGCATCTGGCTGCCGGCCACGGGCGGCTTCGTCGCAGGCTGCCTGCTGCTGATGGCCCGACGCAGTTCGCCGGGCACCGGCAGCAAGCCGATCCACACCGACTACGTCGAAGCCGTGGCGATCGGCGATGGCGTGATGCCGGTCGGCAAGAGCATCTGGCGCAGCGCGTCGTCGCTGTTCACGATCGCAAGCGGCGGCTCGATCGGCCGCGAAGGTCCGATGGTGCAACTGGCCGCGCTCGCGGCTTCGCTGATCGGGCGCTGGGTCCACTTCGATCCGCAGCGTCTGCGCCTGCTGGTGGCGTGCGGCGCGGCGGCCGGTATCACCTCGGCCTATAACGCGCCGATTGCCGGCGCGTTCTTCGTCACCGAAATCGTGCTGGGCGCGATCGTCATGGAAAGCTTCGGGCCGATCGTGGTCGCTTCGGTGGTCGCGAACATCACGATGCGCGAATTCGCGGGCTACAAGCCGCCGTACGAGATGCCGGTGTTTCCGCCGGTCACGGGCGTGGAGGTGCTGCTGTTCGTGGCGCTCGGGATTCTGTGCGGCGTGCTGGCGCCGCGCTTTCTTTCGATGATGGACGTGACGAAGGCCGGCTTTAGCCGCCTCAAGCTGCCGTTGCCCGCGAAGCTCGCACTGGGCGGCCTCGTTTGCGGCGTGCTTTCCGTGTGGACGCCCGAAGTCTGGGGCAACGGCTACAGCGTGGTGAACTCGATCCTGCATTCGCCGTGGACCTGGACGGCGCTCGCCACCGTGCTGGTGTTCAAACTGGTTGCGACGGCGGCGACGGTCGGTTCCGGCGCGGTCGGCGGCGTCTTCACGCCAACGCTCTTCATGGGCGCCGTACTCGGCTGTCTGTTCGGCCAGGGCATGCACGCGTTGTGGCCGCATGGCACTTCAGCGCCGTTCGCCTATGCAATCGTCGGCATGGGCGCCTTTCTGGCCGGCGCAACCCAGGCGCCGCTGATGGCGATCCTGATGATCTTCGAGATGACGCTCAGCTACCAGGTCGTGCTGCCGCTGATGCTGTCCTGCGTGGTCGCCTATTTCGTGGCGCGCGCAACCGGCACGAAGTCGATGTACGAAATCACGCTGCACCGCAATCGCGAGGAAGCCGAACGGCTGCGCCTGCGCGCCACGCAGATGCGCGAACTGATCCGTCCCGCCGATACCGTCGTGCGCGCCGAAGCCACCGTGCAGGACATGACGCGCGTGTTCCTCGAATATCCGGTGAAATACCTCTATGTGACCGACGACACCGGCCGGTTCCTGGGCGCGGTCGCCCTCGCCGACATCACCAACGATTTGCTGCAAAAGCGCGATACCTCGAACAAGCACGCCTGCGATTACCTCAAGGCATCGTTCGACGTGTTGACGCCCGACATGCCGCTCGCGGTCGCGCTACAGCACTTCATGTCGTTCCAGGGCGAGCGTCTGCCGGTGATCGAAAGCGCGCAGCAACCCCGTCTGGCGGGCGTGGTTTACAAGACGTCGCTGCTCGACGCCTATCAGCGGATGAACCCCGAGCGATAAGCACGCGATTGACGTGTATTAACGTCTAGATCACTGATTTCATGAGACAAATCAAAAAAGCACGTGCGTGCGAGACGTAAGGCCGCATTTGCTGCCATTATTGGATTTCCGCTCGCGCGCGCACGCTGACAGATACTTTCATTGTTCTGTCGCTGCTTTCCCGCACGCCCTGCGGCGCCGTGTGGCCCGCGAGGTTTCTCCAGCTTCCTGCTCGCGGCTGCCCTGCCTCGTCCGGTCAGCCTGACCGCAACGGCACGGCACTTGCTGCGTCCTTCGGGCCGCATGAGGAAAGGAGGTCGAGCGATGAAAACCTCGACAGTGTTGACTACCGTGCTGCTGTCGGCCTCGTGCTTCGCCGCACCTGTGCGCACGCAGGACGCCCAGATCGACCGGGCCAGCGCGCCCGTGTCCGCCCTGCGCTCGCCCATGGCCGATGTGCCGGTGGCGCCGCCCGCGCCCGACGTGCCTAGCGCCACAGGCGTGCAGCATTGGGAATATCTAAGCCTGCCCAAGTCCCATCGCCTCGATCGCACGCTCAGCCCGATCCTGCATCAGCAGACCTGAGCTTGAGCGTTAGCAAAAAGGCATGGCGGCACCCGCTGCGCACCTGTCGGCGGCGCGGCGCGGGATGTGTGTATGCTGGTTAGCGCGACGCCAGCGGCCGGTCGAGTTCATCGAAAGACCGCTGCTCAAGCTGTTTTTTTGCTTCGACACGAGCTGATTTTTCCGCCGACTCACCCAAGCGTCACGCCCGCGCGCTGCCGCGCCAAGGATTTTGCGCATGTCCGCCTCGTCGATCCCCGAAGAACCCATCGATCTCCAGTTCAGCGACGTGCTGCGCGAAGTGCGCTGGCCCGCGAACAAGGACGATCTCGTCGAAGCCGCGCGCACGGCCGGCGCGAGCAACGAGGTGCTGGCGATTCTCGACGGAATGCCCGAGCAGGATTATCGCGACGTGGCCTCGGTCACGCGCCTGATCGGCAGCAACTACGGTCCTGGCCTCGGTATCTGAGGCGCTTCGCGCGACCGGTTCAGGCGTCGCGGCCGAACACCACACGCGCGAAGAAGCGGCCCAGCACCTCTTCCACCACCGGCAGCGTCACGTGCTGCGGATCGGCCGTGGACAGGAACTGCACGCCGTCGCACAAACCCATCAGGCCGAGCGCCATCAGGTCCGGCGCGATCGGCAGCGGCGTGCCCACGCGCGCGGAAAATTCTTCAATGTAAGCGGCAAGACGCTCGCGCTTTTCCTTCATGAAGGCGTTGAAACGCGTGCGAAAACGCGCGTCGCGGGCCGCGAGCAGTTTGGCTTCCACCCACAGCAGGAACATCTTGTTGTCCTGCGGCAGACGGCTATAGAAGGTCAGCACGCGCGCTTCCATGTCTTCGCGCGGGGCGTTCGCCTCGAAGATCGCGCGCAGATCGACTTCCATCGCCTCATGATCGCGCCGCAGCAGTTCCACCATCAGTTCGGCCTTGCTCTCGAAATTCGAGTAGAAAGCGCCACGCGTGTAGCCCGCTTCGTGCGCGATGTCCTCCACACTCGCGCCGACAAATCCCTTGGTCATGAACAGCGCCTGCGCGGCATCGAGCAGGCGCTCGCGTGTCTGGTCGCGGCTCTGCTCGCGGGTGAGTCGGGTGCGCGGAGTGGCTGGGCGCGTCATGGTGTGGGAAAGCGAGTGAGATTTTTTGGGGACGGTGCCGCCGCGACGATGCCATGGGCATGACCCGGACGGTAGCGCGAGTCTAACACTGAATCTTTCCTCGGATTCATTCGTGTATTCAGATACAGCGTTGTATTAGAATCCTCTTCATCATCTGAGACCGGTGCGCGACGGAGGAGACATCCACGTGCCCCGCGTCTGCGCGCGGGCCTTCTGCATGCAGGCGAACTCAGCGGCGGCGCGACAGGCCCGGCGCGAGCAACAGGCGCGCGGACATGGCGCGCGTGCGTTCTACGCGTATCGAGGTCCATGTGAATCGTCGCAGTCGTGGCGCATCGAGCAGCATGCGCAGGCAGTCCCGAGCCATCGTTGAATCATCGTCGTCGAAGGCCCGTCCACAACAATTAGCGCGCTTCATGGCCACCGCGGCGCTCTGCGCGCTGACCGGCCTTGCCGCTTGCGGCAAGCACGAGGAAGCCGCGCTGCCGCCGCGTCCGGTCGTGTCGATGACCGTGCACGCCGACCAGAGCGCGCCGTCCAGCACGTATCCCGGCGAAGTCCAGGCGCGCAACAGCACGCCGCTATCGTTCCGCGTCAACGGCAAGATCATCGAGCGCAACGTGCGCCTGGGCGATGCGGTCAAGCCCGGTCAGGTGCTCGCGCGGCTCGATCCCGCCGATTACGACAAAAATGCCGCGAGCGCGCAGGCGCAATTCGACGCTGCCCAGCATCGCTTCGTGTTCGCAAAACAGCAGCTCGACCGCGATACCGCGCAGGCGCAGGCCAATCTGATCGCCCGCGCGCAGCTCGAGCAGACCCAGGACTCGTACGCGTCCGCCGTGGCGCAGCGCGACCAGGCGAAGCAGCAACTCGCGCTTTCGCAGGATCAACGCCGTTATACGCAACTCGTCGCCGATCACACCGGCGTCATTACCGCCGAGAACGCCGATACCGGCCAGAACGTGCAGGCCGGTCAGGCGGTCTATCAGCTCGCCTGGACCGGCGAGGTGGACGTGGTCAGCGATCTGCCCGAAAACGCCATCGCGGGTCTGCATACCGGCGATACGGCACAAGTCACGCTGCCCGCGCTGGCGGGCCGCCGCTATACGGCGAAGGTGCGCGAGCTGGGCGCCGCCGCCGATCCGCAAAGCCGCACGTGGCGCATCAAGCTCACGCTCGAACACCCGGACGCCGACGTGCGTCTGGGCATGACCGCGAACATCGCGCTGGCGGCCCGTGCCGACGCAAACAGCGCCTTCACGATCCCCGCCACGGCGCTGTTCCACGACGGCAACGCGCCCGCGCTCTGGATCGTGCAAGGCGCGGATAACGTGCTGCAACTGCGCCGCATCAGCGTGTCGCGCTACGACGCGCGCACCATCACCGTGACGGACGGCCTCAAGGACGGCGACCGTATCGTGCTGCAAGGCGTGCATACGGTCAGCGCGGGCGAGAAAGTGCACCCGATCGCGCCGCTGCATCCCGAGGATTTCGCGTCATGAGCGAAGGCGAAGATCAGGTCGATCGCAGCCCCGGCGCCGATCACGACGAGGGCCGCTTCAATCTTTCCGCATGGGCGTTGCGTCATCGCTCGCTGGTGACCTTCATCATCGCGCTGGCGACGATCTTCGGCGCGCTGTCGTATTCGCGTCTTTCGCAGTCCGAAGATCCGCCCTTCACGTTTCGCGTGATGGTGATCCAGACCTTCTGGCCGGGCGCAAGCGCGCGCCAGGTCGAGGACGAAGTCACCACCCGCATCGGCCGCAAGCTGCAGGAAACGCCGTATATCGACTTTCTGCGCAGCTACTCGCGGCCCGGCGAATCGCTGGTGTTCTTCACGATGAAGGATTCCGCGCCGGTTTCCGAGGTGCGCGAAACCTGGTATCAGGTGCGCAAGAAAGTCGGCGATATCGCGCCGATGCTGCCGCAAGGCGTGCAAGGCCCGTTCTTCAACGACGAATTCGGCGACGTCTACACCAATATCTATTCGCTCGAAGGCGACGGTTTTTCGCCCGCCCAGCTGCACGATTACGCCGATAAACTGCGCGAGGAACTGCTGCGCGTGAAGGACGTGGGCAAGGTCGATTACTTCGGCGATCCGAACCAGCGCGTCTACATCGAAATCGCCAACGCGCAGCTCACGCGGCTGGGCATCTCGCCCACGCAGATCGGTCAGGCGATCGGCGCGCAGAACAGCGTGTCGGCATCGGGCACCTTGACCACCGCCGACGACCGCGTGTTCGTGCGTCCGAGCGGCCAGTTCACCGACCTCAAGGCGCTCGCCGATACGCTCATCAGCGTGAATGGCCGCAGTTTCCGGCTCGGCGATATCGCCACGATCCGGCGCGGCTATGACGAGCCGCTCGCCACGCAGATGCGTTTCCAGGGCAAGGCGGTGCTCGGCATCGGCATCACCATGCAGCCGGGCGGCGATGTGATCCGCCTGGGCAAGGCGCTCGATGCGCGGGTCGACCAGTTGCGCCGCGAACTGCCGGTCGGCCTCAAGCTCGTGGAAGTGTCGAGCATGCCGGACGCCGTTTCGCATTCCGTCGACGACTTCGTCGAAGCCGTGGCCGAAGCGGTCGGCATCGTGCTGGTCGTGAGTCTCGTGTCGCTCGGCGTGCGCACCGGCATGGTGGTGGTCATCACGATTCCGATCGTGCTCGCCATCACCGCGCTCGTGATGTATCTGTGCGGGATCGGCCTGCACAAGGTTTCGCTCGGCACGCTCGTGCTCGCGCTCGGCCTGCTGGTGGACGACGCCATCATTTCCGTCGAGATGATGGCGGTGAAGCTTGCGCAGGGCTGGAACCGCACGCGCGCCGCCGCCTACGCCTACACGAGCACGGCGTTCCCGATGCTCACCGGCACGCTGGTGACGGTCTCCGGCTTCCTGCCGATCGTGCTGGCGAAATCGAGTACCGGCGAATACACGCGCTCGATTTTCCAGGTCTCGGCGATTGCGCTGATCGCCTCGTGGTTCGCGGCGGTCGTGCTGATTCCGCTGCTCGGTTACCGGCTGCTGCCCGAGCGCAAGCACGACGCGACTACCGGCGCGAGCGCGCACCACGAAGACGACATCTACGACACGCGTTTTTATCATCGCCTGCGCGGCTGGGTGGGCTGGTGCATCGAGCGGCATATCGTCGTGCTCGCGCTGACCGTCGTGCTGTTCGTCGTGGCGCTCGCCGGTTTCACGCAGATTCCGCAGCAGTTCTTCCCGAGTTCCGACCGTCCCGAACTGCTGGTCGATGTGCGCCTGCCCGAAGGCGCGTCGTTCGACGCCACGCTGCGGCAGACGAAGCGGCTCGAAGAAGCGCTCAAGGGTCGCCCCGAAATCGACCATTCGATCGACTTCGTCGGCACGGGCGCGCCGCGCTTTTATCTGCCGCTCGACCAGCAGTTGCAGCAACCGAATTTCGCGCAGTTCGTCATCACCGCGAAGTCGGTCGAGGATCGCGAAAAGCTGGCCGACTGGCTCGAAACGAAGTTGCGCAACGACTTCCCGGCGATCCGCACGCGTCTGTCGCGGCTCGAAAACGGGCCGCCGGTGGGCTATCCCGTGCAGTTCCGCGTGAGCGGCGACGACATCGCCACCGTGCGCGGTATCGCCGATCGCGTGGCGAAACTCATGCGCGCCGACACCCGCACCGAGAACGTCAGCTTCGACTGGGACGAACCGGCCGAGCGCTCGCTGCATTTCGCCATCGACCAGCAGAAGGCGCGCGCGCTCAATATCGCTTCGCAGGATGTGGCGAACTTCCTGCAGGTGACCTACTCCGGCTACACGGTCACGCAGTATCGCGAGCGCGACAAGCTCATCAGCGTCGATCTGCGCGCGCCGGCCAGCGAACGCGTCGATCCCGCCCATCTGCTCGCACTCGCCATGCCGACGCCGAACGGCCCGGTGCCGCTGGGCGCCATCGGCCATATGGAAAACACGCTGGAATACGGCGTGATCTGGTCGCGCGACCGGCAGCCCACCATCACCGTGCAGGCCGATGTGCGGCGCGGCGCGCAAGGCATCGACGTCACGCATGCGCTGCAAAAGCAGCTCGAATCGATGCGCGGCACGCTGCCGACCGGCTATCGCATCGAGGTGGGCGGCTCGGTCGAGGAAAGCGCGAAAGGCCAGGCGTCGATCTTCGTGCAATTGCCGGTGCTCGCCATCGCCGTGCTGACGCTGCTGATGATCCAGTTGCAAAGCCTTTCACGCGTGATGATGGTGGTGCTCACCGCGCCGCTCGGCCTGATCGGCGTCGCGATTGCGCTGCTGCTCTTTCACAAGCCATTCGGCTTCGTGGCGATGCTCGGCGTGATCGCCATGTTCGGCATCATCATGCGCAATTCGGTGATTCTGGTGGATCAGATCGAGAGCGATATCCGCGCCGGACACCCGCGCTTCGACGCCATCGTGGGCGCGACCGTGCGGCGTTTCCGGCCGATCATCCTGACCGCCGCGGCCGCGGTGCTCGCACTGATTCCGCTGGTGCGCTCGAACTTCTTCGGGCCGATGGCCACGGCGCTGATGGGCGGCATCACGAGCGCTACCGTGCTCACGCTGTTCTTCCTGCCCGCGCTTTACGCCGCGGCCTTCCGCGTGCGCAGCAGCGAAAGCGACGCGGCACAACCTGACGCGGAGAACGCATCATGAAAGATTCCGCGCTGATGAAAACCTCACGGTTGCGCGTATGTGCGGCGGCTGTCGCCGCGCTGCTGGCCAGCGGCTGCTCGTTCGGGCCGAATGGCACCGCGCCGGTGATCCCCGAGCCCGCGCATTACGGCGCCGCGCCGCAGCCCGATCAAACCGTGGCCGCGCAAGGCGTGGCGCAGCAGTTCGTGGTGGGCGGCCAACCGGTGCCGCAATGGTGGACGCAGTTCGATTCGGCGGCGCTCGATGCGCTGGTCGAGGAAGGCCTCGCGAACAGCCCGAATCTGGCCACCGCGAATCACAGCCTGCAAGCGGCGCGCGAACAGTTGCGCGGCCAGATCGGCAGTTCCCTGCTGCCGACTGTCGATGCGATCGGCACGGCGCAGCGTCAGCGCGCGCCCGGCATTCCGCAACTGGGTATCGACAAGCTCGAATACAACCTGTTCGCCGGGCTGGTCGAAGTGCGCTATTCCTTCGATATTTTCGGCGCGTCGCGGCTGAATAACGCCGCGCTCGCTTCGCGCGTGAATATGCAGGCGTTCCAGTACGAAGCGGCGCGCCGCGCGCTCGCGGCGAATATCGTCGCCAGCGCGCTGGGCGTGGCGACACTGCACGCGCAGATCGACACGACGGAAAAGCTCATCGCCATTGCCAATGCGCAGGCCGACGATCTGCAAAAACGCTACGCGCTGGGCGCGGTTTCGCATACCGATGTGCTCAACGCGCAGCAAAGCGCGGCGGCGCTCGCCACCAATCTGCCGGGGTTGCAGCAGCAGGCGGCGGCGATGCGACACGCGCTGGCCGTGCTGCTCGGACGCACGCCCGACCAGGCGCCCGCCGATCTCGATCTCGCGAGTTTCCATCTGCCGCAACAGGTGCCGGTGGTGGTGCCGTCCGATCTGCTGAAGACGCGTCCCGATATCGAGGCGGCTGGCGCCGCGCTGATCGCCGCTTCCGCCGATGTGGGCGCGGCCACGGCGCAGATGTTCCCGAGCATCACGCTGAGCGCGGGACTCGGCCAGGGCGGCTTTAGCTGGCCGGTCGCGACATCGGGCGTGGGCGCATTGTGGGCGATCGGCGCATCGCTCACGCAGCCGATCTTTCACGGCGGCGCGCTGATGGCGCAGCGGCGCGCGGCGCTGCAGTCGTATGACGCGGCCAACGCGTCGTACAAGCAGACCGTGCTCGCGGCGTTTCAGGACGTCGCCGACCGGCTCGCCGCGCTGGAGCACGATGCGCAGGCGCTCGATTCGGCCAGCACGTCGGCGCAGACCGCGCAAGGCGTCTACGACGACACCCACGCGCGCTACAAGCTGGGCGCGGTGCCTTACTACGCCGTGCGCCAGAGCGAGCAGCAATGGCGCAACGCCAGCCTCGATGCGATCCGCTATCGCGGTGCGCGTCTCTCGGATACAGCCGCGCTGTTCCAGGCGATGGGCAACCCGCCGACAGGCAGCAGCACCAACGCATCGGCGCCCTGACCCGCACGCCGGGTCAACTTCCCCTCTCGAATACGCCCTTTCTCAGGGCGTATTTCACATTTCTCCGACGGGAAGATCTCAAGTAAACATTTAAGACTTTACTGATACACTCGGCTGCAAATCGAGGCTAAGCGAATCTATTAATTCGGATTCCTTTATAAATAATGCCCGGTTCGATGGAGAGAAAACGGCTGGCTTTGGCGCGCGACGAGGACAGCAAACAACCACAACCTCTGCACTTCCGACCTCACCGATCATGGCACTTCACACCAAAGGCGGTCTTTGCGCCGCACTGCTGCTCATGGCCAGCGCCACCGCGCACGCGAGTTTCGACTGCAACGGATCGCACGGCGGTTTTCGCGTCCAGACCGACGATCGCTGGACCGGCACGGACAAGCTCGAGCACTTCGGCGTTTCCGCACCGTTCGGCGCGATCGGCGGCTGGCTGATGCGCGACACCGATCATCCGGTGATCTACGGCACGCTGCTCGGCACCGTGCCCGGTCTGGTGAAGGAGACCATAGACGGTACCTGCCGCACCGATGGTTTCTCGTACAAGGATCTGTTCGCCGACGCCCTGGGCGCGCTCACGGGCGCCTGGCTCACGCACTGGGCGGTCATGTATTCGGGCGGTTCGCACGGCAAAACCATCGGAGTGCGATACGACAATACGTTCTGATGCAGCGCTGCTTCATCCGCTATACGCAGGCACAAGCGCTTGCGGATCAGACAGTTAGCTTCGCTCTCCCAAGGTTACCCACAGGGCTGCCAACAAAAACTGTGGACAACAGAACAACGATTCGCGCTCAGGTTATCAACAGATTTTGTTGATGGGCCTGTGGAAAAGCCCTGGGCAACCTGCCCAAGTGCTTGTTGCAAAAGGAAATCGTCCGTGCAAAACAAAACACGGCACGCCGTTGCCGGGGTGCCGTGTTTTGCTGTGTGTTTACCGCTATCGTCCGGGCTGCCTGGCAACCCGAACGATCGATCAAGGCTTGTTCGTTTCGAACAGATCCATGATCTGCTGCTTCTCGCTGGACGTGACGTTCGGCGGCGTCATGCCGCCCGGACCCATGCTGCCGGTCGCGCCGCTGGCGTCGCTTGCCGCGCCCGCGGGCATGCCCGAATCCATGCCGATCGCCGAAACGAAGCCCGCACCCGGCGTGACATCCGAGTAATAAAGCTCGCCGCCGATCGTCGTGATACCGGCCGGCATCGGCGGTTCTTCCTGCGGGATATTGCGCAGCGCCTGGCTCATGTAGTTCACCCAGATCGGCAACGCAAGCTGCGCACCGAACTCGCGGCTACCGAGGCTCTTCGGCTGGTCGTAACCCATCCACGCCACCGCCACCAGATTGCGCTGATAGCCGGCGAACCAGCCGTCGTGCGCATCGTTGGTCGTACCGGTCTTGCCTTGCAGGTCGTCGCGATGCAGCACGTTGGTGCCCGCGCCCGTCCCCGCCGTCGCCACCGAATGCAGCAGGCTGTTCATGATGTACGCATTGCGCGGCGTGAGCGTCTGCGGCGCGTTCTGGCCCGCGACGAGCGGCTGCGCGCGCGACACCGGTTGACCGTGCGCATCGTCGACTTCGGCGATCAGATACGGATTGATGCGATAGCCGCCGTTAGCGAACACGCTATACGCGCCCGCCGACTGCAGCGGCGTCACCAGACCCGCGCCCAGCGCCATCGGCAGATACGGCGGCGTCTTGTCCGCGTCGAAGCCGAAACGTTGCGTCACATAGTCCTGCGCGTACTTCGTGCCGATGTACGACAG
This sequence comes from Paraburkholderia sp. Ac-20340, assembly GCF_017104965.1. Classification (GTDB taxonomy): domain Bacteria; phylum Pseudomonadota; class Gammaproteobacteria; order Burkholderiales; family Burkholderiaceae; genus Paraburkholderia. The sequence goes on from NZ_JAAGPR010000003.1 coordinate 210,132, forward strand.
AATGCGGATCGACACGAGGTTCTTCGACTTCTGCAGCGCGAGGCGCATCGGCATCGGACCATCCGGCTGGTCGTCGTCCTTCGGCTCCCACGCGTCGCCGCCCGGCGAGCTGGGCGGGAAGTACAGCGGCGCATCGTTGATGATGGTCGCCGGTCCCAGACCCTTTTCGAGCGATGCCGAATAGATGAACGGCTTGAAGCTCGAACCCGGCTGACGCCATGCCTGCGTCACGTGGTTGAACTTGTTCTTGTTGAAGTCGAAGCCGCCGATCAACGCGCGGATCGCGCCGTCCTGCGGCCTGAGCGACACCAGCGCGCCTTCCACCTGCGGCAACTGCGTGATCTGCCAGTTGTTCTTTTCATCCGCGATCAGGCGCACGATCGAGCCCGCGCGGATCTTCATCGCCGCCGAAGCGCGCGTCGACAGACCCGTGGCCGCAAAGCGCAGACCTTCGCCCGTAATGTTGACCGAGGTGCCGTCGAGCAGTTGCGCGGTCACCGACTTCGGACCGGCTTCGGTCACGACTGCCGAGACGATGTCGCCGTTGTCCGGGTGATCGGTGAGCGCGTCGTCGATCGCCTGATCGCGGTCGTCGCCGGCTGCGGGCAGTTGCACGAAGCCTTCCGGGCCGCGATAGCCGTGACGGCGCTCGTAATCCATCACGCCCTTGCGCACGGCGGCGTAAGCGGCGTTCTGATCGGCCGAATCGATGGTCGTGGTGACCGTCAGACCGCGCGTGTAGGTTTCGTCCTTGTACTGCGCGTACATCATCTGACGCACCATTTCCGCGATGTACTCGGCGTGCACGCTGTACTCGGTGCCGGTGGTGCGCGTGTGCAGCGGCTCCTTCACGGCTTCGTCGTACTGCGCCTGGGTGACGTAGCCCAGATCGAGCATGCGCTTTAGGATGTACTGCTGGCGAATCTTCGCGCGCTTCGGATTGACGATCGGGTTATACGCCGACGGCGCCTTCGGCAGACCGGCGAGCATGGCCGCTTCGGCCAGCGTGATGTCCTTCAGATCCTTGCCGAAGTACACGCGCGCCGCCGCCGAGAAACCGTAGGCGCGCTGACCCAGATAAATCTGGTTCATGTACAGCTCGAGGATCTGGTCCTTCGTGAGCGCGCGCTCGATCTTGTAGGCGAGCATCATTTCGTAGATCTTGCGCGTGTAGGTCTTCTCGCTCGAAAGGAAGAAGTTACGCGCGACCTGCATCGTGATCGTGCTCGCACCCTGCGACGCGCCGCCGTGCATCAGGTCGGCCACGCCCGCGCGCAGAATGCCCACGAAGTCGACGCCGCCGTGTTCGTAGAAGCGGTAGTCCTCGATCGCGAGAACGGCCTTCTTCTGCACGTCCGGAATGTCCTGGAAGCGCACCAGCTGACGACGCTCATCGCCGAACTCGCCGATCATCACGTGATCGGCGGTATAGATGCGCAGCGGCACCTTCGGCTGATAGTTGGTGAGCGCGTCGAGCGAGGGCAACTGCGGCCCCATGACGACGAGCGCATAGCCGACGATCAGCGCGCCCACGACGCACAGCGTCGCGATCAGGCCCGCGAACCACAGTGCGAGCGATGCACCGAAGGAACGCTTGCGTGGGCGATCGCCGCGCGAGCCGCCACGCGAGTCCGCGCGAGGCTCTTCGTTGCGCTGCTGGCGTGCGTTGTTGAAGGAAGGTTCCCGATCGTCGTTCGGGTATTGCGGTGAAGGCGGTCGTTTGATGATAGGCATGACTGGGATGATTGGCGCATCTGGTACTGCGCCCCGGCTGCGCTCGATGAAGACATAGAGCGCGCATTGATCTGATCATGGCGTCATGGCGCCAATGCGGCGTGTACGGCATCGCACCCCGAGTGCGGTGCCGTGGCGTGACCGGCAACGCCCCCGTCCGGTCACGCGGCGCGCGGGTAAGGCGCGCCGTCGCGTGGTTACGCTTTCAGTAACCTTTCGCGCAAAGCCGCTAAAAAAAGCGTCCACGCGAAATGTAACAGCGCATTCTAAATAAATCGCGCGGCGACGGTCGCGCTTTTTTTGTAAGAGTTTCCTGGACTCGCAGTGGTGCCGTGCCTTGTTTTGCCTTCGTGACGGCACCTTGCGCCATCTGCACGGTTCTGCGGAGAAAATATCGAATCGACACATGACTCGATACGGTAATACGCGGTCATTCACCCTATGCGCGATACATTGTTGCGTGACATGGCAAGGCCGCACGCGCATCTTTGCGTTGCGCCACGCGCGTCTCGTCTTATGATGGAGTGATTGCCTACGCCCTGCTCGCCTCGCCTGCCGTGCGCACTGCCGGCGAGGTTCACTTCGCAGCCGATTTCAGCGCTGATTTTCCGGCCAGCCGATCATGAACAAGCCTAGCGAACGCATCGTCGTCTTCGTCACGCCCGCCCAGAAGCGCGCGATTTCCGCCACGGCCGACGAACTCGGTATCAGCGTCAGCGAGCTGATGCGGCGCGCTGTCATCGCTTTCAGCGCGACCAGCGATCAGGTGAAGGCCGCGAGCATCGTCGATCGGCTCAACGCGCCGCGCGAACCCGATGCGCTCGCCCAGGTGCTGCGTAAAGCGGCGAAACCGCTGCGTGCGGGACGCGGCGCCGCCGTGCGCCCCGCTGCGCAACCGCAGGAAAGCAGCGCGCCGGCCGCGCACGACGCGAACCCCGAAACCGTGCCTGAAAACGATTCAGTCCCCGATCTCGCACCGAATCACGCCGAGCACACGCTGGCGCAAACCGTCGCGCGTCTGGCCGCCGAAGCGCACGCTGCGCAGGCGCAAGCCGACGCTGAAAACGCGCTCGCCGCCAAGGCGCATCTGCACGATAGCGCCCCGCTGCCGCCGCTGAGCGACGCGCCCTTCACGCGCACGCAGCGCATCCTCGACGACGAAGATGCACAGGACAGCGACTCCGCGCCGGAAAGCGGAAAGTTTGCGTGACATGCTGCATCGGCCACATCGGCGCGTTGCGGCCTGCGCGGGCCTTTAAGTCCCTTTTAAGAGACCTCGTGGTGTAATATCCGCGAGCATTGCGGGCCGGCCAGACGATCGAAACGCTGACGTAAGGTTGGGTCCGCAGGCGCCACGCAAGGTGCAACAGATACCGCCGCTCATCGCGTGACATTTTCGATCACGCGCCGCGCGCATCTCTTGCAATTGGCCGAAGCGCCCCGATTTTCGCGCTGCATGCGCAGCCAGCGCAAAGCGGCGTAAGCTGAATGCGAGGAACGCACTCAGTCACGTCACAGCGCGGCATGCACGCAGGCATTGCGGCCCACAGGGCCGATCTCAATACACCGGAGGAATTCCATGTCGCTTTTCGACTCCATCTCTCGCACGGTCAAGGGTCTCCTGAACGACGCGGCCGATTCCGTGCAAGACCCGTCGCGCGACGCGCGCCAGATCGTGCGCGAACTCGACGACAGCATCGCCAAGGCCGAGAACTCGCTCGTCGAGATTCAGGCACAGGTCGCGATGCAGCAAAGCAAGCGCGACGTGGCCGCCGACAAGGCGAAGAAGTACGAAGACGGCGCGAAGCGCGCCCTGCAATCGGGCGACGAAGCGCTCGCCCGCGAAGCGCTCGGCGCGCAGTCGACGGCCGAAGCCGAACGCGATGCGCTGGCCGGCGAACTCGCCAAGCTCGAACCATCGGTCGACCAGCTCAAGCAGCAGATCGACGACATGCGTTCGCGTCGTAACGACCTGAACGCGCGCTCGAACATCCTGCAGGCGAAGCAGCAGATCGCTCAGGCCAAGGACGTCGCGGCTACGGCGCTCGGCGGTATCGGCGGCAAGAATCTTGCGCAGGACTTCCAGAAGCTCGAAGACAAGGTGAACCTGTCGAACGCGCGCTCGGACGCTCGCCTGAATTCGGCGGACGCCTCCAGCGGCAAGGCACTCGACGACAAGCTCGCCGCGCTCAACAAGGGCCCGTCGGTGGACGACCGCCTCGAAGCCCTGAAAAAGCAGCTCAATACGCCGGCGCAGTAACGCGCCGCGCGTGACGGATGCGGCGCGGCCAGACGGTTGTGATCGATTGTCTGAACGCTGTGCCGCATCCACGTAACGTATGTCACGGAGACGGGCAACAAACCGCCCGGCCTGCAACATGAAAAAGTTTCTCCTCGCTGTTTTCGCCTCGCTCGCCCTCGTGAGCGGCGCGGCGTTTGCCGTGCCCAGCGTGCAGCAGATCGAATCCGCGATGTCGCAAGGCGACTGGCAACGCGCGGACGCCGGCCTCGCCGAGGTTCTGCAGGCGCACCCCGACAACGCCCGCGCGCACTATCTGTACGCGCAGGTGCTCAACCGCGAAGGCCGATACGCCGATGCGCTCACGCAGGTCCAGCAGGCAAAGTCGCTGGACCCGCAGATCCGCTTTACGCAGCCGCAGCGTTTCGCGCAGGTCGAGGCGAAGATTCGCTCCGATGCCACGCGCGCAGGCGCCACCACCACCAGCCGCACGAGCAATCCGTTCGCGCAGCAGTCGCAATCCGTCGCGCCTGCCGCCGCCATGGCGACCGCCGCTGCGCCGCAACGGCACGGTCCCGGCATGGGCATGTGGATCGGCATTGTGATCGTTGTGATCGGCATTGCGCTGGTGCTGCGCTGGACGCTGCGCCGCGCGAAGTCGAATGACGACGCCAAGGCCGGCGACGACCGTCGCGATCAGCTCAAGCGCGCCACCGAACTGCTCAACGCCGTGCGTTCGCTCAAGCTCGACGTGAAACTCTCGACGGCTGCCGGTCACGAAGCGCTCGAAAAAGACGTCGAAGCCTTCGAGGCGCAGTTGCGCAGCGTGGTCGAAAAGCTGTCGGGTAGCACGAGCCCGGTCGCGCCGTATGAGATCGAAGATCTGGAGCGCCAGTTCGCGAGCCTCAAGGCCCGCGCCGAAGGTCGTCCCGATCCGAACGCCCAGGCCGCCGCGCCCGCCGCGGCTTACGGTTCCGATTCCTCCTATGCGCGTGAAGCCGATGCCGCATTCGGGCGTCAGCCGCAGTATCCGCCTCAATATCCGCCGCAACAGCAACCGCCCCAGGTCATCGTCCAGCAAGGCGGTGGCGGCATGGGTGGCATGGGCGGTCTGTTGACCGGCGTGCTGCTGGGCGAAGCGCTCAATTCGGGCCGTGACCGCGTGATCGAGCGCGATGTGATCGTCGATCGCGATGACGACCGTCGCCGTGGCAACAACGATGGCGGCGTCGATTTCGGCCAGGGTTCCAACGACTGGGACGATGGTTCCGGTGGCGGCGGTGTCGACATGGGCAGCAACGACTCCTCGGACGACTGGAACTCCTGAACGTAGTCGCCAGTGTCGAACTGGCCACGCCCGCAGCTTTCCTCGCCGGCTTCGCCACACGGGCTCCTTCACGGAGCCCGTTTTGCTTGAATCGGCGCATCACACTTCGAATCGGACCAATATGGCCACACACGCGGGCACGCCGCGCATCGCGATCGTCGGGAGCGGGTTTTCCGGCCTTGGCATGGCGATCCAGCTTCGGCGCATGGGGATCGAATCGTTCACGATTTACGAAGCCGCGGACAGTCTCGGCGGCACGTGGCGCGATAACGCCTATCCCGGCGCCGCCTGCGATGTTCCTTCGCACCTCTATTCATTTTCTTTCGAGCCCAATCCGGACTGGACGCGCACCTTCGCGCCGCAGCGCGAAATTCTCGCTTATCTGGAACGTTGCGCGCGCAAGTATGACGTCGAGCGTTTTATCGTCTGGCGTTCGCGTGTGAGCGCGGCGCGTTTCGATGAAACGCGCCGCGTATGGAGCCTCGAAATCGAGCGCGACGGTGCGATTGAAACCGTCGAGGCCGATCTGCTGATCGCCGCGAACGGCCCGCTCTCGCGCCCCGCCCTGCCGGCGATTGCCGGGTTGGAGCGTTTCGAAGGCAAGGTGTTTCATTCGGCGCGCTGGGATCACGATTACGCGCTCGAAGGCAAGCGCGTGGCGGTGATCGGCACGGGTGCGAGCGCGATCCAGTTCGTGCCGCGCATCCAGCCGCAAGTCGCGCAACTCACGGTGTTTCAGCGCACTGCGCCCTGGATCATGCCGCGTCGCGACCGGGCGATCGATGCGCGACGACGCTGGATTTATCGGCATATTCCGTTTGCGCAGCGTCTCGCACGCGCGGCGATTTATTGCCAGCTCGAATCGCGCGCGCTAGGTTTTGTGGTCGATCAGCGCCTGCTCAAAGCGCCGATGAAATTCGCGCGCAACTATCTCGCGCACAAGGTCAAAGACCCCGTGTTGCGCGCGAAGCTTGCGCCCGACTACGCGCTCGGTTGCAAGCGCGTGTTGTTGTCGAGCGATTACCTGCCCGCGCTGACGCAATCGAATGTCGCGGTATTGACCGAGCCGATTCGCGAAATCGTCGCCGATGGCATCGTTACAAGTGATGGCGTGCATCACGCGTTCGATGCGATCGTCTGCGGCACGGGTTTCCAGGTGAACGATGTGGATGCGCCTTTCCACGTGAGCGGACTGAATGGCGCCGATCTTGGCGAAGCGTGGCGCCGTGACGGCCCCGAAGCGTATCTGGGCGCGAGCGTGGCGGGCTTTCCGAATCTGTTCTTCGTGATCGGGCCGAATACGGGGCTCGGCCACAATTCGATGATCTACATGATCGAGTCGCAGATCCGCTATATCGCCGCGTGTATCCGCGTGCTCAAGCGTCGTGGCGCGCGCACGATGAGCGTGCGGCCGGACGTGCAGCGCGCCTTTAACGACGCGCTGCAGTCGCAGTTGAAACGCACGGTCTGGACCTCGGGCTGCCATAGCTGGTACCAGACGCGCAGTGGCAAAGTCACCTCGCTATGGCCGGGTTTCACGTTCACGTTTCGCCGCAAGACGCGGCGCGTGCGAGCGAGCGATTACGAGTTCGTGCGCTGATGCCCGCTCACGCGCGCAGCGGTTTGCCCGCGAAGACACGCGTTTCATAAGCGAAGTTCACGAGCCCGTCCTGCTGCGTGGTGTCGAATAGTTCGCGCAGCGCGGCGAGCATCGGTTCGTAGCGCTCGTCGCCCGGTTTGGGTGCGTAGGAAGACGAAGCCAGCCGCCCGCGCAAGCCGTCGAAATCGAGCAACTGGGCGTTCGGGAACACGGTTTTCTGCTCGAAGCCGTCGTTGAACCAGTCGGCCATGGCGTCATCGCTGGGATAGGTTTCGGCGACGCGCGCGTAATCGGTGGAAAAACGCTGCAGCAGCGCTTCGTAGCCTTCAAGAAACGCCGATCCCTTCAGCTTGCGGCTATTCCAGAACAGTACGATCTTGCCGCGCGGTTTGAGAATGCGCGCGAATTCGCGGCGCGCGGCGGCTTTGTCGAACCAATGGAAGGCTTGCGCGGCCGCCACGAGGGCCACGCTGGCATCGGCGAGCGTCGTGGCTTCGGCCGTGCCCGCCACGCTGCGATAAACCGGGTAAGCCGCGAGCAGCCGATCCGCAGCCTCGCGCATCGCTGCGTTCGGTTCCACGGCAACCACCGGATGCCCGGCATCGAGAAAAAGCTTCGAGGAAATGCCCGTGCCCGCGCCGATATCCGCCACCGTCGCGGCGGGCGCCACGCCGCACTCGACATGCACGAAAGTCGCGACTTCGCGCGGATAAGTCGGCCGGTACTTCACGTAGTCTGCGACCCGGTCGGTGAAACGCCGGGTGGAATCGTCGATCATCGTGTGTCCTCGTGTTGTCGCCCCGTTTTCCGCCGGCTGTCACACCCCGCCCAGCATCCTGAGCAGGTCCCACAAAAACCGGCAGACCATCACGATCAGCTCCCAGAGCTGCATCAGTTGTTGCCAGAGCGTCGATATCGTCGTCATCGACGAGATCGCGCCCCCATTCAAAATCGTTTCAATCATCGTGTTTCCGCTGCGGGCGGCGGCTTGCTCGACCTTGCGCGCCTGACCCGTGTTTCCCCGATCATAGCGTGTCGCTACCTGGCGACGCTAAAGTGACCCGGCCGCGGCGCCGTAAACAAGTTGAAATCCTGGCGTTCGCGCGCGCGCAGCAAGGCGGCTCGGCGACCGGGAGCAAGTCGCGAATGGCATGGAGGAGACACCCAATGACAGTTTTGCGCATCAACTGGCGCGGCCGCCGCCGCGCCGGCAATCGGGCTGCGGTCGTCGGCGATATCGCGGCGCATGCGGGCCGGCTCGGTATCGAAATCTGCGATGTGTCCGGCAATGTCGATGCGGTCGCCGCGCGGGTGCAGCATCAGGCCGGCGTGTGCCAGTCGCTGCGCGAATCGGCCGCGCATACGCTGGCCGGGAATCACCAGATCGCCGTCGCAGCGCGCGCCATGCGCGAAGTCAGCGCGGGCACGGCGGCTACCGTGCAGGCGTCGCAGCAGACCATCGACGCTTCGCTCGACGATATTCACGGCCTCGTGGAAGGCGTGACCGTTATCGAGAGCCAGATCGGCGCGCTCAAAAGCGCACTGGAGCATGTCTCGAAGGTTTCCGAAGAAATTTCGCTGATTGCGCGTCAGACCCAGTTGCTTGCGCTGAACGCCGCCATCGAAGCCGCGCGCGCAGGCGAAATGGGCAAGAGCTTCGCCGTGGTGGCGTCCGAGGTGAAGAATCTCTCGGCCAAGACCGCGCAGGCGACCGGCCAGATCGAGCGCACGCTCGCGCAACTCAACCAGCAGACCGAACGCCTGATCGTGGAAGGCGCCGCCAATACCGAACGCGCGCATCGCGTGCGCGAAGGCACGCGCACCATCGGCGAGGCCGTGCACAGTACCGGCGATGCCATCAAGCAGCTCGATACGCACGCGGGCGAGATCGCCCAGTTGAGCGCTGAAATTGAAACTCAGTGCGATGGTCTGGAGGCGCAAGTCAGCGACATGGCCAACGGCGTCGAGGATTCGAGCCGCAATTTCGCGCAGGCCAAGGATCAGCTTGGCAAGCTGCTGACGGTTTCGGAAACCTTGATCGAGCTATCCGCCGCGACCGGCGTGGAGACCGAGGACACGCGCTTTATCGAAGCCGTGCAAGGCGCGGCGAAACAGGTCGGCAAGCTGTTCGAAGCGGCCATCGCGCGCGGCGAGATCGCGCAAGCCGACCTGTTCGACCAGCAGTACGCGCCGGTGCCCAACAGCAACCCGCAGCAGCACACGACACGCTTCACCGTTTTCACCGACCGCGTGCTGCCCGCGATTCTCGAACCGCTGCTGGCGCTCGACGCGCGCGTGGCGTTTTGCGCGGCGATCGATCCGCGCGGCTATATTCCGACGCACAACCGCAAGTTCTCGCATCCGCAAGGCGCCGATCCGGTCTGGAACGCCGCGAACTGCCGCAATCGGCGCATCTTTGGCGATCGCACCGGCGTGGCGGCGGGCTCGCATACGCAGTCGTTCCTGCTGCAAACCTACCGGCGCGATATGGGCGGCGGCCAGTTCGCGATGATGAAGGACGCGTCCGCGCCGATCTTCGTCAATGGGCGGCATTGGGGCGGTTTCCGCATGGGTTATCGGCTCTGAAAGGAAAACGGCGCGTGGACCGAAGCCCACGCGCCGTTCGATGTTCCACCGGCTGATGGAAAAGCGTCAGACCGCCATCGCCATGCGTTTGCGCTCGGCGCGCTGCATGAAGTAGTTGCCGACGATCACGCCCACCGTCACCACGGCGATAAAGAGCGTCGCGAGCGCGTTCATTTCCGGATTCAGACCGAGGCGCACGCGCGAGAACACCACGAGCGGCAGCGTCGTCGAGCCGGGGCCCGAGAGGAACGCGGACAACACGAGGTCGTCGATCGACAGCGTGAACGACAGCAGCCAGCCGGCCGCAAGCGCCTGCGAAATCAGCGGCAGCGTGATCTGGAAGAACACCTTGAACGGCGTCGCGCCCAGATCGAGCGCCGCTTCTTCGAGCGACGGATTGAGTTCGCGCACGCGCGACTGCACGATGATGGCGACGTACGAGATACACAGCATCACGTGGCCGATCCAGATCGTGAACACGCCGCGCCCCGCGGGCCAGCCCAGCAGCTTGCCCATTTCGACGAACAGCAGCAGCAGCGAGATGCCCTGGATCACTTCGGGAATCACCAGCGGCGCGTTGATCATGCCCGTGTAGAGCGTGAAGCCGCGGAAATTGCCCATGCGCGCGAGCACGAAACCCGCCCACGTGCCGATGATCACCGAGGCGAACGCCGTCATCAGCGCGATGCGCAGCGAGAGCCACGCGGCGTTGATAAGTTCGTCGTCGGTGGCGAGTGCTTCGTACCAGCGCGTCGAGAAGTGCGTCCACACCGTCACCAGTTGCGACTCGTTGAACGAGTACACGATCAGGCTGACGATCGGGATATAGAGGAACGCAAAGCCAAGGCCGAGCGCGATGAATTGCAGTACGCGATTCGGTTTCATTTGCCGCGGCCCTCCAGTTCTTTTGCCTGGAAGTGCTGGAACATCGCCATCGGCACGAGCAGCAGCAGGACCATGGCGCAGGTCACGGCGGAAGCCATCGGCCAGTCGGCGTTATCGAAGAACTCGTTCCACATGACGCGGCCGATCATCAGCGTATTCGCGCCGCCGAGCAGTTCTGGAATCACGTACTCGCCCACCGCCGGGATGAACACCAGCAGACAGCCCGCGATGATGCCGTTCTTCGAGAGCGGCAGCGTGATTTCGAGGAACGCGCGCCACGGCTTCGCGCCCAGATCGTAGGCCGCTTCGAGCAGCGTCAGATCCATTTTCACGAGATGCGCGTAAAGCGGCATCACGAGAAACGGCAGATACGAATACACCATGCCGATATAAACGGCCGTATTGGTGTGATACAGCTCGATCGGCGAATGGATGAGGCCGGTCCACATCAGGAAATTGTTCAGCAGTCCGTTGTTCTTCAGAATGCCGATCCATGCGTAGACGCGGATCAGGAACGAAGTCCAGAACGGCAACATCACGGCCATCATGAGGATGTTGCGCGTGGCCGGATTCGAGCGCGCGATGTAGTACGCCATCGGATAGCCGATCAGCAGACACAGCAGCGTCGAAATCCCCGCCACGACCACCGAATTCACGTAGGTCGCGAAATACAGGCTGTCCTGGAACAGAAACGCGTAGTGCGAGAGGTCGAGCGCGATGTGCCAGACGCCGTCGCTGAACGACGTGAGTTCCGTGTACGGCGGAATGCCCAGTTGCTGGTCGGCGAAGCTGATCTTCACCACCAGGATGAACGGCACGAGGAAGAACAGCAGCAACCAGAAGAACGGTCCCGCCACCACGGCAGTGCGACCGGTCAGGTTGAAGCGCTTCGCCGGCCAGTTCAGGATTTTCCTGAATCTGCCTGGGGCGCTGATGGGCGTAGTGCTCATGACGTCAGCACCACACCGGCCGAGGCGCTCCAGCGCACATAGACTTCGTCTTCCCAGGTCGGGGAATCGATTTCGGAAAGCGCGAGGCTAGACATGTTCGCGATCACCGTCTTGCCCGAGTCGAGCTTGACGTGATAGAGCGAGTAGCCGCCCATGTACGCGATGTTCTTCACCACGCCCTTGCCCCAGTTGAAGACGCCTTCGGGCGGCTTGCGCGTGAGCGAGATGCGCTCCGGGCGCACCGAGATCGTCACGGGCATGCCGAGCGGTCCGGTGATGCCGTGGTTCACGTAAAGATGCACGGGCAGATCCGGCGATTCCACGTAGACGTGGTCCGGTTCGTCTTCCACCACCTTGCCTTCGAACAGATTGGTCGAGCCGATGAATTCCGCCGAGAAGCGGCTATTCGGATACTCGTAGACCTGATTCGGCGTGCCGAGCTGGACGATCTCGCCTTCGCTCATGACGGCGAGGCGGCCCGCCATCGTCATCGCTTCTTCCTGGTCGTGGGTGACCATGATGCAGGTGACGCCGACCTTGTCGAGAATGTTGACGAGTTCGATCTGCGTGCGCTGGCGAATCTGCTTGTCGAGCGCGGACATCGGCTCGTCGAGCAGCAGCAGCTTGGGACGCTTGACGAGCGAGCGCGCCAGCGCGACGCGCTGCTGCTGGCCGCCCGAAAGCTGATGCGGCTTACGTTTGGCGAAACGCGACATCTGCACCAGTTCGAGCACATTGGCCACGCGCTCCTGGAGCTCGGCCTTTTTCACGCCTTCCTGGCGCAGCCCGAAGCCGACGTTCGATTCCACCGTCATATGCGGGAAAAGCGCGTACGACTGGAACATCATGTTGACCGGACGGCGGTACGGCGGCAGCGTGGCGAGGTCTTCGCCATCGATCAGGATCTTGCCCGACGTGACCGATTCGAGACCGGCCAGCATGCGCAGCAAGGTAGACTTGCCGCAGCCCGAGCTGCCAAGCAGCGCGAACAGCTCGCCCTTCTTCACCGACAGGTTGACACCCTTGACGGCCGTGGTGTCGCCAAACTTCTTGACGACATCGACGACCTGCACGAAGTTGTCCGCGGCTGGATCGCTCGCGGCGAAGCCCGTAGGCAGCGCGCCGGCTGCGGCCGGCACACTCGACTGGTCACTCATGATTCTCTCTGCCCTGCCTTTCTGACTTGATACCTGGACGGGGTTGACGAACAAAGCCCCCGGTAGGTGCCGAGGGCTTGGGGTAAAACGTGAAACGAAGCGCTAGCTACGCTCCCGGTCGCGTCAGCGGCCCGACTTGAATTCGGTCCACAGACGCGTCTGCAGGCGCTGGATTTCCGGCGGCAGCGGCTTGAGCAGGAACAGCGTCTTGAGCACTTCCGGCGACGGATAGACCGCCGGATCGTTGGCGATGTCCTTGTTCACGTACTTGCGCGCTTCCGCATTGGCGCTCGGGTAGTACACGGCGTTGGTGATCGCGGCGTGCACCTGCGGCGTCTCGATGTAGTTGATCCACTCGTGCGCGGCTTCCTTGTGCTGCGCATCCTTCGGGATGGTCATCACGTCGAACCAGATCGGCGCGCCGCCCTTCGGGATTTCGTACTCGATCTTGTACGGCTTCTTCGCGTCGATGGCGCGGTGCTTGGCGATCACGACGTCGCCCGAGTAACCGTACGCAAAGCAGACGTCGCCGCCCACGAGGTCATTGATGTAGCCCGACGAGCTGAACTGCGTGATGAACGGACGGATCTTCTTCATCATCGCGAGCGCGGCGCGATAGTCGTCCGGATTCGTCGAAAGCGGGTCTTTGCCGATGTAGTGCAGCGCGGCGGCGAAGAACTGGTCCGGCGCGTCGAGCACGGAAACACCGCAGGCCTTCAGCTTCGAGAGGTTCTCGGGCTTGAAGAGGATGTCCCAGTTGTCGAGCGGCACGTTCTTGCCGAGGATCTGCTGCGCCTTGTCGACGTTATAGGCGAGACCCGTCGTGCCGTAGGCCCAGGGCACCGCGTACTTGTTGCCCGGATCCGCACCGGCGACCAGCGCCATCAGTTGCGGATCGAGATACTTGAGGTTCGGGATCTTCGACTTGTCGAGCGGCGAGAAGATGCCGGCGGCGATCTGCTTGCCCGCGTAATTGGTGGTCGGCACGACGACGTCGTAACCCGAATTGCCCGCGAGCAGCTTGGCCTGCAGCGTGTCGTCGCTGTCGTAGTTGTCGTACTTGACGGTGACGCCGGTCTGCTTCTGGAAGTTCGGAATCGTGTCTTTGGCGATGTAATCGGACCAGTTGTACACGTTCAGTTGCGTGTCTTTTGCGACCGACGCGACCCACGGCGACGCACACAGTGCGAGCACAGCCAGTTTCGCCAAAACCCGTTTCTTCATCCCGTTCTCCGTTCTGAGCCTGCCGCTTGAGGTCGTTTGAGTTGATTCCCAGCGTGTTATCAGGCTGTATCCGCCTTTGAACTGCCGGCCAATCGATGGCTTGCGCATGAATGCGCAGTTCGCGATTGATGGCCAGCCGTCGCCTTGTGTTTACTGCATGTTCTGCCTGCGTGCCGCACCGGGCGGCCCCGAGAATTTACCGAACCTACCATCAATCGCGCCAGGCGACAAAAAAGAACGCCAGCTTGTCGCACAAACGGAACAGCGTCCGAATGGCCGATAGACCCACGCGCAAAGCGTGCAGCAGACGGTAAATCGCGCGCAATTTTAGCCGTTTGAGCGTCCCTGTCCACAAAAAAAACGGCGAACGCAACTTTCACGCGACGCCAGCCGCCCGGCACCGGAATACCGCCCATTCCTGCACCAAAAAATTACTTGCCCTTTCAACTGGATGGGCAAAAAAAGGCCGCCCCGGCTTATCGGTTAACATAGCGGGGTTTTCCGCCCGGCCGGCGCGCCCTTTTCTGCCCGGCCATCCCGCCCCAAGACAGATCGATGGCATCCAATCTTCACGACCTTCCCGACAGCCCCTGCATCGGCGTGTGCTCCACGCTTTTCGACGATATCTGCAAAGGCTGCGGCCGCACCGCGATCGAAGTCTCGAACTGGGTTTTTCTGAGCGACGAAGAAAAGCGCGCCATCTGGACCCGCATCGAAAGCGAAGGCACCGCCATGCGTTTTCAGCGCAAGGACGGCTGAGCGCGCACGCTTGAGTGTGCGTAGCGCATAAAAAACGCCGGACACGCCGGCGTTTGCATTGACAGGCGCGTCTGACGCGCAAGCGCTCAGAACTTCATGCCGACGCCGATACCCACGATGATCGGGTCGATATAGAGCGTGCCGATCGACTGGCCGTTGAGCGACGCGCCCGTGCGCATCCAGATCTTCTTGATGTCGGCGTTCACGAACACATGCTTCGCGACCTGATAATCGACGCCGAACTGCAGCGCCGGCCCGAAGCTATGGTTGTCGATCGACACCTGCTGGCCGCCCGCGTGCAGACCGTTGTTGTAGAACAGCGTGTAGTTGATGCCCGCGCCCACGTATGGCCGGAACACGCCGGCGTTGTTGAAGTGGTATTGCAGCAGCAGCGTGGGCGGCAGCACGCCGACGCCGCCGAGCGCACCGATGCTCGACGTGACCTGATGGCGCGACGTGCCCAGAATCAGTTCCGCGCCGATGTTGTTGGTCACCATGTAGGTGAAATCCAGCTCGGGAACGATGGCGTTGTTGACGTCGGTTTTCAGCGTGGAGAGCGTGCCGCTCGTGCCCACCTGCGGCATGATGCTGATCGCGCGCAGGCGCACCAGCCAGTCGCCCGCGTAGATGCCCGTATCGGGCGTGGCGGCCTGCGCGGCCGATGCGCCGAACGCTGCGGCCAGTGCGAGCGCCGTGGCGAGGATGGTCTTCGTGTGATTTTTCATGGTGATTTCCCCTGTGGTTCCCGCGGTAATTCGCAAGACAGTGCGAATTTTCCGAGGCAGGGGTCATCCCACGCTTGATGCGAATCAGTTAAGCGCAAACGCCGCGCGATGTGCGACAGCAGGTCGCGCAGAACCGGTCAAAAGCAGCTCCAAAAGGTCTCTCACCGAGCGAATGGCGTTGCCAAAAGGCAACGCTTCGCGGCCGCGGAAGAACAGCCCGTTCGATACCTCGCCGCGCAGCGCAGCGGCCAGGCGCGTATCGATGCAGAAATGGCCGAACTTCTCGATGCCATCGCGCAGCCCGCACACCGACAGACATTCGAGCGCGGTCGGGCAAGCATTCTTCACCTGGCCGATCTTGGCGCGAATACGCGATTCGTTGCGCAGGTAACGATCGAGCCACGGCGTTTTCACCGCCCGCGCGGGCAAGCCCGTCACGCTGACGAATTCGACGATGTCTTCCGGTTTGGCATCGGCGAGCACGCGCTTGAAGTTCGGATGCGCGTCGCCCTCTTCCGTCACCGCGAACGGCGTGCCCACCTGCACGCCATTGGCGCCCGCCTGCAGCCAGCGCCGCACGGCTTCGTGGCTGTTGATGCCGCCGCCGACAATCAGCGGCACATCGGCGCGCGTAATGCCGAGCGTGGCGTACACGGCGTCCAGCTCCTCGAAAATGCGCTCGAAGCCGAAGCGTTCGTTCTGCATATCGGCGAGATCGGTCACGCCGAGGTGGCCGCCCGCGTGGGCCGGATGTTCGAGCACCACGGCGTCGGGCAGACGGCCCTTTTTCATCCACTTCTTGAGCACGAGCGAGACGCCGCGTGCGTCGGAGAGAATCGGGATCAGCGCGATATCGACGCCTTGCGTGAGATCGGGCAGATCGAGCGGCAGACCCGCGCCCATGACGATGGCGTCGGCGCCGTGCTCGCAGGCCGCGCGCACGTAATCGGCGTGGGCATTGACGGCTTTCATGACGTTGACGGCGATCATGCCGCGGCCTTCGGCCAGCCTGCGCGCCGCTTCGATCTCGCGGCCGAGCGCGACGAGATTGGCTTGCGCGAGCGTTTCGTGGCGCGGATCGGCGCGGCATTGCTCGACGAGGTCGGCGTGATGATGGCGCAGATCGATACTCGCGATGGTGCCGAGCGCGCCCTCGCGCGCCACACTGCCCGCGAGCCGATGCGCGGAAATGCCGACGCCCATGCCGCCTTGCACGATGGGCAACAGTTGACGGCCACGAAGGTGGAGCGGCGCGAATGAATGATCAGGAAACATGGTGACCCGCTTTGCGTTGTCGATGACAAAACGCTAATGGTCGCGCGCACCCCAATTGCAGCATTGATAAAAGTCAAAAACTATTGCGGGAGCCAGTCATGACTCCCGCAGCAATGACCTTTATCAAGACGTCGCACCGAGACATTTGCAAGGCGCGACGGTTTTCTACGGGCTATCGAAGACTCAGGCCTTCGGCACCTTGAACTGCATCGACTTGTACTCGAGATATTCCTCGAGACCGTAGACACCGTTCTCACGGCCATGGCCCGACTGCTTGTAGCCGCCGAACGGCGCGGCCATATTCCATGCGCCGCCGTTGATGTCGATCTGGCCCGTGCGGATGCGGCGCGCCACGCGCATCGCGCGCTCGTCGCTGCCGGCCCACACTGCGCCGCCCAGACCGTAGAGCGAATCGTTGGCGATGGCGACGGCGTCGTCTTCGTTCTTGGCCGTGAGGATCGTCAGCACCGGGCCGAAGATTTCTTCCTGGGCGATGGCGGCGTCGCGCGGCACGCGGCCGAACACGGTCGGCTTCACGAAGAAGCCTTTCGTCAGGCCATCGGGCATGCCGGCGCCGCCGGTCACGAGTTCGGCGCCATCGGCGAGGCCGCGCTCGATGTAGTGCTGCACGCGCTCCTGCTGCACCTTCGAGGCAAGCGGGCCGAGCTTCGCCTTTTCGTCGCGCGGATCGGCGACGGTATAGGCTTCGGCGGCCGCTTTAGCCAGTTCGCGCGCTTCCTCGTAGCGCGATTCCGGCACGATCATGCGCGTGTGCGCCGAGCAGGTCTGCCCCGAGTTCAGGAAGCACGCGCCCACGGTGCCCTTCACGGCGGCGGCGAAATCGGCATCGTCGAGCACCACGGAGGCCGATTTGCCGCCCAGTTCCAGCGCCACGCGCTTGACGCTCGCGGACGCCACTTCCGACACGCGCTTGCCCGCGCGCGTCGAGCCCGTGAACGAAACCATATCGACTTGCGGATGGCGCGCCATCAATTCGCCGACGACCGGGCCATATCCGCTCACGAGATTGAACACGCCTGCGGGCAGGCCCGCTTCGTGGATCGCCTCGGCGAGCACGAAGGCGTTCAGCGGCGCGATTTCGGACGGCTTGAGCACGACGGTGCAGCCTGCGGCCAGCGCGGCGGCAACCTTGAGCGTGATCTGGTTGAGCGGATAGTTCCACGGCGTAATGGCCGCGACCACGCCCACCGGCTCGCGCACGACGAGCGAGTTGCCGACGCGTTCCTCGTACTGGAATTCGTTCGCGAGCTTCGCGTAGGCGCCCCAGTTGTAGACCGGGCCGCCCACCTGGATCGCGCGCGCGAGCTTGAGCGGCATGCCGACTTCGCCCGCGATCAGTTGTGCGAGTTCGTCGGTGTGGGCTTTGAGGTTGTCGGCGATCTTTTGCAGATACGCGCCGCGCTCGGCGGCAGGTGTGGCAGCCCAGGCGTCGAAGGCCGCGCGGGCGGCGACGATGGCGGCTTCGGCATCGGCTTCGTTGCCTTCGGGGATGCGGCCCATCACGGCCTCGGTGCCCGAATCGAATACGTCGATCATGCCCTTGCCCTGCGGGGCAATCCATTGGCCGTTGATGTAGAGCTGGTCGTACTGTTTCATGCGCTGCTCCTGTCTCCGTTTGTGTGTTCGATGGCGTCGCCTTGCGGGACGCCGTGATCACGCATTCTAGCTTGGTTGACGCTTACGGAAGGTGGTGCACACATTCCGGCGACGGTTTCGGTCGCACCCTTATACTGCGCGCTCCTTTATTTGCTCATGTGCTTCATGAAACGCATCCTGCTCTGCCTCGCCATTGGTCTCACGCCGCTGCTCGCTCACGCGGGCTGCGAAGACAACTTCCAGAAGTGGACTTCGCAATTGCATCCGGGCCGCACGCTCGACACGGAACATGCGGCGTGCAAGGTCTGGCCTGCGAACGAAGCGCTGACGATTGCGGCGTTGCCGTTGCCGCAGAAGAACAACAATGACGATGAAGGTACCGATGATCTCGAAGTGCTGGTCGCGGACACGGCTTCAGGGACAGTCATCGCGCATCAGTTCCAGAAGTCGGCAATTTCGTACGATGCCGTCAGGTTCTCTGGTTTGACGATCGACACAGCACGCTACCAGCTCACGCCGCAAAACCGTGCGTTTGGCGTACGGGTTTCGCATGAGGGTTCATCGCGCGTCAATCCGTTCGGACAAACGGCGCTGAGCCTTTACGTCGTCGATGGCCAAAGCCTGCGAACGGTTGTTGATCGCCTGATCGTGGAAGATTCGGGCGGCGAGTGGGACGGCAATTGCGCGGGCGACTTCAGCAATACGACGCGCACGCTCGACCTTGGGCCGGCCGGCAAGGAAGGCTATGCCGTTCTGAAGGGTAAGGAATTGTCCTCGCAAACCACCAACGTGGTGCGGGGCGGCGATTGCAAGTACGACATCAATAAATCGAGCAAGCGCACGGGCTTCACGCTCGAATACAAGAACGGCAAATACGGCGTGCCGAAGGGTATGCAGTACACCGACTGACACTTGGAGTGCATCCGCATGAAGCGCCCACTGCTCACTCTCGTTGCCGGCCTTGCCCCGCTCTTCGCACATGCTGGGTGCGAGGAGCACTTCCAGATATGGATGGAAAAACTGCATCCTGGTCAATCGCTCGACCGGGAACACGCCGCCTGCAAAATCTGGCCAGCGAACGAGGCGCTGACGATTGCGGCGCTACCGATCAAGCATGCATCAGACAACGACGATGGCGGGAGTATCGACGTTGACGTGCTGGTCGCCGACACATCGACGGGCACGATCGCCGCGCACCATTTTCAGGCGGCTGCAGTCCAATATGAATCAGGCCATTTTTTTGACGGCATCGAGATCGATAGTGCGCGTTACCAACTCACGCCCACGCAGCGAGCGATCGGCGTTCGATTGACGTCGTCGGGCGGCTATCCCGCGGATATGTCGGGCGTCACGACGCTTAGCCTGTATCTGTTCAACGACGCCCGCATGCGAACCGTGCTGGATCGCATGAAAGTCGGCGAATGGCATGCCAGCCGCGGCAGTGCCTGCGACTCCGAAGAGACCGATACGAAACGTACGATTACGATGGGCGTCGCGTCGGCGAATGACTACGCGCCCCTCAAGATCGAAGAGAGAACGATCGACCAAACAGTAAGCGGCAATGCCGAAAAGTGCTGGGTCAGCAAATCGCCAGCGCAACGCCGCAGCGTGACGTTGCCATATCAACATGGCACCTACGGCATCCCAGCCGACCTCCAATATTCGAACGATTGAGCCGGACGGTTCAGCGCTCTTCCGAATAATAAAGCGGCGTTCCACACGTGCCGCACGCGTGCTCGACGGAATACGTATAGCGCATGAGGCGACTCGTGCGCAAAGACGTGCTACCGCACTTACTGCATTCCGGGCGGCTGGCCTGTCGAGGCGGATGCTGGGCGACATACCAGTCGTAGTTCTGCTGCTCATAGCGTGTGAGAAGCCGGTAGCGCCGCCACGCCAGCCAAGCGAGGCCGCCCGATAACAGCATGCCGACCAGCGCCTGACCGAACGCGCTGGAAAATATCCCGGTCAAATCAGTCAAAAAATGCATTGCGGCGATCACGATCACTAGCAGCGTCGCGTACTTGGCCAGGTTTCTTCTCATGCAGACTTCTCCGGTTGAATACCTAAGGGCAATACACCGCGGCGCGCGGCTTTTGCGATCCAACCCTTTTTAACGGCATTAAGAAAACAACCTTTAACACGTGCATAACGCACCCGATTGGTTGTGCGCACAATTAAATCGAGAACGAGATGCGTGCCTCCATAACCGAAGTCTGGAAATGAAAAAACCCGCTGCGGCAAACGCCGCAGCGGGTTTTCTTGACGTCTGAACTTCAGGTTAGCGTGCTAACCCTCGCGGCTCAATGCACACCCTGGCTCGCCAGGAAGTCCTCGTAGTTACCGCTGTAATCGTTGATCGTGCCATTGGTCTTCACTTCGATCACGCGATTGGCCAGACCGTTCACGAACTCGCGGTCGTGCGACACGAACACGAGCGTACCTTCGAACTTTTCGAGCGCGATCTGCAGCGACTCGATCGATTCCATGTCCATGTGGTTGGTCGGCTCGTCCATCAGCAGCACGTTATGGCGGCCCAGCATCAGCTTGCCCCAGATCATGCGGCCCTTCTCGCCACCCGAGAGCACCTTGACCGACTTGCGGATGTCGTCGGCATTGAACAGCAGACGGCCGAGCGTGCCGCGCACGGACTGCTCGTCGTCGCCTTCCTGGCGGTACTGGTCGATCCAGTCCATCAGCGTGACGTCGTTCGGGAATTCTTCGTACGTGTCCTGCGGCATGTAGCCGATGTTCGCGTTTTCCGCCCACTTCACCGAACCGTTATCCACGGCCAGGTTGCCCAGCAGCGAGCGCAGCAGCGTGGTCTTGCCCGCGCCGTTTTCGCCGATGATCGCGATACGCTCGCCCGGCTGCACGCTGATGCTGAATTTGTTGAAGATGCGGCGCTCGTACGTCTTCGTGATCTCTTCCGCGACCACGACGATGTTGTGCAGCTTCTTCTCGAATTCGAAGCGGATGAACGGGTTCTGACGCGACGAAGGCTTGAAGTCCTCGATCTTGATCTTGTCGATCATCTTCAGACGGCTGGTTGCCTGACGCGCCTTCGACTTGTTCGCCGAGAAGCGGCGCACGAAGTCCTGCAGGTCGGCCACGCGTTCCTTGGCCTTCTGGTTGGCGGCCTGCTGACGCTCGCGCGCCTGCGCCGAAGCCAGCATGTAGTCGTCGTAGTTGCCCGGCCAGACCTTCAGCGTGCCGTAATCCATGTCCGCCATATGCGTGCAGACCTGGTTCAGGAAGTGTCGATCGTGGGAAATGATGATCATGGTCGAGTTGTACTCGTTCAGAACATCTTCCAGCCAACGGATCGAGTTGATGTCGAGGTTGTTGGTCGGTTCGTCGAGCAGCAGCACGTCCGGCTTCGAGAACAGCGCCTGCGCGAGCAGCACGCGCAGCTTCCAGCCCGGAGCGACGCCGCTCATCGGGCCGTTGTGGAATTCCGTATCGATGCCGATGCCGAGCAGCAGCTCGCCCGCGCGCGCTTCAGCCGTGTAGCCGTCGTACTCGGCGAATTTCGCTTCGAGTTCGGCGGCGTGCATGTAGTCGTCGTCGGTGGCTTCGGGGTTCGCGTAGATCGCGTCGCGCTCGCTCATGGCGGCCCACATTTCGGTGTGGCCCATCATGACGACGTCGAGCACGCGCACGTCTTCGTAGGCGAACTGGTCCTGGCGCAGCTTGCCCAGGCGCACGTTCGGTTCGAGGATGACGTTGCCCGAGCTTTGCTCGAGGTCGCCGCCCAGGATCTTCATGAACGTGGATTTGCCGCAACCGTTCGCGCCGATCAGGCCATAGCGGTTGCCTTCGCCGAATTTGACCGAGATATTCTCGAACAAGGGCTTCGGCCCGAATTGCATGGTGATGTTGGCGGTAGAGAGCACAGCGCGTCCCGGTAAGTAGATCGACGAAAAACCTGTAATTTTAGCAGGTTATGCCAGTTCGCGCGCGTCTGCCAGAGTCTGGCGAAGCGGGAATGCAGCAGGCGCGCGCGATGAACTTACCGGAAATTCGTGGCAGATTCGTGCAGGCGCGCCTGGCGTGGTGCTTGCGCGCCGGGCCGGATCAGCCGCCGCGCGGCGTCTGCAGGACGTCGACAAAACCGGACAGATCGGCCTGATCGAGCCCCATCGCGGCGCCGAGTCGCAGGATCTGCTGGACGGTGCCCGAAACCGGCATGGGCGTGCCGGTCTGTTGCGCGGCGGCGGCCACGGTATCCACGTCCTTCTGGAACGTTTTCAGGGCGCCAATCGGCGCGAGGCCTTCCTGCGTCATGCGCGGCACGAAGGTGCGCAGCAGCACCGAATCGGCCCAGCCGCCCGCGAGCGCTTCGGGCAGCTTCGCGGCGTCGATGCCGCTGCGGCGTGCGAGCCCCACCGCCTCGGCGATGGCCGCAACCGTGGCCGTGACGATCGCCTGGTTGCACAGCTTGGTGGTCTGCCCCGCGCCCGCGCCGCCCATATGCGTGACGCGCGCCGAGTAAGCGGCGAGGATCGGCGAGACGGCTTCGACGTCGGCGGCCTCGCCGCCCGCCATCACCGCGAGCGTGCCCGCCTGCGCCCCGCCCACGCCGCCGGAAACCGGCGCGTCGACCCAGCCCACACCCAGCGCGGCCGCGCGCGCAGCCAGTGCACGTGTCAGATCGGGCGGAATACTCGAATGATCGACGATACGGCGCACGCGCGCGGCGCCAGCGGATAGCAAACCCTGCTCGCCGAATACCGTCTGCTCGACCGCGGCGCCATCCGACACGCACAGCAGCACCACGTCCGCACGTTGCGCGAGTGCGAGCGGCGTATCCGCGACCTGCGCGCCGTCGCTCGCGAGCGCCTCGGCTTTCACGCGCGAGCGGTTCCACACGTGAACGGCGTGACCCGCGCCCAGCAAATGGCGAATCATCGGCGCGCCCATCAATCCGGGCCCGCAAAATCCCAGTTCCTGCTTCTGCATTTTCCTTGTCTCCTGCTGCAAATTCTTCGACGCTGCGTGCGCTTACAGGCATGGCCGATGCGGTCATGACTATGTCGGATCACGCGAGCGCCATGATACCCGGCAGCGTATTTCCGGTAGCGGCCGCGCGAGTGCGCGCGCACGCACGCGCTGGCGCTTGCGAGACCGTTTCCTATACTCGATTCACGTGCCTGCACGCCGCACGCACGCCATCGCGCGCCGCCCCCATCGAGGAGACCTTGTCATGAGCGACCACGTCTACAAGCAGATCGAACTCACCGGTTCGTCCACCGTTTCCAGCGACGAAGCCATCCGATGCGCCATCGCACGCGCGTCGAAGACCTTGCGCAATCTGCACTGGTTCGAAGTCACCGAAACGCGCGGTCTGATCGAGGGCGACAAGGTCATGCACTGGCAGGTGACGATCAAGGTCGGCTTGCGGATCGACGATTAAAAGCGACGCTGAAATGCAAACGGCTGCGCGCGCCGTAAAGGCGTCGCGCAGCCGCGTGACACATCAATGATCGGACGAAAGCGTGGGCGATTTGCGTCCGGGATTTGCGTCCGCGATCGACGTCGGCGTTATTTCGGCAGCGAACCGTCCACGCCTTCGACGTACCAGTTCAGGCGTTGCAGTTCGCCATCGGCGAGCGTCTTGCCGGCCGGCACCTTCACCGCGCCCGTCTGATCCTTGATCGGACCCGTGAACACATCCCACTTGCCGCTCGCGATCGCTTCGCGCTTCGCGGCGACGGCCTTCTGCGCATCGGCGGACAGCGCGGACGTATTCACGTCGCCCAGATCGACCGCCTTCTGCGGAATGCCCCACCAGACCGGATCGTTCTTCCACTTGCCGTCGAGCACCTGCTGGATCACGGCCGTGTAGTACACGCCCCAGTTCGCTTCAACCGAACCCAGATGCGCATCCGGGCCGAACTTCTTCATGTTCGAATCCCAGCCGAACGCGTGTACGTGCTTTTCTTCGGCGGTGGCCAGCGTCGCGCTCGAATCGGTGTTCTGCAGCAGCACGTCCGCGCCCTGCCCGATCAGCGTTTCGGCGGCCTGCTTTTCCTTGCCCGGATCGAACCAGCTATTGATCCAGATAACCTTGGTGTGGACCTTCGGATTCACCGAGCGCGCGCCCAGCGTGTATGCGTTGATGTTGCGCACGACTTCGGGAATCGGCACCGAGGCCACGAAGCCCAGCGTGTTGGTCTTCGTCGCGTAACCGGCCGCGACGCCCGCGAGATACGCGCCCTGATACATACGCACGTCATAGGTGCCGAAGTTCGGCGCCTTCTTGTAGCCGGTCGCGTGCAGGAAAACCGTATCCGGAAAGTCCTTCGCCACTTTCAGTTCGAAGTCCTGATAACCGAAACTCGAACCGAAGATGATCTTGTTGCCCTTGCTGGCCAGATCGCGGAACACGCGTTCCGAGTCCGCCGATTCCGGCACATTCTCCACGCGCGTGATCTTGATCTTGTTGCCGAACTTCTGTTCGGCGGCCTTCGAACCCTGATCGTGCGCGAAGGTCCAGCCGGCGTCGCCAGGATTGCCGAGATAGACGAACGCGACGCCCGGCGCGTCGGCGGCCTGCGCCGACGGCACGAGCGCTGCCGCGCCGCAGGTCGCGGCGACGGCAAAGGCGGTCAGGATGGTTTTTTTCATTGTGGATCTCCGGTCCCGTGAGGACGCTGCTGTCATGGTTGAGAAACTGCGAGCGTATTGGTTCAAGCGTGTTGTCGAATCGTTGTGGATACCGCTTTGAAAACAACTAGGCCGCGCCGAAGAACGACTTGCCGAGAGAAGCCGGCGCGTTAAGACGAATCGTGTTCGGATTACGCGAAATCAGCACGAGCACGACGATGGTCGCCACATACGGCAGCATGGCGAGAAACTGCGTAGGCACCGGCACGCCGATAGCCTGCGCGTAGAACTGCGCACCCGTCACTGCACCAAACAGCAATGCGCCGATCAACAGACGGCCCGGTCGCCACGTCGCGAACACCACCAGCGCGAGCGCGATCCAGCCGCGGCCCGCGGTGATCTGCTCCTGCCACAGATGCAGTTGCACGACCGAGTAATACGCGCCCGCGAGACCCGCCATCGCGCCGCCGAACGCCGTCGCGCCATAACGCACGCCGATCACCGGAAAGCCCACCGAATGCGCAACCTGCGGCGACTCGCCCACCGAGCGCAGCACGAGCCCGGCGCGCGTGCGATAGAGGAACCACGCGACCACGGCGAACATCACGAACGCGAGGTAATCGACCGGCGTCAGGCTGAAGAACGCCGGACCGACCACGGGCAGATGCGAGAGCCCCGGAATCGGCCATGCGCCGATCGTCGCCGAAGTGGCCGCCGAGGTGTACGGCTTGCCCACATACGCCGACAAACCCACGCCGAAGATCGTGAGCGAAAGCCCCGTCGCGACCTGATTGGCGAGCATCGTCAGCACGAGGAAGCCGAACAGCAGCGACATCGCCACGCCCGCCGCCATGCCCGCGGCAAGACCGAGCCAGGGATTGCCGCTGATCGTGGTGACGGCGTAGCCGGTCACGGCGCCCATCAGCATCATCCCTTCGACGCCGAGATTGAGTACGCCTGACTTTTCCGTGACGAGTTCGCCCACGCCCGCGAACATCAGCGGAATGGCGGCGGTAACGGCGCTCGATGCGAGCGAGCTGGCTTGCTGGATATCCATATCGTGTTGCCTTGTTTCGTATTCGGGTATGGGCGGGGTCAATGCGCAGCGGCGACAGCGTGACGGCGGCGAACGCGGTAGTTCACGAACAGGTCCGCACCGAGCAGACAGAACAGCAGCAGGCCCTGGAACACGCCCGAAAGCGCCTGCGGCAGTTGCAGCGAGGTCTGCACCGCTTCGCCGCCGAGGTACAGCAGCGCCATCAGCAGACTCGCGAGCACGATGCCGACCGGATGCAGCCGCCCGACAAACACCACGATGATGGCCGTGAAGCCGTAGCCCGGCGACCACGTCGCCTGCAACTGGCCGATCGGGCCGGCGATTTCGCCCATGCCCGCGAGGCCCGCAAGACCGCCCGACAGCAGCAGCGAAGTCCAGATGGTTTTCTTCTCCGAGAAACCGGCGTAGCGCGCGGCCAGCGGCGCAAGACCGCCGACGCTCATGCGATAGCCCGCGAAACTGCGGCGCATGAACAGCCACACGAGCGGGATGGCCGCGAGCGTGAGGAAGATCGACGCATTCAGACGCGTGCCGCGCAGCCAGTGAATGCGCCAGTCGCCGCCGAAGGTGGGATAGAGCGCGTCGCCGCTGAACATTTCGGAGAGCGGAAAGTTCATGCCGTTCGGATCGCGCCACGGGCCGCTCACCAGCCAGATCAGCAACTGCGTGGCCACATAGGTGAGCATCAGGCTCGTGAGGATCTCATTGGTATTGAAGCGGCTCTTGAGCCAGGCGGGAATCGCCGCCCATGCCATGCCGCCCAGCACGCCGGCGATCATCATCAGAAACAGAATCCACCAGCCGCTTGCCTGATCGAAATAGATCGCCACGCCGCTCGCCGCAATGCCGCCGAGCACCATCTGCCCTTCCGCGCCGATATTCCACACGTTCGCGCGATACCCGGCCGCGAGGCCGAGCGCGATCAGACAGAGCGGCGAAGCCTTGAGCAGCAGTTCCGACCAGCCGTTGACGCTCGACAGCGGCTCGATAAAGAACGCGTGCATGGCCTGCATGGGATCGCGGCCGACAAGGCCAAAAATCAGGAAGCCGATTGCCAGCGTCAGGAGCGCGGCGATCAGCGGCACGGCGATGCGCACCGTGCGGGACGGTGTCGTGCGGGCTTCTAGTCGGTAAGGAAAAATCATGGCGGTGGAATGGCTGTCGCGTTGTCGTTATGCGTTGCCCGGCCTGGGCGAGGCGTTTGCGTCTGCGGGTGTTTTTGCGTTCGAGTTGGCGTTGGCCTCTAGGCATGCACGGCGGGCGCTGCCGGCGCCGCGGGCGGAGGACCGCCGTTCGTCTGCGCCGCGCGCTCGCCGAACAGACCGGCCATCCAGCGGCCGATTTCCTCGGCGTTGGTTTCGCCGGTCAGACGCGCGGGCGAAAGTCGGCCGCCTGCGAGCACGGCAATGCGGTCGCAGATATCGAAGAGCTCTTCCAGTTCCTCGGAGATCACGAGAATCGCCACGCCGCGCGCGGACAGATCGAGCAGCTGCTGGCGAATGAAGGCGGCCGCGCCCACATCGACGCCCCAGGTGGGCTGCGCGACCACCAGCAATTTCGGCGTCTGCAAAATCTCGCGCCCGACGATGAACTTCTGCAGATTGCCGCCCGAGAGACTTTGCGCGAGCGCATCCGGTCCGCCGCAGCGCACATCGAACGCGCCGATACAGCGTTGCGCGAACGCGCGCATTGCGCCGGTCTTGAGCCAGCCCGAGCGCACCATGCCTTCGCGATGCGCCGTGAGCAAGGCGTTTTCCGCGAGCGACATGGCGGGCACGGCGCCACGTCCAAGACGCTCTTCCGGCACGAACGCAAAGCCAAGACGACGACGCGCCGCCGCCGAAAGCCGCCCAGCGGGCTTGCCGCAAATCGATACGGAATCCGCCGCGCCGTGGCGTCCTGACGGGGTCTGACGCGCCTCGCCCGACAGCGCCGCGAGCAGTTCGGCCTGACCGTTGCCCGACACGCCCGCGATGCCCAGAATCTCGCCCGCATGCACGCCGAAGCTCACATCGTCGAGCGAGGTGCCGAACGGATCGTCGCTCGGCATCGACAGATGTTTGACGTCGAGCAGCACGTCGCCGGGCGTATGCGCGCGACGCGTATAGGCGGGCAACTCGCGCCCGACCATCAGGCGCGCGAGCGACGCGTGGGTTTCCTCGCGCGGAATCACGTTGCCGGTCACCTTGCCGCCGCGCAGCACGGTCGCGGTATCGCAAAGCTCCTGGATTTCGTCGAGCTTGTGGCTGATGTAGAGAATGCTGCAGCCTTCCGACGCCAGCCGGCGCAGCGTACCGAACAGCTTGCGCACGGCTTGCGGCGTGAGCACCGAAGTGGGCTCGTCCATGATCAGCAGACGCGGGTTCTGCAGCAGGCAGCGCACGATCTCCACGCGCTGGCGCTCGCCCACCGTGAGGCTGTGCACATGGCGCTGCGGATCGACATCGAGACCGTATTGCCCGGACACTTCCCGAATGCGCGCGGACAGCGTCTTGAGATCGAATTTTTCGTCGAGCGAGAGCGCGATGTTCTCGCCGACCGTCAGCGTTTCGAACAAGGAAAAATGCTGGAACACCATGCCGATGCCGAGCTTGCGCGCCGCCGCCGGACTCGCGATCTCGACGCTCTCGCCTTCCCAGCGGATCTCGCCGGCGTCGGGGCGCACCGCGCCGTAGACGATCTTCATCAGCGTGCTCTTGCCGGCACCGTTTTCGCCGAGCAGCGCGTGGATTTCGCCGGGTGCAACCGTCAGCGTGACGTCGTCGTTGGCGCGCACGGCCGGGTATTGTTTCGTTATGCCGGATAGTTGAAGCCGCGGTACGCGGTGATCCGCATGTTGACCCGCATGCTGGTCCAGGCCGCTCGCCTGACGTGAAGAAGAATCGCCCATGGATGTTCCGTCGCAGTACGTTATTGCTATCTCAGTGTTCGTGTGTGCTGCTGCTCGCCAGCCGTTCTACGGCCTCGCGAGGCGCCCCCGCGCCAGGTCACGATACCTTGCCGGGCGTGCCAGCGTCGAGCCGTCAAAAATCCCCGTGACACGCCGTCGTGCCTCGCGCAACAGGGACTTGTCAGGATGGCTCAGTAGATCCCTCTCTTGACGGGTCTTTTTGTCCATATTAAAAAACATATATTCCCAAAGCCCCTCGATCAGCCAAAACATATAATCGGAGATTTCATGAGCCAGCAACGCGAGGCGATCGACACGTACCTTTTGCGCGTCTTGCACACCCTCTTGATGGAACGCAGCGTGACGCGCGCGGCCGTCAAGCTCAATCAGTCGCAACCCGCTATCAGCGCGGCGCTACGGCGTCTGCGCGACATCACCGGCGACCCGCTCCTCGTGCGCGGCAAGTCCGGCATGGTGCCGACCGAATACGGCCTGCGCCTGCTCGAACCCGTGCAGAACGCCCTGCGCGAAATCGAGCGCATCCGCTTCCAGCAACATAATTTCGATCCGGCCACTTCGATCCGTTGTTACCGCATCGGCTGTCCGGACTACCTGAACGTGCTGTTCGTGCCCACCGTGGTCGAGCGGTTCCGCCAGGCCGCGCCCAACGCCACGCTCGAGTTCCATTCGCTCGGTCCGGCGTTCGATTACGAACTGGCCCTTGAAGAAGGCAAGCTCGACATCGTGATCGGCAACTGGCCCGAACCGCCCGAGCAGTTGCACCTGTCGAATCTGTTCGTTGACCAGATCGTCTGCCTGATGAGCAACACGCACCCGTTCGCCAAGCGCGGCGGGCTTACGCTCGATCAGTACCTGAACGCGCCGCACCTCGCGCCCACGCCGTATTCCGTGGGTCAGCGCGGCGCCATCGACGTGCATCTGGCGCGCGAGCGCCTGAAGCGTCATGTCGTCGTCACGCTGCCGTACTTCAATCTGGCGCCTTACGTGCTGATCAAGTCGGATCTGGTGTTCACCACCACGCGTCTGTTCGCCGATCATTACGCACGCTTCCTGCCGCTGACGGTCGTGCCCGCGCCGCTCGACTTCCCGCCGATGCAGTACTACCAGCTGTGGCACGAGCGCTGTCACTATTCGGATGAAGTCCGCTGGTTGCGCAGCCTCGTCGCCGAAGCCACCAGGACGCTGATCGACAAACCTTAATCACGCATTCGTCACGCGATGGCCGTTTTGCCGAACGGCCTACGCGTTAAGCCACGGGCGGCCCGCTTTTGCGCGCCGCCCGTTTTGCTTTTTGCCTATGTGCTTTGCTCGAATGTCCTGCTTATCGCGCGGCCTGGGCAAGCTGACCGGCAAGCCGGTTATGGCGCTCGATCACCGGCCCGAGTTCGACCGTTTGCAGCACGCCTTCCTTCACCACCACCCGCCCGTCGATCACCGATAGCGCGACCTGCGAAGGCGCACAGAACGCCAGCGCCGCGACCGGATCATGCAGCGCGCCCGCAAAGAGCGGCTGACGCAGATCGAAGGCGATAAAGTCCGCCGCCATGCCCGGTGCGAGCGCGCCGATATCGTCGCGGCCCAGCACCTTCGCGCCGCCCAGCGTGGCGATTTCGAGCGCTTCGCGCGCGGTCATCGCATCGGGGCCAAAACCCACGCGCGCGAGCAGCATCGCCTGTCGCATTTCGCCCACCATCTGCGCGCCGTCGTTCGACGCCGAACCATCCACGCCCAGCCCGACCGGCACGCCCGCAAGCCGCATTTTCCTGATCGGCGCAATGCCGGACGCGAGCCGCATGTTCGAGCACGGGCAATGCGCGACACCCGTCCCCGTGCGCCCGAACAGGCCGATGCCGTGGTCGTCGAGCTGTACGCAGTGCGCATGCCAGACATCGCGACCGACCCAGCCCAGATCCTCGGCATATTCGGCCGGCGTCATGCCGAATTTTTCGCGGCTATAGGCGATGTCGTTGACGTTTTCCGCGAGGTGCGTGTGCATCGACACGCCGTAATGCCGCGCCATGATCGCCGATTCGCGCATCAGATCGCGGCTCACCGAAAACGGCGAGCACGGCGCAACCACCACGCGCAACATCGCGTAACGCCCTTCGTCGTGATACGTCTCGATCAGGCGCTGCGTGTCGGCGAGAATCGCGTCCTCGTTTTCGACCACCGAATCGGGCGGCAAACCGCCATCTTTCTGCCCCACGCTCATGCTGCCGCGCGCCGCGTGAAAGCGCATGCCGATGCTTTGCGCCGCGCGGATGCTGTCGTCCAGACGGCTGCCGTTCGGATAGATGTAGAGGTGATCGCTCGACGTCGTACAGCCCGACAACAGCAGTTCGGCCATGGCCGTGAGCGTCGATACCTCGATCATTTCCGGCGTCAGGTTGGCCCAGACCTTGTACAGATTCGTGAGCCAGCCGAACAGCTCGGCATCCTGCGCAGCGGGCACGGCGCGCGTGAGGCTCTGATACATGTGGTGATGCGTGTTGACGAGGCCGGGCGTGACGATATGGCCGGTCGCGTCGATCACTTCATCGGCGCTCTGCGGCAACTCCGCCGTCGGGCCGACGGCGACGATGCGGTTGCCTTCGATATACAGGCCGCCGCCGCGGATCTCGCGGCGCTCGCCGTCCATCGTCACCAGCATGTCGGCGTTCTTGACGAGCAAGGTTCGGGTGGTGGGATTGCGTTCCATCGTGTCTGTTCGCTCCGTTGTCTGTGAATCGACTGTGAATGTGAAGCAGACGCCCTTGCCACGCCGCCGTTCCACCGAAACACCGGTGCCGACGCATCCTGACGAGGACGCCGCTGGCCCGGTTACCCGGCGCCCAGCGCCGTCTTCGGGTTGCGCACAGTACCGCTGCGCGCATAACCGATACCTTCCGCAACCAAAATTCCGCTGGCAATTCGCGTAGCCGAGATACCGGAATTCAGTCCCTGCATATAAAGGTCGATTTTTGGCGCAGCTACGATGTGAATCGTGTGTGCACATGAGTGAAAACCCGCGGTTTCGTGGCCGCCAGAGCCGCCTGCAGCAAGGCTCGACGGCCAGGCTCATGCGACGGGGATTATCTTTCCTATCGCTCGCGCGATTGCGGCCCGATCGTTCTTAAAATGCGTTCACGGCGCTCGCATCGATCCGCCGACGGGTATGTAGCCACTGACGTGGAGCCTCGATCCGCCGCTTATGCATCATGGGATCGAGACGCCGCCGAAACCTCGCAATGACACCAGGAAAAGACAAGGAAAACTGCGAATGGGCAAGCTGACTACCCACGTGCTCGACACCGCGAACGGCCGTCCCGGCGCGGGCATCAAGGTCGAACTCCATGCGCTCGACGGCGACACCCGCCGCGCGCTAAAGACCGTCACGACCAACCACGACGGCCGCTGCGACGAACCGCTGCTCGAAGGCGCAGCGCTGACTACCGGCGAATACGAACTCGTGTTCCATGCAGGCGATTACTTCGCCTCGATCGGCACGAAAGTGCCGGAACCGCGCTTCGTCGATCGCGTCGTGCTGCGCTTTGGCGTAGCCGATGCCGGTGCGCACTACCACGTGCCGCTGCTCGTTTCGCCGTGGTCGTACAGCACGTACCGCGGTAGCTGATCGCTTCGGCACGCACGCGCGCTAACCCCACAGCCAACAACAACACATCGAAAGAGACAGGCGGCACATCACTGTGTCCCCGCTTTGCGGCGCTGCATTGATGCAGCCCCCGCAGTCCCGCGCGAGACGCACTGACGTCCGCGCGCAACGAATCAGGAGTGGAGGAGTTTCATGGAAGGCTTTATTACCGACTGGCTGAACCTCGCATTGCGCTGGTTCCACGTCATCGCGGCGATCGCCTGGATCGGCGAATCGTTCTACTTCGTCGCGCTCGACAACAGCCTCAAACCGCCGGTTGACCCGAACCAGAAGCGTCGCGGCGTGTTCGGCGAACTGTGGCACGTGCACGGCGGCGGCTTCTACAACATGCAGAAGTACACCGTCGCGCCGCCCGAAATGCCGGACGATCTGCACTGGTCGAAGTGGCCCTCGTACACGACGTGGCTCTCGGGCGCGTCGCTGTTCACGGTGCTTTATCTGTTCGCCCCGAACACCTATCTGATCGACAAGAACGTGCTGGATATGGGTCCGGTCGTGGCAGTCGCTTCGGCACTGGGCTTCCTGGCCGCAGGCTGGATCGTCTATGACTCGCTGTGCCGTCTGCTGGGCACGAAGGACAAGCTGCTCGGCGCGTGCGTGGGCATCTATGTCGTGATCGCCGCTTACCTCGCCTGCCACATTTTCTCGGGCCGCGCCGCGTACCTGATCATGGGCGCGATGCTGGCGACGATCATGTCGGCGAACGTGTTCTTCGTGATCATTCCTGGCCAGCGCAAGATGGTCAACGCGATGCTCAAGGGCGAAACGCCGAACCCGATCTACGGCAAGCGCGGCAAGCAGCGCTCGGTGCACAACACGTATTTCACGCTGCCGGTGGTGTTCGCGATGCTGTCGAACCACTACGCGATGACCTACGCGCATGAGTACAACTGGGCCGTGCTGGTGGTCATCATGCTGGCCGGCGCGCTGATCCGTCAGTTCTTCGTGATGCGTCATCGTGGTCAGCAGCTCTGGTATCTGCCGATCGGCGGTGTCGCGCTGATGTTCGTGGCGCTGGTCTGGACGCTGCCGCGCCCGGTCGTGCCGCAAGCCGAAGCCGCTAACGCACCGACCATCAAGATCGGCGATATCCAGCCGATCCTGCAGCAGCGTTGCGCGGGCTGCCACTCGGCTCACCCGACGATGATGGGCGCAGCGCCCGCTGGCGTGATGTTCGATACGCCCGATGAGATCTCGCAGAACGCGCAGCGTCTTTATCAGCAGGCTGTGACGCTCAAGGCGATGCCGCTGGGCAACGTCACGCATATGACGGACGACGAGCGGCAAAAGATCGCGATGTGGTTCCAGGGTGGGGCCAAGCCGTAAGCGCCGCACCGCAGAGCCCTATGTAAGCAAAGCTGGAAACGAAAGGCCCGAAGCGTTTGACGCTTCGGGCCTTTTGCATGACGGGACGCTAATGTCCCTCATGTCCCTCCCCGCCGCCTTTCAGCGGACGATCGGCACGTAGTTCGAAGTCGATGTGGACACGGCCGGCGCCATGTCCATCGCGTTCAGCGCGCGCGTTGGGATCGTGCGTGGAATGTCTGGTACGACCGCTTTCTCGCGAATCGGCCCGGTCTGCGCGACAGCGGGCATGTTGAGGTCTGGCACGTCCTGGCGCGTGCTGTCACTACGCGTCACGGCACTCGCTGGCTGGGCCGTGCCTGAAACGAATAGCTGCGCGTTGATTCGAGCCACCTCGTCAACGTCAAGCATGGCCGTCTGCGACAGCAGCTTGAGCAAGGCCAGCACACTGTCGTAACGCGCGCGAATCAGATCGCGCCGGCTTGCGTAAAGTGAATCGGTGGCCCGCAACACATCGAGACTCGTGCGGCTACCGGCGCCGAAGCCAATTCGCGTTGCATCGAGCGCCGCTTGCGTGCGCTGCGCAACCTGCTCCAGTGCCGCGACACGCCGCTGCCCTGCCGTCACGCGCAGCCACGCGTCACGTGCGCCCGCACCCGCATCACGCACGGCAGCGTCGAGTTCGTCGCGCGCCTTGTCTTCCATCGCCCGCGCTTCGTCCACTTTCGCGGAAATCTCGCCGCCCGACAGGATGGGAATCGTCACGGACAGCATGCCGGTCGTAGTCGTCGTGGGTCGGGCATATCCGCCGCCCGCACCGGCTGGCGTATGCGTCACCTGCAAATCCACGTTGGGATAACGTGCGGCGCGCGCTTTTTCCGTATCGAATTTCGCAACCTGTAGCTCGACCTCACCGATCTGCACGGGATAACCGCGCGTCTGCGCCTGTGTCACCCAGGCATCGCCGTCGGCTGGCTGCAACGTGGGCACCGTGCCGGGAGGCAACGGCGCGAGCGCGTCGCCTGTCTTGCCAGCGAGGCGTTCGAGCGCCGCGCGCGCAAGCCGAACCTGGCTTTGCGCATCGAGCAACTGCAATTGCGCCTGCGCATGGCTGGCCTCGCCGTCCTGAATATCCACAAGTGTGGCTTCCCCCGCCGCCTTCGCGCGCCGGATGAGCGCCAGATGGACGTCGACCGCACGCAGATAGTCGGTTGCGCGCGCAACCTCATCGTCGGCGGCAAGGGTATCGAAATACGCCTGCGACACCGACAGAATCGCGGCCTGTATCGCGCTTGCCGTTTGCAGGCGGGCACGCGCCACGATGTAATCGGCCTGGCGATAGGCCGTCCAGCTCGACCAGTTGAAGACCGGCTGCGTCAGGCCGACCGTCCAGCCGCTCTGCCAGTAGTGCTGAGTCGGAAAATCTTCGGTCACGATGCCGTTGTAGGCGCGGCCCCAACCGCCAGAGGCATGGGGTAACAGCGCGGCGCGCGCTTTGGGGATGGCCTGCGCGGCCGCGCGGGATGCGTCGCGCGAAGCCGCAAGCGCGGGATCATGATCGAGCGCATCGCTCACGACCGACAACAGGTCGGCCGCATCTGCACGACCCGGCAGCGGCAAGACCGCGAGCATCGCCAGCGCGGTCATCCACGTAAATCGCCGGTTTCGGAACACGCTCATGCGCAGCCCTCCATGGCGGCTTCCGCATGCTGACGCTCCACGCGAATGAACGCGCCGTCGACCAGGCGATAGTGCTTGTCGAAGCCCTCCGCCATTGCAACGTCGTGCGTGATGACAACGACCGTGCGATCGATCTGCTGGAGTAGTGCCGAGATCCGCCGTACCGCAACCGGATCGAGATTCGAGGTCGGTTCGTCGAGCAGCAGCAACTCGCGAGGCTGATAGAGCGCGCGCGCGAGCAGGAGCCGTTGGCGTTGCCCGGCGGAAATATTGGCCAGCGAATCGCTGATAACCGTGCGCGTGCGCATGGGCAAACGCATGACATCGTCGAGCAGACCAACCGCTTCGAGCAGCGCCAGAATGCGCGCTTCGTCTGGATTGCCCTCGAAGAGCGAGATGTTGTCGGCGATCGAGCCGTGCAGGATGATGTCGCCCTGCCGCATGTGGGTGGCATGGCGACGGATTTCATCGACGCTCAGATTGGGCCAGGCGATTCCATTGAGCGTGATCTCGCCGCGCTGTGCGGTTTCGGATGCAGCCAGCAATTTGAAGAGCGTCGACTTGCCGACGCCCGACGGCCCGGTGATCACGATCTTGTCGCCGCGTACGATGTCCAGGCTGGCGTCGGTGAGAATGGGCTGGTCCGAGATGCCGTACGAGAACGTCACGGCACGCACGGCGATGCGCTCGAAGCGATTCACCTCCACGGTCCTGTGGACATCGGCCAATGCGGTGTAGCGCTCGGGCTCGCACGCCACGATGTCGTCGACGCGCGCGACCGGCACGCTCAGCATGCTGTACGAAAAAGCCGCGTTGATCGCCAGCGCAATGCGCTCTGAAAACAGCGATTTGTAGATCATGAACGAATAGAACGCGCCCACGGACAATGCGCCGCCAAGCATCAGCTTTGCGGCGAGCCAGGTGACCGCGAGGGTTTCCGCGTGCGCCAGCAGCTTGAGCGCCGCTTCGCGCGTGGCCGTCAGACGACTGCTCTGAAAAAGGGCCGACGCGTAGGTTCGAAACAGTTCCATGAAACGCGCGACGCGCCGCGTTTCGCCTTGCGAGAGCTTGATGAGCGACGCACCGCGCACGGTTTCGAACAGCGCGTCGTCGCAGCGGGCGCTTTCCTGGAGCACGCGCGCGTGCGTATCGCGCATCGATGCGAACATGAGCGCTGCAACCAGTACGTAAGCGGTGAAAATCGCCAGCACAAGCGCAGAAAGCTTCGTGTCCTGGATGAACATCATAAGCAGCGCGAGCACGCCGACCGTAACGTCGACGCAAAACGACACCACGGAACGCGAGGCGAATCCGTTGATCTCGTCCTGCGCCTTGAAGCGCGTAAAGATGTCACCAACGTTGCGCTTCTCGAAATACGAAACCGGCACGCGCAGCAAATGCGCGAATAAACCTTGCGTCGCGCTCACGCTCACGCGCGCATACAACAGTTCGACGAGCACGCCTTGCACGTACTGCCCCAGCGCGCCGATGAGAAAAATCGATCCGAACGTCAGCGCCAGCACATTGAGCAGCGAAAGGTTGTCCTCCGCCACGACGTGATCGAGCACAAAGGAGCCAAAGTACGGTTGCGCGAGGATCGCAAACTGCGCGCCCACCGCAACAAACAGGATCTTCGCGGCATGGCTGCGCAGCTGCGGATTGAGCGCGCGCAGGCGTGCAAGCGCTTCGGGCACGCGGGAGCGCCGTTTGATCCGCACGAGCGCCGGCGTGGGTGCGCACTCGATCAGATAGCCCGAAACGCAGGCGACGAAGGTATCCAGGGCGATGCGCCGGCGCCCCACCGCCGGGTCGATCAGATGGACGTAGTGCCGTGTTGCGCGCTCGAACACGACAAAGTGCGCGCCACCGAAATGAATAATCGAGCCCTGCTTCACCTCGCCGATCTGCGAAGCGTCGAAGCGGAATGCCTGGACTTCGAGGCCGTAATCGGTCGCCACGTCGTACAGGTCCATCAGCGAGAGACCGTTCGCGGAAATGGGCCGGTAAGCGGAAAGCTCGCGAACTTCGGTTGCACGCCCTGAATGCGAAAGGACCATCGCAAGGCATGCGTAGCCGCATTCGGCGACTTCGTTCTGGTAGATCACCTGCATCTCAACCTCGGACAATCTTGAACAGCGGCTCGAGCACCCACTCGGCGATGGTTCGCCTTTCGACGACGACGCTCGCCGTAGCCTGCATGCCCGGCAGGATGTCGAAATGCTGCGCGCCGTAATCGAAGGTATGGCCGCTCAATGTGACCCATGCAACGTACTCGTCGCCTGCCGACGGAGTCGCCCCTTTGGCGGCAGCCAGCGCCGCCGCCGACGCGGGCGCAGCCGCAACCGTGGTGCTCGAGATCGAATCTATCCGCGCTTCGTAGGAGCCGAAGCGCACGTAAGGAAAGGCGTCGAACTTGAGACGAACCGTTTGCCCTTCGCGTACGAAACCACGCCGGCGCGACGGAATGCGCAGCTCGGCGCGCAATGGCTGTGATCGATCGGTGACGATCACCATCGCGATATCGGACGACTGCAGCGTGCTGCCCTGCACAAGCCGCGAGAATGTGACCTCGCCGGCCTTGGGCGCGGAAATCGTGGCGTCGCGCCGGCTTTGCTCGAAGCGCGCGTCGGCTTCCTGCAGATCGCGCGCGTGACTCGCGTCGAGTTCCTTCAGTTGGGCAGTCAGCGTTGTCTGGGTGTTTTTCAGATCGGCCAGCGTGGCCTCGACCTGTTGCCGCCGGGAAGCGGATTCCGCCCGCGCAATGCGGCCCTGATGCAGTTCCGCACGCGCCTGTTCGACACGATCGGCGGGCACGTAATCGGCGACGGATTCGAGTCGTGTGACCTTCTTCTGTGCCTCGTTGACCAGCAGCGTATTCTGGTCCGCCTGCACGTCGAGTTGAGCAAGCGCCGCATGCTGGCTCGCTTCGTTCGTCCGCGCAGTCGCAAGCTGGCTGGTGAGATCGATATGCTTCTGCACGTATAGAGCGTCGGCGGCACGACGCTCTTCGTCGCGGACCTGGGCATCGAACGCGCCACGTCGCGATCCGTCGCTCGCGAGTGACAAATCACGCTCGAGCCGAAAAAGCGGCTGGCCGGCGCTCACGTGCGCAGGCGGCTGGACATAAATGGCAGAGACGAGCCCGCTCTCCCCCTGCACTTTGATCTCCGCAGGCGACACGATCTCGCAGCGCACGTCCTGTTTCAATTCGACTTCATGTGTGAAGGCAAAAACGACGCCGACCAGCACGACCGCCGACGCCACATAGGCAATCCAGCGCCAATGAATATCCCGGAACTCGGGAAGAAAGATCGGTTCCACGTTGTGATAGATCCCCGTAGCCCGCCTTGCAGGCCAACTTGTGATTCCCGGCTTCTTGCGCCGGCTGTTTCGTTGTTGTGCTTATCGATCGCTACGTTCCGACAGTTGCGCTAGCGGGTCGCGGCGAAGTGATAGACCGACGGATGCCCGGCGTAGAGCCAATGCGGATAGTTTTCCTTGCGCGCGGCTTCGATATCGTTGGCGACAGACTGCGGCGCATCGGCCCTGGCTAGTGCGATGGGTTCGAACACCCGCACGCTGAAGCGCCCATTTTCGAAGCGCAGATAAAACGACAGCAGCCAGGCATCAAGCGGCGCGCCAAGCCGGAATACGCCGTTGTGCAGGCGTGCTGGACGCCCGCCGATTGTCACGCCGGTCGTCTCCATGGGAAATTTCGCCAATGCAAAAGGCGGGACGTCCGAAAACACGACGGCAACACCGTCACGGCGCAACGAACGGATGACACGCAGCCCCAATCCATTGCGGCTATCTTTTCCGTCCTCATCGTAGGTATAAAGGACGCGAATGGAAGGAATCATTGCTGCATCATTACCGTAAATATCGCGCGGCACACCGGAAACAACCGAAATCGAATCAAGATTCAGTTCGCGCCGTACTTCATCGATGACATAGATGTTCGCGTATTGGGAAATATAGTGAAAAGGCGAAAGGACAATCGGACGACGGGGATCGCTTGCCCGCATCTGCGAGATTATTCCGGCCAACTGCCGCGCGACTTCGAGTAAATCGTTCCAGCCATCACGTTTTAAAGCACGGCCAGCGTAAAAACGCTCGTCGAACCACAATTCGCGTATATGCGCGCTCATGGTTTGCAATGCGTGCTTGCGCGTCAGGCCGACCTCGACGCGCCCGGTTTCATAGCGCGCCACCCCAATCGCGCGGACCCGGCCACAGTATGTGGATCGAAGCAGCCAGGCAGCCAAAGCCGCGCGCTCGACCATCGAAAATGACAAGCGGGAAAACAGGTAACGGCGTAACGAAAATTGCCAAGACAAACGCCGCTCATTCAGGCGCTTGAAGAACTGCGAGATCCCTTCAGCGCTCAATGACATAGCACGACCTGGGGAATACAAACCAAACCATAAAAAAGGGGGCGTCCCCCCTTTCGATCAGACCGTACGATTAACGCGGCGTCGGCGCCGGCGTCACCGGTGCAGCAGCAGCGACGACGCGGGGAGTCGGTGCGGGCGCGCAGCAGCACTTGCAGCAGCCACCTGCCGCTTGAATATTCGCGAGTTGGGTGCGGTCGATTTTTTGCATCAAATGATCTCCTTTTGGTGAATTACCATCATTCGTTAGACGGCATACGCATGCTAGCAGTCCCATCAGTCTTAAAAATCATAAATGTTCAAATTAAAATCTTAATTTTAATTAATTTACAAAAATCTTATAAATTATGCGTCAAATCCATATTTAATAAGAATGTTCGCATTTTCATAAGAAATCAATGCAATTTTTGCGCGCTTAATGCTCTATTTGCACGCCATATAACCAAAGCATCGATTGGAAATTAGGAATATTCGGATTCTTGCGTTCTTCCTGCGTCGCTAGAGTGATTCCGCGCCTGGCTAAAGCGGTGCCCAAAACACGCGCTAAATACTCTGAATTCCGTTACTAGAATTCAGTAATTCCGAATATTTTCCAATCAGGTAATCAGATGAATAAGACCTATCGTTCCATCTGGAGCGACACCGACCAAACATGGGTAGCGGTAGCGGAAACCACCCGATCGCACCGCAAATCGTCGCGTCGCTCGGCCGTCTTGACGACCGGCGCACTGGGGATCGTCGCAAGTCTTGTTTCAACAGGCGCTTTCGCGGCCGGCACCGTGGGACAGGGCGGACTTGAAATCTGCTCAGGGGTGAAGGGATATTCCTGGGGAGCCACGGGCGGCAGCGCCACGCTTGACTGCTCGGCCGGAAGCTCCGGCGTATCGGACGGGCTTGCTTTTTCGCTGAACAATGCGGGCGATACAAACGGCGGCTATGGATTCGACGCATCGACGGCGCGGGTTGCGGGCTATCAAAACGGCACGCTGGACATCAAAGGCAAGAATGTCCTGGTCCATGGACCGACCACGTTCGACAGCATCGTTTCGATGAGCAACCAGAAGATTACGAATCTGGGCCCCGGTGAGATTTCGGCCACCAGCGCAGATGCAATTAACGGCTCGCAGGTCTATGCGGCCATCAGCAAGCTCGGCGACGCCGTTTTCTACGATACGGCCTCACACAATGCAGTAACGCTTGGCGACGCAGCCGCCATGGAACCCGTCGCACTGCATAACGTCGCAAACGGCACCCTTTCGGCGGACAGCCTAGACGCCGTCAACGGCGCGCAACTCTATGACGCCATGCTGCAGGCTGGCGGCGCGGCGCACTATGTCGGCATCAATAGCGCGGCGGGCTCCGGCAACTACAACGGTGAAGGCGCGAACGGCGTCGATACGATTGCCATCGGCGCAAACGCCAGTGCGGGGGCTTATAACTCGGTGGCGATGGGCACAGGCAGCACGGCATCAGGCAACTATGCGATCTCGTTCGGCAGCCAGGCAACGGCCGCCGAAGCGTCCATCGCAGTGGGCGCGCACAGCGCGGCTACCGAATGGAATGACATCGCCATTGGCTTCGGCACTAGCGCTTACGGCGGCACGTCGATTGCCGTAGGCCTGAACAGCACCGCAGCGGGCTACCACTCGATGGCAATGGGCGGCGCGGCGCTGACGCAGGGCTCATTCGCAACGGCGCTCGGCGACAGCGCCAGCGCAATCTCATCGCAGGGAACCGCACTCGGCGCCGGTGCCGTCAGCACGAACCCGGGCGACGTGGCGCTTGGCGCGGGATCGATTACCGACATCGCTGCGGGCACGTCGGGCACCACGATCCGTGGCAGTGAGTACAGCTTCGCGGGGGCGAATCCGGCCAGTACGGTCAGCATCGGCGGCGTAGGCAGCGAACGCACCATCACGAATCTCGCTGCGGGCAGGATCAGCGAAAGCTCGACCGATGCGATCAACGGCTCGCAGCTTTACGCGACGAA
This sequence comes from Paraburkholderia sp. Ac-20340, assembly GCF_017104965.1. GTDB lineage: Bacteria > Pseudomonadota > Gammaproteobacteria > Burkholderiales > Burkholderiaceae > Paraburkholderia. The sequence continues at coordinate 251,805 of NZ_JAAGPR010000003.1, forward strand.
TCAGGCTATCGAAAAACTCAGCAATCCGTATATTGACGGCACGGGAACCGGCCTACCCGCCGCACAGGCAACCGGGCTCAATTCGGTGGCATTGGGACTGGGGTCAGTCGCCGATGGACTTCGGACAGTGTCGGTCGGTAACGCGGCGACGGGTTTAACTCGCAAGATCACGAACGTTGCAAGAGGTTCAGCGGACACTGACGCGGCTAACGTCGCGCAGTTGAACGATCTTTGGGGAGCAGTGAGATCCGGCCTTGTCAGCTTCTCAGCCCAGCTAGGCGCAAACACTTCCGCCATCGCTGCGCTCGACGCCAGTTCCGCGAATCCGCCCAGCATGCTGGGCGCAACGAGTGGCAATCTCGTCGGCGTGGCAAGTGTCGATGCAGACGCTTTGCACTACGACTCATCGACTCACGCGTCCGTCACGCTCAGCAGCACCACCAACGGCAATGTCAGCTTGAGCGGCCTGCAAAACGCGGCGCTCACCGCATCGAGCACCGACGCCGTCACAGGCCAGCAGCTCTACGCCACGAACCAGCAGGTCGCCAACATCAACCAGGCCGTGCAGAACATCAGCATGAATGGCACCACGGCGGTTTCCGCCAATTCGACCAGCGGTGCAGCGGCCGCGTCCGGTACGCAGGCCATCGCAGTGGGCGGTGGCGCGCTCGCCTCAGGTGCAAATTCAACGGCGCTCGGCGATAAAGCCAACGCATCGGCAAGCAATGCTGTCGCAATCGGTGCCAACTCCGTAGCGGATCGCGATAACGCCGTTTCTGTCGGCGCTGTTGGCTCGGAACGCCAGATCACGAATGTCGCGACCGGTACTTCGGGCACCGACGCCGTCAATCTGAACCAGTTGAACGGCGCCATCGCGCAGCAATCGAACGCGCTCGGCCAGCAGATATCCAATCTGCAAGGTTCGATCAACACGGTGTCGAAGAACGCCTACGCCGGCGTCGCGGCCGCCATGGCGATGCCCAACCTCACGCCTTCCGGTCCGGGCCGCACGCTGGTGGCGGCTGGCGGCGGCTACTACATGGGCGGCAGCGCGGCGGCGGTCGGCGTCACGTATCGTTCGACGAACATGCACTGGCTCATGAACGGCGCCGTGTCCGTCACCAGCACGGGCAATCCTGCCGTGCGCGCCCAGGTCGGCTACGAGTTCTGATCGCAAGAAAACTCTCAGGCAGCATGCAAAAAGCCACGGTCAAGACCGTGGCTTTTTTTCATCGGTACGCGCTTTGCGTGCCGCCGACAACACGTCAACGCTGTGCGTCGCGCATCGCTTCTTCGGTCAGCCAGAGCGATTCCGGCAGATCCTGCTCGTTGAGGTTCAGCCCTTCGCCGCCACGATCGACGACGATAAAGTCGCTGACGTCGCCGAGTGCGATCAACGGATGGTGCCAGACGCCTTTCGCATAGTTCACGCCTTGCCAGCCGCTCGACACGAACGCGCGGATCTTCGACACATCCAGATCGCCAGCCGGCGACACCACAACGAGGTACGGCTTGTCGTTGAGCGGGACGAACGCCTGGCTGCCCAGCGGATGGCGTTCGAGCATCTTCACTTCGAACGGCAGCACGCGCGGCTGGCCGCGGAAGAGATTCACGAGCGTACGCCCGCCCTCTTCCGTGACGTCCACATTCGCGAGATCGTGATAGCGGATCGTCGTGCCCAGGTTGATCGGAATCTGCTTCGCGCCTTCGAGTTCGATCACGTCGCCAAACGGCGCGAACGCCTCGCGCGTGAGCGGCTCGATGGTCAACGTCGTGCGGGTCAACTGCGTGGTTTCACTCATGATGGCCTCGCTTGCCCATCAGGCGAGCGTACCCCACAGACGCACGCGCGATACGCCGCCGTCCGGGAAGATGTTGAAGCGCACGTGCGTGACCGGGCCGAGTGCCGCGAGTTCGCTCTCGAAGTAGTGCTGCTTGTCCATCTGCAACTTCTGTTCGCCGAGCAGCACCGGCCAGAACATCGCCTGCGTGACCAGCGAGCTGTCCGTGCCGCCCACCACGCGCGCGGCCTGGAACGAGCAGCGATCCGGGTAGTTGCCCTTGAAGTGCGCCGTATCGACTTCGATCTTCTTGATGATGCCCGGCTGCGCCAGCGCGATGATCGCCCAGTCGTTGCCCGGTTCGCGACGGCGACGCGTTTCCCAGCCGTCGCCCATGTTCACGCCGCGGCCCGGCATCAGCAGCGTCGATGCCACGCCAAAGTGCTGATTGTTCGCGCCGACGAGGTACGCGCCGTTTTCCATCGCGGCGAGGTCGAACAGTTCCGTGCGGCTCGCGCCCTGCCAGTCCACCTGCGGCTGGCCGTACACACGCAGACGGGCGATGCCGCCGTCCGGGTAGATGTTCACGCGCAGATGCGTGAAGGGCTTGTCGCTCGACACTTCGACGTAGTGATGGCTGTTGCCGTTGAGCGACATCGACGGAACGATTTCGGTCCATTGCGTCGATGCAGTCGGCGCGCCGTCAGCGACATAAGCGCCTTCGACCGAAGCGGCCGGCGGGAAGTTACCCGTGAAGTGGCTGGTGTCGAGATCGAGGCCCTTGATGACGCCCGGACGCGCGAGCTTCACGACGCACCAGTCGTAGCCGTTGCTGCGCTTGCGACGCGTTTCCCAGCCGTCCATCCACTTGCCGTGATCGTCGTACTTGCCCGGGATAAAGACGGCCGGCTCCGGATTGAGCATGCGCTCCTTCGGCGCGAAGAAGTCGTCGCTCGCCTCGAGCGCCTGCGCCCCTAGCCGCGGGTCCGCGAGATTGACGAAGCGGCGCGTGAAGTCGGGTGCGTTGGGGTCGAGAGTCGGGAGTGCCATCTTTGTCTTCCTTCGTATCTTTTCTATGGTTAAAACGGCGCTGCGCTGCGCACGCGGTGTTGCTGCGTGCCGGAGCGCATCGCCACGTCACGCGTCGATCAGCTCATCCAGCCTGAAGCGCGCGATACGGTAAATCTGGTCGAGGCTCGCGCGCATTTCGTCGGCGCGATTGTTGTTCACGCGCGATTCGAAGTTCGCGATGATGCCGTGGCGGTCATAGCCGCGCACCGCGAGAATGAACGGAAAACCAAACTTCTCGCGATAGGCGCGGTTGAGCGCCTGCAATTTGTCGAACTCTTCCTGCGTGCACTGGTTCAGCCCGGCGCCGCTTTGCTCGCGCGTCGATTCGGCCGTGAGTTCGCCACGCACCGCAGCCTTCCCCGCAAGCTCCGGGTGAGCGTTGATCAGCGCGAGTTGCAGTGCTTCGCCCGAGGTTTCCACCGCGCCCGACATGGTCGAATGCAGCACGTCGATGCTCGCGTAGGGCCGCTGCCGCGCGGCCGCCTCGGCGACCCAGGGCGAGTGCTCGAAAATGCCCGAGAGCGCCGCCACGAAGGCGTCGGTCGAAGCCTGATTCAGCTGTTCGAGGGTGTAGTGCATTGCCTTCATGCGGCGGCCCCGCGGTGATCGTTCTGTTGCGGTTGATAGGGATGGTGTTCGCGCCAGTGGCGCGCGATATCGACACGGCGCGTCACCCAGACGCGATCGTGTTTCTCGATGTGATCGAGGAATCGTTGCAGCGCGCGCATGCGGCCAGGACGACCGAGCAGGCGGCAGTGCATGCCGATCGAGAGCATTTTCGGCGCTTCGTCGCCTTCTTCGTAGAGCACGTCGAAGGCGTCGCGCAGATAGGTGAAGAAGTGATCCGCCGTGTTGAAGCCTTGCGGCGTGGCGAAGCGCATATCGTTGGTGTCGAGCGTGTACGGCACGATCAGTTGCGGCACCGTCTTGCCGCCGGTCACGTCCACATCCATCCAGAACGGCAGATCGTCGCCGTAGTAATCGGAGTCGTAGAGGAAGCCGCCGTATTCCGCCACGAGCCGATGCGTATTGGGGCTGTCGCGTCCCGTGTACCAACCGAGCGGACGCTGCCCCGTCACGCGCTCGATCGCTTCCATGCCAAGTTTCATGTGCTCCAGTTCGCGTTCGGGCGTCGCGTCCTGATAATGAATCCAGCGATAGCCGTGGCAGGCGATTTCATGACCCAGTTCGACGAATGCGCGGCCCAGTTCCGGGTGGCGTTCGATCGCCATGCCCACGCCGAAAACCGTGAGCGGCAGACCGCGCTTTTCGAACTCGCGCAGGATGCGCCAGACGCCCGCGCGCGAGCCGTATTCGTAGATCGACTCCATGCTCATGTGGCGGGCCGGATAAGCCGCGGCGCCGACGATCTCGGAGAGGAACTGCTCCGAAGCGGGATCGCCGTGCAGCACGCAGTTTTCGCCGCCCTCTTCGTAGTTGAGCACGAACTGCACCGCGATGCGCGCCTTACCAGGCCAGTTGGCCTGTACCGGGTGGCGGCCGTAACCGATCAGATCGCGGGGATATTGGGGATCGAGTGGCATGCTGTCGAATCTGTCGAAAGATGATGACGAAACGAAACTACGCTGAGCGCGATAAGACGCTCGGGACTCGTGCGCGAGATGCCGTTCCACCGCATTAAAACCTTGCGCCACAAGGATTTGCAGGCGTGCGGGCAATCTGCTTCGAGGACCGGCCCAGTGTAGCGAAATCGTCCGGGCGCGCCCATACGCAAGGACGGATAGTACGGGTCAAGCGAGGTGTATGTGCCGGGCCGGCCGAGGCCCGGCAAGGTCCGTGCGCGTTGGGTGTTTACCCGTAGCGCAGCGGACGCACGGGCGGTGGCGTGTCGGTCACGCTGGCCGTGCTGGTCGGGCTGAAGTGGGCGAACTCGCCGTCGTAGCGCTTCGCGAGCGGCCTGGCGAAGTCGCCGCGCTTGGCGGTAGTCAGACGCAGCGCGACCAGCGCCTCGACCCATTTGACCGCGGCCGTCACGCCATCCACGACTGGAACGGACAGCGCATCCTCGATTTGCGCGCACAGGCTCGTCATGCCTGCGCAACCGAGCACGATGGTATCGGCGCCATCTTCTTCAAGCGCGCGCCGGCATTCGTCGACGATCGCGCGGCGCGCCGCCGAACCCGGCTCGTCCAGTTCGAGCACGGCCACGTCGATGGCGCGCACGTTGCGGCAAAAACGCGTCATGCCGTAGCGCTCTGCGAGATGCCACGCCATCGCCTTGGTGCGCGAGAGCGTGGTGACAACCGAGAAGCCCGGCGCCAGCACGCTGGCCGCATGCATGGCCGCCTCGGCGATACCCACCACCGGCCCGCGTGCAAGCTCGCGCGCCGCATAGAGGCCGGGGTCGCCGAAGCAGGCGATCACGTAGCCGTCGAAGCCTTCGCGCTCGCCCGCCTCCACTTCGGCGAGCAGACCGGGCGTGGCCAGCGCCTCGTCGTAGTAGCCCTCGATCGAGGGCGGCCCCATCGTCGGGCTCACGGCCACCACTTCCGTGCCCGAGGCGACGACGGCACGCGCGCACTGCCCCATGGCCGCCGTCATGCGCTGCGTGGTGTTCGGATTGATCAGTTTGATACGCATGGCCTTTCCTTGCTCGTGTTCTTGCTCGTGATCCGTGGTTCAGACTTGCGCGCGGGCGCGTTCGCCCATCGTCAACGCGCGGTAGAACAGCGCGCCCAGCGCAGCGCCGATAAACCACGAGAAGTTCGCTGCGCCGCTGAGCGCGGGCACCATCACGCAGACAATCGCGATCACGGCGGCGGGCAGCAGCGCCGACACCGCACGCCAGTTCACGCCGTTGCTATACCAGTAGGCGCCCTTCGGCGACACCGTGTAGAGATCGTCCACGGCCAGACGGCCACGCTTCACGAGGTAGAAGTCAACGATCAGGACACCATACAAAGGACCGATGAACGCGCCGAGTACATCGAGCGTGTAGTGAATCACAGCCGGGTTGTTGAAGAGATTCCACGGCGTGATGAAGATCGATGCCACGGCCGCGAGCATGCCGCCCGCACGCCAGCTGATCAGACGCGGTGCAACGTTCGAGAAGTCGAAGGCCGGCGAGACGAAATTCGCCACGATATTGATGCCGATGGTCGCGATCGTGAACGTCAGCGCGCCGAGAATCACGGCGGTCGGGTGATCGATACGGCTCACGGTTTCGACCGGATCGGTAATCAGTTGTCCGAATACAGGCAGCGTGGCCGAGGTCGTCACCACCGTGACCAGCGAGAACGCGAGGAAGTTGACCGGCAGCCCCCAGAAGTTGCCGCGATGCACGCTGCGCAGCGACTTGCCGTAACGCGAGAAGTCGCCGAAATTCAGCATCGGGCCGGAGAAATACGACACCACGAGGGAAATGGCCGTGATCATCACCGGAATGACTTCCGTGCCGTGATACTTCACGCCGCCAAGATTGAGACCGATGTTCTGCCAGCCCGCGCGATACACCATGTAACCGGCGAGCGCGAACATCACCACATAAACTGCCGGGCCTGCGAAGTCGATGAACTTCTTGATCGTCTCCATGCCGTTCCAGAACACGAAGGCCTGCAGCACCCAGAGCGTCATGAAGCCCGCCCAGCCGACCGTCGAAAGCCCGAGCATGCCGTGCTTGTGCACATCGGCGTAAGGCATCAACTGCGGGACGAATTTGAGCACGACGATCACCAGCGCGCTCGACGCGAGGAAGGTCTGAATGCCGTACCACGCCACCGCAATCAGGCCGCGAATCACCGCGGGAACATTGGCGCCCAGCACGCCGAACGTGCCACGGCAGGCGACCGGATACGGTACGCCGTGACGCTGGCTCGGACGCGCAATCAGATTGCAGAGCACGTTGACGATCGAGATGCCGACGATCAGCGCGACCAGCACCTGCCAGCTCGTCAAGCCGAGTGCAAAGAGGCTGCCGGCGAACACGTAGCCGCCGACGCTGTGCACGTCGGACATCCAGAACGCGAAGATGTTGTACGCGCCCCAGGTCTGCTCCTTGAGCGGCGCGAGATCGTGGTTATAGAGGCGTTCGCTGTAGCCGGCGGGAATCCGCATGCCGTCGCCGGGTTCGTTGCTCTCGCCTGAATCGAAGGTGGGCACTGCAGGACTGCCATGTGACGCGCTGAACTGAGCCATGATCCGCTCCTTGGGATGGATACGCCGACGGAAAAAAGACGCCTGAACGCCTCAAAACGCGTGCTGCACCGCTGCATGCGGCTGCCGCGATATCTGCGTGGATGGCGTCGCATTCGCACCGCGACGGTCGCCCTGGTGGCGCCCTGTCCGCTGTGCCGCGGCCATCCCAATTCCTTCCCCGTGGGGCGCGTGGCATCTGGCGTGCCACGCATCCTTCAGCTTTCTTCAGTTGTCCTTCAGTTCAGCGCGGTGGGAACGATCGCGTTCCCACCGTCATGCAATCCGTTATCAGCGTGCGGCAAGCGCGGCGTCGCGCGTGCCGAAAACATCCTGCAGATCCACCGACGCGCCCGTCGGCCGGTCCAGCATCTTGAGTTCCACGCCCTGCAGGTGCCGCACCATCAAGGCGGCCGCTTCTGCCGCCTGCCCCGCTTCCAGCGCCACGAGAATCGACTCGTGATCGTCGAAGGAACACGGGCTGCGGCCGGGCGATTCGTAGAGCGCCGAAATCAAGGTCGAACGCGCGACGAGACCGTTCAGGCAATCGCACAGCACCGTGTTGCCGGTGAGCGCCGCCAATTCCGTATGGAACTCGCCGGAAAGGCGAATCCAGGCCGGAAAGTCGCGGCCTTCGAAGGCCTTGCGCTCGCGCCGGATCGTCTCGCTGATGCTCTTGAGCCGCCGCGTGCCGTGCTGCGCGTTGCACACACGCTCCACTACCGCCAGTTCGATGATGCGGCGCATCTCGAACACTTCGTGCACTTCCTGGAGCGTCGGGCTGGCGACGAAGGCGCCGCGATTCGGCTCCAGATCGACCAGGTGATCGGTCGCAAGCAAGGCGAGCGCCTGACGGATCGGGCCACGCTTGACGCTGAACACCTCGCACAACTGCGCTTCCGTGAGCTTCGCGCCAGGCGGCAAACGATGCTCGAGGATCGCGGCGCGGATGCGCGCGGCGATGGCTTCGGGCTTCGTGCCGGTCGCGTCAGCTTCGGTATCGGTGTTTTGCACGTCGCGTTGCACGGTCTTGCTCATGTCTGTCACCTTGATGTTGGGTATGCTAGTTTGGACATAAAGATTGTCAACAATTTTATCGGCAAACCTGGGGAATATGCCTGGTCTGACCGGTCAGACACATGCATTCTTCCGGTGAATCCCGCTTCAGTATTGGGAATAACGCACGATCATGGTGATCGAGTGCCCACAAATGGGCCGATTTTTTGTCAACAATTTATGGTGATGACGGGTCTAGAACATTTACCTTTGGCGGGTGAAACTGGCTGTTAGTTGCATATCATCGGAGATAAAAAGCGCCCGAAGGCGCTTGCGGCGTTCCGCATCCGTTCATCCGCGATACGGATAGCCGCTCAGGTTAAGCTCGAAACCGTGCGCATGGGCGCTCAGTTGCGCCTGCGCGCCGAACGGCAACGTGACCATATCCGCGATATGGCCGAATGGCAGACCCGTGATGACCGGAATCCCCGCCAGCGCCCGCACCTGCTCCACGACCGCGTGCAGGTCGTAGCCGTTGTCGTAGTCGAACGGCTTGCCGCCCGAAAAATCGCCGAGCACCAGCGCCTTCTGACGCGCGAGGATGCCGGAAAGATGCAGTTGGTACAGCATCCGCTCGATGCGGAACGGCTGTTCGTTGACGTCCTCGACGAACAGGATGCCGCCCTCCACCGGCGGCATATACGGCGTGCCGATCAGCGACGTGAGCACGGCCAGATTGCCGCCCCAGAGCATGCCCGATACGTCCGCGTGCTGCGCCTGCGGCGCTTTTACCTTGAGCGTGAATTCGGGCTGCGTGAGCGCCTGCCAGAAGTGATGCATCGTGAAACTGCTCAATTCCGGCGCGCCGAAGTCGCTTAGCAGCATCGGGCCGCCAAAAGTCGTGATGCCCGCGCGCGCGTAGAGCGCCAACTGGATCGCGGTGAAATCGCTGTGACCGACCAGCGCGATCGGCTGGCCCGCCAGCCGGGCTTGCAGGCCTTCGTAGTCGAGCCCGTGCAGGATGCGCACGGCGCCGTAGCCGCCACGGACCGCCAGCGCGATATCGGGCAAGGCGCGCGCAGGATCGGCGAGACGGTTGAGTTCGGCGGCGCGCTGGCCGTCGGTGCCCGCGAAACGCTGGAAGCGCCGCTCGGTGGCCTCGATATTCTCGACGCGATGACCCTGCGCGCGCAGCCGCGCAATGCCGCGATGCACGGCTTCCGGGTCGTGGGGATAGCCCGACGGCGCAATCAGTTCGATGGTGCGATGGCTGGTCATGTTCGATGGATTCGAATCCACCAGAGCGCCATCAGGCTGCGGCGGCGCGACGTGGCGGCGTGGTTTATCGAGGCGCGTCAGGCGCGCGGTTCGGATGCGACGTATCGGCTGAATCGGCAGCTTGAGCGGCGCGACGCGCTTCGCGGCTGGCCCGGCGGCGTTCGGCGAAAAAGTCGCGCAAGGCATCGCCGCATTCGGTCTCGAGCACGCCGCCCATCACGCTCGTATGGTGGTTGAGCTGCTCGTTCGAGAAGGCATCGACGACACTGCCGCACGCGCCCGTCTTCGGATCGCGCGCACCGTACACCACGCGCGAAATGCGCGCATGCATGATCGCGCCGGCGCACATGAGACACGGTTCCAGGGTCACATAAAGTTCGCAGCCGGGCAAGCGGTAGTTACCCAATGCGCTGCCGGCTGCGCGCAATGCCGCCATTTCGGCGTGCGCCGAAGGGTCGTGCGTGCCGATCGGATGATTGAAGCCCGTCGCGATGACTTCGTCGCCGCGCACGAGCACGGCGCCCACCGGCACTTCGTCGGCCGCGCGCGCCTGGTCGGCGGCCGCCTGGGCGAGACGCATGAAATGGCGGTCGCGTTCGGTGATGGGATCGGTGGCGGAGTCAGGCACGGCGGCTTCGAACGCCTCGACGGACGTCAGATTCGGCTCATTCGCATCGCCGGAAGGCGTCATGGCACCCACGCTCAAGCGGCACCCGCCGCGAAACCCTGAGCGCCGGCAGCACGCTCGGACAGCCGCTCGGCGATACGGCGACGATATTCCTGCGGCACGACCATCGGCCCGCCACGCAGCGATTCGAGCGCCATATCGAGCGCGAGCAGACGCGCGCGCAGACGGCACTGCGCGGCCTTGTCGCCTACCTTGGCAAGTTCTTCCTCGAGATCGCGCAGTGCGCGAAGCTGTTCGAGCGCGGGCGGAACGAATCCGGCGTTCTTGAGGATGCGGTTCGCGACGCGCACTTCTTCGGGTACGAAGAGGTCGTCGTCGAGTTCCTGGGGCGCTCCGGCGCCGGGAGACCCGTCGAAGTCACCGCGCGCAGCGGCGGCGGCAATCCGTTGTTCGACGAGGGCATCAAGCAATTTCATCAGCAATCCACTACGTTGCGGCCACGGCATTCTATCAGGGTAACACCTGGAAGACCGCGCACATCCGACATGGGCGACGTTCTAATCCTATGGATTGACAGAGGGCGTATTTGATGCGAAGCGCATCCGGCGCAAATACCCCGAACGCCCCGCAAAGCCGGAATCGTCTGATGGGCGCGGGTCTGGTGCGCACGTAAGGTTCATGGCTTCACCGCCAGCCAGCGTCTGGCGACACGCTCCCTCTTCCTTGCGCAGGCAACGATGAAATCTTCTTCATTTTTCCGCTTCAAGACTACATGGCGAACATTGCGAGGCGCACGAATCCTGCGTCAGTTGCGGCTTGGTGCGGCTTGTCTACTGCTGGGAACAGCGCTGAGCGGATGCGGCGTGTTTTGCAGCGGCGGCGGAGGGAGTGGCGGAGGCATTTCCGGCGTGTGCGGGATCGGCACAGGCATGCGGTTCTGAAGCGGCAGCCAGACGTAAAGCTACGTTGAGACACGCTGGCGCCGCCTCAGCAAATCAGGCAAGCATCAGTCCTTCAGCACCTTGCCCACGGCATCGACGACGATGCTCACGTTCTTCTCGTTCAGACCCGCCACACACATACGGCCCGAACGCAGGATATACACGCCGAACTCTTCCTTGAGGCGATCGACCTGATCCGCGCTCAGGCCCGTGTAGGTGAACATGCCGCGCTGCTTCACATAACGCGACAGCGCTTCGCCGCTCACGTGCGCCTCCAGACCGTCGTGGATCGCCACACGCATGCGGGCGATACGCTCGCACATCGCCGCCAGCTCGGTTTCCCACGATTGCTTGAGCGCGGGCGTCGTCAGCACGCGCGTGACGATCCTGGCGCCGTGCGTCGGCGGATTGCTGTAGTTCGAGCGCACCGCGCCCGTCAGCTGGCCCAGCACGCGATCAGCCGCGGCCGCGTCTTCGCAGATCACGTGCAGACCGCCGCAACGCTCGCCGTACAGCGAGAAGTTCTTCGAGAACGAGTTCGCCACCAGCGCCGGCACACCGCGACGGCCGAGTTCGCGCACCGCGAAGGCATCGGCGTCCAGACCGGCGCCAAAACCCTGATACGCCATATCGACGAACGGCAGCAGATCGCGCTTTTGCAGCACGTCGATCAGTTGCACCCATTGCGCGTCGTCCAGATCCACGCCGGTCGGGTTATGGCAGCAGGCGTGCAGCAGCACGACGCTCTTTGCCGGCAGCGCATCGATGGCCGCGAGCATCGCGTCGAACTTCAGACCGCCAGTCGCTTCGTCGTAGTACGGGTAGGTGTTCACCTCGAAACCCGCGCGCTCGAAGATGAAGCGATGGTTTTCCCACGTCGGGTCGCTGACCCACACCTGGCTTTGCGGGAAATAGCGCTTGATGAAATCGGCACCGACCTTGAGCGCGCCCGAACCGCCGAGCGTCTGCACCGTCGCCACACGCCCTGCTGCGCGCGACGGACACTGCGCGCCGAACACCAGCGCCTGCACCGCATCGCGATACTGGGCGAAACCCGCCATCGGCAGATAGGGCTTGGCGCCCGGCTCCTGCAGGAGCGCCGCTTCCGCCTCGTGGACGGCCTTCATCACCGGCAGACGGCCTTCGTCGTCGAAATAGATGCCAATGCTCAGATTGACCTTGTTCTGCCGCGGATCTTTCTGGAAGTTCTCGTTGAGCGAGAGGATCGGGTCGCCGGGATAGGCATCGATATGTTCGAACATGGCCTTAGCTTGTCGGTTACGGGAAAGTTGCGGAATGTCGGATGATAAGCGGCGGATCGGGATTCTTGTGCGAAGGCGTCTGGCGTGTACCAGCGCCCTCGCCTCACCGAACGGATTTCAGCGCGTCTGCACGCCGCCGTGCAGCGCCGGCGCCGCGCCACGACGCCAGAAGCGATACGCACCGCCCAGCACCACCAGCCATACCGGGATGAGCCACACGGAAATGCGCAGATCCGGGATCATGTACATCACGACGAGAATACCGGCCAGGAACGCCAGGCACAGGTAATTCGTGAGCGGATAGCCAAGGCTGCGGAACGACGTCGTCTCGCCGGCACGCGCCTTCACACTGCGGAACTTCAGATGGATCAGGCTGATCATCGCCCAGTTGATGATGAGCGCCGACACCACCAGCCCCATCAGCAGTTCGAACGCCTTGCCCGGCATGAAATAGTTGATGACGACGCAGGCCGCCGTCGCCACGGCCGTCACGGCCAGCGCCGTCAGCGGAATACCGCGGCGATTCACCTTGAGCAGCGCCCTGGGAGCGTTGCCCTGCTGCGCCAGACCGTAGAGCATGCGGCTATTGCAGTACACGCCGCTGTTGTACACCGACAGTGCGGCGGTCAGCACGACCACGTTGAGCACGTGCGCCACGAAGTTGCTGTTCATCGCGTGGAAGATCAGCACGAAGGGGCTGCCGCCCGACACGACCTTTTCCCACGGATACAGCGAGAGCAACACGCCCAGTGCGCCGACGTAGAAAATCAGGATGCGGTAGATCACCTGATTGGTGGCGCGCGGGATCGTGTGCGAAGGATCGTCCGCCTCTGCTGCGGTGATGCCGACCAGCTCCAGCCCGCCGAACGAGAACATCACGACCGCCATCGACATCACGAGCCCCGACACGCCATGCGGGAAGAAACCGCCGTGCGCCCAGAGGTTGGAGATGCCCGCTTGCGGACCGGCGTTCCCGGACAGCAGCAGCCAGCCACCGAACGCGATCATGCCGACGATCGCCAGCACCTTGATGATCGCGAACCAGAATTCGAGCTCGCCGTAGGACTTCACGCTCGCCAGATTGATGCCGTTGATGACGACGAAAAATCCGAGCGCCGATACCCAGGTGGGCAGATTCGGCCACCAGTAGTGCATGTAGATGCCGACCGCCGACAGTTCCGCCATGCTTACGAGCACATAGAGCACCCAGTAATTCCAGCCGGAGAGAAAGCCTGCGAACGGACCAAAGTACTTATCGGCGAAGTAGCTGAACGAACCGGCGACCGGCTCGTCGACGACCATTTCACCAAGCTGCCGCATGATGAAGAACGCGACGATGCCCGCGATCGCATAGCCGAGTAGCACGGACGGGCCGGCCGTCTGGATCGTCTGTGCGATGCCAAGAAACAGTCCTGTGCCGATTGCCCCACCCAGCGCGATGAGCTGGATGTGCCGATTCTTGAGGCCGCGCTTGAGGTGGCCGTTCTCGTCGCCGCCGTTACCTGGTGCGCCGTTGCCTGGGGATGTGGAAACCATGTCTCTTCCTGTTTCTTCTTTATCGATGCGTCGGCTGGGAGCCGGGCTGATCACCCCCGTGTGCTCCCTGCGCAGCCGCGCGAAATAATATTGCGCACGCAACTTGATGCGCTGATGCGCTTTCAGAGCCGTCGCTTGTGGCTGACGGCCCTGTCAGGTGCGCCCAGTGTATAGGCGGCGAGGAAAAATATGATTTCATCTGATACGCAGGCAAACCCTGATTGGTACAATTTCATTTCGCATCCAACTCATCCCGAGCAACATAAGTGCAAGCACTCGCCCTCGACGCCATCGATCTCCGGCTTCTCGCCGCGCTCCAGGAGCACGGACGCGCCTCCAATCTCGAACTGGCCGCGGCCGTGAAGCTCTCGCCTGCACAAACGCTGCGACGCCATCGCCGGCTTGAAGAGCTGGGCGTCATCAAGCGTTATGAGACGCGGCTTGACCCGCAGGCGCTCGGCTTTGGCGTGGTCGCGTTCATTCAGGTAACGATGGAGCGCGGGCACATGCGCGAACTCGTGAAGTTCAAGGAACTCGTCGCGAAGTTGCCGCAGGTGCAGGAGTGCTACTCCGTGACCGGCGATATCGACTACGTACTGAAGGTGGTGGCCCGCGATCTCAAGGCGCTGTCCGAATTCCTGCTCGACACGCTCATGCGCGCGCCTGGCGTGAGCAGCGTGCATTCGATTGTGTGCCTCGATGAACTCAAGGGAACGAGCGCGATGCCGCTGGAGGCGTGAGCGGAGCGTGAAGCCGGCTCGCTGGGGATAAGTCCCGTGCGGATACGCAATTTTATCTCATTTGCATCGCGCAGATGAGGGATGATTGTGTTTTGGCCGCCCGAAATGGCGGCAAATGGCGCCATAACGCGATAGGGCTCGACAGGTCCAGACCTGGACAACAAAAAACCCGCGCCAGATCAAGATCTGTGCGCGGGTTCGCTTGATCGCCGATGCTAGCGCGCATCGGTCAAAGCGGGATTACTCCCACTCGATCGTCGCAGGCGGCTTGCCCGAAATGTCGTACACGACACGGTTGATGCCGCGCACTTCATTGATGATGCGGTTCGACACGTGGCCGAGCAGTTCATGCGGCAGATGCGCCCAATGCGCCGTCATGAAGTCCATCGTCTGCACTGCACGCAGCGCCACGACGTACTCATACGTGCGGCCATCGCCCATCACGCCCACGCTCTTGACCGGCAGGAACACCGCGAACGCCTGGCTCGTCAGTTCGTACCACGACTTGCCGGTTTCCTTGTCGATGGTGTTACGCAGCGTCTCGATAAAGATCGCATCCGCGCGACGCAGCAAGTCCGCGAAATCACGCTTCACTTCGCCCAGGATACGCACGCCCAGACCCGGGCCCGGGAACGGATGGCGATACACCATGTCGTGCGGCAGACCGAGCTTCACGCCCAATTCGCGCACTTCGTCCTTGAACAGTTCGCGCAGCGGCTCGAGCAGCTTCAGGTTCAGCGTTTCCGGCAGACCGCCCACGTTGTGGTGGCTCTTGATCGTGTGCGCGCCCTTCTTGCCCTTGCCCGCCGATTCGATCACGTCCGGGTAGATCGTGCCTTGCGCCAGCCACTTCGCGTCCGTCAGCTTGCCCGCTTCGGTCTGGAACACTTCGACGAACTCGGCGCCGATGATCTTGCGCTTCGCTTCCGGATCGGTCACGCCCGCCAGCTTCGACAGGAACGCTTCGCTCGCATCGACGTGAACCACCTTCACGCCCAGATTGCCCGCGAACATCGCCATCACCTGCTCGGCTTCGTTCAGACGCAGCAGACCGTGATCGACGAACACGCAGGTCAGCTGGTCGCCAATCGCGCGGTGCAGCAGCGCAGCCGCCACCGACGAATCCACGCCGCCCGACAGACCCAGAATGACGTGTTCCTTGCCAACCTGCTTGCGGATCGCTTCGACGGCTTCGTCGATGTAGTGACCCATTTCCCAATCGGCCTTCGCGCCGCAGATACCCAGCACGAAGCGCTCGAGCATCGCGCGGCCCTGAACGGTGTGGGTGACTTCCGGGTGCCATTGCAGGCCGTAGAAATGACGCGCTTCGTCGGCCATCGCCGCGATCGGGCACGATTCCGTCGATGCCATCAGCTGGAAGCCCGCCGGCATTTCGATGACCTTGTCGCCGTGGCTCATCCAGACCTTGAGCATGCCGTGGCCTTCGGCCGTACGGAAATCTTCGATACCGTCGAGGAAGCTCGTATGGTTGCGCGCGCGCACTTCGGCGTAACCGAATTCACGCAGATGGCCGCCATCGACCTTGCCGCCGAGCTGTTCGGCCATCGTCTGCATGCCGTAGCAGATGCCGAGCACGGGCACGCCCAGTTCGAACACCGCTTGTGGCGCGCGCGGCGTGTCGGTTTCGGTGACGGAATTCGGGCCGCCCGAGAGGATGATGCCCTTCGGTGCGAATTCGCGGATGAACGCGTCGTCGACATCGTACGGATGGATTTCCGAGTAGACGTTTGCTTCGCGCACACGGCGCGCGATGAGCTGGGTGACTTGCGAACCGAAGTCGAGAATCAGGATTTTGTCGTGCATGGCAGCGGACGAGACCTAAAAAAGAACGGATACAGAAAGCCGCGCACTGGCTGGAAGCCTCGCACGCGGCGTGAATTCATCGGAACCTGGGCACGGGCACGTGGCGGTCCCGTGCAGCGCAATTCGGGCGGTTCGGGCGCAATCTGGCGGGTGTCGCGTCTGACGGTTGGCGTCGACGCGCGCCCCACCTCAACCTCGCAGCGGTGGCCGCTGGGCGTCGGCCGCTTCGTCTCGCGCCGCCTGGCGCGCTTCCTCGGCGTCCACCGCTGTGCGCGGCGCGACCGGCGGCGTGGCCGGCACAATCACCGGCTCGACCGGCTCGACTGGATCAGCGACCGGAACGACGACGGGCGCAGCCTTCTTATGCGAGAAAAACGGCTTCGCATAGACCACCGGCTCGTCGCGCTTTTCCTTGACCGCACGGCGCGCTTCGCGCTCCTGCGCCGCGGCTTCGACCGCCAGCGCCTTCTCGCGCAGCTTCACCGCACCGGCAAGACGCGCACCGCCAAATCCCACGATGATCAGACAGGCGCCCACCGCACCGGCCACCAGTTGCCCCAAGCCCGTGAGCTGCGGCTTGTGCAGACCGATCAGCCAGACCAGCATCAAGACGCCGGCAATCCAGTTGACATGCCCTGCAGTGCGACCGATCGTGGCCGTCAGCGCGCCGTCGAAGGCCGCTCGCAGCGCGAGCCAGGCAAAGCCCAGCAACACCACGCCGAACGCCTGTCCGACAAGCGCCGGCTGCGCCTGCACCAATTGCAGCGCGTCGTAGAGCGAGGTCCAGGGCGTGAGAAGAAACAGCACGCCGAACCCCAGCAATATCAACGCATCGACAATCAGCACTACGCGCAGCAGCGGCTTCATCGAGGCTTAGTCCACGTGGTAGTTGGGCGCTTCCTTGGTGATCTGCACGTCATGGACGTGCGATTCGTTCAGACCTGCGCCCGTGATCTGCACGAACTCCGCCTTCTCGTGGAGTTCGTCGATCGTACGGCAACCGCAATAGCCCATCGAAGCGCGCACGCCGCCGATCATCTGGAACAGGATCGCGTTGATCGGGCCCTTGTAGGCGACGCGGCCTTCGATGCCTTCCGGCACGAGCTTGTCGATGTTCGCCGAGTTGTCCTGGAAGTAACGGTCAGCCGCGCCGTCCTTCATCGCGCCAACCGAACCCATGCCGCGGTACGACTTGTACTGACGGCCCTGGAACAGGAACACGTCGCCCGGCGATTCTTCGGTGCCGGCGAACATGCTGCCCATCATGACGGCATTCGCGCCGGCGGCCAGCGCCTTCGAGACGTCGCCCGAGTAGCGCACGCCACCGTCGGCGATGCACGGCACGCCGGTGCCCTTGAGCGCTTCAGCGACATTCGAAATGGCCGTGATCTGCGGCACGCCCACGCCTGCGACGATACGCGTCGTGCAGATCGAGCCCGGGCCGATACCGACCTTCACGCCATCCGCGCCGTATTCGACGAGCGCACGCGCGGCATCGGCCGTCGCAATGTTGCCGCCGATGACTTCGACATGCGGGAAGTTCTGCTTGACCCAACGAACGCGCTCGAGCACGCCCTTGCTGTGACCGTGCGCCGTATCGACGACGATGACGTCGACGCCGGCCTGCACCAGCAGTTCGACGCGCTCTTCGTTGTCTGCGCCGACGCCGACCGCCGCGCCAGCGCGCAGCTTGCCGTGCTCGTCCTTACAGGCGGCCGGGTGTTCGGTCTGCTTGGTGATGTCCTTGACGGTCATCAGGCCGCGCAGTTCGAACGCATCGTTCACGACCAGCACGCGCTCGAGGCGGTGGCTGTGCATGAGCGACTTGGCGTCGGCCAGCGGCGTGCCTTCCTTGACGGTGACGAGGCGCTCGCGCGGCGTCATGATCGAGCGCACCGGCTCGTCCAGACGGGTTTCGAAGCGCAGGTCGCGGTTCGTGACGATACCGACCAGCTGCGCGCCTTCCACGACCGGGAAGCCCGAGATGCCATGTTGCTGCGACAGCGCGATGACGTCCGCGACCTTCATCTGCGGCGGCACGGTGATCGGATCACGCACGACGCCCGACTCGAAACGCTTCACCTTCGCGACTTCACGCGCCTGTTCGGCGGGCGTGAGGTTCTTGTGAACGATACCCACGCCACCTTGCTGCGCCATGGCAATAGCAAGACGCCCTTCCGTGACGGTATCCATCGCGGCCGAGACAAGCGGAATGTTCAGGGAGATATTGCGGGTCAGCCGGGTCTTCAGGCTGGTGTCGCGCGGGAGAACGTCGGAGAAGGCGGGAACGAGGAGCACGTCATCGAACGTGAGTGCTTTCTGGATCAGACGCATGGCAAATCCTATAGGCGCAAAAGCAGATTATACGGGATAGCGCCCTGGAAATCATCAGTGCGTACAGTAGCTTAGCGCCGATTTCGGGATTTTTTTGAAGTTTTCGGGGGCACCCGGAGCGGTCACTACAGAGGATTTCCGCGTTCTTGCTCACCTGCTTTCGACCCGAATTTCCATCCGTATCTCCACTCATCCCGCATGAACCGTGCAGGATTGAACAAGACGAGAAGCAGCGCGCGCGGGTAAGCTTGCCTCCCACTGAAAGTTATGCGGAGGCAATGGAAATGCAACGTGGTGTGCTGTACGGCGTGCTCGCTGGAGCGTTATGGGGAACGGTATTCGTGGTGCCCCGGCAACTGGCGGACTTCTCGCCCCTGCTCCTGAGCGCCGGACGCTACGTGATGTACGGGCTCGTGTCGCTGGCTGCGCTCCTGCCAATGCTCAAACGTGTCTGGCCGCGCCTCACGCGCGAAGATCTCGTCGCGCTCGTGAAACTGGCGTTGATGGGCAACCTGCTCTACTACCTATTTCTCGCCACCGCGATCCACCTGGTAGGCATTGCGCCGGCCTCGCTGATCGTGGGCGTGTTGCCCGTGACGGTCACGCTGCTCGGTCGCGGCGATCATGGCGCGGTGTCGCTTTCGAAGCTCGCATGGCCTTTGGCGATGATCGCGGCGGGCATCGTCTGCATCAACGTCGATGTATTTACAGCGGCGGGCAGCGCGGGCGATTCCGCCAGCACGCTCACGAAGATCACCGGGATTGGCTGCGCCGCAGGCGCGCTGATCTGCTGGACGTGGTTCGCTGTCGAAAATTCGCGCTATCTGCAGCGCAACGCGCATTTCAGCGGCAACGAGTGGTCGGTGCTCTGGGGCGTGGTGACGGGCGCACTCGGCGGCCTGCTGTGGCTCGTGATTCTGGTGATGCCGGCAGGCGCCGCGCAGGAAACTGTCGCCGATGGCCGCTGGACCACCTTCTGGCAACTGAACCTGGTGCTGGCGATTGGCGCCTCGTGGCTCGGCAACGGGCTGTGGAACGCCGCCGCCAAGCGTCTGCCGCTGACGCTCTCCGGCCAGATGATCGTGTTCGAGACGCTGTTCGCGCTGCTCTACGGTTTCATCTACGACCATCGCCTGCCGCGCGGGCTGGAAATCGCGGCGATCGTGCTGCTGGTGGTGGGCGTGAGCTGGTCGGTCCGCCAGCATGCGGGCGGACCTGAAGACGCCGTGCACGGCGACGGCATCGTGCCCGAAGGCGATGGGCACGAGAGCCGCAGGAATGGCGCGGAGCAGCGCCGCGCGGCCAGTTAAACCTTTGTGACGATCGTTCGCGCTGGTCTGATGATATTTCAGACGATCAGCGCGAATCCTTGTTCTGCCACTTGCGCCCTTCGATCGAACCCGCCTTGCGGGTTTTGTCGACGCGACGCTGACGCGCGAGCTTCGGATCGACCACCAGCGGCCGATAAATCTCCACGCGATCATGGTTAGCCAGCACGCTGTCGAGCGGCTTGAGCTTGCCGAACACGCCCACCTTCAGTTTCGTCAGATCGATCTCGGGATGGCGCGTCAATATGCCGCTCGCGTCGATGGCCTGCTGCACGGTCGAACCGGCCGCCAGTTGCACGCCGATGAGCGTTTGCGCATCCGGCAGCGCATAGCAGACATCGACCGACAGATCGCGGGTGAGATTCGCGCTCATACCTTGTTCTTCCCGTAACGCTGATCGGCGCGCTTCACGAAGGAATCGACGAAGGTGTTCGCGATGTGATGAAACACCGGCCCGATGATCTTTTCGAGAATGATGTTAGAAAACTCGTAGTGCAGCGAGAATTCGATCTTGCAGGCGTCGGCCCGCAACGGCGTGAAGCGCCACGAGCCCGTGAACTTCTTGAAAGGGCCGTCGGTGAACTCCATATCGATATACTCAGGGCGCTTCTGCACGTTACGCGTGGCGAAGTGCTGTTTGATGCCCTTGAAGTTGATATCGATCTTCGCCTCCATGCCGCTCTCGTCCTTGCGGCGTACCTCGACGCCGCCGCACCACGGCAGGAAGTTGGGATAGTCGTCGACATCGGTGACGAGGTCGAACATCTGTTCCGCCGAATGGCGAATCAACACGGTTTTCTGGACATCCGCCATAAATTGCGCAATGCGATGCAAGGGTGAAGGCGCAGCGGGCTTTCGCTGGCCCGCTTTGCTAAAATCGTAATTTTAAACGAGTTGGGCGTTTCCCATTTTCCTATGAGCATCATCGACAACAGAAAAGCCTTCTTCGATTACTTCATCGAAGAGCGCCACGAGGCAGGGCTCGTGCTCGAAGGATGGGAGGTCAAGGCCATGCGCGCCGGGCGAGCCAACATCAAGGAAGCCTACGTCGTCATCAAGGACGGCGAGCTGTTCCTGATCGGCACGCACATCAGCCCGCTGCCCGAAGCCTCGACGCACATCCACCCGGACGCCACGCGCACCCGCAAGCTGCTGCTGCACCGCGAGGAAATCGACAAGCTGATCGGCAAGGTCGAGCAGCGCGGTTTCACGCTCGTGCCGCTGAACTTCCACTACAAGGGCGGCCGCGTGAAGTGCGAAATCGGCCTCGCCAAGGGCAAGAAGCTGCACGACAAGCGCGAAACCGAAAAGCAGCGCGACTGGCAGCGCGAGAAGGCGCGCCTGATGCGCACGCCGACCTGATCCGCGTAGTTTTGCCTCAAGACGTAAAAAAGGGGCGGCATGAATGACATGCCGCCCCTTTTTGTTGCCCGCTCGTCGCTACGAAACGTCGAAACGAAGGCTCACGCGCCCTTGGCCGTGTCGCGCGTCATCTGCGATTCCTTCATGCCCGTGCGGTTCACGATCGTCAGCGCCGAGGCGATCATCGAACTCAGATCGCTCATATTGCCCGGCACGATCAGCGTGTTGCCCTGCTTCGCCAGGTTGCCGAACGCGTTCACGTACTGCTCCGCAACCTTGAGGTTCACCGCGTCCATCCCGCCCTGCGCCTGGATCGAATTGCCGATTTTCTGGATCGCGGTCGCGTTCGCTTCGGCCACCGCCAGAATCGCCGCCGCCTGGCCTTGCGCCTGATTGATCGCAGCCTGCTTCTCGCCTTCCGACTTCTGGATCGCCGCCTCGCGCGCGCACGCCGCCAGATTGATCTGTTCCTGCTTGCGCCCTTCCGAGGCCGCGATCAACGCGCGCTTTTCGCGCTCGGCGGTGATCTGCGCCTGCATCGCGTGGAGAATTTCCTTCGGCGGCGTCAGATCCTTGATCTCGTAGCGCAGCACCTTCACGCCCCAGTTCGACGCCGCCTCGTCGAGCGAAGAGACCACGCTATGGTTGATGAAATCGCGCTCCTCGAACGTTTTGTCGAGTTCGAGCTTGCCGATCACCGAGCGCAGCGTGGTCTGCGAAAGCTGCGTGATCGCAAACACGAAGTTGCTCGAACCGTACGACGCCTTCATCGGATCGGTCACCTGGAAGTACAGCACGCCGTCCACCTGCAACTGCGTGTTGTCGCGCGTGATACAGATCTGGCTGGGCACGTCGAGCGGGATTTCCTTGAGGACGTGCTTGTACGCGACGCGATCGATGAACGGCAGCACGATCGTCAGACCCGGCGTGAGCGTGCCGTGATAGCGGCCAAGCCGCTCCAGCACCCACGCATGCTGCTGCGGCACGATCTTGACGGTCTTGGAAATCAGGACGATGACGATAACGAGCAGAATCAGCCCGACAACTGGTACTTGCATGCGCTTCCCCTTTTGCTTCGGCTTGGACTGGTGAGTGCGTGAGCCTGACCGCGTGAACCCGGGTCACGCGTGATGCGCGCCCGCCACGATAAGACAACTGCCGCGCACGGCCTTGATTTGATAGAGATGGGCGTCTTCAGGCTCGCCGGGCGCCAGTTCGACGTCCCATTCGGCGCCGCGATACATCGTGCGGGCACGCCCTTCGTGCCAGGCGGCAACGGTCAGCGTGGAACCGATGTCGAGATTCACGCCAGGATCGCTCGATGCATCGACCATGCGGCGCTTGCGCCCGAAACGCGAACGCCGCAGCGCGATCACCGCCACGAGGCCCACGAGCGCGGCAATCGCGAACTGCACATCGAGCGGCGCGCCAAACTCGAAAGCCACCACGCCGGCCAGAAAGCCCAGCGCGATCATCAGCAGATAGAAGGTGCCGGTCATCAGCTCGGCCACGATCAGCACGCCCGCGCCGATCCACCAGAACAAACCATGCGGACCCACGACGACCTCCCAAAGTAAAACACCCCGGATTGACCGGGGTGTTATAGCACGAAGCTGACACTTTTTTCCGCTGCGTGCGAAAGCGAAATGCAAGCTGCATCAAGCTTCGCGCGCGGCGGGACGGCTCGCGCCGTCAGTGAGCGTTACTGCATTACTTCGCCTGTGCCTTCGCCAGCGCCTGCCACGTTTCGACAACCGTGTCCGGGTTCAGCGAGATCGAAGCGATGCCTTCTTCCGCCAGCCACTCGGCGAAGTCCGGGTGATCCGAAGGACCCTGCCCGCAGATACCGACGTACTTGTTCAGGCGGCGGCAGGTTTCGATCGCACGCTTGAGCAGGAACTTGACGGCCGGATCGCGTTCGTCGAAGTCGGCGGCCAGCAGTTCCATACCCGAGTCCCGGTCGAGGCCGAGCGTGAGCTGCGTCAGGTCGTTCGAACCGATCGAGAAACCGTCGAAGTACTGCAGGAACTCTTCGGCGAGAATCGCGTTGGTCGGCACTTCGCACATCATGATCAGGCGCAGGCCGTTTTCGCCGCGCTTGAGGCCGAACTTCTCGAGCAGGCCAACCACACGCTCCGCCTGCTTCAGCGTACGCACGAACGGCACCATGATCTCGACGTTCGAGAGGCCCATCTCTTCACGCACGCGCTTGAGCGCCAGGCACTCCATTTCGAACGCTTGCGCGAAGTCTTCGGCGATGTAACGCGATGCGCCGCGGAAACCCAGCATCGGGTTTTCTTCGTCCGGCTCGTAGCGCGAACCGCCGATCAGCTTCTTGTACTCGTTCGACTTGAAGTCCGACATACGCACGATGACGGGCTTCGGATAGAACGCCGCAGCAATCGTGGCGATGCCTTCCGTCAGCTTGTCGACGTAGAACGCACGCGGCGATGCGTGACCGCGCGCGACGCTCTCGACGGCCTTCTTCAGGTCCGCGTCGATGTTCGGGTACTCGAGGATCGCCTTCGGGTGAACGCCGATGTTGTTGTTGATGATGAACTCGAGACGCGCGAGACCCACACCTGCGTTCGGCAGTTGCGAGAAGTCGAACGCGAGTTGCGGGTTACCGACGTTCATCATGATCTTGACCGGAATCGCCGGCAGCTCGCCACGCTGGACTTCGCTGACTTCGGTTTCCAGCAGACCGTCATAAATGCGGCCTTCGTCGCCTTCCGCGCACGACACCGTCACCAGCGCGCCGTCCTTCAGCACGTCGGTTGCGTCGCCGCAGCCCACGACCGCCGGCACGCCCAGCTCACGCGCGATAATCGCCGCGTGGCAGGTACGGCCGCCACGATTCGTCACGATTGCCGCAGCGCGCTTCATCACCGGCTCCCAGTTCGGGTCGGTCATGTCGGCGACCAGCACGTCACCCGGCTGCACGCGTTCCATTTCGGACGGATCGTGAATCACCTTCACGCGGCCCGCGCCGATCTTCTGGCCAATCGCGCGGCCCGTTGCCAGCACCTGCGACTGCCCCTTGAGCTTGAAGCGCTGCTCGACCTTGCCCGCTGCCTGGCTCTTCACCGTCTCAGGACGTGCCTGGAGAATGAAGATCTTGCCGTCGAGACCGTCCTTGCCCCACTCGATGTCCATCGGACGCTGGTAGTGCTTTTCGATGATCACGGCGTACTTGGCCAGCTCGATCACGTCTTCGTCGGTGATCGAGAAGCGGTTGCGCTGTTCGTGAGAGACGTCGACCGTCTTCACGCGGCCCGGTTCGCCCGGCTGCGTGAATTCCATCTTGATCAGCTTCGAGCCGATCGAGCGGCGGATGATCGGTGCCTTGCCTTGTGCGAGCGTGGTCTTGAAGACGTAGAACTCGTCCGGGTTCACGGCGCCCTGCACCACGGTCTCACCGAGGCCGTAGCTCGACGTGATGAACACCGCGTCCTTGAAGCCCGATTCCGTGTCCAGCGTGAACATCACGCCTGCTGCGCCGCGGTCCGAACGGACCATGCGCTGCACGCCTGCCGACAGCGCGACTTCAGCGTGGGTGAAGCCCTTGTGGACGCGATACGAGATAGCGCGGTCGTTGTAGAGCGACGCGAACACGTGCTTGAGACGGTCGAGCACATCCTCGACGCCCACCACGTTCAGGTAGCTTTCCTGTTGACCGGCGAACGATGCGTCAGGCAGATCTTCGGCCGTTGCCGACGAACGCACGGCAAACGACAGCTCGCCCGGCGAGCCAGCCTGCAGCGTTTCGAAACCCGTGCGGATGTCCGCTTCGAGTTGAGCTTGCAGCGGCGCGTCGATGATCCACTGACGGATTTCCTTGCCCGCTTCGGCCAGCGCCTTGACGTCGTCGACGTCGAGCGTTTCCAGGCGAGCGGCGATCCGTTCGGTCAGGTTGTTATGTTTCAGGAAGTCGCGGAAGGCGAGCGCAGTCGTAGCGAAACCCGTGGGGACTCGCACGCCAGCCTCAGCCAACTGGCTGATCATTTCGCCGAGCGAGGCGTTCTTGCCGCCCACGATCTCAACGTCGGTCATCCGCAACTGCTCGAAAGGCACTACATAAGCCTGATCCTTGGCAACGGTGTTAGTCATACAAGCCCCTAAGTGTGAAAAAAATTCACGGCTGCGCAAGTGGGCTCGAACGCGAGTCACCCATTGGGGGCGATTTCGCGTCTTGCGCAACCTGTTGGAGAAGCAATCGCCGTGGCGCCAAAGGGCTGGAGCCGGCTTGAGGAAAAGCAGGAAGATGCGCAAGATTGCAGGAAGTTATACACATTCGCTGCAAGTTGACGCCAGTTTGAGCCACGATGGACTGCGGTTTGGCGCGGTTGCACTGCAATTGCTTATCCAACAGGTTGCCGCTATTCTACCGTGCCGACTCCCGAAAATGCCATTCGAAGAGTCAGCCAAAGAGAAACGCGCCTCGGAATCGTCCCACAGCGGTCGCCCTAGCGCTTCCCGGGCTTTTTCCGCCCGTCCCGAGCGCACCAGCAGCTCACGTACCTAGCCTCAATCGATGCCGCCTACCGTATTTATCGTCTCCGACGGTACCGGGATCACTGCCGAAACGTTCGCGCATTCGATCCTGTCGCAGTTCGACCAGAAATTCCGCCTCGTGCGCGTGCCCTTCGTGGACTCGAGCGACAAGGCGTATGCGACCGCCGAAAAGATCAACGAAGCCGCCGTACAGGAAGGCCGTCGTCCGATCGTCTTCACGACGCTGGTGGACAGCAGCTCGAACGAGATCGTCAAGCGCGCCAATGCGCTCGTGCTCGACATGTTCCAGACCTTCGTGGAACCGCTCGAACAGGAACTGGAGCTCAAGTCGAGCCACGCGATGGGCCGCGGCCACCAGAACGCGGACACCGACGAATACAAGAACCGTATCGAGGCGATCAACTTCTCGCTCGCGCATGACGACGGCCAATCCGACCGCAATCTCGCCGATGCCGATGTGATCCTCGTGGGCGTGTCGCGCAGCGGCAAGACGCCGACCAGCCTCTATCTGGCCATGCAGTACGGCGTGAAGGCGGCCAACTATCCGCTGATCCCCGACGATTTCGAGCGCGGCAAGATGCCGAATTCGCTGCTGCCGCACCGCTCGAAGATTTTCGGGCTGTCGATCGATCCGCAGCGCCTGACGGAAATCCGCAACGAACGCCGTCCGGGCAGCAAGTACGCAGCGCTGGAAAATTGCCGCTACGAAGTGAACGAAGCCGAAGCGATGATGCGCCGCGAAGGCATCAAGTGGCTCTCGTCGACGCACAAGTCGATCGAGGAAATCGCCACGACGATTCTTCAGGAAATCCGCATCGATAAGCCGTCGTACTGATTCGCGATGCGCAACAAAAAGGCCTGCATTTGCAGGCCTTTTTTGCTTTTGCACGCGCGCGAACGTCAGCGTGCGTGACGCTGCTGCCGGCACTGCTCGAACACGCAGACGGCCGCGGCCGCCGCCACGTTCAGCGACTCCATGCCGCCGGGCTGCGGGATCGTCACGCGTAGCGCCGCCGCATCGCGCCACACCTGCGAAACGCCCGCGCCTTCGTTGCCGAACACCCACGCGACCTGCCCCCTCAGATCCGTTTCGTCGATGGCCTTCGCGCCATGCGAATCGGTGATCACGACCGGCACGGCCAGCATGTCGATCAGCGTCTGCGGTTCGACGTTCTCGTAGACCTGCAGCAGGAAATGCGCGCCCATCGCCGAGCGCAGCACCTTGGACGACCATGCGTAAGCGGTGCCGGGCGTGCAGAACACCCGCTCGATGCCGGCCGCCGCTGCGCTGCGCAGGATCGAGCCGACATTGCCTGCGTCCTGCAAACCGTCGAGCACCAGACAGGTCGATTCGACGCGCTGCGGCAATGTTGCTTCCGGCATATCCACGAGCAGCAACATGCCCGCGCCGTGCACGACGTTCGACAACTGGCCGAACAGCGCATCGGGCAGCGTAATCACGCGGCGCTCGTCGACGCGCGCAACGATGTCGCGCGCCTCTTCGTGCTCGAGCGCGCCTTCGGTGACGATGCAGTATTCGGGCTGCGAGCCGCCATCGAGCCAGGCGCTGGCAAGATGGAACCCTTCGAGCAGGGCCTGATGGGCGCGCCGCTGTTGATGCGTCGAGCCGGCCAGCGCCTTCAGGCGCTTGTAGAGCGGATTGTCGCGCGAGGTAATGGCTTTCACGGGCGGGCCTGGCGATTCAGAAAAGGATCAGTAAAAAGGAAAACGGCGCCGCACGAGGCGGCGCCGGATAAGTTCGGCGAGCGCATCGGCCGGCTTAACTCGTTACAACGACACCGTGCAACTCGAAAGCCTCGCGCACCGGCGCGAACGAACGCCGATGATGCTCGCACGGACCATGCGTACGCAACGCCGCCAGATGCTGCGGCGTGCCGTAGCCCGCGTGTACGTTAAAACCGTAGGCGGGAAACGACGTGTGCAGATCGACCAGCATGCGATCGCGCGTGACTTTTGCGATGATCGATGCCGCCGAAATCGCTGGCACAATCGCATCGCCGCCGATCACCGCTTCGCTGCGCACCGGCAGCACCGGGCAGCGATTACCGTCGATCTTCGCAAGCGTAGGCGTCACGCTCAGACCTTCGACCGCGCGGCGCATCGCCAGCATGGTCGCGTGCAGGATGTTGAGCGTGTCGATTTCCTCGACGCTCGCCTCTGCCACACACCAGGCAAGCGCGCGTTCGACGATCAAGTTGTAAAGCGCATCGCGCGACTTTGCCGTGAGCGCCTTCGAATCGTCGAGTCCTTCGATCGGCCGCGCCGGATCGAGAATCACAGCCGCCGCCACCACGGGACCGGCGAGCGGGCCGCGCCCGGCTTCGTCCACGCCACAGATGATGTCGTCGGGCGATTCGAACAGCAGACCGGCCTGCTCCGCGAGTTGCAGACGCAGCGCGCGCTTTTGTGCGGCCTGCGACGGCGCTTTCGGCTTTGCTGCCGCCTTCGCCGTCACCTTTCTGGCACTTTTAACCGGCGCGTCGCTCATGTCCGCCCCTTGCGGCTTTCCACCACGCGCGCTACCACTTCGGCCGCGCGCTCCGCCGTGTTCTGGCGCAGCGCATGGTGCATCTGCGTAAACACTTCGGTCAGGGTGCGCCGGTTCGCCTCGTCGTGCAACTGCGTGAGCGTGGCGTCGGCGAGCGCTTCAGGCGTGGCGAAATGCTGGAGGATTTCCGGCACCACGAAACGCCCCGCAAGAATATTCGGCAGACCGACATAAGGCAGATAGCCCTGACGGCGCATGATCTGCCCCGTCAGCCAGGGCACCTTGTACGAGATGACCATCGGCTTCTTGAGCAGCGCCGCTTCCAGCGTGACCGTGCCGCTCTTCACGAGGATCGCGTCGGCGGCGGTCATCGCCAGTTGCGACTGACCATCGACGATCGTGAGCGCCAGGCCCTGATGCTGGCTCGCCAGTTCCTGCAACTGCGCGTGGATCGCAGGCGTGGCCGCCGGCATCACGAAACGCAGACCCGGCTCGCGCTGCTGCATGATCTGCATCGCGTCGAAGAAAGTCGGGCCGATCAGGTTGATCTCGGAGCGACGGCTGCCCGGCAGCACCGCAATGATCGGACCGCCATCGGGCAGACCGAGCGCAAGGCGCGCGCCGGGTACGTCCGGTTCGAGCGGGATATCGTCGGCGAGCGGGTGGCCCACGTAGGACGCGGCCACGCCGGCCTTCTCCAGGATCGCCGTTTCGAACGGGAAAACGCAGAGCATGTGATCCACGGACTTCTGGATCTTCTTGATGCGCCCGCCCCGCCACGCCCAGATCGACGGGCAGACGAAATGGATCGTGGGAATCCCGGCTTCGCGCAGCGGCTGTTCGAGACCGAAGTTGAAATCGGGCGCATCGACGCCGATGAAAACATCAGGCGGTTCCGCAAGCAGTTGATGCTTGAGCTCGCGGCGAATGCGCAGGATTTCGGGAATATGACTGAGCGCCTCGACGTAGCCGCGCACCGTGAGCTTGTCCATCGGCCAGTGCGCATCGAAACCGACTGCCTGCATGCGCGGGCCGCCGATTCCGTAGTACTGCGCAGTATCCGGCAGCTTGCTGACCAGCCCCTTGAGCAACGACGATGCGAGCAGGTCGCCGGACGGTTCGCCGGCGACCATTGCGAGGCGCAACGGATGGGTTTGCAACGCCATCGTTTAGCGGATGATGCCGCGCTGCGACTGCTCGACGAAGCTGAGCAGCGCCTTCACGTGCACGTCGCCGTCACCGCCCGCCTGGGCGAGATCGGCGAGCTGAACCTTCGCTTCTTCGAGCGACAGGCTGTTCTTGTACAGCGTGCGATATGCCGCGCGCAGCGCCGAGATTGCGTCGGGCGAGAAACCGCGGCGGCGCAGACCTTCGACGTTGATACCGTGCGGCACAGCCTTGTTGCCGGCTGCGATCACGAACGGCGGCACGTCCTGCACGAGCGCCGAAGCGCCGCCCACCATCGCATGCGCACCGATGCGCACGAACTGGTGCACGCCCGTCATGCCGCCGACGATCGCGTGATCGTCCACGAACACGTGGCCGGCCAGCTGCGCGTTGCTCGACATGATGATGTTGTTGCCCAGACGGCAATCGTGACCCACGTGCACGTAGGCCATGATCCAGCAGTCGTCGCCGATCGACGTGATGCCGGTGTCCTGCACCGTGCCCGTGTGCAGCGTCGTGAATTCGCGAATCGTGTTGCGATTGCCGATCACGAGCTTCGTGGGCTCGCCGCGGTACTTCATGTCCTGCGGGCGGCCGCCGATCGAGGCGTAATGGCCAATCGAATTGTCTTCGCCGATCGTCGTGTGGCCTTCCAGCACGCTATGCGAACCGACCTGGGTGCGCGCGCCAATGGTGACATTCGCACCGATTACCGCGTAGGGGCCGATCTCGACCGATTCATCGACTTGCGCGCCTGGCTCGACGATCGCAGTGGGATGGATCCTGCTCATTCGTCATGCTCTCCGATTCTGTTGTCATGCCGGGGCGCCGCCAGGCGCCCTGCGGCAAACGACGGCGCAGCTTACTGCGCCGCGTCCATTTTCTTGACGGTGCACATGAGTTCCGCCTCGCAGGCGACCACGCCGTCCACGTCGGCTTGCGCCTTGAACTTCCAGATACCGCGCATGTAGCGCTCGAACGTCACGTTCAGGATGAGCTGGTCGCCCGGCTCGACCACGCGCTTGAAACGCGCGCCGTCGATACCGACGAAGTAGTACAGCGTGTTTGCAAAATCCTGCTCTTCTTCCGAGAAAGTGAGCAGCGCGGCGGTCTGGGCCAGCGCTTCGAGGATCATCACGCCCGGCATGACCGGACGCTGCGGGAAGTGGCCCGTGAAAAAGGGCTCGTTGACCGTCACATTCTTCAACGCCTTGATGCTCTTGTGCGGCTCGAGCTCGAGGACCCGGTCCACCATCAGGAACGGATAACGGTGCGGCAGCAACGTGAGAATCTTGTGGATGTCGAAGTTGATTTTTTCGATGTTCATGGTGTTTCTGCTCACGCGGGAATTGCGTGTCACTTTCGATTGCGTTGCCCGAAGCGCCTGTCCCTGCCCGACGGTAGCCGTGCCGGCCAGACGTACCCCTGCGGTTCGCGCCCAGGCGCAGTATGCGCCACGCGCGCGACTTCGTGCATGCGGATTCCCCCGGGCTCTGCGCGCCAGACGCGCGGTCTGGCACCCATCGCCGGGGCTCGGCCTGGCATGCAGCGCGACAGCCGCGGCGCCAGGCCCCTTATACGTGTGGTGCGATGCTTATGCGTCGCCTTGCGATTTTTCCGCGGCGGCGGCTTCGAGCGCCCGGATACGATCGCGCAGCTTGTCGATATTGCGCAGCAGCGCGGCGCTCTTGTTCCAGTCGCCGTGCTCGACGGCCGGAAACGCGCTGGTGTAGATGCCGGCCTTCGGCAGCGACTTCGACACGCCCGACTTCGCCGTGACGATCACGTAGTCGCCCAGCGTGACGTGACCCGCGATGCCCACCGCGCCGCCGATCATGCAGTGCTTGCCGACCGTCGTGCTGCCCGCGATACCCGCGCAGCCCGCGATCACCGTGTAGGCACCGATGCGGCAGTTATGGCCGATCTGCACCTGGTTATCGATCTTCACGCACTCCTCGATGATCGTGTCGGCCATTGCGCCGCGATCGATCGTGGTGTTCGCGCCGATTTCGACATCGGGCCCGATCGACACACCGCCCACTTGCGGAATCTTGACCCACGTGCCCGTGCGCGCATCGCCCTGCCCCGTGAAATCGGGGGCAAAACCAAAACCGTCCGAGCCGATCACCGCACCCGCGTGCACGATGGCGCGCGCGCCGATCTTGCAGCCGTAATAGACGGTCACGCCCGGATAGAAGTGCGAGTTCTCGCCCACCTGCGTGCCGCGGCCGATCACGACGTTGGCGTCCAGACGCACGTTCTCGCCGATCACCGCACCCGCTTCCACGACCACGTTCGGGCCGATGACGGCGCTTGCCGCTACCTTGGCCGTTGCGTCGACGTGTGCGCTCGGGTGCACGCCCGGCTGCACCTTCGGCGCGGCCAGGTCGATGAACGCCTGCGCGACGCGCGCGAAGTAAGCATACGGATTAGGTGTGACGATGAAGTTGCGACCTTCGCGCGATGCGAGTTTCGCCAGATCGTCCGGGCTGATGAGGACCGCACCCGCGCGGGTCGTTTCGACCTGCGAGAGATATTTCGGGTTGGCGAGGAAAGCCAGTTGCTGCGGACCCGCCTGGTCGAGCGGCGCGAGCGAACCGACGCGTTGCGTCGCATCGCCCACCACTTCGCCGCCGAACTGCCCGGCGATTGCCTCAAGCGTAAATGCCATGCGCGTGCTGCTCCTGCCTTAGTTGCTGTTGCTGCCAGTGGCGCCGGAAGCCAGCGCCTTCAGCACCTGATCGGTGATGTCGATGCGCGGGCTCACATACACCGCTTCCTGCACGATCAGATCGTAATGCTGCTGCTCGGCGATCTGCTTGATGACCTTGTTCGCGCGATCGAGCACCGCCGCGAGTTCTTCGTTGCGGCGCTGGTTCAGATCTTCGCGGAACTCGCGCTGCTTGCGCTGAAAATCGCTGTCGAGTTGCGACAGATCGCGCTGCTTCTGCGCGCGATCGGCCACCGACAGGCTCGGACCGCTCTTGTCGAGCGAGTCCGACATCGTTTTCAGACGCTGCGCCATGTCCTGCAGATCCTTGTCGCGCTTCGCGAACTCGGCTTCGAGCTTGGTCTGCGCAGACTTCGCGGGGGCGGATTCGCGCAGGATGCGGTCGGAGTTGACCGCCGCGATTTTCGCTTCCTGCGCATGGGCCGCGCCCGTGCCGAAAGCGAGCATCGCCAGCGACAGCGTCATGGCCCCGATCGTCCGCCTGGAAAACATACCCGTTAGCAAAGTTATCCTCTCGTTTCTGTAAATACCTGTTCCGCGCGTACCGTCAGAATGCCGTACCGATCTGGAACTGGAACTTCTGGTACTGGTCGCCTTCGTGCTTCGTGACCGGGAAGCCCAGGCTCAGCTTGAGCGGGCCGATCGGCGAAATCCACGCAAGACCGACACCGTAGGCGTAACGCAGACCGTTCGAGCCGATGCTGGTGCCTTCGTCGCCCCAGACGTTACCACCGTCGAGGAAGGTGAAGACGCGCAGCGTGCGGTCGTAGCCCGTGCCCGGCAGCGGGAACGTGAGTTCGATGTTGCCGACCACCATCTTCGAGCCGCCGATCGGGTCGTTCGTCGTCTTGTCGCGCGGACCCAGCGAGCTCGGTTCATAACCCCGCACCGAACCAATACCGCCGGCGTAGTAGTTCTTGAAGATCGGGTACGGCTTGCCGCCCAGACCATTACCATAGCCCGCCTGGAAGTTCAGGCCCAGCACGAAGCCGCGAGCAAACGAGTAATAGTACTGTGCCTGCACATCGGTCTTGTAGTACTGGGTCGAGCCCGCCGGCGTGCCGTATTCGGCATTGGCCTGGAGGAAGTAACCGCGGCTCGGAATGAGCGCGCTGTCACGTGCGTCGCGCGACCAGCCGATCGTCAGCGGCACGTTGTTCGATACGCGGCCGAATGCATCGACGTAGTCCTTGTAGGCCTGCGGCGTTGCATCGTCGACGTCCAGACGGTCCTGTTCGAAACCGATACCGAAGAACACGGTGTCGACTTCCGAGAACGGAATGCCGAACTTCAGGTCGCCGCCTGCCGTGATGATCTTGAAGCTCGAATCGGTCGAGTAGTACAGCGGCTGATACGTACGGTAGTAGACGTCGGTAATGCGCTTGATGCCGTCCACGGTGAAGTACGGATCGACCTGCGTGACAGCCAGCGTGCGGTACGACTTCGCGGTGTTGACGTTCACCGACAGCGACGTGCCCGAACCGAACACGTTGTCCTGCGAGACGCCTGCCGAGAGAACCACCTTGTCGGTCGACGAGAAGCCCGCGCCCAGCGTGATGGCGCCGGTCGGCTTTTCGGCCACCTTGACGTCCACGTCCACCTGGTCGGCCGTGCCTTCCACGGGCACCGTGGTCACGTCGACGTCGGTGAAGTAGCCCAGACGGTTGATACGGTCCTTCGACAGCGCGAGACGGCTCGAATCGAACCACGAGCTTTCGAGCTGGCGCATTTCGCGGCGCACGACTTCGTCGCGCGTGCGGGTGTTGCCCACCACGTTGATGCGGCGCACGTAGACGCGGCGGCTCGGATCGACCTGCAGCGTGAGGTCGACCGTGTGATTGGCCTGGTTGATCTGCGGCAGCGCATTCACGGTTGCGAACGCATAGCCGTATTCGCCGAGCTTGTCGACGATGGCCTTGGTCGCAGCCTGCAGCTTTTCAGCCGAGAAGCGATCGCCCGCCTTGATCTTGACCAGCTTGTTGAGCTCCGCCTCGCGGTCCAGCAGATTGCCGGCGAGATGGATGCCCGAGATCTTGTACGGCTCGCCTTCATGCAGCCCGATCGTCAGGTACATGTCCTTCTTGTCGGGCGAGATCGAGACCTGCGTCGAGTCGATGTTGAACTCGAGGTAGCCGTGATTCAGGTAGTACGAGCGCACGTTCTCGAGGTCGCCCGTGAGCTTTTCCTTCGAGTAGAGGTCGTTCTTCGTGTACCACGAGAACCAGTTCGGCGTGGACAGCTGCATTTCGCTGAGCAGCGTGCCCGTGCTGTACGTCTTGTTGCCGATGAAGTTGATCTGGCGGATCTTCGCGCTCGGACCTTCGACGACCGAGAACAGCAGACCGACGCGGTTGCGGTCGATCGGCGTGACGGTGGTCGTGACTTCGGCGGCGTAGAAACCGCGCGTCAGGTACTGGCGCTTGAGCTCCTGCTCGGCCTTGTCGACCAGCGCCTTGTCGTAGTAGCGGCCTTGCGAAAGACCGACTGCGCGCAGCGCCTTCGTGAGGTTGTCCTTGTCGAACTCGTGGATGCCGGCGAAATCGATGGTGCCGATCGCCGGACGCTCCTGCACCTGCACGACGACTACGCCACCTTCGGTGGCGATGCGCACGTCGTTGAAGAAGCCGGTCGCATACAATGCGCGGATGGCTTCAGAGGCCTTGTCGTCGGTGAACGTATCGCCCTGCTTGATCGGCAGGTACGCGAAGACCGTGCCCGGCTCTACGCGTTGCAGTCCTTCGATGCGGATGTCCTGAACCACGAAAGGCGTCGTTGCGGCATGAGCAACGAGACCTTGTGCGGCAAGCGCCGCAGCCGCAACTGTTTTTGGAACCAAGCGATGAGGTCTAAACAACGTGCTTCCCCAGTGTGTATAGCTGCATCAGATCAGGCGGCCCACCCTCGGACGCCGCCAGATTTCTTTAGAAATGGATTAACCGAGCCAGATCGTTGAACAACGCGATCGCCGACAGCGCGACGATGCAGGCAAGACCCGCTCGCTGCAGAACCATCTGCCAGCGATCCGAGACGGCTTTGCCCGTTACGGCTTCAACCGCATAATATAACAGATGCCCCCCGTCCAATACCGGAATTGGGAGCAGGTTGAGTACGCCAAGGCTAATACTGACAAGGGCGAGAAAGGAAAGGAAAGCTGAAGGCCCGAGTCTGGCGCTCTTTCCAGCATAGTCAGCAATCGTCACGGGGCCCGAAAGATTCTTCAGCGAAGCCTCTCCCGTGATCATGCGGCCGAACATCCGCAGCGAATACAGACCGATATCCCACGTGCGATACGCGCCCATGCGCGCGCTTTCGAGCGGCCCATAACGCACTTCCACCGACGGCCCCTGCGCGGCAAGCGCCGCACCGATACGGCCGACTTCCGCGCCGGTTTCGTCGTCGCGCTGGACCGCCGGCGTGACGGCGATCGTCATCGGCTGACCGTTGCTCGAACCATGCGATGCCGTCGAAGTCTCGCCGCCCCGCACGATGTCGAGCGACACCGGCTTGCCCGCGTGAGCCTTCACGTAAGCGATGAAAGTGCTTGCGCTATCAACGGGTCGGCCATCGATCGCGCGCAGGCGGTCGCCCTTCTCCAGTCCAGCGTGCTGGGCCGCGCTATCGGGCTCCACGCCCGCGATGCGCAGCGTGCCGCCGCCCGGTTCGAAGCCGATCTTCGACATGAAATCGTCGTCGAGATCCTTGCTCTCCAGACGCGAGAGATCGACCGCGTAATCGGACGTGCCGTTGCTGTTGCGCGCGGCCAGCACCACATGACGATGATCGAAGGCCGCGGAAAGCAGTTTCCAGCGCAGATCGGCCCAGGAGCGCACCGGCTCCATGCCATTGCCGTTGGCCGCGCTCACGGACAGCACGGTCTCGCCGCCCTGGAAGCCCGCGCGCGCCGCGACAGACTGCGCCTGCGGCGCGGCCACGACAGCGGCAGGCTCGGTCACACCGCTCGCGTAGACCACCGCGAACAGCACGATGGCGAGAATGAAATTGGCGATCGGGCCCGCGGCGACGATGGCAATGCGCTTGCCGACCGACTGCCGGTTGAAGGCATGCGGGAGATCTTCGGGGGAAATGGCTGCGGCGGCATCGGTGCGATCCGCGTACTCGCGCTCGTCGAGCATCTTGACGTAGCCGCCGAGCGGCAGCGCTGAGATCGTCCATTCGGTGCCGGTCTTTTTGCTGACCCACTGCAAGAGCGGTCGACCAAAGCCGATGGAAAATCGCAGAACCTTGACGCCGCACAAGCGCGCGACACTGTAGTGTCCATATTCGTGGACGACGACAAGAATGCCGATCGCCACGACGAAAGCCACCAGTTCGGTGAGCAGATTCATATGCGCCTCCTGTGCGGGAAGCAGCGCGCCAGTGCGGGGGAGCCTTGCTTGCGGGCCGAGGAATCCGCGCGGACCCTCTTGTTACGCCCGGACGCCTGCGAGTGACACAGACGCTCCGGGCACAGCCCTGAAAGGACTTAAGCCGGCACCGGCAGGCTGTCGATGATCTTGTGTGCCGCGCGGCGCGCGGCGGCGTCGGCTTCGAGCACGACTTCGAGGCTCGTGGCGCTGCGGTTTTGCAGCGCGTTGAGCACGGCGTCGACGGTCTGCGCAATCGCCATGAAACCGATACGGCGGTTGAGGAACGCTTCCACGGCGACTTCGTTCGCCGCGTTCAGCGTTGCGCTCGCCACGCCGCCTTCGGCCAGGGCCTTCATCGCCAGCGCGAGACACGGGAAGCGTTCGTAATCCGGCTTCTCGAAATTGAGCGTGGCAACTTGTGCGAGATCGAGCTGCGCGACGCCCGAATCGATACGATCCGGGTACGCCATCGCATGGGCGATCGGCGTGCGCATGTCGGGGTTGCCCAGTTGCGCGAGCACCGAACCGTCCGCGTACGAGACCATCGAGTGGATCACGCTTTGCGGGTGGATCAGCACGTCGATGCGATCGCCCGGCAGATCGAACAGGTAATGCGCCTCGATCACTTCGAGGCCCTTATTCATCATCGTGGCGGAATCGACCGAAATCTTGCGGCCCATCGACCAGTTCGGGTGCTTGCAGGCCTGCTCCGGCGTCACGTCCACGAGCGTGGACGGCTCGCGCGTGCGGAACGGGCCGCCCGACGCGGTCAGAATGATTTTGGTCACGCCACCGTGCTTGCCGTCGTGCGGCATGCACTGGAACACGGCGTTGTGCTCGCTGTCGAGCGGCAGCAGTACCGCGCCGCTGTCACGCACGGTGTCCATGAAGATGTCGCCCGACATCACGAGCGCTTCCTTGTTCGCGAGCAGGATGCGCTTGCCGGCCTTCGCCGCCGCAAGCGACGGTTCCAGACCCGCCGCGCCGACGATGGCCGCCACGACCGTATCGCAGCCGTCGCTCTTCGACACGTCGATGAGCGCCTGCGGGCCGAAGGTCACGACAGTCTTCGAACCGGCCGCGCGCAGCTTGCTTTCGACCGCCTGGGCCGTTGCGGCGTCGCCGACCACGGCCACTTCGGGCGCAAAGCGCAGACATTGGTCGACGAGCTTGTCGCCGTTGCGGTGCGCGGTGAGCGCGTAGACCGAGAAGCGATCCGGATGACGTGCGACCACGTCAAGCGTGCTGTCTCCGATCGAGCCCGTGGAACCGAGCAATGTGAGTCGTTTTTGCATTTTCAATTCTCTAGCCGGACACCGTTAGCCGAGCAACAGCATGGCAAGCGGCAGTACCGGCAACAGCGCGTCGATGCGGTCGAGCACCCCACCGTGACCCGGCAGAAGCCCGCTCGAATCCTTCACGCCAGCCTGGCGCTTGAGCATCGACTCGAACAGATCGCCGATCACGCTGAACGCGACCAGCACGGTAAGCACGAAAAGCGCACGGCCGACACCCAACTGGGCAGCCAGCGCGGAATACAGGGTCGGCTCGAAGGCATGCAGCACGAGCGCGGCGACCGACACGATCATCACGGCGGCCCAGCCGCCCACCGCGCCTTCCCAGGTCTTGCCGGGGCTGATCGAGGGCGCCAGTTTATGCTTGCCGAATGCCTTGCCAGAGAAGTATGCGCCGATATCGGCCAGCCAGACCACGAGCAGCAGCGAGAGCACGAAACCCACGCCGATCGCGCGCGCGCCGACCAGCGCGTGCCAGCAGGCGGCAAAGAGGACGAAGCCGGCGGCCAGCAGGAAAGCGCGCCAGGCGCCGGCGGCCAGCACGGGCTTGCGCACCAGCACATAAGGCCCGGCGACGAGCCAGAAAATGCCCGCGGCCTGATAGAGCGGACGCGCCGATTCAAGGCGCGTGCTAGCGGCGACGATAACGGCGGCGATGGCCGCGTAGACGATCGAACCGGCCTTGCCGGCCTTGAGCAGGCGAGCCCATTCCCACGCGGCGAACACCACCACGAGGCCGATCAGCGCGCCAAAGGCGGCCATCGGCGCGAACAGCGTGACCGGCAGAAGGACGGCCAGCAGGACGATCGCCGTGATGACACGGGTCTTTAGCATGAAAGCGAGTCGGCGTTCTGGGATTGGGTAACGACCTGGGCGCTGGTGCGGCCGAAGCGGCGTTCACGATCGGAGTAGGACGCGATGGCGCGATTGAGCGCGTCGGCATCGAAGTCCGGCCAATACGTGTCGGTGAAATAGAATTCTGCGTAGGCGAGCTGCCACAGCAGGAAATTGCTCACGCGCTGTTCTCCGCCCGTGCGGATGAACAGATCCGGCTCCGGCGCGTAGTTCATCGCGAGATACTGGCTGACCGTGTCTTCGGTCACCGGCACCGCCTCGCCTGCCGCCACCGAAGCTTCGACGAGCTTGCGGGTGGCCTGCATGATGTCCCAGCGTCCGCCGTAGTTGGCGGCGATGGTCAGCGTGAGGCGGGTATTGCGCGCGGTCTTGGTTTCCGCGCGGCGAATCAGGTCCTGGATGCGTTCGTTGAACATCGACAGATCGCCCACTACGCGCAGGCGAATGCCGTTCGCGTGCAGGCGCGCCACTTCGCGCTCGAGCGCGGTGACGAACAGACGCATCAGGAAAGAGACTTCGTCGGTGGGACGCCGCCAGTTCTCGGAACTGAAAGCGAACAAGGTGACAAATTCGACGCCGCGCGCGACACAGGCCTCGACGACCGAACGCACGGCATCGACGCCACGCGTATGGCCTGCGACGCGCGGCAGACGGCGCTGCGTTGCCCAACGGCCGTTGCCGTCCATGATGATCGCGATGTGGCGCGGTACTGCCGCCACGTCGGGCACGTGAACAGTTGAGCTGGTATAGGTCATGGCCGTCGGACTAAAACTGCAATAAGGAAAGAGAAACCCTGGCGGGACTGAAAGCCTTGCGGCCTCAGACCGTCATGATTTCGGCTTCCTTCGTCTGGACGAGCTTGTCGATCTCGGTCACGAAGCGGTCCGTCAGCTTCTGGACGTCGTCGCTGCCGCGGCGCTCGTCGTCTTCCGAGATTTCCTTGTCCTTGACCAGCTTCTTGAGCTGTTCGTTGGCGTCGCGACGCAGGTTACGCACGGCAACCTTGGCCGTTTCGCCTTCGTTCTTGACGACCTTCGTGAGTTCCTTGCGGCGCTCTTCGGTGAGTGCGGGCATCGGCACGCGGATCAGATCGCCGTGCGTTGCCGGGTTCAGACCGAGTTCCGAGTCGCGGATCGCCTTTTCGATGACCGGGACCATCTTCTTTTCCCAGGCCTGAACGCCGATCGTGCGCGCGTCGACGAGCGTCATGTTCGCGACCTGCGAAATGGGCACCGGCGAACCGTAGTAGTCGACCTGAATGTGGTCGAGCAGACCGGTGTGTGCGCGGCCCGTGCGGATCTTCGCCAGGTCGCCCTTGAACGCTTCGATCGAGCGCTGCATTTTCTGCTCAGCGCCCTTCTTGATGTCAGCCACAGCCATTTTGATACCTCCGAACCTTCATTACGGTACGGGCCCGCCAGCGCGCATAGAGGGCGGCGCGGCCCGAGATCGATCTCGCGTGAGACGAGAGTTTACACGTGGACGAGCGTGCCTTCGTCTTCGCCTTGAATGATGCGCTTGAGCGCACCCGGCTTGACGATCGAAAAAACACGGATAGGCAGCTTCTGGTCGCGGCACAGCGCGAAAGCCGTGGCGTCCATGACCTGCAGATTGCGGCCGATTGCCTCGTCGAAGCTGATCGTCGAGTAGCGCGTGGCCGTCGGGTCCTTCTTGGGATCGGCCGAGTACACGCCGTCGACCTTGGTGGCCTTGAGCACGACTTCAGCGCCCACTTCCGCGCCACGCAGGGCAGCGGCGGTGTCGGTCGTGAAGAACGGGTTGCCCGTGCCGGCCGCAAAAATCACGACCTTGCCTTCTTCGAGTTGACGGATCGCGCGGGGGCGGATGTACGGCTCGACCACCTGGTCCATACGCAGCGCGGACTGCACGCGCGCTTCGATGCCGGCGTGACGCATGGCGTCCTGCAGCGCGAGCGCATTCATCATGGTCGCGAGCATACCCATGTAGTCGGCGGTGGCGCGGTCCATACCGGCTGCGCCGCCCGCGACGCCGCGGAAAATATTGCCGCCGCCGATCACGACGGCGAGCTGGGTGCCCAGACGCACGACCTCGGCCACGTCTGCCACCATACGTTCGATCGTGGCGCGATTGATGCCGAAGGCATCATCGCCCATCAGGGCTTCGCCGGAAAGTTTGAGCAGGACGCGTTTATAGGCGGGTGTGGGCATGGAGGTATCCAGGATCGCGCGCAAAAGGCACTAACAGGGCAATAACTTGAAACTGTAGGGGTGAAATACTGCTTGGGGCAAGCGCCACCAGAAATAGCGAAGATTTGCGACACCGGGCACGGCGGATGGCCGCCATGCCTGGCGCGCTACTCGGGCGTCGCTACGCTGCCCACCGCGGCGGAGAAACCCCACCGCGGCTTGCTACGGTACTGCGATAAAGCTTTGACTGCTTTGAAGCGTGAAGCTTAAAGGCTTGCGCGGCCTTTATTGCTGCTTTGCAGCAGCGACTTGCGCGGCCACTTCAGCTGCGAAGTCGTCTTGACGCTTTTCGATGCCTTCGCCAACGACGAACAGCGCGAACTTCTGCACCGAGCTGTTAGCAGCCTTCAGCATCTGTTCGATCGTCTGCTTGTCGTTCTTAACGAACGGCTGGTTCAGCAGCGAGACTTCCTTCAGGTACTTCTGGACCGAACCGTCAACCATCTTGGCGACGATTTCAGCCGGCTTGCCCGATTCAGCAGCCTTCTGCTCAGCGATGCTGCGCTCCTTGGCGATCAGCTCGGCCGGCACGTCGTCCGACGACAGCGAAACCGGCTTCATTGCAGCGATGTGCATCGCCACGTCCTTGCCGACCTGCTCTTCAGCGCCCGTGTACTCGACCAGCACGCCGATACGCGTGCCGTGCAGGTACGCAGCCAGCTTGTTGGCGGTTTCGAAGCGCGCGAAGCGACGGATCGAAACGTTTTCGCCGATCTTGCCGACCAGTGCCAGACGCACTGCGTCGACCGTCGAGCCTTCCAGCGGCAGAGCCGACAGAGCGGCGACGTCAGCCGGGTTTTGCGTAGCGACCAGCTCGGCCACCGTGTTCGCGAATGCGAGGAAGTCGTCGTTCTTCGCAACGAAGTCGGTTTCGCAGTTCAGTTCGACCACGGCGCCAGCGTTGGCACCGATGAACGAAGCGATCACGCCTTCAGCCGTAACGCGCGATGCAGCCTTGCTCGCCTTGTTGCCGAGCTTGACGCGCAGGAGTTCTTCAGCGCGTGCCAGGTCGCCGTCGGCTTCCGTCAGCGCCTTCTTGCATTCCATCATCGGCGCATCGGTCTTCGCGCGCAGTTCTGCCACCATGCTTGCGGTAATTGCCGCCATCATTCGCTCCTTGAGTCTGTCTGGTACGCGCCGGTCGCAGGGTTCGATGCAACCGGCAGGAATTCGTTTCCGTTTTTGCCCGTGTTGAAACGCTTTTTTACAGCTGCTTCTACAGGACTACGGTGCCGCCCATATGACGCGGCGTCGAATGCCACGGCTTAAAAAAAAGGGGCCTATGGAAAGCCCCCTTTTCTTGCCGGACACGGGGGCAGCTTACGCCTCCGGGTTGACCTCGACGAACTCGTCGTCGCCTTCGTTGCCGCGAGCGGCTGCAACCACTTCGTTCACCGAGTTAGCACGGCCTTCGAGGATCGCGTCTGCCACGCCTTGCGTGTACAGGGCGACGGCCTTGCTGGCGTCGTCGTTACCCGGGATGACGTAGTCGATGCCTTCCGGCGAGTGGTTCGTGTCGACCACAGCGATAACGGGGATGCCCAGCTTGTTGGCTTCCGTCACAGCGATCTTGTGGTAGCCGACGTCAACCACGAAGATTGCGTCCGGAATGCCGCCCATGTCCTTCACGCCGCCGATCGACTTTTGCAGCTTGGCGATTTCGCGTTCGAACAGGAGCGCTTCCTTCTTGCTCATCTTTTCGAGTTCGCCTGCCTCAACAGCCGCTTCCATGTCCTTCAGGCGCTTGATCGAAACCTTCAGCGTCTTGAAGTTGGTCATCATACCGCCGAGCCAGCGTGCGTTCACGAACGGCATACCAGCGCGGCTTGCCTCTTCAGCGATCGTGTCACGCGATTGACGCTTCGTGCCGACGAACAGGATCGTGCCACGGTTCGATGCCAGCTGACGCACATACTTCAGTGCGTCGTTGTACATCGGCAGCGTCTTTTCGAGGTTGATGATGTGAATCTTGTTGCGATGACCGAAAATGAAGGGGGCCATCTTCGGGTTCCAGAAGCGCGTCTGGTGACCGAAGTGGACACCTGCTTCCAGCATTTGGCGCATGGTAACTGCCATGTTTCAATTCTCCGCTAGGGTTTGGGTCTGAAGCCGGTTGCCGTATCGGTGCACCGCCCTGCTTTCGGGACTGGCACGCCCGACACCCTGGGTGCGACCGGCTTGCGATTTCAAATTTGCTTTACGTCTATTTACTACTTGCCGCCCTTTATTTATTGCCTGCGGCGACATCAGGCACAATC
Organism: Paraburkholderia sp. Ac-20340; assembly: GCF_017104965.1. Taxonomy (GTDB): domain Bacteria; phylum Pseudomonadota; class Gammaproteobacteria; order Burkholderiales; family Burkholderiaceae; genus Paraburkholderia. Next base: position 294,963 of record NZ_JAAGPR010000003.1, read on the forward strand.
TCTCACCAGAACCGCTCATTTGAACGAGACGGGAGCGACTTAGCCGAAGAGTATAGCACGCAAACTGTGCACGCCTCAAGACGGCTATTACCCTCGTGAAATGGTTTCGCCCATTCTCAAAAGCCAGCGACCATGGGGATAAGGTGCGATAATTCGATATTCGACTGCATTTTCGGGCGCACACCATGGCCATTTCGATCAAGAACGAACACGACATCGCGCAAATGCGCGTCGCCTGCCGGCTGGCGAGCGAGGTGCTCGACTACATTACGCCCTTCGTAGTGGCGGGCGTCACGACCGGCGAAATCGACCGGCTCTGTCACGAATACATGACCAACGTGCAAGGCACGGTGCCCGCGCCGCTGAACTATCAGCCGCCCGGCTACCCGCCCTACCCGAAGGCAATCTGCACCTCGATCAATGATGTGATCTGTCACGGTATTCCGGGCGACAAGGCGCTGAAGAACGGTGACACGCTCAATATCGACGTCACGGTGATCAAGGATGGTTATTTCGGCGATACGAGCCGCATGTTTATCGTCGGCGAGGGTTCGATCCTTGCGAAGCGCCTCGTGCAGACCACGTATGAATGCATGTGGCTCGGCATCGATCAGGTGCGTCCGGGCGGCCATCTGGGCGACATCGGCCATGCCATCCAGCGTTATGCGGAAGCGCAAGGTTATAGCGTGGTGCGCGAATATTGCGGTCACGGCATCGGCACGGTGTTCCACGACGAGCCGCAGGTGCTCCACTACGGCCGCGCCGGCACGGGCGTTGAACTGCAGCCGGGCATGATCTTCACCATCGAGCCGATGATCAACGCCGGCCGCCGCGATATCCGCACGATGCCGGACCAGTGGACCGTCAAGACCAAGGACCGCAGCCTGTCCGCGCAGTGGGAGCACACGGTACTCGTCACCGAAACCGGCTACGAAGTGCTGACGGTTTCGGCAGGCACGCCTGCCAAACCGGCGATCGTTGCGCAGGCAGCGGGCGCGACGGCCTGATCGGCCTTATCGGTAGCATCTCCAGCCGCCCGGCCAACTGCGTCGATCCAGTTGACCTTTACCGGGGCGGCGTAGCAGGGCTTGCGCCACACGCGCAAAGCCAGCAAGGCAACACCGGCATCACTGATGCATGAAGCGGGCAAGAGGCAGGCGGGACGCCGCCTCGCGCACCGCCAGAAAGCGGCACCCCAACCCGAACGGCCCAGCCAGCGGCCGCCAGGAACGCAAGGCCCAGCCATTCCAACCGCGCCACCACACCCTGACCCATGAGCGTTCTCGCCGTCGCCGCACCCGATACGTCGTCGCTGAAGTCCGACTACAAGGCCGCCAAGGCCCAGTTGCTCGAACGCTTCAAAAGCGCGTCCAATGTCGATTCGCTGATGCACGCCCTCGCCCGCACCACGGACGAGACGCTGCGCAGCGCGTGGGCGCTCTGCGAATTGCCGGCATCGCTCGCGCTCGTGGCCGTCGGCGGCTTCGGCCGGGGCGAACTGGCGCCGTTCTCGGACGTCGATATCCTCGTCCTGCTCCCCGACGACGAAGCACTCGAACCGCTGGAAGCGCGCATCGAGCGCTTTATCGGCCTAGCCTGGGATCTGGGACTGGAAATCGGCAGCAGCGTGCGCAGCGTTTCGCAGTGTCTCGAAGAAGCGGCCAACGACGTGACCGTGCGCACTTCGCTGCTCGAAGCGCGCCGCATCACCGGCAGCACGACGCTGTTCGGCGACTTCGCCCAGCGCTATCGCGACGCCATGGACCCGCGCAGCTTCTTCCAGGCGAAGGTGCTGGAAATGCGCCAGCGCCACGCGCGCTTTCAGGACACGCCCTATTCGCTGGAACCGAACGTCAAGGAAAGTCCCGGCGGCCTGCGCGATCTGCAACTGATCATCTGGATCACGGAAGCCGCGGCCTTCGGCAGCAGCTGGAAAGAACTCGATCAACGCGGCCTGATCACCACGCGCGAAGCGCGCGAGTTGCGCCGCAACGAGTCGTTCCTCAAGGCGCTGCGCGCGCGCCTGCACGTGATTGCCGGGCGCCGTCAGGACATTCTGGTGTTCGATTTGCAGACGCCCGTGGCAGAGAGCTTCGGCTTCAAGGCCAGCACCGCGCGGCGCGCCAGCGAACAGCTGATGCGGCGCTATTACTGGGCGGCCAAAGCGGTCACCCAGCTCGCCAGCATCCTGATCCAGAACATCGAAGCGCAACTGTTCCCGAGCACGAGCGGCATCACTCGCACGCTCTCGGACCACTTCGTCGAAAAACAGGGCATGATCGAAATCGTGACCGACGATGTGTTCGAGCGCGAACCGCACACGATTCTCGAAGCCTTCCTGCTGTATGAGCAGGTGCCTGGCGTGAAGGGACTGTCGGCGCGCACCATGCGGGCGCTCTACAACGCGCGCGACAAGATGGATCTGCACTGGCGCCGCGACCCCGAAAACCGGCGTCTCTTCATGGAGATCCTCAGGCAGCCGGCCGGTATCACGCATGCAATGCGGCTGATGAACCAGACGAGCGTGCTGGGACGCTACCTGCTGAACTTCCGGCGCATCGTCGGGCAGATGCAGCATGACCTCTATCACGTCTACACGGTCGATCAGCACATCCTGATGGTGCTGCGCAATATCCGCCGCTTCGCGGTGGCGGAACACGCGCACGAGTATCCGTTCTGCAGCCAGCTGATCGCCAATTTCGAGCGCCCGTGGGTGCTCTACGTGGCGGCGCTTTTCCACGATATCGCCAAGGGGCGCGGCGGCGATCACTCGCAGCTCGGCATGGCCGACGCGCGGCGTTTTTGCCGCGAGCACGGCATCGACACCGAAGATGCCGACCTGATCGTCTGGCTGGTCCAGCAGCACTTGACCATGAGCCAGGTCGCGCAGAAGCAGGACACGAGCGACCCCGAAGTGGTCAAGCGTTTCGCCGATATGGTCGGCACCGAGCGGCGTCTTTCAGCGCTTTATCTGCTGACCGTGGCCGATATTCGCGGCACCAGCCCGAAGGTCTGGAACAACTGGAAGGGCAAGCTGCTCGAGGATCTGTATCGCTCGACGCTGGCCGTGCTCGGCGGCGCGCGCCCCGATACGCATTCGGAACTCAAGACGCGCCAGGAACTGGCGCTCGCGCTGCTGCGCCTCGAGACCGTGCCCGAGCACGCGCACCGCGCGCTGTGGGACAAGCTCGATGTCGGCTACTTCCTGCGCCACGATGCCGCCGATATCGCGTGGCAGACGCGCGTGCTCTATCGCCATGTGGAAACGCCCTCGCCCGTCGTGCGCGCGCGCCCGTCGCCGATCGGCGAAGCGCTGCAGGTGCTCGTCTACGCGAAGGATCGTCCCGATCTGTTCGCGACGATGTGCGCGTACTTCGACCGCAGCGGCCTGTCCGTGCTCGACGCGCGCGTGAGCACGACGCGCCACGGCTACGCGCTCGACAACTTTATCGTCGCCCATACCGAGGGCGACGTGCATTACCGCGACATCGCGAACCTGGTCGAACAGGAACTCGCCGAGCGTCTCGCGGCCGAAAGCCACGTGTTGCCGGAACCGTCGAAAGGACGGCTTTCGCGACTGTCGCGCACCTTCCCGGTGACGCCGCGCGTCGACCTGCGGGCCGACGAGCGCGGCCAGTACTACATCCTGTCCGTGTCGGCGAACGACCGGCCGGGCCTTCTTTATTCGATCGCGCGCGTGCTGGCCGAGCACCGGGTCGGCGTCCATGCGGCGCGGATCAATACGCTCGGCGAGCGCGTCGAAGACGTATTCCTGCTGGACGGCTCGGGGCTTTCCGATAACCGTCTGCAGATCCGTGTCGAAACCGAACTGCTGCGCGCGATAGCAGTGTGAAAGTCAAAGCGAATTACCTGAATCATGCGAGCCAAACTCACAGCCAAACACCCGCGCCCGGCCACGCCGGAACGCTCCCCCGTCCGACGCGGTACCACGACCGCGCGCAAGCCCGTGCGGCCGGCGGAGGCGCGGCCTGCTGAAGGGCGGCCGCAAGGGCAAGGACGTCCGGCGGGTGCGAAGCCCGCAGCCGGCAAGCCGATGTCGCGCGAGCGCGATGGCGGCGAACGTCGCCCGTTCCGCCCGCGCGAGGATGGCGGTGAACGCCGTCCGTTCCAGTCGCGCGAAGGCAGCGGCGAGCGCCGTTCGTTTGGGCCACGTGAGGATGGCGAGCGTCGTCCGTTCAAGCCGCGCGAAGGTGACGGCGAGCGCCGATTCCCGCGTCGTGATGAAGGTGGTGAACGTCGCTCGTTTGGGCCGCGTGAGGATGGCGAGCGTCGTCCGTTCAAGCCGCGTGAAGGCGATGGTGAGCGCCGATTCCCGCGTCGTGATGAAGGTGGTGAACGCCGCTCGTTTGGCCCGCGTGAAGATGGCGAACGTCGTCCGTTCAAGCCGCGTGAAGGCGACGGTGAGCGTCGTTTCCCGCGTCGCGATGAAGGCGGTGAGCGTCGCTCGTTTGGGCCGCGTGAGGATGGCGAGCGTCGTCCGTTCAAGCCGCGTGAAGGCGACGGTGAGCGTCGTTTCCCGCGTCGCGATGAAGGCGGTGAGCGTCGCTCGTTTGGGCCGCGTGAAGATGGCGAGCGTCGTCCGTTCAAGCCGCGCGAAGGCGATGGTGAACGCCGCTTCCCCCGCCGCGATGAAGGCGGTGAACGCCGCTCGTTTGGTCCGCGTGAAGATGGCGAACGCCGTCCGTTCAAGCCGCGCGAAGGTGACGGCGAGCGCCGATTCCCGCGTCGTGATGAAGGTGGTGAACGCCGCTCGTTTGGTCCCCGTGAAGATGGCGAGCGTCGTCCGTTCAAGCCGCGTGAAGGCGACGGTGAGCGTCGATTCCCGCGTCGTGATGAAGGCGGTGAGCGCCGCTCCTTCGGCCCGCGCGAGGACAGCGGCGAGCGCCGTTTCCCGCGCCGTGACGAAGGTGGCGATCGCCGCCCGTTTGGCGGCCGTGACGACCGTGGTGACCGCCGACCGCGCGACGATTCCAGCGATCGCCGCTTCGCCCGCCCGGTGAAGTCGTCTTATGGCAGCGACCGCGACAATCGCAACGAACGCACCGACCGCAACAGCGCCCCCGCGCGCAAGTTCGGTGACAAGCCCGCAGGCAAGTCCTTCGACAACGCACCGCGCCGCGCCCAACGCGAGGAAATCGACGGCGACAACGCGCTGCGTCTGTCCAAGCGCATGTCGGAGCTGGGTCTGTGCTCGCGCCGCGAAGCCGACGAGTGGATCGAAAAAGGCTGGGTTTTCGTCGACGGCGTCGTCGTCGACACGCTGGGCGCCAAGGTCACGCCCGAGCAGCGCATCGAAATCGATCCCGCTGCACTCGCCGCCCAGGCGCGTCAGGTGACGATCCTGCTGCACAAGCCGATCGGTTTCGTCTCCGGTCAGGCCGAAGACGGCTACGCGCCCGCCGCCACGCTGATCACCGGTGAAAACCACTGGGACGGCGACCGCTCGGGCATCCGCTTCTCCGCCCAGCACCTGCGCACGCTCGCACCGGCCGGCCGCCTCGACATCGACTCGACCGGTCTGCTCGTCCTGACGCAGGACGGTCGCGTGGCCAAGCAACTGATCGGCGAAAGCTCGGACATCGACAAGGAATACCTCGTGCGCGTCACCTACGGCGACATCGAGACCGAAGTCGACCAGCACTTCCCGGCCGATCTGCTGGCGAAACTGCGTCACGGCCTTTCGCTCGACGACGTGCCGCTCAAGCCCGCCCAGGTCAGCTGGCAGAACGGCGAGCAGCTGCGTTTCGTCCTGCGCGAAGGCAAGAAGCGTCAGATTCGCCGTATGTGCGAGCTGGTTGGCCTGCACGTCGTCGGCCTCAAGCGCGTGCGCATGGGCCACGTGCTGCTGGGCGCACTGCCGCAAGGCCAGTGGCGCTATCTGTCGGCGGACGAAGGCTTCTAAGCCTGACGACACCGGCGCGGACCACGCGCCGGAGCCATAAAAAATGGGAGCCGCGGGCTCCCATTTTTATTGCGCGCTACATCCGCGTGATTCAATCGTCGCTATTGGGATCGAGATCCGGGAACAGCACTTCGGTAAAGCCAAACTTCGAGAAGTCGGTAATGCGCATCGGATACAGCTTGCCGATCAGGTGATCGCACTCGTGCTGCACCACGCGCGCATGAAAACCTTCCGCGACGCGCTCGATCGGCTTGCCGTACTGGTCGTAGCCGTTATAGCGGATCATCGAATAGCGGCTCACCGCGCCGCGCATGCCCGGCACCGACAGACAGCCTTCCCAGCCCTCTTCCATATCATGCGAAAGCGGATGGATCACGGGGTTGATCAGCACCGTTTGCGGCACGGCTGGCGCTTCGGGATAACGCTCGTTCTGCTCGAAGCCGAAGATCACCACCTGCAGATCCACGCCGATCTGCGGCGCAGCGAGCCCCGCGCCATTCGCCGCGTGCATGGTGTCGAACATGTCGGCGATCAGCTCGTGCAGTTCCGGCGTGTCGAAATGATCGACGGGTCTGGCGATGCCGAGCAGGCGCGGATCGCCCATCCTGAGAATTTCGCGAATCATGTTGAATGCCCCTCCAGGAGCTTGTGCAACCCTTCTTCGTCGAGCACCGGCACGCCGAGTTCCTCGGCTTTCGCGAGCTTGCTGCCCGCGTCGGCACCCGCCACCACGTAGTCGGTCTTCTTCGACACCGAGCCGGCCACCTTCGCGCCAGCCGCTTCCAGCATCTCTTTCGCCGCGTCGCGTGTGAGCGTCGGCAGCGTGCCCGTGAGCACGACCGTCTTGCCCGCGAGCACGCCCACCGGCGCCTTGGGCGCGGGCGGACCTTCTGGCCATGTGACCTTGCCGGGCGCGCGCAGTTGCTCGATGACCGTGCGGTTATGTTCTTCCGCAAAGAACTGGTGAATCGACTCCGCCACGATCGGCCCCACATCCTTCACTTCGAGCAGTTGCTCGACGCTCGCGTCCATGATCGGATCGAGCGAGCCGAAGTATTTGGCCAGATCCTTCGCGGTGGATTCGCCCACCTGCCGAATGCCCAATGCATAAATAAAGCGTGCGAGCGTGGTCGACTTGGCTTTTTCCAGTGAATCGAGCAGGTTTTGTGCCGATTTCTCTGCCATGCGGTCGAGTTCCGCGAGCGTGGCGAAACCCAGGTTGAACAGGTCCGCCGGCGTGCGCACGAGGTTCTGTTCGACCAGCTGGTCGAGGATCTTTTCGCCCAGACCGTCGATATCGAGTGCGCGGCGCTGCGCGAAGTGCCAGAGCGCCTGCTTGCGCTGCGCCGGGCAGAACAGACCGCCGGTACAGCGCGCGATGGCTTCGTCGGGCAGACGTTCGATGCGCGAACCGCACACAGGGCATTCGGTGGGCATCACAAATTCGTGTGCGTCTTCCGGGCGACGCTCCAGCAGCGCGCCCACCACCTCGGGAATCACATCGCCCGCACGGCGCACGATCACCGTATCGCCGATACGGATGTCCTTGCGGCGCACTTCGTCTTCGTTATGCAGCGTAGCGTTGGTGACCGTCGCGCCGCCCACGAACACGGGCTCCAGACGCGCAACCGGCGTGATGGCGCCCGTGCGCCCCACCTGCACGTCGATGGCGAGCAGGGTCGTGAGCGCTTCCTGAGCCGGAAACTTGTGGGCCAGCGCGAAACGCGGCGCGCGCGAAACGAAGCCGAGCGCATCCTGTTCGTCGCGGCGATTGACCTTGTAGACCACGCCGTCGATGTCGTACGGCAAGCCGTCGCGCTTCTCGCCCACGGCGCTGAAAAAGTCGAGCAGACCTTGCGCGCCCTTCACGACTGCGCGTTCGCTGTTCACGGGCAGACCCATTTCCGCGTACCAGTCGAGCAGTTCGCCGTGCGTGGCGGGCATCGGCTCGCCTTCCAGCACGCCAATGCCATACGCAAAGAACGACAGCGGACGCTGCGCCGTAATCTTCGAATCGAGCTGGCGCAGGCTGCCGGCCGCGGCATTGCGCGGATTGGCAAATTCCTTCTGGCCGGCTTCGCGCTGACGCTCGTTCATACGTGCGAAATCGCGGCGGAACATCAGCACTTCGCCGCGCACGTCGAGCACCTTCGGCACGCGCGCGCCCTTCAGGCGCAGCGGCAGTGACCGGATCGTGCGCACGTTTTCGGTAACGTTTTCGCCGGTTGTGCCGTCGCCACGTGTGGACGCCTGCACGAACACGCCATCCACGTAGCGCAGCGAAATCGCCAGACCGTCGAACTTGAGTTCGCACGCGTAGTCGACTGCCTCGCCTTCGGCCTTGCCAAGCGTGTCATGCACGCGCTTGTCGAATGCGGCGATGTCTTCGTCGGCGAAACCGTTGTTGAGCGAGAGCATCGGCACGTCATGGACAACCGGCTCGAAGCCCGCCGACGCTTCGCCGCCCACACGCTGGGTGGGCGAATCGGGCGTGATCAGATCTGGATGTTCGGATTCGATCGCCTGCAGTTCGCGGAACAGCGTGTCGTATTCCGCGTCGGGCAACTCGGGCTGGTCGAGCACGTAATAAGCGTGATTGGCGCGCTCGAGTTCGGCGCGCAGCCACGCCGCGCGCTCGGTCGCGGGAGATGCTTCGGTAGGACGGGCGGGATGACGGACCATGCTGGTTGCGGCTTCTGACGAGTGATTTAAGAGTCAGATTATCTCAGGAAGCCGCGCCTGTGGCATCCGCCGAACGGCTAACTTCGTGCGCCGCCGAACCGGCCGCAAAATGAAAAAGGCGCGGCGCCTCGATGGCACCGCGCCTTTCAGGCGGGCGAACGGCCGCTTCCGGCCGCTTTCGCCCGACTCCGGCCGCGTTACTGGCTGAAGAGCCGGCGCGTCGCCGCCGAACCCGCCGGAATGCCGGCCTGTTCGAGCTTCGCGTAGAGCGTCATGAGCTGCTTGTCGATGTTCTGCAGAACCGACTCCGGCAGCGGCCGGCGCTGGTCGTCCACCACGCGCCCGCCAATACGCTCAGCGAGCGAGCGCGCGTAATCGCACATCAGGCGGAACGGCAGGATGTCCTCGTCGGCCACCGGCACGTCGAGGATCAGCGTGATCATCTGGCCGCCCTTGTAGGTCAGGTCGTCGCGCAGGAAGTTGGTGTCGCCGAACTGCAGCATGAACACCGGGCTCTGCTTCGCGTCGAGCTTCACGAAACGCGTGCCGTCGCGCGACAGCAGCAGGCCGTCCTGCGCCGACACCGCCTGCACATAATTCGCCGACCACGGCGCGCCATCCGACAGCACGTTGATCGAAAGCTGCGCGTCGCACTGCGCCGCAAAGCCGTCGAGTTCGCGCGCCATCGCCACGGTCTCGGTCATGTCCGGGAATTCGGGCAGACCGTCGAGCGCATCGGCCAGTTGATGAACGCCCGCGACGAATTCCGAAAATTCCAGCTCGTTGAGCGGGCCATTGCGGTTCGCGAGTTGCGCGGCCGCGCGCAGTTCTTCGTAGCGCACGCCATTTTGCAGCAGCTCCCAGCCGTCGCCGCCTTCCGGCTTGCCTTCGATGTGCACGGGCTTGCTGCCGGCGCGGCGCAGACGCTGCGCGAGCGGAATCACACGCTCGCCGGGCAGCGCGCCGCCCAGGCGAATCGGCACGATGCAGTCGATACGGCGATCGACGATCGCGGGCGGCGCCGAAGAAATCGTGGTCGCAGCCGGCATCACCGGTTCGACGCGCTCGTCTTCGTCGCTGGCCGGCGCTTCGTCCTTCGCGGCAGCGGTTTCGTCATGTTCGGCGGGCGTTGCCACAGCCGCTTCGGCTGCGTCGGCGGCATTAGGCGATACCGCGCCTTCAGCCTGCGCCGCTTCACCTTCGGCAAAACCGTTCGGCGCGGTGTTCTCGGCCTGGATATCGACGGGCGTATCGGCAGGCGCAACCGTGCCGAAGCCCGGTTCGACGCGCTCTGCGCTTTCTTCCGCGCCCTGGCCCGCAAGCGAAGGCTCGCGACGCGAAGGCGCGCGAGCCGGTTCGATAAACGGACTAGGTTCCTGCAGGTCGTCGCGCAACGGCGATTCGACGGCTTCCTCGGGCATCGGGCGCGGCATGCGACGGCGCACCCTGGCGCCCTGCCACGCGTTGTACACCACCACGCCCCCGACGACTACGGCACCCGCGCCGATCAACCCGAGAGTCAACTGATCCATGCATGCTCCATCTGCAATTCTTTCTTGTCTGGCGGCGCGCACCGGCCTGTGCCGCTGCGCAAACCGCAAGCGTGGCGCCGCTGGCTGTCGCGCCGCGCGCCGTCCCTTGGATGTCTAAACCGTTTCGACCGTTTAGCCGATATTTTGTGCGAAACCCGCCGCCGTTTCCATGTCTACGGCCACGATGCGCGACACGCCCTGCTCCTGCATCGTCACGCCGATCAGTTGCTGCGCCATCTCCATCGCGATCTTGTTGTGCGAGATGAAGAGGAACTGCGTCTTGTCCGACATCGCGCGCACGAGGTTGGCGAAGCGCTCCGTGTTGGCGTCGTCGAGCGGCGCGTCCACTTCGTCCAGCAGACAGAACGGCGCCGGATTGAGCTGGAACATCGCGAACACGAGCGCCGTGGCGGTCAGCGCTTTCTCGCCGCCCGACAGCAGGTGAATCGTCGAATTCTTCTTGCCCGGCGGCTGCGCCATCACCTGCACGCCGGCGTCGAGAATTTCGTCGCCGGTCATGATGAGCTTCGCCTGGCCGCCACCGAACAGGCGCGGGAACAGCTCGCCGAAATGGTGGTTCACCTGGTCGAAAGTGCCTTGCAGCAGCGTGCGGGTTTCCTGGTCGATCTTGCGGATCGCGTCTTCGAGCGTTTCGATCGCGCTCGTCAGATCGGCCGATTGGGCGTCGAGGAAGCTCTTGCGCTCCTTCGCCGCCGCCAGTTCGTCGAGCGCGGCCATGTTGACGGGGCCGAGCGCCGCAATCGCGTTGTTGATGCGCGTGACTTCGCCCTGCAGATACGGCGCCTTCAGGTCCGGCGAAAGCTTTTCCTGCAACGCGGCTTCGTCCACACCCGCCGCCTGAAGCTGCTCGATGAACTGTTCGCCGTTCAGGCGCGCGGCCTGTTCCTTGAGCTGCAGTTCCGTGATGCGGTCGCGCAGCGGCTGCAGCGCGCGTTCCGCGCTCAGGCGGGTCTCGTCGGCGGCGCGCAGTCGGGCGCTCAGATCGTCGAGTTCCACCCGCGCGTTGCGCAGCGCTTCTTCCTTTTCCGCGCGAATTTCCAGCGCGTCCTGCAGGCCCGTGTGAGCGGTCTGCTCGTTGATCGTTTCCAGTTCGGCGCGCGCGTCTTCGAGCGAGGCGGCCACGCGCTCGCTCTGATCGTGTGCGATCTGGATATTGCGCTTGAGCTCTTCGATGCGGTTGGCCATGTTGCGCGCCGCAAAGCGCGCATCGCCGGCCGCACGTTCGAGATCGCGCGCCTGGTTGCGCGCATTGCCGAGGTCTTCGTCGAGCGCCTCGAACGCGAGCTGGTTATCTTCGAAGCGCGCCTGCAATTCGGCCAGGTCGCTGTCGTGACGCTCGAAGTTCGCTTCCGATTCCGCACGCAGCGCACGCTGCTCTTCGGTCTGCGCACGAATCTCTTCGCGCTCTTCGCGGATCTGCGTGCTGCGCGCCGTGTAGCGCTCGTGTGCCTGCGTCAGCTTGAGCACGTCCATCTGCAAGGCGTGCACGCGCTGGGTCGCGCGTTCGGCCTGCTGGCGCAGTTCGCCGAGCTGCTGCGCCGCCGTGGTATGCGCGGCTTCCGCGCGCACCACCGCCGAGCGGGCTTCGTCCGCCAGCAGCGCCTGGGCGCGCAACTGGCGCGTCAGATTTTCGATTTCCTGCTGGCGCGCCAGCATGCCGGCCTGTTCCGAATCCGCGGCGTAGAGCTGCACGCCCACGCGCGTGACCATATGCCCGGCCTTCACCACGAACACGCCACCTTCCGGCAACTGCGCGCGTTGCGCGAGACCTTCGGCGAGATCGGCGGCCACGAAGGTCGTCGCGAGCCATTCGTTGAGCACCGCGCGCAGGCCGGCATCGTCGATACGCACGAGCGAGAGCAGCGGCGTGAGTCCGGCAGGCACGGCCGGCGTCAGACCCGCGGGCGGCGGCGCATAGAACGCGAGCTTGGCCGGCGGCGCGTCGCTCGCGAACGCCTTGACCCAGTCGAGATTCGACACTTCGAGCGCCGCGAGACGCTCGCGCAGCACCGCTTCGAGCGCGGTTTCCCAACCGGCGTCGACATGCAGCTTCTTCCACAGACGCGGCAACGCACCCAGTTCGTGGCGTTCGAGCCACGGCTGGATCTTGCCTTCGGTCTGCACGTTTTCCTGCAACTGCTTGAGCGCGGCCAGACGGGCTTCGAGCTGGTGCGTTTGCGCGCTTTCCGCGTTCACGCGATCGTGCGCGGCGCGCCGCTCCGCATCCAGACGCGGCACGTTTTCCTGCGCATCGGCCAGACGCCCCTGAGCGTCGTGCAGCACTTCTTCCTGCTCGGCGAGCTGCATGCGCAACTCTTCGAGCTGCACTTCGTCCGGTGCATCGAGCCCGCCCGCTTCCGACTTCAAACGCTCTTCGCGCTGCTGAAGCTGCTGGAGCATTTGATCGGCGTTACGCTGATGCGCGGCTTCGAGCTTGATCGCCTGTTCGGTGCGCGCGATGCCCGCGCGCTCTTCGTTCAGCTGCGTCTGCGCATCGCGCCAGCGGTTTTCGAGCGCAGGCAAGGCTTCCTGTTTCGCGGCCGCTTCTTCTTCCGCGACCGCCGCCTTTTCCTCGCCCATCGCCAGTTGCTCTTCGGCGTCTTCGATGTCGTCCTGGGCTTTTTGCGCCTGCACCTGCCATTGCTCGCGCTGCGCGGTGAGCGCGGCGATCTGCGCCTGCACCCGGTTGCGCGATTCGACGATGAACTTGATTTCGGCTTCGAGGCGGCTGACTTCGGCGTTCGCTTCGTAGAGCGAACCCTGCGCGCCCTGCATGGCGTCGCTGGCCGAATAGTGCGCGACGCGCAGCGTTTCGAGCTGCGCTTCGACTTCGCGCAATTGCGCCGTATGACGCTCGAGGTCGATCTGCGCCTGCTCGATCGCGCGCTGCTGGCGCTGCTGCTCGGCCGCCGCTTCGTTCTTGCGCAACAGCCACAGCAGACGCTGCTTTTCTTCGCCGTCGGACTGCAGTTCGCGGAATCGCGTCGCCACCACGGCCTGCCCTTCGAGCTTGTCGAGGTTGGTCGAGAGTTCGCGCACGATGTCTTCCACGCGCGTCAGATTCTCGCGCGTGTCGTGCAGGCGGTTTTCCGTTTCGCGACGGCGTTCCTTGTACTTCGAGACACCAGCGGCTTCTTCGAGGAACACGCGCAGCTCTTCGGGCTTCGCTTCGATGATGCGCGCGATCATGCCCTGGCCGATGATCGCGTAAGCGCGCGGCCCGAGACCCGTCCCGAGGAAGATGTCCTGAATGTCGCGGCGGCGTGCCGGCAGATTGTTGATGTAGTAGCTCGACGTGCCGTCGCGCGTGAGCACGCGCTTGACGGCGATTTCGGCATATTGGCCCCACTGGCCGGCGGCGCGGCCGTCCGCGTTGTCGAACACGAGTTCGACGCTGGCGCGGCTACCGGGCTTGCGCGCCGTGGAACCGTTGAAGATGACGTCCTGCATCGACTCGCCGCGCAGCTCGGACGCGCGGGATTCGCCGAGCACCCAGCGCACGGCGTCGATGATGTTCGATTTGCCACAGCCATTCGGCCCGACCACTCCGACGAGTTGGCCCGGAACCTGGAAATGCGTGGGATCGACGAAAGATTTGAAGCCAGCGAGTTTAATCGAGGTCAGACGCACGGCGATATCGCTGTTGGAATAGGGAGGGTGAACGGGACCGCCCGCGCCTGTGGTCGCAGGCCGCGCGCCGCCGACCTCGCAACCGGTCGCACGACGGCGCAGCGCGCCGCATCAGGCCTACATCAAGCATCTCGGGCAGCCGCCACGGCTCGCCGCACCGCGCGCATCAAACACAGCCTGCGCGCCCCGGCCGGCGAGGATCAGCGGCAATCATACCATCGCACGCGAGCCATTCTGCCCGCTGCGCGGAGAAGCCGTGGGCGGCGCGCTGTCTTTCGCGCCGCTTTCGGCTTGTGTGGCGTCGTCGCTGACGCCGGCATCGGCGTTTGCGGCATTTTTGGCGCGATCGCCGCGCTGACCCGGCGCGCCCTCATCGTCGTCGAGCCGGTTCGCCTGGGCGTGCGCGATTGCGCTGGCATCGGCGCTTGCGTGGGGCGTGTGCGGTTTGCCCGCTGCGCCGTCCTCGCGTTTCGCGTCCTGCGCGCGATGGACCCAGCTCGACAGCAGCGAGGCCAGCACGATGCACGCGCCGCCCGCCCATTCGCGCGGCCCCGGCGTCTCGCCCGCCAGCAGCCAGGACGACAGCGCCGTCACGACGATCTCGAACAACATGATGATCGACGCGCGGTTCGCAGGTACGCGCGCGAGACCGTACTGCACGAGCATATTGTTCGAACTGAGCAACAGGCCGAGCACCAGCACCAGCAGCATGATCCGCGCGACCGGTTCGCCTGCGTGAATCACCGGCAGCGGCTCGAAGCACGCAGCGAGCGCGCCGAAGATCGCCGCGCCGCCAAAAATCACGGCCGTGCGCATTTCCGGCTTCATCTGCGGCAGGATGCGGCTCGTCTTGACGACCAGCACGTTACTCATCGCGAAACCCATGCCGGCCACGAGTCCGGCCCACTCCGCCGCGCTGCCCGGCAGCGGCACGCCCAGTTTCGGCGACCAGAGCATCATGACCGCGCCCAGCAGCGACAGCCCGGCGAGCGCCGCGCCCGACCACGACAGGCGTTCGTGCAGGATGAAATGGGCGAAGATCGCGGTCCATGCGGGCGTGAGATAAAACAGCAGCAGCACGCGCATCACTTCGCCGTGGATCGCGCCCCAGACAAAGCCGATATTGGTGATGCCGGCCGCGAGCCCGAGCATCGGCAAGATCCAGTGCCAGCGCACGGTCGAAATCGAGCGGCGGCGCAGCAACAGCACGAACAGACAGCCCGCCGCGCTCGTGGCCGCGCCGGCGGCCGTGCCCGTCAGGCCGAAGCTCGCGAGCGTGCGCAGCGGATACCAGATCACGCCCCAGACCGAAGCGCCGATCAGAATCGCGAGCGTAGGCCAGCCCGCTTTGAGATTCGCGTTCATCGCGCGGCCCCGGTCAAGCGCACGACTGCGCGCGGCGCACCCTTCACAGATTGCATTTCCAGGCCCTTTTTCCTGTCTCATGCGTGCCCGGCTTGCCGCGCCAGCCTTGATGCCGCGCAACGTCCAGACAACGCCAAGTTATAATTCCCGCTTTTCCAGCCGCAGATGCCGCGCAACCTGCGCCGCAAACGCGCGCTACGCGCGTCGATCCGACGCCGCTGCGCCCTGCCCGCTGCCTGTCCGTCTTTCGCTCCAGCTCGCCTATTTAGCCCGCCAAGCCGTGAATCCGCTCCTCGACACCCTCCAGTCCTATCCCTTCGAAAAGCTGCGCGTGCTCTTCAAGGACGTCACGCCGAATGCCGGCCTGCGCCACATCAGCTTCGGGATCGGCGAGCCGAAACACCCGACGCCCGCGCTGATCCGCGACGCCATCGTCAATTCGCTCGACGGTCTGTCGGTGTATCCGGCCACGGCCGGCACGCCCGCGCTGCGCGAGGCGATCGCGAAATGGGTGACCGAGCGCTACAGCCTGCCGAAGATCGACGCCGCCACCGAAGTGCTGCCGGTGTCCGGTTCGCGCGAAGCGCTGTTCGCGCTCGCCCAGGCGGTCGTGGACCCCACGGCCGGCGTGAAAGACCCGGCGAAGCGGGCGATCGTACTCTGCCCGAACCCGTTCTACCAGATCTACGAAGGCGCCGCGCTGCTCGCAGGCGGCGAGCCGTATTTCGTGAACAGCGATCCGGCCCGCAACTTCGCCTGCGATTATTCGCAGGTGCCGGAAGACGTCTGGGCGCGCACGCAGCTGCTGTTCGTCTGCTCGCCGGGCAATCCGACGGGCGCCGTGCTCACGCTCGACGACTGGCGCGAACTGTTCGCGCTGTCCGACAAATACGGCTTCGTGATTGCGTCCGACGAATGCTATTCGGAGATCTATTTCGACGAAACGAAGCCGCCGCTCGGCGGTCTCGAAGCGGCCCGCCAGCTCGGCCGCGGCTTCGAGCGTCTCGTCATGCTCTCCAGTCTGTCGAAGCGCTCGAACGCGCCGGGCATGCGCTCGGGCTTCGTCGCCGGCGACGCCGCGATCCTCAAGCAGTTTCTGCTTTATCGCACGTATCACGGCTCGGCCATGTCGCCGGTCTGGCAATCGGCTAGCATCGCCGCCTGGGGCGACGAAGCGCACGTGCGCGACAATCGCGCCAAATACGTGCAGAAGTTCTCGACCGTCACGCCGATGCTCGCCGACGTGCTCGACGTGAAGCTGCCGGACGCCGCGTTCTACCTGTGGGCCAATGTCTCGCGCACCGGCCTCACGGACGACGCGTTCGCCCAGCGCCTCTACGCCGACTATAATGTGACGGTCCTGCCGGGCTCGTTTCTCGCGCGCGAAGCGCATGGCGCGAATCCCGGTGCCGGTTTCGTGCGCCTCGCGCTCGTCGCCGACGTCGCGGAGTGCATCGAGGGCGCGCAGCGCATCGTCGACTTCTGCCGCTCGCTCAAACCGTAAAGCTTTCCCTGCGTGCGGGGTGTGTGCAGCCCGCCTGCCACCCGCCGCGCGCAACTCCGCTTTCCACCATCAATTTCACGAAATCACCACCATGTCGCAACAACTTCAGCAGATCATCGACACCGCCTGGGAAAACCGCGCCGACTTCTCGCCCAAGTCCGCGCCGAACGACGTGCGTGAAGCCGTCGCCCACGTCATCGCCGAGCTGGACAAGGGCGCCCTGCGCTGCGCCGAAAAGAAGGACGGCGACTGGATCGTCAACCAGTGGGTGAAGAAGGCCGTGCTGCTGTCGTTCCGCCTGGAAGACAACGCGCCGATGGCCGCAGGCGGCTTCACGCAGTTCTTCGACAAGGTGCCGTCGAAGTTCGCCAACTACACGGCTGAAGACTTTGCAGCAGGCGGCTTCCGCGTCGTGCCGCCGGCCATCGCGCGCCGTGGCTCGTTCATCGGCAAGAACGTCGTGCTGATGCCGTCGTACACCAACATCGGCGCATACGTCGACGAAGGCACGATGGTCGACACGTGGGCAACCGTCGGTTCGTGCGCGCAGATCGGCAAGAACGTGCACCTTTCGGGCGGCGTGGGCATCGGCGGCGTGCTGGAGCCGCTGCAGGCCAACCCGGTCATCATCGAAGACAACTGCTTCATCGGCGCGCGCTCGGAAGTCGTGGAAGGCGTGATCGTCGAAGAAAACTCGGTCATCTCGATGGGCGTGTACCTCGGCCAGTCGACCAAGATCTATGACCGCGAAACCGGCGAAATCACCTACGGCCGCATCCCGGCTGGCTCGGTGGTCGTGGCCGGCAACCTGCCTTCGAAGGACGGTTCGCACAGCCTGTACTGCGCCGTGATCGTCAAGAAGGTCGATGCCAAGACGCGCGCCAAGGTCGGCCTGAACGAGCTGCTGCGAGGCGACTGATGGCGAAGGCCGCAAAGACTGTCGTATACGGCATTCCGAACTGCGATTCCGTGAAGAAGGCCCGCGTGTGGCTGGAAGAGCACGGCATCGAGTTCGAGTTTTACGACTTCAAGAAGGCCGGCGTATCGAGCGCGCTGGTGCAGGACTGGCTCAAGGACGTGTCGCTCGATCAGCTGATCAACAAGCGCGGCACGACCTGGCGCGGCCTGTCCGAAGTGCACAAGGCCGAAGCCGATTCGACCGCCGGCGCGATTGCGTTGATGAGCCACAAGCCGTCGATCATCAAGCGTCCGGTTATCGTCGTGAATGGCCGCGTGAAGGCGCTCGGCTTTGCCGCCGAGCAGCTCGAAACGATTTTTGCCTGAAGGGTTGAATCCGATGAGCGCCAGACGCCCATCGGACAGCCAGGCCATCACCAGCTGTTGCCGGCCCCTGATTCGTCAGCGGTGCCGGCATTTTCATTTGCAACCGGTCCCTCCATGTCCGCCACCCTCGCCCTTACCGAAGCCCTGATCGCGCGCGCGTCCGTGACGCCCGACGACCAGCACTGCCAGCGCATCATGACCGAACGCCTCAGCGCGCTCGGCTTCGCGTGCGAAACGATCGAATCCAACGGCGTGACCAACCTGTGGGCCGTCAAACGCGGCGCGGCCGGCACCGACGGCCCGCTGCTCGCCTTCGCGGGCCATACCGATGTCGTGCCGACCGGCCCGCTCGAGCAATGGAGCTCGCCGCCGTTCGAACCCCATCATCGCGACGGCATTCTCTATGGCCGCGGCGCCGCCGACATGAAGACCTCGCTCGCCGCGTTCATCGTGGCCAGCGAAGAGTTCGTGGCCGCGCATCCGCAACATCGCGGCGCGATCGCCTTCCTCATCACCAGCGATGAAGAAGGCCCGGCCACCGACGGCACCGTCAAGGTGGTCGAGGCGCTGCAGGCGCGCGGCGAGAAAATGGATTACTGCATCGTCGGCGAACCGACTTCGTCGGCAACGCTGGGCGACTGCGTGAAGAACGGCCGCCGCGGTTCGATGTCGGGCAAGCTCGTCGTCAAGGGCGTGCAAGGCCATATCGCCTACCCGCATCTGGCGAAGAATCCCGTGCATCTGCTGGCGCCGGCGCTGGCCGAACTCGTCGCCGAAAAATGGGACGACGGCAACGAATACTTTCCGCCGACCACCTGGCAGGTCTCGAACATGCACAGCGGCACGGGCGCGAGCAACGTGATTCCCGGCCACGCCGAAGTGCTGTTCAACTTCCGTTTCTCGACCGCCAGCACCGTGGAAGGCCTGCAGCAGCGCGTGCACGCGATCCTCGACAAGCACGGTCTCGAATACGATCTGCACTGGAGCGTGAGCGGCCTGCCCTTCCTGACGCCGCGCGGCGCGCTGTCGAACGCGCTCGAAAAAGCGATTCTCGACGAAACCGGCGTGACCACCGAACTGTCGACCACGGGCGGCACCTCGGACGGCCGTTTCATCGCGCGCATGTGCCAGCAGGTCGTGGAGTTCGGCCCGCCCAACGGCAGCATCCACAAGATCGATGAGCATATCGAAGTGAAGTTCATCGACCCGCTCAAGAACGTGTACCGCCGCGTACTCGAACAACTGATCGCCTGAGCGCCCGCGCCCAGGCTGGAGTTCCCAATATGACCCAACCGCTTTCCACGACGTTTAGCACCGTGCGCGATCTGCTGCGCTACGGCGTTTCGCGTTTCTCCGCCGCGCAGCTCGCGTTCGGCCACGGCTCGACCAATGCCTACGACGAAGCCGCGTATCTGATCCTGCACTCGCTGCATCTGCCGCTGGACCTGCTCGATCCGTTCCTCGACGCGCGCCTCGCGCCCGAAGAAATCGACAAGGTGCTCGCCGTGATCGAGCGCCGCGCGACCGAGCGCGTGCCGGCCGCCTACATCACGCAGGAAGCGTGGATGCACGGCCTGCGCTTTTACGTCGACGAGCGCGTGATCGTGCCGCGTTCGTTTATCGGCGAACTGCTGGCCGATGGCCTGCAGCCGTACGTGGAAGATCCCGAGCAGGTCACCGCCGTGCTCGAACTCTGCACCGGTTCGGCGAGCCTCGCGATTCTCGCGGCGCACGCCTTCCCGAATGCCGATATCGATGCCGTCGATCTGTCGGCTCCGGCACTCGAAGTCGCGAAGCGCAACGTGCACGAGCATGAACTCGACGCGCGCATTTCGCTGTTCGAAGGCGATCTGTACGCACCGCTCGCCGAGCGCCGCTACGACGTCATCATCACGAATCCGCCGTACGTGAACGCGGGCTCGATGGACGCGCTGCCGCCCGAATACCGTCACGAGCCGGAAATGGCGCTCGCGGGCGGCGAGGACGGCATGGACATCGTGCGTCGCATCATCAAGGAAGCGCGCAACTGGCTGACCGACAACGGCGTGCTCGTGGTCGAAATCGGCAACGAGCGCGAGAACGTCGAAGCCGCGTTTGGCGGCCTCGATCTCGTCTGGCTCTCGACGAGCGCCGGCGACGATCAGGTGTTCCTGATCCAGGCCTGCGACCTGCCGGTCTAAGCGCCAGCTTGTACCCATCGCGCGCCGCACTCGTGGCGCGCGATCCTGATACCGGGCGCGCCCTCATCCCGCTGGGTTGGGTAAGATGGACGTTTCCCGGTTTACGCGGCAAGGACGTCTTGCGGCTCAGGCCGCAGCGCGAAAGTCTGTAAGAACGAACGCGCTGCCCGGCTCCTGCAGCGTCCCGCGTCTCTATGCGATTCGACTGGTCCACTCTCGGCATTCTGCTCGCCACCGTCCATCTGCTGGGACTGGTCGCCGCGTGTCACGCCATTCTCGTCACCCGCACCTCGCAAGGGGCGATCGCGTGGGCTGTCTCGCTCGCGACGATGCCTTACCTCACGCTCATCCCGTATTTATTCCTTGGCCGCAGCAAGTTCGCCGGTTACGCGGATGCGCGGCGCCTGCGCAACGAAACGCTACGCTCCCGGGCGCGCGCGCCCGACCTCGGGCAGCTCGGCAGCGAATCGGGCGAGCGCTTCGCGCAGGAAGCGAACGGGCCCGCCGACGCGCTGAACCCGCGCGTGATCCGCACGCTCTCGCACCTCGGCGGCATGCCGCTCGTGCCCGGCAACGCGGTGCGCACGCTCGTCAACGGCGAAGCCACGTTTTCCGCGATCTTCGACGCCATCGAACAGGCGCGCCAGTACGTGATCGTGCAGTTCTTCATCGTGCGCGCCGATGCGCTCGGCGACATGCTCAAGGATCTGCTGCTCGCCTGTGCCGCGCGCGGCGTGCGTGTGTACTTCCTCTACGACAGCATCGGCAGCTTCGATCTGCCCTCCAGCTATGTGAGCAGCCTGCGCGCGGGCGGCGTGGAAGTGCACCCGTTCTCCACGCGGCGGCGCATCGTCAACCGTTTCCAGCTCAATTTCCGCAACCATCGCAAGATCGTCGTGGTGGACGGCGAGCGCGCCTTTGTCGGCGGCCACAACGTAGGCGTGGAATATCTGGGCGCCAAGCCGCCGCTTTCGCCGTGGCGCGACACGCATATCGAACTGCGCGGCCCCGTGGTGGCGAACATCCAGTTCGCCTTCACCGAAGACTGGTACTGGGTCACGCAGGAACTGCCTGGCAGCGAAGCGCCCGCCGTCACGCCGCGCGACGGCGACGACATGGCCTGCCTCGTCATGCCCACCGGCCCGGCCGATCGGCAGGAGACCTGCTCGCTCTTCTTCGTGGAAGCGATCAACGCGGCGAACAAGCGCATCTGGATCACCACGCCCTACCTCGTGCCGGATTCCGCCGTCTTCGCCGCGCTGCGCCTGGCCGCACTGCGCGGTGTGGACGTGCGCATCCTGATTCCAAGCCGGCGCGATCACTACGTGGTGTTCGAAGCCTCCACGCTTTACGCCTACGACGCGGTGCGCGCGGGCATCCGCATCTTTCGCTACAAGCCGGGCTTTTTGCACCAGAAGGTCGTGCTAATCGACGATACGGCCGCCGCCATCGGCAGCGCGAATCTGGACAACCGCTCGTTCCGCCTGAACTTCGAAATCATGGTGCTGACCGTGCACGCGGGCTTCGCATCGGAAGTCGAGGCCATGCTGCGCCACGACTTCGAAGCGAGTTTCGAGATCGACCGCGGCGAATATCGCGATGCGCCCGCGTGGCGCAAGATCGCGATGCACATCGCGCGCCTGTTCGCGCCGATTCTCTAGACTTCCCTCAGACCACGGCTTTACAGCAGTTTTTCGATATCCGCGGCAATGGCTTCGGGCTTCGTGACCGGCGCGTAGCGCTTGATGACCTTGCCGCTGCGATCCACGAGAAACTTGGTGAAATTCCACTTGATGCGCTCGAGCCCGACCAGCCCCAGCAGGCCCGGCGCTTCGCTCGTGAGCCAGCTATAGAGCGGATGCGCATTTGCCCCGTTCACGTCGATCTTCTCGAACATCGGAAACGTCACGCCAAAGTTCTTCTCGCAGAACGCGCCGATCTCCGCACTTGCGCCCGGCTCCTGTTTGCCGAACTGGTTGCACGGAAAGCCGAGCACCGCAAGCCCGCGCGAGGCGTACTGGTCGTAGAGCTTTTGCAGGCCCGCGTACTGCGGCGTGAACCCGCACTCGCTCGCGGTGTTGACGATCAGCAGCACCTTGCCGGCGTAGTCTTCAAGGCTGACTGGCGCGCCGCCACCCAGCGGTTGCGCGGTGAACGAATAGACCGTGGACATCTGGCTCCTCCCCAAGGAAAGCGCCAGTCTACGTGAGAACCGATCCCGCCCGCACCCTGGCCAGATGGCCAGTGAAATGTCCAGCGAGATTGCCGATGATTGCGCATTAGCCGTTCGGCCAATCCCGGGCTGCGCGCGAGCCAGTTTAAAATAGCGCTTTACGTTTTATCTGCGCTGGCGCTCCCGTGATCCGCTTCAATCAATTCAGTCTTGCCCGCGGTACCAAGCCGCTCTTCGACCAGACCTCGTTCACCCTCAATCCGGGCGAAAAAGTCGGTCTCATCGGCGCCAATGGCGCGGGCAAATCCACGCTGTTCGCCGTGCTGCGCGGCGAGCTGCATGCGGACGGCGGCGACTTCTCCATGCCGCCCACATGGGAAATCGCGCACGTCGCGCAGGAAACCCCGGCCGTCGATAAAACCGCGCTCGACTACACGCTGGACGGCGACGCGCCGCTGCGCGAGATCGAAGCGCGCATCGCCACCGCTTCCGCGGCCCACGACGGCGCGGCCGAAGCCGAAGCCCACGCCGCCTTCGCCGACGCCGACGGCTACACCGCGCCCGCGCGCGCCGAAGCGCTGCTGCTCGGCCTGGGCTTCACGATGGATCAGACCCGCCAGCCGGTCGCGAGCTTCTCGGGCGGCTGGCGTATGCGCCTGAACCTCGCCCAGGCGCTGATGTGCCGCTCCGACCTGCTGCTGCTCGACGAACCCACGAACCACCTGGATCTGGACGCCATCGTCTGGCTGGAAGACTGGCTGCACCGCTATCCCGGCACGCTCGTCGTGATCTCGCACGACCGCGAATTCCTCGACTCAGTCTGTAACGTCACGCTGCATCTGGAAAACCAGCAGATCAAGCGCTACGGCGGCAACTACTCGCAGTTCGAAATCCTGCGCGCGCAGCAACTGGCGCTGCAGCAAAGCGCCTACGAAAAGCAGCAGAAGACCGTCGCGCATCTGCAGAGCTTCATCAACCGCTTCAAGGCCCAGGCCACCAAGGCGCGTCAGGCGCAAAGCCGCGTCAAGGCGCTGGAGCGCATGGAGCTGATCGCGCCCGCGCACGCGGCCTCGCCGTTCACATTCGAATTCCGCACACCGGATTCCGCGCCCAATCCCATGCTGGTGATGGACGGCGTGCGCTGCGGCTATCGCGCCGAAGACGGCACCGAAACGCCCATCGTCGAACGGGTGGCGCTGTCGATCCAGAACGGCCAGCGCATCGGTCTGCTGGGCGCGAACGGCCAGGGCAAATCCACGCTGATCAAGACGCTCGCAGCCACGCTCGAGCCGCTTTCGGGCGAACTGCGCACCGGCAAGGGCCTGCAGATCGGCTATTTCGCCCAGCATCAGCTCGAAACGCTGCGCCCAGACGACACACCTCTCCAGCATCTTGCGCGCCTCGCACCGGACACGCGCGAGCAGGAACTGCGCGACTTCCTCGGCTGCTTCAATTTCCCCGGCGAAATGGCCACGGCGCCCATCGCGCCCTTTTCGGGCGGCGAAAAGGCGCGTCTCGCGCTCGCGCTGATCATCTGGCAAAAGCCCAATCTGCTGCTGCTCGACGAACCGACCAACCACCTCGACCTCGAAACGCGTCACGCGCTCACGATGGCGCTCGCACAGTTCGAAGGCACGCTGATCGTGGTCTCGCACGACCGGCATCTGCTGCGCGCCACCACCGACCAGTTCATGCTGGTCGCCAAACATCGCCTGCAGCCTTTCGACGGCGATCTGGACGACTACCGCGACTGGCTACTGCAACACGCGGCCGAACAGCGCGCCGCGCTCAAAGCCGCGGCGGCAGGCGGCACGGCGAATGCGGACGGAACGGTCAATGACACAGCGAACGGCGCAGGGGCTGACGACAGCGGCGTGAACCGCAAGGAACAGCGTCGCCAGGAAGCGGAAACGCGCCAGCGTCTCGGCCATCTGAAGAAGCCTTTGCAGGCGAAGATCGGCAAAATCGAAAAGGAAATGGACGCGCTCAACGCGGAAAAAGGCACACTGGACGCGTTCGTCGCCGATCCAGCCAGTTACGAACCCGCGCAGAAGGCCAAACTGACGGAATCGATCCGCCGTCAGGCCGAAGTGCAGGCACGCCTGGAAGCGCTAGAAGCCGATTGGCTCGAAGCGCACGAGGAACTCGAGCAGATCGGCTAAGCGCCCACTTTTTATTGTCTACGCCAGCCAGCGCTATCGTCAGGAGCTATCCGAGTGTCGACACCCGCCGCCTTGCAGGGCCTACGCGTTCTCGATCTGACCCGGCTTTTACCCGGGCCTGTGGCCACGCTGCGTCTGGCCGAAATGGGCGCCGATGTGCTCAAGATCGAACCGCCGGGTGCGGGCGACGCAGCACGCACCATGATGCAAAGCGCCTCCGATGAACTCGCCGGCCGGCCAGGTGCGTTCTACCGGCTGGTCAATCGCGGCAAGCGCGAAACCCGTATCGACCTGAAGTCCGAAAGCGGTCGCGCCGTGCTGCTTGCGCTCGCGCGCGACGCCGACGTGCTGGTCGAAAGTTTCCGCCCCGGCGTGATGGACCGGCTGGGCGTCGGTTACGAAACGCTGCGCGCGGCCAATCCCAAGCTGGTGTACTGCGCCATCACCGGCTACGGCACGACCGGCCCGTTCTCGGATCGCGCGGGCCACGACCTCAACTACGTCGCCTACGCGGGCGTGCTCGATCAGGTGGCCGGGCGCGACGGCGCGCCGGTGCTGGCGAATTTCCAGATCGCCGATCTGCTCGGTGGCGCCCTCTCCGCCGTCACGCAGATCCTCGCCGCACTCTGGCAGGTCGCACGCGGCGGCGAAGGCCGTTTCGTCGATATCTCGATGGCGCACGAAGCGTTCGCGAACAACGTCGTCGCGCAGGTGGCGCTCGCCAACGACGACGCGGCCGCGCTCCAGCCCGGCGGCGGTCTGCTCAACGGCGGCGTGCCCTGCTACAACCTCTACCGCACGCAGGACGATCGCTGGCTGGCAGTCGGCGCGCTCGAACTGAAGTTCTGGCAGGCCTTGTGCACGGCGCTCGGGCGCGAGGACTGGGCGCAACGGCATTGGAGTCTGGGTCAGGCGATCGGCGGATCGGACGCCGTATCGCTCACGCGCGATCTGGGCGCCGTGATTGCGTCGGAGCCGTTACAGACGTGGATCGACCGCCTCGAAGTGATCGACTGCTGCGTTTCGCCGGTACTCAAGCCCGGCGAGGCGGCCAACCATCCGCTCTTTAACGCCGACGTGCTGCAGGCGCTGCTCGACGAAGTCGAAGCGCAGCGTCAGGCTGCAGCGCAGCCGCCCGCAAGCGTTGCCCGTCTACCGATGGGCGTCACGTCGCCCGCCCCCGCTGTTTCGCCCACCAGCGCTCATCCTCAAGCTGGCCAGGCGGGCAAGAAGCCGTTCAATTACGGTCCTTGGGGCTGAAAGCGCTCAACGAGGCATCAAGCGAAGCGTCCAACGAGGCATTAAAAGAGCAATGGGCGCATCGTGCGCCCATTGTCTTGTGTACTGCTGAAAACATTGCTGGAAATGTTGCTGCGAAAGCGCACGCCTATCTGCGCGGCAGCGTCTGGCGCGGCGCACGTTCGTCGTCGTACAGCACGTGCTTGCGGCCTTCGACATGGTGGGCGATGGTGCTGCGCACCTGCGAAGGCGTCACGTTGCCGGCCACCACCTGGCGCGAAATGCGGCCATCGCCGTCGATCCACTCGACGATGCGGCAACTGCTGCCCCAAGGCTGCATAAGCGGCTCGGAGACCCGGCAGCCGCGCACGACGATCGAACTACCGCCAATGGACGATTCTGTCTGTTTCAAAGTCGCTATCCTTTCCGCTTGATGCGGGGTTGCTCATGCGGGCAAGGATAGGGAAATCGCAAAACTTTCTGGTTACAGCGCGCGCCGGGGTTGTTACTAATCGTTACGCGCCAGAACAGGCCAGCGCGCGGCGTTCAGTCGAACTCGCGCACGCGATCGATCGCTTCCTCAATTCGCTCGACGGCGATCACATTCAAACCTTCGATCGGCTGTTTCGGCGCATTGGCGCGCGGAATCAGCGCGCAGGTGAAACCGAGCTTGGCCGCTTCCTTCAGACGATCCTGGCCGCGCGGCGAGGGACGGATCTCGCCCGCCAGACCCACTTCGCCAAAAACGATCAGACCCTTGGGCAACGCCTTGTTACGCATCGAGGAATGAATGGACAGCAGCACGGCCAGGTCGGCGGCCGGTTCGGTGATCTTCACGCCGCCCACGGCATTGAGGAACACATCCTGATCGAAGCAGCCGATGCCGGCATGGCGATGCAGCACGGCCAGCAGCAGCGCAAGACGGTTTTGCTCCAGCCCGACCGCGAGGCGGCGCGGGTTGGGCACCTGGGCCGTATCGACCAGCGCCTGCACTTCCACCAGCAGCGGCCGCGAGCCTTCCTGCGTGACCATCACACAGGAACCCGGCACGCTCTGCTCGTGTTGCGACAGAAAGAGTGCAGAAGGATTGGCCACACCGCGTAAGCCTTTCTCCGTCATCGCGAACACGCCCAGCTCGTTCACCGCGCCGAAGCGGTTCTTGAACGCGCGCACCAGCCGGAACGACGAATGCGTATCGCCTTCGAAGTACAGCACCGTATCGACGATGTGTTCCAGCACGCGCGGCCCGGCGAGATTGCCCTCTTTCGTCACGTGGCCGACCATGATGATCGACGTGCCCGACTGCTTGGCGATGCGCGTCAGTTGCGCCGCGCACTCGCGCACCTGCGCGACCGAACCGGGCGCCGAAGTCAGCGCTTCGGAATAGATGGTCTGGATCGAGTCGATCACGGCGACGTCGGGCTTTTCGGCTTCGATGGTCGCCTGGATCTTTTCAAGCTGGATTTCGGCGAGCAGTTGCAGCTCGTTCATCTTCGAGCCTTTCTCCAGCAGCCCGAGTCGTTGCGCGCGCAACGCAATCTGCGCCGCCGATTCTTCGCCGCTCACATAGAGCGCGCGTCGATCGGCCGCGATTTCGGCGAGCGACTGCAGCAGCAGCGTCGATTTGCCGATCCCCGGATCGCCGCCGATCAGCACCACGCCGCCCGCGACCAGACCGCCGCCCAGCACCCGGTCGAATTCACCGACACCGGAGGTAAAGCGCGGCACGTCCGAGGCTTCGATATCGGCGAGACGGCGCACCGGCGCGCTCTTGGCGAGCGCCTGGTAGCGATGGTTGCCGGCCGGCTCGGGCACGCTTTCCACCAGCGTGTTCCAGGCATTACAGGCGGGGCACTGCCCTTGCCACTTGGGTGCCTGTCCGCCGCATTCCGTACAGATATAGACCGTCTTCGCCTTCGCCATGCTGGTTGCCGTGCCGCGTGTCCGCGCCTGCGTTGTGATGGGTTCGAAAGATGAGCGGGCCGTCGAGCACTACCCGACAGCCCACTATATAGATACAGAAGCGCTTATTCCGCGCGTACCGGCACGCGCGGCGCGACCGCGCACATCAGCTCGTAGCCGATGGTGCCGCACGAGGCGGCCACATCGTCGATCGGCAGATTCGCGCCCCAGAGTTCGACACGCGTGCCCATGCCGGCGTTCGGCACCGGCGTGAGGTCGACGGTGATCATGTCCATCGAAACGCGGCCGACGATGCGTGTGCGCACGCCATCGACGATCACCGGCGTGCCTTCGGGCGCAATGCGCGGATAACCATCCGCATAGCCGCAGGCCACCACGCCGATGCGCATGGTCTTGCGCGCCGTGAAGGTCGAGCCGTAACCCACGCTCTGCCCTTCTGCGACCGTCTGCGTGCCGATGATTTCCGACGCCAGCGTCATCGCCGGTTGCAGACCGGTGCCGTCAAGCAGCGTCGCCACGCCCGACGGCGAAGCGCCATAAAGAATGATGCCGGGGCGCACCCAGTCGAAATGCGACGACGGATGCCAGAGCGTAGCCGCCGAATTCGCGAGGCTGCGCGTGCCGGCGATGCCTTGCGCGCCGCGCTCGAATGCTGCCATCTGCTCGCCGATACCGCGCGGCGCGTCGGCGTCCGAGAAGTGCGTCATCAGCGTGATCTGACCGATGCCGGGGCAAGCGCGCGCGCGCTCCCAGGCCGCGCGGTATTTTTCCGGCGTATAGCCGAGGCGATTCATGCCGCTATTCATCTTGAGCTGCACGTTGACCGGCTTCGAAAGCCGCGCCATTTCGAGCATGCGCATCTGCTCGTCGCAATGCACCACCGTCGTGAGGCTATAGCGGTCGATGACGTCGATATCGGTAGGCCGGAAAAAGCCTTCCAGCAGCAGGATCGGCCCGGCCCAGCCGAGCTCGCGCAGTTTCACGGCTTCTTCGAGATCGAGCAGGCCGAAACCGTCGGTGGCGCGCAGACCGGGAAAAGCGCGCGCAAGCCCGTGCCCGTAGGCGTTGGCCTTGACCACGGCCCAGATTTTCGACTTCGGCGCGTATTTCCGGACGACGGAGAGATTATTGGCGAGAGCGGCGGTATGGATCGTGGCTGAGAGGGGGCGCGGCATGGGAGTTTTTTCGCAAAGACGCTTTCTAATCAGGAGCTTACAGGGTGTTTTCAGCGCCCGGCAGGCCCGCCTGATGGGCGGTCAAGGAATGTGCTAGTCCGAATACAGCTATTTTCGTGATATAAAGCCCTGCGCACAACCCATTTCGAACGTATTAAGCCCGGATGCCTCCACCCGTCCGGGGCGGACGGACCGCAGCGAGGACAGCATCGCATCAGATGAAAAAAGGCTTTTACACCATCATGGCCGCGCAGTTTTTTTCGTCGTTGGCCGACAATGCGCTCCTCATCGCTGCGATAGCACTGCTGAAAGACCTCCACGCTCCGAACTGGATGACGCCGCTGCTCAAGCTGTTCTTCGTCCTGTCCTACGTTGTTCTTGCCGCTTTCGTCGGCGCCTTCGCCGATTCGCGCCCCAAAGGGCGCGTCATGTTCATCACCAATACGATCAAGGTTGTCGGCTGCGCCATGATGCTGGCCGGCACGCATCCGCTATTGGCCTACGGCGTCGTGGGTTTCGGCGCGGCGGCCTATTCGCCGGCCAAGTACGGCATCCTCACCGAACTGCTGCCGCCTGAGCGCCTCGTGGCCGCCAATGGCTGGATCGAAGGCACGACGGTCGGCTCGATTATTCTCGGCACCGTGCTGGGCGGCGCGCTGATCAGCCCGCATATCGCCGCGCACGTGATCCGCCACACGCCCGCCTCGATCAACACGCCCGCCGAAGCCGCGATGCTCGTGATCATGGGCATCTATGTGATTGCCGCGCTCTTCAATCTGCGCATCCCCGATACCGGGGCGCGTTATCCGCGCCAGGAACATGGGGTGATCCGCCTGATCACCGATTTCGCCGATTGTTTCAACACGCTCTGGCACGACAAGCTCGGCCAGATTTCGCTCGCGGTCACGACGCTGTTCTGGGGCGCGGGCGCGACGCTGCAGTTCATCGTGCTCAAGTGGGCCGAAGTGTCGCTTGGCATGTCGCTATCGGAAGGCGCGGTATTGCAGGCCGTGGTGGCCGTCGGTGTGGCTGCTGGCGCAATGATCGCCGCAGCGCGCATTCCGCTGAAGAAATCGCTGTCCGTGCTGCCCGTGGGCATCATGATGGGCATCGCCGTGATGATCATGGCGTTCTACACGCGCAATCTGTTTCCGCCGCATTGGGGTCTGCATATCGGCCACATGCGCATTCCGGGTTATCTGCTGTGCGCCTATCTGTTCCTGATGGTGGTGGGCGCACTGTCGGGCTTCTTCGTCGTGCCGATGAACGCCCTGCTCCAGCATCGCGGCCACGTGCTGCTGTCCGCCGGTCACTCGATCGCCGTGCAGAACTTCAACGAGAACCTCTCGGTGCTCGTGATGCTGTGTCTCTATGCCGTGCTCGTCTGGCTCGACGTGCCGGTCACGCTTGTGATCGTGCTGTTCGGCACCTTCGTCTGTCTGATGATGTGGCTCGTGATGCGCCGCCATCAGGCCAATCAGCGCGCGTTCGACTCGGTCGCGCTGATCGGCGAAAATCATCGGCACTGAGCCACACTGGACTGCATTTATCGGCATTCTTCGACGGCGGCGCGATCGCGCCGCTAACGTTCTCCGTATCGACCTCTTCCAGCGCCGGCGCATTCGCGGCCTCGACATCGAAGCCCCTCGCGTGCGCGGCGCGTAAGCGACGCTGACATGACTTCTCCGATTCCCCACGTCCTCACGATCGCCGGTTCCGACTCCGGCGGCGGCGCCGGCATCCAGGCGGACCTCAAGGCGTTCTCCGCGCTCGGCGCGTATGGCGCGAGCGTGATCACCGCGCTCACGGCGCAGAACACGCGCGGCGTGAGCGCGATTCACGCGCCCGACGCGGCGTTCGTCACGGCACAGCTCGACGCGGTATTCGACGATATCCGCATCGATGCCGTGAAGATCGGCATGCTTGCCAACGCATCGATCGTGCGCGCAGTCGCCGATGCATTGCGCCGCCACAAACCGGCGCGCGTCGTGCTCGATACCGTGATGATTTCGAAGAGCAATCACGCGCTGCTCGCGCCGGAAGCCGTGGCGGCGCTGCGTGAAGAGTTGCTGCCGCTCGCGGGCATCGTCACGCCGAATCTGCCCGAGGCAGCAGCACTGCTAGGCGTCGAAGCGGCAAGCGATGAAGCGACGATGGTCGAACAAGGCGAAGCGCTGCGCGCGCTCGGCGCCCAGGCGGTGCTGATGAAAGGCGGCCATCTGGGCAGCGCCGATAGCCCCGACTGGTTGATCGAAGACTCCGGCACAGTGCGCCTGGGCGGCCCGCGTGTGCCGGTGACGAATACGCACGGCACGGGCTGCACGCTGTCGTCGGCGATTGCCGCGCTCTGGCCGCAGCAGGCGACGCTCGCCGATGCGGTTGCACAAGCGAAGACGTATCTGACGGGCGCGCTCGAAGCGAGCGACCGGCTGGACGTTGGCCATGGCGTCGGGCCGGTGCATCACTTCTGGCGCTGGTGGTAAGCGGCTCGCGCCAGCCACCACGAATCAGGCGCTACGAGCGCGCGTAAGCCAGTGCGCGCTCCGGCCAGTCGTCGGGGACGATGAAACCGCGCGAATGCTCGACGTAGCCGCCTGCGCCATCGGCGGTGAATGCAACGACCATCACCGGCTCGTGAGCCCGTTCTAGATTCGCAAAAAGCGTCGCGGCGTCTGTCGGCGCTTGTATCTCAATGCGTGCGAGGTGCGCTGACGTCGACTCGGGCACGGCATCGCCGTCACTTTGCTGAGCCGCACTGACTTGGCTGTTAGTTGCGAATGAAGACGCCGTTCGAGCTTCGATTCGACGCGGAGCGAGCCACGCCAATCTTGGCAGCACGCTCCAGCCATCGGCATCGCTACGCTCGGCGAACGCGCTCCAGTCAGCGTGCGTGACCCACCAGCCGCGACCATGCTCGCGCGCAAGTTCCGGTGCATCGGCCACCTGCGTCCCGGCGCGATAAAACAGCCAGCCTTTGATGTACATCTGCGCGCACCACTGCCCCGCAAAGCCCAGCGATGCCAGCTCGGGCAGCTCGCTCAGACGCAGTTGATGATCGCGCAGATGCGCAAACTTCAGATCCAGCCGATCGCGCAGATTCGGCCCAACGTAATCCGCCAGCCGCGATGCGCTTTCATGCGCTGCGCCCGCATGCAGAAAACACTTCACGGCCAGTTCCCAATGCACACGCGTGCCGTCCGGCGTTTCGAGAAGAAAGTCGCATTCGCCGATCGTCCGGCCCTCGCCGCGTAACGCGATGTTCGCAGCGACAAGCCGCAGCGCCGGTCCGTTCTCCAGATACCAGCCAAGCAGGGTTTCGGCGTAACGCCCAAGACGCGTCACGCGCGCGCTTTCGAGCGCGGCGTGCAAACGGTGCAAGCGGGAAGGATCGTGATCGAGTTGCACGAGCCAGGCCGTGACTTGCGCGGCCTCTGCATCGTCGGACCACGGACGCGCGAGCGGCATGGCCGGTTGCGCGCGCAGCAGATCGGCACTGTCCAGCAGCCACGCGAGATCGCGTACCACCGGATCGGTCAGACGATCGACCAGCGAGCTTGCCAACGATCGCGCGTGCGGCTCATCGCCCATCGGATGCGCGGGCCGCGCCGCACTCATTGACCGCCGCCCGCCGAGCGCCAGGTATCGCGCGCGAGGCACAGATCGCTCCACGCCTTCGACTTGTCCTGCAGACTGCGCAACAAATACGCCGGGTGATACGTGACGATGACCGGCACGCCCTCGTATTGATGCACGCGAGAGCGCAGCGAAGCAATGCTATCGCCGGTCTTGAGCAGACTCTGCGCCGCAAAGCGCCCCATCGCGACGATGATCTTCGGCTTCACGAGCGCCACCTGACGTTGCAGATACGGCTCGCAGCGATCGACTTCATCGGGCTCGGGATTGCGGTTGCCGGGCGGCCGGCACTTGATGACGTTGGCGATGTACACGTTCTGGGTGCGCGAGAGCGTCAGCGAACGCAGCATATTGTCGAGCAGCTTGCCCGCCTGGCCGACGAAAGGCTCGCCCTGGCGGTCTTCGTTCTCGCCCGGCGCTTCGCCGATCAGCATCCAGTCCGCTTCGCGATCGCCCACGCCGAACACCGTGTTCGTGCGCTTCTCGCACAGACGGCAGCGCGTGCAATTCGCGACGCGTTCCGCGAGCGCATCCCAGTCGAGCGTGGCCGTATCGTCGCGCGGTGCGCGCACCGGTTCGATGTCGTGCGGCAGCACCGGTTCGGCGACGGAATCGAACCAGGCGAAATCGTCTTCGGTGAACGGCGGCGGTTCTTCCGATGCGGTTTGCTGAACCGGCTGCTGAAGCGGCTTCGCCACGACGCGTTCTGGCTGAACCGGCGGCGGCGTTTCTTGCTGCGCGGGAACGCGTTCTTCGACGCGCGCGCGCGGCATCTCGCGTTCGACCGGCGCGGCGGCACGTGCCGCAGGTGCAGCAGGTGCCGCCACCACTTCGGCCACGACGCTCGCAGGCGCCACGTCCACTGCCGCAGCCTCGGGCGCTGCGACCGTCAAGCCCTTGCGTACCCAGCGCGGCGCGAGGCCGAATTCTTCCAGGGCGATCTCATCGAGCGGCATCCGCGCCCTCCAGTGCAAAAGAAAAACGCATCACGATCGCGTCTTCGCGACTGTGATGACGGGCCGGATAGTAATTCTTGCGCCGCCCGATCGTGACGAAACCGAACTGCTCATACAGCCGGATCGCCCGGTGATTCGACGGCCGCACTTCGAGCAGCAGCCCTTCGAGTCCCTGCACGCGCGCGATACGTACGCCCTCGCGCAGCAGCGCGAGACCGGCGCCCACGCCCTGCGCCTGCGGGGCGACGCACAGGTTCAGCAGATGCATTTCGTCGACCACGGGCATCAGCACGCTATAGCCAATCAGCGTGCCCGTCACATGGCGCATGCAGATGCCGTAATAGCCGTTGCGCAGCGAATCTTCGAAATTGCCGCGCGACCACGGAAATTCATAAGCGGACTTCTCGATGACGACGACCTCGTCGAGGTCGCTCTCGGTCATCTGCGACAGATAGCGATCCGTCATCAGCACGCCGCTCATCGATTGCCCTCTTTCGTGCCGCCCTGTGCGCCGATTTGAGCGCCGCTCTGTGCGTCCTTCTCCGCCTTCGCGGCCATGCGCTCGGCGGTGGTCTGCGCGACCTTGTTGCGCACGTATTCCGGCGCGGCCTGATCGGCGGGCACCGTGCGGCCGGCGCGGAACGCGCGCAGCGCGGCATGGGCGAGCGGCACGGCATGCGGCAGCGCCTCGGCGTCGATGGTGTGCGCCGACATCGACGCCGTCAGCCGTGCGCCGAACGCCGCCGCGGCATTGCCGGCCAGCGTGAACGGCGCATCGGGCGCGACGATCGCTTCGGGTGCGTCGAGCGAGGCCGCGCGCAGCGTCTGCCAGTCGCCCGCAGTCGCATCCCAGGCGTAATCGGCCCAGTACGCTTCGTCCATGCGCGCATCGAGCGCGGCGAGCACACGCAGCGCAGACGCATCGCGCAGGCGCGCGCTTTCTGCGCACACGAGCAGCGTGCTCACCGGCACGACGGGAATATTCAGGCCGAAGGCGAGCCCCTGGGCCACGCCGGTCGCCGTGCGCAGTCCCGTGAAGGAACCGGGGCCGGAACCGAAGGCGATCGCATCGCAATCGGCCAGCGCGAGGCCCGCCTCGGCGAGCAGTTCGCCGATGGCCGGCAGCAGGCGCGTGCTGGACACGGCGCCCGTCGCCTCATGGCGCACCCAGACGCGCGCTTCGAGCAGCGTCTGGCCAGCCGGGGCGGCTTGAGTGGAGTCAGCGGCGACGCCAGCGGGCGTGGCGGCGCGAAGCAGCGCGACCGAGCAATATTCGGTCGAGGTATCGAGGGCAAGCAGCACGGTTTCAGTCATGACCGCTATTGTAATGCGCCGTTCCCGCGCAGTCGCCGCCTGGGCATGCCCTGTGCACCGACGGCGCACGCCCGACTAGAGTGGAGGAATCGTTCCAGCCCTATGCCGGATAGCGCTGCTACCATCGTCGGGCTATGTCGATCTTTTAGGGAGAAGAAAACAATGAGCGATGTGAACGCCCAATTTACGCAGGCGCAGGAAGATGTCCAGCAACTGACCGAGCGTCCGGGCAACCTGACGCTGCTGCGTCTCTACGCCCTCTTCAAGCAGGCCACCGAAGGCGATGTGCACGGCGACAAGCCGGGCTTCACCGACATCGTCGGCAAATACAAGTACGACGCCTGGGCCGCCCTGCAAGGCACGGCCGAAGCTCAGGCGAAGACGCAATACATCGAACTGGTCGAATCGCTCAAGAGCGGCGCCGCCAGCTAATCCGCGCAGCAGCGATCTGAAAGGGCCCGATGCAACGAACGTCGCGCATCTGGCCCCAAACTCCCGCGTTTCCCGTTCCTCATCCGCCGCCTTGCGTCAGGCTGTCGCAGGACATAAGGGCTTTGCCGCGCTGGCGCGACGCAACAAAACGAGATACAATGCACGCTGCGTTGCGCTCCGGTCGCCTCTGCGATCAGCAATACGCCACGTAGCGTTAAGCTCCAATCCAGTTTAGAACCTGTCCCCCCCTGCCGTGGCCCGCTTTCCGGGCCGTCAAGAATCAGGCTGGCGGCTGACCAATCCCGGTCAGAGTCGCACCCAAAACAGCTTCTAACGAAAAAAATCCGCCCTTTACGTGGGTGCGGATTGCCCCCGTTTTTCGATTTGCTCGCAAAATCAGACGACTTGGGTATGCCGATTGGCGCCGACGTTCTATTTCCTGTGTACCAAGGATTTTCATGACTTCGAGCAATACCCAAAGCCCCCTCGACGCGATCGCTAACGACGCCCTCGGTCTCGACGCTGCTGCTGACGCTTCTGTTGAAGCTCCCGCGCAAGCCGCCGACGCCAATGATGGCGCGTCGTTCGCGGCGCTCGGTCTGTCGCCGGAGATCGTCTCCGCGCTGATCGCAGCGGGCTATAAGGCTCCGACGCCCGTGCAGGAACGCGCCATTCCTGCCGGCATCGCGGGCCGCGACCTGCTGGTCTCCAGCCCGACCGGTTCGGGCAAGACCGCAGCCTTCATGCTGCCTGCGATCGAGCGCTTCGCGCAGATCCAGAAGGCACAAGCCGCACAACCGCGCGAGCCGCGTCCGCAAGGCGCTGCACCGCAAGGCCAGCAAGGCCGCTCGCGCCGTCCGCAACAACCGGTCGCCCGTCCTGGCCTGCTCGTTCTCACGCCCACGCGTGAGCTCGCCATGCAGGTGACCACGGCCGCCGCAACCTACGGCAAGCATCTGCGCCGTCTGCGCACCGTCAGCATTCTGGGCGGCGTGGCCTACGGCCAGCAGCTGATGCTGCTCGCGAAGAACCCCGAAATCCTGGTGGCAACGCCGGGCCGTCTGCTCGACCACCTCGAGCGTGGCCGTATCGACCTGTCCGAGCTGAAGATGCTCGTGCTCGACGAAGCCGACCGCATGCTGGACATGGGCTTCATCGACGACATCGACACGATCGTGGCCGCAACGCCGGAAACGCGTCAGACGATGCTGTTCTCGGCAACGCTCGACGGCAAGATCGCTTCGGTGACCAGCCGCCTGCTGAAGGATCCGGAGCGTATCGAGATCGTCCGCAAGGTCGAAGCGGCTTCGAACATCGCGCAAACCGTGCACTACGTCGACGACCGCGATCACAAGGATCGTCTGCTCGACCATCTGCTGCGCGACGAAAGCCTCGACCAGGCTGTCGTGTTCACGGCAACCAAGATGGACGCCGACCAGCTCGCCGGCAAGCTTGCCGACGCTGGCTTCGAAACGGCCGCCCTGCACGGCGACCTGCCGCAAGGCGCGCGTAACCGCACGATCCGTGCACTGCGCGAGCGCCGTGTGCGCGTGCTGGTGGCAACGGACGTCGCCGCTCGCGGTATCGACATCCCGGGCATCACGCACGTGTTCAACTACGACCTGCCGAAGTTCGCGGAAGACTACGTCCACCGTATCGGCCGTACGGGCCGTGCTGGCCGTTCGGGCACGGCAGTGAGCCTCGTGCATCACGCCGAGCAAGGCGCGCTCAAGCGCATCGAGCGTTTCGTGCGTGCTCCGCTGCCGGTCAACGTCGTCGAAGGCTTCGAGCCGCGCAAGGCAGCGCCGTCGAACCGCGGCTTTGGCGGCCGTGGCCGTCCGGGCGGTGGCAACGGCGGTGGCCGTCGCTTCGGCAACGGTGGCGGCAAGCCGGGTGGCTACGGTAACAACCGTGGCGGCAACGGCGGCGAGCGCAGCTTCGGCGACCGCTCGAACGGCGAACGCAGCTTTGGCGACCGTAACAACAACGGCGGCGATCGCAACGGCAATAGCTGGGGCAACCGCTCGGAAAACTCGCGCGGCGGCTACGGCCAACGTGACGGCGGCAACAGCAGCGGCTACGGCGCCCAGCGTCGCGAAGGCGGCGATCGTGGCGGCTACGGCCAGCCGCGTGGCGAAGGCTTCGGCGGCGGCCGCCGTGAAGGCGGCTACGGCCAGCGTCGCAACGACGGCCCGCGTGGCGCGCGTCGCGACAGCTAAGCCCATTCGCGTACCGCGATGATGCAGACGGAATGAAGATTCCGTCTGTCTCGCGCGAGTCACGAAGCGCAGTTAAAAAAGACCGGTGCTCAGGCACCGGTCTTTTTTTGTCCGCAGTAATTTGTCTACAGACACGCTTTCACGATACGGGAAAATTTTTTGCTTCGTAAAATATCGTGCTGCGTGGCACAAAGTACCCGATTGCAGGATAAAAAACGACGTTTCTCATCGCGAAACACACGCAATATGTCGTTGATTTAAATAGAATAAAAAGACGACAAATTCCCTTTTCGCGGCCTGTTGCAGAGCGATCGAATTGCCTAGACTCTTATATAAGAGTTCGCGGAACGAACGCCTCCAGACATGCACGGGACGCACGCTTCACGAAGTTCACCCGCTCAGCAGTTCCGAACAACGGTTCATCTATCAGGTAAACGGAAGGAGCTCACCATGTCGACTCGTCAACAGCAGGCTCAGGAACTTCAACAGCAATGGGACACGGACCCGCGCTGGAAGGGCATCAAGCGCGATTACACGGCTGAAGACGTGGTGCGGCTGCGTGGCTCGATCCAGCCCGAGCACACGCTCGCGAAGCACGGCGCCGCCAAACTCTGGCATGGCATCAACAACGAACCGTTCATCAACGCGCTGGGCGCCCTCACCGGCAACCAGGCCATGCAGCAGGTGAAAGCCGGGCTCAAGGCGATCTATCTGTCGGGCTGGCAGGTTGCGGGCGACGCGAATCTGGCCGGTGAAATGTACCCGGACCAGTCGCTCTACCCCGCCAACTCGGTGCCGCAGGTGGTCAAGCGCATCAACAACACGCTCACCCGCGCGGATCAGATCCAGTGGTCGGAAGGCAAGAATCCCGGCGACGAAGACTACGTCGACTTCTTCCAGCCGATCGTGGCCGACGCGGAAGCCGGCTTCGGCGGCGTGCTCAACGCGTTCGAGCTGATGAAGGCGATGATCGAAGCGGGCGCGGCCGGCGTGCACTTCGAAGACCAGCTCGCTTCGGTGAAAAAGTGCGGTCACATGGGCGGCAAGGTGCTGGTGCCGACGCGCGAAAACGTCGCCAAGCTCACGGCCGCGCGACTGGCCGCCGATGTCTGCGGCGTGCCGACCGTGCTGCTCGCCCGCACCGATGCCGAAGCCGCCGACCTGGTCACCTCCGACATCGACGATAACGACAAGCCTTTCCTGACCGGCGAGCGCACCGTCGAAGGCTTCTTCCGCACGCGCAACGGCCTCGAGCAGTCGATCTCGCGCGGCCTGGCCTACGCGCCCT
Organism: Paraburkholderia sp. Ac-20340; assembly: GCF_017104965.1. Lineage (GTDB taxonomy): Bacteria > Pseudomonadota > Gammaproteobacteria > Burkholderiales > Burkholderiaceae > Paraburkholderia. The sequence continues at coordinate 333,598 of NZ_JAAGPR010000003.1, forward strand.
ACGCCGACATGATCTGGTGCGAGACCGGCAAGCCGGATCTGGAATTCGCCAAGCAGTTCGCGGAAGCAATCCACAAGGAATTCCCGGGCAAGCTGCTGTCGTACAACTGTTCGCCGTCGTTCAACTGGAAGAAGAATCTGGACGACGCGACCATCGCCCGATTCCAGCGCGAACTGGGCGCGATGGGCTACAAGTTCCAGTTCATCACGCTCGCTGGCTTCCATTCGCTGAACTACTCGATGTTCAACCTTGCGCACGGCTATGCGCGCCAGAACATGAGTGCGTTCGTCGAGCTTCAGCAGGCCGAGTTCGCCGCTGCCGAAAAGGGCTTCACCGCTGTGAAGCACCAGCGCGAAGTGGGCACGGGCTATTTCGACGCGGTCACGCAGACGGTCGAGCGCAACGCGTCGACCACGGCGCTGCACGGATCGACGGAAGACGAGCAGTTCTTCGAGTCGAAAGACCAGACGGATCAGAAGGATCAGAAGGTCGCGTAATAGCGAGGCAGGCCGAAGCGGGGGCGCATCGCTTCCCGCTTCGCGAAAGGTGGGGTTGTTTCATCGTGGCAGACGGCGGCGGTGGCCGGCGTGCGAGTCCTTGGCGGGACGCGCCGGTTACCGTTGCCGTTGTAGTTGCCGCACGTATTGACGCACGTCGCGCACCGAACCGCCTGCTAGCGATAGACGATCACCGGAATCTTCGTATGCGTGAGCACGCGCTGCGTTTCGCTGCCGATCAACAGGCTGCCCAGGCCGCGACGCCCGTGCGAAGCCATGAAGATGACATCGCAACCGGCGTTTTCCGCCGCTTCGATGATGCCGATGTACGGCGACGAATGCACGCTGACGCAGCTATCGCAGGTCACGCCCACGCCGCGCGCGGCCTCCTCGACTTCATCCAGATGCGCGCGCGCCTCTCGCTCACTGCGCGTCTGGAAATCGCCGGGTAGTTCGATCACGACATCGGCGTAAGGCGAGTACGGATATTGCGGCAGACAGGCGTAGGCGGTGATGCGCGCGCCCACGCTACGCGCCAGATCGATGGCGCCGTCGATGGCCTTTTTCGAGAGATCCGAGCCGTCGGTCGGAACGAGGATGTGCTTGAACATGGCGCCCTCCGTCATTGTTCGGGGCTGCGGGCTGGCCTCATTTCGATTGTAGTGCGCGAAGAAGCGCCGCAAGGCGCGCCTACGGGCTTCTCCGCATAGTGAAAACGCGCACTGACGAAGCGCGCGTTCAGTCCTGTCCCCAGTAACCCGGTTGGCCGTAGGTATGCTTGAGATAGTCGAGAAAGAGGCGCACGCGCAGCGGCAAATGGCGGCGCTGCGGAAATACCGCATGAATGCCGATGGGCGGCGCAGCGTAGGCGTCGAGCACGCTCGCGAGCCGGCCCGCCGCAATATCCTCGCCGACTTCCCACCACGAGCGCCAGGCCAGACCGTGGCCTTCGAGACACCATTCGTGCAGCACCGCTCCGTCCGAGCACTCCATGGTGCCCGCCACGCGAATCTGCACCACCTTGCCCTCTTCCTGGAACGTCCAGCCGCGTTGCTGGTTCAGGCTCGCGCCGAACGCGAGACAGTTATGGCGCGCGAGATCGGCGGGTGTATCGGGCGCACCGCGCCGCGACAAATAAGCGGGCGACGCCACCACCACGCGGCGGTTTTCGCCGAGCTTGAGCGAAACCAGCGACGAATCCGGCAGTTCGCCCAGCCGCACCGCGCAATCGAAGCCTTCGTTGACCAGATCGACGAGACGATCGGACAAATCGAGCGTGATCGTCACGTCTGGGTGCGCGGTCGTGAAATCGGGGACGAGCGGCGCGACGTGGCGACGCCCGAAACCCGCCGGCGCCGACACGCGCAAGTGCCCGCTCGCCTTCACGCCGCCCGCCGACACACTCGCCTCGGCGTTCTGGAGTTCGTGGATGATGCGCTGGCAATCCTCCAGAAACGCCGATCCCTCGAACGTCAGCGTGAGGCGTCGCGTGGTGCGCACGAGCAGCTTGACGCCCAGCCGTTCCTCCAGCGCATCGATACGCCTGCCGATGATGGCGGGCGCCACGCCCTCGGCCTGCGCGGCCGCGGAAAGACTGCCTTTTGCGGCGACGGTGGCGAAAGTTTCGATCTGTTTGAAGCGATCCATGAGCACGCCTGTAGCAGAAACAATGAATTCGGCGCACAGATTAGGTGGGTAAAAGTAAAAGATCAAGTGATCAATCCCGACTTTTTCCACCATTGCACTCATGAATACAATGCTCCTCGACCTCTGATGGAGTGCACGGCTATGTCGGCCACAACGACAATCCACTATCCCAAGGCTGTGATCTTCGACGCGTACGGCACGCTTTTCGACGTGCATTCGGTCGTCGCGGCCGCCGAGCAGATGTTCCCCGCTCACGGCGAGGCACTGTCGCAGCTCTGGCGTCTCAAGCAGATCGAGTACACGCAATTGCGCACGCTGTCGGACCCGGCGGGCGCGCGTTACAAGCCGTTCTGGGACATCACGCTCGACGCGCTGCGCTACGCCGCGCGCCGTCTGAACCTGCCGCTCACAGGCGCGGGCGAAAAGCGGCTGATGGACGAATACGCCTGCCTCTCGGCTTTCCCTGACGTGCTGCCAGCGCTGCGACGCCTGCGCGAACCGCGCGAAGACGGCACACGCCTCGGTCTGGCGATCCTGTCGAACGGCAATCCGCAGATGCTCGACATTGCCGTGAAGAGCGCGGGCATGAACGGCCTGTTCGATCACGTGCTGTCGGTGGATGCGGTGCGCGCCTACAAACCAGCTGCCGCAGCCTACGCAATGGGCACGGCCGCGTTCGACTGCGCGCCGCGCGACATCGTCTTTGTTTCGTCGAATGGCTGGGACGCCGCGGGCGCCGGCTGGTTCGGCTACACCACTTTCTGGATCAACCGCCAGCGACTGCCCGCCGAAGAACTCGGCGTGCCGCCGCACGGCACCGGCGGCGGCATGGCGGAGCTTTCCACCTTTATCGCCGCCATTCTCGACACCGCAGCGACCGCCGAACGAAGCCGCCCCCGCCCCAGCCCGGGCGCATGACGACCGCGTTCAGCCAGCACGGTAATAACAACACCCAAGCAATTACATCTGACCGACCAAGGAGTTAGCAAATGGCGAACACGTTGCAACTGCCGCAAGGCATGCAGATCACGGCCGAGATTCAACCCGGCTTCGAACAGATCCTCACGCCCGAGGCACTCGAACTCGTCGCGAAGCTGCACCGCGCATTCGAGCCGCGTCGGCAGGAATTGCTGAAGGCGCGCGTCGAACGTACGAAGCGCCTCGATGCGGGCGAGCGTCCCGATTTCCTCGCAGAAACGAAGTCGATCCGTGAAGGCGACTGGAAGATCGCAGCGCTGCCGAAGGATCTCGAATGCCGCCGTGTGGAAATCACCGGCCCGGTCGAGCGCAAGATGATCATCAACGCGCTGAACTCGGGCGCGGATTCCTACATGACCGACTTCGAGGATTCGAACGCGCCGAACTGGGACAACCAGATCACCGGCCAGATCAACCTCAAGGACGCGGTGCGCCGCACGATCTCGCTGGAACAGAACGGCAAGTCGTATCAGCTCAACGACAAGATCGCCACACTGATCGTGCGCCCGCGCGGCTGGCATCTCGACGAAAAGCACGTGACGGTCGACGGCCAGCGCGTCTCCGGCGGCATCTTCGACTTCGCGCTGTTCCTGTTCCACAACGCGAAGGAACTGATCGCGCGCGGCAGCGGCCCCTACTTCTATCTGCCGAAGATGGAAAGCCATCTCGAAGCGCGTCTGTGGAACGACATCTTCGTGGCGGCGCAGGAAGGCGTGGGCATCCCGCGCGGCACGATCCGCGCGACGGTGCTGGTCGAGACGATTCTCGCCGCGTTCGAGATGGACGAAATCCTCTATGAACTGCGCGAACACAGCTCGGGCCTGAACGCCGGCCGCTGGGACTACATCTTCTCGGCGATCAAGAAGTTCAAGAACGACCAGGACTTCTGCCTCGCCGACCGTTCGCAGATCACCATGAACGTGCCGTTCATGCGCGCCTACGCGCTCGAACTGCTCAAGACCTGCCACAAGCGCAACGCGCCGGCGATCGGCGGCATGAGCGCGCTGATCCCAATCAAGAACGATCCGGCAGCGAACGACAAGGCCATGGGCGGCGTGCGTTCGGACAAGGCGCGCGATGCGGGCGACGGTTACGACGGCGGCTGGGTCGCGCACCCGGGTCTCGTGCCCATCGCGATGGAAGAGTTCGTGAAGGTGCTCGGCGACAAGCCGAACCAGATCGGCAAGCAGCGTCCCGACGTGAACGTCACGGGCGCGGACCTGATGGACTTCCGCCCGGAAGCGCCGATCACCGAAGCGGGCTTGCGCAACAACATCAACGTCGGCATTCACTACCTGGGTTCGTGGCTCGCGGGCAATGGCTGCGTGCCGATCCACAACCTGATGGAAGACGCCGCAACGGCTGAAATCTCGCGCTCGCAGGTGTGGCAGTGGATTCGCTCACCCAAGGGCAAGCTCGAAGACGGCCGCAAGGTCACGGCCGGATTCGTGCGCGAACTGATTGCGCAGGAACTGGACAAGGTGAAGGCATCGGTGGGCGGCGACACGCAGCCGTACGACCGCGCCGCGCAGATCTTCGAAGAGATGTCGACTTCGGAAAACTTCGTCGAATTCCTGACGCTGCCGCTGTACGAAGAGATCTGAATGCAGGTCGCTTGATCCTTCGCCTGAAACCTCGAGGCGATGAAAAAGGCCCGGCGGATGCGAGTCCGCCGGGCCTTTTCGTTACTACCTGGATATTTTGCGTCGTGCGTTTAGCGTGCGAGCCGATGCGCGATCCAGTCGCCGCCTTGAATCTGCGTCAGGCCTTCGACCGCTTTTTGCGTGACCGGATAGAACAGGCAGTCGATCTGCGCGCCTTCGACTTCGACGCTCACCTCGCGGGCGAGGAACAGGCCTTCGACGCCCGGATACACCTCTTCGATTTCGTCGAGCACGGGCACGAGCGCTTCGTCGATTTCATAGACATCGCCGAGCACCGCTGACTCGGACGCCTCGGCGACCATGCCGGGATAACGCCCGAAGTCGAACAACCGCCCCGCCACCGTCGTCTGGCCGACCAGACGCGGCTGGCTGATCGCATTGCGCGCAGCGGCGTGATTGATGTCGTTGATCTCGCCCGCGCGCAGCGTGCCATAGACGAATACGTATTTCATGCGGTGTGTTCCTTCGAGTTTCGCTGACGTCCTTAACGTCACAGATGTCACGGATGTCACGGATGTCCCAGAGCTGGGTTCGGCGCGCGGCCCAAAAAACGATCGGCTGAATTATGCGCTTGTCATCATCGCTGTGGGCGCATTCTCACTGCGGTGTCCGCGAGATACGACACCCGCCTAAAATGATGCCGACAGAATCACCCGGACTCACCATGCTTACGCCGCCGTCCCACACTGCTCCCCACACTGCGCAAGATACGTTGCCGCCCGCCGAACTCGCCGATATTCCGCCCGAGTTCGAACCGTCCGGCGAGCATCCTTTCCGTGTTCGCTCGCGGCCGATGGCGGCCGGTGTGCGGATCGCGCGTCACACGCACGCCTGGGCGCAACTGGCCTACGCGTCGCGCGGCGTGTTGCGGATGGCGACGCCCGGAACGACGTGGATGGTGCCGCCGTCGCGCGCCATCTGGGTGCCGCCTCATGTTACGCACGAGGTCTCCATCGTCGAAGATGCGTTTTTGCGCACGCTTTACGTCGATGCCTCGGTGATTCCGCCCGGGCTCGACGCTTGCCGGGTCGTGGAAGTCTCCGGGCTGCTGCGCGAAGCCATTGCCGCTTTCGACGAGCGCGCGCTCGGTCTTGCGCGCGAAAGGTTGCTGGGCACGGTTGCGCTCGACGAGATCACGCGCTCCGCGCCTTTGCCGCTCGCCGTGCCGATGCCCGAAGAAAAGCGCCTGCGGTCGCTCTGCGAAGCCTTGATCGCCGATCCCGCGGGCCCCGGTTCGCTCGAACACTGGGCCGCGCAGGTGGGTGCGAGCACGCGCACGATCGCGCGGCTGTTTCGTCAGGAACTGGGGGTGAGCTTTTCGCAATGGCGTCAGCAGGCGATTCTCGCGCGCGCGATCCCGCTGCTCAATCAGGGCAAGCCGATGTCGGTGGTGGCGCAGGAATTGGGCTATCAAAGCCAGAGCGCGTTTTCCGCGATGTTCCGGCGAGCCTTTGGTGAGAGTCCGCGTGCCTTCATTGCGCGTGGCACCGGCGAGCGCGAACCGGATCAGCGCGAAGAAGAACTGACCAACGACGCGCCGATGTCAGCGCCTCGTGACGCCTGAATTACGCCCCTTGGGTCACGACGCCTGATTCAAGACACGTGAATCAGACCAGCCGCGTCATGTGCCGGATCGAACCCAGCCGCGCCAGACGCGGCCCCGCGACCCGATACCCCATGCGCAGATACAGCCGCGCAGCCGGGTTATCGACGAAAACGCGCAATTGCAGTTCGCGCAGACCGCGTTCGCGCGCCCAGCGATGCGAGATATCGAGCAGGAAGGTCCCCGCTCCGTTGCCGCGATAGCCTTCAGCGATCTGCACATCGCGAATGTGCAGCGAATCGTTCTCCTGCGTCACGCGCAGCACGCCGATCGCGTCGCCATCGAGTTCGAGAATGAAATTTTCCGATTCGCGGTAGCTGGCGAGAAAAAGATCGCCGCGCCAGATCAGATGATGCCGCTGATAGTAGCCACCCATGTTGCGCCGCGTGAGCGCCTCGGCGAACTCGAAATCGTCCATGGTGGCGTGACGCAGCTGGAAGCGCGACGGGATGTCGTTCGGTGCGAACATGGCAGGCAAGGCGGCAATCGCGAAAAATCAGAGTTTCGACAACGCTACGATAACGCGCCGGCTCAGGCAATGGCCGTTTGTCCGTACGGAAGCGGAAAAGACAGACGAGGAAGGCGGAAGAGAAATAGAAAAAGCCCGCTGGTTTGACCCAGCGGGCTTTAATCTGGCGGAGCGGACGGGACTCGAACCCGCGACCCCCGGCGTGACAGGCCGGTATTCTAACCAACTGAACTACCGCTCCAGCTTGCTGCATCACCGACGGGCGTTGGTTAGACCCGCTGGCGGCGTCGCCTTGACTGCTTTGGCGCCACTTGAATTTGGCGTCCCCTAGGGGATTCGAACCCCTGTACTCACCGTGAAAGGGTGATGTCCTAGGCCTCTAGACGAAGGGGACAACACAGGCTTACGCCTTGAACTACATGCTACCCGAAGTTTTCGCACAACTTCCGCGAAGTTTCTGGCAGCAATCAACTGGCGGAGCGGACGGGACTCGAACCCGCGACCCCCGGCGTGACAGGCCGGTATTCTAACCAACTGAACTACCGCTCCAGTACTGCTTGACCACTACACCTGCGAGACTGACCGCACCCGCTGGCTGCGTCGCCTTGACTACTTTGGCGCCACTTGAATTTGGCGTCCCCTAGGGGATTCGAACCCCTGTACTCACCGTGAAAGGGTGATGTCCTAGGCCTCTAGACGAAGGGGACAACACAGGCTTACGCCTTAAACTTATACAGCTACAACTAAAAAGCCCACTCACGCTTTCTGAGCGGGCTTCTATCTGGCGGAGCGGACGGGACTCGAACCCGCGACCCCCGGCGTGACAGGCCGGTATTCTAACCAACTGAACTACCGCTCCAACTTCGACACAACAGATGAGAGTCACTTTCCTCACCTGCCGCACCGTCAACCTCGTTGACGACGCCATGTCTGGCGTCCCCTAGGGGATTCGAACCCCTGTACTCACCGTGAAAGGGTGATGTCCTAGGCCTCTAGACGAAGGGGACATGATCTTTGCAGATAATGCCTTGCTACACTTTACTGCTAAACACACTGTTTTGTTGGTGGAGGTAAGCGGGATCGAACCGCTGACCTCTTGCATGCCATGCAAGCGCTCTCCCAGCTGAGCTATACCCCCTTGCAAAACAGAAGCGAAATTTTAAACTGCATTTTTTCGCTTGTCAAGCACTTTCGAATCATTTTTTTACTACGCTTTGAAGTTTTGGCGAAACTTCGTTGCTTGATTCGAGGTACTTTTCGCAAGATCTGCTGCTTTTCTTGCGTTCCCCGTTCAGAGGAGACCGAATACTACAGGACTTCTTGCCCCGGCGCTAGTGCCAGAGCAAGAAAAACTTCAATTTTTTTACACAGCCGCAGAAATACCCTTTTCGATGCGGCTCAGCACCACGTCACGGCCAAACAATTCGAGCACCGCGTCGATCGCCGGGGTGTGCGTCGTGCCTGCCACGAAGAGGCGCACCGGCATCGCCAGTTGCGGCATCTTGAGCTTGTGCGTGGCGAGCGTCGCCTTGAATGCAGCCGAGATCTCCGCCTTCTCCCACTGCGCGCCCTTGAGCGCCGCGAGCAGATCGGCCAGTGCCGGACGCACGGCGTCCGTGACGTGCTGCGTAAGCGCTTCGGCTTCCGGCTGCGGCTCGCGATAGAACATCGTTGCGCTTTCGGCCACTTCCTTGATCGTATTGGCGCGATCCTTGAAGAGCGCGACCACGCCTTCGAGCGGCGCGCCCTGCGCCAGCGCGGCGGCGTCCACACCCAGTTCGGCGAGGAACGGTCGGGTCAGCCCGGCCAGACGCGCGTTATCGACGCTCTTCAGGTAGTGGTTGTTGAGCCAGTTCAGCTTGTTGTGGTCGTACTGGGCCGGCGACTTGCCGAGGTGATCCAGATCGAACCAGTCGACGAACTGCTCGCAGGTGAACACTTCCGCATCGCCATGCGACCAGCCCAGACGCGCCAGATAGTTCAGCACCGCTTCCGGCAGATAGCCGGCGTCGCGGTAACCCATCACGCTCATCGCGCCGTGGCGCTTGCTCATCTTCTCGCCCTGCTCGTTCAGCACGGTCGGCAGGTGGGCGTAGACCGGTGGCTCGCCGCCGAGCGCGCGCAGGATGTTGATCTGGCGCGGCGTGTTGTTGACGTGGTCGTCGCCACGGATCACGTGCGTGATCTTCATGTCGAGGTCGTCCACCACCACGCAGAAGTTGTACGTGGGCGTGCCGTCCGGGCGCGCGATCACGAGGTCGTCGAGTTCTTCGTTCGAGATTTCGACGCGGCCCTTCACGGCGTCATCCCATGCCACCACGCCCGTCAGCGGGTTGCGAAAGCGCAGCACGGGCTGCACGCCTGCGGGCGGCGTCGGCAGCACCTTGCCCGGTTCCGGGCGCCACGTGCCGTCGTAGCGCGGCTTTTCGCCGGCTTCACGCTGACGTTCGCGCAGTGCGTCGAGCTCTTCGGTCGACATGTAGCACGGGTACACGAGGCCCTGCTGCTCCATCTGCGCGAGCACTTCGCGATAACGGTCCATGCGCTGCATCTGGTAGAACGGGCCTTCGTCGAAATCGAGGCCGAGCCAGGCCATGCCTTCGATGATCGCGTCCACGGCTTCGGTGGACGAACGCTCGACGTCGGTGTCCTCGATCCGCAGCACGAAAATGCCTTTGTTGTGGCGCGCGAAGGCCCACGGATAAAGCGCGGAGCGGATGTTGCCGAGGTGGATGAAGCCGGTCGGGCTCGGCGCGAAACGGGTACGGACGGGAGTCGTGGTCATGGGCGAATACTCGAGGACGATGCCGCCTCGCGGCCGGTACGCGCCGCTTCACAGCGAAGGAAGCGGACCGATCCGGCCGGCGGTGGACGGCGAAGGTTCGCGGCGCAGGCCGCTGCAGTGGCAATTCAACGAGCGGCATCGGCTCGCTGGTCTGCACGGCGCGGCGCCGAAGGCGAACGAAAAAACCGGGAAAATTAGAGACAGGATTATACCCGCCGCACGGCGGATCGACCGTCCCTGGGCAAGGGGGGCAAATGACTGGCCGATTCAGGCGGCGTTCCAGCCGTTTACCGGTCTCCAGGAACACAAAATCGCACTATTTATGCGCGTCACATCGCGTTACATGCACAAGACGTGCAGGCTTCGCGCTTTGCCTTATGATGTCGGCGCGCCGGCCCCTCGCCGGCTGGAATCGGTCCGCCCACGCGGGCCGCCAGAACAAATGCGGCGCGCATCACACGCTCAGCCTGCCTACGCGCCGCCTGGAGAAATTGCTTGAAGCCCAGTTCGAAGCCCGCCTTGCGGTCCCCCGCCTCGCAATCCGATTTGCAGAACGATTCCGGGTCATCCGCCGCCGCACCCTCGACCTTCTCGCTGCGCCGCCGCCACTTTTCGCTCGCGGCTGCGTCCAGCGTGCTCGCGGCCTGCACGACCGGCGCGCAATCGCCCGAGAACAAGCCGCAGGTCGCCCCGCCGCCGGTCGCACGCACGCAGCGCCCGATCCGCGTGGGTCTCGCACTGGGCGGCGGCGCGGCGCGCGGATTCGCGCATATCGGCGTGATCAAGGCGCTGGAGGCGCGCAACATCCAGGTCGATCTGGTGACGGGAACAAGCGCGGGTTCGGTGGTCGCCGCGCTCTACGCCTCGGGCATGAACGGTTTCGCGCTCAACAAACTCGCGCTGACGATGGACGAAGCCTCGATCAGCGACTGGGCCATGCCGTTCCGCACGCGTGGCATCCTGCAGGGCGTAGCACTGCAGAACTTCCTCAACACGACTCTTCACGACCGCCCGATCGAGAAGATGAACAAGCCGCTGGGCGTTGTCTCCACCGATCTGCAGTCGGGCCAGCCGATCCTGTTCCAGCGCGGCAACACCGGCATCGCGGTGCGCGCGTCGTGCAGCATTCCGTCGATTTTCGAACCGGTAAAGATTGGCGGCCATGAATACGTCGACGGCGGTCTGGTCAGCCCGGTCCCGGCTTCGTTCGCGAAGAAAATGGGCGCGGATTTCGTGATCGCGGTGGATATTTCGTCGCGCCCGGAATCGGCTTCGACGCTCAGCCAGTTCGACGTGCTGATGCAGACGTTCACGATCATGGGCCAGTCGATCAAGACCTACGAGCTCGACAAATACGCCGACGTCGTGATCCGCCCGAGTCTGAACGCCATGTCGAGCAGCGACTTCACGCAGCGCAACGCGGCGATTCTCGCGGGCGAAGAAGCCGGTGCGCGCGCGGCGGCGGAAATCGAGCGCAAGCTGGCTGCCGCACGTAGCGCGCAAGCCTGAGCATTTTCGGCGCGCCAGACGCAAAAAAGCCTGCTTCGATGAAGCAGGCTTTTTTATGCGCCGGATCGTTAGGCCGATTCCCTCAGCCAGATCCCGCCTTGAAGACCGCGATCAGTTGCCGCCGGTCGTATCGAACTGCGCGCTTACGCGTTGCTTGAGGCTTTGCTGCTGGTCCGGCGTGAACGAGGTCTCGATACGGCGAGCGCCCGTGAAACGCTTTTCCCAGTAGCCGTCGTCCAGATCGTCGACGCGGATCGTGCTGCCGGTGGACGGCGAGTGCACGAACTTGTTGTCGCCGATGTAGATGCCCACGTGCGAGAACGTGCGGCGCATCGTGTTGAAGAACACGAGGTCGCCCGGCTTCAGGTTGCTCATGCTCACCTTTTCGCCGACACGGCTCATTTCCTCGGCACGGCGCGGCAGGTTCATGCCGAGCGTATCCTGGAACACGTAGCGCACGAAGCCGCTGCAATCGAGGCCCGAATCCGGCGTGTTGCCGCCCCAGCGGTAACGCACGCCAATCATATTCAGGGCGCCAACGACAACGTCGCCTGCCTTGCCAGCCATGCCGGACAGGAAAGCGCGTGCGCCGCCGCCATCGGACGGAGCCGGAGCGGATTGCGTGCTCGACGGTGCGTTCTGGATAGCGGTTTGCGCTTGCGGGAGCGACTGCGAATTCGCCTGGTTAGCCGGGGCGAATGAGACATTCTGGTTAAAGCTGCTAGCTTCGTCGGCAAACGCGCCGTTAGCTGCGGCCATCAGTACGCCGATGAACATGCCGGCGACGACTCGCGTGCAAGCCTGGGTCAGGTATCGGTGCTGCATGGGTCGGTAGAAATTGCCCGTAAATCAGGGAGTTAGAAGAAAAGTTTGGACGATACTAGCCAGATAGTATTTGTGTGTCAAAACAAATAGAAAAATACAATCGCGACGCGCACCTCATTGGTGAATTTCACCAAAAATCCCTCTAAAGTTCCTCGAAGGTTCAACGGTCGAAGGCGGCTTTCAGCAACTTTCGCGTGTAAGGATGCGTGGGGTCGTCAAAGATTTTTGTTACATCTCCGGCTTCGACGATGGCGCCGTTCTGCATGACGGCAACACGGTGCGCCATTGCCCCGATCACGGCCAGGTCGTGGCTGATAAACACGTAGCCCAGGTTGTACTTGCGTTGCAGATCCGTCAACAATCGCAAAACCTGCTGCTGGATCGACACGTCGAGCGCGCTGGTCGGTTCGTCGAGCACGATCACGCGCGGCTCCAGCACCAGCGTGCGCGCGATGGCAATGCGCTGGCGCTGGCCGCCGGAAAATTCGTGCGGATAACGTTGCAGCGCCGTGCGGTCGAGACCCACTTCACGCAGCACCGCAACAATGCGCTTGCGCCTTTCGTCGGCGGACAGGTCGGGCCGATGTAGCCCGAGCCCCTCCCCTACGATGCGCTCGATGGTCTGACGCGGCGAAAGCGAACTGAACGGGTCCTGAAAGACCACCTGCAGATGGGCGCGCAGACCCAGCTTGTCGCGGCCCTGATAACTCGCGAGCGCGCGCCCCTGGAAGTCCACAGCGCCGCCCGCGGTTCGTTGCAGACCCAACAAGGCCATCGCCAGTGTCGATTTGCCCGACCCCGATTCACCGACGATACCCAGCGTCTCGCCCTGGCGCACCGAAATGCTCGCGTCGTTGACCGCGCGAAAACGGCCACGCGTCCACCAGCCCTTGAAGCCCGGCAGCTTCGTCGCGAAATCGACGCTCACGTCTTTCGCTTCGAGCAGCACGGGCGCGATCGGCAACACCGGCAGCACGTTGCGCTCGGGGCGGCTGGCGATCAGCCGCTGCGTGTACGGGTGCTGCGGCGCCTCGAAAATCTGCTCGACCGTGCCGGTCTCCACCAGCCGGCCCTTCTCCATCACGGCCACGCGCTGCGCGAAGCGGCGCACGAGGTTCAGATCGTGCGTGATCAGCAGCACGGACATGCCGCGCCGCGCGGCTTCCTCGCGCTGCAGTTCGAGCAACAGATCGACGATCTGGCCGCGTATCGTCACGTCGAGCGCCGTGGTGGGCTCGTCCGCCAGCAACAGGCGCGGACGGCACGCCAGCGCCATCGCGATCATCACGCGCTGCCGCTGCCCGCCCGAAAGCTGATGCGGATAGCTGAAAATGCGCCGGCGCGGCTCGGGAATTCCGGTGCGCTCCAGCAACCCGACCGCCTGCTCGTAGGCCGCCTTTTTCGTCACGCCGTCGTGCAGCACGATGGTTTCGGCAATCTGCTCGCCGATCGTGTACAGCGGATTGAGCGCCGTCATCGGCTCCTGGAAGATCATGGCGATGTCGTTGCCGCGCAGGCCGCGCATCGCGCGCTCGCTTTTCGCGAGCAGATCGTCGCCGTCCAGGCGAATCGCGCCTTCGATGCGCGCATCGCTCAAAAGGCGCAGGATCGCCAGCGCCGTCACGGTCTTGCCGGAACCCGATTCGCCCACCAGCGCCACGCGCTCCCCACGGCCAATCGCCAGCGCGATATCGTCGACGGCAAGCGTGTCGCCAAAGCGCACGCTCAAATGTTCGATCGACAGCAGCGGCGCGTCGATCGTTTCAGGCAACGCGCTCATTGATTGCCTCCGGCTTTCATGGCGTCGGAGATGCGCGTGTCGAGCGCGTTGCGCAGCGCATCGCCCATGAAGGTCAGCAGCAGCAGCGTGACGACCAGCACGCCGAACGTCGACATCGAAATCCACCAGGCATCCAGATTGCCCTTGCCCTGCGCGAGCAGTTCGCCAAGGCTCGGCGTGGGCGGCGGCACGCCCAGCCCCAGAAAATCGAGGCTCGTGAGCGCGAGAATCGATCCGCTCATGCGAAACGGCAGGAACGTGATGACGGGCGTGAGACTGTTCGGCAGCACGTGACGCCAGATGATCTGCCAGTTCGACAGCCCCATCGCGCGCGCGGCGATCACATAGTCCTGATTGCGATTGCGCAGAAATTCGGCGCGCACGTAATCGGACAAGCCGATCCAGCCGAACAGCGACAGCAGCACGATCAGCAAAATGAAACCCGGCTCGAAAATCGACGCGAAAATGATCAGCAGATACAGCTCCGGCAACGCGCTCCATATTTCGATCAGGCGCTGCCCGACGATATCGATGCGCCCGCCGAAGTAACCCTGAAACGCGCCCGCCAGCACACCGAGGAAGGTGCCGATCGCCGTGAGCACGAGGCCGAATTCCACCGACACCTTGAAGCCGTACAGCAGCCGCGCAAACAGATCGCGCCCGCTCGCATCGGTGCCGAGCCAGTTCTGGCGCGACGGCGGCGCGGGGTTCGGCACCTTCGAGAAATAGTTGAGCGTGTCGTAGTAATACGGATTCGGCGGATAGAGCGCGAAGTTGCCGGGCGCGTCGAAGCGATGGCGGATATACGGATCGAGATAATCGGCGGGCGTGGGGAAATCGCCGCCGAAGGCCGTTTCCGGATAATCCTTGAAAAGCGGGAAATACAGATGGCCTTCGTAGCGCACGACGATCGGCTTGTCGTTGCACCAGAGCGGGCCGGCCAGACTCGCCGCAAACGCGACGATAAAAATAATCAGGCTCCAGTAGCCCAGCCGTTGCTGCTTGAAGCGCAGCCAGACGCGCCGCGCGGGCGTGGGCGATTTGAAGGCGCGCACGCTTTCGGTACGCAGGTCGGGTTCGGCGCCGGTGCGGACTCGGTTCAACTCAGCGCTCCAGTTGTTCGAATTGGATGCGGGGATCGACCCACACATAGCAAAGATCGGAAATCAGCTTGGTCAGCAGGCCGATCAGCGTAAACAGATACAGCGTGCCCAGCACGACCGGATAGTCGCGCCGCACCACCGACTCGTACGACAGCAGACCCAGGCCATCGAGCGAAAACAACGTTTCGATCAGCAGACTGCCCGTAAAGAACGCGCCGATAAACGCCGCCGGAAAACCCACCACGAGCGGCAGCAAGGCATTGCGGAACACGTGTTTCCAGAGCACCGTGCGCTCGGACAAACCCTTCGCGCGCGCGGTCAGCACGTACTGGCGGCGAATCTCTTCGAGGAAGGCGTTCTTGGTGAGCATCGTCGTCACGGCGAAACTGCCGACGACCGAAGCCGTCACCGGCAGCGCGATGTGCCAGAGGTAATCGAGGATCTTGCCGCCGAGCGAAAGCGTGTCCCAGTCGTCGGAAGTGAGATTGCGCAGCGGGAACAGTTGCAGGAAAGTGCCGCCGCCGAACAGCACGAGCAGCAGCACGCCCAGCACAAAGCCCGGAATCGCGTAGCCGATCAGCACGACCAGACTCGTGACGAGATCGAAGCGCGAGCCGTTGCGCACCGCCTTGGCGATCCCCAACGGCACCGATATCAGATAGGTCAGAAAGAAGGTCCACAAGCCGATGCTGATCGACACCGGCAGCTTCGACACCACCAGCGACCACACGCTCTGATGATGGAAATAGCTCTGCCCGAGATCGAAGCGCGCGAAGCGGCCGAGCATCAGGAAATAGCGTTGCAGCGGCGGTTTATCGAAACCATAGAGCTGCTTGAGTTGCGCGATCTGTTGCGCGTCCACGCCCGAATGCGCGCGCATGCCGAACGGCATGCCCTGCTCCGCGCCGCGGCGCAGATCGCGCACCGCCTGTTCGACGGGTCCGCCCGGCACGAACTGGATCACGGCGAAAGTCAGCGTAAGTACGCCGAGCAGCGTCGGGATCATCAGCAGCAGGCGTTTGACGATGTAGCTCCACATGATTCTGTGCTCGCTTCGAAGATGATCAGTGCTGCGCCGGCTGTGGCGATGGCTGTGCTGGCTTGCGCCACCACGTCGAGATGATCCAGTCGACCGCGCCATAGTACAGCGGCAACGTCGCCGGATACGCGAGCGTGTTTTTATAGGCCACCCGATGCGTCGCGCTGTACCACTGCGGCACCACATAGTAGCCGTGCATCAGCACCCGGTCGAGCGCGTGCGTGGCGTCGAGCAACTGCTCGCGGGTCTGCGCCTGCATCAACGCCTTGATGATCGCGTCCACGGCAGGCGACTTCAGCCCGATCAGATTGCCCGAGCCCGACTCGCCCGCGGCCTTGCTGCCGAAGCGGTCGAGCTGCTCCGCGCCGGGCACCTGCACGTCGGGAAATTTGATGGTGGTGAGATCGAAGTCGAAGTCGTCGAGGCGCTTCTGGTACAACGCGAAATCCACCGACCGATAGTTCACGCGGATACCCAGACGCGCCAGTGCCTGCGTGTACTGCGCCATGATCGGCGCCCATTGCGCGGAGGCGGCCGTATCGTCGAGCACTTCGATCACGAACGGCTCGCCTTTGGCGTTACGCAGCGCGCCGTCGCGATAAGTCCAGCCCGCATCGGCCAGCAGCGCGCGCGCCTTGAGCAGATTCGCGCGCAGCGACCCCGGCGCATTCGTATCCGGCTGCGCAGGCGGCGGCCCGAACACGGCCGGGTCCAGTTGCTTGCGCAACGGTTCGAGCAGCGCCATCTCGCCTGGCGAAGGCGTGCCTTTGGCCTGCAGATCGGTATTCACAAACCAGCTATCGATCCGCCGATACTGGCTATAGAACAGCATGCGATTGAGCCACTGGAAATCGAGCGCGAGGTCGAGCGCCTGGCGCACACGCACGTCCTGCAACTGCGGCTTGCGCAGGTTGATGACGTAGCCCTGCATGCCGGTGCCGTTATGTTGTGGAAACTCGTGCTTCACCAGTTCGCCGCTATCGAACTTCTTGCCGATATCGCGCCGCACCCAGTTGCGTGCGACGTATTCGACCAGCGCGTCGTATTCGCCTGCCTTGAACGCTTCGAGCCGCGCGACATCATCGGAATAGAGCTTGTAGACGATGCGTTCGAAGTTATTCTGGCCCACGCGCACGGGCAGATCCTTGCCCCAGTAGTTCGCATCGCGCTTATAGGTGATCGTGCGGCCGTTCGAATAACGGTCGATCACATACGGTCCGCTGCCGATCGGCTCCTCGAACGCGAGTTGATCGAACGCGATACGCGTGCCGTCCGCTCGCAGTCCCCACTTGTGCGAAAACACCGGCAGGCCGCCCGCGATCAGCGGCAACTCGCGATTGTTGGTGCGAAACTCGAAGCGGATCGTAGCCGGATCGACCACCACGGCGCGCACGATATCGCTGTAGTAAGCCTGCATCGACGGCGCGGCCTGGCGGCTCTTGAGCGTGTCGAGCGAGAACTTCACGTCGGCGGCGGTAACGGCATCGCCATTCGAAAAGCGCGCGCGCGGATTGATATGGAACGTGACCGAAAGACGATCGGGCGCGACGTCGATATCGTCGGCAAGCAGGCCGTAGGCGGACGCCACTTCGTCCATGCTGCCGGTCGTCAGGCTCTCGAACAGCATGCCGATGCCCGGCGCGACATTGCCACGCAAGGTGAAGGGATTGAACTTGTCGAAGCTCGTCGAGCGGTCCGGATTCGCGAGTACCAGCGTGCCGCCTTTGGGCGCGTCCGGGTTCACGTAATCGAAGTGCTTGAAATCGGCCGGGTATTTCGGCTCGCCGTATTGCGCGATCGCGTAGACCGCGTGCGCGGCGGGCATCGTGATCCAGCACAGCGCACACGCCGCGCTCATGGCGAGCAGCGCCCGCTGGACCGACGCTGCGCGCCGCCACCAGGCAGGACTCGTTGCTCGTTGCGCCGCCTGCGCTGTCCTGCCTCGCGTTCCTGTCGTCATAGATCGGTGGGTGTCCGGGGTGCCAGGTCTAGTGTGAGAGAATTTTACCCAAACCGCGCGGCTGCGCCCTACCCGGCGCGCGATGTCCCGAATGTATCGTTTCCGATCAGGAGCAATCATGGGCTTTCTCGCTGGCAAACGTATCCTGCTGACCGGCCTGTTGTCGAACCGGTCAATCGCCTATGGCATCGCGCAGGCTTGCAGGCGCGAAGGCGCGGAACTGGCGTTCACGTATGTGGGCGAGCGCTTCAAGGAGCGCATCACGGAATTCGCGCGAGAGTTCGACAGCGATCTGATTTTCCCTTGCGACGTCGCCGACGATGCCCAGATCGACGCGCTGTTTGCCGATCTCAAACAGCATTGGGACACGCTCGACGGCCTGGTGCATTCGATCGGCTTCGCGCCACGCGAAGCGATTGCCGGCGACTTTCTCGAAGGCATGACGCGCGAGAACTTTCGCATCGCGCACGATATCTCCGCTTATAGCTTCCCCGCACTCGCCAAAGCCGCGCAGCCAATGCTCGCGAATAACGCCGCGCTGCTCACGCTCACCTACCTCGGTGCGGAGCGCGCGATTCCGAACTACAACACGATGGGGCTCGCCAAAGCCTCGCTCGAAGCGAGCGTGCGTTATCTCGCGGTCTCGCTGGGCGCGCAAGGCGTGCGCGTGAACGGCATTTCGGCCGGCCCGATCAAGACGCTTGCCGCCAGCGGGATCAAGAGCTTCGGGAAGATTCTCGATTTCGTCGAACACAATGCGCCGTT
Organism: Paraburkholderia sp. Ac-20340; assembly: GCF_017104965.1. Taxonomy (GTDB): domain Bacteria; phylum Pseudomonadota; class Gammaproteobacteria; order Burkholderiales; family Burkholderiaceae; genus Paraburkholderia. The sequence goes on from NZ_JAAGPR010000003.1 coordinate 352,222, forward strand.
GCAACGCAATGTGACGATCGAACAGGTCGGCAATACAGCCGCATTCCTGCTTTCCGATCTTGCAGGCGGCGTGACGGCCGAGATCGTGCACGTCGATGCGGGCTTCAACGCCGTGGTGGGCGGCATGGCGCATCTGGGCGAATAGCAGAAAGAAGCAAAACCGAATTCGTTGCACACGCAACGGCATCGGAAAACAAAAAAGCCGCTTTGAAAAGCGGCTTTTTCAATTCTGATCGGCTTAGCGCCAATGTCCCGGCGGCGGGCCACCGTGATCCCAACCATGGCCACGGCCCGGGCCGTAACCACCGCCGTGATGGCGATACCAGTCGTCACGGCCCCAGTAGCGGCGGCCATCCCAGTAACGGTCGCCGTGCCAGCCGATCACGACTGCGGGCGCGGCATACACCGGCGCAGGCTGATAAACGACGGGCGGCGGAGGCGGCGGAGCATAGACCGGCTGCGGAGCGACATAAACCGGGGCCGGAATACCGATGTTGACACCGACGCTCACGCCAGCGAAGGCCGCGCTCGACGCACCGATAGCCAAGCCCCCGAGCAGCATTGCAACAACACGAGCGAACTTCATGGACTCACCTTTTGGGGTTGATGTTTTGTTGAAGCCAATATAGCGCAGGCTCCCCAGCCCGCGTATTTCAACTTTGTAATAACTGATGCACAAAAGCACGATGCATTCGCCTGGGTAACGTCTCGTTACATCGGGTCGACGCATCGCTGGATGGCTTGTCCAGAAACCGCTTTTGTTGCCCTCTTGTTGCGGCTCAATTGCCCAATCGGGCGCGCATGCCATCTCTCAAAGCAAGCGTTTGCGCACTGCACCCACGGCGTTTTCAAGACGGCGACCGGGAGAATAGCATCGCTCGCGCATCGAACGTGAGCAGGTCCGCAGATGTGACGCCGATGAGATGCAAAGACGCAACCGAAGCCTACGGCAGCATGCGATATGCCTGCCGAACCGCTTACAAGCGACCTTCCTGGATATTTCGCCTGCTCATCCGCGCGTGAAGCGTCCCGCACCGCTTCAATTCGGATTCCGAACCATCTTGATCGACGATAGTAAAACGTCTGCACGCGTGGCTCGGCGCTCGTCAGTTCGAAGAAGGAGAAAGTCCCGCAGTCCTACAGAAGCGCAGAATCTGCATCGCGAAAACCGCAGGAAATGGACGCGGAAAAAGAAAAACCCCGCAAGCCGAGACTTGCGGGGTTTCCACCGCCATTTTACTGGCGGAGACGGAGGGATTCGAACCCTCGATCCAGGTTTTGGCCCAGATGCTCCCTTAGCAGGGGAGTGCCTTCGACCTCTCGGCCACGTCTCCCGAAAACTACGTTGGCGCCAGGGAGGCAGCGCAACGAAGCCAAGATAATAGCGGGTTAAAGCCGATCGGTCAATTCATTAGACGCTTTTTTTGCTAACTTTTTTTAGCGAGTGCGTCGAGCAGTTCAAAACCCCTCTCGCACAGCGTCCAGAATGACCTGGCCGGCCGTCACGCCGCCGTTACATCAAGCCTGTTCGAGCTCGAATGCCTTATGCAGCGCGCGCACGGCGAGCTCCATATACTTCTCGTCGATCAAGACCGAGATCTTGATTTCCGACGTCGAGATCATCTGGATGTTGATGCCCTCCTCCGACAGCGTGCGGAACATCTTGCTCGCCACACCAACGTGCGAACGCATGCCCACGCCAACCACCGACACCTTCGAGACCTTCGCGTCGCCGAGCACCTTCTCCGCGCTCACGTGACCCTGCACGGTGTTCGTGAGCACGTCGACTGCGCGCTGGTAGTCGCCGCGCGGCACCGTGAACGTGAAGTCGGTCTTGCCGTCCACGCTCTGGTTCTGGATGATCATGTCGACGTCGATGTTCGCGTCCGCCACCGGGCCGAGGATCTGATACGCGATGCCGGGCTTGTCGGGCACGCCGGCCACGATGATGCGGGCCTCGTCGCGCTGGAACGCGATACCCGAGATGACTGCTTTTTCCATGGTCTCGTCTTCTTCAAAAGTGATCAGGGTGCCCGACTTCATTTCCGCGTCGAGGTCCATCATCGGGTCGGTCAGGCTGGAGAGCACACGCGTCTTCACCTGATACTTGCCCGCGAATTCGACCGAGCGGATCTGCAGCACCTTCGAGCCGAGGCTGGCCATTTCCAGCATCTCTTCGAAAGTGATGCGGTCGAGGCGCCGTGCGTCGTCCACCACGCGCGGGTCGGTCGTGTACACGCCGTCCACGTCGGTGTAGATCAGACATTCGTCGGCCTTGAGTGCAGCCGCCACCGCGACCGCCGAGGTATCCGAGCCGCCACGGCCGAGCGTGGTGATGTGGCCTTCGGGGTCGATGCCCTGGAAGCCCGTGATCACGACCACCTTGCCGGCGTCGAGATCGGCCAGCACGCGTTCGCCGTCGATGTCGTTGATGCGCGCTTTCGTGAAGGCGCTATCCGTTTTGACGGGCACTTGCCAGCCGGTGTAGCTGATGGCGTCCACGCCCGCATCCTGCAGCGCGATCGAGAGCAGACCGACGCTCACCTGTTCGCCGGTCGACGCAATCATGTCGAGCTCGCGCGGATTCGGCTGCGGCGAAAGTTCTTTCGCGAGACCGAGCAGACGATTGGTTTCGCCGGACATCGCCGAGGGCACGACGACCATCTTGTGGCCGGCCTTGTGCCATTTGGCAACGCGCTTGGCAACGTTCTTGATGCGCTCCACCGAGCCCATCGAGGTGCCGCCGTATTTGTGTACGATGAGTGCCATTGTCGTTCTGAACTGGAGATGTTACCGCGCTGGCGCACCGAAGACGGTGCTGCCGGAGAGACGGTGAGGCCGTGGAAGACCAGGGAACCGGACCGCGGCAGCGGCTTGGCGCGTGCAGCACACGCGGAATTTGCCCCGGAAGCACGAAGCCACGCTGGTTCGCGTTCCGCCCGCACACCGCTACGACGTCCTTGCAATCGTCGGATACCGCTCGAAGGAAAAATCGCGCCTTCAGGGAAGTGCGCCGCTTTTGACGGCGTCCGTGAACGCGAAAAAGCGGGCTGGACAAACAACTAACCCTACCCGATCGAGGTCAAAATTACAAGACGAAATTGGCCGACGGGAAGCCAAAAAGGCTTGTGCGGCAAGGATTTGCGGCGTTCCACCAACAGCGCCGCGCGAGCCTTGCGCGACATCGGCAGGATTTGCCGATCATGCCGCGCGGCGGCGCTCCAGACTTCGCACGCCGAATCCGCTCAGGCGATCTGCAGATCTTCGCGCCATTCGATGCGGCGCCACGTCTGCGGTCGCGCTGCGCCCGCTTCGCCAAACGCCGACCGGTTCACGCCGATGCGGGGCACGAACAGCAACGTGTCGCCGCTATAGAGCAGCGGCACATCGCGCTCCCACGCAGGCACGCCGCGCGACTGGAACAGGTTCTTGAGTGTCCGACTCAGGTTCGCGGCTTCGTCGCGCAGACGCTCGCCGCCTTCGCGCTCACGCGCCACCAGCGGCGCGCGCTGGAGCACGGCTGCGGGCACTGCGTCCGGGTCGTTTTCGTCGGCGGCCGCAAACACATAAGTGCCGCGCCAATGCGGCAGACGCCAGATTTCTTCGCCACGCCAGTTCAGTTGCACGGGTTCGCGTCTAGCGCCCTCGCCTGCGCCCGGCACAGAAGCCGACGCTGCACGCGCTTCGTCCCAAAACACCTCGCCGCGATAGCAACGCAGCGTACGACCCGCGTGATCGACTCTTAGCGCGTGGTCTTCGCCTTCGCGGGCAATGGCGCGCAACTGACGCAACACATCGGCGAGACGCGCGGTGGAAGCGGCGGGCAATCCCAGGCTACGCATCCAGTAACGCAGCAGATTGAGCGCGCGCGTATCGTCGAGCGCGATGAGCGCGGCATGGGACAACGCTTCGGGATGATCGGTGCGCGCGGCCTCAAGATCGATGCGGGCGAGTTCGTCGAGCAGACCTTGCGCCGATGCCGCATGCGCGGCCGTGCGCGCCAGCGCCTCGCGAAAACCCGGGAAATGCGCGGAGAGCGCCGGCATCACGTCATGCCGCAATGCGTTGCGCGCGTAGCGCGTATCGGCGTTCGATTCGTCTTCGATCCAGCGCAGATCGTACGTGTGCGCATAGCGCTCAAGTTGCGCGCGCAACAAACCCAGCAACGGCCGCACGCGCGGCACGCCGCCCGCGACCGATCGCACCGGCGCCATCGCGGCGAGTCCCGCCAGGCCTGCGCCACGCAGCAATTGCAACAGCACGGTTTCGGCCTGATCGTCGGCGTGCTGGGCAAGCCAGAGCGATTGCGCGTCGTGCGCGGCGCACATCGCGTCGAGCGCACGATAACGCGCATCGCGCGCAGCCGCTTCCACACCTGCGGGATCGTCGTGCGCCACGCTCACGCAGCGCGCGTCGAAGCTCACGCCATAGGCCAGCGCCGTGGCTTTGCAGTGCGCAAGCCAGGCATCGGCGTTCGGACTCAGGCCGTGATGCACGTGAAGCGCAACGAGCCGCGCCGCGCCGACAGCGCGCACCGCCGCATCGAGCAGCACCGAAGAATCGAGGCCGCCGCTATACGCAATGGCGATACGCGCATCGTCGGGCAGCGCAGAAAGCACAACGCCGAGCGCATCGCGAAGGATGCGCCCGGCGCTGGAATCGGAATGGGCAGTCACGTGTTGACGGCGCTCGCGCGCCGGCTGCAGTGATGACGTCGTGCGCCTTACGCGCCCGGCGTCGTTTCCTTGTACTTGCCGTAAGCCATCAGGCGCTCGAAACGACGCTCCTTGAGTTCGGCAATGCTCATGCCCTGGAACTGGCGCAGCGAGTCGGACAGCGCGCGGCGCAGCAGCGCGGCCATACCCTTCGGATCGCGATGCGCGCCGCCGAGCGGCTCGTTGACGATCTTGTCGATCAGGTTCAGCGCCTTCAGGCGGTGAGCCGTGAGGCCCAGCGCTTCGGCTGCGTCCGGCGCCTTCGCGGCGCTCTTCCACAGAATCGACGCGCAGCCTTCCGGCGAGATCACCGAATAGGTCGAGAACTGCAGCATCATGACCGTGTCGGCGACGGCGATCGCAAGCGCACCGCCCGAACCGCCTTCACCGATGATCGTGGTGATGATCGGCGTCTTCAGCTCGGCCATCACGTAAAGATTGTGGCCGATCGCTTCCGACTGGCCGCGCTCTTCCGCGCCGATGCCCGGGTACGCGCCCGGCGTGTCGACGAACGTGAAGATCGGCAGGCCGAACTTCTCGGCCAGACGCATCAGGCGTTCGGCCTTGCGATAGCCTTCCGGACGCGGCATGCCGAAGTTACGCGCAGCGCGCTCCTTCGTGTCACGGCCCTTCTGGTGGCCGATGATCATGCACGGCTGGCCATTGAAGCGCGCGAGGCCGCCCACGACCGAGAGGTCGTCGGCGAACGAACGGTCGCCATGGAGTTCGTGAAAATCGGTGAACAGCTCGTTCACGTAGTCGAGCGTGTACGGGCGTTGCGGATGACGCGCGATCTGCGAAACCTGCCACGGGCTCAGGTTTGCGTAGAGGTCCTTCGTGAGCTGCTGGCTCTTCTTCGACAGGCGATCGATCTCTTCCGAAATATCGACGGCCGAGTCGTCCTGAACGAAGCGCAGTTCTTCGATCTTCGCTTCGAGTTCAGCGATCGGCTGTTCGAAATCCAGAAACGTGGTTTTCATGTGTTGGAATCCTTGCACTTTGCGGCAGCGCGTATTCTACCCGCGCCAGCCGACGTCGAAATCGGAGCGGAACTATCGACTTCTTGTAACGATAGGAAAATTCTGAGGAAACAGTAAGCTGTTTAAGAAGGGCCGGAACCGCTGCGCCTGACGAATCGCGCAGCCCTGCACCGGCGCCCTGCTCTCAAGCGTGTTCGAGGCTGCGCCACATATACCACGTTGCGACGGTTCGCCACGGCTCCCAGTTGGCCGCCACTTCGCGCGCTTCGCTGCGCGTGACGGGTTCGCCGCTGAAGTAATTGACGCTGATCGCCTGGATCAGCCCCAGATCGTCGAGCGGCAACACATTCGGGCGCGCGAGATTGAAGATCAGGAACATCTCGGCGGTCCAGCGGCCGATGCCGCGGATGGCCGTGAGTTCGGCGATCACGTCTTCGTCGTCCATCGTGGTCCACTTGCCCACGTGGAGCGCACCGGATACGAAGTGCTGCGCGAGATCGAGGATGTATTCCGTCTTGCGTTTGGACAGCCCGCACGCCGCGAGCTTTTCGTGGCCGAGCTTGATGAACTGCTGCGGCACGAGCTTCGGACACGCGGCTTCCACGCGTTTCCACAGCGCCTGCGCCGCAGCCGTCGAAATCTGCTGACCGACCACCGATCGTGCGAGCGTGACGAACGGGTCGTCGCTGCTCATCAGATGAACAGGGCCGAACTTCGGAATCAGTTTCTTGAGAATGCGGTCGCGCTTGACCAGATCGGCGCACGCCTTGTCCCAGTAGTCGGGGCGCACGACTTCGGGCGCAGCCGTAGCCTGCGCCGCATCGCCTGCGCTTTCCGTCTGCGCGACGGGCGCCATGTCGATGGTGGCGCCGTTGGCCTTCGCGCGCGACGGCTTCGCCGCACCATTGAGCGCATGTGCATCACCGTCGGCCTGCACCTGCGCCTTTGCGCCGCGTGCGGAACCTGTTTTTACTGTGGCCTTCTTCGCGCCGGCCGCTTTCGCGGCTTCGGCTTCCTGCTGCGCCGCGAGCGCGCCACTGCGCGCCCCGCGTCGTGCGGCCTGGCTCGTTTCGTCGCCTGCCGCGCCCGTTAGCGACGCAGACCGCCTGGCCTGCGTCTTCGTGGCCGTTGCCATCCTGCCTCCTGCCTCGCGAATCGATCAGTGGAAACTGGACAGCCCGCTCACACGCGGCGCCACTCGGTCAATCCGCCCGGTTTGTCTTCGAGCGCTACACCGGCATCGAGCAGTTCGGCACGAATCCGGTCCGCCTCGGCATACTGTTTCGCCTGCTTGGCCGCCGTGCGCGCAGCGATCTGTGCTTCGATCGCCGCCACGTCGAGCGCGCCCGCGTCTTGCGCACCCGCAGCCTGCTGCAGGAACGCACGCGGTTCGCGCACGAGCACGCCGAGCACGCGCGCGAGGCGCTGCAACTGGCGCGCCAGCACCGCGTCGTGCGTGCGGTTCACTTCGGTCGCCAGCTCGAACAACACCGAGATGGCCACAGGCGTATTGAAATCGTCATTCATCGCCGCCTGGAAACGCTGCGCATGCGCTTCGTTCCAGTCGAGCTCGCCCGCATCGGGCGTCACATCCTTGAGCGCGGTGTACAGACGCGTGAGCGCGCCGCGCGCGTCGTCCAGATGCACATCGCTGTAATTCAGCGGCGAACGGTAATGCGCACGCGCCATGAAAAAGCGCACCACTTCGGCGTCATACTTCGCCAGCACTTCGCGGATCGTAAAGAAGTTGCCGAGCGACTTCGACATCTTCTCGTTGTCGATATTGACGAACCCGTTGTGCATCCAGTAATTGACGAACTTCTCGCCGGTCGCGCCTTCGCTTTGCGCAATTTCGTTCTCATGGTGCGGGAACTGCAGATCCTGACCGCCGCCATGAATATCGAAATGATCGCCGAGCAGCGTGCAGCCCATCGCCGAACATTCGATGTGCCAGCCCGGACGGCCGCGACCATACTGCGAGTCCCAGCTCGTGTCGGCCGGCTCTTGCGGTTTTGCCTGTTTCCACAGCACGAAGTCAAGCGGGTCCTGCTTGGCATCGTTCGCCGCCACACGTTCGCCCGCGCGCAGGTCTTCGAGCGACTTGCCCGAGAGCGCGCCGTAATTCGCGAACTTGCGCACCGCGTAGTTCACATCGCCGTCCGAACCCTGATACGCGTAGCCGTTTTTTTCCAGCGTGCCGATCATGTCGAGCATCTGCGGAATGTACTGGGTCGCGCGCGGTTCGTGATCGGGGCGCGCCACGCCCAGCGCGTCGGCGTCTTCATGCAGCGCCGCGATATAGCGGTCGGTGAGCGCCTTGATGGTTTCGCCGTTTTCCACCGCACGACGAATGATCTTGTCGTCGATGTCGGTGATGTTGCGCACATAGGTCACCTTGTAACCGAGCGTGCGCAGCCAGCGCTGCACGATATCGAACACCACCATCACACGCGCATGGCCAACGTGACAATAGTCGTACACCGTCATGCCGCAGACGTACATGCGTACGACGCCGGGTTCGAGTGGCACGAAATTTTGCTTGTCACGCGCGAGCGTGTTGTAGATGCGCAGTGATTCCATAAAGACGGTGGATACGTGGGTCGAAAGAAATCCGCAGCAGCGCCGACAGCAGCCCGTGGGTGCATGGCACCGCATTGCTCGAGGCTGCATACAGTCGCGCTCAGTCAGTCATCAGGCGGAGACGACCACGAGTGGCGAAAGAAAGCCATGCATTTCGCGGGAGCCGACTGCCTGGATCGGGACTGCAACGAACCGTAACAGGTGCTCAACCAGCGCGCTGCAAAAGCGCGCGACGAAAACGCACGGACCTTTTGTTAGAATGGCTCGGAGTATAACACCGCGACCTCACCCTATGAAATCTTCCAGCGGCCGCGCGCCCCGCGCTGCGACCTTTGCCATGGCGGCTCTCGCGAGTGTCGCGTTCGTTCTCGGCGGCGCTTCCAGCGCCTTTGCGGCGCCCCCCGCGACGGCCGACGGCACGCCCGGCGCCGACACCGCCATCGCCCAGCACAACTGGGCCACGGCGCTCACGCAACTGGACGCGCGCATCAAGTCGAACCCGCGCGACGTGCAGGCGAAATTCAAGCGCGCGACCATCCTCGCGCGTCTCGGCCGCGACGACGACGCGATCGAAGCCTTCACCGAACTCACGCAGAGCTACCCCGAACTGCCCGAGCCGTACAACAACCTTGCGGCGCTCTACGCGAAGCACGGTCACTACGACGAAGCGCGTATCGCGCTGGAAACGGCCACCAAGGCGAATCCGTCGTACACGCTCGCATGGGAGAACCTGGGCGACCTGTACCTGCGTCTCGCATCGGCGTCGTATCAGCGCGCGAGCAAGCTCGGTCACACGAGCGGCGCGACCCAGCAGCGCCTCGCCGATATCAACAAGATCGTCAATCCGCCGGCCGCCAGCAAGGCCGCGCGCGCGGCTGCCGCGGCCGAAGCCAGCGGCACGCGCGCAGGCCCGATGCTCGACAATCCGGTGTATCAGTTCGGCGGCCCGACCGGGTCGCTCGCGACGCCGCCATTCATGGCGCCGTCGAACTAAGCCGTAGCGCGTCGCCGGCCATCACATAAGATCGACGGCGCGCTTCGACACGTTTTTCCCCGTACTTCCGAGGATACAAATGAAATGGTTGATGTTGGCGCTCGGCAGCGCCGCCCTGATCGCGAACGCACCCGCTTTTGCGCAGTCGGCCCCGCAAGGCCAGGCCGCCCATCCGCAGGTGCTTTTCAAGACCAGTGAAGGCGACATTCGCGTCGAGCTCTATCCCGAGAAAGCGCCGAAGACCGTCGACAATTTCCTCCAGTACGTGAAGGCCGGCCAGTACAACGGCACGATTTTCCATCGCGTCATTCGCGGCTTCATGATCCAGGGCGGCGGCTACACCACGAGCTTCGTCGAGAAGCCCACGCGCGCGCCGATCCCGCTCGAAAGCAAGAACGGTCTGAAGAACACGGCCGGCATGCTCGCGATGGCGCGCACCAGCGACCCGAATTCGGCGACCGCGCAGTTCTTCATCAACACCGTGGATAACGCCAACCTCGACTATCCGAACCCGGATGGCAACGGTTACGCGGTGTTCGGCAAGGTCACGCAGGGCATGGACGTCGTGAAGAAGATCGAAGCGGCGCCCACTACCTCGCGCGGCCCGATGTCCGATGTGCCGCAGAAGGAAATCGTGATCCAGTCGGCTAACGTCGTCGGCAAGTAAGCCCACAGGCGCAAGTCAGCGCCTCACCTCATTCTCCGCGCGGCGCGGCACCGGTACACGCGAAGGCAATACGTCCCGCCTCGTACCGGCGCTGCACCGCCCCATTCCCACCAGCCACAGGTAAAGGATTCCATCATGGTCGAACTGCATACGAACCACGGCGTCATCAAGCTCGAACTCAACGCCGAGAAGGCACCGAAGACGGTCGCCAACTTCCTCGAGTACGTCAAGAGCGGCCACTACGACGGCACGGTGTTCCACCGCGTCATCGACGGTTTCATGATCCAGGGCGGCGGCTTCGAAGCCGGCATGAAGCAAAAGCCGACGCAAGCACCGATCGACAACGAAGCGAACAACGGTCTGAAGAACGTCCAGGGCTCGATCGCCATGGCACGTACGAACGATCCGCACTCGGCATCGGCACAGTTCTTCATCAACGTGGCCGATAACGACTTCCTGAACCACTCGTCGCCGACGCCGCAAGGCTGGGGCTACGCCGTGTTCGGCAAGGTCGTCGACGGCCTGGACGTGGTCGAGAAGATCAAGTCGGTCAAGACGGGCTCGAAGGGCTTCCATCAGGACGTGCCGGTCGACGACGTCGTGATCGAGAAGGCTGTCATCGTCGACTAAGCTCGACGCACATTAGCTTCAACCTTTAGGCGCACGCTTCATCGATGCTGCAGGAAAAGACACGGGGTTTGGGAATGGCCGCTGCGGGCGTGCCCGGCGAGGGCAAACGTCCGCATGCGGCGCGGCCTTTCCTGTTCATTTCCGATCTGCATTTGAGCGAAGCGATTCCGCGCACGGTCGCCGCGTTCGAACACTTCATCCGTGTGTCGGCCGATCAGGCCGACTCGGTGTTCATACTCGGCGACCTCTTCGAATACTGGATCGGCGACGACATGCTCGTCGAACCCTTCGTCGCGCGCATGGCCGCGCTGATGCATACGCTCTCCGAGCGCGGCATCGCGCTCTACATCATGCACGGCAACCGCGACTTTCTGATGGGCAAACGCTTCATGAAAGCGGCGGGCGCGATCTGGCTGCCCGACCCCATCGCCATTACCGCGTTCGGTACGCGCATCGCGCTCGCCCATGGCGACGCACTGTGCACCGACGATCGCGGCTATCAGTTCTTCCGCAAATTTGCGCGCAACCGGCTTGCGCAGGTGCTATTTCTCGCGTGGCCGTTTCGCGGGCGCCGGGCACTGGCCGAACGCATGCGCCGCAAGAGCGAAGCCGGCCGCGAGCGCCCCGTCGCGCTCAATCCTGCGAAGTACGATGTCACCGCAAAAGGCGTGGCCGCACTTTTCCGGCGCGCGCGCGCGAACACCATCATTCACGGCCATACGCACCGGCCCGCGCGTCATCAGGAACCGGGCGGGACGCGCTGGGTGCTGCCCGACTGGGAACTCGATCACGGCACGCCGCGCGGCGGCTATCTGCGCGTGGATGCCGAAGGATTCAGGATGTTGCCGCTCGATTGAGCGCATCCCGCGTGAAAAGAAAAACAGCCGCTCGAAACGGCTGTTTTCGTATTGGGAACGACCTGGCGAATCAGACGTGCGTGGTCGCGTCTTCGTCCGCTTTTGCGGCTTCCTGCGCCACCGCCTCGCCTTCGAAACCGGCCGACAAACGACGCAATTCGACCAGCGCCGCGTCGGCGCCATGCAGCGCTTCGAGACGCGCGCCCAGGCGCTCCAGCGCGACGACGATCGCATCCACACGCTGCGTTTGCGTGGCGGCGTGATCGATCAGACCGTGGATGGCGAGCGAGACCGGATCATCCGCATTCGGCGAGATGCCGTAGGCGCAAAAGCCTTCGCGCGCCGATGCCGGTTTGGCCTGCTCCGGCGCAGCCTTCGCTGGCGCGATGATCCGGGCCGGATTGCCCACTGCCGTGCCGCCCGCCGGAACCGGCTTGACGACCACGGCGTTCGAGCCGATCTTCGCCTGCGCGCCCACCGTGAAGCCGCCCAGCACCTTCGCACCCGCACCGACGATCACGCCCGGCCCGAGCGTCGGGTGACGCTTCGCGCCGCGCGTGAGCGACGTGCCGCCCAGCGTCACGCCTTGATAGATCGTGCAGTCGTCGCCGACTTCGGCGGTCTCGCCAATCACGACGCCCATGCCGTGATCGATAAACACACGCCGGCCGATGGTCGCGCCCGGATGGATTTCGATGCCGGTGAGAAAACGCGCGAGTTGCGAGACATAGCGCGCGAGCCAGCGGCGCTTTGCCCGCCAGCAGGCATGCGCGAAACGATGCAGGACGAGCGCATGCAGACCCGGATAACAGGTCAAGACTTCCCAGGCGCTGCGGGCGGCGGGATCGCGCTCGCGGATCGTGGCGATATCTTCGCGAAGTCTATTGAACATGGCAGTCACACGCTGGACGTGGGGAACATGGGGAGACTGGCCGGGCGTCGCGAACGGAAGTCCGGCGCACGGCTCGCAGCCGGCCTGATGGGACGCTCGCGCGCCTTTAGCAGCCGTGCTGATTTGCTTGTGATGTGGAATCGATTGTAGGCGAAAGGCGCACGACAGCCGGGAAGTCCACGCGGGCAGCAAGGTTGGTCGCCTGGCTGCCCGCGTGGCGCTTATTTCGCGCCGCCTTTGCCCTTGAGCATGAGGATGTGTTTGGCAATGCCGCGCACGATATTGACTTCCTCGCGCTCGAGCCCCGAACGCGCAAACAGGCGCCGCAAACGCGACATCAGCTTCTTCGGATTGGCCGGATCGAGGAAATCGAGCGCGATCAGCGCGTTTTCGAGATGCACGTACATGCGCTCGATGTCGTCGCTGGTGGCGAGCGGCGTGCCCGACGCACCGGCTCCGCCAGCCGCGCCATCGCCCGCCGCGGGCAAGGCCAGACCCGCGCCTTCCCCATCGAGATAAGCGACGCGCAGCTCATAAGCCAGCACCTGCACCGCCTGAGCCAGATTGAGCGAGCTATAGGCCGGATTGGCCGGAATATGCGCAAGCGCGCTGCAGCGCTCGACGTCTTCGTTCGAAAGACCTGTGCGCTCGTTGCCGAACACCAGCGCGATATCGCCGTGCGCGACCTGGCGGCAGGCGTCCTGCACGGCCTGACGCGGCGCGCCGGGCGGCGGACCGTATTCGCGCATGCGCGCCGTGAGCGCCAGCGACCATTGGGTGCCGATCAGCGCATCGGCGAGCGTCGGAACGATGTGGGCGGCGGCGAGCACGTCGTCGGCGCCGCTGGCCATGGCGATCGCTTCGGGATCGAGCTGGACCTGCGGCACGCGCGGGGCGACCAGCACCAGACGCGAAAAACCCATGGTCTTGAGCGCGCGCGCCGCCGCGCCGACGTTGCCGGGATGACTCGGTTCGACCAGCACGAAGCGTGTGGAGGTGAAACCGCCGCGCAGCGGCTCGTGGGCGTCGCCGGCGGCGTGAACGGTATTGGATTCGGGGGGCTGCACCAAGATGAATCTCGAAGAACGGCGTAAGGAAAGGCGTATGTTATCGCGCCTCGCCACGGCGGCCTATTGGGTACGGCGGGATGCGGCGGGATACGACAGGGTAAGCCGACCCTCGAACGACAGCCCCCGTCCCGCAGGCATTCGCGTAATCCCGTACACGGCCAGCCCAGACGCCCCAGACTCGGGTAAAATGCGAGATTCGCGCGCGTTTTTCGGCTAGCGTTTCCGGTCACTTGTCTGAAGATTGACCGGCCATCGGGACTCCCGCGCACCGCTCTTATCCAATTCGTCTCCGTTGGCGGGACAGGTTCCGCCAGGCTGCGCAGCTCGAACGCGCGGCTTGCGTCCTGTCCAATCGTTAGACGCTCTTATCTTCGGCACCCCCGTGCGCCGCGCTGCCCGCGCGCGCCGGATTACAAGGATATCCAGGCTCATGCATCCCATGCTCAACATTGCTGTCAAGGCCGCGCGCCGCGCCGGACAGATCATCAACCGCGCGTCGCTCGATCTCGACCTCGTGCAGGTTTCGAAAAAGCAGCACAACGATTTCGTCACGGAGGTCGACAAGGCCGCCGAAGCCGCCATCATCGAGACGCTCAAGACCGCGTACCCCGACCACGCCATCCTCGCCGAGGAATCGGGCGATTCGGGCGACGAGTCCGAATACCAGTGGATCATCGATCCGCTCGACGGCACCACCAACTTCATCCACGGTTTCCAGTACTACTGCGTCTCGATCGCGCTCGTGCACAAGGGCATCGTCACGCAGGCCGTCGTCTATGACCCGACGCGCAACGACCTGTTCACCGCTTCGCGCGGCCGTGGCGCATTCCTGAACGACCGCCGCATCCGCGTGGGCCGCCGCGACCGTCTGGCCGATGGCCTGATCGGCACGGGCTTCCCGTTCCGCGAAAAGGACGGCCTGGAAAGCTACTGCGACCTGTTCGCCGAAATGACCAACGCCTGCGCCGGCCTGCGCCGCCCGGGCGCGGCAGCGCTCGATCTGGCGAACGTCGCTGCAGGCCGCATGGACGGCTTCTTCGAACAGGGCCTCAATCCGTGGGACGTCGCTGCAGGCGCACTGCTGATCACCGAAGCCGGCGGCCTGGTGGGCAACTACACGGGCGATTCGGACTTCCTGCACGTGGGCGAAGTCGTCGCGGGCAACCCGAAGATCTACGCACAAATGGTGCCGATCCTCTCGAAGTACACGCGCCTCAAGAAGGAAACGAAGGAAGCCTGATCGCGCTTCACATGCGGCGGCGCGCGGGGGAAAACTGCAGCGCCCGGCCGCCCATGTCACAATCGCCGCATCGGTGGCGGCCTGGTCGATCCGGCCAGGCCGCCCATCCCGGCGAGTCAAGCGGCTTCGGCCGCTTTTTTGTTTGGCGCGCCCGGTCCATCTTTCGATTTACCTGCGATGAAAAAAGGCTTCTACACGATCATCGCCGCGCAGTTCGTCTCGTCGCTCGCCGACAACGCACTTCTGATCGCGGCAATCGCGCTGCTCACGGTGATTTCCTCGCCGGCCTGGGTCACGCCGCTGCTGCAGATCTTCTTTACCGTCTCCTACGTGCTGCTTGCGCCCTTCGTCGGTGCTTTCGCGGATGCGCTGCAAAAGCGGCACGTGATGTTCGTCTCGAACGCGCTCAAGGCAACCGGCTGCCTGATGATGATCGCGGGCGTGCATCCGATGCTCGCGTATGGCGTGGTCGGCTTCGGCGCGGCGGCTTACTCGCCCGCAAAGTACGGAATCCTCACTGAATTGCTGCCCGCCGAAAAGCTGGTGGCGGCCAACGCGTGGCTGGAATCGGCGACGGTGCTTTCGACGATCGTCGGCACGATGATGGGCGGCGCGCTGGTCTCCACTTACGCCGAGCGCTTCATCACGCGTCATCCGATGCCGCTGATCCATTCGGCCGCGGATCTCGCGATGCTCGCGACGATGATCACCTATGCAATCGCCGCGCTCATCAACATCGGCGTTCCCGACACCGGCGCGCGCTATGAAAACCGTCTGAAGCAGCCGGGCCGGCTCGTCTCCGATTTCACGCACTGCTTCAACGTGCTCTGGGCCGACAAGCTCGCGCAGATCGCGCTGTGGGTCACGACCCTGATGTGGGGCGCGGCCGTCACGCTGCAATTGCTGGTGCTCAAATGGGCCGACGCCAACCTCGGTCTTTCGCTTTCGAAGGCTGCCGTGATGCAGGGCGTGACCGGTTTGGGCATTGCGCTGGGCGCCGCCGCTGCGGCCGCGTGGGTCTCGTTGCGCGCTTCGCTGCGCGTGCTGCCCGTGGGCGTGCTGTGCGGCGTCGTGGCCATGGCGATGGCGTTCTACAGCAAAGGCCTGTTTCCGCCAGGCGAAGGCGTGCGTTTCGGCAGCTTCATCATGCCCTTCTACCTGCTGTTTGCTTATCCGCTGATGGTGCTGCTCGGCACGCTCGCGGGTTTTTTCATCGTGCCGATGAACGCCCTGCTCCAGCATCGCGGCGCGACCCTGCTTTCGGCCGGCCACTCGATCGCCGTGCAGAACTTCAACCAGAACCTGGCCGTCCTGCTGATGCTCGGCGCCTACGCGCTGCTGCTGACGGCGAAGATGCCGGTGCAGTGGATCATCGTCGTGTTCGGCACGTTCGTTTCGGGGATGATCTGGCTCGCGATGCGGCGCAGTGCGGCAAACGCACGCACGATCGATATGCAGGCGCTGGTGGACGAGTAGTTCTTCGGCGCCCGACAACCGTCGACGCACAACCCATCGACGCAGAATCCCCGTCAATCTGGCGCGCATTCCTACGCTATCGCGCAAGGATTTGCACGCCGCCTGGCCATCCGGCCAGGTTCACGCGCCCCCGCCGCGGGTTAAACTCACGCCCTGAACCTTAGCAAGACTCCGAGGATGGCTACACACACCGCCAGCGCCGGCGACATCGCGCAACACACCCCCATGATGCAGCAATACCTGCGCATCAAGGCCGACCACCCGGACACGCTCGTGTTCTACCGGATGGGCGACTTCTATGAGCTGTTCTTCGGCGACGCCGAGAAAGCCGCGCGCCTGCTCGATCTGACACTCACGCAGCGCGGCGCATCAGCCGGCAATCCGATCAAGATGGCGGGCATCCCGCACCACGCCTGCGAAGGTTATCTCGCCAAGCTGGTGAAGCTCGGCGAATCCGTGGCGATCTGCGAACAGATCGGCGATCCGGCCACCTCCAAAGGCCCGGTCGAGCGCAAGGTCGTGCGTGTGGTCACGCCCGGTACGCTCACCGACGCCGCCCTGCTCTCGGATAAAAACGACGTCTACCTGATGGCGGTCTGCCCCGGCCACAACCGGCGCGGCGTGACCGTGAACGTCGGCCTCGCGTGGCTCAATCTGGCGAGCGGCGCGCTGCGTCTGGCCGAAGTCGCGCCGGAACAGGTTGCTACCGCGTTCGAGCGCATCCGTCCCGCTGAAGTGCTGGTCGCGGACATGCCTTCGGAATCGTCGGGCTGGGCGCCGCCGGCGGGCGTGGGCGCGCTCACGCGCGTACCGTCGTGGCACTTCGACCTCGCCTCGGGCAAGCAGCGCCTGTGCGACCAGATGGACGTGGCAAGCCTCGACGGCTTCGGCGCGCAAACGCTCACGAGCGCCTGCGGCGCGGCCGGCGCGCTGCTGCTTTACGCTGCAGCCACGCAAGGCCAGCAATTGCGCCACGTGCGCAGCCTCAAGGTCGAAGCGGAATCGGAATACATCGGCCTCGATCCGGCCACGCGGCGCAATCTCGAATTGACCGAGACGCTGCGCGGCACGGAATCGCCCACGCTCTGTTCGCTGCTCGACACCTGCAGCACGACCATGGGCAGCCGTTTGCTGCGTCACTGGCTGCATCATCCGCCGCGCGACGCCGCCATCGCGCAAATGCGCCAGCAGGCGATCGGCGCGCTGCTCGACGCGCCGCCGCCGGCGAGCGTCGACTCCCTGCGTAGCGCGTTGCGCCAGATCGCCGACGTCGAACGTATTACGGGGCGTCTTGCCCTGCTGTCGGCGCGTCCGCGCGACCTGTCCAGCCTGCGCGATACCTTCGCCGCACTGCCCACCCTGCGCGAGCAGGTCGCCATGGCGGGCGGTGCATCCGCGTCGCTTGCACGCATTGTCGATGCGCTGGAGCCGCCTGCCGAATGCGCCGATCTGCTGCAGCGCGCGGTCGCGCCCGAACCCGCCGCGATGATTCGCGACGGCGGCGTCATCGCACGCGGCTACGACGCGGAACTCGACGAGTTGCGCGACATGTCGGAAAACTGCGGCCAGTTCCTGATCGATCTGGAAGCACGCGAGCGCACGCGTACCGGCATCGGCAATCTGCGGGTCGAGTACAACAAGGTGCACGGCTTCTATATCGAAGTCACGCGCGGTCAGACCGACAAGGTGCCCGACGACTATCGCCGCCGTCAGACGCTCAAGAACACCGAGCGTTACATCACGCCCGAACTGAAGACGTTCGAGGACAAGGCGCTGTCCGCACAGGAACGTGCGCTTGCGCGCGAGAAGGGTCTGTACGACGCGTTGCTGCAGGCGCTGCTGCCCTTTATCGCCGATTGCCAGCGGGTGGCCGCCGCGCTTGCGGAACTCGATCTGCTCGCCGCGTTTGCGGAACGCGCACGCGCGCTCGACTGGAGCGCGCCGGCGTTTTCCGAAGCGCCGGGCATCGAGATCGAACAGGGGCGCCATCCGGTGGTCGAGGCGCAGGTCGAGCAGTTCATCGCCAACGACTGCGCGCTTCACGCCGACCGCAAGCTGCTGCTCATCACCGGCCCGAACATGGGCGGTAAATCGACGTTCATGCGTCAGACCGCGCTGATCGCCCTGCTCGCCTATGTGGGCAGCTACGTGCCTGCACGGCGCGCGCGTTTTGGCCCGATCGACCGCATCTTCACGCGTATCGGCGCGGCGGACGATCTCGCGGGCGGACGTTCGACCTTCATGGTCGAAATGACCGAAGCCGCGGCGATTCTCAACGATGCCACGCCGCAAAGTCTCGTGCTGATGGACGAGATCGGGCGCGGCACGTCCACCTTCGACGGCCTCGCGCTGGCGTGGGCGATCGCGCGGCATCTGCTCGCGAGCAACGGTTGCCATACGCTGTTCGCCACGCACTACTTCGAGCTCACGCAACTGCCTGCGGAATTTGCGCAGGCGGCTAACGTGCATCTTTCGGCGGTCGAGCATGGGCACGGCATCGTGTTCCTGCACTCGGTCAGCGAAGGGCCGGCGAACCAGAGTTACGGTTTGCAGGTTGCGCAGCTCGCGGGCGTGCCGAACGCGGTGATCCGCGCGGCGCGCAAGCATCTCGTGCATCTGGAGCAACTGTCGGCGGGCCAGCCGACACCGCAACTCGATCTGTTCGCCGCGCCCGCTGCATCGATCGACGCGTTCGACGAGATCGACGATCCTCGCGACCACGACACGCGTAACGCGCAGCACTACGTGGAAGACGCGCCCGCCGATCCCGCAGCCGCACTGGTTGCCGAACGTCTGCGCGCGCTCGATCCAAACGAGTTGCGCCCGCGCGAAGCGCTCGACCTCCTGTACGAACTGCATGAGCTGGCGAGCAAGCCGGACGCCAGCCGCTAAGCGTCGCCTCGCGACGCCGCCGTGGCCATCACGATATGGCCGCGGCGGTTCTGCTTTGCCTGCTCTGCAACGTGCGCTGGCCGCACTGCTTCTGCCTGGCGCGCTTGCCTTAGCAGGCAACGCATACGCAGCACCCACGCAAACGCCCACCTGGCGCTACGCGTTCGCCGTCGTGGCGAACGTCGTCACCGAACCCGGCGACGAAACCACGCTGCAGCGCCTGATCGACGCGATCGGGCGCGATCCGCAGATCTCCTTTCTCGTCTACGACGGCAATATCAAAGGCCCGCGCGAATCGTGCCTCGACCGTCTCTATGAACGTCGCCACACGCTGCTCGATGCATCGCGCGCGCCGGTTGTCTTCGTGCCCGGTCAACGCGACTGGGTCACTTGCGGCAGCAGCGGCGCCGGTGGCTACGATCCGGTCGAACGGCTCGATTTCCTGCGCCAGAACTTCTATGCCGATGCCAAGGCGCTCGGCGAGACCCCGCTTTCGCTCACGCGCGAAAGCGAAGTCTCCCGTTTCCGGCCTTATCGCGAAAACGTGCGCTGGCAGGTGGGTGACACGGTGTTCGTCGCGCTCAATGCACCCAGCGGCAACAATCACTATCTGAACGCGGGCGGCCGCAACGGCGAGTTCGAAGACCGCGTGATCGCCAATGGTTTCTGGCTCGAACATGCGGCGGAGTTTGCGCGTCGCCGTAACGCACGCGCCATCGTCATCTTTATGCAGGCCGACGTATTCCCCGAGCGCGAAGAACGCAACGACCGCTTCGCCTGGCTGCGCTTTCACCGCGCGCCGCGCGACGGCTACGCGGAACTGCGCCGCAGCCTGCTCAAGCTCGCCGATAACTTCCGCGGCCCGATCGTCATCGTGAATCCCGACGAAGCCAGGCTGCCGCGCGGCTTCACCATCGAGCAGCCATTGCGCAACGAAAAAGGAATCAGGATTGCTAACGTAACGCGCGTCGCGTTTTCGCTGCGTGATCCGCTTACGCAGTGGCTGCAGATCGACGCGGACATGGCACGTAATACGCCGCTACGCGTCAGCGTTCACGACGTACCGAAGCATCTGCCCTTGCTGCCCACGCAGCCGCAACCGATCGTGCCCGACATGCCCGAGATTTCGTCGATGCCCGATGTCACGGAAATTCCGGGCATGCAGCAGGCGCCCGATCTCAACGCAGCGAGTTCGGCCAGCGGCAGTGGCGTGAGTGAAACGGGGATGTTTGGCGCGCCGCCGGCATCGGGCGCATCGCAAACGGTTGCGCCACCAAGACCACTGATGCCGCCGCCGTGGATTCAGCAGCAAACGCCCGCCGCGCCTTCGAACTGATCGCCGCAGGACAGCGGGGCGACACAGAAAGCGGATTGAAATCGAATCTGAAACGAAATGCGCCGGCATAAGAGCCGGCGCATGGAACTACGGGTGTTGCTTAGTGCAGGGTAGGCTTCGAATCGGCTTCGTCGCCGTCTTCGTCTTCATCTTCGTCGACGACTTCGAGGCCATCCGCGCCGTGCGCGTGCTCATGTTCGATTTCGTCTTCGGTCGCCTGACGCACTTCCTTGACCGACAGCGAGAAACGCAGCGCCATGCCGGCGAGCGGGTGATTGCCGTCGAGCACGACCTTGTCTTCTGCCACGTCGGTGACCGTGTAGATGAGCGCGTCGAGGTCTTCGTCGCCCTCTTCCGGCGTGCCTTCGAACTGCATGCCGACTTCGAGCGGTTCCGGGAAGCGGCCACGCGGCTCGATCTTCACCAGCTCCGGGTCGTACTCGCCGAATGCATCCTGCGGCTCAAGCTGGATCTGGGTCTCGAAGCCCGGCTCCTTGCCGTCCAGCACTTCCTCGATCTTGGGGAACGTGCCATCATAGCCGCCGTGCAGATAGACCATCGGCTCGTCGCTTTCCTCAATCAGATTGCCCTGCGCATCCGATAGCTTGTAAGCGACCGACACGACGGTGTCCTTTGCGATTTTCATTCGATTCTCCAGATTACAGACCTCATTATACGATGCCCAAGCGGTCCCCTGAGCACCCGGAGGACGCCCGCAAGCAGCGCGCCTCCCCTTCCCTGGCATGTCCTGCGCCCGATACGCCCACGCCGCTGCTAGGTGGCCTGAGTCCCGCGCAGTTCATGAAGAAATACTGGCAGAAAAAGCCATTGTTGATCCGCCAGGCGATACCCGGCATCGAAGCGCCGCTCACGCGCGACGAACTGTTCGAGCTGGCCGACAGCGAAGATGTGGAATCGCGCCTCATCACGCATTTCCGCAAGCGCTGGGCGCTCGAACACGGCCCGTTTGCCGCCGATGAACTGCCCACACCCAAAACGCGCCAGTGGACGCTGCTCGTGCAGGGCGCCGATCTGCACAACGATCGCGCCCGCGCACTGCTCGAACGCTTCCGTTTTGCGCCCGACGCGCGCCTGGACGATCTGATGATCTCCTACGCGAGTGATGGCGGCGGCGTCGGCCCGCATTTCGACTCCTACGACGTGTTTCTCCTGCAGGTGCATGGCACGCGCCGCTGGCGCATCGGCGCGCAGCGCGATCTGTCCTTGCAGGAAGGTATGCCGCTCAAGATTCTTGCGAATTTCGAGCCGGAAGAAGAATGGGTGCTGGAGCCGGGCGACATGCTGTATCTGCCGCCCCACATCGCGCACGACGGCGTGGCCGAAGGCGAGTGCATGACGTGCTCGATCGGCTTTCGTTCGCCTTCCACCGACGAACTCACGAGCCAGTTCCTCTATTGGCTCGCCGAACGCGGCACGGAGAGTGCGGAAACGGGCAAGCGCGAGCTTTATCAGGACCCCGATCAGCCCGCTGTCGAGCATCCCGCACAACTGCCCCCGGCACTTGTGGAGCGCGTCTCGTCAGTGCTTGCTAAAGTGCGCTGGGACGACGCCGATGTGTCGTCGTTCGTGGGCTCCTGGCTTTCAGAACCGAAATCCAATGTGGTGTTCGACGCCCCCGAAAAGCCCCTCGACGAGGCCCGTTTTGTTGCGCGCGCCGCGAAAAACGGGATAAGACTCGACCGCAGGACAATCCTGCTTTACGATGCGCGGTCGTATTACCTGAACGGGGAACAGTACTTGCTCAAAGAGGCAAGGAAGTGGTTGCCGGAACTAGCCGATAACCGCTTGCTGGATGGGAAACGCTTTGTAACACTCTCACACGATTCGAGTGTGACAGTGTTGCTACACGAGTGGTATTGTGCGGGCTGGTTACAGCTAGGGGTGCTTGCGTAAGCGCTTCGGGCTGTTATACCGTACTAATATAGTGCTTGTATGAGAAAGACAACGTATTGTCCCCGGATTTGTCGACGGTCGATACGAAAGTGCCTATAATTTCCGCCCAGGCCGTAGGGAAGATTCACGCTCTTGCAGTGCATCTCCACCAGCGGCTCAAGGTCGGTGTTGGGGCACATTACCGGTATTATTTTGCGCTGTTGCTTACCTTTAACCATAAAAGGACGTGATCATGAAGAAATCCCTCCTCGTAGCATCCCTGCTGGCAGCTGTTGCACTGGCTGCATGCAACAAGAGCAGCGACCAAGCTGCTGCGCCGGCTAGCGATGCGACCGCTGCTTCGGCGCCGGCTGCTGCCGCTTCGGATTCCGCAGCTGCTGCATCGGGCGCTGCTGCTGCTGCGAGCGACGCTGCTGCTTCGGCTACGGCTGCTGCTTCGGACGCAGGCGCTGCTGCTTCGGACGCTGCTGCTTCGGCTGCTGCTCCGGCATCGGGCGCAAGCCAGTAAGCTGCATTCGCCCGTTGCCCACGAAGCTTCGGCTTCAGCGGGTATCGAAGCGAACTGTCGTGCAGCCTGACGTCATCGTCAGGCGTGCGACAGGCAAACGAAAAAGCCACGAACGCGAGTTCGTGGCTTTTTTGTATTTGCGCGCTTTAAATGCGGATTCGGTGTTGCTTCGATAAGACGAGGATGAATTTCATGCTCCACGCATGTAACTCACCTCGCTTAACTGAAAGCGCATATTACGCGCCTTCCTGAGCCTCTTCTTCGCCCGAGAAAAACGCCTGCACGACTTCGATCTCGCGCGTGCGTTTAAATGGCGGCAAACTCTGCCAGATCCGTCGGCCATAAGGCTTATCGACAAGACGCGTATCGCAGATCATCAGCACGCCTCGATCGGTTTCCGCGCGAATCAGGCGCCCTGCCCCCTGCTTGAGCGTGATGACCGCCTGCGGCAGTTGATGGACCGCGAACGGGCTCAAGCCCTTCTTCGTCAGCGCATCGAGACGCGCGGCCAGCACAGGGTCATCGGGCGGCGCAAACGGCAGCTTGTCGATGACGACGAGCGACAGCGCATCGCCACGCACGTCTACGCCTTCCCAGAAGCTCTGGCTGCCCACCAGAATGGCATTGCCATAGGCGCGAAAGCGCTCGAGCAACTCGGTGCGGCTCGCATCGCCCTGCACCAGCAGCGGCGTGTTCCAGCCACGTGCTTCGATCGTATCGCGCAGACGATCGGCGATCTTGTTGACCGCGCGCAAGGTCGTGCACAACATAAAGACGCCGCCGCCCGAAGCCTCGATGGCGGGCAACGCTGCATCGAACACGGCATCGGTGAATTGCGGCGACGACGGCTGCGGCATATTGCGCGGCACGTACAGCAAGCCCTGCTGCGGATAGTCGAACGGGCTAGGCAAGGTCATCGAACGGCGCGAACTCAAACCCATCTGCGCCGCGTAGTGCGTGAAGTCGCCGCGCACCGAGAGCGTCGCCGAGGTGAAGACCCACGTGCGCGGCACACCCGCGCGTTGCTTCGCGAAAATCGGCGCAACGGACAGCGGCGTTTCGTGCAACTGGACTGTGTGCGAGAACACTTCGACCCAACGGACTTTTTCGTCGTCGCCGTGTTCCTGCGCGGCTTCGCCCGGCTTTTCTCCGGCCTTTTCGCGCTTGTTGTCGGCCGCCACGACTTCGGCCGATCCGCCTGCCGTCCAGCCGCCGAGCACGCCTTGCAGTTCGCGCGCGCGACGCAGACAGACGCCGAGTGATTCCGCGCGCTCCGCCTGGCCAGCGAGCGCATTGGCCAGCGTGCCAAGCTCGGTCTGCAAGGCGTCGAGCGAATCGAATAGCGGATGATCTTCGGGGAGCTGCGTGATCGACACGCGCAGCGAATCTTCCTTGAACGCGAGGCGCACATCGCGCGCCGCCCGTTCGAGCCCTGCGCCGAGCTTGACCCACTCCACGGCATCGCGCGCGTGGCTCAGACCTTCGGCGACGCAATCGCGCGCGAGTTCGAGGAACTGGGACGTCGACAGCGTCTCGCCGAAGAACAGCGTGGCCGTCTCGGGCAACTGGTGCGCTTCGTCGAAGATGATGGTGTTGGCGCTCGGCAGCAGTTCGGCCATGCCGGTATCGCGCAGCATGATGTCCGCGAAGAACAGATGGTGATTCACCACCACGATGTCGGCCTGCTGCGCCTCGCGGCGCGCCTGCATCACGAAGCAGTCCTTGTAATTCGGACACTCCTGACCGAGGCAGTTATCGCGCGTCGATGTAACCATCGACCACACAGCCGCCGTTTCCGGCACGCTCGCGAGCTCCGCCTTGTCGCCCGAACGCGTGATCTTCGCGAAGCGGATGATCTCCTGCAGATACGAGGTTTCCTGTCGCGACGGCAGGCGGCCGTTATCGGCCGTGCGCTGCAGGTAGTAGTGGCACAGATAGTTCGAGCGGCCCTTGAGCATCGCGACGCTCACGGGCACGGCGAGCGCGTCGCGCACCGTCGGAATATCGCGGGCGAAAAGCTGGTCCTGAAGGTGCTTGGTGCCCGTCGAAACGATCACCTTGCCGCCCCAGAGCATGGCCGGCACGAGATAGGCGTAGGTCTTGCCCGTGCCCGTCCCGGCTTCGACGATCAGCGTGTTGTCGCCGGATTCGGCGGCGGCATTGGCGAGATTCGCGGCTTCGTCGCCAGCCGATGCGGCGATGGGCGCACCACGCTCCAGACGGCGCGCCGGACGCGACTGCGTCTCGAACATCGCCGGTTCGGGCAGCGCCTTGGCGGCGGCTTCCATGGCAGCGGCGACGGCACGCGCCATCTCGATCTGCGCGGCACGCGGACGATAGCCGTCGATCTCGCGCGCCAGCAGTCCATCGGCGGCGAACAGTTCTTCGAGCTCGGCGACACGGCGCGGGCTCAGTGCGGGCGGCGACGCCGTTTGCGCGGCGCGCGCGTCGCCGTTCCGCGCGCTGTCGTCGCGCGCAGAACCGGATCGGGAAACGGTCGTTGAGTTCAAGGCAAGCGGTTCCTGCTCGGATCTCGGGGCGCGGCCCGACTGCTGCCGCGCCCCGGCGCCTGCCGGGACCCGGAATCAGGCGTGGCCGTTCGAGGTCTTCGGTAAATCGGGGTCCAGCTGCAATTGCAGCAGGAGTATGTTGTCTTTCAGCTTGAGCTTGCGCCTTTTCAGCTTCTGCAGTTCGAGATCGTCGAAGTCCGACGTCTCGCACATCCGCTCGATCGTACGGTTGAGATCACCGTGCTCCGATTCCAGTTGCAGAATACGGTCACGAAGGACCTCGCTCTTGACTTCACGTTGCTCGCGCATGCTCGCCTCCTCGTCATGATCGGCGTGCACCTTGCGAAAGGGTCGCACGCCTGAGGTTGCTGTCTGGCTGAAAAAGCGTGATGTTGCCGGGTAAGCCTGGTATCGCCCGGCATGGCCTGGGCGTTGCCGGGTATTACTGGTTCTGCTGCTTTTGCTGCTTCAGCAGATCCTGCTGTTGCTTGAGCTGCTGTTCCTGCTGCTGCTTTTGCTGCGCCTGCTGCTGCGCCTTCTCGGCCGCCTGCTTCTGACGTTCCTGCACGTCAGCCGCGTGCTTTGCCGCGTCCTGCTGCTTCTGCTCGAAACGCTCGGCCTTCTGGTCGCGCTCCTGAGCCTTCTGCTGGCCTTCGCGGCGTGCCTGGTCCAATTGCTGCTGGTAATTCGACTGCTTGCTGTCGTAGGCGGCCTGATTGGCGTCGCGCTGCGACTGCGCCTGCGCACCTGCACGCTGCGCCTGATCGAGCGCGTGCTGACGCTGCTTGTTCTCAAACGCCTGCGTATTGGCGGCACGCTGCGGCGCTTCTGCCTGACGCTGCGCCTGATCGAGCTCATGCTGGCGCTGCTTGTCCTCGAACGACTGCGCGCTCTTCGCCTCGTTGGCGGCGCGCTGCGGCGCGTCGGCCTGATCGCGGGCGCGCTGCAGGGCGGCCTGTTCGTCGCGGCGGCGCGCGTTATCGGCGCGCTGCTCTTCGTCGAGTGCCAACTGCTCGCGGCGGATGTCGGCCTGCACCACGCGCATCTTGTCGCGCGCCTTGCCCAAACAGTGATTCACGAAAAACGTGTCGTAGCAGTTGTGCTGCGCCACGCCATATTCATAGTTATTTTCCGCCGTACGCCGGTCCAGCACCTTCTGGCGCGCACCGAAATCGTTCGGCGCACCGCTCGTGTCCTGCGCGCCGGAAGCCGCCAACGGCACGGCTGCGCTGGACGCCGGGCGCACGCCTTGCGCGCCTTTGCCCGCAGTATCGACACCGGACACCACCCCGGAAGCCGCTTCCTGCGCGAGGGCCGGAACACTCACCGATGCCAGCAAGGCTACGGCACACGCCGCCGCACGGGCGGTGGTCCGCCATGCCGCGACTTCGCGCGCAATGGACCGGACGGAAAGGGAATCGGGTATCAAGCCAGGCATCAAGCGGGATGGGTTCAACGTCTTCTGAGGGCAGCGGAACATGCCGCAAATTCTAACATCCCCCGAGTTGAGCGCCCCGCCATTTATGGCAAAATGCCCCGCTCTACTGGCCGGCGGGCCTCCCATCGCGGACCTGTCCCGCCGGTTGCCGGATAGCCAATCCGGACCGCAAACCGATCCTCGCAGGAATATCCAGACCCTATGACGGAAACCGTAGCACTCAAGATCGTCCAGCGTATCGCCAGCGAGCTGACCGTTCAGCCGCGTCAGGTGGCGGCCGCCGTCCAGCTTCTCGACGAAGGAGCGACTGTTCCGTTCATCGCCCGTTACCGCAAGGAAGTCACGGGCAATCTCGACGATACGCAGCTGCGCACGCTCGAAGAGCGCCTGATCTATCTGCGCGAGCTCGAAGAGCGCCGCGCCGCGATCCTCGCGAGCATCGAAGAGCAAGGCAAGCTCACCGACGAGCTGCGCACCGCCATCGAAGCCGCCGACAGCAAACAGGTCCTCGAAGACCTCTATCTGCCCTACAAACCCAAGCGCCGCACGCGTGCGCAGATCGCCCGCGAAGCCGGCCTGCAGCCGCTCGCCGACGCCCTGCTCGCCAACCCGCTGCTCGATCCGCAAACCGAAGCCGCGCAGTACGTGAACGCCGAAAAGGGCGTGGCTGACGTGAAAGCCGCGCTCGACGGCGCGCGCGACATTCTCTCGGAACAGTTCGGCGAAACCGCCGAACTGCTCGGCAAGCTGCGCGACTGGTTGCACAACCAGGGCGTGGTGATGTCGAGCGTGGTCGAAGGCAAGGAAAACGAGGAAGGCGAGAAGTTCCGCGACTACTACGACTACTCGGAAACCATCAAGACCGTGCCGTCGCACCGCGCGCTCGCCCTGTTCCGCGGCCGCAACGCGGGCGTGCTGATGGTCAAGCTGGGACTCGGCGGCGAGCAGGATACGCAGACGCCGCATCCGGGCGAAGCGCATATTGCGCGTCACTTCGGCATCGCCAATCAGGGCCGTCCGGGCGACAAGTGGCTTTCCGATGTGTGCCGCTGGTGCTGGCGCGTCAAGGTGCAGCCGCATCTCGAAAACGAACTGCTGACGAACCTGCGCGAGCAGGCCGAAAACGAGGCGATCCGCGTGTTCGCGCGCAACCTCAAGGATCTGCTGCTGGCCGCACCGGCCGGCCCGAAGGCCGTGATCGGCCTCGATCCGGGCCTGCGCACGGGCGTGAAGGTGGCCGTGGTCGATCGCACCGGCAAGGTGCTCGCCACCGACACGATCTACCCGCACGAGCCGCGCCGCGACTGGGACGGCTCGCTCGCGAAGCTCGCGCGCATTGCCGCGCAAACGCAGGCGGAGCTGATCAGTATCGGCAACGGTACGGCTTCGCGTGAAACCGACAAGCTGGCGAGCGAACTGATTTCGAAGCATCCGGAACTGAAGCTGCAGAAGATCGTGGTGTCCGAGGCGGGCGCGTCGGTTTATTCGGCATCCGAACTGGCGGCGAAGGAATTCCCGGACATGGACGTCTCGCTGCGCGGCGCCGTGTCGATTGCGCGCCGTCTGCAAGACCCGCTCGCCGAACTCGTGAAAATCGAGCCGAAGGCGATTGGCGTCGGCCAGTATCAGCACGATGTGAACCAGCGCGAACTGGCGCGCTCGCTCGACGCGACCGTCGAGGATTGCGTGAACGCGGTGGGCGTGGATGCGAACACGGCGTCGGTGGCGCTGCTGGCGCGCGTGTCGGGTCTGAACTCGACGCTCGCGCGCAATATCGTCGATTATCGCGATGCGAACGGTCCGTTCCCTTCGCGCGAACACCTGAAGAAGGTGCCGCGACTGGGCGACAAGACCTTCGAACAGGCCGCCGGCTTCCTGCGCATCAACAGCGGCGACAACCCGCTCGATCGCTCGTCGGTTCACCCGGAAGCGTACCCGGTCGTCGAGCGCATGCTTGCGAAAATCAAGCGCTCGATTGGCGATGTGCTCGGCAATCGCGAGGCGCTTTCGGGACTCTCGCCGACCGAGTTCGTCGATGATCGCTTCGGTCTGCCGACCGTGCGCGACATTCTCTCCGAACTCGAAAAGCCGGGCCGCGACCCGCGCCCCGAGTTCAAGACCGCCACCTTCCGCGATGGCGTCGAGAAGGTCTCGGATCTGGTGCCGGGCATGGTGCTCGAAGGCGTCGTGACCAACGTGGCCGCGTTCGGTGCGTTTATCGACGTGGGCGTGCACCAGGACGGTCTGGTGCACGTTTCGGCGCTGTCGACGAAGTTCATCAAGGACCCGCACGAAGTCGTGAAGGCCGGTCAGGTCGTGAAGGTGAAGGTGCTCGACGTCGATGTGAAACGTCAGCGTATCGCGCTCACCATGCGTATGGACGACGATCCTGCAAGCGCTGCGCAACGTAGCGGCGGCGGCGCGGGTGCCGGCGGCAATCGCGACCGGAATGAGCGCGGCGATCGCGGCGGCAATGGCAATCGTGGCGGCCAGCGTTCGCGCGATGCGGAACCGGCTGGCGCGATGGCGGCGGCGTTTGCGAAGTTGAAGCGGTAAAAACCTGTCACGCGCACGCGGTCCTACTGGCCCGTGCGCATGACAGGCGCAAGTTTGACACTGGGTACGAGATAACGCGCCGCGTCGGGCTGCAGTACAGGCGTCAATCGATCGAACGTCACCTTGACTTGCGGTCCGAGGCACGCGCCCAATGCGTGACCGATTCCGGAAACCACGAACCCGAGCGTGTTCGGCGCGTATAAGGCATAGGCGAGATACTCCGGCAGTTCATCCGCACAATCCAGATCCTCGTCGCTGTCGCTCCCTTTGACTTTCAGTCCGCGGTCATGTGTGCGCTTGATGAAATCCGTCATCTGCGCGGTGGGCTCGGGAAAGCCATCCTTGTTCATCTGGTAAGCCTTCAAGATCCGGTTCCAATCCAGATAGTCGCCCCGCAGCAGGTCGAACGTGATCGGTACATAGTGATTGTCGGGATGCGCACCACCACAGAACGAACTGCCCGCCTCGGTAACACCAAGCAATGCCGTCGACAGCCATGTGACCTCGACGATCTCGTCGTCGATATCGCCTAGCGTGCCGGCAGCCGGACCGTCGTCGGTGTAGCGCGTCGCCACGCAAGCCAGTGCCGCCAGACTCAATTGCCATTGGCGCTGTTCGAGCAGGTGGTTGATGTGCGCCATGCGCTGCGCGTCGGGATAGCGGCTCAAGCGCGGGTAGAGAAACTTTGTACGAGGATCGCGCCACATCCGGTAGGCGACCACGCCATCGCCGATCTCAGGCCCAACAGGCTGCGCCCTTCCTTCTAGTTTGCGGGTTTCGTACGGCGCCTGAGTTGCATTGATATCCGCGTCGAACGCAATCCCGCTTCCGACACCGCCTGAAATGTCTTTCGTCACGGCTTCGACCGCGTCGGGCGCGACCTTGTCCGGATCGTATTGCGCTATGCGCTTCAGCGCAAATGTACGCGTCGCACCGGTACGTTGATCGATCCAGCTTCCGCGATAGCCGGTTCCGTCCAACGTCCCCTTCCAGATCGCAGCGGGTTCATCGAAATCTACTCCGTCTCCGCCGGCACTATTGTCCCCCGTGCGAGCGCGCAGGTCGGCGAGTGCTAATGGCTCGCGAAGATCGTTGGGTTTGCCTTTCAACGGAATATCCACGCCAAATCGCGCGTAGAAGTAGCGGCCGCCGATTTCCCCGTTGGTAGCGGGCTGGCTATCGAGTTCCATCACAATTTCCCCGGCACCTTGCAGCGTGCCTTGATAAACCGTGCGTGGCGCAGCAAACACCGGTGTTTGCCAGACGTTGGCCAAAGCAAACATCCCGATCAAAAGCAGGCGGAGCGTCATCGTTTCAGGTACGTGGTAAATGGCTCAACGTTGGCTCCAGACATGAGTGGCTGGAGATACAAAAAGGCCCTGGTCTGAGCCAGGGCCTCACCTTGCTTGACGTGCGCCTGCAAGCATAAGCGCACATCGACCGCATCATCAAATCTCGATCTTCGTCCCCAACTCCACCACGCGATTGGCGGGGATGCTGAAGAAGTCGGTCGGCTTCGCGGCGTTCTGATGCATCCACGCGAACACACGCTCGCGGAAAATCGACATGCCGGGCAACTGCGTCGGCACCACGGTTTCGCGCGCGATGAAGAACGACGTGTCCATCATTTCGAACATCAGCCCTTGCGAGCGGCCCACTTCCTCGAGCACGGCCTTCACGTCCGGCGTTTCGTTGAACCCGTAATCGGCCTTCACCAGATACAGACCGCCGCCCACATCCCGCACGTTCACGCGCTCGGCATTCGGCACGTAAGGAATGTCGCGAATCTTGAAGGTCAGGAAGAAGGTGCGTTCGTGCAGCACCTTGTTGTGCTTGAGGTTGTGCAGCAGGCTCACCGGCACGAGCGTGTCGCTGCCCGTCAGGTAGATCGCCGTTCCCGACACGCGATGCGGCGGATGCGCCAGCAGACCCTGCAGGAAAGGCATCAGCGGAATGCCGTCGGCGGCCGTGCGCTCCTTGACGATCATGCGCCCCTTGAACCAGGTCATCAGCAGGAAGAACAGCAATGCGCCGATTCCCAGCGGCAGCCAGCCACCCTCTTCGACCTTCAGCAGATTGGCGCCGAAAAAGCCCAGATCCACGGCCAGCAACACGCTGATGATGGCCGCGACGAGCGCCTTGTTCCACTTCCACACCTTCGTCATCACGACGGCGACCAGCACCGTGGTGATCACCATCGTCGCGGTCACGGCGATACCGTAGGCGGCGGCCAGGTTGTCCGAGCTCTTGAACGCCACCACGATGCACAGAATGATGAACAGCAGCATCCAGTTCACGACCGGCACATAGATCTGGCCGATGGCGAGATCGGACGTATGCAGCACCTTCATGCGCGGCACGTAGCCGAGCAGAATCGCCTGACTGGTGAGCGAATATGCGCCCGAAATTACCGCCTGCGAGGCAATCACCGTAGCAACCGTCGAGAGCACGACGAGCGGCAGCAGCGCCCAGTCCGGCGCGAGCAGGAAGAACGGGTTTTCGATCGCGTGATGGTCCTGCATAAGCAGCGCGCCCTGGCCGAAGTAATTCAGCACCAGCGAGGGCATGACGAGCGAGTACCACGCGCAGCGAATCGGCTTGGCGCCGAAGTGGCCCATATCGGCGTAGAGCGCTTCCGCGCCGGTCAGCACCAGCACGACCGAGCCGAGCACCACGTAGGCCTGCAGCAGGTGCGCGCCCATGAAGGTGAAGGCGTAATACGGATTGAACGCGGCCAGCACGCCCGGCTGCTCGATGATGCGCGACACGCCGAGCACGGCGATCGTCACGAACCACAGCACCATGATCGGCCCGAACAGGCGGCCGACGAGCGAGGTGCCGTGGCGCTGAATCCAGAACAGCGCGATCAGGATCACCATGGTCAGCGGCAGGACCAGGTGCGCGAGTTTCGGTGCGGCGAGCTCGAGCCCCTCGACCGCCGACATCACGGAAATCGCCGGTGTAATCACCGCGTCGCCGTAGAACATGCAGGCGCCGAAAATGCCCAGCGCCGTGAGCACCACCGCCGCCTTGCTTCTGCGGTCGAACGAGCGCATGGCCATCGCCATCAGCGCGAGCACGCCGCCTTCGCCGTTGTTGTCGGCGCGCATCACGAACAGGACGTATTTGACGCTGACGACGATCACGATCGCCCAGAACAGCAGCGAAATAACGCCGAGGATGGAAGTGTCGTTGAGAGGAATGCCGTGGGCGGGGCTGAACGCCTCTTTCAGCGAGTACAGCGGACTCGTGCCGATGTCGCCGAACACCACGCCGATGGCCGCTACGGCGAGCGAGGGTAGCGGCTGTTTTGCCACGTGCGTGTTAGTTGTCATATACGCGGAGATCCGTTTGAGGCGGAAAAAACGAGCGCTATTCTAAACCGGCTTCGGGGGCGGAACCCAGTGGGGCCGCAGCGTATGCGTTGTGACCCCGCGACGCACCGCTTTCCGGGGCAGTTTAGCATCGGCCTTTGACAGCGTCTGCCCGCCTGCGCCACATAGTGAGCGCAAGCAGGCGCCAAAGCGCGGCAAACGCCGCAGCACAAAGGCCGCGCGCAAAAAAAACGGAGCCTCGTGAGGCTCCGTTCGATGCCATGGCGGCCGCGCTACTGCTGCGACTTACTTCTGCGAATCCTGCTGGGCCTGCTGGAGGCCTCGCTTGATCCATGCGCCAAGATTGTGCGGACGTACCGTGTCCCATTCCTCGAAAGGCTGGTGAATCCACGGATTGGTCGGCAGATGCTGGACAAAGTAGTCCGGCGTCACCTTCGAGCAGCCCTTGTACCAGAGCACCGCGGAACGCACGCCGGTCACCGCCGGGTAGCGCAGCTTCAGGTGCTCCTGCACGCGAGCGAGCGTGACGCCCGAATCGACCAGATCGTCGACCAGCAGCACGTTGCCCGAGAGTTCGCCGCGCGTCATCGTGATGTACTGCGCGATGTCGAGTTCGCCCTGCTCCGTGCCCGCCGCTTCGCGGTACGAGCTGGTCGCGAGAATCGCCAGCGGCAGATCGTAGATGCGCGAGAGCTGGTCGCCCACGCGCAGCCCGCCACGGGCGAGACACAGGATCTGGTCGAACTTCCAGCGCGACTCGTGAACCTTGAGCGCGAGCAGTTCGATCAGCCGGTGGTACTCATCCCAGCCTACCCACAGATGCTTATCGTCGTTGCGCGGGTCCGTCATTTGAATCATCTTTTGCTTCTACCTTCTTACCACTTAGACCTTGAACGGATGACGCAGCAGGATCGTTTCGTCGCGATCCGGGCCGGTCGAAACCATGTCGATCGGCACACCAGCGACTTCCTGCACACGCGTGAGGTAGGCCTGGGCGCTCTTCGGCAGTGCGTCGAACTGGGTGACGCCGATCGTGCTTTCCTTCCAGCCTTCGAACGTTTCGTAGACCGGCTCGCACGCTGCAACCTGCGAGGC
The DNA here is from genome assembly GCF_017104965.1 of Paraburkholderia sp. Ac-20340. Classification (GTDB taxonomy): domain Bacteria; phylum Pseudomonadota; class Gammaproteobacteria; order Burkholderiales; family Burkholderiaceae; genus Paraburkholderia. Next base: position 385,907 of record NZ_JAAGPR010000003.1, read on the forward strand.
GCCGCGCGGGAGAATATCGACATCCTTGCCATCGACCTTGTAGCCGACGCACAGCTTGACTTCCTCGAGACCGTCGAGCACGTCGAGCTTGGTGATGCACAGGCCCGTCACGCCGTTGATCTGGATCGAGCGGCGCAGCGCGGCAGCGTCGAGCCAGCCGGTGCGGCGCGGACGACCCGTGACCGAACCGAATTCCTTGCCGACCTTCGCGAGCGTGAGGCCCACTTCTTCCTGGCGATCGGCGTTGTCGGCGTCGTACAGTTCGCTCGGGAACGGACCCGAACCGACGCGCGTGCAGTACGCCTTGGTGATGCCCAGAACGTAGTTCAGCTTCTGCGGACCGACGCCGGCGCCAGCCGAAGCCGCACCTGCGACGCAGTTGCTCGAGGTGACGAACGGGTACGTGCCGTGATCGATGTCGAGCAGCGTGCCTTGCGCGCCTTCGAACAGCAGATTGCTGCCTTCGTTGTTCACGTCATACAGACGACGCGAAACGTCCGTTACCATCGGCTTCAGACGGTCGGCGTACGAGAGCATCGTGTCGAGCGTCTGCTGATAGTCGACCGCCGGCGCGCCCAGATACTGCGTGAGCACGAAGTTGTGGTAGTCGAGGTTTTCGCGCAGACGTGCAGCGAAAGTTTCCGGCTCGAACAGGTCCTGCACGCGCAGACCGCGGCGTGCCACCTTGTCTTCGTAGGCCGGGCCGATACCGCGGCCGGTCGTACCGATCTTCGCAGCGCCGCGCTTCGCTTCGCGAGCCTGGTCGATGGCGATGTGGTACGGCAGGATCAGGGTGGTGGCTTCGGAGATGAAGAGGCGCTTCTGGACGTCGATGCCCGCTTCTTCGAGTTCGCCGATTTCCTTGAACAGGGCTTCGGGCGAGAGCACCACGCCGTTGCCGATGTAGCAGGCGACGCCGGCGCGCATGATGCCCGACGGGATCAGTCGGAGAATGGTCTTCTTGCCGCCGATGATGAGAGTGTGGCCGGCGTTATGACCGCCCTGGAAACGCACCACGCCTTGCGCGTGGTCCGTCAGCCAGTCGACGATCTTGCCCTTGCCTTCATCGCCCCATTGGGTGCCCACGACGACGACATTGCGTCCCGGGGTTACATTCACTGCGCTGGCAGACATGGTGTTTCGTTAGCTGGTTAAAAACGTATTCTACCTGGGTTCGGCGGCAAGACCGCCATTTTTTCCCGAAATTCGCGGAATTTCCGTTTCCGCTCAACGGCATGCGGGTTGGCGCCCAGGGCTTACTGCACCCTTTTTGCGCCCTTCCCGCGCCATCAAGCGGACATTTCAGGCGCCGTGCGCTTCCACGACCCAAACGCCGTCGCGCTCGACCAGAACGCGGTCGCAGGCGAATTCGTCCATATCGTGTTCGTGCCCCGGCAGCGCCTGGATGACGACTTCGCCCGCATCGCGCAGGGCCGCGACGGCGGCGCGCAGCGCTTCGTCGTGACGCCACGGCGCGAGCACCGCGGTGCTGCGCGCTTCCACCGGCGAAATACGCGCCACTTCGCGCAGATCGAGCGAGAAACCCGTTGCCGCACGCGCACGGCCGTAAGCCTCGCCAACCTTGTCGTAACGGCCGCCGCGGGCGACCGCGTTCGGCACGCCGTCCACATACGCCGAGAACATCACGCCGCTGTGATACGCGTAACCGCCCAGATCCGCGAGATCGAGCATCAATTCCGCGCCTTCGATTTCGCCCATCAGGAATGCGAGATCGTCGAGTGCGCGCGCGATACCCGGCAGCGCCGGCAGGCGCTTGCGCGCTTCGTCGATCACGCTGGCGTCGCCGTACAGCGAAGGCAGTGCGCGCAGTGCGTCGCGCGACACCGGCTGCAGCTTCGCCGTCAGTTCGGCCAGACGCGGCACGTCCTTTCCTGCGAGCGCTTCATACAGCGCGTCGCCGAGTGCGGCAGCGGCCGGATCGGCTTCGAAAATCGCCGCGAGCACGCCGGCGTGCGACAGATCCAGGCGCACCTTCGAGAGGCCCGCCAGACGCAGCGCATCGAGCAGCAGCTGCTGGATTTCGAGGTCGGCTTCGAGACCGGCGTGACCGTAGATTTCGGCGCCGATCTGGATCTGCTCGCGCGTGGCGTGCAGACCGCGCGGGCGCGTATGCAGCACGTTGCCCGCGTAGCACAGTCGCGTCACGCCCTGACGGTTCAACAGATGCGCATCGATACGCGCCACCTGCGGCGTCATGTCGGCGCGCAGACCGAGCGTGCGGCCCGAGAGCTGATCCACCAGCTTGAAGGTACGCAGATCCAGATCGCGCCCGCTGCCGACCAGCAGCGACTCGATGTACTCGAGCAGCGGCGGCATGACCATTTCGTAGCCATAGGCGCGGAAACGGTCCAGCAGGCGGCGGCGCAGCTCTTCGATCTTGCGTGCCTCGGAAGGCAGCACGTCGGCGATATTCTCGGGAAGTAACCAGGTCGACATCGGGTGAGTCCTACAACGAAAAAGGCCGCAAAAAAGCCGCGATTCGGGCCGCGCGAGCAACGCGAGACGCGACGAAGGCGCGCGCGAACGCACCCTGCACGGGCCGGACGATAGAAACGGCGAACGCCTCGCGGCGCGCGCCTTGAATTCAGGTAGCGAGCATCAACAGCACGAGACCGAGCACCATCACGATCAACCCGCCGATCCGGATGTGATGTGGCGGCCGTTCCGCAATTCTACGGAAAGTGTCGCGCCACGCCGTCGGGAAGACGAACGGAAACATGCCCTCGATAATCAGCATCAATGCGATCGCGAGCAACAGGGAGCCGGCTATGTCCATGCGAAGAAGATGCGCCGCGCACACGCGCGGCGCCAGTGTCTCGTTTAGTGTTTGCGCGGTGCGGCGGGCGCCGACGGCGCGTCCCCGTTAGGGCTGCGCATGTAGCGGAAGAAGTCGCTCGACGAATCGACGACGACGACATCGCCCGGCTTGAAGCTCTCGCGGTACGCCTGCATGCTCTGGTAGAAGCGGTAGAAGTCCGGGTCGCGGCCATACGCCTGTGCAGCGATCGCAGCGGCCTTGCCGTCGCCGTCGCCCTTGATGGCCTGCGCCTGGCTGTACGCATCCGCGACGGCGCCCTGCTGCTTGCGCTCCGCATCGTCCTTGATCTGCTGGGCTTCGGCGGCGCCCTTCGCGCGCTCGTCGGCGGCGGCCTGCTCGCGTGCGGCGCTCATGCGCTTGTAGACCACGTCGGCCACTTCGGACGGATAGTCGATGCGCGTGAGTTCGATATCGACCACGTCGATGCCGAGCGGCGCGGCGGCCGTCTTGAGTTCGTCGCGCGCGCGGGCCGCGATGGCTTCCTGCTGCGCCAGCGCGTCGGCCAGCGTGACCTTCGAGAACGCGTCGGCCAGCGCATCGCGCGAAAGCGAAGCGAGCCGGTCGGCGAGCGTCTGCGGATCGCCCTTGGTGGCCGCGAACAGCTTGAGCGGCGCGCCGATGCGATAACGCACCACTGGATTCACCAGCAGCTCGCTTTTATCGGAGGTCGTGTAACGGTCCGCGTCCGGCGCGTCGAACGCCTGGATGCGGGTATCGAGGAAAGTCGTGGTCTGGAACGGCGGCGGCAGCTTCACGTGCAGACCGGGTTCGGCCAGCGAGGCCTTCGAGCCGCCCGAGGACGACACCACGGCCACATGACGCGGATCGACGACGAAAACCGCCGACGATGCCACCAGCACCACCACCACGAAGGCAACGACGAACGCAATGATCTTGTTCATGTCGGCGCCCCTTATTGCACGTCGTCTTCGCGGCCGCGCGAGCGGAACGCGTCGCGCGAACGGAAGGCATCGCTAGCCGCTTGCGCCGCATCGCTGGCCGAGGGCGCGGCTGCCGCGCCCTGCTGCTGCGAGCCTTGCTGCGTGCCCTGTTGCGGGGCTTGCTGCAGGCTTTGCGGCTGCGCGTTTGGCTGTGCGTTTGGCTGCGGATTCTGCTGCAGATCGCCGCTTGCTGCCGGCGCGGATGCGGCGTTCGAATCGGCCGAACCATTCGCTGCGTTCGCCGCGGGCACGCCCGCGCCCGAAGTAGCCGCCGCAGCCGCAGCACGCTGACGCGTTGCATCGACGATCTTGTCGAGCGGCAGATAAATCACGTTATTGCCCGACTTGCTGTCGACGAACACCTTCGTCGAATTCGAGTAGATGTGCTGCATCGTGTCCAGGTACATGCGCTCGCGAATCACCGCCGGCGCTTTCGCGTACTGCTCGTAGACGCTGTTGAAGCGCTGGGCGTCGCCCTGTGCCTGCGCAACCACGCGGTCGCTGTAGGCCTTGGCATCGTCGATCAGACGCGCGCCGTCGGCTTGCGCACGCGGCAGCAGCTGGTCGGCATAGGCCTGCGCATCGCGCTTTGCACGCTCGCGGTCCTGATGCGCCTTGGCTTCGTCGTCGAAAGCCGCCTGCACGCGATCGGGCGCCGCGACGCTTTGAATCGTCACGCCCACCACGCCCAGCCCGGTCTTGTACTGGTCGAGCGCGTGCTGGATCGTATCGGCGAGTTGCGCGCGGATCGGTTCGCGGTCCGCGTAGAGCAGATCGTTGGTGCTGTGCGCGCCCACGACCGCACGCACGGCAGCCTGCGCGGCCTGGCTCACGGAAAGATCGGGATCGACACTGCGGAACAGGTAGTCGGTCGGCTGCTTGACCTGGTACTGCACGATCAGGCGCACGTCGAGAATGTCGCCGTCATGCGTAATCACGGACGCATCCTTCGCGTTCGACGGACGCACCACGTTGTTACGGCCGATCTCGACACTGCGGATCTGGCCGACGTTGACGACATCATGCGCCTGGAACGGGAACGGCAGGCGCCAATGCACGCCCGGACCCACCGTATGGCGATACTGGCCGAACTGCAGGACCACGCCGGCCTGACCGTCCTGAATGATGAACACGCCACTACCCACGTAGATCGCGATCAGCACGCCGAGCACGAGGCCCACGCCGATGCGCGCACCGTGGCCGTTGTCCGGGCGCGGGCCGAGGCCGCCAGGCCCCTTGCCCTTCTTGCCGAAGAACGACGACAGGCGGCGATTGAACTCGCGCCACATTTCGTCGAGATCCGGCGGGCCGTCGCCCTTGCCGCCGTTGCCGTTGTTGTTGCCGTTGTTACCTGAGGGACGCCGTTCGTCGCTACGCTGGCCATTGCCCTCGCCGCGGCCCCATCGCGGGTCGTTCAGCGAGAAAATGGCACGCGCGCGCCAGCCAGTCCGCTTGTTGTAATCGTTCACCTGTGTTCGTTCACCAGAGTAGACAGCGGGTCATGTGCGTGGAAGCGCGCCCGCGCACCACAAGGGCGACGCCGGGCGCTACCGGATCGGTTCAGCGGCCGTGCTCGGGTTCCCTGCTGGGTTCGTGCGACAGCGGATTCCAGTCGGCGGCGGCCTGAGGCTGCGACGGCTCGCCAAGGGGTTCGGCAGTCGCGATTTCGGCGATGGCGGCGCGCAGCGCATCCAGTCCGACGCCCGTGCGCGCGCTCAAAAAGACGCGCGAAATATTACCATACTCATCCCGCTCGACCGTCCCGCCTCGGGCCGCCAGTTCGGGCACGGCGTCGATCTTGTTGATCACCAGCACCTGGCGGATCGTATCGGCGCCGATCTCGTGCAGCACCTCGTTGACCTGATCGATCTGATCGAGACGCACGGCGCTCGACGCATCGACCACGTGCAGCAGCAGATCGGCCTGCACGGTTTCCTGCAGCGTCGCACGGAAAGCGGCCACCAGCTGGTGAGGCAGTTCGCGGATGAAACCGACGGTATCGGACAGCACGATCTGGCCGACTTCATCGCCGAGCCAGACGCGCCGCGAAGTGGTATCGAGCGTGGCGAACAGCTGGTCGGCGGCGTAGGCCTGCGCTTTCGTCAGCGCATTGAAGAGCGTGGATTTGCCCGCATTCGTATAGCCGACCAGCGACACCGACATCGTGCGCGTACGTTCGCGCTGACGACGCTGCGTGCCGTGCTGACGGCGCAGCTTGGCGAGCTTGCCCTGCAGCATCTTGATGCGCTCGCCGATCAGCCGGCGGTCGGTTTCGAGCTGCGTTTCGCCAGGACCGCGCAGACCGATACCGCCTTTCTGACGCTCAAGGTGGGTCCAGGCGCGCACGAGACGCGTGGCGAGATACTGAAGCTGGGCGAGTTCGACCTGCAGCTTGCCTTCGTGGCTGCGCGCGCGTTGCGCGAAGATGTCGAGGATGAGGCTCGTGCGGTCGACCACGCGGCGGCCGAGTGCGCGCTCCAGATTACGTTGCTGGGCGGGCGACAGCGCGTGATTGAAGATGACGATTTCGATGTCGTTCGCTTCACAGGCGAGACGCAGTTCCTCGGCCTTGCCGCTGCCGATAAACATGGCGGCGTCGGGGCTCGAACGGCGTCCGGTGAGCGTGACAGCGGGAGTGGCGCCCGCGCTTTTGGCGAGCAGGCTGAGTTCTTCGAGACTGGCTTCGAAGTCGGTCTTGCCGAAGTCGATGCCGACAAGTGCGGCGTTGATCAAATTAGCTGGTATCAAAATGGAAACGGCCGGTCGCGAAGCGCCTGCGAGGCGCCCCGGACCGGCCGCGTCATGGGTCAGGACGCTTCCGAATCCGGGTGGAAATTCACCGGACGGGCCGGGACCACCGTGGAAATGGCGTGCTTGTAAACCATTTGCGTAACCGTATTACGGAGCAACACGACGTACTGGTCGAACGATTCAATGTTCCCCTGAAGCTTGATGCCGTTGACCAGGTAGATCGAAACAGGCACGTGCTCCTTGCGCAGCGCGTTCAGAAACGGGTCTTGTAACAGTTGCCCTTTGTTGCTCATAGCAAACTCCGTATTTTTTTGCAGGTTTAACTTATATTGGGGTGAAGAAAAAGAAATCCACCACCAATCGCTACACTATAGCTGATTCTCGTTACCCCGCGCCGCTAGCGGCAGCCCAGCCAGACGGCCCGGCAGCGCCATTACGCGCGGTTATGCGGGGTAACGAACGCAGCTCAGTTCTTTTCGGTGTAGGGGTTCGTCGAAGAACGAAACTCTATGCGCAATGGAGTGCCCGTCAGCGAGAAAGTTTCCCGGAAACGGTTTTCCAGATAGCGTTTGTACGTTTCCGTAATCGCATCGAGCGCGTTGCCGTGGATCACGATAATCGGCGGGTTCTGGCCCCCTTGGTGCGCGTAGCGCAGCTTCGGGCGGACCGGGCCGCGGCGGCGCGGCTGCTGGAACTCCACCGCTTCGATCAGCGCACGCGTCAGGCGCGGCGTCGGCAGCTTGGCCATCGCGGCGGCGTAAGCGTCGTCCACCGAGCGCATCAGCGCGCCGATACCGAACTTTTCCGTCGCCGAGATGAAGTGGAACTTGGCGAAGTCGAGGAACTTCAGCTTGCGTTGCAGGTGGTGCTTGGTGCGATCGCGTGCGTGATCGTCCATGCCGTCCCACTTGTTCACGCCCACCACGAGCGCACGGCCCTGCTCCACCACGAAGCCGGCGATATGCGCGTCCTGGTCGGAAATTTCCTGGTGCGCATCGAGCAGCAGAATCACGACGTTGGCGTCGGCGATCGACTGCAGCGTCTTCACCACCGAGAACTTCTCGATCGCTTCGAACACCTTGCCGCGACGGCGCAAACCGGCCGTATCGATCAGCGTGTACTTCTTGCCGCCGCGTTCGAAATCGACGTAGATCGAATCGCGCGTCGTGCCCGGCATGTCGAACGCGATCACACGGTCTTCGCCGATCAGCGTATTGACGAGCGTGGACTTGCCCACGTTCGGACGGCCGACGATCGCGATCTTCACACCGCGCTTGCCCGGATCTTCTTCCTCTTCTTCCGGACGATCGGCGTAGGCCTGGTCGAGCGCCTCGTTGATCATTTCCGTCACGCCGTCGCCGTGCGCAGCGGAAATCGCGCGCGGGTCGCCCAGACCGAGTTCGTAGAAGTCGGCGGCCACGGTGCTGTACTTCATGCCCTCGGCCTTGTTGACCACCAGGAAGATCGGACGGCCGGTCTTGCGCAGGTAATCGGCGATGTGCTTGTCCTGCGGCGCCAGACCGTTACGGCCATCGCAGATAAACACGACGATGTCGGCTTCCTCGACAGCCTGACGCGTCTGGCGCGCCATTTCGTGCAGGATGCCGTCCTTGGCGACCGGCTCGAAACCGCCGGTGTCGACCACCAGATAGGCGCGGTCGCCCGTGCGCCCTTCGCCATAGTGGCGGTCGCGCGTGAGACCGGGCAGGTCGGCCACCAGCGCATCGCGCGAACGCGTGAGCCGGTTGAATAGCGTGGATTTCCCCACATTGGGGCGCCCAACGAGGGCGATTACGGGTTTCATCTGATCTTTTCTACAGTAAGGCGCGGTCCCGGAACGTCCGGCACGCTGCGCGGCAAGCGTCTGCTATGAGTGCCCGCAGAAGCTGCAATAGTTGCAAATTATCACGAATCGGGCCGTGCGCCCGATTGCCGGCGCGGGCGCGATGCCGCGACTGCCAGCCCGAAGCGACAAGTTGCGCTTCGTCGTTCGACTGGAGCACCGGAGGTAGCCGCTCCGGGCATCCGTCGTCTCATTAAGTTCGCGGGCGCTGCCTGCCCCACTTGCGCGACGTTGGACCACTCCCCAATGCGCGCCGGAAAAACACAAGAGGCCGCCGCCCTTGGGCGCGGCCCCTCGATGCGACACCAGGCGGCTGGCCGCCCGGCGTCATCGCTCGATTAGCGCGGACGCAGACCGTACAGGTCGCCGTCCTTCGTCAGCACGACCAGCGTATTGCCAGCCAGCACCGGCGCTGCCGTAATCGGGCTGCCGTCGGTCTTCACGCGCGCAACGAAGCTGCCGTCGTCGAGCGAGAGGAAGTGCACGTAACCCTGATAATCGCCCACCGCCACGGCATGACCGAGCACGGCCGGCACGCTGACGTCGCGGTTCTTGAGCTTGTCGGTGCTCCAGGTCTGCGTACCGGTGGCCACGCTGTAGGCCTTCACAACCGACCAGTCGTCGCCGCCCACCACTGTGGTGTCGTCCTGAGCGATACCGCTCGTGCTCGAGAACGGCTTTTCCCACATCGGACGGCCCGAGTTGGCGTCGAAGCAGCCAAGCTGGCCCTGGAATGTGACCGCGCAAGTGGTTGCGCCAACCAGCGTGGGCGGACCGCTCACGTCGTTGATACGCTCGACTTCCGTCACGCCCTTCGGATACGACACCGGCGTTTCCCAGAAAGCGTCGCCGCTTTGCAGGTTGATCGCCGAGAACGCGCCGCCCGGGAAGCCGGCCAGTACGGCCTGGTCGCCCGCGAACGTCATGCCGGCCGACACGCGCAGGTTCAGCGGCACCGCACGGTTGCGGTAGGCCCACTTCTGCTCGCCCGTCTGCGAATTGAACGCGACCACCTGGCCGTCGATCGTGCGCACGACCACGAGGCCGTTGCCGACCAGCGGCGGCGAAATGATTTCGCCCGGCGCCTTGGCTTGCCACGAGAGCTTGCCGTTCGAATCCAGCACGTAGACGTCGCCCTTCAGGCCGCCGACCGCCGTGAGGTTGCCGTCGCTGCCCACGCCTGCCGACAGATCGTCCTTGAGCTTGGTGCTCCAGACTTCCTTGCCCGTTTGCGCGTCGAACTTCGCGACCGAGCCGTTCTCGCCCGCGGCGTACACGGTGTCGCCCACTGCGACCGGCGAGAACAGATAGCGGCCGGCCTTGCCGACGCTCGCCTTCCACACCTGCTGGACGTCCAGCGCCGGCTTGAACTCGGTCAGCGGCACCGGCACGCGGCGCTCGTCTTTAGTCGACGAGCAAGCCGCCAGTGCGAGAACGGTCATCGCACAGGCGACAGGCACAACGGTTCGTTTCAGCAGATTCATCGGTGAACGAAGCATGAATGAAGTTGATTGAATGGTTTTGCGATCGATGCAGGCTGCGCGTCAGCCGCCCAGTGCGTCGAGCTTGAACTGGACCAGTTGACGCTCGGAAGCATCGGTCTTCGGCAGGCTGTCGAGCGCGAGCTTGTAGGCCGCACGCGCGTCGTCGTGCTTGCCCGCTGCGGCGAGCAGGTCGCCGCGGCCGTCGGCCACGACGCCCTTGAACGGACCCGCATCCGGTTGCGGAATCAGCGCGAGGCCTTGATCGTAGGCCTTTTCGTCGAGCAGCACGGAAGCCAGACGCAGCTTCGCAACCTGACGGAATTCCTCGTCCTTGGCGTGATCGGCGGCCCATTGCAGTTGCGCCTTCGCGCCGGCCGTGTCACCCGCCGTATAGAGCGACTTCGCCACCGTGAGCGCGCTCATCTGCGCGTACGCGGTGCCGCCGAAACGGTCTTCCATGTCGGTTGCAATGCGCGTGAGCAGCGCCTTGTCATTACCGGTCGCCGCCTGCTGCACCTGGTCGTAGAGCACTGCCGCTTCCGCAGCCTGACGGCGCTGCCAGAAGTTCCAGCCATTCCACGCGGCGAGCGCGAGCAGAACGATCAGCACGAGCCACGTGGTCGCATTGCCCCACTGCGTCCACCAGGCCTTGAAACTCTCGATCGATTCCTGTTCGTCGTGGTAACTCATCGCGTCGCGATTCCTCGATTATTTTTTGAAGCCTGTTTTCGGGCGCGCTACTGAGTCCATGCACAGGTCCATGCAGGACGAAGCGGCGCGCCACAAAGCCGGTCAAACAGCCGGACTACGCGTCCGGCCCAAGCGCCCGATCAATCCTCGCCGTCTTCGGCGGATGCAACCATCGCATTGATCAGATATTCGGTCAAGTCCTCAAAGGCTACCGTTTGTTGCTCGCTGCGGGCTTCCGCCGCCTGGCCGCGCAGCGCCTTCACGCCGGCCACGCCCTTCGCGACTTCGTCCTCGCCGAGCACCACGGCAAACGCGGCGCCGCTGGCATCCGCGCGCTTCATCTGCGACTTGAAGCTCGCTGCCTGGCCATCTGCGCTGCAGTGGAGAATGACGTCGAGGCCCGTATCGCGCAGACGCTCCGAGACGATGAAAGCCTGTTCGCGCGCGGCTTCGCCCTGATGCACGACGTACACGTCGCAGCCTTCGGCTTCCGGCACGAGGTTCTCTTCCTTGAGCAGTTCGAGAATGCGCTCGATGCCCATGGCCCAGCCGCACGCTGCCGTCGGCTTGCCGCCCAGTTGCTCGATCAGCGGATCGTAACGGCCGCCGGCCGCGACCGTACCTTGCGCGCCGAGCTTGTCCGTCACCCACTCGAACACGGTCAGATTGTAATAATCGAGACCGCGCACCAGACGCGGGTTGATCTTGAACGGGATATTGTTCGACTTCAGGATGCGCTGCAGGCCTTCGAAGTGCGCCTTCGATTCCTCGCCGAGGAAGTCGATCAGCTTCGGCGCCTTGTCGGCCATGTCCTGCAGCGCCGGATTCTTCGTGTCGAGCACGCGCAGCGGGTTCGTGTAAAGGCGGCGCTTGCCGTCTTCATCGAGCAGATCGACGTGCTGTTCGAGATACTTGATGAGTTCGACGCGGTGCGCCGCGCGCTCTTCCGCGAGACCCAGCGAGTTGATTTCCAGCTTGATGCCGGTCAGACCGAGATCGTCCCAGAGACGCTGGCACATCAGAATGATTTCCGCGTCCGCATCGGGACCCGCGAAGCCGAGCGCTTCCACGCCCACCTGATGGAACTGGCGATAACGGCCGCGCTGCGGACGCTCGTGACGGAACATCGGGCCGATGTACCACAGACGCTTCGGGCCGTCGTAGAGCATGTTGTGCTCGATCGACGCACGCACGACCGCCGCGGTGTTTTCCGGGCGCATCGTGAGGTGCTCGCCGTTCAGCGCATCGGTGAAGCTGTACATCTCTTTTTCGACGATGTCGGTGACTTCGCCGATACCGCGCGTGAAGAGCTGCGTGTGCTCGACGATCGGCGTACGGATGTTCTGGTATCCGTACGAACGGAGCATGGACTTCACGGTCGTTTCGAAGAAGTCCCACAGCCCTGCATCCTGCGGCAGGATGTCGTTCATGCCCTTCACGCCGGTGAGCTTCTGCGGCTTGCTTTTCTGTTCAGTCATTGCGATGCGAAAGTGTCGTTGCGAGTGCGCGGCGTATCCATTCCCGCCGCGCTGCTCGATGTTCGATGTTCGGGTGTCCGTAGCAAGTGCGCGCGGGACGTCATGCCCCGCGCCGCCGCGATCAGGCCGTCGCTTCGGCCTTGCCGTACTTGCGTGCGACGTAGTCGCTCACGATCTGCTGGAACTCTTCGGCGATACGCTCGCCGCGCAGCGTCTTGACCTTTTCGCCGTCGATAAAGACCGGCGCGGCCGGGTTCTCGCCCGAGCCCGGCAGGCTGATGCCGATGTTTGCGTGCTTCGATTCGCCCGGACCGTTGACGATACAGCCCATCACGGCGACGTTCATGGTTTCGACGCCCGGATACGAATCGCGCCACACCGGCATCTGCGCGCGCAGATAGCCCTGGATTTGCGAAGCGAGTTCCTGGAACAGCGTGCTGGTCGTGCGACCGCAACCCGGGCAGGCGATGACCATCGGCGTGAACGAACGCAGGCCCATCGTTTGCAGGATTTCCTGGCCGACCACCACTTCACCCGTGCGCGCACCACCCGGCTCCGGCGTGAGCGAGATGCGGATGGTGTCGCCGATGCCTTGCTGCAGCAGCACCGACAGTGCCGCCGTCGAGGCGACGATGCCCTTCGAACCCATGCCCGCTTCGGTCAGACCCAAGTGCAGCGCGAAGTCGCAGCGCTTTGCCAGTTGCTGGTACACGGCGATCAGATCCTGCACGCCGCTGACCTTGCACGACAGAATGATCTTGTCGCGGCTCAGGCCGAGTTCGACCGCGCGTTCCGCCGAGCCGATGGCCGACTGGATCAGCGCTTCGTACATCACGCTCTGCGCTTCCCACGGCACGCTACGCGCCGCGTTTTCGTCCATCATGCGCGCGAGCAGATCCTGATCCAGGCTGCCCCAGTTCACGCCGATACGCACCGGCTTGTCGTACTTGATGGCCGCTTCGATCATCTGCGCGTACTGCGTGTCGCGCTTGGCGCCCTGGCCTACGTTGCCCGGGTTGATACGGTACTTCGACAGCGCTTCCGCGCACGCGGGGTGATCGCGCAGCAGCAGGTGGCCGTTGTAATGGAAGTCGCCGACCAGCGGCACCATCACGCCCATGCGGTCGAGCTGGTCGCGCACGTGCGGCACGGCGGCGGCCGCTTCCGGCGTATTGACCGTGATACGCACGAGTTCCGAACCGGCCTGCGCGAGTTCCTTGATCTGGATCGCGGTGCCGATGGCGTCGGCGGTATCGGTATTGGTCATCGACTGCACGCGCACCGGCGCGTCGCCGCCGATCGTCACCAGCTGACCGCCCCAGCGCACATGGACGGCGTGCGACTTGCGGCGCGGCGCGTGGCCGCCAAGGATCGGTTCGTTGGACACGATCTGACTGTTGCTGGTCAGGGATTGCGGTTCGCTTTGCATCGAAAAACCCATTTACACCTCGCGCGCGCCACCGTTCACAACGAACGGCTACGCTGCACGAATTGAAAAAGCGTCGCGGCCGGCAAAAAACTATTCGCCGGCCGCGACGCGTGCCATGTCTCTATCAGGGCAGCACGAAACGCGCGACATTGCCGCGCGCCGACGCGTATTTCGCCGCGTCGACCGGCTGACCGTCGATGGTCATCGACTCGATGCCGGCCTTGTTGCCCACTGTTACCTTCAGCGGTCCTACACCGGTGATCTCACGGGCGTCGCTGCCGTGAACCAGGCCGGAGAAGACCTCTTTGCCATCTTTCTGCCGCACGCTGACCCAGGTGTCCTGCGTCACGCGGATAGCGAACGTCGAGGTGTCGCCCGCTGCCGCCACCGGCGCCGAAGCGCCCTGCGCAACTGCCGGCGCGCTCGCTGCAACCTGCGCCTGCGTCTGGACCGCTGCGCTCGCCACCTTCGGCGCGACTGCCGTATTCGCTGCCGGCGCTGCGCTGGCCGGTGCAGCAGGCGCAACCTGCGCAGCCTGCGGCGCGCTCGCCGCGTTCTGATCGGTCGTACCGGCCTGATCGTTCGCTGCAGCGGCGGCTTGCGTTGCCTGTTCTTCGTTTTGCGCGTCCGATGCGCCAGCCGTTTGGCCTGCCGTCTGTCCTTCGGCCACCGTCGCCGACGAAGCCGCGGAATCGCCGCTGGCCGTGCTGCTGCCCACGCCGTTCGCCATCGACTTGATACGCGCGAACCACGCCGACGAGTCGCCGCTGTTCGTGTGCCACATGCCGATGAGCACCACCGCAATGACGACGATCGCCACGCCCCACAGCCACGACGCACGGCGACGCGGCGCACGCACACCGCTACCGCCCAGCGACAGCGAGACACGACCGCGCGGCAGATCCGCACCAGCCGACGCCGGCATCGACAGATCCTGTTGCGCCTCGCCGCGCTCGCGACGCAGCGCCTGGGTGAACGGCGCGGGATCGGCGCCGAGCAGCTTCGCGTAAGCGCGCACGACGCCCATTGCGAACGTGGCATCAGGCAGATGGCTGATATCGCCCGCCTCGAGCTCACGCAGCTTCGACACCGCCACCTTCAGGCGCGCCGAAACGTCCTCGACCGACCAGCCCTTGGCTTCGCGCAGTTGCGCGAGACGCGCACCCACCGCACCGAGCGTCTCAGGCACGGCCTGCACCGGCGACGGAGCGCCAGAAGGCGCCGAACGGCCTGCGTTCGTCTCTGTCCCGTCGGTCCCGAAAGGGTGCTGCGGCTCGCTCATCCCAAAGTCCTTGCGTCGATTCTTTTTAACCTGCAACCAGCGGGCGCACCGCGCCCCGTCCCGATTCGCAGACCGTTTATAACAAAATGCGCGGCATCTGTGCCGCATACGATCGCTTATGCAACGTTTCTATCAAACTGCCGGCAGCGCTGCGTATCCCCCCGCGCAGGCGCACCGGTTTTGGCTCGCGTTATGGCGAGCCGGGCCGCTCAATGCTGAACCGGCCTGACTTCGATGACTTTCTGACCCGCGCGCTGCGTACGTTCAGCCAGACGCGTGCGGTCCTTCACTTCGCCTGCCAGCTGGCCGCAGGCTGCGTCGATGTCGTCGCCGCGCGTCTTGCGGATAGTCGTGACCACGCCTGCGTCCATCAAAATCTGCGAGAAACGCTTGATCTGCTCGTTTTTCGAGCGCAGCAGACCCGATTCCGGGAACGGATTGAACGGGATCAGGTTGAACTTGCACGGTACGTCACGCGTCACGGCGAGCAGCTGGCGTGCGTGCTCTTCCGTGTCGTTGACGCCGTCGAGCATGCAGTACTCGAACGTGATGAAATCGCGCGGCGCCACTTTCAGATAGCGCTGGCACGCGGCCATCAGCTCGCGCAGCGGGTACTTGCGGTTCAGCGGCACGAGTTGGTCGCGCAGCGCGTCGTTGGGCGCGTGCAGCGAGACGGCGAGCGCCACCGGCAGATCTGCGCCGAGACGGTCCATCATCGGCACCACGCCGGAAGTCGACAGCGTCACGCGGCGGCGCGACAGGCCGTAGGCGTTGTCGTCGAGCATCAGCCGCATGGCGGGCACGACCGCGTCGTAATTGAGCAGCGGCTCGCCCATGCCCATCATCACGACGTTCGTAATGACGCGCTCACCCTTGCCGTCGCCGCCATTGGCGCGACCGCCCGCCTCGCCCAGCGACGCGCGCTGGGCGAATTCCGCCATGCGCAGCTGGCCGATGATCTCGGCGGTGGTGAGATTGCGGGAAAAACCCTGCTTGCCGGTCGAACAGAACCGACAATTGACCGCGCATCCCGCCTGCGACGACACGCATAGCGTGCCACGCGTTTCTTCGGGGATGAACACGGTTTCGACCGCGTTGCCATTGCCGACGTCCACGAGCCATTTGCGCGTGCCGTCGGAGGAAACGTTGTCGGAAATAATGTCAGGCATGCCGATGACGGCACGCCCTTTGAGCTTCTCGCGCAACGATTTCGCCAGATCCGTCATGCCGTCGAAGTCGGCGGCATTGTATTGATGGATCCAGCGTTGAAGCTGTTTGGCGCGAAACGGCTTCTCGCCCAGGCTTTCGCAATAAGCGACGAGCCCTTGGGCGTCGAGATCGAGAAGGTTGACGGTGGAACTACTCGTCATATCGAATCCTGCCATTTCAGTGCGAGAGCGCGTTCACCGCCAGTTTCAGGAGAACCCGGCGCCGCACGGTGAACGACATCGCCGTTCGCGACCCTATGCTACTGTGAACTGCTGCTTACCGCGCGTTGATGAATTAACGCGAGTAAACGTTGACTTCGGGGAAGAAGAACGCGATTTCAACGCGTGCCGTTTCCGCTGCGTCCGAACCGTGAACTGCGTTTGCGTCGATGCTGTCTGCGAAGTCAGCGCGGATCGTGCCCTTTTCTGCCTTCTTCGGGTCGGTTGCGCCCATCAGATCGCGGTGCTTCAGGATGGCGTTTTCGCCTTCCAGCGCCTGGATCACGACCGGACCCGAGATCATGAATTCAACGAGGTCCTTGAAGAACGGACGCTCTGCGTGGACAGCATAGAACTTCTCTGCGTCAGCGCGCGAGAGGTGGACCATGCGCGAAGCAACGATCTTCAGGCCAGCGTTTTCGAAGCGGCTGTAGATCTGACCGATCACGTTCTTTGCCACTGCGTCCGGCTTGATAATCGACAGGGTGCGTTCGATCGCCATAAAAACTCCAGAAAATTAAGAGGTTACAGGTCCAAATGAATCCGCAATTGTAGCATGTTCCCATGTATGATTGCGATTGAACCCTGTTAGGCCGGATAACCAGCCAAAGACAAGCGCAAAAGCGCGCAAGAGCCGCGCCGCCGGGGCTTTCAGCGGGGTTTAAGAATCCCGGCATACGCTCCCTCACGATAGCCCAAACTGTGTGGCAACCCGTTGAAACTCTGGAGCGCCGCGCATATCTTACGAGGAGTGGCGCACGCATCTGCCGGTCGCCGCTAACCACGCGTCTCACGCAAGGAGAAAGCATGAACGAGTATCCCTATAACTTCGGCCGTGGCGGCAGCGTCACCTCGGCGGAGACCCGCAACCGCGTACTGCGCAACACCTACTGGCTGCTCGCGCTGTCGATGGTGCCGACGGTGCTCGGCGCGTGGGTAGGCGTCACTACGGGCTTCTCGCTTTTCGCCGCCACCAGCCCCGCCATGAGCCTGCTCGCGTTCTTCGCGATCGCTTTCGGCTTCATGTTCGCCATCGAGCGCACGAAGAACAGCTCGGTCGGCGTGTTCGTGCTGCTCGGCTTCACGTTCTTCATGGGCCTGATGCTCTCGCGCCTGCTGTCGTTCATCCTCGGCTTTTCGAACGGCCCGTCGCTCATCATGCTCGCTTTCGGTGGCACCGGCGTGATTTTCGCCGCAATGGCCACCATCGCCACGGTCAGCAAGCGCGATTTTTCGGGCCTCGGCAAATGGCTGTTCATGGGCGTGATCGTGATCCTGCTCGCCAGCGTCGCGAACATCTTCCTGCATCTGCCCGCGCTGATGCTCACGGTGTCCGTGATGGCGATCGTGATCTTCTCGGCGTACATGCTGTTCGACGTGCAGCGCGTCGTGAACGGCGGCGAGACGAACTACATCTCGGCCACGCTCGCGATCTACCTGGATCTGTACAACGTGTTCACGAACCTGCTGGCGATCCTCGGCATCTTCGGCGGCAATCGTAACTAAAGCTTGAAGGGCCGGATCGCACCCGGTTCGGACCCGCAAACAAAAAGCCCATGACTCAGGTCATGGGCTTTTTTTCGTGCTGCGATTCGAGCATCTGGAGGATCGTCGTGGCGTTACAGCGAAATCCAGTCGAATCCTTCGGCCTGCGATGCCACCCCGATTTCCGTGGCGGCGTTGCCCAGCACGTCCATCATGGCTGATCGCGCCAGTTCCGGCGTGTTGTTCTGCTGGCTCAAATGCGCGGCGATCAGGTGGCGCAACTTCGATCGGTCGAGCGCAGCAAGGATCTCGCCTGCCGCATCATTGTTCAAATGCCCATAAGCACCGCTGATGCGCGCCTTCAACGAAGCCGGATATCGGCTCGTCGCCAGCATGTCGAGATCGTGATTGAATTCGAGCACGAGCGCTTCGCAGCCGCTCAACACCGCGTTGATATGCGGCGTCGATTCACCCACGTCCGTCAGCACGCCCAGCCGGCTCGCGCCATCGTTGAACACGAACTGCAGCGGCTCGCGCGCATCGTGCGGCACCGTATAAGGCAGCACGCCAAGCTCGCCGATTTCGACGGCTTCGTCGCCCCACAGCACATTGAGTTCGACACCCGCCGCCTCGTCGGCGCCGACTGCGCGCGCCGTCCCCCAACTCGTATAGAGCGGGATCGACCAGCGGCGCGCAAGTGTCAGCGCGCTGCCGATGTGGTCGCTGTGTTCGTGGGTGATGAGAATCGCGCTCAGGGTATCGGCGGCGAGGCCTGCTCGCGCGAGCCGCCGCTCTACTTCCTTCGCGGAAAAACCGCAGTCCAGCAGCACGCGCGTAGGCGTCGTGCCGCTGCCTGCTTCTACGACCAGTGCGTTGCCTTCGCTACCACTGCCGAGGCTCGCAAACCGCACGGCCGGATCAGTTCAGTTGCGCGTGCAGCGCGGTGACGATGCGCTGTGCGTCCGACGACGTATCGACCTGACCGCTCTGGTTGAGCACGGCCACCTGGGTTTGCGAATCGCTCTTCGCGCGCACCGAAACGAGGAATTCCGGACCCTGGTTCTTCGCGTCCTTCTTCGGGTTGTAGAACAGCTTGCCGAACAGACCGTCGCCCTTGAGTTCCTGCATCGAATCGGCGTAGCGCACGTAGTAGATGCCCTTTTCGCGGTCGCGGTTATCGACCGTGAAGTTGGTGCGGTCGAGCGCAAGGCCCACGCGCAGCCAGGCGCTATCGAACGATTCCGGCAGATCGAGCGTCGTACCGTCCGCGCCCGCTGCGACCTTGGCAGCCGACGACGACGGACGTGCATCGGTCAGCAGTTGCTTCGACTGCGCGTCGGTCAGGCCGAACTTCTGCATGATCTTGGCGAGGAACGCGGCTTCGAGAGCCGGATCGCGCGGACGCTCGACCCACTTCGAACCGGTCTTGTCCTGCCCCGTCAGCACTTCTTCCATCGCGCTATGCGTGACGGAGATGTCGGTCTGGCCGTCCGCCCCGCGCGTCACCAGCGTACGGAAACGGTCACGCGTGCCCGACGAGTACGCGAAATCGATCACGCGGCCGATCGTGCGACGGAACCAGTCGTCCGGAATGTTGGCGCGGTTTTCGGCCCAGTCCGTGGTCATGATGCCGGTGGCGGCCGAATCGGTCGTCAGCGTAAAGCCGCTTTCCGACCAGAATTCCTGCAGTTGCGGCCAGACGTCGTCCGGCGTGCGGCCGTCGATCACGAGCCAGCGGTGATCGCCGTCACGCTCGACGTGCATGCCGAGCGGGTCTTTCGTGTCCGGCACGCCCAGCGTGGCGTTGCCCGCCTTCGTGACGGTGCGCTGGGCGCTGCCGCCGAGCGTCAGCGTCGGTGCGGGGGCGACGTACTTCTGGCCGCCGGGCGCAGCCGACAGATCCTGCGGCACAGCCAGCGGCGGTGCGCTCGGCGTGTCCTTGTAGTTGACGCGATCCGACGCGAACATGTCGTTCAGCGACTCGCAACCTGCGAGCGAGCCGACTGCGAGCGCCAGCACCGCCATGCGGGTTGCGTGGAGGGAAAGAGCGGAACGTTTCATGTGGACCTTCGTAATACGGGAACGCTAAGCCTTGATCTGCCAGAAGTCTGTCAGCGTATGGGCGATGGCGACGTCGATTGAAAATGCGGCGAATCGGCTCAGCCGATCAGACCGGCCTCGCGCAGCGCCGAGCGCACCACGTCGTGGTAACGCGCGTCGAGCGGCGTGAGCGGCAGACGGATACCGCCTTCGATGCGGCCCAGCTCCTGCAGCGCCCACTTCACCGGAATCGGGTTCGATTCGATGAACAGGTTCTTGTGCAGCGACAGGAGATTCAGATGAATCTCACGCGCCGTCTTCACGTCGCCGGCGATGGCGGCCTTGCACAGATCGCTCATCTGACGCGGTGCGACGTTCGCGGTCACCGAAATATTGCCGTGGCCGCCCAGCAGCATCAGCGCGATCGCCGTGGGATCGTCGCCGCTGAAAATCTTGAAGCCTTCCGGCGCGTGCTTGATCAGGTGCGCGGCGCGGTCGATATTGCCCGTCGCTTCCTTGACGCCGACGATGCCCGGCACCTGTGCAAGGCGCAGGATCGTCTCGTTCGTCATATCGGCGACGGTGCGGCCCGGCACGTTGTACAGAATCACCGGCAGATCGACGGCTTCGGCGATCTTCGAGAAGTGCAGGTACTGACCCTCTTGCGTGGGCTTGTTGTAGTACGGCACGACCTGCAGCGAAGCCTGCGCGCCGACGGCCTTCGCGTGCTTCGTCAGTTCGATGGCTTCGGCGGTGGAGTTGCCGCCCGCGCCCGCGATGATCGGCATGCGGCCTGCGGCGTGTTCGACGGCCGTCTGGACCATCAGGATGTGTTCTTCGACGTCCAGCGTAGCGGATTCACCGCTCGTGCCGACGACGACGAGGGCATCCGTCCCCTCTTCCACGTGCCAGTCGATCAGTTTGCGGAAGGCCGGCAGATCGAGACTGCCGTCTTCGTGCATGGGGGTGACGATCGCGGGAATGCTGCCGCCAAGCTTGATGCCGTCCTGAGTGCCGTTAGCCATGAAACGTCAAGGAAATGAGTACGTTAAACCGCGATTGTAGCGGATTAGATGGTCAGAACGTAACGCGATACGGGTTGTACCTGAGTCGCCTGTATATGACCGGGTATTTCTGCCGGCTGAACCGCTGACTGCGTTGCGCCTGGAAGCGCCGGTTTTTCCGCTTCGGCGTGGGCTTCGCGCACGGCGCAGATGCGCTGCACGAAGGCCTCGCGCGGATGCTGGAGAAAACCGTCCTGATAGCCGATCACACGCAAAGTGGGCATGCAGACCGCCAGCAACTCGCCGGGCGCCAGCAGGAACGCCGGATTAGACGGCTTGCCGACGGTTTCGTTGCCTTGCGCGAAAGTTTCGTAAATCAGCACGCCGCCTGGCGCCAGCGCATCGAGCAGGCGCGGCATCAAGGGACGATGCAGATAATTGGTGACAACGATCGCGGCGAAGCGCGCATCGGCGGCCAGCGGCCAGGGTGCGCCTTCGAGGTCGCACTCTAATGTGCCGATGTCGGGTACGTCGCGCAGGGTGGCCAGCGCGAGCGGATCGCGATCGAGCGCCGCGACCGGGTGCCCGCGCTGCGCGAGCCAGCGCGCGTGGCGCCCGGCCCCGCAAGCCAGATCGAGCACGGTGCCGCCCGGCGCGATCAGGTGCGCCCACTGGCGCACCCAGTCCGATGGCTCACCCAGCCCGTGCAGCGTCTGGGTTGCGTGCATCGTCATCGCGCTTCAGGTGTAGGACAGGCCCATCGCCTCGCGCACGTCGCGCATGGTTTCGGTCGCGTACTTGCGTGCGCGGTCGCAACCATCGGCGACGATGGCGCGCAGCAGCGACGGATCGTCCATGTACTTCTGCGCGCGTTCGAGCATCGGCTGCTGTTCGCGCAGGATGCCTTCGATCACCGGCTGCTTGCACTCCAGACAGCCGATACCGGCCGAGCGGCAGCCCTTCTGCACCCACTCGTGCGTGTCGGCGTCCGTGTAGACCTGATGCAGCTGCCACACCGGGCACTTGTCCGGATCGCCCGGATCGGTGCGGCGCACGCGTGCCGGGTCGGTCGGCATGGTGCGGACCTTCTTTTCGATCGATTGCGCGTCTTCGCGCAGCGCGATGGTGTTGCCGTACGACTTCGACATCTTCTGGCCGTCGAGGCCCGGCATGCGCGAGGCTTCGGTCAGCAACACCTGCGGCTCCGGCAGAATGATCTTGCGCGAGCCTTCGAGGTAGCCGAACAGGCGCTCGCGGTCGCTCATCGACAGGCTTTGCGATTCCGACAGCATCGCACGCGCCTGTTCGAGCGCTTCCTCGTTGCCTTCCTGCTGGTAGGCGTTGCGCAGCTCGTGATAGAGCTTCGAGCGCTTGCCGCCGAGCTTCTTCGCAGCTTCGTTGGCCTTCTCTTCGAAGTCCGGCTCGCGGCCGTACATGTAGTTGAAGCGGCGCGCCATTTCGCGCGCCATTTCGACGTGCGGCACCTGATCTTCGCCAACCGGCACGAGCGAAGCGCGGTACAGCAGGATGTCGGCGGCCATCAGCACCGGGTAACCGAGGAAGCCGTAGGTGCCCAGATCCTTGTCGCGCAGCTTTTCGATCTGTTCCTTGTAGGTCGGCACGCGTTCGAGCCAGGACAGCGGCGTGCTCATGCCGAGCAGCAGCGCCAGTTCCGCATGCTCGGGCACGCGGCTCTGGATGAAGAGCGTCGCCTGGTTCGGATCGATGCCCGAAGCCAGCCAGTCGATCAGCACGTCCCAGACGTTCTTCTCGATCACATCCGGCGTCTCGTAGTGCGTCGTGAGCGCGTGCCAGTCGACGACGCAGAAGAAGCACGGGTACTCGGACTGAAGCCGGACCCAGTTTTTCAGCACGCCGTGATAGTGGCCGAGGTGCAGCGACCCGGTGGGCCGCATGCCGGAGAAAATACGGTCTGGGAACATGATCTTATGAGAAGAGCGAAACAAGGGGAGTAAGCACTGCCGTCACCACGTCGTAGCCGATCGACACGAGCGGGCGCAGCCAGAATCGCGTGAAGACGCCGGAGACCAGCAGCGCCATCACGATGATGAAACCATAGGGCTCGAGGCGCGAGAGCGCAATGCTCGCACGCGTGGGCAGCAGCGCCGCGAGCACCCGGCCGCCGTCCATCGGCGGCAGCGGAAAGAGGTTGAGCACGCCGAGCACCAGATTCACGCCCACGCCGGCAGCGGCCATGCGCGTGAAGAACGCTTCGTCGACGCCCGCCACCGCCAGCGCCACGCCGAACACGCCCCACGCGAGCGCCTGCACGAAATTGCAGGCCGGGCCCGCGGCCGCGACCCAGAGCGTGCCCCAGCGCGGATTGCGCAGATTGCCGAACGCAATCGGCACCGGTTTGGCGTAACCGAACACGAACGCGCCGCTGGTGAGGAAATACAGAATCAGCGGCATCGCGATCGTGCCGACCGGATCGATATGGCGCATCGGGTTCAGCGACACGCGGCCGAGCACATAGGCGGTGTTGTCGCCGAGCATGCGCGCGACATAGCCGTGCGCGGCTTCGTGCAACGTGATCGCGAAGATGACGGGCAAGGCGTAGACGACGAGCGTCTGAATGATCGTGGCTTCCATGGCGGCGTATTGTAACAACGCGCTAGCGGCGCGCCGGTCGTCGTGAGTACAAAGCGCGCATCAGGCCTCTTCTTCGAGGCCGAAAGGCGCGAGCGAACCGCGTCCCGCGCGCACCAGCACGGGTTCGTCGCCGCTCAGATCGATGATGGTCGACGGCTCCCACGGGCAGGCGCCGCCGTCGATCACCAGGTCGAGCTGCTTTTCGAGGCGTTCGCGGATTTCCTCGGGGTCGTTCAGCGGGTCCGTGTCGGGCGGCAGGATCAGCGTCGAGGCCAGCAGCGGCTCGCCCAATTCTTCCAGAATCGCAAGCGGAATCGGATGGCCCGGCACGCGCAGGCCGATGGTCTTGCGCGACGGATGCGAGAGCCGGCGCGGCACCTCTTTGGTCGCTTCGAGCACGAACACATACGGCCCCGGCGTCACCGATTTGATCAGCCGGTACTGCCGGTTGTCGACCATCGCAAAATTGGCCAGCTCCGACAGGTCGCGCACCATCAGCGAAAGCAGCGCCTTTTCATCGAGATGACGGATGCGGCGCAGGCGTTCGGCCGCCTGTTTATCGTCGATGCGCGCGGCGAGTGCGTAGCTCGAATCGGTCGGCAGCGCGATCACGCCGCCATCGCGGATGATCTGCACCGCCTGCTTGACGAGGCGCGGCTGCGGATTTTCAGGGTGAAGCCGAAAAAACTGTGACATGGCAGTAATCAGCTGACGTAGGCAAAGCGGATGGAGAGCGAACCGGACGCGTCACGCCGTGCAACAGTGGCACAAGAGCGGCATCCGTGCGGCACCCGGCCGTGCGCAAGCATGCGAAAAACGCGATCAGGCTCAGAAACGAAGGCGACGGGCCGCGTGGGAAACGCGGCCTACAGCCATCGCTCCCAGACAGGCTTGAGATCGGACGGCAGCGGCGGCAGCGTGCCCGGCTCGATCGAATCCGCGCCCTTGGCGTGGAAATCGGAGCCGCGCGACGCCTCGAAGCCGAAGCGGCGCGCCACCGCAGCATATTCGCCGTACTGGTCGGGCGTGTGGCTGCCGGTGACGACTTCGATGGCCTTGCCGCCCAGATCGATGAATTCGCCGAAGAAGGCGTCGAATTCGAGTTGCGTGTAGTTGTAGCGCCCCGGATGCGCGACCACGGCCTCGCCGCCGGCGGCCTTGATCCAGCCCACGGCATCGGCGAGTTTGGCCCAGCGGTGCGAGACATAGCCGGGCTTGTTGTCGCCCAGCCAGCGCGAGAACGCGTCCTGCATGGTCTGTGCGCGGCCCGATTCCACCAGGAAGCGGGCGAAGTGCGTGCGCGAGATCAGATCGGGATTCGAGACGTACTGGAGCGCGCCTTCGTAGGCGTTCGGAATGCCGAGTTCGCCCAGACGCTCGCCGATCGCTTCAGCGCGCGCCGCGCGACCATTGCGCGTGCGGGCGAGCCCGTCGACCAGCGCCGGGCATTCGGGATCGACATGCAGACCGACGATATGCACGGTGCGCGACGCCCACGTGACCGAAACCTCGACGCCGCTCAGATAACGCATGCCGAGCGATTCCGCCGCCTCGCGCGCTTCGCGCTGGCCGCCGAGTTCGTCGTGATCGGTGAGCGCCCACAGCGTCACGCCGCCTGCCTTCGCCAGCTGCGCGACGGCAGCCGGGGCCATCTGGCCATCGGAGACGGTGGAGTGACAGTGGAGATCGGCGTTCATTGCGGGCGTAAGGAATGAGAGCGTCTATTTTACTGCAATGCGACGAAAGCGTGCCCGTGGTCCCGGGCATGGCCCGGCTTCGTTCCTGTCAGCTTTCCTGTCAGCTCGATGCAGCGATCAGGCTGCGCAGAATGCCTCGATGAGCCGCGCCACGGCTTCGGGCTGATCGTGATGCACCATATGCCCCGCTTCTTCGATAAAGCGCTCGCGCCAGTCGGGAAACGCTGCGAAGCGCTGCTTGAATTCGTCGATGGGCACTTTGCCGGCGATCCACGCCAGCGTCTCGGAATTCGTGGCTTCGACGTGCAGCACTTTCGCGCTCACGCAGGCCCACACCGCCATGATCTCTTCGAGCCGGTACAGCACCGGGTTCACCATCTTGTGCGCCGGATCGCCGAGCAGCATATAGCCGCCCTCGCCGTTCGCGCCCGCCACGGGCTTCGACCAGTGCTGCGCGAGAAAGCGCGCCCGCGCCGCTTGCAGGCGCGGATTGGTCTTGACGAGGCGCGCGGCGACATCGGCAAGCGTGGCGTAGGGGCGCAGTTGCGGCGGCGAGCGCATTTCGTCGAGCCAGTCGCGCACGCGTTTGGGCGCCTGCGCCGGCACCGTCGCCGACATGCCGAAACCCTCCAGATCGACCACGCGCCGCACACGCTCGGGCCGCACGCCCGCGTAGAAGCACACCACGTTGGCGCCCAGACTATGGCCGACGAGGTTCACCTGGCCGTCCGGCGCGTAATGATCGAGCAGCGCGTCGAGATCGGCGACGTAATCGTGGAACCAGTAGCTGCCGCCACCGCGCTGCGCCGCCGGCCAGTCCGACAGACCGAAGCCGCGCATATCGGGCGCGATGACCTGCCAGTCGCCGCCCAGCGCATCGACGACGAACTGGAACGAAGCCGCCACGTCCATCCAGCCGTGCAGCATGAAGAGCACGGGTGCGTCTTCCGCGCCCCAGCGGCGCACATGCAGACGGATACCGTTGACGGTGACGAATTCAGATCGGGAAAGATTCATTGCGCTGCGCTCGCACAAAAACGAATGATCGTTCGATTATATCGGCACACCAGCATGTTTCGATCGGTGTGACACCTGATGTCGCGCGGCGGCGTTATTTTTCGCTCGCGGCGGCGTCCTGTGCGATCAGCGCGTTGAGTTCTTCTTCGTCGAAACCCGCCGAGCGGCGCGCCTCGACGTTGAACGGACCGCGCATTCGGGGCGCGTGATAACGCGCGGCGAGCGTGAGCCACGCCTCGTGCGGATCGAGCCCGCGTTCGTCGCACAGCTGCCGGAACCAGTGGTTGCCGATGCGCACATGGCCGACTTCGTCGCGCAGGATGATGTCGAGGATCGCGGCCGATTCGTGGTCGCCCGCCTGCTTCAGGCGCGCGCGGATCGGCGGCGAGGCGTCCAGACCGCGCGCCTCCAGCACGCGCGGCACCAGCGCCATGCGCGCGAGCACGTCGTCGCAGGTGCGCTCGCACATCTCCCACAGGCCGTTGTGGGCGGGGAAATCGCCGTATTGATGGCCGTAGTCGGCAAGACGCTGGCGCACCAGCGAGAAGTGATACGCCTCCTCCGCCGCGACCTTGAGCCAGTCGGCGTAAAAGGCGTTGGGCATGTCGGGGAAACGCCAGACGGCGTCGAGTGCCAGATTGATCGCGTTGAATTCGATATGCGCGAGCGCGTGCAGCAGCACCACGCGCCCTTGCGGCGTGCTCATGCTGCGGCGCTGCAGGCTGCGCGGCTCGACCAGTTCGGGCTGCGCTGGGCGGCCGGGCAGATCGGCGGGCGCTTCCAGTGCGTGTGGAGCGTCCCAGGCGGACTCGCCGCGCGCCGCGGCCTCGAGCGTGCGCGCATGGAGCGCGCTCACGGCTTCGGCCTTGGCAAGCGGATCGCGCTCGCGCAGCGCGGCTAGCGCGACGGCGCGCCAACCGCCACGCAGCGGCGCGGACAAAGGAGTGGGAACGGGCTGAACAGCGGCGGAAAGCACGGAACTCATCGCGAAACAGACGGAAATGGGCGTGGAACTCGAATGACCGGGAAAACAGCGCCCCGGAAGCATTGAGCGCAACCGTTTACAATACGCGATTCACCCGCTCTGCGCCGCCCGCGCCGTGACGTGTCCGGGCGCGCAACCCGCAGTTACCGCAAGAAAACAGGAGACGCAACACCGTGGCCATCTACAAGCTTGGCGAAGCAGCGCCCACCATTCACGAAAGCGTGTTTGTCGCAGACAACGCCACCATCATCGGCAAGGTCGAACTCGCCGAGGAATCGAGCGTCTGGTTCGGCGCCACGCTGCGCGGCGACAACGAGCTGATTTCGGTCGGCGCGCGCAGCAATGTGCAGGAAGGCGCGGTGTTGCATACCGACCCGGGCTACCCGCTCACGCTCGAAGCGAACGTGACGGTTGGCCACCAGGCCATGCTGCACGGCTGCACGGTCAAGGAAGGCGCGCTCATCGGCATTCAGGCGGTGGTCTTGAATGGCGCGGTGATCGGCCGCAACTGTCTGGTTGGTGCGGGCGCGGTGGTCACCGAAGGCAAGGTGTTCCCCGACAACTCGCTGATTCTCGGTGCGCCCGCCAAAGTGGTGCGCGAACTGACCGAGGCGGACATCGCCGGCCTCAAGCGTAACGCGGACGTCTACGCCGAGCGCCGGGAGTATTTCAAGGCGCAGCTCGTGCGCATCGGCTAAAGCCTCTGGTAGTCAGGGCTTGCCGCTGTGCGACGCGGGCCGCGCCGCCAGGAACGAAACGAAGGAAAAGATTGTGAACGACCAGTTGCAGAAATTCATGTTCAGCGCCGCGCCGGTGCGTGGCGAGATCGTCTCGCTGCGTAACACGTGGCAAGAGGTGCTCGCGCGCCGTCAGTACCCGGCTCCCGTGCGCACCGTGCTCGGCGAGATGATGGCCGCCTGCGCCCTGCTTTCGGCCAACCTGAAGTTCGACGGCACGCTGATCATGCAGATCCTGGGCGATGGTCCGGTGCGGATGCTGGTCGTGCAGTGCAGTTCGGACCTGTCGATGCGCGCGACCGCGCGTCTGTCGGACGGCATCGACCCTAACGACGCTTCGGTCTTTACCGACGACCTCACGCTCGACCAGCTCGTCAACGTGAGCGGTGACGGCCGCTGCGTCATCACGCTCGATCCGGCCAACAAGCAGCCGGGCCAGCAGCCGTATCAGGGCATCGTGCCGATGAACGGCGAAGACGGCCCGCTCGCCTCGATCGCCGAAGTGCTCGAGCACTACATGCATCATTCGGAGCAGCTCGATACGCGTCTGTGGCTTGGCGCGAACGAAGACCGCGCCGTTGGCATGCTGCTGCAGAAGCTGCCGGGCGATGGCGGCATCGTGCCGCATCCGCACGAACTCGACGCCGATACCTGGGAGCGCGTCTGCACGCTCGGCGGCACGCTCTCGCGCGAGGAACTCCTCGAACAGGAGCCCGAAACGCTGTTCCGCCGTCTGTTCTGGCAGGAAAACGTGCAGCATTTCGAGCCTACCGGCACGCGCTTTGCGTGCAGCTGCACGCGCGAAAAGGTCGGCGCGATGCTCAAGATGCTGGGCCGCGAAGAGGCCGACAGCGTGATCGCCGAGCGCGGTCACGTCGAAGTGCATTGCGACTACTGCAACCAGCGCTACGAGTTCGATCCCGTCGATGTGGCGCAACTTTTCGCCTCGCCGGGGCTCTCAGAAGGTGTGTCCCCCGCCGCGGACCAGCGTCATTGATACCGGCCTTCTCCGGTTCAAGACCTGCGGATCCGGGCAGCCTGGGACGCTACGTCTGACTGGGGAAGGAAAAGACATGAATACACGCTTCGGGGCCGGGCACGCTGTAGAACGCGCTGGATGGCGATCGGCGCGCACGCTGTTTGCCGCCGTCACGCTGGCCACACTGGGCGCGGGCGTCGTGCTGACGAGCGGTTGCACGCTCGATCCGCCCGGCCCTTCGCCGATCTACAGCCGTCTGCCCGAAAACGCTGCGGCAATGCCCGGCATGGCGCCGTCGCTGTCGCAGGATCAGCTCAAGCGTTACGACGCCATCGACCAGCAGGCGCTCAACGATCAGGACCGCGCCATGGCAGCCGAAGCCGCCGCCGATGCCTGGTCGCGCGCCTACGCGCCGCCCGTCACCGTCTACGGCAGCTACTACAGCGGCGGCTGGGGCGGACGTGGCTGGGGCACCGGCATCGGGTACGGTTATCCGGGCTGGGGTTGGGGCTGGTAAGCCACGTCCTGCACGGTTTCCGACGCACAAACAAAAAGCGCGGCATCCAACTGGATGTCGCGCTTTTTGTTTATCTGCCTTGCCCGCTTTATCCGCAAGGCAAGCGAAAACCAGCGGAAATCAGCCGGCCTTCTTCGCTTCCCTGCCGTGACCGTGGCGCTTCTCCGGCACGCGTGATACCGGGTTCGGCACCACCTTGACCGGCGTGGACATCTCGCCGCGCGTGGACGTATTCGACGAACCGACCGGCGTCGACGGCAACGGCTGGTTCGGCGACACGAACTGCACGAACACCTCGCTGTCCTTCACCATGCCCATCTCATAACGCGCGCGCTCTTCGACCGCCGCCGTGCCATTCTGCAGATCCTGCACTTCGCCCGCGATGCGTTCGTTGCGCAGTTTTTCGTCGTCGTTCTGCTTCTGCTGCTGGGCGAGTTCGCCTTGCAGTTCGTGCACGCGCAGCCAGCCGCCATGGCCCCACCAGAGCGGATACTGGATCAGCGCAAGCAGGATGATCAGGACGACAGTGACGAGCCGCATGAGTAGTGCCGGATAAATACACGCCGCCCTGCGCTTAACGCAGGGCGGCGGAAGGGATGACGAAAGTGGACAGCAAGGCCGCTGCCGGGGTTCAGGTCCGCTTAGCGCAGGTTATAGAACGCCGACTTGCCCGGGTAGCTGGCGATATCACCGAGGTCTTCTTCGATGCGCAGCAGCTGGTTGTACTTCGAGATACGGTCGCTACGCGAGAGCGAACCCGTCTTGATCTGACCCGCGTTCAGGCCAACGGCGATGTCCGCGATGGTCGAATCTTCGGTTTCGCCCGAACGGTGCGAAATGACGGCCGTGTAACCGGCGCGCTTGGCCATTTCGATGGCTGCGAAGGTTTCCGTCAGCGTGCCGATCTGGTTGATCTTGATCAGGATCGAGTTGCCGATGCCCTTCTCGATGCCTTCCTTCAGGATGCGCGTGTTGGTGACGAACAGGTCGTCGCCCACCAGCTGGACCTTCTTGCCGAGCTTGTCGGTCAGGATCTTCCAGCCTGCCCAGTCCGACTCGTGCATACCGTCTTCGATCGAGACGATCGGGAACTTGTCGGCGAGCGTGGCCAGGTAGTCGGCGAATTCAGCCGACGACAGTTGCAGGCCTTCGCCGGCCAGCTGGTACTTGCCGTCGTGGTAGAACTCGCTCGCTGCGCAGTCGAGTGCCAGCAGAACGTCTTCACCCGCGCGGTAGCCCGCCTTTTCGATCGCTTGCAGGATGGTCGACAGGCATTCGTCGTTGCTGCCGAAGTTCGGTGCGAAACCGCCTTCATCGCCCACGGCCGTGCTCATGCCGCGATCCGACAGGATCTTCTTGAGCGCGTGGAAAATTTCCGCGCCGCAACGCAGCGCTTCGCGGAACGTCGGCTGGCTCACCGGCACGATCATGAATTCCTGGATGTCCAGGCTGTTGTTCGCGTGTGCGCCGCCGTTGACGATGTTCATCATCGGCACCGGCAGTTGCATCGCACCCGAACCGCCGAAGTAGCGATACAGCGGCAGACCAGCTTCTTCAGCAGCCGCCTTCGCGACGGCCATCGAGACAGCCAGCATCGCGTTGGCGCCCAGGCGCGACTTGTTGTCGGTGCCGTCGAGTTCGAGCAGGGTCTTGTCGAGGAAGGCCTGTTCCGATGCGTCGAGGCCCATGATTGCCTCGGAGATTTCGGTGTTGATGTGCTCGACGGCCTTCAGCACGCCCTTACCGTTGTAGCGGCCGGCTTCGCCGTCGCGCAGTTCGATCGCTTCGCGCGAGCCGGTCGATGCGCCCGACGGCACAGCCGCACGGCCCATCGTGCCCGATTCGAGCAGCACGTCGCATTCGACGGTGGGATTGCCGCGCGAATCCAGAATCTCGCGACCGATGATATCTACGATTGCACTCATGGTTTCCTCAGGAAATGACAGTAATTCTTGCGAGACACGCACCCTCTGCATAGTCCGGCGCGGCGCAGTTTCTGCACTCGGGCGGGACACACCGTCATATGGGACAGGCGGCGCGGTCGTCGGGTTCAACTTGTTGCAGCGCGAGGGTTACGCACCTGCTGTAACCGCTGCGCTGCCACGCTGCCTTGTACATCTGGCGCGGCGCGACTGCCTTCCTGCGCAGCATGGCATCGCTTCATGACACCTGCTGGGCGGACGGGCCGCGTACCGCGGCTCCTCCATCGCGCCGCTCATGCAATCGAAGCGGCGCGCAATACACAAACAACGCTGAAACTTTACGACAAGGCACGCGACGCGCAGCGAGCGCGCCGGTGCTTTACTGCGTGATTCCGTTCAACCTGTCAGTTGAAGTCGTTCTCGAGGAACGGCGTGCGCTTGACCGCCTGGTCGAGCGTCACGAGCGTTTCGAGCAGGTCGGCCATGCGGTTCAGCGGCACGGCATTCGGACCATCGGACTTCGCCTGGGCCGGGTTCGGGTGGGTCTCCATGAACAGACCCGCCACGCCCGTCGCGACAGCAGCGCGCGCGAGCACCGGCACGAATTCGCGCTGGCCGCCCGAGCTGGTGCCCTGGCCGCCCGGCAGTTGCACCGAATGCGTGACGTCCATCACGACCGGGGCTGCCGTCTCGCGCATGATCGCGAGCGAGCGCATGTCCGACACGAGGTTGTTGTAACCGAACGAGACACCGCGTTCGCAGGCCATGAAACGGTCTTCGGAAAGCCCCGCTTCACGTGCCGCATCGCGGGCCTTGTCGATCACGTTCTTCATGTCGTGCGGCGCGAGGAACTGGCCTTTCTTGATGTTCACCGGCTTGCCCGAACGTGCGCAAGCGTGGATGAAGTCGGTCTGACGGCACAGGAACGCGGGCGTCTGCAGGACGTCCACGACCGATGCCACCGGCCCCACTTCCTCTTCCGTGTGGATGTCCGTCAGCACGGGCAGACCGAGCTGACGCTTCACTTCGGACAGGATGCGCAGACCCTCGTCCATCCCCAGACCGCGGAACGACTTGCCGCTCGAGCGATTGGCCTTGTCGAACGACGACTTGTAGATGAACGGGATGCCGAGCTTTTCGGTGATTTCCTTCAGGCGGCCCGCCGTGTCGATCGTCATCTGTTCAGATTCGATGACACAGGTGCCCGCGATCAGGAAGAACGGCTTGTCGAGACCAACCTCGAAACCGCACAGGTTCATGCTTTCTCCTCAGCGCGCGCCTTCTGGTGCGCGACCGCCGCTTCGACATACGCCTTGAACAGCGGATGGCCGTCGCGCGGCGTGGACGTGAATTCCGGGTGGAACTGGACGCCGACAAACCACGGGTGCATGTCGCGCGGCAGTTCCATCATTTCCGGCAGATCTTCGCTCGGGGTACGGGCGCTGATGATAAGGCCGCCAGCCTCGAGCTTGGGCACGTAGCCGTTATTGACTTCATAACGGTGACGGTGACGTTCGTTCACGTCCTTGCCATAAATTTCCGCTGCGAGCGTGCCGGGCTTGATCGGGCAACGCTGCGAACCGAGGCGCATCGTGCCGCCGAGGTCCGAATCTTCGCTGCGCTTTTCGACCTTGCCTTCGCGGTCGGCCCATTCGGTGATGAGTGCCACCACGCGGTCCGGCGTGTCTGCGTCGAACTCCGTGGAGTTCGCGTGCTTCAGACCCACGACATCGCGGGCGAATTCGATCACGGCGAGCTGCATGCCGAGGCAGATGCCGAGGTACGGCACCTTCGCTTCGCGAGCGTATTGAATCGCCTTGATCTTGCCTTCGGTGCCGCGACGGCCGAAACCACCCGGCACGAGAATCGCGTCGAGGTGCTTGAGGCTATCGACGCCCTGCTCGTCGATCACTTCCGAATCGATGTACTCGATGTTGACCTTGGCCGACGTCTTGATCGACGCATGGCGCAGCGCTTCGATCAGCGACTTGTACGACTCGGTCAGATCGACATACTTGCCGACCATGCCGATCGTGACTTCGTGCTGCGGGTTTTCGAGCTTTTCGACCATTTCCGACCAGATCGACAGATCGGCGGGCTTGGCGGAGAGCTTGAGTTCGTCGCAAACGATCGAATCGAGACCTTGATCGTGCAGCATCTGCGGAATCTTGTAGATGCTGTCGGCGTCCCACACCGAAATGACGGAGTCTTCCGGCACGTTCGAGAACATCGAGATCTTCGCGCGCTCGTCGTCGGGAATACGGCGGTCGGCGCGGCACAGCAGCACGTTCGGATAGATACCGATTTCGCGCAGTTTCTGCACGCTATGCTGCGTGGGCTTGGTCTTGAGTTCGCCAGCCGTCGCAATGAACGGCACGAGCGTCAGGTGCACGAAACAGCAGCTGTTGCGACCGAGGCGCAGGCTCATCTGGCGCGCGGCTTCGAGGAACGGCAGCGATTCGATGTCACCCACCGTGCCGCCCACTTCAACGATTGCCACATCGGGCTCGCCGCACGTCGCGGAAGCCGCGCCGCGTTCGACGAACGCCTGGATTTCGTTGGTGATGTGCGGAATGACCTGCACCGTCTTGCCCAGATAGTCGCCGCGGCGTTCCTTGCGGATCACCGATTCGTAGATCTGGCCCGTGGTGAAGTTGTTGGCCTTGCGCATCTTCGTGGTGATGAAGCGCTCATAGTGGCCGAGGTCAAGGTCGGTTTCCGCTCCGTCTTCCGTCACGAACACTTCGCCGTGCTGGAACGGGCTCATCGTGCCGGGGTCGACGTTGATGTAAGGATCGAGCTTGAGGAGGGTGACTTTGAGACCGCGCGATTCGAGGATCGCGGCGAGGGAGGCGGCGGCAATACCCTTGCCAAGGGAAGAAACTACGCCGCCGGTGACGAATACATATTTGGTCATCGCTAGATGCTCGCGGGAAAAACGGATTATACCGTAAAGCAAGGGCTAACCCTGAATTTTGCTTGAGCACTTTGCACAATCGTGTGCGGCATCGTCAGGCGCCTTTGCGCAAGCGCCTGTCAAGCAGATCGATGCCGATCGCGCCCTTTTGGACGCGCGCTGCGGGCTCGCTCCAGGCGCCGGGTTTCAGCCGATCCAGACGACCCGGTTCAGCCGCCGTTCTCCATCGCATAGAGCATGCGTTGCACCGCGCGCGCGGTCTCGATCGGCCGCTCCATCGGGTAGAGATGGCTGCCTTCGATCCACTCGAGGCGCTCGCCGGCGAGACGTTGCGTCGCAGCCATGCCGACCTGACGCATCTCCTTCGAGCGCGTGCCCGCGATGAAGCTGACCGGCACCGGCGAGCCGTGCGCGAGACGCGTGCCGAAGGTATGCGGCAGCGTGCGATAGATCAGATATTCGGTGCGACGGTCGAAGGCGAGCGTGCGGGTGCCGTCAGGCGAAGTCTGAGGAATACCGTGATCGATATAGTCCGACAGGACACGCTCGTCCCAGCGCGCGAAAGCGGGCTTCGAGTGGAAGTGACGCCAGGCTTCGTCGCGGCTCGCCCAACTGGTGCGGCGCGTGCGCGTGGCCGCCGCCGGCGACAGCCGCTCGTCCAGCCCGGTCCATTGCGACACCTTGAGCATGCTGCTGCGCCAGCCCGCGATCACCGGCGAGTCGAGCATCACCACGCCCCTCACCCACTGCGGCTTCCTGAGCGCCGCCATCAGCGACAGATAACCGCCGAGCGAATGGCCGACCAGCCACACCGGCTCTTCATAGCTGCGGCCAATGTCTTCCAGCAGTTGATCGACGAGATGCGGCCAGTCGCGCGTGACCGGAAAGCGCGTGTCGTGGCCGATGCGCTCGATGTAACGCAAGTCGTAGGTATCGCCGAGTTCCGCGAAGAGCGTGCGATACGTCGAGGCCGGAAAGCCGTTCGCGTGAGAAAAGTGGATGACGTTCTTCAATGGCGTGTTGTCTCCGTTCCGGTAGGCGGCGCCATGGCACGCATCGCCTGGCCGCCTGCTCCCTGTGTCTGTCTTGTTTGTTGTGTGCTGCGAGTGGTGCATGTGCTGCGTGTGCTGCATCTTCTGCGTGTGCTGCATCCGTCAGTCGTCGCCCGCGTCCATCCAGTAACGCCGCTGCGTGTCGCGAAAACGCGCGACGGCGAGCGTGCCGGGCGCGGCTTCGATACGCACCGCGCCATCCGCGTCGCTGCGCGCAAGTACGATGTCGCGCGACGCGTAGCGCGCAAACACGCCCGGATGCGGGTGATGAAAACGGTTCAAATAGCCTACCTGAAATATCGCGACGAGCGGCCAGACAGAGTCGAGGAACGGTTCAGTCGACGATGTGCGGCTGCCGTGATGCGGCACTACGAGCACCTGGGACCGCAGCGCGGCGGCGTCGCGGGCAACCAGCGTGCGTTCGGCGGCGGCTTCGATATCGGCGGCGAGCAGCGCGGAAACCGCGCCCGCCGGCCCCTCCGCGGTAGACACGCGCAGCACGCAGCAATGCGTATTGGGTTTGCCGGAGAGCGGCCCTGCGTCGGGCCAAAGCACCTCGAACGTGACGCCGTCCCAATGCCAGCGCTGCCCGGCGGCACATTGCACGGCCTGCGCTCCCAGCTTGCGCGCGCTGGCCCAGAGCGGATGCGCCGGCAGGATGCCCGCCACGAACTGCCGCACCGGCACGGCATCGAGCACCGCGGGTGCGCCACCGGAATGATCGGAATCGTCGTGGCTGATCATCAGCGTGTCGAGCCGCATCACGCCGTGAGTCAGCAGATAAGGCGCGACGATACGCTCGCCCGCGTGGGTCGATTCCGGTCCGGGTCCGGCGTCGAACAACAAGGTGTGCCGCGCGGTCTCGACCAGCACCGATGTGCCCTGCCCGATGTCCAGCGCCGTCAGCCGGAATGCGCCCGGCGGCGGACCGGTTGGCGACGGCACCAGCAACGGCAACCACGTGATGGGCGCAAGCCAGCGCAGCGGCCAGCCACGTGGCGCAAGCAGCCAGACCACGCCGACAGCCGCACAGGACAACGCCCACACACCCGGTTGCGGCAAGCGCAGCAAGGCCCACGGCCAGCCCTCCAGCATCCCGAGCGCATCGAGGAGCCAGGTCAGCATGGTGTGGGCGGCCTGAAACGCGTAGCCGTCGATCGGCGTGGGCAACGCGACGCCGGCCAGCACCATCGGCGTGACGAACAGGCTCACCCACGGAATCGCGCCGGCATTGGCAAATGGGCCGATCAGCGGTATCTGCATGAACCAGTACGCAGTGAGCGGCGCGAGCGCCAGTGTCACCGCCCACTGGACACGTGCGCTGTCGCCTAGTCTCGATGAGAAACGGTTGAAAGCCCGCCGCCAGCGCTCGCGGCTAAAGATCGTGGCGATCCGCGCGCGAACGGCTCGCGCAAGACCGTTGCGCGCGGGCGCGGCTTCGTGCTCGCGCATCGGATCGAGCTCTTCCGGCGACAGCGCGAATGCATCGAGGCGACGCACATGCGGCACGCCGCTCGCCGCAAAGAGAATGGCCGCAACCGCGCCGAACGACAGCCAGAAGCCCGGCGCCGTCACCGCCCATGGATCGCGCAACAGAACGAGCCCGAGCGCCCACGCGAGCACGTGGCTTCGCGACACCTCGCGCGATTGCCAAAGCGCCACCGCCGTCACCGCCAGCATCCAGAGCGCGCGCTGCACCGGCACGTTGAAACCGGCGAGCGCGGCATAAGCCGCCGCTGCAACGACAGCCCCCGCCACGGCCACTTTTTGCGCGGGCAGGTGGATCGGCGCTTCGACACCGCGCCAGCGCACACGACGCCAGAGCGCACCCGCGAGCCAACCCGCCAGCCCGGCGACAAAAGCCAGATGCAAGCCGGAAATCGCCACGAGATGACTCGTGCCGGTGTTGCGCAACAGACGCCAGTCGGCGTCGCTGACGGCGTCCTGTGCGCCGGTCGCCAGCGCCACGACAAGGCCGCGATGCGGCGCATCGGCGAGCACCGCGTCGATACGCGCCCGCACTGCCGCACGCGAGCGTTCGATCAACACACCTACGCTTTGCGCGTCCGGCTTCAAGCGCGTCGCATGCTGTTCATCGCTGATATAGCCGGTCGCCCGCACACCGCGCGACAGCAACGTCGCTTCTGAATCGCGCAAGCCAAAGTTGCCTTCCGAATGCGGACGTTTCAGCCGCACGCTCAAG
Organism: Paraburkholderia sp. Ac-20340; assembly: GCF_017104965.1. GTDB lineage: Bacteria > Pseudomonadota > Gammaproteobacteria > Burkholderiales > Burkholderiaceae > Paraburkholderia. The sequence goes on from NZ_JAAGPR010000003.1 coordinate 423,239, forward strand.
CGCCATCGAGCACCCGGCGTGAGCGTCGGCAACGGCGCATCGCGCGCGACCCAACTCAACTGGATCAACGACGGCAGCGCTTGCGCATCAGGCGCACGCAGGCCCCAGGCGTCGACCGCAAAAAGGAAACTCGCCGCGCCCGCATCCTGCGAAAGCATGCGCGTGATATGGCCTGTCACTTCGATATCGCGCTTCTGCCACGCGGCGGGCAGCGTCTGCGCGAGCCGGATTTCCGCGCGCCATGCCGCGTAGCCCCAGCCCACGCCAGCGGCCGCCAGCCAGAGCGCCAGCCACGCGGAAACTTGCCGCGCGAACCGCCGTGCACCGGCATCGTCGCGCTCACGAAACGCCCAAACCGCCCAGGCTACGCAAACAGCAATGCAGGCAGCCAGCGCGAACCAGACGCCTCGCCCCGGCAGCCCCGCCGCGCGCTGCAACGCAATGACGCCCAGCGCAAAACCGCACCACATTGCCCGCATCGCGCCTCCCGATTTCCGGTGAAGCGCAACACGCGCAAAAGCGCTTCACCACGAGAGGAAATTATGCAGACGAAAGCGCGAGCCGCGGCAGCGCCGCCGCAGCGTTAGCCGTTGTGCCAAGGGCGAGTTCCTCGGGCGTCAGGCCACGCAAGGCCGCGAGCACGGCGCCGATGCGCGGCACCTGATCCGGCGAGTTGCGCTGCTTGTAGAGCCAGGACGGCGAGATATCGGGCGCATCGGTTTCCATGACGATCGCTTCCAGCGGCAACTGCTCCGCCAGGCGCCGGATCTGCAACGCGCGCTCGAAAGTCGTATTGCCGCCGAAACCCAGATGCATGCCCTGTTCGATAAAGGCGTTCGCCTGCTGGAAACTGCCGTTGAACGCATGCGCGATGCCGCATCGCACGCCATTGCGGCGCAGGCCCGCCAGCACTTTGTCCTGCGACTTGCGCACGTGGCAGATCGCGGGCAATTCGAACTCGCGCGCGAGACGCAATTGCGCGTCGTAGAAGTGCTGCTGGCGCGCGTCGTCGAGTCCCGGCACGAAATAGTCGAGACCGATTTCGCCGATACCGACGAACTTCGGATCGTCGAGACTCGCCTCGATCTGCGTGCGCAATTCGGCGAGATCCTCGTCACGTGCGCCTGGCGTATAGAGCGGATGAATCCCCAGCGCGTAGACCGCGCCGGGTGTGCGATGCGCGAGCGCGCGCACGGTGTCGAAATTCCAGCGCGCGACGGCCGGAATCACGATGCGCGAGACGCCCGCCTCGCGCGCCGCCGACGCCACCGCATCGCGATCGGCGTCGAACTCACCGGCATCCAGATGGCAATGCGTGTCGATCCACATGAAAGGCGCGCTCCGGCCAGCCAGGCCAACGAATCTCGTCGATCAGACCGGCACAACCGGCTCTTCGTGCAGCATGCCGTCGCGCAGGCGCACGATGCGGTCGCAACGCGCCGCCAGCTCGGCATCATGCGTGACGATCACGAAGCTCGTCTGGAACTGGTCGGAGAGTTCCATCATCAGGTTGAAGACGTTGTCCGCCGTGCCGCCGTCGAGGTTGCCGGTCGGTTCATCGGCGAGCACGCAGGCCGGCTTGGTGACCAGCGCACGCGCAATCGCGACGCGCTGACGCTCGCCGCCCGACAGCTCGCCCGGCCGATGCCGCGCACGATGCGCAAGCCCCACGCGATCGAGAATCGCCAGCGCTTCGGCGCGCGCCGCTTCCTGCGGCATGCGGCGAATACGCAGCGGCATCGCCACGTTATCGAGCGCCGAAAATTCCGGCAGCAGATGGTGGAACTGATAGACGAAGCCCAGCGCGCGGTTGCGCAGATCGTTGCGATCGCGCTCCGACAGTTCCGTAAACGGCTTGCCGAGCAGTTTGACGTTACCCGTGCCCGGTTCGTCAAGACCGCCCAGCACGTGCAGCAAGGTGCTCTTGCCCGAACCCGACGCGCCCACGATCGCGAGCTTTTCGCCGCGCTTCACGGTGATATCGGTGTCATGCAGCACCTGCACCGAAAGCGCGCCCTGGCCGAATACCTTGGAGATGCCGCTGGCTTCGATCACATAAGGGTAATCGCCCGCCGCGGCTTGAACCGATTGACGCTCATTCATAACGCAGTGCCTCCGCGGGACGTACCTTGGCCGCGCGCCAGCTGGGATAAAGCGTCGCCAGCGCGGACAGCACGAACGCAATCAAGCCGATCCGGATCACGTCGCCCGGGACGAGTTCCGAAGGCAGCTCGCTAATGAAATAAACCGACGGCGGCAGGAACTGCACGCCGAGCAGATGTTCGATCATCGGCACGAGCCATGGAATGCTCCAGGCGATCAGGCAACCGAGCGCAACCCCAATGGCCGTGCCCACGAAGCCGATCGTCACGCCCTGCACGACGAAAATCTTCATGATCGAGCCGGGCTGCGCGCCGAGCGTGCGCAGAATCGCAATGTCGGCCTGCTTGTTCGTCACCGTCATCACCAGCGACGACACGAGGTTGAACGCCGCCACCGCGATGATCAGCGTGAGGATGATGAACATCATGCGCTTTTCGATCTGCACCGCCGAGAACCACGTCTTGTTCTGCTGCGTCCAGTCGCGGATGTAGAGATCGCCGGACAGCGTGTGCACGAGCTGGCGCGCGACCGTTGGCGCACGCTGCATGTCCTTCAGGCGCAGGCGCACGCCACTGGGCGCGGCGAGGCGATAAAGCACTTCGGCATCGCGGATATTCACGAGCGCGAGCGTGCTGTCGTACTCGTAATGCCCGGACTCGAACACGCCCACCACCGTGAACTGCTTCAGGCGCGGCAGCATGCCGGCCGGCGTGATCGTGCCTTCCGGCGCGACCAGCGTGACCTTGTCGCCCTTCGTCACGCCCAGACTCACGGCGAGATCGGCGCCGAGCACGATATTGAAGCTGCCCGGCGTCAGATCGTTCATGCTGCCGAGCTTCATTTCCTTGTCGATATCGGAAACCTGCGGCTCTTCGGACGGCTCGACGCCGCGCAGCGCCACGCCGCTGACGCTGTCACCACGCGTGAGCAGCGCCTGGGCGTCGACATAAGGCGCCGCGCCGATCACCTCGGAATTGGTCTTCGCTTCCTTCGCCGTGAGCTGCCAGTCGGGCATCGAACCCGTGGGCGAGAAGATCTCGACGTGAGCGAGCACCGAGAGCATGCGGTCGCGCACATCGCGCTGGAAGCCGTTCATCACCGAAAGCACGACGATCAGCGCCGCGACGCCGAGCGCGATGCCCGACATCGAAATCAGCGCGATGAACGAGATGAAACCGTTGCCGGTCGTGCGTTTGCCGGCGCGCGTATAGCGCCAGCCTATCTGCCATTCGTAGGGAAGTTTCAAGCGAATCCTTTTGTGCTTCGTCGTTGCTTCGTCGTGATGCTGACGTGGCATCCGCTTCCCGGCCAGAAGCCCGATGCAGCGCGCATGCCACGTTTTTGCGTGTGGTGCCGGCGCGACCCTCCAGGCGCCGGTCAAGCCAACAATCAAGCGCGAAGTTTGCCACACTCCCGCCCCCTGAAGGACTTTGCGGCGGTGTGCGAGACGATCCGCGCCTGACAGATTGGACGCGAATTTCGCACGCAGGTGCCCGGCAGTTTTGTATCGGCACGTACGCAAGTGACTGATTTGTATGGCGAGACCCACGCGCAACGGGAGGCCGCCACGCCCACGCACCCCGACTCGCGAGCCGCGCTGCGCCAGCGCCGAAGTACAATGCGCTCCATCATGTCCGCAGACCGCCTCCATCTTCTCGTGCCGTTCGCGCTGCCCTCGGCGGCCGTGGCGTCCACTGCCCTTGCCGGGCTTCAGTTCCCCGCCTTGTCGAAGCTGGTCGCCCGCGGGCGACTCGGCGAACAGGTGATCGGCGAGGATTTCCAGCGCACGCTGCCGCACGAGCGCTGGGTCGCGCGCGCCTTCGGCGCCAATGCGCCCCGCGCCAACGCCGCGCCCAACGGCGCCGCTGCCGACGACGAAGCGCCGCTCGCGCCATGGATGCTGCTCGCCGATGGCGGCACGCCCGGCGACAGCACCTGGGCCTGCATCCAGCCGGTTCACGTGCGCATCGCGCACGACCATCTGGTGCTGATCGATCCCGATTCGCTCGAACTGACCGACAGCGACGCCGCCGCGCTCTACGCGGTCGCCAGGCCGCTGATCGAGGAACTGGGCGTGCGCATCGAAGCGCCCACGCCGCAACGCTGGTATCTGTCGAGCGATCAGTTCGGCACGCTGGCCGGCGCGTCGCCCTTGCGCGCAAGCGGCCGCAATATCGAAATCTGGCTGCCGCACGAGGCGCATTCGGGCCAGCGCTCGCGCGCATGGATGAAGGTGCAGAACGAAGTGCAGATGGCCTGGTTCGAGCATCCGGTCAACGAAGCGCGCGAGGCGCGCGGCCTGCCCGCCGTCAACTCGATCTGGTTCCATGCGCAAGGCGCGATGCGGCCGGTGCAGCGTGCCTTCGCGCGCGTGCGCTCGGATGCCGCGGCCACGCGCGGTCTGGCGCTGGCATCGGGCGCGCAACTGCTTGGCGTGCCGGAAACCTTCACCGCGCTCGCGGCTTCGCCCGATCGATCGGACGCAGCAACGCCTGGCACGACGCTGATCGAAATCGATCCGTTCTCGGCCGCCTATATCCAGCAGGACTGGGGCCGCTGGAACGCCGCCTTCGCGCAACTGGAGCGCGACTGGTTCGCGCCCGCGCTGGCCGCGCTCGAAAACGGCACGCTGGCCGAACTGGGCGTGACGCTGTGCGGCGATACCGGCTCGATCACGCTGGAAGCCACGCGCGGCGATCTGCGCAAATTCTGGCGACGCCGCGAATTCGCGTCGCTGTTCATCGAATAACTTCTCAAGCGTCAAGCATGACCCGAATCGTCACCCGCGCCTGCTCCCCCGCCGACACCGAGGCGCTGATCCGCCACGGCCTGCATCCCGTGCTCGCGCGGCTTTATGCCTCGCGCGGCGTATGCCAGCCCGACGAGATCGAAACCGGCCTCGCCCGCCTGATTCCGCCCACCGGCATGAAAGGCCTCGAAGAAGCCGCCGAACTGCTCGCCGACGCGCTCGAAGCGGACTGCCGCATGCTGGTGGTCGCCGACTACGACTGCGACGGCGCGACCGCCTGCGCAGTGGCCGTGCGCGGCCTGCGCATGTTCGGCGCGCAGATCGACTATCTGGTGCCGAACCGCTTCGAGTACGGCTACGGCCTCACGCCCGAGATCGTCGCGCTCGCTGCGCAGCGCAAGGGCGGCCCGCCCGATGTGCTGATTACCGTCGATAACGGCATCGCCAGCGTGGAAGGCGTGGAAGCGGCCAACGAACTCGGCATCGAAGTGCTGGTGACCGATCACCACTTGCCCGGCGACACGCTCCCCGATGCGCGCGCCATCGTCAATCCGAACCAGCCTGGCTGCGAATTTCCGAGCAAGTGCATCGCGGGCGTGGGCGTGATGTTCTACACGCTGCTCGCCCTGCGCGCGGAACTGCGCCGCCGTGGCGCATTCAGCGACGGCAAGCCGGAACCGCGTCTGGACGGCCTGCTCGATCTGGTCGCGCTCGGCACGGTCGCCGACGTCGTGAAGCTCGACGGCAATAATCGCGTGCTGGTCGCGCAAGGCCTGCAGCGCATCCGCAACGGCCGCATGCAGCCGGGCATCGCCGCGCTCTTCCGGGCTTCGGGGCGCGAGGCGAAAAGCGCTTCGGGCTTCGACATGGGGTTCGCGCTCGGACCGCGCCTGAACGCGGCGGGCCGGCTTTCCGACATGTCGCTCGGCATCGAATGCCTGACCACCGACGACGCCGGCCGCGCCTGGGAACTCGCCCAGCAGCTCGACTCGATGAACCGCGAGCGCCGCGAGATCGAAGCCGGCATGCAGCAGCAGGCGCTCGCCGATCTCGCCGATGTCGATCCGCAAGGCAACGCCACCATCACGCTCTTCAACGAAGGCTGGCACCAGGGCGTGATCGGCATCGTCGCGGGCCGGCTGAAGGAGAAGTTCCACCGCCCGTCCTTCACCTTCGCGCCCGCCGACGATGACGGCGAGCTGGTCAAGGGTTCGGGCCGCTCGATTCCCGGCTTCCATCTGCGCGACGCCATCGACCTGATCTCCAAGCGCGATCCCGGCCTGATCCACAAGTTCGGCGGCCATGCGATGGCGGCCGGCATGACGCTCGCCGCCGCCGACGTGCCGCGCTTCGCCGAGGCCTTCGAGCGTGTAGGCCGCGAATGGCTGACCGCCGAAGCGCTCGCCCGCACCGTGGAAACCGACGGCGATCTCGAAGACGCCTATTTCACGCCCGATTTCGTCGAGATGATCGACGCAGCGGTCTGGGGCCAGGGCTTTCCGGCGCCGGTGTTCTCGGGCGAATTCGAAGTCGCCTCGCAGGCGCTGGTGAAGGACAAGCACCTGAAGCTGCAACTGCTGCGCGGGCGCCAGCGCTTCAACGCGATCTGGTTCAACCACACCGAAACGCTGCCGCAGCACACCACCGTCGCCTACCGTCTGGTGCGCGACACCTGGAACGGCGTTTCGCGCGTGCAACTGGTCGTGGAGCACGCCGCGCTCTGACCCTGTAACGATCGCGCCGCCGTCGCGATCCGCCTTGGCCGATCGAGCGCGCCGAAATACGCCCGCGCCCACTCCCGCATGGGCTGGAGGCCGGGCCAAGCGATGCCCGATCGGCTATAATTGCGTGTTTTACACGCCGGATCACGACAAAAATGGAAGCGGAACGTCTCAACGCTATCGAAGCCCTTCTGGCGGACCTGCGCGCGCGCGCGGGCGAGCTACGGGGGTATCTTTGACTACGACGTAAAAGCCCGACGGCTCGTCGAAGTCAACAGCGAACTCGAAGACCCTAACGTCTGGAACGATGCCAAGCACGCCCAGGGTCTCGGCAAGGAAAAGAAGCTTCTCGAAGGCGTCGTGCATGTGCTCGACGGCATCGAGAACGACTCGCGCGACACCCAGGATCTCTTCGAGATGGCGCGCGAAGAAGGCGACGAAGACACGCTCGTCTCCGTCGAAGCCGACGCCCAGGCGATCGAAGCACGCGTCGCCGACGTCGAGTTCCGCCGCATGTTCGCGAATCCGGCTGACCCGAACAACGCCTTTATCGACATCCAGGCTGGCGCCGGCGGCACCGAAGCCTGCGACTGGGCGTCGATGCTGCTGCGTCAGTACGTGCGTTACTGCGAGCGCAAGGGCTTCAAGATCGAAGTCCTGGAAGAATCGGAAGGCGACGTCGCCGGTATCAAGAGCGCAACCATCAAGGTCGAAGGCGAATACGCCTACGGCTTCCTGCGCACCGAAACCGGCATTCACCGCCTCGTGCGCAAGTCGCCGTTCGATTCGTCGGGCGGGCGTCATACGTCGTTCTCGTCGGTGTTCGTGTACCCGGAAATCGACGAGTCGTTCGAGATCGACGTCAATCCGGCCGATCTGCGTATCGATACCTACCGCGCTTCGGGCGCGGGCGGTCAGCACATCAACAAGACCGATTCCGCGGTGCGTATCACGCACATCCCGTCGGGCATCGTCGTGCAGTGCCAGAACGACCGCTCGCAGCACCGTAACCGCGCCGAAGCCATGGCCATGCTCAAATCGCGCCTCTACGAAGCCGAAATGCGCAAGCGCCAGTCGGAGCAGGACAAGCTGGAAGCGGGCAAGTCGGATGTGGGCTGGGGTCACCAGATCCGCTCCTACGTGCTCGACAACAGCCGAATCAAGGATCTGCGCACGAACGTCGAAATCAGCAACACCAAGGCCGTGCTCGACGGCGATCTCGACGCCTTCATCAGCGCAAGCCTGAAACAGGGCGTGTAAGGGCTTCAAGCCTGTTACGCGCCACGGCGGCCCTGTCGTCCAGCGGCCGCCCTCTCCCGCCGCCTGCGCATCGTCGCGGTTTTCCCACGATGCGCGGCGCGGCCGGAACCGAACTCCCAGAACCCGAGCCATCATGACCGAACCGACCCAGCAGAACGCGCAGAATACGCAAAGCGCCGCGCCCGACATCGACGACAACCAGATCATCGCCGAGCGCCGCGAGAAACTGCGCGCGCTGCGCGAGGCAGGCGTCGCCTTCCCGAACGACTTCCGTCCCACCCACCACGCCGCCGATCTGCAGCGCGATCACGCCGAAACCGACAAGGACGCCCTCGAAGCGAACCCGCTCGAAGTCGCCATCGCCGGCCGCATGATGCTCAAGCGCGTGATGGGCAAGGCAAGCTTCGCGACGGTGCGCGACGGCTCGGGCCAGATCCAGTTCTTCATCACGCCCGCCGACGTGGGCGAAGCCGTCTACGACTCGTTCAAGAAGTGGGACCTCGGTGACATCGTCGCCGCCAAGGGCGTGCTGTTCCGCACTAACAAGGGCGAACTGTCGGTACGCGTGACCGAACTGCGTCTGCTGTCGAAGTCGCTGCGTCCGCTGCCGGACAAGTTCCACGGCCTGTCGGACCAGGAAATGCGCTATCGCCAGCGCTACGTCGACCTGATCGTCACGCCGGAAGCGCGCGAAACGTTCGTGGCGCGTACCAAGGCGATTTCGTCGGTGCGCCGCTTCATGTCGGACGCGAACTTCATGGAAGTCGAAACGCCGATGCTGCACCCGATCCCGGGCGGCGCGGCGGCCAAGCCGTTCGTCACGCATCACAACGCGCTCGATATGCAGATGTACATGCGTATCGCGCCCGAGCTGTACCTCAAGCGCCTCGTCGTGGGCGGCTTCGAGCGTGTGTTCGAAATCAACCGGAATTTCCGTAACGAAGGCGTTTCGCCGCGTCACAACCCGGAATTCACGATGATGGAGTTCTACGCCGCGTACACGGACTACACGTGGCTGATGGACTTCACGGAACAGCTGATCCGCCAGGCCGCGATCGACGCGAGCGGCAGCGCCACGCTCGACTATCAGGGCCGCGAGCTCGATCTGGCCAAGCCGTTCCATCGTCTGACGATCGTGCAGGCGATCCAGAAGTTCGCACCGCAGTACACGACCGAGCAACTCGCCGATGCCGCTTTCCTGCGCACGGAACTGAAGAAGTTCGGCGTGGACGCGAACCAGCCGCAGTTCCTCAACGCCGGCGTGGGCGCACTGCAACTGGCGCTGTTCGAAGAGACGGCCGAGTCGCAACTGTGGGAGCCGACCTTCATCGTCGATTACCCGATTGAAGTCTCGCCGCTCGCACGCGCGTCGGACACCACGCCGGGCATCACCGAGCGTTTCGAGCTGTTCATCACGGGCCGCGAAATCGCCAACGGCTTCTCGGAGCTGAACGATCCGGAAGACCAGGCTGCACGCTTCAAGAAGCAGGTCGAGCAGAAGGACGCCGGCGACGAGGAAGCCATGTTCTACGACGCCGACTACATCCGTGCGCTCGAATACGGTATGCCCCCGACGGGCGGCTGCGGTATCGGCATCGACCGTCTGGTGATGCTGCTGACCAACAGCCCGAGTATCCGCGACGTCATTCTCTTCCCGCATCTGCGTCGCGAAGACTAAGTCGCTGACAGACTCTGCCGCCCTGCTTTAAGGGCGACGCGTCTCACGGGGCGCATGCGGTTCACGCCGCATGCGCCCCGTTTCTTTTGGCGCGCGCGGTTGCGTTGCCAGATCGACTGCCAATCGTTTGTAACGATCAGTAAAAGCTGCCGGGACGCCGCTCGCCTTCGCCAGGTATGCCGATTGCGCGATCGGGCGAAACCGCGTCATGCAGGGCCGCGCAGCCCGCTACACCGTCCGGCGCATTTTTCCGGTTCGGCGAACACGCGTGACGGGTTACAAATTGAAACGCCAGGGTCGCAGGTTTGGCTCACACTGGTCTGACGAGAAACACCCGAGCCAACTCTGCCAAAGACGGAGCCTGTCATGAACAATTCTGATCCGAAACTGACCACGCAGACCAATCCGAACACGCCGAATCGCCGCATTCATCCCCTTGTCGCGACGGCGGCGGGCGCGGTGATCGTCGCGAGTCTGGCGGCGACGGCGGCGATTACCGGCGTCTTTCCGAAGGCGTCGAGCAACGCCGAACAAAGCGCACAAAGCCAGACCGGCCAGACGACCGTGATGGCTTCGCAGCCGGTCGTGGATTCGACGCGCCCGGCCACGGCCGCAACCAACGCGCAATACGCACAGAACACCGCGCCCACGCAGCAGCCCACTGAGGCGCAGCAGCAACAGGTGCCGGCGGCTGCGCAGCCGCAATACGGGCAGCAGCAACAACAGTACGCCCAGCAAGCGCAGCCGCAACAGGCCGCCTGTGCGTCGTGCGGCGTCATCGAAGGGATTTCGGCCACGCGCACGGAAGGCCACGGCACCGGGATCGGCGCGGTGGGCGGTGCAGTGGCGGGCGGCGTGGTCGGCAACCAGTTCGGCGCGGGCAACGGCCGCACGGCCATGACGCTGCTCGGCGCACTGGGCGGCGGCCTCGCCGGGAATTCGGTGGAAAAGCATCTGCGCAGCACGACGGCTTATTCGGTGCGCGTGCGCATGGACACTGGCAAGACGCGCTACTTCACGTACCACGAAGCGCCGCCGTTCCAGCAAGGCCAGCGCGTGCGTATCGAACACGGCGCGCTCGAAGCGGCTTGAGCTAGGTGAGGCACGTGAGGTCCGCGCGTTAAACCCGCGCCAGAAACACAAAAGGCGATTCACCGGATGGGTGAATCGCCTTTTTCATTGGCACTGCGAGAACGCGCTATCAGTAGCCCGCGTCCTCGATCCAGGCTGCCTGAATCGCCTCGAGGATCTTTTCGTTCGAACGCTCGGGATCATCGTCGAAACCTTCGAGTTCGGTGATCCAGCGATGCAGATCGGTGAAGCGCACATATTGCGGGTCGACTTCCGGATGGGTGTCGGTCAAGGCCACTGCGATGTCCTGCGTATCGGTCCATTTCATGGCTGCGCGCTCCTCCTCAGGATGGATCAGTGATTTTCCTTCGCGTGATTGATCGAGTAACGCGGGATCTCGACCACGAGGTCATCCTCGGCCGGCACGAGCGCCTGGCACGACAGTCGCGAAGTGGGCTCCAGACCCCATGCCTTGTCGAGCAGGTCGTCTTCGAGTTCTTCCGACGGCTCGAGCGCGTTAAAACCTTCGCGCACGATGACGTGACAGGTCGTGCAGGCACACGACTTTTCGCAGGCGTGTTCGATTGCGATGCCGTGTTCCAGCAGCACGTCGCACACGCTCTCACCCGGCTTGGCGTCGATCACTGCGCCTTCGGGGCACAGTTCGACATGGGGCAGCACCACGATTTGAGGCATTCTGATTTCCGTATCCAAAACTTGTCATATCGGGCGCGCCCCGTCTGCCGACGGTGGCACACCCATTCTACTGGCGTCGCGCGCTTCGCTGCATCGGGAAAGCACGCAGGCAGCGCGCATAGCGCGATGCGTTCTTAGCCGCGCCTTTAGCCGATCTCGTCGAGCTTCTTGCCCGCCAGCGCGCGCTTGATGCCCTTGTCCATACGGCGAGCGGCGAACTCGTCGGTACCTTCGGCAAGCGCCTTGGTGGCCGCTTCAATGCCGTCGGTGTCTTCGCTTTGCGCGATCTGCGCCAGCGCCACGACCAGCTTGTCGAGTTCCACGCGCTCGGCGTCGTCGAGCAGCTCGCCGTCGGCGGCCAGCGCCGACTGCGTCGCTTCGATCACGCGCTGCGCTTCGACCTGCGCCTCGCGCAGCGCGCGGGCGCGCATGTCGATGTCAGCGGTCTTGAAGCTGTCTTCGAGCATCTTCGCGATGTCGTCATCGGCGAGACCGTAGGACGGCTTGACCACCACCGACGCCTCCACGCCCGACAACTGCTCGCGCGCAAACACGGACAGCAGACCGTCCGCATCCACCTGATAGGTCACGCGGATGCGTGCCGCGCCTGCCGCCATCGGCGGAATGCCGCGCAGCTCGAAACGGGCGAGCGAACGGCAGTCGGACACGAGCTCGCGCTCGCCCTGCACGACGTGGATCGCAATTGCCGTCTGGCCGTCCTTGAAGGTCGTGAATTCCTGCGCGCGCGCGACCGGAATGGTCGAGTTGCGCGGGATGATCTTCTCGACCAGACCGCCCATCGTTTCCACGCCCAGCGAGAGCGGGATCACGTCGAGCAGCAGCCAGTCGTCGTCGCCGCCGCGGTTGCCCGCGAGCAGATCGGCCTGAATCGCCGCGCCGAGCGCGACCACCTGGTCCGGATCGAGGTTCACAAGCGGCGGCTGGCCGAAGAACTGTTCGACCGCGCGGCGCACCACCGGCATGCGCGTCGCGCCGCCAACCAGCACCACGCCCTTGACGTCCGCCGCGCCGACCTTGGCGTCGCGCAGCGCTTTCTTCGTGGGCGTGAGCGTGCGCTGCACGAGCGCCTGCGTGAGCGCCTCGAAGCGCGCTTCGTCGATCGTCACGGCGAGCGCCGTGCCGTTCGACAGCGTGACGTCGATGCGCGCTTGCGCCGCCGAGGACAGCGCTTCCTTCGCATCGCGCGCGCGATCGAGCAGCAGGCGCACGTCTTCGGGCGCGAGCGCGGCGCGTTCGACGCCGCCCTGCTCCAGCACGTATTCGAACACAGCGTGATCGAAATCGTCGCCGCCGAGCGCGGAATCGCCGCCCGCTGCGAGCACTTCGAACACACCCTTGGTGAGCTTGAGAATCGACAGATCGAAGGTGCCGCCGCCGAGGTCGTAGACCGCGTAGAGGCCTTCGGAGCCGTTATCGAGACCGTAGGCGATCGCCGCGGCCGTCGGCTCGTTGAGCAGACGCAGCACGTTCAGCCCGGCCAGACGCGCGGCGTCCTTCGTTGCCTGGCGCTGCGCTTCGTCGAAGTACGCGGGCACCGTGATGACCGCGCCGACCAGTTCGTCGCCGAGCGAATCTTCGGCGCGCTGACGCAGCGTCGCGAGAATTTCCGCCGACACTTCGACCGGGCTCTTCACGCCGTCGATGGTCTGGATCTGCACCATGCCCGGCGCATCGACGAATTCGTACGGCGCGTTCGCTGCGCCTTCGACGTCGGCCTTGCCGCGGCCCATGAAACGCTTGACCGAGACAATGGTATTGCGCGGATCGGTGGCGGCTTCGGCCTTGGCCAGACGGCCGATGCGGCGGCCGCCGTTGGCCAGATAGCGCACGACGGAAGGCAGCAGCATGTGGCCGTCTTCGTCGGGCAGCACATCGGGCACGCCGCTGCGCACCGCGGCGACCAGCGAGTTCGTCGTGCCGAGGTCGATGCCGACGGCGAGTCGCCGCTGATGCGGCGCCGGCGCCATGCCGGGTTCGGAGATTTGCAGTAATGCCATCTGTGTGATCGCTTGATCTATTTGAGGCCGTGGCTGCGCAGATTCTGCGCGCCTGGCGGCCTCTGTATCCGTGGTTCTACGCTCTTTTGCGTCGCTTCGTTGGCGCGCTTGGGTCTGACTCGGTCCTGGCCGGTCTGGCTCGCTGTCCCGCTCGCGCGCCTAGCCTTCCAGCCGCTCGATCTGCGTATCGACTTCGGCCGCAACGCGCTCGATGAACATCAACTGGCGCACCGCTTCCGCCGCCGGCTGGTTCGAGCCGCTATCGAGCAACGCGCCGAGCTTCGTGAGACGCACGCGTTCGTCGTCGCGCAGATCGCCGGCGAGCGAATCGAGCGCATCGACATTCTTCGCGCCGACCGCATCCTCGATCGCCTCGCGCCATTCCATCTGCTGCATCAGGAACGCGGGCTCCATCGCCGTGTTGTTCTCCGCGCCGACGTCGATGCCGCGCAGATGCAGCATGTACTTCGCGCGCTTGAGCGGGTCGCGCAGCGTCTGATACGCCTCGTTCGCGCGCGTGGCCCATTGCATGGCGACGCGCTTTTGCGCCTCGCCCGCCGCGGCGAAGCGGTCGGGATGAACCTGCGCCTGCACGGTGCGGTAGGCGTGATCGAGCGCGTCGGCGTCGATCGCGAACTGCTCGGGCAGGCCAAACAGCACGAAGTGGCTATCGGAAAGCGAATTAAGCGAGGCCATCGGATTGAGCGTTCTGGTGGGGCTGGGAAGGAATCGCGAACATCGACAAAGCAGCGTCGAAAAATCAAAAAGGCGGCACAGGCCGCCTTTTCAGCGCAACGCGCAGGCTTACACGCGGAAGGACTCGCCGCAGCCGCACTCGTCCTTCACATTCGGGTTATTGAACTTGAAGCCTTCGTTCAGACCTTCGCGCACGAAGTCGAGCTGCGTGCCGTCGATGTACGACAGGCTCTTCGGATCGACGATGACCTTCACGCCAAAGCTTTCGAAGACGTTGTCTTCGGGCGCGAGCTCGTCGACGTACTCGAGCTTGTATGCAAGACCCGAGCAGCCCGTCGTGCGTACGCCCAGGCGCAAGCCCACGCCCTTGCCGCGACGGATCAGATACTTCTGCACGTGCTGTGCCGCTTTTTCAGTCAACGAGATTGCCATAACGTTTTCGCCCCACTCCATGTCGTGCGCCGATGTGAGCCTTCCGGCTCGCGCCCGCTTGATCACGACGCGGCGCAGGCTTGCCTGCATCCAGATCGTTCATTCCGCAGCGGCGCGCCACCCGGTGCGCCGCTGTCCCGCCTGCTCGCGCGGCATGCCGCCGCGCAAGGCTGTTACGCCGCGTCGACCTTCGCGTCCGCCGTGTGGCGTTGCTTGTAGTCGGCGACCGCTGCCTTGATCGCGTCTTCCGCGAGGATCGAGCAGTGGATCTTCACCGGCGGCAGCGCCAGTTCTTCGGCGATCTGCGTGTTCTTGATGTCGAGCGCCTGGTCGAGCGTCTTGCCCTTGACCCATTCCGTGACCAGCGAGCTCGAAGCGATTGCCGAGCCGCAGCCGTAGGTCTTGAACTTCGCGTCTTCGATCACGCCGTCCGCGCCCACGCGGATCTGCAGCTTCATCACGTCGCCGCACGCCGGTGCGCCGACCATGCCCGTGCCGACTGCGTCGTCGTCTTTCGCGAACGAGCCGACGTTGCGCGGGTTTTCGTAGTGGTCCAGAACCTTGTCGCTATATGCCATGATCACACTCCTTCAATGCGTTGGCCGCGCTGCAGCAGTTATCTGCTCGTGTGCGCTGCGGCCGGGTCGATGTTCGTTGCTCTGTCGAGGTCTACCGGGCGTGGCGCTTAGTGCGCGGCCCACTGGATGGTCGACAGATCGATGCCGTCCTGGTGCATTTCCCACAGCGGCGACAGTTCGCGCAGCTTGGCGATCTTCGTCTTCAGCAGGTTGATGACGTAGTCCACATCCTGTTCGGTCGTGAAGCGGCCCACCGTGAAGCGGATCGAGCTATGCGCCAGTTCGTCGTTGCGGCCGAGCGCGCGCAGCACGTACGACGGTTCCAGCGAAGCCGACGTACAGGCCGAACCCGACGACACCGCCACGTCCTTGACCGCCATGATCAGCGACTCGCCTTCGACGAAGTTGAAGCTGATGTTCAGGTTGTGCGGGACACGCTTTGCCATGTCGCCGTTCACGTAGGTTTCTTCGATTTCCGAGAGACCCTTGAGCAGACGGTCGCGCAGCATGCCGACACGCGCGTTTTCCGTTTCCATCTCTTCACGTGCGATGCGGAACGCCTCGCCCATGCCGACGATCTGGTGCGTCGCCAGCGTGCCCGAACGCATACCGCGCTCGTGACCGCCGCCGTGCATCTGCGCTTCGATACGGATACGCGGCTTGCGACGCACGTACAGCGCGCCGATGCCCTTCGGACCGTAGGTCTTGTGCGCCGAGAACGACATCAGGTCGACCTTGAGCTTTTGCAGGTCGATGGGCGTCTTGCCCGTCGATTGCGCCGCGTCGACGTGGAAAATGATGCCCTTTTCGCGGCAGATTTCACCGATCGTCTCGATGTCCTGGATCACGCCGATCTCGTTGTTCACGTGCATCACGGAAACGAGGATCGTGTCCGGGCGGATCGCCGCCTTGAACACGTCGAGGTCGATCAGACCGTCATCCTTGACGTTCAGGTACGTGACTTCATAGCCTTCGCGCTCGAGTTCGCGGCAGGTGTCGAGCACAGCCTTGTGCTCGGTCTTCACCGTGATGATGTGCTTGCCCTTGCTCTTATAGAAGTGCGCGGCACCCTTGATCGCGAGGTTGTCCGATTCGGTTGCGCCGGAGGTCCAGATGATTTCGCGCGGGTCGGCGTTGACGAGCGCGGCGACGTTCTCGCGCGCTTCCTCGACTGCACGCTCCGCGTCCCAGCCGTAGGCGTGGCTACGCGACGCCGGATTGCCGAACTGCTCGCGCAGGTACGGAATCATCTTGTCCACCACACGCGGGTCGACGGGCGTCGTCGCGCTGTAGTCCATGTAGATGGGCAGGTGGGGAATGTCGTTATTCATCTATCGCTCCGGGGAATCTGGGTGCTGCGCGTGTACTGTGCTGTATTGCTGTCTGGCTAACTGGCGGCGCTCGCTGCGCTCATGAACTCGCCATATTGAAGATCGAGTTGGGCCCGAGCGGAACCGCCCTCACGGGCTCGACCGCGGGCGCCTCGGTGCGGCGGTCGCGCAGGACGGCGGGCGCGGCGCCTTCGCGGGCGCGCTGCTTGTCCACCAGATCCTTGAGCGACACCGAATCGAGGTACTCGACCATCTTCTGGTTCAGCGTGGACCAGAGTTCGTGCGTCATGCAGTGGCCGTCGTGCTGCTTGGTGCCTTCGCAGGCGCCCTTGCCGCCACACTGGGTAGCGTCCAGCGGCTCGTCCACGGCGATGATGATGTCCGCGACCGTGACGTCCTCGGCGCGACGCGCGAGGTTGTAGCCGCCGCCCGGTCCGCGGACCGATTCGACGATTTCATGACGGCGCAGCTTGCCGAACAACTGTTCAAGGTACGACAGCGAAATGTGCTGGCGCTGGCTGATACCCGCAAGCGTCACCGGGCCCTGCTCCTGGCGCAGGGCCAGGTCGATCATCGCCGTAACGGCGAAACGGCCTTTAGTGGTGAGTCTCATGATGTAGGGGAACCGCAATTCTCGACAATTTTCGTCAAGTATAAATACATGACTAGTTTAGTCAAGTATCCGCGCCGTGAATCGGGTTATTAGGCGTCTGACGAAAAGGGAAAACGACGCAAAACTGATATCAGGGCGCGCCGTAACGTTCACTTCAAGCCTGCTTCAATCGGCCAGTTGCGGGCGCAGGGCCGCCAGCAAGCCGGTGCACGCGGCTTCGCACTGATCCAGTACCGCTTCGAATCCTGCTTCGCCGCCGAAATAAGGGTCCGTTACCACGCGCTCCTGCGCGTTCGGCGCGAACTCCATCAGCAGACGGATCTTGTCGCGGCCCGACGCCGGCGCGACCTGCTGGAGCGCCGTGACGTTGGCGTCGTCCATCGCGACGATCAGGTCGAACGCGTCAAAATCTTCTGCCGCGATCTGACGGGCGCGCAGCACCGCAAGGTCGTAGCCGCGCTTGCTGCCGGCACGCTGGGCGCGCTCGTCGGGCGCCTCGCCAATGTGCCAGTTGCCGGTGCCGGCCGAATCGACCAGCAGGCGCCCGGTCAGCCCCGCATCGTCGACAAGGCGCTGCATCACGGCTTCAGCCGTGGGCGAACGGCAGATGTTGCCGAGACATACGAAGCAGACGGAAACCTTTTTCATCCTTTTTGCGTCACGGAAGGCGAAGGACTGGGCGAACGGCGAATCCGCGATTATACAAAGAGCACGATTTGTGCGCTTGGCTCGACTCGGACCCGTCGCTGCTTAAATTGCGCTGGCCTGCGGCAGCGGCGCGGCGCTACGCAGCGCCTTCACCGGCGCTTTCATTTCGGTGCCATCGCCTACCAGGCCGTATGACACGGCGCGCGCGAGTTCTGCGCTCACCTGATCGGCGGCCAGAGGGAATTGTTGCTCGGCGGTATTCCACGCATGAAGCCATGCGACTGCTGCAAGGGGCACGATCAGTGCCACCGGCCAATACACCACTATTTTCTTTTTCATGATGCGACTCTCTATCGACTGTGGGGCGATGAGTTCGGACGCACTATCGCCAGTCGAAATGATATAGAGGTTCGCAATCAGGAAAAACCCGGCAAAGTCGAACACACTGTTGCCGCAGATTAAACAGTGGCTGCATTGCGCTTGACGACGCCTGCGCGGAGGCGTCGCCGTGGGCATCAGCTACGCTTGCGCGCCGGGACGTTGGCGTCCAGATGCGTGTGGCGCGCCGCGTAGAGTTCGCGGAAAGTTCGCCCAACCGGCGCGGGCATGTCGCGGCCGTCCGTCCAGCCGCGCGCGAACGGCAGCTTGCGGATCAGGCGCGCCTGCCCGCCCAGACGCTCCAGTATCCGCACGCCGAGTTTGGTGAGCAGCCCATACGCGGTGGGGTGCAGCGCCAGCCAGCCCCAGGCGGCCAATGCCGCGCGCTCGCGCCACGGCCGCAACCGGCGCTCGGTCTGCTTCTCGCGCAACTTGCGCAGCAGATCCGAAAGCGGAATGCCCACCGGGCAGACACTGTTGCACTCGCCGCACAACGTAGCGGCCTGCGGCAGGTCCAGCGCCTTGTCGATGCCCACGTAGCTGGGCGTGAGCACCGAACCCATCGGCCCCGGATAGACCCAGCCGTAAGCGTGGCCACCCACCTTCTGATACACCGGGCAGTGGTTCATACAGGCGCCGCAACGTATACAGCGCAGCATCTCCTGGAACTCGCCGCCGATCAGCCCGGTGCGCCCGCCATCGACGAGCACGACATACATATGCTCAGGGCCGTCCTGATCGTCCGCGCCGCGCGGGCCGGTGAGCATCGAAAAATAATTCGATGTGGCCTGCCCGGTTGCCGAACGCGGCAGCAAACGCATCGCGGTGGCCAGATCCTCGAGCGTCGGCAGAATCTTTTCGATCCCGGTGACGGCCACGTGCACGCGCGGCATCACCGTACACATGCCTTCGTTGCCCTCGTTCGTGACCAGCACGACCGAACCGGTTTCCGCGACGAGGAAATTGCCGCCCGTCACGCCCATATCCGCCGACAGAAAATGGGGGCGCAGCACTTCGCGCGCCTCGCGCGTCATGTCGGGAATCTCGGTCAGGCGCGGCTTGTCGTGCGTGCGTGCGAAGAGATCGGCGATCTCATCCTTATCCTTGTGCACGACGGGCGCGATGATATGGCTGGGCGGCTCGTTGTTGTTGATCTGCAGGATGTATTCGCCGAGATCGGTTTCGATGGACTGCACGCCCATCTCCGCGAGCACGGTGTTGAGCTGCATTTCCTCCGACACCATCGACTTGGTCTTGATGACCTTGCGCACTTCATGCCGGCGCGCGATATCCGCGACCAGTTTTGCCGCGTCGCGGGCCGTTTCGGCAAACAGCACCGTTACGCCGCGCCGCGTGGCTTCGGCCTCGAACTGCTCGATCCAGGCGTCCAGATTCTCCAGCGCGCGGTTGCGGCGCTCCTTGAGTGCGGCGCGCGTGGCTTCGAAGTCGATCGCCGTGATCGCCTCCGCGCGCGCGCTGACGAACTTGGTCGACAGCTTCTTGAGGTTGTGTTGCAGGCGCTGATCGGCCAGCTTCTGGCCGGCGCGTGCCTTGAATTGCATCGACGTAACTTGCATGGCGTGGGGAGCGTGAGTTGTCGTGAATGCCGGCGGTTTCAGATGTCGCCGGCCAGCACCTGGGCGATATGCAGCACGCGCGTGCTGTGGTCGCCGGTGCGGCGCAAGCGCCCTTCGATATTCAGCATGCAGCCCAGGTCGCCGAGCACCACCGTGCCCGCCCCGCTCGCCTGCACGTTCATGCATTTTTCGTCGGCAATGGCGGTGGAAATCTCACCGTACTTGACCGCAAAAGTGCCACCAAAACCGCAGCAGTGCTCGCAATCCTTCATTTCCTGCACCTGCACGCCACGCTGCGCGAGCAGTTCGCGCGGTTGCGCCTTCACGCCCAGCTCGCGCAGACCCGCACACGAATCGTGGTAGGTGACCGGCCCGCGAAACTCGCCTTCCGGCAGCGAGACGCGCGCGACATTCACCAGGAAATCGGTCAGCTCGTAGACGCGCTCGCGCAACTTGCCGTAGCGCGCCATGAGTTCGGGATCATCGCGAAAGAGATCGCCAAAATGCACGCGAATCATGCCGCCGCACGATCCCGAGGGCACCACCACGTAATCGAACTGCTCGAATTCGCGCAGCGTCTTTTCCGCCAGATCGCGCGCCAGCGCGCGTTCGCCCGAGTTGTAGGCCGGCTGGCCGCAACAGGTCTGCGCGGGCGGCACGACGACTTCGTAGCCGGCTTCTTCGATCAGCTTGAGCGTCGAAAAGCCGATTTCGGGGCGCATCGTGTCGATAAGACAGGTGACGAACAGGCCGACTCGCATGGGGGAAATCCTCTAGAAAGCATCGAAAACCGTCCCCGATTATCCGTTGTTTCGCCGCCTGTACCAACGCAGAACTGCCCCAGGGCGTTGCTGCCGCAGCGCAGCAAGCGCTTCCCGCAAGACGCTTACTTTTTTCACAATACGAGATACAATGAATTTTTGCTTCCCGCACCTATCCCGCGTCAAACGAATCTGTACCCGGAAAACGCCCCCATGACCGACACCAATCCAGATCCGAAGACCTCGATTCAGGTGATCGAGCGCATGATGCGCCTGCTCGATGCGCTTGCTGCGCATACCGACCCGGTCAGCCTGAAGGAACTCGCGCAACGCACGGAACTGCATCCGTCCACCGCGCACCGCATTCTCAACGACATGGTGAGCTGCCGCCTTGTCGATCGCTCGGACCCGGGCACGTATCGGCTTGGCATGCGCCTGCTGGAGCTTGGCAATCTGGTCAAGGCACGCCTTTCCGTGCGCGACGCGGCGCTTTCGCCGATGCGTGAACTCCACCGCCTCACGGGCCAGACGGTGAATCTGTCCGTCCGCCAGGGCGACGAGATCGTCTACATCGAGCGCGCGTATTCGGAGCGCTCGGGCATGCAGGTCGTGCGTGCGATCGGTGGCCGTGCGCCGCTGCATCTCACCTCAGTGGGCAAGCTCTTTCTGGCCGCCGACGAAGCAACGCGCGTTCGCGCCTACGCGACGCGCACCGGTCTTTCGGGCCATACGCGCAACAGCATCACGGATCTGAGCCGCCTCGAACGCGAACTCGCTCATGTGCGCCAGGAATCCTGCGCGCGCGACAACGAGGAACTCGAACTAGGTGTGCGCTGCATCGCAGCCGGGATCTACGACGATACCGGCAAGCTGGTCGCGGGTCTGTCGCTCTCCGCCCCTGCCGATCGACTGCAGGATTCGTGGCTGGGACAACTGAGCAAGACGGCGCTCACGATTTCGGAATCGCTCGGCTACCACGCCGAACCCGCCGAAGGTCACGTGCAGCACGCTTGAGCGCGCCTGCCTCGATAGCGGCAAGCACGCCTCTCACGTAACGAGTTCGGCCAGTTGACGCTTGACGCGCGCATCGACTTCGCGCGCGTCTTTCGCCAGATTGACCTGCTTGGCCGTACACGCGGTATCGAGCAAAGCGGCGTCGATGCTATAACCCTCGCGCGCACTCAGCCACGTGAGGATATCGCCCAGATGCCAGAGCGACGGACTGCCCTCGTGCACTGGCTGCGGGAAATCCGCCACGTGCGCGAGCATCAGCTTGCGCATGTTCTGCCGCGACATTCCCGTTAGATCCGCAACGTCGGTCAGGCCGACGAAGTCCGGTGCGGCCTCGACCAGGCGCGCCAACGGCACCGCCTCTTTCACGTTCTGCAACGCCGTATAGATCGCTGCCCACGCGCTTTCGCTGTCACGTGCGAAGGCCAGCGCGATGCGCCCCGGCAGTCCCACGCCGATGGTGGCGTCGTCACAGCCGGCTTGCGCGAGGCGCTCGATCAGTTCGTCCTGGTCGCAGTCTTCGGGCGCAAGTTGATACTTGAGCGTGAATACATAGTTCATGCGTCACTCCTGCTTAATGGTTCGCTGCGGTTCCACTGCCGTTGCGCTGCCGCGCAGACGGCACAGGCGGGGTTTTGGCGCACAGCGCGCTACAGTTATCGACCACGCGCTTCAAAAGGTGCGCATGATTGCCCGCATTGCGCGGCGTGCTCCAGATGCTCGTAATGCAGAATTCCCCGCAGCGGCAATCGGTCTGCTTTGCAGGGCAATACATCCTTCCCCACGCGTGACCGTTGCCTTTGCTTTGTCGTACTAACCAACCTTGTGCTTCAGCGTAAGCCAGTGCGGCTTCGATCTCTTTCTTTGGATGCGTTCGTCTCATCGGCGAGCCCAGTGTATGTGCCGCCCATCAGGTTGTCAATTGACAACCGTCAAACGAGAGGCGGACGATTCGCCATACCCGGTTGGGCATCGCGTGTCGAAACACTGAAAATTCTGCCGATGGAATCGCGGCTCAAACAGCCGTCCGGATGGCGTAGGAAAACCTGATCGCCCTGCGGCCCTGAAAGCGATCGCAGAAAAACAAACGCCCCGCAAAAGCGGGGCGTTCGAAAGACAAAAACGGCGTGCAGCGCGACGAATCAGGTACCCGCGCCGCCGGCGTCCGCGCTCGTGATGCGCGGTTGCTGGTCCGCACCACCGTTATCGAGCCACGTGCGCACACGGGTCGCATCGGCGAAACGCGAATACTTGCCGCTCGAATCGAGCAGCACCATGATGACCGGACGGCCATGGATGGTCGATTGCATGACGAGGCACTCGCCCGCTTCGTTGATGAAGCCGGTCTTCTGCAGGCCGATATCCCACGACGGGTTACGCACCAGCGCATTCGTGCTGTTGTAGGCCAGCGTGCGCTTGCCGGTGTTCACGTCGTAGCTGTGATCGGTCGAAAACTGGCGGATCATCGGGTACTGGTACGCCGCGTTCACCATCTTCACGAGATCGCGCGCGGTCGAGACATTGTGGCTCGTCAGACCGGTCGAGTTCTCGAAGTGCGTGTCGGTCATGCCGAGTTGCTTCGCCTTCGCGTTCATCGCCGCGATAAAGGCCGGACGGCCGCCCGGGTAGTAGCGCGAGAGCGCCGCTGCCGCACGGTTTTCCGAGGCCATCAGCGCGATGTGCAGCATGTCTTCACGCGAGAGCACCGAACCCACCGAAAGGCGCGAACCCGTGTTCTTCTCGAAGTCGCGGTCTTCGTCGGTGACTTCGATCTGCTCGGTGAGCGGCGCCTTCGAATCGAGCACGACCATGGCGGTCATGAGCTTCGAGATTGAGGCGATCGGCACCACGGCGCGCGAGTTCTTGTCGAACAGCGGCTCGAGCGAATTCTGGTCGACCACATAAGCCACGCCCGAACGCAGCATCAGCGAATCCGGCGTCTCATGCAGGCCGAACGCCTGACCGACGCTCGGCTGACGCGGCTCGAACGCCACGCGACGCACCGCCGTGTGATGACGGCCATTCATCGAGTAGCTGACGCGGCGCTTTTTCGCCGCGGGACGCGCATCGTCGTCCTTTGCGGCGACGGTGCGGGTTGCGCCCGCCTTCTTCGCGACCTTCGCAGGCGCGTCGGCTTTTGCAACCTTCTTGGTGGCCTTCTTGGCCTTCGCCGTTTTTGCGGCGGCGGTGTTCTGCGACGCAGCAAAAGCACCCTCGGGCGCTAGCAGCGTCGCACTGATGGCCACGGAAACAGCCACCGACAGCGCGGTGCTGACAACCGATGAGGGCACCAGTCTGAACGACAGGAACTTGTCGGATTTCATTGGTGTTCTGGATGAAGCGGCGGGATCGTTCGCCAAGTGTAGTAAAACCACGAAAAATTCGCAAATTGAAGCACTTATGGCTACTCGTTAAACCGAAGTCTGGTTTTTGATTGAGCAGACCAATGTACTTCACGCATTCGATGGAGTCAGACAATCGACCGGACGGCCCCACCCTGCCGCGCCTTGCGCCGACAACGTTTGCTGTCGCCTACGCATTAACGGCGCGCGTCAAAGTTAACTTTATGTGGGATAAATACCGAGGACGTTGCTCTGACATCCATGCCGCCGAACCACGCGACGCGGGTTCGACTGCAATAACCGCTTAACGTTCCATGTAGGAATCCGGTGGACGCACCCTGGTGCATTCCCTGACAGAACCTCATGGGACCGGACTGCGCGCACCACAAAAACCCAGTTTGCGCCGTCAGACTCAATCTTGCCAGAACCAGCGCGCATATGCGCATCCTTGTCAGGCAAGGGATTGCGGGAAATGACGCGTGGACACCGTGCCGCAGCTCGACGCAAATAGTCTTCGCACCCCCATGCCACTCGCATAAGTACTTGTTTAACAATACTTTAATGAGATTGTGCGCCGCATCAAAAGTCCTTGACATTCATCTGTGCCGACCTAAAATCAGGATCAATGTTGCGACGCACAAAGCTGTAACAGCGTCTGACAGACCACCAGAGTCTTGCCACTTACTCCAGGCGACCCACCTACGAGGCCGCCACCATCCAGGAGCGTAAACATGAGTCTGCTGACCCCTGAGCAATTCGCCGCTGCACAGAAAGCCAACCTCGAAACCCTGTTCGGTCTGACCGGCAAGGCCTTCGAAAGCGTGGAAAAGCTCGTCGAATTGAACCTTCAGGCCGTTCGCTCGAATCTGGCGGAATCGCAGGAGCACGCCCAGCGCGCTCTGTCGGCAAAGGACGCGCAGGAATTCTTCGCGCTGCAGTCGAGCTACGCCCAGCCGCTCGCAGAAAAGGTCCTCTCGTACGGCCGCCACGTTTATGAAATCGCCTCGGCTACGCAAGCCGAGTTCGCGAAGGTTGCTGAAGCTCATTACGAAGAACAGAACCGCAAGGTGCAATCGCTCGTCGACAACGTCGCGAAGAACGCACCGGCTGGTTCGGAAACCGCTGTCGCCGTGATCAAGTCGGCCATCAACGCCGCCAACACCACGTACGAAACGGTCCACAAGGCAACGAAGCAAGCTGTCGAAATGGCAGAAAGCAACTTCAACGCCGCTACGGCTGCTGCCAGCAAGGCTGCTGCCCAGGCTTCGCGTTCGGCCGCTGCTGCCGCCAAGAAGCCGGCCTGAGTTTCAAGGCCGTCCAGCATTGCGCTAAAGGGGCGCATCGCGAAGTTCGCGGCCCTGCCTTGAACTTCGCCCGCGCCTCGCGCCGGATCTGACGCTCCGGCATGCCGCCCGGCATGTCGCTTGCCCGGTCACCGGTGACCGGGAATCTTTTTTACGCTCCGGCGCCTCTCGCACCCTCTGGCGTTACCCAAATAGAAAACGGCGCACTCCTCGCGGAGTGCGCCGTTTTACTTTCACGCGCGCCACCGAAGCGGCGCGGCGCGAATTTACTTCTTCTTCTGCGGCGGCAGGTCGGTACAGACGCCTTCGTACAGCTCGGCGGCCATGCCCACGGATTCGCCCAGCGTCGGGTGCGGGTGAATCGTCTTGCCGATGTCGGTCGCATCCGCGCCCATTTCCACCGCGAGGCAGACTTCGCTGATCAGGTCGCCAGCGTTCAGGCCGACGATACCGCCGCCGATCACGCGATGCGTCTCTTCGTCGAAAATCAGCTTGGTGAAGCCTTCGTCGCGGCCATTGGCGATCGCGCGGCCCGAAGCGGCCCACGGGAACACGGCCTTGCCGTACTTGATGCCTTCGGCCTTGCACTGCTCTTCGGTCTTGCCGGCCCAGGCCACTTCCGGATCGGTGTAGGCCACCGACGGAATCTGCAGCGCGTCGAAGTACGCCTTCTCGCCGTGCGCCGCTTCCGCCGCCACGTGGCCTTCATGCACGGCCTTGTGCGCGAGCATCGGCTGACCGACCACATCGCCGATCGCGAAGATGTGCGGCACGTTGGTGCGCAGCTGCTTGTCGACTTCGATGAAGCCGCGATCCGTCACCGCCACGCCAGCCTTGTCCGCGCCGATCTTCTTGCCGTTGGGCGAGCGGCCCACGGCGACCAGCACGAGGTCGTAACGTTGCGCTTCGGCCGGCGCCTTTTCGCCTTCGAACGTGACGTAGATGCCGTCTTCCTTCGCTTCGGCCTTCGTCGTTTTGGTCTTGAGCATGACATTCGCGAAGCGCTTCGCGTTGTACTTCTCCCAGACCTTGACGAGATCGCGGTCCGCGCCGGCCATCAGGCCGTCGAGCATTTCCACGACATCGATCTGCGCGCCGAGCGTCGAATAGACCGTCGCCATTTCCAGACCGATAATGCCGCCGCCGATCACCAGCATCTTCTGCGGGATCTGACGCAGTTCGAGCGCGCCGGTCGAATCGACCACGCGCGGATCTTCCGGCATGAACGGCAGCTTCACGGCTTGCGAACCCGCCGCGATGATCGCCTGCTTGAACTTGACGATCTTCTTGCCGTTTTCGCCCGCCACTTCCATGTGGTTCGGGTCGATGAACGAACCGAAGCCCGTCACGACTTCGACCTTGCGCGCTTTGGCCATGCCGGCGAGACCGCCGGTGAGCTTCTTGACGACGCCCGACTTGAAGTCGCGCAGCTTGTCGAGGTCGATCTGCGGCTTGCCGAACGAGATGCCGTGCGATTCGAGCGCAGCGGCTTCATCGATCACCAGCGCCGTGTGCAGCAGCGCCTTCGACGGGATGCAGCCGACATTCAGACACACGCCGCCGAGCGTCGAATAACGCTCGACCAGCACGGTCTTCATGCCCAGATCGGCGGAGCGGAACGCCGCCGAGTAGCCGCCAGGGCCCGCGCCGAGCACGAGCATGTCGCATTCGACGTCGGCGCTGCCGCTGAAGCTGCCGGCTTGCGGTGCCGGGGCAGCCGCCTTCGGTGCTTCGGCAGCCTTGGGCGCTTCGGCCTTCGGTGCGGCAGCAGCGGGAGCCGGAGCGGCCGCACCTTCCGACACTTCGACGATCGCGACCACGGTGCCTTGCGACGCCTTGTCGCCGGCCTTGATCTTCACTTCCTTGACCGTGCCCGCGACTTCGCTGGGCACTTCCATCGTGGCCTTGTCCGACTCGAGCGAGAGCAGCGACTGCTCTTTCTCGATCACGTCGCCCGGCTTGATGTTGACTTCGATGACGTCGATGTCCTTGAAGTCGCCGATATCCGGCACTTTCACTTCGACGAGACTCATGGTGTCCCCTTCAGGAACGACCGGCTCGCGCCCGCCGCGGCGCGCATCTGCCTGAACGATCGGGCAGGATGCGGCGCGACGGCGCGAGCCGGTCGAAGCGGTTTTACAGGATCACGCGGCGGAAATCGCCGAGGATCTGGCCGAGGTACGCGTTGAAGCGCGCGGCAGCGGCGCCGTCGATCACGCGGTGGTCGTACGAGAGCGAGAGCGGCAGCGTCAGGCGCGGCACGAACTGCTTGCCGTCCCACACCGGCTTCATCGCGCTCTTGGACAGGCCAAGGATGGCCACTTCCGGCGCGTTGATGATCGGCGTGAAGTGCGTGCCGCCGATACCGCCAAGCGACGAGATCGAGAAGCAGCCGCCTTGCATCTGGTCCGGCTTGAGCTTGCCGTCGCGAGCCAGCTTCGACAGTTCGGCCATTTCCTTCGCGATGTCGACGAGACCCTTCTTGTCAGCGTCGCGGATCACCGGGACGACCAGACCGTTCGGCGTGTCGGCGGCAAAACCGATGTGGTAGTACTGCTTGAAGACGAGGTTGTCGCCGTCGAGGCTTGCGTTGAACGCCGGGAACTTCTTCAGCGCGGCGACGCAGGCCTTGATGACGAACGCCAGCATCGTGAACTTCACGCCGGCCTTCTCGTTTTCCTTGTTCAGTTGCACGCGCAGCGCTTCGAGGTCGGTGATGTCCGCTTCGTCGTTGTTGGTGACGTGCGGGATCATGACCCAGTTGCGATGCAGGTTCGCGCCCGAGATCTTCTTGATACGCGACAGCGGCTGCGTATCGATCGGGCCGAACTTCGTGAAGTCGACCTTCGGCCACGGCAGCAGGTTCAGACCTGCGCCGCCACCTGCGGCCGGAGCGGCGGCAGCAGCCGGAGCGGCCAGCGCGCCGGTCATGACGCCCTTCACGAACGCCGTGATGTCGTCCTGGGTGATGCGGCCCTTCGGACCCGTGCCCGAAACGCGGCCGACGTCGACGCCCAGATCGCGTGCGAACTTGCGCACCGACGGCGAAGCGTGGCTCGGACGGCGTGCGCCGCCTTCACCTGCGGGAATGTTCGGAGCCTGCGCGAGCGCGGACGGCGCAGCGGGCGCGGCCTTGGCGGGCGCAGCCTGCGGAGCGTCGGACGGTTGCTCGACCGGCGCCTTCGCTGCCGGTGCGGCAGCCGCCGCACCTTCCGCTTCCACGACGACGATTTCCGCGCCTTCCGACACGCTATCGCCGACCTTCACCAGGATGGCCTTGACGATGCCGGCGACCGGGCTCGGCACGTCCATCGTGGCCTTGTCCGATTCCAGCGTGACGAGCGACTGTTCCTTCTCGACACGGTCGCCCACCTTCACGCCGATCTCGATAACCGGCACGCCCGTGTAGTCGCCGATATCCGGGACCTTGACGGTCTGCGCGCCGCCGCTTGCAGCGGGCGCAGCAGCAGCCGGAGCTGCGGCTTGCGCAGGCGCGGCAGCCGGAGCAGCCTTCTCTTCCTTCGCAGCCGGTGCGGCAGCCGGAGCCGCAGCGGCGCCAGCGGCTTCCAGCACGAGGACGAGCACGCCTTCCGAGACGTTATCGCCGACCTTGACCTTCACTTCCTTAACCGTGCCCGAGGCCGGGCTCGGCACGTCCATCGTCGCCTTGTCCGACTCCAGCGTGATGAGCGATTGCTCTTTCTCGACGGTATCACCCGCCTTCACCAGCACCTCGATCACAGGAATGTCCGTGTAATCGCCGATGTCCGGCACCTTGACTTCGATCGCTTGACTCATTGTTAGTGTCTCCGGGGCCGCATAAGAACGCCTCCCCGCTTCGGGGAGGCGCGCTTGCGATGCACAGGGGGTGATGCGTTAGACGGTCATCGGGTTGGGTTTCGACGGATCGAGGTTGTACTTGGCGAGTGCTTCGCCAACCACCTTGCGCTCGATCTTGCCTTCATCCGCGAGCGCGTTGAGCGCTGCAACCGTCGTCCAGTAACGATCGACTTCGAAGAAGTGACGCAGTTTTTCACGCGTATCCGAACGGCCGAAACCGTCGGTGCCGAGCACCACGAACTTGCGCGGCACCAGACCACGGATCTGGTCGACCAGTGCGCGGATGTAGTCGGTCGAAGCGATGACCGGACCTTCCGTGCCCTTGAGCAGCTTTTCGACGTGCGATTCGCGGCGCGGCTCGCTCGGGTGCAGCAGGTTCCAGCGCTCGACTTCGTGGCCTTCACGGGCCAGTTCGGTGAAGCTCGGGACGCTCCAGAGGTCGGCTTCGACGCCCCAGTCGTTCTTCAGCAGGTCGGCGGCAGCGATCACTTCGTTGAAGATCGTACCGGCGCCCAGCAGTTGAACGCGCGGGCCCTTGGCCTTCTCGTCGCCCTTACGGAACGCGTACATGCCCTTGATGATGTCGGCGGCTACGGCCTCACCCTGCGGAATCGCCGGGTGCTCGTAGTTTTCGTTCATCACGGTGATGTAATAGAACACGTCTTCCTGGTCCTGCACCATGCGGCGCAGACCGTCTTGCATGATGACCGCGAGTTCGTAGCCGAAGGTCGGGTCGTAGCTCACGCAGTTCGGCACCGATGCCGCCCACAGGAGCGAGTGACCGTCTTCGTGCTGCAGACCTTCGCCGTTCAGCGTCGTACGGCCTGCGGTGCCGCCCAGCAGGAAGCCGCGCGAACGCATGTCGCCAGCGGCCCACACCAGGTCGCCGATACGCTGCATGCCGAACATCGAATAGAAGATGTAGAACGGGATCATCGTCTCGCCGTGCGTCGAGTACGACGTCGCGGCGGCGATCCAGTCCGACATACCGCCGGCTTCGTTGATGCCTTCCTGCAGGATCTGACCGCTTTCCGATTCCTTGTAGAACATCAGCTGGTCGGAATCTTCCGGCACGTACTTCTGGCCTTGCTGATTCCAGATACCGATCTGGCGGAACAGACCTTCCATACCGAAGGTACGCGATTCGTCCGGCACGATCGGCACGACGCGCTTGCCGATCGCCTTGTCCTTCAACAGGATGTTGAGGATACGCACGAACGCCATCGTCGTCGAAATCTCACGGCCTTCGCCCGTGCCCTTGAGCAGCGGCTCGAATGCTTCGAGCGCCGGCACCGGCAGCGACTCGGCCTTCTGGCGGCGAGCCGGCAGGTAACCGCCGAGGTCCATGCGCTTCTGGCGCATGTATTCGAGTTCCTTCGAACCTTCCTCGAACTTGAGGTACGGCACGTCGACGATCTGCTCGTCGGTGATCGGCAGGCGGAACTGGTCGCGGAACTTCTTGAGCTGATCCACCTGCATCTTCTTCTGCTGGTGGGTGATGTTCATCGCCTGACCGGCTTCGCCCATGCCGTAGCCCTTGATCGTCTTCGCGAGGATGACGGTCGGCTGGCCCTTGGAGTTCGAAGCTTCGTGGAACGCCGCGTAAATCTTGTGCGGATCGTGACCGCCGCGGTTCAGGTTCCAGATGTCGTCGTCGGACCAGTCGGCGACCAGCGCCTTCAGTTCCGGCGTGTTGAAGAAGTGTTCGCGAACATACGCGCCCGACTCCGACTTGTACGTCTGGTATTCGCCGTCGACGACTTCCATCATGCGGCGCATCAGCGCGCCCGACTTGTCGCGTGCGAACAGCGCATCCCAACGCGAACCCCAGATGACCTTGATGACGTTCCAGCCGGCGCCGCGGAACTCGCTTTCGAGTTCCTGGATGATCTTGCCGTTGCCGCGCACCGGGCCGTCCAGACGCTGCAGGTTGCAGTTGATGACGAACACGAGGTTGTCCAGACGCTCGCGGCCGGCCATGCCGATCGCGCCGAGCGATTCCGGCTCATCCGTTTCGCCGTCGCCGAGGAAGGCCCAGACCTTGCGGCCTTCGGTCTTCACGATGCCGCGCGCCTGCATGTACTTCATGAAGCGGGCCTGGTAAATCGCCATGATCGGGCCGAGACCCATCGAGACGGTCGGGAACTGCCAGAAGTCCGGCATCAGCCACGGGTGCGGGTACGACGAGATGCCCTCGCCGCCGACTTCCTGACGGAAGTTGTCGAGCTGGTTTTCGCTCAGACGGCCGAGCAGGAACGCGCGCGAGTAGACGCCCGGCGACGAGTGGCCCTGCACGAAAATCAGGTCGCCACCGTGTTCCGGCGACGGTGCGTGCCAGAAGTGGTTGTAGCCGACGTCATACAGCGTGGCCGCCGACGCGAACGAGGCGATATGGCCGCCCACGTTGGTGTGCTTGCCCGCGCGCAGAACCATCGCCATGGCGTTCCAGCGCGTATACGAGCGGATGCGGTGCTCGATATCCTGGTCGCCCGGGTTCTTCGCCTGGGCCACGACCGGAATCGTGTTGATGTACGGGGTGTTGGCCGAGAACGGCAGATGTTCGCCATGCACGCGGGCGAATTCGATCTGCTTCTCGATCAGGTAGTGGGCGCGGTCGGGGCCGATGGTCGAGATGACGCCATCGAGCGCCTCCAGCCATTCGGCGGTTTCCTGGGGATCTTCGTCCTTGTCAGCGGCAACGTACTTCAGGACTTCGTCGGGTACAGCGGACATGCTCGTCTCCTGGATGTAAGGGGAACGCTGTTGATCGGACCATGCGGGCAGCAACGTGTGTAGACGTGACCAGGCCGACCGCAGCAGCTTTGCGGGCGATTGTAATTAGGCCGTCCGCGTTCGCGCAAGGAAATTTTCGAATTGCGGGATGGGATTTTATAATGCGAAAAATTGTTGCAGCGCACGCTGAATCGTTCGCGCCCTTGTACCGAAGTCGGCCAGTTTGAACCCGTTTTTCGGCGATTTATCGCTTTTTTCGCGGCATTTCCGTGTCTTACGCTGAGCTACAATCCTTGCCATGTTGACCGAACGGCTTTTCGCACGCTCGGCGCGGCCGCCCGGTTCGCCCGGCGACACGTCGCCGTCCCGCTGGCACCACGGACCGTGGTGGTCGAATTCCTATTTGCTGACGCCTCTCCTGTCGATCCTGGTGTTCCTGATCGTCATGAGTCTGATCTTGTGGAGCCTGAACCGCCGCGAGCAGCAGCAGCAGGAAGACACGCTCTACCGCAATGTGGCCTGGGCCCAGCAACAGATCCGCCTCTCCATGACAGGCGCGCAGGAGCAATTGCAGGCGCTCTCGCGCGATCTGGTGGCCGGCCACAACGACCCGCAATCGTTCCAGGTGTCCACCACGGACATCATGCAGGGTCATCCTGAAATCCTGTATCTGAACTGGTACACGAGCCAGCAGGAGCCGCGCTGGCCCACCACGGCCATGCCGATGTTCGGCCAGCGGCTGGCCAAGCCGAACGACGCGCAGATGGACGAAGCCGTAAAGGCCGCGTTCGCCGAAGCCCGCTCGACGCGCCGTCAGGTGTACTCGCCGCTTATTTACGACGACGTCGGCAACGGCTACATCACGCTCCAGACGCCGGTATACCGCGATCGGGAATTCCTTGGCTCGATCGCGGCCGTGTTCTCGGTCGAAGGCATCCTGAAGCACGACATTCCGTCCGAGCTGTCGGCCAAGTACAAGATCTCGATCCTCGACGCGAACAACCGCGAACTCGCCACCACCTCGACCCGCCCGCGCCTGCCGCGCGACGTGTTCTACGACCTGCCGCTCGACCCGCCGGGCCAGGGCGTTTCGGTGCGCGTGTACTCGTATCCGCAGATGACCAACTTCACGAACAATACGCTCGTGTGGCTGGTCGCGGGGCTGTCCTGTTTCGTGCTGTGGAGCCTCTGGAGTCTGTGGAAACACACGCGCCAGCGCTTCGAGGCGCAGCAGGCGCTGTACGCGGAAGCGTTCTTCCGCCGCGCGATGGAAAACTCGGTTTTGATCGGCATGCGCGTGCTCGACATGCA
The DNA here is from genome assembly GCF_017104965.1 of Paraburkholderia sp. Ac-20340. Lineage (GTDB taxonomy): Bacteria > Pseudomonadota > Gammaproteobacteria > Burkholderiales > Burkholderiaceae > Paraburkholderia. The sequence continues at coordinate 456,090 of NZ_JAAGPR010000003.1, forward strand.
TGGCCGGATCACGCACGTCAATCCGGCGTTTTGTCGCATGACGGGCTGGGATGAAAGCGATCTGGTGGGCAAGAACGCGCCGTTCCCGTACTGGCCGCGCGACGCCTACCCGGAAATGCAGCGCCAGCTCGACATGACGCTGCGCGGCAAGGCGCCCTCCTCGGGTTTCGAGCTGCGCGTGCGCCGCAAGGACAGCTCGCAGTTCCATGCGCGCCTCTACGTTTCGCCGCTGATCGACAGCTCGGGCCGTCAGACCGGCTGGATGTCGTCGATGACCGACATCACCGAACCGAAGCGCGCGCGCGAAGAACTCGCCGCCGCGCACGAGCGCTTCACCACGGTGCTGGAAAGCCTCGACGCCGCCGTGTCCGTGCTGGCCGCCGACGAAGCCGAACTGCTGTTCGCCAACCGCTACTACCGCCACCTGTTCGGCATCCGCCCGGACGGCCATCTGGAACTCGCGGGCGGCGGCGGATTCGATTCCGCCAGCGCCTCGTCGGATTCCATCGACATGGTCGATGCCTACGCCGGCCTGCCCGCCACCGCGCTCACCGACAGCGCCGCCGACGCGCAGGAAATCTACGTCGAGCGCATCCAGAAGTGGTTCGAAGTGCGCCGCCAGTACATCCAGTGGGTGGACGGCCATCTCGCGCAGATGCAGATCGCCACCGACATCACCACGCGCAAGCAGGCCCAGGAACTGGCCCGCCAGCAGGACGAAAAGCTGCAGTTCACGAGCCGCCTGATGACGATGGGCGAGATGGCCTCGTCGCTCGCGCACGAACTGAACCAGCCGCTCGCCGCGATCAACAACTATGCTTCGGGCACGGTGGCGCTGGTGAAATCGGGCCGTGGCGCGCCGGAAAACCTCTTGCCCGCGCTCGAAAAAACGGCGCAGCAGGCCGTGCGCGCCGGCATGATCATCAAGCGCATCCGCGAATTCGTGAAGCGCTCCGAACCCAAGCGCCAGGCCGCGCGGGTCGCCGATATCGTCGCCGATGCCGTGGGTCTCGCCGAAATCGAAGCGCGCAAGCGCCGCATCCGCATCGTGACCGATATGCGCTCGCGCATGCCGGTGATCTACGTCGATCCGGTGCTGATCGAGCAGGTGCTGGTCAACCTGCTGAAAAACGCCGCCGAAGCCATGGCCGACGCGCGCCCGAATGCCGTGGATCCAGTGATCCGCGTGATCGTGAAGCGCGAAGGCGGCAACGTCTGCATCAGCGTGGTGGATCAGGGCCCGGGCGTGGACGAAGCCACGGCCGAGCGTCTGTTCGAACCGTTCTACAGCACCAAGTCCGATGGCATGGGCATGGGGCTGAATATTTGCCGCTCGATCATCGAATCGCATCGCGGGCGCCTGTGGGTGGTCAACAACATTGAAGCTGACGGCCACATCAGCGGCGCCACGTTCCATTGCAGTCTGCCAATCGGCGAATCGGACCAGCCCACGAGGGACGGCCGCGACGAGCCGACTCCACAAACCGTTACGGGAGAGCCATGAACAGCCCAGTCACCACCCAGGAAACCGTCTTTGTTGTTGATGACGATGAGGCCGTACGAGACTCCCTGCGCTGGCTGCTCGAAGCGAACGGCTACCGCGTTCAGTGCTTCACGAGCGCCGAGGAATTCCTCGACGCCTATCAGCCCGCACAGCAGGCTGGCCAGATCGCCTGTCTGATTCTGGACGTGCGTATGCAGGGTATGAGCGGGCTCGAGCTTCAGGAGCGCCTGATCGCCGACAACGCCTCGCTGCCGATCATCTTCGTGACCGGTCACGGCGACGTGCCGATGGCCGTGTCGACCATGAAGAAGGGCGCGATGGACTTCATCGAGAAGCCGTTCGACGAAGCCGAACTGCGCAAGCTGGTCGAGCGCATGCTGGAAAAGGCCCGCAGCGAAAGCACCAACGTGCAGCAGCAGCGTGCCGCCGCCGAACGCCTGGGCAAGCTCACGGCGCGCGAGCATCAGGTGCTGGAGCGCATCATCGCCGGCCGCCTGAACAAGCAGATCGCCGACGACCTCGGCATCAGCATCAAGACCGTGGAAGCGCACCGCGCCAACATCATGGAAAAGCTCAACGTGAACACGGTCGCCGACCTGCTCCGTCTGGCGCTTTCCAACAAGCCGCAACAGGCGCAGCAGCCGCAGTCGTAAGCCGCGGTTGTCAACCTTTGAACGGTTTCTCCAGCGGACCACCCCGACGGGTGGTCCGCTACGTTCGCCCTAACACATTCCCCCGCATTTTTCCTGCCTCGCCCGGCTGACGATCCGTCCGGCCGCGACAAGTCACGCCCGTCTGACAGGTATAATGTCGGCCTTCGCAGCAGCGCCCGCTGCGCGCGACGTCGGGTTCCCCGGGTCCTCAGCCCCGAACCCGCCGCGTCGATTCGATCGCCCCTGCCGGGCGCGCTCCAGCGTGATTGCCCGCTTTTGTCCCTAGCCACCCTCGATTCTCGACCGACCATGACTGCCACTCTCATCGACGGCCTCGCCCTCTCCAAGAAACTGCGCGCCGATGTCGCCACGCGCGCTGCCGCCCTCACCGCTCGCGGCCATCAGCCGGGCCTCGCGGTCGTGCTGGTCGGCGACAATCCGGCGAGCGAGGTCTACGTGCGCAACAAGATCAAGTCGTGCGAGGACAACGGCCTGCATTCGTCGTACGACCGCTATCCGGCCACGCTGTCGGAAGCCGATCTGCTCCAGCGCATCGACGAACTGAACAACGATCCGAAGATCCACGGCATCCTGGTTCAACTGCCGCTGCCGAAGCACATCGACAGCCATAAGGTGATCGAGGCGATCGCGCCCGAGAAGGACGTGGACGGCTTTCACGTCGCCAACGCCGGCGCGCTGATGACCGGCCAGCCGCTGTTCCGCCCCTGCACGCCCTACGGCGTGATGAAGATGTTCGAGGAGTACAACATTCCCCTCGAAGGCGCGAACGCCGTGGTGATCGGCCGCTCGAACATCGTCGGCAAGCCGATGGCGCTGCTGCTGCTCGAAAAGGGCGCGACGGTCACGATCTGCCATAGCAAGACCGCCGACCTCGCGAAGCACACGCGCGACGCCGATATCGTCGTGGCCGCCGTGGGCAAGCGCAACGTGCTGACCGCCGACATGATCAAGCCGGGCGCAACGGTGATCGACGTGGGCATGAACCGTGACGACAACGGCAAGCTTTGCGGCGACGTCGACTTCGCAGGCCTGCTCGACAAGGCCGGCTTCATCACGCCGGTGCCGGGCGGCGTCGGCCCGATGACGATCACCATGCTGCTCGTCAACACGATCGAAGCGGCAGAGCGCGCTGCAGGCGCGTAAGCGCAGCGCCCGACCCGCACGCAGTCACGAAGCGGCCCCATGCGGGCCGCTTTGCTTTTTGGGGCGCGGATCGCGCGCTGGCGGCATTCCATTAGCGCCAACGACGCCGATTGCGCCACCCTGCCCCGACTTCTGTTAATTTGCACAGACGACCCGGTTGGAAAGTGCGCCCCGCGCCCCAATAACCGATCTATCGGGGCGCGCGCCTTTTCAGTTGGCCTGGCGCGCCCCGGCCCTACACAGTGCGACAACCGCATGCGAATCAACCGCGACAGAAGGAACAGGACGCATCATGGCAATTACTTCCTCCGATAATCCGCTGCTCGATTTTTCCGGCCTGCCGCGCTTTGGCGAGATCCGTCCCGAACACGTGACGCCCGCGCTCGACGTGCTGCTCGCGAACGCCAGCGCCGCCGTCGAACGCGCCGCGCAACCGATGACGCCCGCGCAATGGAGCGACGTGGTCGAACCGGTCGAACGCGTCACGGAACCGCTCTCGCGCGCCTGGGGCGTGATCGGCCATCTGAACGCCGTCGCCGATACGCCGGAACTGCGCGCCGTCTATGGCGAAAACCTGCCGCGCGTGACCGAATTCTGGTCGAGCGTCGGCCAGAATCTCGCGCTGTTCGAGAAGTACAAGGCCATCACGAATCACAACTCGTTCCAGTTGCTCACGAGCGAGCGCAAGAAGATCCTCGACAACGCCCTGCGCGACTTCCGCCTCTCGGGCGCGGAACTGCCCGAAGACCAGAAGCCGCGTTTCGCCGAACTGCAGGAGCGCCAGGCCGCGCTCGCCAAGGCGTTTTCGGATCACGTGCTGGACGCGACCAACGCCTACGCGTTCTACGCGAAGGAAGAAAGCGAACTGGTCGGCCTGCCCGAAGACGTGATCGCCGCCGCACGCGAAGCCGCCGAGCGCGAGAACAAGGAAGGCTGGAAGTTCACGCTGCACTTCCCCTCGTATTTCCCGGTGCTGCAATACTCGGAAAACCGCGCGATGCGCGAGACGATGTATCGCGCCTATGTCACGCGCGCATCGGAACTCGGCGCGGTCTACGGCGGCGGCAAGCCCGAATGGGACAACACCGCGATCGTCGACGAACAACTGAAGCTGCGCGCCGAAGAAGCGAAGATGCTCGGCTACAACAACTTCGCCGAAGTCTCGCTCACGCCGAAGATGGCGGAAACGCCCGCGCAGGTCATGAGCTTCCTCGAAGACCTCGCCACGCGCGCGCGCCCGCATGCGGAAAAGGACTGGCAGGAACTGCGCGAGTTCGCCGCCAGCGAATTCGGCCTCACGCAGATCGAACCGTGGGACATGGCCTTCGCCGCTGAGCGTCTGCGCCAGAAGCGCTATTCGTTCTCGGAAAACGAGGTCAAGCAATACTTCCCTGAAGACTTCGTGCTCAAGGGCCTGTTCAAGGTCACGGAAACGCTCTTCGGCGTGCGTATTCGCGACGACAGCGCGCCGGTCTGGAACGACACCGTGCGCTTCTTCCGCGTCGAAAACGCCGACGGCACGCTGGTCGCGCAGTTCTATCTCGACCTCTACGCGCGCGAAGGCAAGCGCGGCGGCGCATGGATGGACGACGCGCGCTCGCGCCGCAAGCTCGAAACGAACGGCGTGCAGACGCCGGTGGCCTACCTCACCTGCAACTTCTCGGCGCCTGTTGGCGGCCGCCCGGCCTGCTTCACGCACGACGAAGTCATCACGCTGTTCCACGAGTTCGGCCACGGCCTGCATCACATGCTCACGCGTGTCGATGAGCTGTCGGTCTCGGGCATCAACGGCGTGGAATGGGATGCGGTCGAACTGCCCTCGCAGTTCATGGAGAACTTCTGCTGGGAATGGGACGTTCTCACGGAAATGACGTCGCACGTCGATACGGCCAAACCGCTGCCGCGCGAACTGTTCGACAAGATGATCGCCGCGAAGAACTTCCAGAGCGGTCTGGGCACGCTGCGCCAGATCGTGTTCTCGATGTTCGACATGGCGCTGCACGTCGATTTCGACGCGTCGAAGGGCAAGACCGTGAACGATCTCGCCCGCGAGATCAACGAGCGGTATCACGTGATCGCGCAGGCGCCGTTCTCGCGCTGGCCGAATACGTTCAGCCACATCTTCGCGGGCGGTTACGCGGCGGGCTACTACAGCTACAAGTGGGCGGAAGTGCTGTCCGCCGACGCCTATGCCGCGTTCGAAGAAGCGGCGCAGGCTGCGCAGTCGAGCGTCCTCGATCCGGCCACCGGCACGCGTTATCGCAAGGAGATTCTGGAAGTGGGCGGCAGCCGCCCGGCGATGGAATCGTTCAAGGCGTTCCGCGGCCGCGAACCGAATATCGACGCGCTGCTGCGTCATAACGGCATGGAGCAGCCGCCGGCGCAATAAGCGCGCTGCGCTATATCGCCTGGTCGTTTCAAGCAAAACCGCGCACTTCACCGTGCGCGGTTTTTTTTATTGCCTGGCGTTTTATCGATGCAGCTTGAAATCGACGCTTGCGGGCCGCCCGTCCAGCGCGAGCGTTGCACGCTGCGCCGGCTGACGGCTCACCACCTTGCCGCGGCTAATCACGGCCAGCCGCGCGGCGCGCAGGCGGATCGCCTCGATGGGATCGCGCGCGTCGAGCACCACCAGATTCGCCGCGCAACCCGGCGCGACGCCATAACCCTCGAGGCCGAGAATCTTCGCGGGATTGACCGTCACCGCATCGAAACACGCACGCGAGGCGTCCACGCCCGTCATCTGCGCAACATGCAGGCCCATCTGCGCGACTTCGAGCATGTCGCCCGAACCGAAGCTGTACCACGGGTCCATCACGCAATCGTGGCCGAACGCGACCGTCACGCCCGCCGCCATCAGTTCAGGCACACGCGTCATGCCGCGACGCTTGGGATAGGTATCGGCGCGCCCTTGCAAGGTGATGTTGATAAGCGGATTGGCGATGGCAGCAACGCCCGATTCGCGCATCAGCGGAATCAGCTTGCTCACGTAGTAGTTGTCCATCGAATGCATCGACGTGAGATGCGAGCCGGTCACGCGGCCATGCAGCCCGAGCCGGTGCGTGTGCGCCGCGAGCGTTTCGATATGGCGCGAGAGCGGGTCGTCGGATTCGTCGCAATGCATGTCCACGCGCAAGCCCTTTTCGGCGGCGAATTCGCAGAGCAGGCGCACGGACTCCGCGCCGTCGGCCATCGTGCGTTCGAAGTGCGGAATGCCGCCGACCACATCGACGCCCATCGCAATCGCGCGCTTGAGGTTGTCGAACGCGCCCGCGCTGCGCAGCAAACCATCCTGCGGAAACGCCACCAGTTGCAGATCGAGATACGGCGCGACACGGCGCTTCACTTCCAGCAGCGCTTCGACCGCAAGCAGACGCGGATCGCAGACATCGACATGCGAGCGGATCGCCAGCAAGCCGCGCGCGACAGCCCAGTCGCAATACTGGAGCGCACGCTCGACCAGCGCCTGCTGCGTGAGATCGGGCTTGAGTTCGCCCCACAGCGCGATGCCCTCCAGCAGCGTGCCCGATGCGTTCACGCGCGGCAGGCCGTAGGAGAGCGTGGCGTCCATATGGAAATGCGCGTCGATGAACGGCGCGGACACGAGCGCGCCCGCTGCATCGATTTCCTCGCGCGCCTGCGCCGCAATAGTCGGCTCGACGGCGGCGATACGACCCGCCTCGATACCGATATCGACGCTGGGATGCCCGGCGGGATGCGCATGTGCGAGCACGGCGCGGCGAATGATCAGGTCCATGTGCGGCTCCTTGCTGGCGTCTTGTTCTATAGCTCGGTGGTGGATCGATTCTATCGGCGCCAGAAATCAGCCGCTATCCGGGCTGCCCGCCGGGAAATGCGAGAGTGGCGGGAATTGCGAGAAAACTGTCTGGTCACTGTCCCCTCGCCGTATCGTGACAGTTGGGCGCGACCGTACCTGTACAGCCAGGACAGCACGCCTATACTCGTGCGGACACTTCAACCATTCGCGATGCAGGCCATGAAGACAATCGGTGTAATTGGCGGTATGAGCTGGGAATCGTCGGCGGAGTATTACCGCATGCTCAACGGCGAAACGAAGGCGCGGCTTGGCGGACATCACAATGCCCGCAGCCTGATGGCCACCGTGGATTTCGCGGAGATCGAAGCGCTGCAACGCGCGGGAGACTGGGACGCGCTAGGCGTGCTGATGGCGCAGGCGGCGCGGCAACTGGAACGCGGCGGCGCCGATATCGTGCTGCTCGCGACCAACACGATGCATCGCGTTTGCGCGGCGATCGAGGCGGCGATCACGATCCCCTTCCTGCATATCGCCGATCCCACGGGCGCAGCGCTGCGCGCGGCGAGCGTCACGCGCGTGGGACTGCTCGGCACGCGCTATACGATGGAGCAGGATTTTTATGTGGGCCGGTTGCGCGACGTGCATGGCATCGAAGCGATCGTGCCGGAAGCCTCAGAGCGCGACGACGTGCATCGCATCATCTACGACGAGTTGTGTCACGGCGTGGTGCAAGCGGCTTCGCGTGGCGTGTATCAGCGTGTGATCGAATCGCTGGCCGCGCGTGGTGCGCAGGGCGTGATACTCGGCTGCACGGAAATCACGCTGCTGATTGGCGCTGACGATTCGGCCTTGCCTGTATTCGATACGACCGCATTGCATGCGAAGGCGGCAGTCGATTGGTCGCTCAAGCAATCAGCGGGAACAACCGACGCGTAGAAAACAAAAAAGGGTTACACGCCGATGCGTTGTAACCCTTGATTGCTTCTGACAGAACAGCTTTGGTTGCGGGGGTAGGATTTGAACCTACGACCTTCGGGTTATGAGCCCGACGAGCTGCCAGACTGCTCCACCCCGCGTCCGTCAGAGAAAAGAATTATAGGGTGCGGCTGTCATGAAGTCAACACTTATTTTTGCTAGCCCTTCTGTACGCACTTGCGGATTCCAGCGTGAATCACTTCGTGCATCGCAATTAATTCGGAATCCAAACGTTATTCGCTGGCTTGCCCGCCGTCTTCGTCAAAGAACGCCTGCAGCTCAGCGGCCCATTCGAGCCACGTTTCCTGCGTGCGAATCCCCGCCTTCAAGATCGCGTACTGCAACTGCTGACCACGCGTGAGCGACGCTGCGCCGAAGTCGCGCTGCTCGATGGCGCGATAGGTATCGAGTCGCTCGCGCGCCTCATCCATCATGCGGCGCAGTTCTTCCATCAGCCCGAGCGGGCCGATCACCGCATCGGCGCGCAATTTCAGCAACAGCAGATTGCGGTCGTCGCCGGTCAGACGCGTTTCGCGCACCCAGCGCGCCACTTCTTCGCGCCCCACCGGCAGCACCCGATACACCTTCTTGCGCGTCGCCGCCGCGTCTTCTTCGACCACGGCCACCCAGCCCGCATCCACCATCCGGCCGAGTTCGCGATAAATCTGCTGGTGCGTGGCCTGCCAGAAGTAAGCGATCGCCCGGTCGAAGCGGCGAGCCAGGTCATAGCCGGACGACGGCTTCTCCAGCAGGGCAATGAGGATGGCGTGTGGCGTGGACATGCGGCGATTCTAAACCACGCTTGCGGCGATACCGCCCCGGTTATTTCCCCGAGCGCACACACTATGCAACTGGTTGCATAGTGTCTGGCGCTTTGCTATGTTTATCGACACCAACAACACGACGGCGCCCCGCCCTTGCGCCGGGGCCGCCGGTTCCGTTCAGGAGATATGCATGTCCTTGCCCGCCGTCCTGCGCCGCGGTCTGTCGATTCCCGTCGTCGGCTCGCCGCTTTTCATCATCTCGAACCCCGATCTCGTGATCGCGCAGTGCAAGGCCGGCGTGGTCGGCTCGTTTCCCGCGCTCAACGCACGTCCCGAGCATGTGCTGGGCGAATGGCTCGATCGCATCACGACCGAGCTTGCCGAATACAACGCAAAGCATCCCGACCGTCCCGCTGCGCCGTTCGCGGTGAACCAGATCGTCCACAAGTCCAACGACCGTCTGGAGCACGATCTGGGCGTGTGCGCGCAATACAAGGTGCCGATCGTCATCACGTCGCTGGGCGCGCGCGCCGAAGTGAACGACGCGATTCACGCATGGGGCGGCATCGTGCTGCACGACGTCATCAACAACACCTTCGCGAAAAAGGCGATCGAGAAAGGCGCCGACGGCCTGATCGCCGTCGCGGCCGGTGCGGGCGGCCATGCCGGCACGCTCTCGCCGTTTGCGCTGATTCACGAGATTCGCGAATGGTTCGACGGCCCGCTGCTGCTCTCGGGCGCGATCGGCAACGGCAACGCCATTCTGGCGGCGCAGGCGGCGGGCGCCGACCTCGCTTATGTCGGCTCGGCGTTCATCGCGACTGAAGAAGCCAATGCGGTCGAGGCATACAAGCAGATGATCGTCGAGAGCAGCGCCGCCGATATCGTCTACTCGAATCTCTTCACCGGCGTGCACGGCAACTATCTGCGCCCGAGCATCGTGGCGAGCGGCCTCGATCCCGACGCGCTGCCGGAATCGGACCCGTCTAAGATGAGCTTTGCGTCGAGCGGCGCGAAAGCGTGGAAGCACATCTGGGGTTCGGGCCAGGGCATCGGCGCGGTCAAGAGCGTCGTGCCCGCTGCGGATCTGGTCGCGCGTCTGAAGCGCGAATACGACGCCGCACGCGCGCGGCTGGGTGTGATCGCCGCGCCCGCAGACACGCCGGTCGAAGCCTGACCGTCAAGGCGGGAACGCATGACTCGCGCTTGCGTTCCCACTTTGAAAGCGCGCGATGCGTCAGCCCGTCAGCCGCGCGCTTTCACTCGCGCGATTTCCTCTTCGACATCGCGCAACCGGTCCTTGCCGAAGAAGATTTCGTCGTTGACGAAGAATGTCGGCGCGCCAAACGCACCACGCGCGAACGCGGCTTCGGTGTTTTCCATCAGCGTGCTTTTCACTTCCGCATCGGCGAGCGCCGCTTCGAAGCGGGCCGCGTCGAAACCATCGGCTTCGAGCGTGGCACGCAGCACGGCCGGATCATCGAGCTTGAGACCGTCTTCCCACATATGCGCGAACATGCGATCGACGTAACGCTCGAACACGCCTTCGCGCTGCGCGGCCACGGCGCCACGCATCAACGCCAGTGTGTTGACGGGAAAATGCGGATTCATGCGGTACGCCGTCAATCCGTGCTGCGCAATAAAGCGCTTGATTTCGAGGAACATGTATTTGCGTTTGTTCTCGATATTCGCCGTCGTTTCTGCGGGCGAACGGTTGCCGGTGAGTTTGAAAATGCCGCCCAGCAAAATCGGCACATATTCGAAGTGCACGTTCTGGCGCGCTTCGATCTGCGGGATCACCTTATGGCTCAGGTAAGCGTTAGGACTCCCAAAGTCAAACAGAAACTCAACTTTCACATCGCTCATCGTCTCTCCTCCATTTGTACGTGAATGCCTTGACGCATATTCCTCCACACAGACGAACATGACAAGCACACCCACTACTCCGATGCAAAAGAAAGCCGTCCTCGTGATTGGCGCCGGCGACGCCACCGGCGGTGCCATTGCACGCCGCTTCGCACGTGAAGGCTATATCGCCTGCGTGACGCGCCGCAACGCCGACAAGCTCGCGCCGCTCGTGGCGCAGATCGAAGCCGAAGGCGGCGTCGCGCACGCGTTCGGTTCGGACGCGCGCAAGGAAGAGGACATGGTCGCCCTCTTCGCCGAAATCGAAGCCAATATCGCGCCGATCGAAGTCGCCATCTTCAATATCGGTGCGAACGTGCGCTTCAGCGTGACGGAGACTACGGCGCGCGTTTATCAGAAGGTCTGGGAAATGGCCTGTTTCGCGGGCTTTTTGATGGGCCGTGAGGCCGCCAAAGCGATGTTGCCGCGTGCGCGCGGATCGATTCTCTTCACGGGCGCCACGGCGAGTTTGCGTGGACGTGCCGGGTTTTCCGCGTTCGCGGGCGCCAAGCATGCGCTGCGTGCGCTTGCGCAGTCGATGGCGCGCGAGCTTGGCCCGGAAGGCATTCACGTCGCGCAGGTGATCGTCGATGGCGCGATCGACACGGAGTTTATCCGCGAGAATTTTCCCGAACGCTACAAGCTCAAGGAGCGCGACGGCATCCTGAATCCCGAGCATATCGCCGATGCGTACTGGACCTTGCATCAGCAGCCGAGGGACGCATGGACGCACGAAATGGATCTGAGGCCGTGGATCGAGGAGTGGTGAGCGGCGGCGCGGCGGCATGAGCGCGCAGCGGCTCCCGCAGCGTGCGGGCGTGTTCCCGGTATGATTCGTTATCGATCGGATGCAGGCGGGCGGTATAGTCCCGGCATCGATCCCGGGCACTCGCCCGCCGCACAATCACCCGGTTCATCATCCATGAAAATCGCCACCTGGAACGTCAACTCCCTGAAAGTCCGTCTGCAGCACGTCATCGACTGGCTCGGCGAAAGCAAGGTCGACGCGCTTTGCCTGCAGGAACTCAAGCTCACCGACGATAAATTCCCGCGCGCCGAACTCGAAGCGCACGGCTATCGCAGTTGGTTCGCGGGCCAGAAGACCTATAACGGCGTGGCCATTCTCGTGCGCGACGGCCTCAGCGTCGACGAGGCCACGGTCGTGCGCAATATCCCCGGCTTCGAAGATCCGCAACAGCGCGTGATCGCGGCGACCGTCGAAGGCGTGCGTCTGGTCAGCGCCTATTTCCCGAATGGCCAGGCGCCGGGCTCGGAGAAGTTCACGTACAAGCTCGCCTGGCTGAATGCGATGCACGACTGGCTCGCCCAGGAAATGCAGCAGCATCCGCAACTGGCGCTGCTCGGCGATTACAACATCGCGCCCGCAGACCGCGACGTGCACGACCCCAAGGCATGGGAAGGCCAGAATCTGGTTTCGCCGGAAGAACGCGCGCAATTCGAGCGGCTGATCGCGCTGGGCTTTGTCGATTCGTATCGCCAGTTCGAGCAGCCGGAGAAGATGTTCACGTGGTGGGATTACCGCATGTTCGCGTTCCGCCGCAATGCGGGGCTGCGCATCGATCACATCCTGCTCTCGCCCGCGCTCGCGCCGAAGCTGGTGGCGTGCGAGATCGACAAGGTGCCGCGCAAGTGGGAACAGCCGTCCGATCACACGCCGGTGATCGCGGATATCCATCTCGCGGGCTAAAAACCTTATCGACCAACGCGGGCGGCATCAGGTACGCCGCCCGCGCTCAAACCCGCTTCACCACGTTCCGCCCAACGTAGTCCACAGAAAGCGGAACACCAGCGCATCGTACTGCGCGCGCTCCAGCGAATCGCTGCCCGGCCCGTGGCCGCCGTCCGTGTTCTCCAGATACCAGACGTTCGCGTGCCCCTGCTCCTGCATGCGCGCGACCATCTTGCGCGCGTGCGCAGGATGCACGCGATCGTCGCTGGTCGAGGTCGTGAACAGCACGTCCGGATACACCACGCCCGGCTTCACACGCTGATACGGCGAATACGCCGCGAGCGCCTGCGCTTCTTCGGGCTCCTCAGGATCGCCATATTCGTCGATCCACGAAGCGCCCGCGTGCAGCAGCGGATAGCGCTGCATGTCGAGCAGCGGCACTTCGCAGAGCACCGCGCCGAACAGTTCCGGGCGCTGGACCATGCACGCGCCCACCAGCAGGCCGCCATTGCTGCCGCCGCGAATGCCGAGTTGCGGCGCGCTCGTGAAGCCTTCCGTCACCAGTTGCTGCGCAACCGCGATGAAATCGTCGAACGAGCGTTGACGGTTTTCGCGCTGCGCTTCCACGTGCCACGACGAACCGTATTCGCCACCGCCGCGAATATGCGCGATGGCGACGATGCCGCCCTGCTCCAGCCAGCCGATACCCGATCCCACCAGATACTGCGGCGTGAGCGAAATCGCAAAGCCGCCATAGCCTTCCAGCAGACACGGCAGCGGTTTGCGCGCGCCGCCTTCGAGCGCGTCGCGCGGGCCGATCACCGTGAACGGCACCCGCGTGCCATCGGCCGATCGCGCGTGCGAGCGGATCACCGTCAGCGGTGCGGCATCGAATTGCGTGGGCCAGCGATCGAGCAATTCCCACGTCTGCAGATCGTCTTTCGCGAGGTCGGCAAGCCAGTACTCGGGCGGCAAAAGATAATCGTCGACATCGACGAATACTTCATCGTTGAGCGTGTCTTCGATCGGCGAAACCTCCACCTGCGAACTTGCCCGCGCGGGAAAGAGGCGCGATTGCCACGTCCATGCGCCCTGCTCTTCGACGGGCTGCCAGAGCATCGTGCGGCTTTGCACGTCGTCGAGCCACGAGACGATCAAGACGTTCTTCGTATAGGTCCAGTCGCACGCCGATGTCACCGGCGTGGGCGTAAAGAGCGCCGTGACATTGCGATCGCCGGCCACAAATGCGTCTTCGCGAATCGCCAGCAGCGATCCGCCCGCATACGTATGCGCACCGAGCGTCCAGTCCAGACGCGGTTCGAGCAGCAGCCAGCCATGCCATGCGCCCACCGCCACGTGCGAAGGCACGTCGTAGACCTGCCACTGCCCGTTCGCATCGAGACGATATGAATATGAATCGAAGAAGTCGACGCTGCGCACCACGTCGTGACGCTGCTCGATCGGATCGTAGTCGCCTTCCACGCTGATATCGTCGAACTCGCCGCGGAACACCACGGGCGCATCGGCCAGACGCGCGCCACGGCTCCAGCGGCGCACTTCGCGCGGATAACCCGAGCGCGTGAGCGTCTTCTTGCCGTGGTCCCAGCCGACGTAGACCGTATCGCGGTCGATCCACGAAATCGTGTGCTTGCCCTCTTTGCCGATGGCAAACCCGCCGTCGACAAACACGCGCCGCTCGAGATCGAATTCACGCACGACGACGGCATCGGCGCCGCCATCGGAAAGCTGAATCAGCGCGCGATCGCCGTCGGGATAGAGAATGTCGATACCGGCGCACACCCAGGGCACGCCTTCCTCTTCGCCGAGCGCATCGAAATCGATCAGGCTTTCCCACTGCGGACGATGCGCACGCCAGTCCGCCCATTTCGCGCGGCGCCAGAGTCCCTTGGGATTGTCTTCGTCTTCCCAGAGATCGTAGGCCCACTCCTGCCAGCGGGTGGGGATCACGGGCCGCTCACGCGGCAGATAGGCTTGCGCCAGGCGCTTCTCCAGCGCCTCGAAACGCGCGCCGCCTTGCCACGCGGCACGCGTGCGCGCGTTCTGCTGCTCGACCCACGCCATCGCGGCGGGATCGTCGAGTTCTTCGAGGGACAGGAAAGGATCGGCCTCGGCGGGCCATGGAGAAGTCACGGGCATATTCGGTCATCGACAGGAAAACAGCGTCGATTATGCCCGAGAGGGTTCGTGCGCAGCGGCATGGCGGACCGCGCATTCATCGCCGGGACCGCCTTGACCGCTGCGCACGGTGCGCTTATTCCAGGTTGAGTTCCTGGATCTTGCGCGTGATGGTGTTACGGCCGATGCCCAGCCGCTCGGCGGCTTCGACCTTGCGCCCGCGCGTGAAATCGAGCGCTTCGCGAATCACCGCGGCTTCGAAACGACGCGAGAGTTCGTCCATGACATCGGCGCTATTTTCGCGCAGCAAACGCGCGACTTCGGTACGCAAGCCGCTTTCCCAGACGCTCACCGCCAGCGAGGCCACGCCATTGACGGCGGGGAAGCCGCTGGGCAAACCACCGCCCACGCCGCTCGCCACGCCCGGCAAACCGCCAAGGCCGACGCCCGAGCCCGCCGCCACACCCGCAAGCGCGCCATTGACCGCCACTGCGCCCGCGGCCGCAACGTCGCCTGCCAGCGCCTGCGCGCCTTCGGTCGCCGCCACGTGGGCGGGCAGCAGATCGGGCGGCAGATCCTTGATTTCGATGGTCTGCGCCGGCGCCATCACCGTGAGCCAGTTGGCCAGATTCTCCAGCTGACGCACGTTGCCCTGGAACGGCAGCGACGACATATACGCCAGCGCTTCATCCGACACGCGCTTGGGCTCGACGCCCAGTTCGCGCGCACTCTTCTGCAGGAAGTGGCGCGTGAGCAGCGGGATGTCCTCGCTGCGCTCGCGCAGTGCCGGCAGACGCAGACGAATCACGTTGAGGCGGTGATACAAGTCCTCGCGGAACAGACCCTGACGTACGCGCGTTTCCAGATTCTGGTGCGTGGCCGCAATCACGCGCACATTGGCGCGCAGCGGATTGTGGCCGCCCACACGATAGAACTGGCCATCCGACAGCACACGCAGCAGACGCGTTTGCAGATCGAACGGCATATCGCCGATTTCGTCGAGGAACAGCGTGCCGTTCTCCGCCTGTTCGAAGCGGCCCTGGCGCATCGCCTGCGCGCCCGTGAACGCGCCGCGCTCGTGGCCGAACAGTTCGGATTCCAGAAGATCTTTCGGAATGGCCGCGGTGTTCAGCGCGATGAACGGACCGTTCGCGCGTGGGCTATGTCGGTGCAAGGCGCGTGCAACAAGCTCCTTTCCGGTGCCCGACTCGCCGGTGATGAGCACGGTCGCGGCCGAATGCGAAAGCCGGCCGATGGCGCGAAACATGTCCTGCATCGCGGGCGCCTGGCCCAGCATTTCGGGCGCTTCGGCGGGACGCTCGTCCCAGTGCTGCTCGCCGCGCATGCTTTCGTCGACGGCGCGGCGAATCAGCTCGACTGCCTTATCGACGTCGAAGGGCTTGGCGAGATATTCAAATGCACCGCCCTGGAACGCGGCCACCGCGCTGTCGAGGTCGGAGAACGCCGTCATGATGATGACGGGCAGCCCCGGCAGACGCTCGCGCACGGTTTGCAGCAGCTCGAGCCCCGAGCCGCCCGGCATGCGAATGTCGGAGACGAGCACCTGCGGGCTGTCGTGGTCGAGCGCGGCCGCGGCATCGCGCACGTTCGAGAAGCTGCGGGTCGCGAAATTTTCGCGGGCGAGTGCTTTTTCAAGCACCCAGCGAATCGATTGGTCGTCGTCAACTATCCAGATCGGCTTCATAAGGTCGGTCAGAAGTCCTGGTGGCGTGCGGTAGCGGTAGATCGGAAAACAGGTTCAGCTAATGTTCTTCAAACGGCTTCAGGCATCGAGCGGCAGCAGGATCTGAAACTCGGTATGTCCTGGCCGGCTTTCCACTTCGATCAGACCGTCGTGTTGCTGGACGAAAGTCTGCGCGAGCGTGAGGCCCAGACCGCTGCCGTCTTCGCGTCCCGAAACGAGCGGATAGAAGATGCGGTCGCGGATGTCCTCGGGAATGCCGGGTCCGTTATCGATGATATGCAAGTCCAATGCCAGCTTGCACAAGCGTTTTGAAATCGTGATCTTGCGCGCGACGCGCGTGCGCAATTCGATGCGCGCGTCGCCGCGCGAAATGCGCTCGCGCAGCGCCTGCGCCGCATTGCGCACGATGTTCAGGAGCGCCTGGATCAGTTGCTCCTTGTCGCCGCGCAGGTCGGGCACGCTCACGTCGTAATCGCGTTCGATCGTCAGGCCGCGCGGGAACTCCGCGAGAATCACGGCGCGCACGCGCTCGCAGACCTCGTGAATATTCACGTCGCCGACAATATGCGGATGACGGTGCGGTTCGAGCAGCCGGTCCACCAGCGTCTGCAGGCGGTCCGACTCCTTGATGACGACCTGCGTGTACTCGCGCAACTCGCCGCGCTCGAGCGTGCCCAGCTCGAATTCGAGCAACTGGGCCGCGCCGCGAATACCGCCGAGCGGATTCTTGATTTCGTGCGCGAGATTGCGGATCAGATGTTTATTGACGGTCGCGAGGTCATGAATCCGCTCCTCGCGATCGCTCTTCAGATGCCGCTCGTTCTCGAAGAGTTCGAGCAGCACGTAATCGGGTGCGCTTTCCAGGAAGCCGACAATCGCGTGCACGTGCAACGATTCGCGGCCCGGGCGCTCCAGCGTCGCGTCGAGTCGCGTCGCGTGAAAGCGATGCGCGGCGATCGACGCGATCGTCTCCAGCAACTCGTCGGCGTTGGAAAAGAGATCGGACCACACCATCTGCGAAAGCTGACGGCGCGACAGATCGAGCATCGCCTCGGCCGAAGGATTCGCGAACGCCACGCGCAAGCTGCGCTTGTCGAGCACGAGCACGACCGTCGGCAGCGCTTCGAAGCCGGGCAGCAAACCCGATTCGACGAGCGGCACATCGTCCGAAAGCGCGTCCGCGTGGCCTTTTCTTGCCTTGATCAGATTCTTGAGCACCATGTTTCGGCACCGGTGGCTTGAGGGCGCGCCGGCTGGCTGTCCATGTCGATGATGGTTGGCACGACGACGTCGATGACGTCCACGCAGCCAACAAAAAAGGGACGGCACCGCCGTCCCTTCGTGACCCGTCGCGAACGTCGGACAGACGCTTCGCTACGCGAGTGCGAGCGAAGCGCCATCGTCGATTACAGCGAGTAGTACAGTTCGAACTCGACCGGGTGCGTGGTCATACGCACGCGTTGCAGCTCGCCTTCCTTCAGTGCGAGGTAGGCGTCGATCATCGAATCCGTGAACACGCCACCGCGCGTCAGGAATTCGCGATCCTTGTCGAGTGCTTCCAGAGCCTGGTCGAGGCCGGCGCACACGGTCGGGATCTTTGCATCCTCTTCCGGCGGCAGGTCGTACAGGTTCTTGTCGGCGGCTTCGCCCGGATGGATCTTGTTCTGGACGCCGTCCAGACCTGCCATCATCAGTGCCGAGAAGCACAGGTACGGGTTGGCCATCGGGTCCGGGAAGCGCGTTTCGATACGGCGGCCCTTCGGGTTCGAGACGTGCGGAATACGGATCGATGCCGAACGGTTGCGTGCCGAGTAAGCCAGCTTGACCGGTGCTTCGAAGTGCGGAACCAGACGCTTGTACGAGTTCGTCGACGGGTTCGTGATGGCGTTCAGCGCGCGAGCGTGCTTGATGATGCCGCCGATGTAGAACAGCGCGAATTCCGACAGACCTGCGTAGCCGTTGCCTGCGAACAGGTTCTGGCCGTCCTTCCAGATCGACTGGTGAACGTGCATGCCCGAACCGTTGTCGCCAACGATCGGCTTCGGCATGAACGTCGCCGTCTTGCCATACGTGTGCGCCACGTTATGGATGATGTACTTCATCTGCTGCGTCCAGTCCGCGCGCTGAACCAGCGTCGAGAACTTGGTGCCGATTTCGTTCTGGCCTTGACCAGCGACTTCGTGGTGGTGCACTTCGACCGGGATGCCGATCTGTTCGAGCAGCAGGCACATTTCCGAACGGATGTCCTGGAACGTGTCGACCGGAGCGACCGGGAAGTAGCCGCCCTTGACGCCCGGACGGTGACCCGTGTTGCCGCCTTCGATTTCGCGACCCGACGACCACGGAGCTTCGTCCGAGCCGATCTTGACGAACGAGCCCGACATGTCCGTGTTCCACTGGACCGAGTCGAAAATGAAGAATTCGGGTTCCGGACCGAAGAATGCCGTGTCGCCCAGACCCGTGCTCTTCAGGTACGCTTCAGCGCGCTTTGCCAGCGAACGCGGATCGCGCTCGTAGCCCTTGCCGTCAGCCGGCTCGACCACGTCGCAGGTCAGAACCAGCGTGGGTTCTTCATAGAACGGGTCGATGAAAGCCGTGTTCGCGTCCGGGACGAGCAGCATGTCCGAGGCTTCGATGCCCTTCCAGCCGGCGATCGACGAACCGTCAAATGCATGACCCGACTCGAACTTGTCTTCGTCAAAGTGCGACAGCGGAACCGAAACGTGTTGCTCCTTGCCGCGCGTGTCGGTAAAGCGGAAGTCGACAAACTTGACGTCTTCGTCCTTGACGAGTTGCATGACGTCGGCCACGGATTTACTCATAACCTATTCTCCTGATTAACGATTTCGGCGAACGCTGCCGCCTGCCCAATCTTCTGATCTTGCCGGTTGCCGCTTTGCGGCATGCCTTCGGTCGCCAGCTGGTACAGCCGGAGTCCGGTGGCAGGCCGGTTGCGATTCGATCGCGACATATAAAGCAGCTTCCGTGCCATGTTTGCGCCAGCGTGGCGCAAATTTGATCCGGATGCGTCCCCAAGGGGCGAGCGTTGGGCAACCAAGGGGCAACTACACCGAACATGCGGGTAACTCCCGCCCCTCGTTTTCCCCAGCGCCCCCTTCTCGGGCCACTTCCCGGCACCAATTCCGTGCAATCCCGGATTTGGCGCGCGAAACTCACTCCATTATGGTGCATAAACCGGTTTACGCACCAAGCCTGCGCAAATATGCCACCGCGACGCGCGGCGGCCCTGCCTGCAACGCGTGCCGTGCCCCGCTCCTGCTCATTAGCGCGCCACGGCCCGGCGCTTCCCGCACTCATGCAGCGCGCTAGAATAATCCTTTGGTCCAACATGAAACGGGAGATTGATCGTCATGAGTACGCTCGAACAGTTGTACGCCCAGGCCGACACGCGCCGCGCCGAGAACCAGCTGCCGTATGCCGGCGCGCTCTCGCCCGCCGAGGCGTTCGAGCTCCTGCAACTCGATGCGCGCGTCAAGCTCGTCGATGTGCGCACGCGCGCCGAACTCGACTGGGTCGGCCGCCCGGTGATCGGCGACGGCCAGTATGCGCATGTCGAGTGGACGCGCTATCCGGGCGGCGTGCCCAACGCCGAGTTCGTCGCGCAGCTCAAGAGCGTCGCCGACGCCGACACGCCCATCCTGTTCCTGTGCCGCAGCGCCGCGCGCTCGAAACTGGCCGCCATCGAAGCGGCCAAGGCCGGCTTCACCCAGGCCTTCGATCTGCTCGAAGGCTTCGAAGGCGACAAGAACAGCGAAGGCCATCGCAAGACCGTTTCCGGCTGGTGCTTCCGCGGCCTGCCGTGGCTCGGCGCCTGAAGCTGCCTCGCTCGTTAGACACCCTCACAACCCCCGCCAGCCCAAAACCCTGACCGGCCACTTTGAGCGCCCCGTGTGACACGCCGATGATGCGGCCGGGGCGCTCCATCCAGCCTCATCGAGCGATTCCGGGCAACTTCAAGCCGCTTCCGGCGGCTCCACCACATCGCCGCCCAGCAGGTGCACGCCTTCGCGCAGCTTCACGAAAGCCGCCGCCACCGCTTCCGGCTCACCCTTCACGCCCAGATCGATATGGCGGCGCGCATAGATGCCGCCGCGCTCGCTGTCGCCCACGCTCGGCAGACTGAACACGCGCACGCCCGGGAAATCGCGTTCGATGCTTTCCATCAGCGGCGTGAGCGTCGATTCGGGCAACTCGAACACCAGCAGCGACTTTTCCGCGTGCGGCATCTGATGATGCAGATGGGCGTACTTCGTATCGAGCACCCATTCGATCATCGGCCACGCCATCACCGGGAAGCCCGGCACGAAATGATGATCGTGAATCGAAAAGCCCGGAATCTTGTTGTAGCCGTTCGGGATGATCTCGCAGCCCTGCGGGAAGGTGCCCATCTGGAAGCGGTGAAGATTTTCGGGCGAACCGAAATCGACCGGATCGCTGCCCGTGTGCATATCGCGGATGCGCTCGCTGATCGCCGCCTTTGCGTCCGCATGGAGCGCGAGCGGCACGCCTAGCGCCGCCGCCGCGCACTGGCGCGTGTGATCGTCCGGCGTCGCGCCGATACCGCCCGTCGAGAACACGATATCGCCCGAGGCAAACGAGCGCTTGAGCGTGGCGGTAATGCGCGCGGGATCGTCGCCCACGTACTCGGCCCAGTCGAGCGCGAGGCCGCGCGCGCCCAGCAGTTCGATGACCTTCGGCAAATGCTTGTCGGTGCGGCGGCCCGACAGAATCTCGTCGCCGATGATGATGACGCCAAATGCCATGTGTTGCCTCGTCGTATGAATGTTCTTTGAAAGTGTCGGCGGATGCCGGGGACGTCAGTGCACGATGGTCACTTCATGGCCCAGACGGTGCGCCTCTTCCGTGCGCAGGCGCTGCAGCGCGCGCAGGCAGTAATGGCCGAACCAGAGCGCCGTGAACACCAGAATGAAAGCGTAAATCCAGATAGTCAGCGCGGCGATCACGGGGAAGAACAGTAGCATCCACGCCGACGCCACCCAGATCGCCGTCGGCAGCGAGCCGAGCAGCCCGCTCGCCACGCCGATCGCCAGCAGCGGCAGGCGGTTGCGGCGCACGAGTTCGCGGCGCTCCGCGCTGCTCGCGTGCAGCGCGAGCGCGTCGTAAGTCATCACGCGGTAGGTCAGCCAGCCCCAGAGCAGCGGCGGCACCAGCACGCAAAACGGCGGAATGAACCAGAACGGCAAGGTCACGATCAGCAGCACGATGCACAGCAGCGTGGTCCAGAGCGAGTGCAGCACGCTGCCGTACCAGCTACCGCCACGGCGCGCTTCGAGCGAGGCGTACTGGCGCGTGGTCAGATGGCGGATCACGCGCGGCATCGCCAGCGCGACGATCAGCAGCAACACGGTGATGACGATCAGCGGAATCGACAGGATGATGACCACGAACGGCCCAATCATGCTGCGCAGCGAACCGAAGCCCACCCAGTCGAACACATGGTAGACGTAACCGGTGGCGGGCCAGGCGTCGAGCGTGCCGCGCACGCCGTCGATCAGCGGTTGCCAGAAGGCGTAGAGCAGACCGCCCCACACCGCGGCCGCCACCAGGAACGGCACAAACGTGAGGAACAGCATCGAGGGGTGGAATGCGCTGGTGAGCGCGCGTCCAAACGAGCGCAACAAGTCGTTCATGCGGGCGTGAAAGCGGAGGAAAAACGGAGACGGGTCACGAAGCCTGCGTGGTTCAGTGCGGCAAAACGACAGCATAAACCACGGCGCGCATCCGGCGCACGAGGCGCGCGGCGGTGAAAGGAAAAAGGCGGCGTGGGCCGCCTGAGCATCTTATTGTTGTGAATTGCGCTGGGCAAAACCGGCTTTCAGACGCCGACGCACCGCCAGCCGCTGCCCGATGCGGGCGAACGCGAGCCCCTGCTGCGCCCAGAAGCCCTCGCCATAACGCGCGCCTGCGAGTTGGGCGCGAATGCCCGTAGGCTCGATCCGCTCGCTGAAGGACGCGCTGCCGAACAGCATGTCCCACCACGGAAACAGCACGCCAAAGTTGCAGCCATACGTGGTGCCTTCGTGACCGTAGCCGATTGCATGATGACGCCGATGAAAACGCGGGCTCACCAGCAGCCGCTCGCCCAGCCAGCCAAAATGCACGCGGATATTGGCATGCTGCACGTTCTGCACGAAATTCGTGAGCGCCACCAGCACGACATACTGCGCGGGCGGCACGCCGATCACCAGCGCGATGCCCGCGAACATGCACGACTGCATCAGCACATCGAGCAGATGGTTGCGGTTATCGCACCAGAACGACATCTTGCGCTGGCTGTGATGGACCGCGTGCAATTCCCACCAGAGGCTGTAGCGGTGCGACAGGCGGTGATACCAGTAACCGGAAAAGTCGAGCACGACCAGATAGATCGCGAACGCCACGAGCGGCACGGTGGTCACACCGGGCCAGAGATTGTCGATATCGACACTCATGACGCCATGCAGGCGCAGCCAGCTTTGCGCACGGTCGAACGCCGGCTGCATGGCGAAGAAAAAGAACAGATTGAGAATGCCCAGGCGCGTGACCCAGGTATAGATGGCGTCCACGCCCACGCCCTTGCGGTCGCCCCACTTCTCCGCCGGCATGAGCGCTTCGAGCGGACGCAGCAGCAAATACATCGCCACCATTTCCAGCAGCCCGACGATCACCCAGTAGAGCGCGTCGAAGCTGTCTTCGTCCACGTTCATGAAACCGGCGTCGAATAACGCCGGTTGCAGCACGTTCACGTAGAGGAGCGTCTGGAGCCACGACACGAAGTCGTCGGCGCCAGCCACCACCCAATGCGCGCAGGAACCGAGGAAGGCGAACATGGGCGGTGACGTGCAGACGTTAAGCGCCGTTGGGCGACATGACCGGCGCGCGGTCGTAGAAGTAGATGCCGTGCGGCGAGCGGCCCACCGGAATCGTCTTGACGAGCTTCTTCGTCTGCATGTCGATCAGGCCGATGTGCTTGGCGAAACGGAACGTTACCCACAGCCAGCGCTTGTCGGCGGAGAGTTCCATGTCGTCGGGTCCGGGCATCAGGCCGTTGATCTCGCCCACTTTCTCAAGCGATTCTTCGTCGATGATGCTGATGACGTTCGACACGCGGCTCGACACCAGCACGTGGCGGCCATCCACCATCGAGCGGAAGTTATGTGCGGCCTTGCCCACCTGGATCGTCTTGACGATTTTCTGGTTGCGCCAGTCCACCACGGCGACGTAATCGGCGCCCGTCATGCCCACCAGCAGATATTTTTCGCCAGGCGTGAGCCACATGCCCGCGGGCGCCGGGCCAACCTTCATCTTCCACAGCACTTTCTGCGTAGGCAGATCGACCGCGGCGATTTCACCCGAGACCTGCAGCGACACGAACACGATATTGCTGTCCTTCGTGAACGCCAGGTGGCTGGGCATGGCCGAAAGCGGCAGGCGCTTCGCGACCGTGAAATTGCCCGCGCCGCCGTAGTGATAAATATCCAGACGGTCCAGACGCAGGCCGGTGGTCACGAACCACTTGTTATCCGGCGAAAAACCCAGTTGATACGGGTCTTCGACGTTTTCGATCCAGCGCTGCGGCTTGCCGGTTTTAGGATCGACGAACAGCAGGTTGTTCGACACCGAGTTCGCGACGATCAGCGAGCTGTTGTCCGGCGTCGGAAACAGGTGATGCGGCTCCTTGCCCGTGGGCACCGTGCCGACGAGTTCGTGCGTCTTGTCGTCGATGAGGCTCAGCGTTGCCTCGCCCGAATTGAGCACGATGATGTTGTTCGCATGCGCAATGCTCGGCATAACCGTGGTGAGCGCGGCACCGACCAGCGCGGAGCACGCAAACATCACGGCCTTTTTCGCAAAGCTTGCGGCGGTACGGCGGAATTCGTTTGTACGCATGAAGAGTCGTTCCCTGGCAGATCAGTGATTGTAGAACGCTTGCCGGTTCGCAAGGTTGACGTAGGGCCACTGAAATGTGGAAGGGGCGCAACGCGCGCCCCTTTTTCGAACTATTGTTATGGCCCGCAAAGCGCCATCGACTTCATCGCTGCATCGATTCCCAGACCTTGTGGAGCCGCTTGACCGACACCGGCATCGGCGTGCGCAACTCCTGCGCAAAGAGCGAGATGCGCAACTCTTCGAGCAGCCAGCGGAATTCGCTCAGGCGCGCATCGAACACGCCGCCACGTTGCGACAGCGCACGCTGATACTGCTGCGCGAGCGGCTGGAATTCGGCCACCTGACGCGCGTCGCGGCCGGGATCGGCGCGCAGCTTGTCGATGCGCAGCGCCACGCCCTTGAGGTAGCGCGGGAAATGCACCAGTTGCGCGTACGGCGTGTCCAGAATAAAGCGCTTGCTGATGAGCGCATCGACCTGCGCCTGCATATCCGCAGCGGGCGCGCCGAACGCCTTCGCCTGCACGAGCTTCTTCGCCAGCGACGCGTATTCCGCCAGAATCTGGCCGACCAGGCGCGCAATCTCCTGCGCCAGCAGCGAAAGACGTCCGCGCCCTTCGTCCTTGCGGGCGTGGAAACTCGCATCGTCGTCGGGCAGCGGGTCTTGCAGGCAGGCGCGATCGAGCGCCAGTTCGACCAGTTGATCGCGCAACTCTTCCTGGGTGGCGCGCGCCATGAACTGCATCGCCATTTCGCGCAGGCCCGGCAGGTTCTTCTCCAGATAGCGGATCGGCTCGCGCAACTGCAGCCCGAACAGACGGCGCAAGCCCGCGCGATGAATCCGCGCCGCCTCTTCCGGCGAATCGAATACCTCGACGTCGCAATGCGAGCCGCGATCGACCAGCGCCGGATAGCCGTACAGCGTCTGGCCGCCACGGCGGATTTCCAGCAGTTCGGGCAGCTTGCCGAAATTCCACGTCGTGAGGTTTTCGTAGAGCGCGGTCGCGGCCGTGTCACCGCTTGCGGGCGTGTGCGGCGTGTTGAGTTTTTTGGCCACGCTTTGCGACGACTGCGCTTTATCTGCCGCTGCCGCGCCTTGAGCGCCCTCGCCCTGCGCATGCGTTTCCAGCGCCGCCAGCGCGGTGGCGCTCGCCAGCTTCTGGAACTGCTGCTGCGCCTGCGCGCCCAGTTCCGTGCGCAACTGCGCGAGATTGCGGCCCATCGCGAGCTGACGTCCGTGCTCGTCGATCACCTTGAAATTCATGAACAGATGCGCGGGCAGCGTCTCCAGCTTGAAATCGGACGATTTCAGCTGAAGCTGCTTCTGTGCGCGCACATCGGCGATCAAGGCTTCGACCAGGCCGCCCGCACCGAAGCGCTCGCCGCCCAGGCGATCGGCGAAACCCGCCGCGTATTCCGGCAAGGGCACGCAATGGCGGCGCAGCTTCTGCGGCAAGGACTTCAGCAGCAGATGCGCCTTCTCCTTGATCATGCCCGGCACGAGCCATTCGCAGCGGCGCGCATCGACCTGATTGAGCGCATAGAGCGGCACCGCGAGCGTCACGCCATCGCGCGGCGAACCCGGCTCGAAGTGATACGTGAGCGCCATCGCCGCGCCCGACATGGTCATGCGCTTCGGGAACAGCTCGGTCGTCACGCCGGCCGCTTCGTGGCGCATCAGGTCGTCGCGCGAGAGATAAAGCAGACGCAGCTTGTCCTCGGACTGACCGCTCTTTTTCACCTCGTCGCGATACCAGCGCTCGAACGTCGCGCCCGCGTAAATGCCGTCGGGAATCGCCTGATCGTAGAAACCGAAGATCAGTTCGTCGTCGACCAGCACGTCCTGGCGGCGCGACTTGTGTTCGAGTTGCTCGATATCGGCGAGCAGTTTGCGGTTGTGCGCGAAGAACGGCAGCTTCGTGTCGAATTCGCCTTCGACCAGCGCGCCGCGAATAAACAATTCGCGCGCCCGCGCCGGGTCCTGTTTGCCGAACGCCACCCGACGCCGCTGATACACCGGCAAGCCGTACAGCACGCCGCGCTCGAACGCGCTGACCTGCGCCGCACGCTTTTCCCAATGCGGCTCGGACAGCGAGGTCTTCAGCAGATGCGCGCCCACTTTTTCGAGCCATTCCGGCTCGATCTTCGCGATACAGCGCGCGTACAGGCGGCTCGTTTCGACCAGTTCCGCCGCCACGACCCAGCGCCCCGCTTTCTTCACCAGCGCCGAACCGGGCCAGAGATGGAACTTGATGCTGCGCGCGCCGAGGAAATGCGGCTCGTCTTCCGCCTTCAGGCCGATATTGCCGAGCAGACCGGTCAGCAGCGCGTGATGGATTTCCTCGTAGGTCGCATCCGCTTCGTTGATGCGCCAGCCGTGCTCGCGCACCACCGTCAACAATTGTGAATGCACATCGCGCCATTCACGCAGCCGCAGATGCGAGAGGAAGTTCGCACGGCACGAGTCGACCAGTTGCTTGTTCGACTTCTTGTGCGCGACCGCATCCTCGAACCACGCCCAGATCTTCAGCCACTGGAGGAATTCGGAGCGCTCGTCGGCAAAACGGCGATGCGCCTGATCGGCCTGTTCCTGCGCCTCGATCGGGCGGTCGCGCGGGTCTTGCACCGAAAGCGCACTGGCGATCACCAGCACTTCGCGCAGCGACTGCGAATCGCGCGCGGCCAGAATCATGCGGCCCACGCGCGGGTCGAGCGGCAGGCGCGCGAGTTCGCGGCCGAGCGTGGTGAGCGCGTTATCGTCGTCGACGGCGCCGAGTTCGTTGAGCAGTTGATAGCCGTCCGCAATCGCGCGGCCCGGCGGCGGCTCGATGAACGGGAAGGTTTCGATCGCCGTGAGATGCAGCGACTTCATGCGCAAAATCACCGCCGCGAGCGACGAACGCAGGATTTCCGGGTCCGAGAAGCGCGCGCGCGCGATGTAATCCGATTCTTCGTAAAGCCGGATACAGATACCGTCGGCGACCCGGCCGCAACGGCCCGCGCGCTGGTTCGCGGCGGCCTGCGAGATCGACTCGATCTGCAGTTGCTCGACCTTGTTGCGATACGAATAGCGCTTCACGCGCGCGAGGCCCGTATCCACCACATAGCGGATGCCCGGCACAGTCAGCGAGGTTTCCGCCACGTTGGTCGCGAGCACGATGCGGCGCGCGTTCGACGGCTTGAACACGCGCTCCTGCTCCTGCGCGGAAAGGCGCGCGAACAGCGGCAGGATTTCCGTGTGCGGCGGATGATGCTTGCGCAGCGCCTCGGCGGCGTCGCGAATTTCGCGCTCGCCGGGCAGGAACACGAGCACGTCGCCCGAGCCTTCGCGGCACAGTTCGTCGACGGCATCGACGATGGCGTCCATCAGGTCGCGATCGGTGTCGCGCTGCGATTTTTTCGTCGGCGCATTGCCCTGCGCGTTCTTCACAGCCGGGCTGTCTTCCTGCACCGGGCGATAGCGCACCTCGACCGGGTACAGACGCCCGCTCACCTCGATCACCGGCGCGGGCTTGTCGTCGCTGCCGAAGTGGCGCGCGAAGCGGTCGGCGTCGATGGTCGCGGACGTGACGATCAGCTTGAGATCGGGCCGGCGCGGCAGGATCTCTTTCAGATAGCCGAGCAGGAAGTCGATGTTCAGACTGCGCTCGTGCGCCTCGTCGATGATGATCGTGTCGTAGGCCTTGAGCAGCGGATCGGTCTGCGTTTCCGCGAGCAGAATGCCGTCCGTCATCAGCTTGACCGAGGCGCCGGGCGACAGATTGTCGGTAAAGCGCACCTTGTAGCCGACCACTTCGCCGAACGGCGTGCCGAGTTCTTCGGCGATACGCCGGCCGGTCGCCGAAGCCGCGATCCGGCGCGGCTGCGTGTGACCGATCAGGCCGCTGCCGCCCGCGCCGAGGCCGCGCCCGAGCGAGAGCGCGATCTTCGGCAACTGGGTGGTCTTGCCCGAGCCGGTTTCGCCGCTGACGATCACGACCTGGTTGTTGGCGATCGCGCGCGCGATTTCCTCGCGGCGGCCGGAAACCGGCAGCGCTTCGGGGAAGGTGATCGGCGGGATCGGGTTGGGCGTGACGGGCGCACGCGGGGCGCGGGGCGGGCGCGGTTCGCGCGGTTCGCGGGGTTCGCGCTCCGGG
>NZ_JAAGPR010000043.1 GCF_017104965.1 Paraburkholderia sp. Ac-20340
TGCTGCCGGTGCCTCGGCGCATGCGCCTGCGCACGCCGCGCATGCCCACGCGCACGCACCGGTCGCCGCCGCGCCGATGATCAACAACCCGCTGCTGTCGACCGAAAAGCTGATCATCGTCGGCGCCTCGACGGGCGGCACCGAAGCGATCCGCGAAGTGCTGCAGCCGCTGCCGCCCGACGCGCCCGCGGTGCTGATCGCGCAGCATATGCCGCCCGGTTTCACGAAGTCGTTCGCGCAGCGCCTGAACGGCCTGTGCCGCATTACCGTGAAGGAAGCGGAGCACGGCGAACGCGTGCTGCCCGGCCATGCCTACATCGCGCCGGGTCACGCTCACCTGTTGCTCGCGCGTAGCGGCGCGAACTACATCGCCCATTTGTCCGACGACCCGCCGGTGAACCGGCATCGTCCGTCGGTGGACGTGCTGTTCCGCTCGGCGGCGCAGCACGCGGGCAAGAACGCCATCGGCGTGATTCTGACGGGCATGGGCCGCGACGGTGCGGCTGGCCTGCTGGAAATGCGCAAGGCCGGTGCGTTTACGCTCGCGCAGGACGAAGCAAGCTGCATCGTGTTCGGCATGCCGCGCGAAGCGATTGCGCTCGGCGCCGCCGACGAGATCGCCTCGCTGTCGGACATGAGCCGCCGCGTGATGACGCGTCTGGCTTCGATGGGCGACCGCGTCCAGCGCGTCTGACGGAGCTGGCGCGCGCATTGCTCGTCAAGGCGCTGGCAGTCAATATTTCGAGAGATCGCACGATTCTGTAAGGACTGTGCGATCGATCACGATTAATTTATCTGGATAGGCATGGCGCTTGTCTGGATAATTGCCCGGGTTTTAGCCTGGAGAATGGAACCGAGATGGATAAGGGAATGAAGATTCTGGTGGTGGACGATTTTCCGACGATGCGCCGGATTGTCCGCAACCTGCTCAAGGAACTGGGCTACTCGAACGTCGACGAAGCCGAAGACGGCGCTGCGGGCCTCGCACGCCTGCGCGGCGGCAACTACGACTTCGTGATTTCGGACTGGAACATGCCGAACCTCGACGGCCTCGCGATGCTCAAGGAAATTCGCGCCGACGCCACGCTCACGCACCTGCCGGTGCTGATGGTGACCGCCGAGTCGAAGAAGGAAAACATCATCGCCGCCGCTCAGGCGGGCGCGAGCGGCTACGTCGTGAAGCCTTTCACGGCGGCCACGCTCGACGAGAAGCTCAACAAGATTCTCGAAAAGATGGCGAAGACCGGGAGCTGACGTGAACGAGCCCATTGATGCGTCCGCGGCGTTGCCCGCCGGGCAGCATGACGACGCCGATTCGGGCGAGTTCGCGACGGACCGTATCCTCGCGCGCATCGGCCAGTTGACGCGCACGCTGCGCGATTCGATGCGCGAGCTGGGTCTGGACAAGCACGTCGAGCGCGCCGCCGAAGCGGTGCCCGACGCGCGCGACCGCCTGCGCTACGTCGCCGACATGACGGAGCAGGCCGCCGTGCGCGTGCTGACCGCCATCGAACTCGCCAAGCCGATGCAGGAAAAGCTCGAAGCCGACGCCAAGGTGCTGTCGGCGCGCTGGGAGACCTGGTACGACGCACCGATCGGGCGCGAGGAAGTGCGCTCGCTGATGGACGACACGCGCCAGTTCCTCGACGTGGTGCCGCAAACCACCGCGGCGACGAACCAGCATCTGCTCGAAATCATGCTCGCGCAGGATTTCCAGGATCTGACCGGCCAGGTGATCAAGAAGATCATGGACGTGGTCTATCTGATCGAGCAGCAATTGCTGACCGTGCTGGTCGAGAACATCGCACCGGAGCGGCGCGAACAGTTCGCGGCCACGGCGGCAGCGCTCGCGGAAGTCCACGCGAGCACGGGCAGCCCCGAAGGTCTGCTCAACGGGCCGCAGATCAACCCGGAAGGCAAGGCCGACGTGGTGCAGGATCAGGCACAGGTCGACGACCTGCTGGCCAGCCTCGGTTTCTGAGGCGGCGGGAACGGCCGGGCGGGCTGTCTGGCGTTGCGCGATGCGCGGCGCCCGGCGACCTTCCTGGCGACCCGCGCGGGGTGCCGGTTTGGGCCCGACGGCGTGCTGTCGCATGTCATGCGGGACAGGCATACTAGTGGGCGTTCGCTCACTGCTGCAGGGCACACGCAATCGCGCGTGCAGCTGCTGCGGCGCAACGAAGCGAAGCCAGCCGTTCCCCGTCGAGCCGACGTCCGCTTTCTGCTGTCGCCCAAGGCGTTACGAGCCGTGCGGTGGAGCGCGCCACCGAGAGAGGGAGGGCCGCCTTGAATCCGCACGTTTCGACCTTTGGGTCTGCTGCTGGGTCTGCCGTTTTTTCCAGCTCAGCTTTTAGCTCAGTTTCCCCCGCAGTATCTTCCGCATCCTGCAGCGCCGTTTCACCTGGCGCGATGGACTGCGCGTCGGTTGTCTCCACTTCGTTTTTCCGTCGTAGCGCGCCTGTGATGTCGCGCGGCGCCGCCATGCGTCTCGCTGCAGCGTTGTTATGCGCGATGGGTATGCTGGGCGTCGTGCAGCCGGCCAGCGCTGCGCTCGGCGGCGCGCCCATGACCACGCCGTCCGGCGCCAGCGTCAATACCACCTCCGGGAGCGCCGCGTCGACAGTCGCGCGTCAGGCGGCCCAGAGCACCAGTTCCAGCACGTCCTCGACCAGCAGCACCAGCAGCGCCACCTACACGGTGCGCGAGACCACGCTCGTCAACGGCACCGCCGTGCGCGAATACCTCAGCTCGGCGGGCACGGTGTTCGCCGTGGCGTGGAGCGGGCCGCAGATGCCTGATCTATCCGCGCTGCTCGGCACGTATTTCCCGCAGTACGTGGCGGGCGTGCAGGCCAGCCGGGCCAACGGCGTGCGCGGTCCCGGCGCGGTCGAGAGCAGCGCGCTCGTGGTGCATTCGGGCGGCCATATGGGCGCGTTCTCGGGGCAGGCGTGGTTGCCCTCGGCGCTGCCGTCGGGCTTCAGTACGTCCGACATCCAATAACGAACGGGAGGCGACGCGTGTTCAACTACGGAATTCTCAACGCCTTCACTCGCCAGCCGCGCGAGTCCCGTCAATCTGCCCGCGCTGTCGCGCTGGGCGCCCTTTTCGCGCTCGCCACCGTTCTGGCGGCCTGCGGCGGCGGTGGCGGCTCCTCGGGGTCGAGCAGCGCCAGCAGCGCGAGCGGCGATACATCCGGGCTGCCCGCCGGCCCGACCCAGCAGCCGATCGCCGCCACCTCCGCGAATACCGTCGCCGTCACGGTCAACAGCGGCGTCACCAACACGATGCCGAATATCCCCACCGTCAGCGTGACGGTGTGCGCGGCGGGCAGCAGCACCTGTCAGACCGTCGACAATATTCAGGTAGATACCGGCTCGTACGGCCTGCGCGTGCTGAATTCGGCGTTCACCAGCACGATGCGCAGCGCGCTTTCCACGATCGCGACCAGCAGCGGCACGCTGGCCGAATGCACGGCGTTCGCGGACGGCTACACCTGGGGCACCGTGCGTAGCGCCGACGTCAAGATCGGCGGCGAGACGGCCAGCGCCATCCCGATCCAGGTGATCGGCGACCTGGCGACCTCTTCGGTGCCGACCATCTGCTCGAACATCGGCGCCGCGCAGAACACGACCTCGGCGCTGGGCGCGAACGGTATCCTGGGCATTGGCGTCGCGCCCTGGGATTGCGGCTCGACCTGCGTGACGGCCACCTCGAGCAACTACTTCGCCTGTCCGAACGGCACCAGTTGCACCCAGACGGGCGTGGCGCTCACGCAGCAGGTGGCCAACCCGGTGGCGCACTTCACCACCGACAACAACGGCGTGATCCTGCAGATGCCGCCCGTTTCCAACAACGGCCAGGCTTCGGCCACGGGCACGCTGGTGTTCGGCATCGGCACGCAGTCGAACAACACCATGGCGGCCTCGCAGCGCTTCACCACGACCGCCTGGGGCGACCTGACGACGACCTTCAACAGCCGCTCGCTGACCGCCTTCCTCGACTCGGGTTCGAACGGCATTTTCTTCGCCGATAGCGCCATCACGCAATGCGGCGGCAGTCTGGGCGCGTTCTACTGCCCGTCCACGGCGCTCACCTTCACCACCACGCTGGTCGACCAGAACAAGGACTCCGGCACGATCAGCTTCAACGTGGTGAATGCGTCGGCGCTGCTCGGCAACAGCAGCTATTTCGCGTTCAACGACCTCGCGGGGCAGTTCGGTTCCAATTCGAGCCTCGATCTCGGCCTGCCGTTCTTCTACGGCCGCTACGTCTATTACGGCATCGACAAGACCGCGACCGGCGGCACACAGACGCCTTACGTGGCGTTCTGATCGCATCCGGGCAGACCCGCGCGCCCGCCGCCGCATCGCGGGCGGCGGGCCGCTTTCCCCGCACTGTTCGATCCCCGATTCCCGCCCGCCGGCGCCGCACGCGCGCCCATCCGGTGAAATACCCGGGTTTCCCTGCCTTACTCCGCCGATCGTCGCTTGCCCCGCAAGGCAATAATCGCTCTCACTGAAAAAGGGCGTGCGCCGTCACCACCAGGGTGGCGGGCAGCGTGCGCCGCCGACCGGAGCATCTGTGGCAGAGGACAGCGACCTCGAAAAAACCGAATCAGCCACTCCCAAGCGCCTTGAGAAGGCGCGCGAGGAGGGGCAGATTGCGCGTTCGCGGGAGCTTTCCACGTTCGCCTTGCTGTCGGCGGGTTGCTTCGGCACATGGCTGCTGTCGGACACCATCGGCCTGCATCTGCAGGCGATGCTGCGCGGCGCGCTGACCTTCAATCACGCGGGCGCGTTCGAGACCAAACGCATGCTGATTGGCGCCGGCACGGCCGCCCGCGAAGGCCTGCTCGCCGTGCTGCCGGTGCTGGCGCTGACCGGCGCGGCCGCGCTGCTCGCGCCGATGGCGCTGGGCGGCTGGCTGTTTTCATCGAAATCGATCGGCGTGAAGTTCGATCGCCTGAACCCGATGACGGGCCTCGGCCGTATCTTCTCGATGAACGGGCCGGTCCAGCTCGGCATGTCGACGGTGAAGACGATCGTGGTGGGCGCGATCGGCGGCTCGGCGCTCTGGAACCATCGCGAAGAGATTCTGGGTCTGGGCATGCAGCCCGCGCCGCGCGCGTTCGCCGATGCCTTCCATCTGATCGTGGTGTGCTGCGGCATGACGGTGGGCGGCATGTTCCTGCTGGCCGCCATCGACGTGCCGTATCAGCTCTGGTCGTATCACCGCAAGCTGCGCATGACCAAGGAAGAAGTGAAGCGCGAGCACCGCGAAAGCGAAGGCGATCCGCACGTGAAGGGCCGGATTCGCCAGCAGCAGCGTGCGATGGCGCGCCGCCGCATGATGACGCAGGTGCCCAAGGCCGACGTGGTCGTGACCAACCCGACGCACTTCGCCGTGGCCCTGCAGTACACCGACGGCGACATGCGCGCACCGAAGGTGGTCGCCAAGGGCGTGAACCTGGTGGCCGCGCGCATCCGCGAAATCGCCACCGAGAACAACGTGCCGCTGCTCGAAGCGCCGCCGCTCGCGCGGGCGCTGTATCACAACGTCGACCTGAATCGCGAAATTCCCGGCCAGCTTTACGGCGCGGTCGCGCAGGTGCTGGCGTGGGTCTATCAGCTCAAGCGTTTTCGCGAACATGGCGGCGATGTGCCGATGGCGCCGACCGATCTCGACGTGCCGCCCGAATTCGACAAGGGCGGCGTGAGCGACGAAGACGCCGCCGAAGAAGCCGACGACACGCTGTCACCCGAGGCGGGCGCAGCAAGCAACGCCGCGAAAGCCGCACCGAATCAAGCATCAAGCACCGCAGGTCGCGCCGATACCGCGCGCGACGGCAATGAAGGAGCAACGTAATGAACGCCCGCACCGGTTTCCTCGCGCGGCGCCCAGAAGTGCTGCAAAGCACGAATCTGCGCGCACTCGCCGGGCCGATCCTGATCTGCATGATCCTCGGCATGATGATCCTGCCGTTGCCGCCGTTCCTGCTGGATCTGCTGTTCACCTTCAACATCGCGCTTTCGGTGATGGTGCTGCTCGTCAGCATGTACACCATGAAGCCGCTCGACTTCGCGGCGTTCCCGAGCGTGCTGCTGTTCTCCACGCTGCTGCGCCTGTCGCTGAACGTGGCGTCCACGCGTATCGTGCTGCTCGAAGGCCACACCGGCCCCGACGCTGCGGGCAAGGTGATCGAATCGTTCGGCCACTTCCTCGTGGGCGGCAACTTCGCCGTGGGTATCGTGGTGTTCGTGATCCTGATGGTCATCAACTTCATGGTGATCACCAAGGGCGCGGGGCGTATCGCGGAAGTGTCCGCGCGCTTCACGCTCGACGCGATGCCCGGCAAGCAGATGGCGATCGACGCCGACCTCAACGCGGGCCTCATCAACGAAGAAGCCGCCCGCAAGCGCCGCACGGAAATCGCCCAGGAAGCCGAGTTCTACGGTTCGATGGACGGTGCCAGCAAGTTCGTGCGCGGCGATGCGATCGCCGGTCTGCTGATCATGGCGATCAACATCATCGGCGGGCTGATCGTGGGCGTGGTGCAGCACGGCATGGCCTTTGGCGCGGCGGGCGAGACCTACACGCTGCTGACCATCGGTGACGGCCTGGTTGCGCAGATTCCTTCGCTGGTGATCTCGACGGCGGCCGGTGTGATCGTGTCGCGCGTGGCGACCAACGAAGACATCGGCACGCAGCTGACGGGCCAGTTGTTCACCAACCCGCGCGTGCTGATGATCACGGGTTCGATCATCCTCATGATGGGGCTGATTCCGGGCATGCCGCACTTCGCGTTTCTGCTGCTGGGCGGCGGGGCGATCCAGCTTGGCCGCGTCATGAAGAAGAGCGCCGAGGCGAAGAAGGCGAGCGCCGTGCTGGCGGACGTCCTGCCGGCCGCGGCCGCGCCGGTCGAGAACACCGAAGCGAGCTGGGACGACGTGGCGCTGATCGACACGCTCGGCCTCGAAGTGGGCTACCGCATCATCCCGCTGGTCGACAAGAACACCGACGGCGAACTGCTCAAGCGCATCAAGAGCATCCGCAAGAAGTTCGCGCAGGAAATCGGCTTCCTGCCGCCGGTGATTCATATCCGCGACAACCTCGAACTGCGCCCCAACGCTTACCGCATCACGCTCAAGGGCGTGGAAGTGGGCACGGGCGAGGCGTATCCGGGCCAGTGGCTCGCCATCAATCCGGGTCAGGTGAGCGCGGCGCTGCCGGGCACGCCGACCACCGATCCCGCGTTCGGCCTGCCGGCCATCTGGATCGATTCGAACATGCGCGAACAGGCGCAGGTGTTCGGCTACACCGTGGTCGATTCGAGCACGGTGGTGGCGACGCACCTGAATCACCTCGTCGTCACGCACGCCGCCGAACTGCTGGGCCGCCGCGAAGTGCAGGCGCTGCTCGAGCGCGTGCAGAAAGACACGCCGTCGCTGGTCGACGATCTGGTGCCGAAGATCATGCAGGTCACGACGCTGCAGAAGGTGCTGCAGAACCTGCTGGAAGAAGGCGTGCCGATCCGCGATATGCGCACGATCATGGAATCGCTCGCCGAACATGCGCCGCGCATGGCGGACGCGCACGATCTCACGGCGGCGGTGCGCATTTCGCTGGGCCGCGCGATCACGCAGCAGTGGTTCCCGGGCAGCGGCGATATGCAGGTGATGGGGCTGGACGCGAATCTGGAGCGCGTGCTGTCGCAGACGCTGACGTCCGGGGCGAATCCGGGCCTGGAGCCGGGTCTCGCGCACACGCTGCTCACGCAGACGGAAATGGCGATGGGCCGTCAGCAGGTGCTGGGTCTGGCGCCCGTGCTGCTGGTGCAACACGCGCTGCGCCCGATGCTCTCGCGCTTCCTGCGCCGCAGCCTGCCGCAGCTCAAGGTGCTGTCGTATGCCGAAGTGCCCGATACGCGCAATGTGAAGGTGGTGAATGTGGTGGGGGTGGGTTAATCCACCGGCACTGGAAGCTCAGAGACACAACGCCCGCGCATAGCCGCGGGCGTTTTGTTTTCCGGCCCGGAGATCGTCGAGTTCGACGCGCCCGCTTCCCCCTCGCCATCTCATTGGCCGAATTACCCGCATTTCCCCGTCCTGATCCACCGATCGTGAAGGGCTCACCTTCGAAATAATTCCAACATCGGAAAAGGGTTCGCGCAGTGCGTGAGCCGCAGTGATCCAGACGCAATTCATCGGCATACGACAGGCGGCGCAGGCCGCTTACCTCATCAGGGGCATAGCTTGAACATTCGCAAATTCATCGGTGGCACCAGCCGCGACGCTCTGCGCCTCGTGCGCGAAGCGCTGGGTGCGGACGCCGTCGTGCTGTCGAACCGCGCACTCGACGACGGTACGGTCGAGATCGTTGCGCTCGCGGACAGCGACCTCGCGGCGATCACGCCGGCGGATGCAGCGAAGCTCGGCAGCTCGCAACTGCAGGCGCTGGCGCCGCGCACGCAGCGCCCGGCCCTGCCTTCGATGAGCAACCCCGCCGCAGGCGCGGCGTCGAACGCTCCGGCAGCGCCTGCCAGCTTCGGCAATCCCTACGCGAGCGGCGGCATGCCCGATGTGTTTTCGTCGGTGTTCGGCGCGAGCCCGGAAGTGGGCGCGGAAGAAGGCGCGCTGAGCGCCGACGCGCAGAACGACCACGACGATGCCGATCACGCCGACGATATCGCCGTCTCGCTCGCCCAGACCACGCCGCCGAAGCCCGCGAAGCCGATCGCCGAAGCCATGGAAGCCGCCCTGGGCAGCGCCTCCGCGCAGCCGTTCGCGGCCTCGCGCGCCGCGGCTGGCCAGGCCGCGCAGCAATCGACCATGCCGCCGACCGCGCAGACGATGGCCGGCCATGCCGCCTCGCCGTTCGGCACGTTCCCCTCGAACGGCGCGAACCGTCCCGCTTCGAACCAGGCCGCCGCGCGCGAAGCCGCCGCCATGCTCGAACAGGCCGTCGCGAATCCGTTCGGCGAACCCGCGAGCGCACCGCGCACGATGGCCGAAACGAATCCCTGGCTGCTCGACCACGCGCGCCGTATCGCGAGTCAACAGAATCAGCCGGATAACGGCCGCCTGCCTGGCATGTCGCCGTCCGCGGCGATGGCCAAGGGCCTCGGCATGACCGCCGACCCCGTGCATCCCGCCGATGTCGAAGCGAGCCAGCCGCAGTGGGCGCTCGAAGCCGCTCACGCCGCCGCCCGCCGCGCCGCGCGCAGCATCGGCCAGGGCCCCGAAGCCGCCGGTCCCGCACCGGGCCCGCAAGCCGCCGCGGCCGCCGCTGCCGCTGCATCGAACACGGCGCAGACGGTCAGCGAAGCGATCCGCTCGCGCATCGAGCAGGTGGTCAACGAGACCGTGATGAACGAACTCGCGTCGATGCGCGGCATGATGGAAGAACAGTTCGCCGGTCTGCTGTGGGGCGAGCGCCAACGCCGCAGCCCGGTGCAGGGCGCGCTGACCAAGCAGCTTTTCGCGGCCGGTTTCTCGGCGCAGCTCGTCAAGATGATGATCGAGCGTCTGCCGGCGGTCGAAACCGAAGAAGCCGGCATGGAGTGGCTGCAGTCGGTGCTCGAATCGAATCTGCCGGTGCTCGAAGACGAAGAAGCGCTGATGGAGCGCGGCGGTGTATTCGCGCTGATGGGCCCGACCGGCGTGGGCAAGACCACGACCACGGCGAAGCTCGCGGCGCGCTGCGTGATGCGCTTCGGCGCGAGCAAGGTCGCGCTGCTGACGACCGACAGCTACCGTATCGGCGGTCACGAGCAACTGCGTATTTTCGGCAAGATCCTCGGCGTGTCGGTGCATGCGGTGCGCGACGGCGCGGATCTGCAACTCGCGCTCACCGAACTCAAGAACAAGCACATCGTCCTGATCGACACGATCGGCATGAGCCAGCGCGACCGCGCCGTGGCCGACCAGATCGCCATGCTGTGCGGCACGGGCCGCCCGGTGCAGCGTCTGTTGCTGCTCTCGGCGACCAATCACGGCGACACGCTCAACGAAGTCGTGCAGGCCTACCAGAGCGGCCCGGACGAATCGCCGCTGACCGGCTGCATTCTCACCAAGCTCGACGAGGCGACCAACCTCGGCAGCACGCTCGACACGGTCCTGCGCTACAAGCTGCCGGTGCACTACGTCTCGACGGGCCAGAAGGTGCCCGAGAACCTGTATGTGGCCACGCGCCGCTTCCTGATTCGCAGCGCCTTCTGCGTGCCGCGCGACCGCTCGCCGTTCGTGCCGCACGAAGACGACATCCCCGCGCTGCTGTCCGCGCTGTCGAACCGTTCGAATTCGCAAGCCCCCGAGGTCCGGTTTGGATAAGTTTGTAATCGATCAGGCAGAAGGTCTGCGGCGCCTGCTGGCGCGCGAAGGCTCGCGCGTGATCGCGGTGACGGGTGGTCCCGGCGCGCCGGGACGCACGACCGCCGTGATCAACCTCGCGGCCGCGCTCACGGCGCATGGCAAGGACGTGCTCATCATCGACGAGTGCCTTGGGCCGCGTTCGGTGAGCGGGCTGCTCGGCGGCGTGCGCGGCGCGGGCAACTTCGCGGCGGTGATGCGCGGCGAGATGCCGCTCGACGAAGCCGTGGGGCGTCATGCGCTCGGCTTCGGCGTGCTGGCCGCCTCGCGCGAACACCGCGCGCAGTACAGCAGCGCGCAATTGAACAAGGTGCTGACCGGTCCGGCCGATTTCGTCCTGATCGACGCCCAGCTCGACGCCGAAGGCGCGCTTTCGCCGCTCGCGATGCATGCGCACGATCTGCTGATCGTGATGCGCGTGTCCGCGCAGGCGATCACCGACGCCTACGCCTGCATGAAACGGCTGCACTTCGCGCATGCGATCGGCCAGTTCCGCGTGCTGGCGAACCACGTCGAGCATGCCCACGACGCGCAGGCCGCGCTCGAGAACCTCGCGGGAGTGGCCAGCCGCTACCTCACCGTGTCGCTCGAAAGCGCGGGCTGCGTGGCCGCCGATCCGCACATGCCGCGCGCCGTGCAACTGTCGCGCTGCATCGTCGATGCGTTTCCGTCGACGGCGGCCGCGCGCGACTTCCGTCACGTGGCCGCCGAACTGCCGCACTGGCCGATGCGCCCGGCGCTGTCGGCGCGCTCGACGGGTGCCGCGCGCTCGCCGAGTTTCGCCGAAGCCGTGGCGGCGGATAACCGCGCGGCGGCCGCTTCGGCAGACGCCTCGAACGGCGGCGCGACCAGCCCGACGGTGGCCACTGCGCCGGCCGGCGTGGCGGCGGCTGCGGTCTCGGCACTGGCTTCATCCGCGGAATCGTTTGTTTCGACCGTCACTGGCGTTCCATCCGCGCCTGCGTCGGCCCATGCAGGATGGCGGGCGGACCCGCCCGTGCCGCGCCCGACGCCCCAACACGCCTGACGTGGGGCTTCGAGAGCGCAGCAAGGGAAACAGGCTACTTATTTGCATGGGATCGCAGCGGGCGCATCAGCGTCGGCTGCGGTCGAGAGGAGAGCACGATGTATAACGCTCAAGGAAAGATTTCGCAGGCCGATGTGCTGGCGAAATACGCGCCGCTTGTGCGGCGCCTGGGTCTGCAACTCGTGGCGAAGATGCCCGCGAGCGTGGATCTGGATGACTTGATCCAGGCCGGCATGATCGGCCTGATGGACGCCGCGAACCGGTACAAGGAAGACCAGGGCGCGCAGTTCGAAACCTACGCAAGCCAGCGGATTCGCGGCGCGATGCTCGACGAGCTGCGCAGCAACGACTGGCTGCCGCGCAGCCTGCGCCGCACCTCGCGCGAAGTCGAAAGCGCGGTGCACAAGGTCGAACAGCGCCTCGGTCGCGCGGCCAGCGAAACCGAGATCGCCGATCATCTGGAAATGCCGCTCGACGAGTATCAGTCGATGCTGCAGGACCTGCATGGCAGCCAGCTGATCTACTACGAAGATTTCGACCGTTCCGCCGAGGACGAGCCGTTCCTCGACCGTTATTGCGTCGATCATTCGGACCCGCTCTCGGCGCTGCTGGACGACAGCCTGCGCGGCGCGCTGGTCGAAGCGATCGATCGCCTGCCCGAACGCGAGAAGCTGCTGATGTCGCTCTACTACGAGCGCGGCATGAACCTGCGCGAAATCGGCGCGGTGATGGAAGTCAGCGAATCGCGCGTGTGCCAGTTGCACAGCCAGGCCGTGGCGCGTCTGCGTGCGCGCCTGCGCGAAATGGCGTGGGCCGGGACGGAAAACTGAACAAAAACGGCGCGGCTACGGCGGCGCCGACGGGGAGGGGAAGCCGGAGCGTGCGAGCGCTTCGGCTTTTTTATTGGTGATGCGGTGATGACGGGGAGCGGGAAAGGGAATTCTGCTGCCCAAAAACAAAAAGCCGAAGCACTCACGCTCCGGCTTTCCCGTCTCGCGCGGTGTTCAACCGCGCGGCAAACCTCAAGACCCGTTACAGCCCGAACTGCGGCAAACGCCCATCCGGTCCATACAGCATCGACGTTGCGCTATTCGTTTCGCCGCGCAGGATCGCCAGCGCGCGGCGGTTATGTTCCATGCGCGTGCGGATCATCATGCCGATGGTCAGGTTCTGGCGGCGTGCGCGCTCGGTCGAAACCTTGAGCAGTTCCCACGTGCCAGCCAGCCGCGTATCGCTGCCGCAGGCCATTTCGATACCCTTGCGTCCGCCCGGCAGGCCGAGGCCGGCGAGCTGCGCGTCGCGTACCTTCTCGAGGCCCGCCATGCGCTGCGTGAGCGTCGTCTTCTGCTCGACGATCTGCGGCAACGCGTCGATGCCTTCGGCCGACGTGAGCGCCTTCTCCTCGAAGGCGAGCAGCGAGGCGAACGCTTCCACTGCGGCGTGTTCGTCGATCAATGTAGCGAGAAGAGCGTCTTTCATCGGGTACCACCATTAAAGCAGGTTGTGCGGGACGGCCCGCAGCGTCGCTGCCTGGCCGCTTAATTGCCCGAAGCGGGCTTCACCAGGCCGCGCGCCGTCTCCAGAATGCCATCGGCGATCTTGCCGGTGTCGATCTGCAGCGTGCCGTTCTTGATGGCGTCCTTGATCGACTGGACATGCGCCGTGTCGATGTCGGCTGAGCCACTCGCTGGGAGCGATCGCAGCGAGGAAGAAAGCGAGGAAAGGCTCACGTTGGCGTCTCCGCTAGTGCTCGCGGCGCTCGCGGTAGCGGCGCCGGACGCCGTGCCACCGGTCGTCGCGGTGCTTGCGGTTTCGCCTTGCTGCGTACGCGCGAGGCCATCCTGCAGCGGGAGCGCGTCATTGCGGGTGGAGGTGTCGATTTTCACGATGGGGCTTCCTGATCCGTATGGCCTTGATAACGGCAAGGAACCGCGCGAACTTTAGCGCGAATCTCCAGCCGTTACACGATGTTACGTGTGCTTTCACACATAGCCATCCTGAGCGTTTTCGGGCCCGATCGCGAACGTCCGGACGGCGAATCGGCCAGCGAATCCCCCACTGAATCGACCCTAAATCTGCACCTGCACTGTCGAGGCGTCTTTCACCACGCCGCTGATGATCTGCCCGTTCGGCGTGCGCACGCGCACGAGCTGTCCGGGCGCGGCGTTGTTGAGCACGCTGCCTTCCGACGAAATCGTGAAATTCGGTCCTTCGGCGACCACCTTGACGGTCTGGCCGATCACCACCGAGGCGGCGCTGCGCAGCATGTCGGAGCGCAGCGGCAGGCCCGAGGTGATGCGCATGAGCGCGATCGCACCGTTGGCCTGCGAGGGATCGGTGATGACGGTCTGCGGCAGCGTGGCGAGGTCGCCATCGCGCGGCACGTAGTCGACAGCCGACAGCGCTTCGCCGGGATTGATCTGGCGCGACGCGACGTAATAGGTGATCTGGACGGCCACGCGCGCCTGCACGTAGAGCGTCCACGGTTTCGCGCCCACACAGCGCACGCCGATGGTGGTGCGGCCGAAGCTGCGCGCGCCAGGCGGCATGAACGGTTCGAGCGACGCGCAGGCCGCGAGGCCGCGCGGAAACACCGGCGACACGCTGACTTCGACCTTGCCGGGCAGACCGGCCGATTGCTGCTGCAGGAAGGTGAGGGCGGTGGCGCGGATGCGCTCGCCGTCTTCCTGTCCCGGCGGCACGGGTTGCTGCTGGGCTTGCACGGCCTGCGCAGCCTGTCCATAAGCCGCCGCGCTCTGCACGACGACGGGCGCCACGGCACGCGAGGGCGCCGCGACATTTACGCGCTGGATCGATCCGGCCGCATTGGCGTTGCCATTCACGGCCACGTTGGCGAGGCGCGCCACACCGGCGCGCGCCATCGCGGGGCGTTGCACGGCAGGCGCGACCGGCGTAACCGTTGCGCCCGTTGCACCCGGCGCAGGAATCGTGACAATCTGCGGAGCGTTATTCGCTGCGTTCTGCGCGGCGGCCGTGCCGCGCTCGCCCGCACCGGGAATCGCGATCATGCCGCTCTGGGCTGCCTGATTGTTCTGGCCAGCCTGCGCCTGCTGCATCGTCTTGACGTTCGCGCTATACGCGAGCGTCTTCGCAATTTCCGCGTAAGCCGCCGCGTTGGCTGCGGCTTTGCCCTTCGACGGTTCGGCGAGCATTGCGCTCATGCGCTGCGAATCTTCGCCCGCGCGGTCGCCGGGACCGGCGATATAAATCTGCTGGCCCGCCGCGTCGCTTTGCGCATGGGCAGCGCCGCTGGCAAACACGCCCGTGGCGGCAAGCAGCGCGGCGAGCGCGCTACGCAGCGCCGTCACGCGCGAGAAATTGACCGAACGAACGGGCGCGAGCCGGTGCGCTGCCGCGCGTCGGGCGCGGAGGTGGGCTGTCTGCGGCATCGTCGTTCTCCCTCTATTGCATTGACACGCCTCGCATTCTAGGCGGCCGACCCCGCTTCCTTGCCTCGAATAGAGGGGCGAGTTCCCGGCTATTCGTCCGATTGGTTCTTGCTTCTCACGCCTAACATTCCTCTCCATGCGAAAAGGCCTTTGCGCTCGGTCCGTCAAACGGATGCGCGACGACTATGCCGACGCAGCCTTTCATTTCGTGTAACGGAGAACGCCCGATGCTGGACAAACTCGACGCCGAATTCGCCTTTGGCCGTGAAGCGCTCGATGTGCGCGCAACGCGCCAGGCACTGCTGTCCTCGAATATCGCGAACGCCGATACGCCGGGTTACCAGGCGCGCGACGTCGATTTTTCGTCGTCGCTGGCCGGCGCGCTCAAGCAGGCCGGCGCGGCGACGCCGAACGGCATGGCGCCGTCCACGGGCGGCAACGCCCAGCCGCTGGCGCTCGCGCAGCCCGCCGGCGTGACGAGCGGCATGTCGATGGCCACCACCGAAGCCGGTCACCTCGCGGGCAATGTGAAGCTGGCCGCGACCGGCGGCCCGGCGGACACCTATTCGAGCCCGGTGATGTATCGCATCCCGACGCAGCCCGCGCTCGACGGCAACACGGTCGATCTCGACACCGAACGCGTGCAGTTCGCGGATAACGCGCTGCACTTCGAATCGGGCATGACCGTGGTGTCGCAGCAGATCAAGACGATGCTCTCGGCGATCCAGTCGGGCTCGAACGGTTAAGCCGCGCGGCACGTCGATTAAGTAATACAGCAAACGTTTCAGGCAAGCAGCCGATCAGAGGTCAACGACACCATGCCATCCCTGATGAATATCTTCAGCGTTGCAGGCTCCGCCATGTCGGCGGAATCGCAGCGCCTGAACGTGACGGCGTCCAATCTCGCCAACGCCGACAGTACGACCGGCCCCGACGGCCAGCCTTACAAGGCCAAGCAGGTCGTGTTCGCGGTCAA
This sequence comes from Paraburkholderia sp. Ac-20340, assembly GCF_017104965.1. GTDB lineage: Bacteria > Pseudomonadota > Gammaproteobacteria > Burkholderiales > Burkholderiaceae > Paraburkholderia. Next base: position 15,781 of record NZ_JAAGPR010000043.1, read on the forward strand.
CCCGCTCGGCGGCGCGCGCAGCGCGTCCGGTCAGCAGGTGGGCGGCGTGAAGGTGACGGGCGTGATCGACGATCCGACGCCGATGAAACAAACCTACGACCCGGACAATCCCGCCGCCAACTCCGACGGCTACGTGACGATGCCGAACGTGGACCCGGTGCAGGAAATGGTGAACATGATTTCGGCGTCGCGCTCGTATCAGGCCAACATCGAAACCCTGAATACGGCCAAGACCTTGATGCTCAAGACCCTGACGATCGGCAGCTAATACAAGCCGGCGCAGGAACGGGAAACACACCACACGCTACCCAGCAACAGACAGCGTATCCGAGGAGAACGCGTTGACCTCCAGCAACACCACCATCGGCGGCAGTTCCGCCACCGTTTCGCAGACGCTGCTCGACACCATGAACGGCACGTCGGCGAGCTCGTCGACGTCGTCCTCGTCGACCAGCGGCACGAGCGGCACCGATCTGCAGCAGACCTTCCTGCAACTGCTCGTGACGCAGCTGCAGAACCAGGACCCGACCAGCCCGATGGACAGCTCGCAGATGACCTCGCAGCTCGCCCAGATCAATACGGTGTCGGGCATCGCGAACCTCAACACGTCGCTTTCGTCGCTGTCGACGCAGCTCTCCGCTGGCCAGAACGCCCAGTCGGCGCTGCTGATCGGCTCGACGGTGCTGGCTTCGGGCACCACGGCGGCCGTGTCGAGCGGTACGTCGCCGCAGCTCGGCGTGCAGCTCAGCACCGCGGCTTCGGACGTCAAGCTGACGATCACGAACTCGGCGGGCAAGGTCGTCAACACGCTCGATCTGGGCGCGCAGTCGGCCGGCACGGTTCCGGTGACCTGGAACGGCACGGACTCGTCGGGCGCAGTGGTCGCAGACGGCAACTACACGATCAGCGCGACGGCAACGGTCAACGGTCAGGCTACCTCCGCGACGGCACTCGTCGCGAGCAAGGTCGACGCGGTGATCCAGCAGTCCGACGGCACGGCGGGCCTTTCGCTCGCCAATGGCAAGACGGTCCCGCTCTCGAGCGTGGCCGGCATTCTCTGAACCCGATAAACGACAGCGCGGAGTAAATACTCATGGGCTACCAGCAAGGATTGAGCGGCCTCGCCGCCTCGTCGAACGACCTCGACGTCATTGGCAACAACATCGCCAATGCGAATACGGTCGGCTTCAAGCAAAGCGCGGCGCAGTTCGCCGACGTCTACGCGAACACCATCGCCAGCTCGGTCAATACGCAGATCGGTCTGGGCGCGGCACTCTCGGAAGTGCAGCAGAACTTCTCGCAAGGCACGATCACGACGACCGGCCAGGCGCTCGACATGGCCATCAACGGCAACGGTTTCTACCAGATGTCGAACAACGGCACCGTCACGTATTCGCGTAACGGCGTGTTCCAGCTCGACAAGAACGGCTACATCACCGATGCGGCCGGCAACGACCTGATGGGTTACGCCGCCGGCACGAACGGCGTGGTGAACTCGGCGCAAACCGTGCCGCTGCAGGTGCCGACGACCAACATCGCACCGGTCACCACCTCGACCATCACGGCACAGCTGAACCTGAACGCGCAGTCGACCGCCCCGAGCGCCACGCCGTTCGACGCGACCAACTCGGACACCTACAACTACTCGACTTCGATCACGGCATACGACTCGCTGGGCGGCACGCAGCAGGTCAACATGTACTTCGTGAAGAACTCGACGTCGGGTAACTGGGACGTCTACGCGGGCACCGCGGGCAACGTCTCCAGCACGCCGGTCGGTTCGATGAAGTTCGACTCGTCGGGCACGCTGACCAACACGTACGACTCGACCGGCGCCTCGACGACGCTGGGTTCGATCGGCATCACGATCAACCCGACCGACGGCTCGGCCACGAACCAGGCGATCAACCTGAACTTCGCGGGCACGACGCAGTACGGCAGCACCAACGGCGTGAACAACCTCGCGCAGGACGGTTACGCGAGCGGCACGCTGTCGAACTTCACGGTCGGCTCGGACGGCACCATCACCGGCAACTACTCGAACGGCCAGACCAAGACGCTCGGCCAGGTCGTGCTCGCCAACTTCAACAACCCGAACGGCCTGCAGAACCTGGGCGGCAACCAGTTCCAGGAAACCGCGGCTTCGGGCGTGGCGCAGGTCTCGACGCCGGGCAGCACGAACCACGGCACGATCACGGGCGGCGCGGTGGAATCGTCGAACGTCGACCTGACCAACCAGCTCGTCGACCTGATCACGGCGCAGCGCAACTATCAGGCCAACGCACAGACCATCAAGACGCAGCAGACTGTCGACCAGACGCTGCTGCAGATGTAAGTACGTTTGTCCTTTAACGCACCGGGCACATCATGGACCGACTGATTTATACCGCGATGACGGGCACGAGCCAGGCGCTCGAGCAGCAGGCCGTCGTCGCGAACAACCTGGCCAACGTCTCGACCACGGGCTTTCGCGCGCAGCTGGCGAATTTCCGCTCCGTGCCGATGTCGTTCGGCGACGGCTCGACCGTCAACGATTCGACCACGCGCACCTTCGTGCTCTCGGCGACGCCAGGCTCCGACATGACGCCCGGTGCGATTTCCAGGACCGGTAATCCGCTCGATATCGCGATCCAGGGCAACGGCTTCATGGCCGTGCAGACCGCCGACGGCAACGAGGCGTACACGCGCGCGGGCAACCTGCACGTGGACGAAAACGGCCAGCTCGTGACGGCCAGCAACCAGCAGGTGCTGGGCGGCGGCGGCCCGATCGCGGTGCCGCCGGGCTCGGCGGTGACGATCGGCTCGGACGGCACGGTCTCGGCGATTGCGCCGGGCAGCCCCGCGAGCGCGATCGCCATGATCGACCAGATCAAGTTCGTGAACCCGCCCGCCGGCACGCTGCAACGCGGCGACGACGGCCTGTTCCGTACCGCCGATGGCAATCCCGCCGATGCGGACCAGACGGTCCACATCGCCACGGAATCGCTCGAAGGCAGCAACGTGAACCCGGTCGCCGCGATGGTCTCGATGATCACCAACGCGCGCCAGTTCCAGATGCAGACCAAGCTGTTACAGACGGCCGACCAGAACGAACAGAGCGCCAACCAGCTGCTCAACTTCAGCTAAGCATTTTTAAATTGGCCGCCGGTCTCGCCTACGACAGCAGACTACGCGCCGGGAGAAAGACACCGTGAACCGATCGCTCTACATCGCCGCTACCGGCATGAACGCCCAGCAGGCGCAGATGGACGTGATCTCGAACAACCTCGCGAACGTGAGCACCAATGGCTTCAAGGGTTCGCGCGCCGTGTTCGAGGACCTCATGTACCAGACGCTGCGTCAGCCGGGCGCGAATTCCACGCAGACCACCGAGATGTCCTCGGGCAGCCAGGTCGGTACCGGCGTGCAGCAGGTCGCGACCGAGCGCCTCTACACGCAGGGCAACCTGCAGCAGACCGGCAACTCGAAGGACGTGGCGGTCAACGGCGCGGGCTTCTTCCAGGTGCAGATGCCCGACGGCACGACGCAGTACACGCGTGACGGCTCGTTCCAGACCAACTCGCAGGGCCAGCTCGTGACCGCGAGCGGCTATCCGGTGATGCCCGCGATCACGGTGCCGGCCAACGCGACGTCGCTGACCATCGGCAGCGACGGCGTGGTGACGGTGACGACGCCGGGCTCGACCGGCAACACGACGATCGGCTCGCTGCAGGTGGCGATGTTCATCAACCCGGCCGGTCTGCAGAGCAACGGCGAGAACCTGGTGTCGGAAACGGCTTCGTCGGGCGCACCGACGGTGACGACGCCGGGCCTGAACGGTTCGGGCACGCTCAATCAGGGCTACGTCGAATCGTCGAACGTGAACGTGGTGCAGGAACTCGTGAACATGATCGAGACGCAGCGCGCCTACGAAATCAACAGCAAGGCGCTGACGACGTCCGACCAGATGTTGCAGACCCTGAGCCAGATGCAGGTTTAAACTCCGCGTCGCGCTACACAGGCAAGCTGAAGCAACCGCAATAGCAGTACGGCATAGAAGTGGTGAGGAATATGGGCCAGTCCGTTCAAGTCAACTTTCGCTCGCGGCAGCAGCAGACGCTGCGCCGGGCGATGCCGCGCGCCGCGATGGCGTCGGCGTCCCTCGTGCTCGCCGTGCTGGCGGGCTGCGCCTATATCCCGAACCGGCAGCCGATCGTGCAGCAGCCGATGACGGCCGTGCCGCCGCAGCCGCCCACGAATACTTCGCCGGGTTCGATCTACAACCCCGGCTACGTGGGCCGGCCGCTGTTCGAGGATCAACGTCCGCGCAACACCGGCGACATCCTCACGATCGTGATTTCCGAAAACATCAACGCGACGAAGTCCTCGGGCGCCAACACCAAGCGTGGCGGCAGCACGAGCTTCAACGTGCCGACCGCAGGCTTCGCGCCGGGCTTCTTCTCGCGCGCCAATCTGTCGGCCACGGGCGCCAACCAGTTCGACGCCACCGGTGGCGCGAACGCTTCGAACACTTTCACGGGCGTGATCACCGTAACGGTCACGAACGTGCTGCCTAACGGCAACCTGGTGGTATCGGGCGAAAAGCAGATGCTGATCAACCAGGGCAATGAGTACGTGCGCTTTTCCGGCGTCGTGAATCCGAACACTGTTGCCGGAGACAACTCCGTGCTCTCGACCGATGTCGCCGACGCGAAGATCGAATACTCCGCGAAAGGCGTGATCGACGAAGCCGAGACAATGGGCTGGCTGCAACGCTTTTTCCTGAATGTCTCGCCATGGTAAAGATCCGTTTCCAGCGCTCGCGCCGCTCGCGCGTAAAAGACCTGCTGACCGCCTTCGGCGTGGTGGCGGGCTTCGTGTTCGCGTGCGGAGCGCTGCTCGCCTACGCCACGCCGGCGCGTGCAGAACGCGTGAAGGACCTCGTGACCTTCGCCGGCGTGCGCGACAACCCGCTGATCGGCTATGGCCTCGTGGTGGGTCTGGACGGCACGGGCGACCAGACCACCCAGGCGCCGTTCACGACGCAGACGCTCGCCAACATGCTCGCGAACCTGGGCATCTCGATCAACAACACGTCGAGCTCGAGCGGTTCCTCGCAGACGCTCAACAACATGCAGCTCAAGAACGTCGCGGCCGTGATCGTCACGGCGACGCTGCCGCCGTTCGCGCGTCCGGGCGAGACGATCGACATCACGGTGTCGTCGCTCGCGAACGCCAAGAGCATTCGCGGCGGCACGCTGCTGCTCACGCCGCTCAAGGGCGCGGACGGTCAGGTCTACGCGCTGGCGCAAGGTAACGTGGCCGTGGGCGGCGCGGGCGCGTCGGCCAACGGCAGCCGGGTGCAGGTGAACCAGCTCGCAGCGGGCCGCATCGCGGCAGGCGCGACGGTCGAGCGTGCGGTGCCTTCGCCGGTGTCGCAGCCTGGCGGCATGCTGCAGATGGAAGTCAACGATATGGACTACGACACGACGCAGCGCATTGTGTCGGCGGTCAACAATATGTTCGGCGCGGGCACGGCGCAGGCGGTCGACGGCCGCACGATCCAGGTGCACGGTCCGGCCGATCCGCCTTCGCAGGTGGGCTTCATCGCGCAGATCCAGAATCTGGACGTGCGCCCGGCCCAGCCGGCGGCGAAGGTGATCCTGAACGCGCGTACCGGCTCGATCGTGATGAACCAGATGGTCACGCTAGAATCCTGCGCGGTGGCGCACGGCAATCTTTCGGTGGTCGTGAACACGCAGACGGCGGTTAGCCAGCCTGGCGCGTTCTCGAACGGACAAACGGTCGCGGCTCGCCAGTCGCAGATCCAGTTGAAGCAGGACAACGGTGCGCTCAAGCTCGTGACGGCGGGCGCCAATCTCGCGGAAGTCGTCAAGGCGCTCAACGCGCTCGGCGCGACGCCCGCAGATCTGATGTCGATCCTGCAGGCGATGAAGGCAGCAGGCGCTCTGCGCGCTGACCTCGAAATTATCTAAGGACGTGAAAAATGGATAACTCGAATATCGGCAATGGCAATCTCGACCTCACGAACCGCTTCGCGCTGGACGTGCAGGGTTTCGACGCGATGCGCGCGGCGGCCAACGCCTCGCCGCAGCAGGGCGTCAAGGCGGCCGCCAAGCAGTTCGACGCCGTGTTCACGCAGATGATGCTCAAGAGCATGCGCGACGCGACGCCCGCGGACGGCCCGCTCGATTCCAACGACGGCGCGCAGTTCCAGTCGATGATGGATCAGCAGCTCGCGCAGCAGATGTCGAACAAGGGCATCGGCGTGGCCAACGCCATGATCAAGCAGCTCACGCGTGCGATGGGCGGCGACCCCAACAGCCTGAGCGGCAGCAACGGCGCAGGCGGCATCGCCAGCGCCATGCAGGGTCTGTCGGGTTCGGGCGGCAGCGGCAACGCCGGCAATATGGCGATGCTCAACGCGCTCGGCCGTGCCTACGGCAATGCCGCGGCGAACGGCTCGCTCGGCAAGAGCCAGGGCTGGGACGCCAATAGCGCGCTCACGCCGGCCGTGCGCGGCAACGGCGACGACAAGGTCGACGCCTTCGTCAACAAGCTCGCCAACGGCGCGCAGCAGGCCAGCGCCACCACCGGCATTCCGGCCCGCTTCATCGTCGGCCAGGCCGCGCTCGAATCGGGCTGGGGCAAGCGCGAGATCATGAAGGCGGACGGCTCGACCAGCTACAACGTGTTCGGCATCAAGGCGACCAAGGACTGGACCGGCAAGACGGTCTCGACCATGACGACCGAGTACATCCACGGCACGCCGCACCGCGTGGTGGAGAAGTTCCGCGCCTACGACTCGTACGAAGATGCGATGACCGACTACGCCACCATGCTCAAGAACAACCCGCGCTACGCGTCGGTGATCAACGGCTCGCGTACCGCCGAGAGCTTCGCGCAGGGCATGCAGCGCGCGGGCTACGCAACCGATCCGCATTACGCCAAAAAGCTCATGTCGATCATGCAGCAGATGGCCTGATCCGCAGCGGATCGAACGACGTTTTTATCGACGCATCGCGCATAACATGCAGCGCGCCACGCCGAAACATGGCAAACGTTGCCTGATCGGCGATGGGCGCGTTTTGCGCACCGATCGCGTGCAGATCGCGAAAGAAGCGCGCCCGGCGCTCGCCGGCTCATTTCGCCGGACACACATTTTTTACGCCAAACCCCTAAATTTCCTCGCTCGTATGCCGCTAATGCAGGCGAGATCGAAAAGAATCAGGGGCGGCGACGACCGCCCGGACGGCGCGCTACGGCAGCTTGTCGGGCGCGCCGGCATGTCCACGAAATTCCGGCAGGCCGATGAATACCGTTCAGTCGAATCAACAGGAAGCAGTCGATGGCGAAAGCCCCGACTATGGCCGTCGCAACCCGCTCGAAGTCGGGGTGCAGTTGCGCAATCTCGCCAATCGCGGCGATTTCCTGACCTTGCAGTTTCGCGGAGGCCAACTGGTCACGCGCATCCTCGACGTGAACTCGCGCGAGCGAACCTTCACGTTCGACTGGGGCGCGCTGTCCGAGCAGAACCGCGAAGTGCTGGCCACCCAGGAATGCCAGTTCCATGCGTCGCCCGAAGGCGTGCGCGTGGAGTTCACCACTGGCCAGCCGCGCGAGACGACCTTCGAAGGGCGTCCCGCCTTCGAAGTGACCTTCCCCGAAGTGCTCTACTACGTGCAGCGCCGCGAGTATTTCCGCGTCGATACACCGGTGATGGAGCCGTGCATCGTGCGCGGCGCGCTGCCGATGGATGGCCAGCGCTTCCAGTTCGAGGTGCACGACATCTCGCTGGGCGGTCTGGGTCTGCGCACCACGGACGAACGCGCGGCGGCGCTCGACATGGGTCTGAAGCTGGTGGACGTGGAGCTGGAGCTGCGCGGTCACGGCACGCTGCGCGTCGATCTGGCGCTGGTGGTGCTGCGCTTCATCGATCTGCCCAATGGCGACCGGCGCTATCACCTCGGCCTGCGTTTCGACACGCTGCCGGGCGCGGCGGAAAACAGCCTGCAGCGCTATATCACGCAGCTCGAAATGAAGCGCCGCGCGTTCCAGCGCGCTTAAGCGCACAACCCGGCGAGCAAGGCAGCGGGGCCGCTTGCGCGGCTTGCTGCCGACTTCAGCGCGGCGCGCCATTCGCGTGCGCCGGGCCGGTTTCCGATGTGCTGCACAGGCACACCGGCGAGGCCGCGACACGTCTGTCGCGCCAAACGTTTTCCCCGCGAAATTCTCCCTTACCGCCGCTTAATTTCAGCGGCGCGCTGCCGTTATTACATAAGTTCACCCACGCGGCCCTCCGACTGGAATGTCGGGCAGGCCGTCCATGAGGATTACGCATGTCCAACATTTTCTCGATCGGTCTCTCTGGTTTGCAGGCCGCGCAGATCGGCATCGCCACCGCCGGCGAGAACATCAGCAATTCGTCGACCACGGGCTACAACGTGGAAAGCGCGGTGTACTCCGAAGCAAACGGTCAGGCGAGCAGTTCGGGCTATCTGGGTGGCGGCGTCAACACGGCAACCGTGCAGCGCGCCTATAGCCAGTACATCACGACGGCGCTCAACAACGCGCAGTCGAGCAGCAGCTCGCTGACCGCTTCGTACACGCTCGCCACGCAGCTTTCGAACCTCGTGGGCAGCCCGACTTCGGGCATCGCTTCGTCGATCACGTCGTTCTTCTCGGGCCTGCAGGACGTCTCGAATTCGCCGGACAGCAGCTCGGTGCGTCAAACCGCGCTCTCCGATGCGCAGACGCTCGCCGACCAGATCAACTCGGCTGGCGAACAATACGATTCGCTGCGCCAGAGCACGAACACGCAGCTGAGCAACGCCGTTTCGCAGATCAACACGTACACGCAGCAGATCGCCAGCCTGAACACGCAGATCGCCACGGCGAGCGCGTCGGGCCAGCAGCCGAACCAGCTGCTCGATCAGCGCGATCTGGCCGTGTCGAACCTCTCGCAGCTGGTGGGCGTGCAGGTCGTGCAGAACAGCACCGGCTACAGCGTGTTCCTCGGCAATGGCCAGCCGCTCGTGGTGAGCGGCCAGAACTACAACCTCACGACCCAGGCATCCGATACCAATCCGTCGGAGCTGACCGTGGCATGGCAAGGCCTGCCCGGTTCGACCACCGCCGCGCAGCCGCTGTCCAGCGCCGCGCTGACGGGCGGCACGGTGGGCGGCCTCGTGTCGTTCATGCAGAACACGCTCGATCCGGCCGAATCGCAACTGGGCGCGATCGCGACCAGCTTCGCCGCGCAGGTGAACGGCCAGAACTCGCTGGGCCTGACGCTCAGCGGCGGCACGGGCGGCAACCTCTTCACGGTGAGCGCGCCGACCGTCACGGGCAACCGCAACAACACCGGTTCGGCGACGGTGTCGGCCTCGCTCACGAACGCCGTGAGCCCGCCGACCGATAACTACACGCTGTCGTATTCGAGCACCGCGGGCGGCACCTGGACGCTGACCGATTCGAGCACCAACACGGTGGTCGGCACGACCACGACGCAGCCGAGCACGAGCAGCCCGTTCACCGCAGCCGGCCTGTCGATCACCTCGTCGGGCACGATGAACAACGGCGACTCGTACGTGATCCAGCCGACCGCCGGCGCGCTCGACAGCTTCGCCGTCGCCACCAGCGATCCTTCGGCGATCGCGGCATCGGCGCCGGTGCTGGTTTCGGCGACCACCGGCAACACGGGCACGGCCACGGTCACGCAAGGCGCGGTCACCTCGGGCTACACGGTTTCGTCGACGGACACGACGCTCACGTACACGGCGGCTTCGTCGGGCACGGGCGGCACGCTGTCGGGCTTCCCGCCGAACTCCACGGTGTCCGTCACGGTGCCGGGTTCGAGCACGCCCACGACCTACGCGATCGACGCGACCGGCACCACGGCCGTGAACTACGACCCGAGCACGGGCGCGACGCTGACGATCACGTCGAGCACGGCGGGCGACACCAACAACGTGAGCTTCACGATGACGGGCACGCCTTCGACGGGCGACACCTTCACCATCAGCAAGAACACGAGCGGCACGCAGGACGGCCGCAACGCACTGGCGCTGGCGAACCTGACTTCCGGCACGTCGTTTACCAATTCGCAGACGCTCACCAACGCGTACTCGAACTACGTGAACGCGATCGGCAATACGGCGAGCCAGCTCAAGGCATCGAGCACGTCGCAGACTTCGCTCGTCACGCAGCTGACCTCGCAGCAACAGTCGGTGCAGGGCGTGAACCTCGACGAAGAAGCGGCCAACCTGCTCAAGTACCAGCAGCTCTATCAGGCCAACAGCAAGGTGATCCAGACGGCGGCGTCGCTGTTCCAGACCCTGATCGGCATTTTCCAGTGAGGCGCTGACCAACCATGCGTATCGCGACTTCCCAGATTTACTCGTCGAGCCTTTCGACGATGGAAAACCAGCAGTCCAGCCTGCTGTCGGTTCAGCAGCAGATTTCGACGGGCGTGGCCATTTCGAATCCGGCCGACAACCCGCTCGGCGCTGCGCAGGCCGTGCAGCTTTCGGCCACCAGCGCCAACCTCACGCAGTACGCGGCGAACCAGAGCACGGCGCTGTCGTCGCTGCAACTCGAAGATTCGACGCTGTCGAGCGTGACGACGACGCTGCAGGCGATGAGCCAGCAGATCCAGTCGGCCATCAACGGCTCGCTCAACGACAACGACCGTCAGGCGCTCGCCAAGCAGTTGCAGGGCGAACGCAGCCAGTTGCTCACGCTCGCCAACACCACGGACGGCACCGGCAACTACCTGTTCTCGGGCTTCCAGAGCACTTCGCAGGTGTTCACGAACCAGGCGGGCGGCGGCGTGACGTACAACGGCGACCTGGGCCAGCGCACCGTGCAGGTGGCCGGTTCGCGCTCGATCTCGATCAGCGACACGGGCGCGGCGGTGTTCCAGAGCGTGTCGTCGGTGGGCACCCTGGCGGTGGCCTCGGGCAGCTCGTCCAACCAGGGCACGGGCACGATCAGCGGCGTGACGGTCACCGACCCGACCCAGGCGACCAACGGCCACAACCTGACGATCCAGTTCGGCGGCACGAGCGGCGCGCTCACCTACACGGTGACCGACAACACGACTTCGCCCGCGACCACGCTCGCATCGAACCAGGCTTACACGGACGGCTCGACGATCGACCTCGGCAGCGGCATGAACGTGACGATCTCGGGCACGCCGGAGACGGGCGACAGCTTCTCGGTGACGCCGGCCACGGCGGCGCAGAACAGCAGCGTGTTTTCGAGCATCGATGCGGTGATTTCGGCGCTGCAGACCTCGGCGACCGGCAACCCGACCGCCACGGCGACGCTGCAAAACGCGCTGCAGACGGGGCTCACGCAGATCGGCAACTCGACGTCCAATGTCATTACGATGCAGGCTTCGGTGGGCGGCCGCGAGCAGGAAATCAAGGCGCTGCAGACCGTGACGTCGACCAATTCGCTGCAGGTCAGCTCGAATCTCGACGATCTGGTGAGCACGAACACGGTGGCCGCGATCACGCAATACGAGCAGATCTCGAACGCGCTGACGGCGTCGCAGAAGAGCTTCGCGACCACGCAGCAGCTTTCGCTGTTCCAGTACATCAATCCTTGATGGCGCGGGCCCGGGCTTCGGCTCGGGCGCGGCGGCATGAAAAAACGGCGGCAGGCTTTCGGGCCTGCCGCCGTTTTTGCTGGTGTCGCGCAACCCTACATCGAACCCTACAGCGCTTTCGGGAAACGGCCGTAGATTCAATGGTTTGCGTAGCCATTCAACCCTACATCGAACCCTACTGGCCCGTCGCTCAGCCTGGCGGCTTCAACGCCGCCGCAACCCGCCCCATCTCCTCGATCCCGCTATCGAACAGCCGCGAAAAGTAGGGAATCAGACTCGGCATCATCAACTGGATCAACAGCAGACCCACGAGCATGGTGACCGCAAAGCCGATCTGGAACACGCCGATCTGCGGCGCCGCGCGGTTCAGAATGCCCAGCGAGATATTGGTGATGAGCAGCGCCACCACCACCGGCAGCGAAAGCAGCAGCCCGGAGTTGAACACCATCGCGCCCCAGCCCACCAGGATGCGAAAGCCATTGCCGCCGAGCACGCTGGCCGACACCGGCACGCTGCGAAAGGTTTCGATGAGCGCGGCGATCATCTGCAGATGGCCGTCGAAGGCGAGAAACGCCAGCATCGCCATCATGTTGAACCACGATGACAGCGCGGGCGAACTGCTATTGGATTGCGGATCGAAGAAGGATGCGAACGACAGGCCCATGCCGGCGCCCATCAGATCGGCGGCGGCCGTCACCACGGCGAACACCATCTGCATCGTGAAGCCCAGCGCCACGCCGATCAGAAACTGGTTGACCAGAATCCACACGCCCTCGGCCGAAAACACCGTGACCTGCGGCATGGCGCCGAGCGTCGGCGCCACGATCAGCGTGATGAAGGCCGCGAGGCCGATCTTCACGCGCGTCGTGATCGAGCGGTTGCCCACCACGGGCGCGGTGGCGATCAGCGCGAGGATGCGCGTGAACGGCCACAGGAACGCGGTGAGCCAGAGATTGAGCTGCGCGTAGGTGACGGTGAACATCGCGTGGAAAAGCGGGCCGGTGCGGGCGCGGCGCGCTTCAGGCCGCGAGCGCCGGAATGCTCGTGAACATGCGATGCATGTAGTCGAGGATCGTGGTGAGCATCCACGGACCGGCGATCACGAGCGTCACCGCAATCGCGACGAGCTTGGGAATGAAGGACAGCGTGCTTTCGTTGATCTGCGTGGCGGCCTGAAAGAGGCTCACCACCAGACCGACCACCAGCGACACGAGCAGCAGCGGCGCAGCCAGCAGCAGCGCGACATACATGGCCTCGTGCGAGAGCGTCATGACCATTTCGGGCGTCATCGCGGCTGTCCTTAAGTGAAGCTCTGCGCGAGCGAGCCGATCAGCAATTGCCAGCCGTCCACCAGCACGAACAGCATCAGCTTGAACGGCAGCGAGATCGTCGCGGGCGAGACCATCATCATACCCATCGACATCAGCACGCTCGCCACCACCATGTCGATGATGAGGAACGGAATGAAGATCGTGAAGCCGATCTGGAAGCCGGTCTTCAGCTCGCTCGTCACGAACGAGGGCACCAGCAGCGTGAGCGGCACGTCTTCCGGGCCTTGCATCGGCGCGGCGTGCGAGATGCGCGCGAAGAGCGCGAGGTCGGACTCGCGGGTCTGGCGCAGCATGAAGGTCTTGAACGGCGCGACGCCGCGCGTCACGGCTTCGTCCATCGGCAGGGTGCCGGCCGCGAACGGCTTGTAGCCGTCGTTATAGGCCTTGTCGAGCACCGGCGACATGATGAACAGCGTGAGAAACAGCGCGAGCCCGACGATCACCTGATTGGGCGGCGTGGTGGTCGTGCCGAGCGCCTGGCGCAGCAGCGACAACACGATGATGATGCGCGTGAAGCTCGTCATCATCAGCACCATCGCGGGCAGGAACGACAGCATCGTGAGCAGCAGCATCGTCTGCACGCTCAGCGAATAGGTCGTACCGCCGCCGGGGCCGGGGCTCGTGTTGAAAGCGGGCAGGCCTTGCGGCTGGGCCGCCTGGGCATGCGCGAGATGCGGCAGCATCAGCACCACGGCGGTCAGCGCGAACAGCAGCGCGAGCGGCAGGGCCGAGCGCGAAAGGCGCGCCTTGAGTGCCGCCTTGAAGCGGCCGAAACGGGTATTCGACGTCACGATCGAAGAAGATTGCATGCGGGCGCTGGCGCCCGTTACTGCGTCGGAAAGGGGACTGCCGTGCATTTACTGCGCTCCGCCGTCGTGACGGTTGGATTGCGCGCCGGATTGTGCGTCGGGTCGCGCGCTGGATCGCGGATTGAACCGTTTGCCGGCTTCGTGCTTCAGCGCGTCACGAAAGCGCTGGCCGAAGCTGCCTTGCAGGGCGGGGCCGCCGGCGGCGCTCGCGACGCCTGCCGCGACATGACCGGCAGGCAACTCGCCCGCGGGCATCGTGTGCAGCAGCGTCACGCTGCCGGGCGAGGCGCCCAGCACCAGCCAGGTATCGCCGATCTCGACCACGGCCACGCGCTCCTTGCCGCCGAGCGATGCGCCGCCGACGGTTTTGATCAGCGCGTTTTTCGGCCCATGCTGCAGCCCGAGACGCCGCGCGAGCCAGCCGCAGGCGAACACCACGGCGATCACCAGCACGAGGCCGAGCACCGTTTGCAGCACCGCGCCGAAGCCGAGCGACGGCACCGCGCTGCCCGTCACCACGGCGGAAGCGCCCGAGGCCGAGCGCGCCGCCTGGTTGACCGCCTGCAGGTCGGCGGCGCGAGCCGCGACACTGGCAAGCGAAACCGCAGCAACAGCGAAAGTACGGCGCAGCACGGCCAGCGATTTCATCGGTTGAGTTTCCGGATCCGCTCGGACGGCGTGATGATGTCGGTCAGACGGATACCGAACTTGTCGTTCACCACCACCACTTCGCCCTGGGCGATCAGGCAGCCGTTCACGAGCACGTCCATCGGTTCGCCGGCGAGGCCGTCGAGTTCCACCACCGATCCCTGCGCGAGTTGCAGCAGGTTGCGGATGGCGATCTTGGTGCGGCCGAGTTCGACGGTCATCTGGACGGGAATGTCCAGAATCATGTCGATGTCGTTACGCGTCGAATTCTGATCGACCTTCGAAAGCGGCTGGAACACGGCCGCCGGTTGTGCGGCGGGTGCGTCGTTGCTGTTCTGCTCGGCCAGTGCGGCGGCCCAATCGTCCATCGCCATCTCGTCTTCCGTGCTTGTTGTATTGGCTGCGCCCGTTACTTCCATTGCTTCAGCTTGCGCTGCGGCCTCCGGGCCGTCTGGATCGAGCACCGGTTCGTCAGCGCTCGTGCCGTTGATGTCACTCATATCCACCTTCCTTCATCGTGTCGGCTGCGCTGATCATCTTCTGGACCCGCAACGCGTATTGACCATTGAAAATTCCGTAGCCGCACTCCATTACCGGCACGCCGTCCACCTTGGCGACGATGTGCTCGGGAACGTTCATCGGCAGCACATCGCCCTTCTTCATGTTCAGGATCTGCTCGAAGGTGATGGGCACCTGCGCCAGATCGGCGGTCAGTTCCACTTCGGCGGCCTGCACCTGCTGCGACAGCACGCGCACCCAGCGGCGGTCCACGTCGAGCACTTCGCCTTGCAGCGGCGAGCTCAGCACGTCGCGGATCGGCTCGATCATCGAATACGGCATGCAGATGTGCAGCGTGCCGCCGGTCGAACCGAACTCGATCGAGAACTGCGTGACGATCACGATCTCGTTGGGCGTGGCAACGTTTGCGAACTGCGTGTGCATTTCCGAGCGTACGTACTCGAAATTGAGCGGCCGCACGCTTTTCCACGCGCTCGTGTAATGCTCGAACACCAGGTTCAGCAGCTTGCTGATGATGCGCTGTTCGGTCTGCGTGAAATCGCGGCCTTCGACGCGCGTATGGAAACGCCCGTCGCCGCCGAACAGGTTGTCGACCACGAAAAACACCAGATTCGGATCGAACACGAACAGCGACGTGCCGCGCAGCGGCTTCACGTGCACCAGGTTCAGGTTCGTCGGAATCGGCAGGTTGCGCGTGAACTCGCTGTATTTCTGCACGCGCACCGGCCCGACCGAAATTTCGGCGGTACGGCGCATGAAGTTGAAGATGCCCACGCGCAACAGGCGCGCGAAACGCTCGTTAATAATTTCGAGACCGGGCATCCGGCCGCGCACGATGCGTTCCTGCGTCGCGATGTTGTACGGACGCACGCCCTGCTTTTCAGCCTGGCTCGAATCGGTATCGACTTCGCCGGTGACGCCCTTGAGGAGGGCATCGACCTCCTCCTGCGACATGAACTCGTCGTGACCCATGCTCATGATGCGAAGTCCTCGAATGTCTGCGCGCTGTCCATGCTCTTATTGCACGACGAATTCGGTGAAGAGGACGTCCTCGACCTTGGCGGGCTCGGCGCGCGGGTCCGACGGCTGGGCGATCAGCTTGGCCAGTTCGGCCGCGAGCGTGCGCTTGCCGTCGAGCGGGGCGAGATCGGACGGGTTCTTGTTCGACAGCGCCAGCAGCACGCGGCTGCGGATTTCCGGCATGCGCGCGACCAGCGCGTCCTGGGTGGCCTGGCTGTCGAGCTTGAGCGTGAGGCCGATACGCAGGTAATGCGTTTCGCCGTCATCGGATTGCAGGTTCACCGTCATCGGCTCGAGGGCGTAGTAGACGGGCACGGCGGGCGGCGGCGGCGCGCTTGCGCTCGGTGCGCTCGCGGCATGGCGCGACATGAAGAACCATACGCCCGCGCCGGCCGCGCCCGCGGCGACGATCGCGATGATGACGATGAGGAGGATGCGCTTCAGCGGTCCGGGTTTTGCGCCTTGCGGGGCGGCTTGCTGGTTTGCGGTCGTGGTCGCCATGTCGGTGTGCGAATCTGGTGCGTTCGGGTACGGGTTCGGAGTACGGGCCGCGCCTTGCTGGCGTGGCGCTCGCATTCATTCCGGCAGCCTGCATTGTTGCGGCTTTTGCCTTACAGCGATGGGAGGAATAGACGGGGGATTTCCGGCTATCTCGTGGCTTTGTGCCGGTGCGGGGCGGGCGTTTCGCCGGGAATGGGGGAAAGAGCGTAGCAGGAAGGCGGGGAGCGGGCGAGCCCCCCTTTGTGCATTGCAATGCGCGGCGCCTCGCGCGAGCGGCGCCGGACTGCGTTGCTGTGGTCCGGCGGCGTCGCACTTTGCCCCGTTTGTTGCTGCTTCTTGCTGCTTCTTCCTTCTTCTTGCCCTTCGTTGCTGCGTTTTGTTGCTTTATTGCTTCGGGGCGCTTCAGGGCGCTTCGGGTCGCTTCAGGCGAAGGTGTCGACCAAACCGACCGTGCGCTTCGTAGCCGTGGTGGCGGCGCTGCTCGCCACGTCGTCCACGCCGCCCGTCGAGGCGAGGCCGGAAGATCCCGAGCGCGACGAACGCGAGCCGCCGCCCGAGCCGCTACCGCTGCTGTCCTGCTGCGCCTGCTGGTTCATCTGACGCGAAAAACCGTCGCTCACGCTCGCGCTGCCCAGGCCAATGCCGTTTTCCTGCATCTGCTCGCGCAGCTTCGGCAACGCGGCTTCGACGGCTTCGCGCACCTGCTGGTGCTGCGAGACGAAGAGCGCGTGCGCGTGGTTGTCCGCGACCTGCAGGACGACCTGGAGCGGGCCGAGATCCTTCGGGTTGAGCGTGAGTTCCGCCGAGGTCTGATGCGCGTTCGACAGGAACACGACCTTCTGGCTGAGCGCGTCCTCCCAGTCCGAGGTGCCGACCTGCGGCGAAATCGTGCTCGACGCCGCCGCCGATGCCGCCGCCGGGTTGTTGGCCGCGCTGGCCGCCTGGGTGGCTTGCGCCTGCGCGGCGGCCGCAGCCGCCTGGCTGGCCGCGAGCGCGTCGGTCACGGTGTTCGATGCGCTCGATGCGTCGGTCTGCGAGCTGGCTTGCGCGGCGGCCGCGAGCAGCGCGTTGGCGTTCTGCGCGGTGGCGTCGTTGGTTGCGCCCGCCACGGTTTTCGCTGAGCCGGTCGTGGCCGTGCTTTTATCGTCGATGGCCGTGTCCAGTGCCTTCGATTTCGCCTGCGTGCCCAGATGGGTCGCGAAGCTGCTGGCGATGCTCGCGCCGCCCGACGCCGCGCTGGCGTCGGTGGTGGTCGCGGCGCCGCGCGTGTTGAGCGTGGCCGCGCCGCTGCGCAGCGTGTTCAGTGCTGCCGCCAGAGCGTCGCTGACCGATTTCGGCGCGCTGCTCGTGCTGTCGCTGGCGTCCGTGGCCGTGCCGGTGCCGTTCGCCGCGGCGGCGGCCGCTTGAGCGACGCTCGCGAGCGTGGCGTCGCTGCCGTCCTGCGAGGCGTCGCTGCCGTCCTGGCCTTGCTGCGCGGCCTGCTGGGCCGCTTGCGCCTGCTGCGCCTGGGCGGCGGCGGCCGCACCGGCGGCATCGGTCTGCTGCTGGGAGCTTGCATCGCTCGCGCGGCGATCGGTCTTGGACGCGTGCTTCGAGCCCTGCGTCGACGAACTGCCGCTCGACGATTGGCTCGACTGCGTGGATTGCGAGCTCGACGCTTGCGACGAGTGCGACGACTGCGCGCTTTGCGAATTCTGCGAAGCCTGGGCGCTGGCACTCGCGCTGTTCCAGTTCTGCGCGGCCGCAGCGTTCGACTGCTGCTGGATGGCCTGCTGGTTGCTGCTGGCCTGGCTGGCGGCTTGCGCGGCCATGCTCTGCTGCAGCGTCTGCGCAAAGCCCTGGCTGGCGTTCGCCTGGCTGGAAGAGGTGGCGTTGCCGCTAGCGGTGGGGTCCACGGCTCCGAAGAGCGAACTGACTGCAGAAAGAAGCGACATGAGGTCTGCCCCGAAAATCCTGAACGGTGTATTAGACGATGACTGTCATTGCGCCCGCAAATAGAGGCGATGCGGGCGCCGCAGTCAATTTATGAATGCTGGGCGCGCATGCGCATGGCGCGGGCGGCAAATTCGTCGGAATCGCGCTGGTCGCGTTTGGCTTCCACGCGGGCCTGCACGGCGTCCTGACGCGATTGCAGCACTTCGTACGAACCCAGTTTCTGCTTGGTGCGCGCCCATTCCGGCTTGGCCGCTTCCACGCGCTGGGTCGCCTGATCGAGCATGCGGCGCTGCTGATCGATGGCGGCGTCGAGCGTGTCGATAAACGCCTGAAAATTGCGCACATTGCCCGCGGCCATGCCCGCACGCGCGGATTCGGTGAAACGCACGTGGTACTCCTCGCGGTAGTCGATCAGCGCCTTCAGTTGCTTTTCGACTTCGCTGCGCTCGCGCTGCACGCGCCCGAGGCGCTGCGTCGCGGCATCCACGTCGTCCTGCGCGAGACCGATCAGGGTCTGCAACGCGGTCTGTTTCGTCATGTCGTCGTTCCTCGCTCAGTGGACGGGGCGGCTTTACGCGCGGCCCGGTCCGCCATTGCCAAGCAGCGCGCCAAGCATGCCGACGCTCTGGTCATAATCCGCCGTTTCGCGGAAACCCTGCTGCAAAAATGCCTCGATACGCGGATACAACTGGATCGCCCGGTCGAGCACGGCGTCGCGTCCGCTTACATAAGCGCCTACGTTGATCAGGTCGCGGTTGCGCTGATAGCGCGACAGCATCTGCTTGAACGCACGCGTCTGGTTCAGATGCTGGTCGTCGATCAGCGCGGTCATCGCCCGGCTGATCGACGCTTCGATGTCGATGGCCGGATAGTGCCCCGCTTCCGCAAGCGAGCGCGAGAGCACGATATGGCCGTCCAGAATCGCGCGCGCGGAGTCCGCAATCGGGTCCTGCTGGTCGTCGCCTTCGGTCAGCACAGTATAGAAAGCCGTGATCGATCCGCCGCCTTCCGGGCCATTGCCGGTGCGCTCGACGAGCGCGGGCAGCTTGGCGAACACCGAAGGCGGATAACCCTTGGTCGCGGGCGGCTCGCCGATCGCCAGCGCGATCTCGCGCTGCGCCATCGCGTAACGCGTGAGCGAATCCATCAGCAGCAGCACGTGCTTGCCCTGATCGCGGAAGTATTCGGCCAGCGACGTCGTATAAGCGGCCGCCTGCATGCGCAGCAGCGGCGAAACGTCGGCCGGAGCGGCCACCACGACCGAGCGCGCGCGCCCTTCCTCGCCGAGGATCTGCTCGATGAATTCCTTGACTTCGCGGCCCCGCTCGCCGATCAGGCCGATCACGATGACTTCCGCGCTGGTCGCGCGCGCCATGGTGCCGAGCAGCACCGATTTACCGACGCCCGAGCCCGCGAACAGGCCCATGCGCTGGCCGCGCCCGACGGTCAGCAGCGCGTTGATGGCGCGCACGCCCACGTCGAGCACCTTGTGAATCGGCTCGCGGTTCAGCGGATTGATGACGGGCGCGGTGAGCGGCGCGTCGGCTTCGGTATTGAGCGGGCCGAGGCCGTCGAGCGGCTTGCCCGACGCGTCGACCACGCGGCCGAGCATGCCCCAGCCGACCGGCAGACGCTTGGCGCCCGCCATCGGATCGGCGATCGGCGCGCTTTCCAGCGGCCACACGCGTGCGCCGGGCAACAGGCCGGAGACTTCGGTGGTCGGCATCAGGAACAGCTTGTCGCCGCCAAAGCCCACGACTTCGGCTTCGGCCATCGGCAGCGAACTGCCCGGCGGCAATTCGATCATCACTTCGGCGCCGACGGCGAGGCGCAGGCCCACGGCTTCGAGCACGAGGCCGGCCGCGCGCGTCAGACGTCCGCAGCCGCGCAGCGGCAGCGCCAGTTCATTGCGCGCGCGCACGCGGTTCAGGTGAGCGTTCCAGACCGCGTGATGCGGATTGTTCGGGTCGTAATTCGCGGGCGGCACGTAGGGCGCGGGCTCGGCGGCTGCGCCTTCGCCTTCTGCGCTGGCGGTATCGCTCGCCTGCGCTTCTTCTTCGTCGTTCACCAGCACGGCAGCGGTTTGCGCCGGGTCATGGGCCGCGGGCCCGAACGACGCCAGCGCCAGTTCCTGTTCGAGCGGCGTCAGGCCGCCCGTGTGGATCGCCTGCTGCACGGTCTGATGAAGCGTCGGATTTACCATGGCCGCGCCTTGCCGAGCGCCGCCGACACGCGTTCCCAGCGTGTTGCGATGCCCGCATCGGTTTCGCCCGTCGCCGCCTGGGCGCGGCAGCCGCCGCGTTCGAGCGTGGCGTCGGTGCGCACGGTCCAGCCGCGCGCCTGCAGATCTTCCATCAGATACGCCTCCACCACCGGCAGATCGGCGGGGCTCACCACGAGTTGCGGCGAGCCGATCAATTGCGGCTCATGGGCGAGCACTTCGCGTGCCGCGGCCAGCAGCGCCGTCGGGTCGTGCTGCACGTGCTGGCGCACCACCTGCTGCGCAATATCCATCGCCAGATCGACGAGCGTTTCCGCCACGCCGGCTTCGACGGTCTGCAGCGCGTCCGAAAAACGCTGCGCCAGTTGCGCGAGCTGGTTCGCCTGGGCGCGCGCGAGTTCGAGCCCTTGCTCGAAACCCTGCTTCTGGCCCTGGTCGTAACCGGCCTGATAGCCGAGCGCCTGGCCCGCCACATGGCCGGACGCGAGGCCCTGCTGATGGGCGTCGTCGCGCAGACGCTGCAACTGGGCCGCGAACAGGGCTTCCTCGTCGGGCGTGGGCGGCGGCGGCGGCGGGGGAGGCGGGTCGAACGACGCCATCTCCCAGCGCTGATACGCCGAGCGCGCGCGCGCCGACTCGCGGGTGGCTTCGTCAGACATACGCGTCTTCCGCCTTGCCGCCTAGCACGATCTGACCGCTCTCGGCGAGATTGCGCACGATCTGCAGGATACGGCGCTGCTGCGTCTCGACTTCCGAAACGCGCACCGGACCGCGGGCGTCCAGATCTTCGGCGAGCAGTTCCGCGGCACGCTGCGACATGTTCGCGAGGAACTTCTGGCGCAGCGCGGGCGGGGCGCCCTTGAGCGAAATGATGAGCGATTCCGACTCCACTTCCTTGAGCAGGAGCTGGATCGCGCGATCTTCGAGGTCGAGCAGGTTTTCGAACACGAACATCTGGTCGATGATCTTCTGCGCGAGTTCGGCGTCGTACTGCTTGACGTTCTCGATCACGCCTTCTTCATGCTGGCTCGTCATGAAGTTGAGAATTTCAGCGGCCGTGCGGATGCCGCCCATCGGGCTGCGCTTGAGGTTGTCGCTGCCCGAGAGCAGGCCGGTCAGCACATCGTCGAGTTCGCGCAGCGCCTGCGGCTGGATGCCGTCGAGCGTGGCGATACGCAGCAGCACGTCGTTACGCAGACGCTCGGTGAAGCACGAAGCGATCTCCGACGCCTGGTCGCGGTCGAGGTGCACGAGAATCGTCGCGATGATCTGCGGGTGCTCGTTCTTGATCAGTTCCGCGACCGAGCCCGAATCCATCCACTTCAGGCCTTCGATACCGCTCGTATCGCCGCCCTGCAGGATGCGGTCGATCACGGCGCCGGCCTTGTCCTCGCCCAGCGCCTTGGTCAGCACGTTGCGGATGTAGTCGTTCGAGTCGAGCGAGAGCGCCGTGTGCTGCTCCGCTTCCTTGACGAACTCCTGCAGCACGACGTCGATTTCCTCGCGCTTGACGTTCTTCAGCGCGGCCATGGCGGCGCCGATCTTCTGCACTTCGCGCGGCCCGAGGAACTTGAAGACCTGAGAGGCCTCTTCCTCGCCGATCGACATGAGCAGCAGTGCGCTCTTGACGGCTCCTTCAGCGCTCATCGTTCACCCAGCTCTTGACAACGGTTGCGACAATTTTCGGATCCTGGCGCGCGATACTGCGGGCGAATTCCAGGTTGCGTTCAAACTTGTGTTTCTCGTTTTCGAGGGCCAGCAGGCCCGGATCGCCTTCGACCTCGCCGCCCGTGCCTTCGATCTTCTCGACCTGCGGCAGACCGTCGAGCAGCATCGGCTCGCCAGCGTCGACACCGAGCGCCGAAACGGCAGCCGGCGGCGCCGGCGGCGGGAATGCGCGGCGCAGCGCCGGCTTCACCATCACGAAATACAGGAACAGGGCCACCGCACCGATGCCGAGCCACGTCGCGACCTGCTTGGCGAGCGCGAGAATGTCCGGCTGGCGCCACCACGGCAGATTGGCGTTCGGATCGACGTCCTGCTGGAAGGCGGCGTTGACGACGTTCACCGAGTCGCCGCGCTTCTGGTCGTAGCCCATCGCGTCCTTCACCAGCTGCTCCACCTGGGCGAGCTTTTGCGCGTCGAGCGGCTGCATCGTCGCGTGGCCCTTGGCGTCGACCTTCGGCTGATAGTTCACGATCACGGCCACCGACAGGCGCTTGATATCGCCCGCCGCCTGCTGGTAGTGGCGCACGGTCTTGTCGAGCTCGTAGTTCGTCGTGGTGTCGCGGTGATCCGAGATCGGCGTCGAGGCGGCTGCGCCGCTGGCGCCCGCCGGGGCGACGATCGGCGCCGAAGCCGGCTGCGGCGGCTGGTTCGACAGCGCGCCCGGCACGCCGCCCGCGTTCGCCTGCGACGAATCGGTGGCGATGCTCTGCTGCTGGCTGCGCACCGAAGCCTGTTGCGGGTTGCCGTTCGGGCCGTAGTTCTCGGAGGTCTGCTCCAGATGCGAGAAGTCGAGGTCGGCGCTCACCTGCGAGCGCGCGTTGCCCGAGCCGAACAGCGGCGCGAGGATCTGGTCGATGCGCGACTGCGTGTCGTGTTCGACCTGACGCACGTACTTGAGCTGCGAAGCGTCCAGACCCGCGCTGGTGGCGCTTTGCGTGAGCAGATTGCCGTCCTGGTCGACCACGGTGACGTTGCGCACCGGCAGATCGGGCACGGCCGAGGCCACCATATGGGTGATCGCGGCCACCTGGCCGTCGTCGAGCACGCGGCCCGGATACATGTTCACGAGCACCGACGCCGACGGCGCTTCGCGCTCGCGCACGAACACCGAAGGCTTCGGAATGGCCAGATGCACGCGCGAGGACTTCACGCTCTGGATCGACTGAATCGTTTGCTCTAGCTCGCCTTCGAGGGCGCGCTGGTAGTTCACCTGCTCGGCGAACTGGCTGATGCCGAACTTCTGGTTGTCCATCAGCTCGAAGCCGACCGAACCGCTCTTGGGCAGACCTTGCTGGGCCAGACGCAGACGCATTTCGCCGACCTGGTCGGACGGCACCAGGATCGCGCTGCCGTTTTCCGACAGCTTGTAGGGAATGTTCGCGGCCTGCAGCGCGGTGATGATCGAGCCGCCGTCACGGTCCGACAGGTTGCTGTAGAGCACCTTGTAGTCGGGCGCGCGCGACCAGAGGATCAGACCGGCGACCACGGCGACCAGCACGGCCACGGCGATGATGAGCGGGGCGCGCGGGTTGCCGCGCACGCTGCGCAGCGACGACAGCGAGCCAAGGCGCTGCGCGAAGCCGCCGCCCAGGTCGTCCGCGCCGCCAGGCATGGCGCCGCCCGCGGCTGCGCCTGTGGCAGCGCCGCTGGTAGCGAGGCCCATGCGGGCGTCGGGGTTGATCAAAGAGTTGGCAGACGAATCCATGCGACGGGTATCTCCGGGAGACTTGCATGTCCCGCCGCGGCCCTATATCAGACGCCCACGACGGAGACTTTCACGACAGGGATTATCCGGGGCCGGTGACAACCCGATTGCGCGAATAGAGCCGGGTTTTCCCCCTAGTTTCGGGGCTATCGAAAATACCCCGCTGATATGCTCTCGGCAGGCTCGGAAATGTGTATGCAGACCGGGTCCTGGCGGGCGATCAAAAGCTCACCGTGCGGGCCGGACCGGGGCCGCACGAGTGGCAGGGCCCAGATCGGAGCCGACGCCCGCCAAAGCACACCCTTTTTCTCGTGGAGCAAACATGACTGTGCCAGTCAACCCACTCACGTCGGCCCTCGCGCAGATGCAGGCGATGGCCACGCAGGCGGCAGGGACATCGGCTGCCGCGGCCGCCGACGGCAGCTCGGGAGCGGCGACCGCAGGCGAATTCGCCTCGGCGCTCAAGGCGTCGATCGACAAGATCAGCGGCGACCAGCAAAAGGCCGTCGGCGAGTCGCAGGCGTTCGAGCTGGGGGCCAGCAACATTTCGCTCAACGACGTGATGGTCGACATGCAGAAGGCCAATATCGGCTTCCAGTTCGGGCTGCAGGTGCGCAACAAACTGGTCTCCGCCTACACCGACATCATGCAGATTCAGGTGTAAGGAAAGGAGCTGTTACGCGCTTACCCCGACACGCCCATTAAAGCTTCGCCCTTCTTTTTCCGATAACACGGCTAGAACCGGCTCATGCCTCTTGCAAAGGGCCGGATGCACCGTATCCACAGCCGCACGTTCGAAGGAGAAGCGCTGATGTTTTCCGCTACCCAGTCTGGAGCCAACGCCTATGCACGCGTCGGTGTCGAAACGGGGGTGATGGGCGCGAGTCCGCACAAGCTGATCGCGCTCCTTTATGAAGGTGCGCGCAAGGCGATTGCACAAGCCCGCATGCATATGCAGATGGGCAACGTGGGGCCGCGTGGCGAGGCGATCGGAAAGGCGATCCGGATCGTCGAAAGCGGGCTACAGCTGGCGTTGAATGTCGAAGCAGGGGGCGAAATCGCCCAGCGCCTGAATCGACTTTACAGTTATATGACGCGACGTTTGCTGGAAGCGAACATTCAACAGAGCGAGTCCATGCTGGTCGAAGTCGATGGCCTGCTGGCAACGCTCGAGGAAGCCTGGTTGGGGATTGCGCCGGAAGTGGCAAGGATGGCCGCACAGGCCTCCGGACCATCGTCCGGTTCATTGACGAGATGAGTTCGAAAGCAGACTACTTCGCCCGCTATGAAGCGATCGCGACGGTCTCGGGGCAAATGCTCTGCGCCGCACGCGATTCGCACTGGAACGAGTTGATTGGCCTCCAGGAGGAATACCGGCACCTCGTTGACGCGCTCAAGAACGCCGATTTCGGCGTGCGGCTGACCACCGACGAAAGAGCGCGCAAGTTCGAGTTGATCCGGCAGATCCTGGCCGACGATGCAGCAATCCGCGATCTCGCGAGTCCGTGCATGGCGCGCCTGTCGGCGCTCTTTCACGGCACCGCGCAACCCGCCCGGGTGCTGCAGGAGATGTACGGGGCGCGCTGAACACGCGCTGGGTCAGGTAACCCGATCACCACCCCGCAAACAAAAAATGCCGCGCCGCCACCCGTGATAGCGGGGGCGCGCGGCGCCATACCAGGCCCACGCTCCGCATGAACGGAATCGACACCAGCGCCGCGTCGCTGCTCGCGAGCCGCATAGGCGCGCTGGGGCCGACCGGCGCGCAGAGCAGCGCCGGCACCGCGCAGACGGGCGTATCCGCGCTCGCGGGCGGCGCCATCGCGCTGCCCGACGCGCAGAGCGTCGATACGCCGCAGGCGTCGGCGCAGACCGTGCTGTCGGCGGTGGCGCTGGCGCTCGACGCGATCATCCGCTCCGGCGGCGAGGCCACGCCCGCCGTGGTTGGCCGCGCGCCGGTGTGGAGCGATCCCGATGCAGCCGATGCAGGCGCCGACGCGCAATCCCTGCCGTTGCCGGGGCTGACGAATCCGGCCAGCGCGGCCGCGCAGGCGCTGGAAGCGGCGCTGCTCGCGGAAGTCGAGGCGCAGGCCGGGCTCGTGGGCGCGGCGCAGGACGGCGCGGATGCTGCCGATACCGCCAACGCAACTTACACGACCAACGCCGCGAACGCTGCAAGCGCGCAAAACACCCAGAGCGCCGCGGGCGTCGCGCTCGCGGCGCAGGCCGGGCCGGTAGCGGCGCTGGCGGCTTCGCTCGCGCAGACCGTGGCGCAAAGCGGCCTGTTCTACGAATCGCATCTGGCCCAATGGCTGCGCGGCCAGCGCACGCCGGGCGATCTCGCCGACGAACCCCAGAACCGCCTCACCGGCGGCGGCGCGCAATTGCCGCTCGACTGGGCGTCGTCGCCCGACGACATCGACGACGTTTTCTGGACCGAACTGCCGAACGCCGCCCAGCAGGGCGCGCGCGCAGCGGCGAATGCGGCGCAGCAGGCGCCCGGCACGTCGCGCGGCGCCGAAACCAATGCCGCCTTCGCGCAGGAAGCCGCGCGCGGTCACGCGACGTCTCTGCTCGGCGACACGCTGCTGCCCGCCGTGCATACGCCGGGCGGCGCGGGCGCGAGCGCAGGCGTGCATGAAGCGCTGCTGCCGCTGGTGCGTCAGCAGCTCGATCTGCTCGCCACCGGCGAATTCCGCTGGACCGGCGAAGCCTGGCCGGGCGTGCGCCTCGACTGGACGATTCAACCGGACGAATACGATCCGCGCGACCCCGGCAATGGCGGCCGCGGCACCGACGAAGACGCCACGCCCTGGCACACGCGCCTGACGCTGGCGCTGCCGTCGCTCGGCACGGTGGATGCCGAACTGACGCTCACGGGCAAAACGCTCGCGGTGCGCGTACAGGCGAGCCCCGGCGGCGCGCAGCGTCTCACCGACAACAGCGAAGCGCTGCGTGGACGGCTGGAAGCGCTGGGACTTGCGCTGGCGGGTTTGTCGATCCGCGAAATCGGCGGTGGCACGGTGCACGCGAGCGCAGCCGATGCGGCGCGCGCCGCCGACGCCTACGCGCGCAACGCCGCCGCGCCAGCGCCGGAGCACCACGCCGCCGAAGCCGCAACGGCCACCGCAGCCGCAGCAACCACCGACTCAACCGATCCGAACGACTGGGAGCGCGGATGAGCCGCACGAACCGCAGGAGCGCCGCGGCGCTCGCCTACGACGATCCCGCTTCGCGCGATGGCGCGCCGCGCGTAGTCGCGAAGGGCTATGGCCTTGTCGCCGAGATGATCGTGCAGCGCGCGAAGGAAGCGGGCCTCTATGTGCACGAGGCGCCGGAAATGGTCTCGCTGCTGATGCAGGTGGATCTGGACTCGCAGATTCCGCCGCAGCTCTATCAGGCGGTGGCGGAACTGCTCGCCTGGCTGCACAAGCTCGAAGCCGTCGATAGCGGCGCGAAGGCCGACGCCGCGAAAGCGCCGAAATCCGCGCAATCCACGCAAGGCGATGTGCCCGACGCCAAGGCGCTCGCGATTCACGCCTATCGCTTTCCGGCCCTGCCAGGCTGAAGCCGCGCCGGTAACCCCGCGCTAGAACTTCAGCATCAGGCGAATCAGCGTATTGAACAGCTTGCCGTAGGGCGGCGCGATCAGATGCCGCCCGTTCAGGCGCGCCTGCGTGAACACGGGCTTCATCTTCGAGAACGTGCAGAAGCCTTCGTAGCCGTGATACGAACCCATGCCGCTCGCGCCCACGCCGCCGAACGGCAGGCCTTCGGCGGCGATATGCATCAACGTTTCGTTCACCGACATCCCGCCCGCGATGGTCTCGCGCGTCACGCGATCGACGGTTTGCGCGTCGTCGGCGTAAAGGTAGAGCGCCAGCGGCCGCGCGCGGGCGTTCACGTAGCGCAGCGCTTCGTCGAGCGAGTCGTAAGGCACGATCGGCAGCAGCGGCCCGAAAATTTCCTCCTGCATCAACTGCGTGTGCGCGGGCGCGCCCGTCACCAGCACCGGCGCGAACTGGCGCGTGGCCGCGTCGCGAGGCCCGAGCGCGTGCAGTTGCGCGCCTGCGGCCTGGGCTTCGTCGGCGAGACGCTCCAGCCGTTCGTAGTGTTTCGGCGAAATGATCGAGGTGTAGTCGCGGTTGCGCGCGAAATCGGGATAAAGCTCGTTGAAGCGCTGGTGCGCCCGCACGATAAACGCCTCTTCCTTGCCGCGCGGCAGCAGCACGTAATCGGGCGCGATGCAGGTTTGCCCCGCGTTGAGCGTCTTGCCGAGCAGCAGGCTGTCCACCGCGTACTCGAAACGCGCCTGTTCGCCGATCAGCGCGGGCGACTTGCCGCCCAGTTCCAGCGTGACCGGCGTGAGGTTCGCGGCGGCCGCGCGCATGACTTCGTGGCCGATGCGCGTCGAGCCGGTAAACAGCAGGTGATCGAAGGGCAGCGCGGTGAAGGCCGCGCCCACGGCGGCGTCGCCGTTGACGACCGTGACGTGATCGGCAGCGAAGGTCTGGGCGATCAGATCCGCGAATAGCGCCGAGGTGCGCGGCGTCAGCTCCGACATCTTGATCATCGCCCGGCAGCCCGCCGTGAGCGCGCACACCAGCGGCCCCGCGCCGAGCAGCAGCGGATAGTTCCACGGCACCACGATGCCCGCCACGCCGATCGGCTGCGGCACCACGCGTGCGCGGCCCGGCATCAGCCATTTGCCCGCGCGGCGGCGCTGCGGCCGCATCCAGCGTGCGCCGTGCTTGAGCGCCGAATCGATTTCCTGCTTGAGCACCACGAATTCCGCGAGCGCGACTTCGGCTTTCGAACGCTGGCCGAAGTCGGCGTTCATGGTATCGGCCAGCGCGTCCTGGTTCGCGAACAGCACGTCGCGCAGCGCGCGCAGATGGCGTGCGCGTTCGCTCCACGCGGGAAACGGCGCGCGCAGATACGCTTCGCGTTGCGCCGCGAGGCGCTCGCCGAGCGTGGTGTCCAGGCTGGCGGTGTCACCGCTCGCGCGGGCGACGGCTTCGGGCAGATCGTGCTTCATGGTCGGTCCTTTGAGATTGGCGTCGGGCGCGGTTCAGGCGGCGGTGTGCTGCAGATAGTCGATGGGCAGGGCGCGCGCGATCAGCGCCGCGTGATCGAAGCGCGCGGGCAGGGTGCCGGACACGCGGCCGCAATCGGCGTCGTGCTCGTCCAGACGCGTGGCGATAAAAGCATCGGCGACTTCGGGCGGCCCCGCACGCAGCAGCATGGCCTGCGCGATCAGCACGATCTGCTGGGCGATGCGCCGCGCGCTGGCTTCGCGCGTGCCGGGCGCGCCATTGAGCAGCGCCGACAGACGATCGAGCGCCGCGCCCAGCACCGGATGCCCGGCCGCGTCGCGCCGCCACACCAGAAAGAGCGCCTGCGCGGCGTCGGCTTCGCGCTCCAGCGCGCGCAGCACGTCGAGGCACATCACGTTGCCCGACCCTTCCCAGATCGAGTTGACGGGCGCTTCGCGATAAAAGCGCGCCATCGGCCCTTCTTCCACATAGCCGTTGCCGCCCCAGACTTCCATCGCTTCGCCCGTGAAAGCGAGCGCGCGCTTGCAAACCCAGAACTTCGCGGCGGGCGTGACGATGCGCCGCCACGCGCGCGCGATGCGGGCGGTGTCGTCTTCCGTGTTGCGATCGGGCGTGGCTTGCTCGAACGCCTGCGCCAGATGCATGAAGAGCACGGTGGCGGCTTCGGATTCCAGCGAGAGATCGGCGAGCACGTTCTGCATCAACGGTTGATCGGCGAGCAGGCGGCCGAACGCGCTGCGGTGGCGCGCATGGTGAATCGCCTGCACGAGCGCCGCGCGCATCAGCGCCGCGCTGCCGATCACGCAGTCGAGCCGCGTGAAATTCGCCATTTCGATGATGGTGGGCACGCCGCGTCCTTCGTCGCCGACCATCACGCCGTAGGCGTCGAAAAATTCCACCTCGCTGCTGGCGTTCGAGCGATTGCCGAGCTTGTCTTTCAGGCGCTGCACGACGACGGCGTTTTTCGTGCCGTCGGGGCGAAAGCGCGGCACGAAGAAGCACGAAAGAGCGTCGTGTTCGGTGCTGCGCGCGAGCACCAGATGCGCGTCGCACTGCGGCGCGGAGAAGAACCACTTGTGGCCGGTCAGCAGATAGGGCGCGCCGCGTCCGCTCGCGACACCGGCCGGGCGCGCTTCGGTGCGGTTGCTGCGCACATCCGAGCCGCCCTGTTTCTCGGTCATGCCCATGCCGATCATCATCGAGCGCTTCTGCGCAAGCGGCACGTCGCGCGCGTCGTGCTCGCGTGTGTAGAGCTTGTCGCGCAGCGTTTCGAACAGCGCGGGTTCGTTTTGCAGCACCGGAATGCTTGCAAACGTCATGGTGAGCGGACACAGCGAGCCCGATTCAAGCTGCGCGTGCAGGAAGTAGCCCGCGCAGCGCGCGGCCATTGCGCCCGCCCGCGGCTGCGAAAACGGCAGCGCGTGCAGGCCTTCGGCGCGCAGCAGGGCGAGCAGATCGTGCCAGGCCGGATGGAATTCGAGGGCGTCGATGCGCTCGCCGCGCGGGCTGTGCGTGTGCAGTTCAGGCGCGTGGCGGTTGGCGAGATCGGCGAGTTCGAGCGTGGCCGCTTCGCCGAGCTTCGCGCCGTGTTGCGTCAGCGCATCGCGATGCCACTCGGCGCCTGCGCGCACGAGCGCTTCGCCCAGCGCCGGGTCGCAGGCAAAAAGGTTGTAATCGACGAGCGGCGGAGCCTGATTCGTGACTTCGTGCGTGGTGCCGGCGCGGTGCGTGCCGGGCGCCATCGCTGCGGTCTGCATCGATTCGAGCGGTTCCATCGTGACCTGTCTCCATCGGCGGCGCGCCTGGGCGGGCGCGGCCGGTCATGTTGTCGTGGTTCGCGTGGTTCGTGTGTTTCGCGTGTTTCGTATCGGCGGCGGGAGCGGCGGCGCGGCGGGCCGCCTGGTAAGCGCCCGCGCATGAAGTGTCCGCGATTGCGGCTGGAGAATGCTCCGGCGCTCCCTGTGATGCTTGCCGGAACCTTTCAGCTCTGTTGGCTGAACCGTCCTTCATGGTAGCCGCCTATGAGCCACCGACAGCCCGTCAGAATTAGAGGGTGCGCTCTGACATAAATGCTGACCCAAGCTTCAGACGCTTCCTACAATGCGCGATACAAAGAAATCGAACGAGCGTGCATCTAGCGTGCCTCATCCCGACGCCGGCTGCAACTTCGGTCGGATACAGGGAGGCAAACTAGATGGAATACGACTACATCATCGTAGGCGGCGGCTCGGGCGGCGCATCGCTCGCCGGACGCCTGGCCGAGCGTTGTCCCGAGGCCCAGATCGCGCTGATCGAGGCCGGTCCGCATACCGAACGCAATCTCTTCGTCAACATGCCGATGGGCGTGGCGGCGCTCGTGCCGTTTCGCACGAAGAACAACTACGCCTACCAGACCGAGCCGCAGCCGGGCCTCGCGGGCCGTCGCGGTTACCAGCCGCGCGGGCGCGGCTTCGGCGGTTCGAGCGCCATCAACGCGATGATCTACACGCGCGGCCATCGGCTCGATTACGACGAATGGGCGCAACTGGGCTGTGCGGGCTGGGCGTGGGACGACGTGCTGCCGTATTTCCTGCGCGCCGAGGACAACGCGCGCGGCGCGAATCCCTGGCACGGCGCGGGCGGGCCGCTGGGCGTATCGGATCTGGTCGAGCGCAATCCGGTGGCGCAGCGCTTTGTCGCGGCTGCGCGCGAAGCGGGCTTTCCGGCCAACGACGACTTCAACGGCGCGGAACAGGAAGGCGTGGGCTTCTATCAGGTCACGCAGCGCGGCGGCGAGCGCTGCACCGTGGCGCGCGCCTATCTCTACGGCAAGCCGCGCCCGAATCTCCATCTGATCGCCGATGCCACCGTGCTGCGCGTGAGCTTCGACGGCACGCGCGCAAGCGGCGTCGAAGTCGCGCGCGGCGGGCGCACCGAAACGCTGCTCGCGCGCGCCGAAGTGATTCTCGCGGCGGGCGCGTTCAACACGCCGCAACTGCTGATGTGCTCGGGCATCGGTCCCGCCGATCAACTGCGCGCGCACGGCATCGGCGTGCTGCACGATGCGCCCGAGGTGGGGCGCAACCTGATCGACCATATCGACTTCACCTATAACAAGCGCGTGCATTCGAGCGAGACCGTGGGCTATTCGCTGCGCGGCGCCGCGAAGATGGTGCCCGGCCTGCTGCGTTATCTGCGCACGCGGCGCGGCATGTTCACGACCAACGTCGCCGAGGCGGGCGGTTTCATCAAGAGCCGCCCGGAACTCGACCGGCCCGATCTGCAACTGCACTTCTGCACGGCGCTCGTCGACGATCACAGCCGCCGCCTGCACTGGGGGCACGGTTATTCGCTGCATGTCTGCGTGCTGCGCCCGGCCAGCCGCGGCACGGTCACGCTCGCGAGCGCCGATGCGCGCGTCGCGCCCGTGATCGACCCGCGCTTTTTCTCGGATACGCGCGACCTCGATCTGCTGGTGGCCGGCACGCGCCTCGCGCGGCGCATTCTGGACGCCGCGCCGCTCGCGCAGATGGGCGGCCGCGAGATCTACACGCACGCGGGCCAGAGCGACGCCGAACTGCGCGCGACCATCGCCGCCCACGCCGACACGATCTATCACCCGGTCGCCACCTGCCGCATGGGCGGCGATGCGCGCTCGGTCGTCGATGCGCAACTGCGCGTGCGGGGCGTCACGCATCTGCGTATCGCCGATGCCTCCGTAATGCCGACGTTAATCGGCGGCAATACCAATGCGCCGACCGTGATGATCGGCGAGCGTGCCGCGGATTTCATCGTCGAAACCCGACGCCAGGGTACGCCTGCGCACGACGCGAAAGTGATTGCCTGACAGCGAGGTTCTATTTCTCCCAGCGGTTTTTCCGCTTCACGATGCCTTCCCTGGCGATGACGCAAAAAACGAGGCGCAAGCCGCCTCGTTTTTAACGCTGCGTTGACGAAAAAACCGCTTTTTCATGGGGTTTTCGTCAAAGAGTGTGCGACATGATCGCCACCCTCATTTTCGAGATTTCGGACTCCCTATAATCGCGCGGCACCTTGGGCGTGTCAGTTGGCGCGTCCGCGAACGGGAGGAACCGCCTCGATGAGCATCAATGTCTTTCAACTGCTGGACGCCGTCATGAGCGACGACGTGGTCCGCACCCTGGCCGGTCGTTTCGGCCTCACGCCGGATCTGGCGCGCAAGGTCACGGGCGCGGCCGCGCCGGCCATCGTCGCGGCCATCATGCATCGCGGCAGCACCGCCGAAGGGGCGCGCGGTCTGTTCGACACCATCATGTCGCCGGACGTCAATGCGCTGATCGGCAAGCAATTGCCCGAGCTGCTCGGCAGCACGACGGGCCTGAACCAGCTCGAAACCGTGGGCCGCGAACTGATCCAGCGCGCCGCTGGCGTGAACGTGGGCGCGCTGTCCGATGCCGTCGCGGCGCAAACCGGCGCGGCGCAATCGACGGCGTTTTCGCTGACGGGCGTGGTCGGCGCCGTGCTGATGGGCATTCTGAAGCAGCACTTCACGTCTTCCCAGGGCATCGTCGGGCAACTGCCTACGTTGCTGGGGCATCAACTGTCGTCGGTGAATGCGAGCCTGTCGGACCGGCTGGCGCATGCGGTCGGGCTGGGTTCCGCGGCGGCGTTTGCGGGTTCGATTCTGACGCGTCTGAAGGACGTGTCGGCGCATCTGGAACATCCGAAGCCGGTCGAGCGTCCGGTGCCGGTTGCCGTGCCGCCTCAGACCATCGGCACCAGCACGCCGCCAATCGAGCCGGAAAAGCGCAAGCATTCGTGGCTCTGGTGGCTGCTCGCGGCGATTGCGCTGATTCTCGCGTTCTTCGCGCTGCGCTCGTGCCAGCATGACGACGGCGCGAAGGACAGTGCAAACAGCAGCACAAACAACAGCGCAGCGGCTGCGCCGGCTTCTGAAGCCAGCCTGCCCGCAGTGGTCGCGGCGTCCGATGCCAGCGCGGCGGTGGCGGCTTCGGGCGCGATCGCGCTTGCATCGGAGGCTTCCGGCGCATCGGCAGCGGTCGCCGCGAGCGCCGCATCGTCGGCAAGCGAAGCCGCGCCCGCAGCAGCGCCCACGCAGGATTCGCATCTGTCGTTCACCGTCGACAAGACCGGCGCGCCGACCATCACCGCGACGGTCGGCAGCGAAGCCGAAAAAGCCCAGTTGCTCGACGCGCTCACGAAGAAGTTCGGCGACGGCAAGTTCACCGCCAACGTGACGGTCGATCCCGCCACCAAACCGGCCGACTGGCTCGCCCACCTCGACGGCCTGCTGCCGCTGATGGCGCTGCCCGGCGCGGAAGTGAAGATCGACGGCGCGCACGTCGAACTGAGCGGCGCGGCCGCCGACGCGAAGCTCGGCTGGCTCGACAAGCTCAAGGCGCTGTTCGGCTCGGGCTTCGATATCGGCGTGTTCAACGTGCAGAAGGCCGTGGCCGACGCCACGCAGTCGTTCCGCGACGCCGTGAAGGGCCTGTTCGGCGCGCAAGCGTCGTGCGCGGGCGACGATGTGGCCAAGGTGCTCAACCTGCAGGTCGTGAACTTCAACACCGGCAGCGTGACGATTCCGGCATCGGCGGGCGCGGATCTGCGCGATTCCGCCAAGGTGCTCAAGGCGTGCGCGAAGCAGGGCAAGCCGGTGCGTCTGGAAGTGGCGGGTTATTCCGATAACGTCGGCGACAAGACGGCCAATCTGAACCTGTCGAAGCGCCGCGCGCAGGCCGTGCTGACCTATCTGGTTGCTCAGGGCGTGAGTGCCTCGACGCTGAGCGCCGCCGGTTACGGCGACGCCAATCCGGTCGACAGCAACGACACGGAAGGCGGCCGGTTCCACAACCGCCGTATTGCGTTCTCCGCGAAGCAGTAAGTCCTTGCGCGAGAAGCAAAAAAGCCGTCCGGCGCGAGCCGGGCGGCTTTTTTATTGCGCATCGGCGCGTCACTCGCCAGCGGGTTTCTCCAGTCCGGGCGGGCGCACGAAATCGTCGAGAAACGTCGACGGCTTGCCGTATTCCTCGCGCGCCACCGCAAGCCACGCGCGCGCCGCATGCGAGAGATAGCCGTTGCGTTTCCAGCCGATCGCCATATCCCAGGTGATCTGCGGATCGGCGACCGGCAGGCAGGTGAAGCGCGCCGCGTCGAGCCTGCGCACATACGGCGCGGGCAGCAGCGCGATGCCGACGCCCGCGAGCACGAGCGCCGCCATCAAATCCCAATGACCGCTGCGCCCGACGATCTGCGGCGCGAAACCGGCCGCGCGACAGGCGTTGAGCACCACATCGTTGAGCGCGAGGCTTTCGCCATAGAACACGAACGGTTCGGCCGCGAGATCGGCCAAAGGCACGCTGGCGGCGCCGTCCCAGCGCGAGCCGCGCGGCGCGACCAGCCACAGCACTTCGTGCGAGATCGGCAGCACGTCGATCTGTTCGGGATCGACCGGCAGCAGCACGCCGCCCAGTTCCAGTTCGCCGGCAATCAGCGCCGCCTCGATCGCGCGCGAACCCTGTTCGAACAGCTTGAGTTCGATTTTCGGATAGCGCTGACGGAATGCGGCGATGGCGGGCGTGAACAGCGAACCGCCCATCGGCGGAATGCCGATGGTGATTTCGCCGCGCCCGAGCGTGCCGAGATCGGCGAGTTCGGCCTGCAACTGGGCCTGCGCGGCGAGCACGTCCTGGCCGCGCTGATAGACGATGCGCCCCGCGTCGGTGAGCACCATCTGGCGTGCGTCGCGCAGCAGCAGCGGCGTGCCGGTCTCGTCCTCGAGCGCCTTGACCATCTTGCTGATGGTGGGCTGCGTGACGTGCAGCGCCTCGGCGGCCGCGGTGAAACTCTGCTGGCGTACCACTTCGATGAAATAGCGTAGCGCGCGCAATTCCACGGGTCTGTCTCCTGATTTCGCTGACGTCGCGTGCGGATGGCCCCGCCGCTCACGTATTCCATTATGGAATGAAGTCGATGATTACAAGTCATTATATTTATGCTGCGCTGCACCCTATACTCAGTTCCATTCCACTGTCACTTAGGGTTTGCCATGACTGCCTCGACTTCCTCCGCACCGGCCCCGAAAACGGGCGTGATGTCGCGCGTTGGCCGGATCGCTGCGCAGTCGGCACTCCTCGCAGGCGTCTGGTTTCTCGCCGATACGCTCACGCGCGCCGCGCATCTGCCGGTGCCGGGCGGCGTGGTGGGCCTCGTGCTGCTGCTGGCGCTGCTGTTCTGCGGCGGCGTGACGCCGCGCTGGGTCAAGGCGGGCGCCGACTGGCTGCTCTCCGACATGCTGCTGTTCTTCATCCCGGCCGCCGTGGCGGCGGTGCAGTACGGCGGCCTGTTTCGCGCCGACGGCTGGCGCCTCGCGCTGGTGGTGGTCGGCGGCACGCTGATGGTGATGTTCGCGGTGGCCTTCGCCGTCGAGCAGGCCGCGCGGCTGGAACGCCGCCTCGCGCTGCGCCGCGTGCAGCACGTGCGCCTCGCACGACATCTGGCGCGCGCCTGAGTTTAGGCGCTGCCCGGCGCAAGCAATCTGACACGTAATCTAAGCACTCCCAAAGGATGAAGCCGTCATGAACACGTTCTACGCCTCACTGTTCGCCGACGATGCCTCGCGGCTGATCGCCGCAGGCTGCTTCATTCTGACCGTCGCGCTCTACTTCGCTTCGAAGCTCGCCTACGCGCGCTTTCCCTCACCGTGGCTCACGCCGCTGGTGGCCGTGCCGGCCGTGCTCGGCGCCTTCGTGCTGCTGCTGCATATTCCGTATCCGGTCTATTTTCAGGACACGCGCTGGCTGATGTGGCTGCTCGGCCCGGCCACGGTGGCGTTTGCCGTGCCGATCTACGAATACCGCGATCTGCTCAAGCGCCACTGGATTTCGCTCACCGTTGGCGTGACGGTCGGCATCATCGTGGCGGTGGGCGGTTCGCTCGCGCTCGCCAAGCTGCTGCATCTGTCGCCGGATCTGCAACGCAGCCTCATGACGCGCTCGATCTCGACGCCTTTCGCGCTCGCCGTCTCCGACAAGATCCACGCGCCGCGCGACCTCACTGCGCTGTTCGTGATCGCCACGGGCGTGTGCGGCATGCTGTTCGGCGAGCTGGTGCTGGGCCTCGTGCCGCTGCGCACGCGTCTCGCACGCGGCGCGCTGTTCGGCGCGGCGGCGCACGGCGTGGGCACCGCGAAAGCACGCGAACTCGGCCGCGAAGAGGGCGTGGTCGCCAGCCTGACGATGATGATCGCGGGCGTGGTGATGGTGCTGCTCGCACCCGCGCTGGGCTTTCTGCCGGTCTGAGGCCCATTTAGGACGATGACGATTTGCGGGGCTTCTGACGATTGCGTCATGAAGTCCGCCGTTCAGCGCACGCCAATCCCACAGGACATTTCGCGACGCACCTAAGATTCGGGCTTTTATGGGCCTTTATGGGCTTTGATCGGCTTTCCTAAGCTGCTGCCCTGACTGAATCGGCGTCGCGTTACATGTCCCTCATTTCGATCATCATCCCTTGTTACAACGGCGCTGCCACCATTGCGCGCGCGCTGCAAAGCAGCCTCGCGCAAGCCG
The DNA here is from genome assembly GCF_017104965.1 of Paraburkholderia sp. Ac-20340. Taxonomy (GTDB): domain Bacteria; phylum Pseudomonadota; class Gammaproteobacteria; order Burkholderiales; family Burkholderiaceae; genus Paraburkholderia. Next base: position 53,418 of record NZ_JAAGPR010000043.1, read on the forward strand.
AAGCCGCGCAGATTCTGGTCGTCGATGACGGTTCGATCGACGCATCGGCGTCCATCGTGCGCACCTACGGCATGCACGAACCGCGCATCCGCCTGCTGCAAACCGTGTCCAAAGGCGGCGCGGCCCGCGCGCGCAACTGGGGCGCGCTGCACGCGAGCACGCCGCTGATCGCCTTCCTCGACGCCGACGACGAATATCTGCCCGGCGCCCTGGCCGCCGCGTCGGCTCATCTGCAGGCGCATCCGCAGGAAGCCGCGGTGCGTCTGAACGTCGAATTCGCCGATTTTCCGCAGCGCCTGACCCGTCATCCCGATTTCGAGCGTCATGCCGCCGTGCTCAGCAACACCGTGCCCGGCAGTCTGGTGATGCGGCGCAGCGTGTTCCTCTCGCTCGGCGGCTTTCCGATGGACGATGTGTTCCGGCGTCACGGCGGCGAAGACGGCGCGTTGTCCTGGGTGCTCGGCGAGATCTTCGAGCAGCGCCGTCTGACCGATGCAAAACACGTGCGCATGCACTATCGGGGCGGCATCTACCCGGAGCGCTTTCTGAATATCCAGATGGGTTACGCCGAAGCCGATCCGGTCGAGCACGAAGCGACGTTGCGCGCCTCGCGCGCGTTTCTCGACGCCGCTTACACCAACCTGCGCCAGCTGCGCGCGGCCAGCGTGCCGGATCGATAAGCGCTTCACCCCAAGATTCACCTCGATTCACGCCGATTAACCCTGCCGCGCGTCCGTAGCGACGCGCGTCTGTCATCGCGTTTTGCTACAATCACGCCTCGTCTTCGAGGAGCGTTGCGACGGGGCGCGGTAAACACCGCATGACCCGCCAGGCTCGAAGGCGCTCAATCCGGTTGGCTTTCAAAAAGCCGCCGCACTGAAAAAACGGCGCTCACGTCTTTAATTTCTAGTCACTTTTAGAAAGGAGGGCGTGATGAACGCCGCAATTCCGCAAGATCAAGCCAAAGATTTCATCGTCGCCGATATGTCGCTTGCTGCCTGGGGCCGCAAGGAACTCGATATCGCCGAAACCGAAATGCCCGGCCTCGTGCAAACCCGCGAAGAATACAAGGCGCAGCAGCCGCTGAAGGGCGCGCGCATCGCCGGTTCGCTGCACATGACGATCCAGACCGGCGTGCTGATCGAAACGCTGACGGCGCTGGGCGCCGACGTGCGCTGGGCCTCGTGCAACATCTTCTCGACGCAGGATCACGCTGCCGCCGCCATCGCTGCGGGCGGCACGCCGGTGTTCGCATTCAAGGGCGAATCGCTCGACGAATACTGGGAATTCTCGCACCGCATTTTCGAATGGCCGAACGGCGAATTCGCCAACATGATCCTGGACGACGGCGGCGACGCAACGCTGCTGCTGATCCTCGGCTCGAAGGCTGAAAAGGACCGCTCGGTCATCGCCAAGCCCACGAACGAAGAAGAAGTCGCGCTGTACAAGTCGATCGCGGCTCACCTCGACGTCGATCCGACGTGGTACTCGACGCGCCTCGCGCACATCAAGGGCGTGACCGAAGAAACCACCACGGGCGTGCATCGTCTGTACCAGATGGAGAAGGAAGGCCGTCTGCCGTTCCCGGCCATCAACGTCAACGACTCGGTCACGAAGTCGAAGTTCGACAACCTGTACGGCTGCCGCGAGTCGCTCGTCGACGGCATCAAGCGCGCCACCGACGTGATGATCGCGGGCAAGATCGCGGTCGTCGCAGGTTACGGCGACGTGGGCAAGGGCTGCGCGCAATCGCTGCGCGGTCTGGGCGCGACCGTGTGGGTCACGGAAATCGATCCGATCTGCGCACTGCAGGCGGCGATGGAAGGCTACCGCGTCGTGACGATGGAATACGCTGCCGACAAGGCCGACATCTTCGTGACGGCAACCGGCAACTACCACGTGATCGGCCATGACCACATGAAGGCGATGCGCCACAACGCGATCGTCTGCAACATCGGTCACTTCGACTCGGAAATCGACGTTGCGTCCACGCGCCAGTACCAGTGGGACAACATCAAGCCGCAAGTCGACCACATCATTTTCCCGGACGGCAAGCGCGTGATCCTGCTGGCCGAAGGCCGCCTGGTGAACCTGGGCTGCGCCACGGGCCACCCGTCGTTCGTGATGTCGAACTCGTTCACGAACCAGACGCTCGCGCAGATCGAATTGTTCGTCGAAGGCCAGAAGTACGAGAACAAGGTCTACGTGCTGCCCAAGCACCTCGACGAAAAGGTCGCGCGTCTGCATCTGGCGCGCATCGGTGCGAACCTGTCGGTGCTGTCGGACGATCAGGCTTCGTACATCGGCGTCGACAAGAACGGGCCGTTCAAGCCGAACCACTACCGTTACTAAGCCGGTCACCCGGCCGATCGTTACGGTCAGATACAAAAGCGCTACGAGGCGGCCCTTATTTTTAAGCCGCCTTTAAGCGACCGGCCCGATGCTGTGCCTACGCCCGCGCGCTATTTTTAACGTGCGCGGGCGCACCGCATAACCACGACGCAAGAGGACTCCAATATGACCGTGCTGCTCACCTGGCTGATCAATGCGCTCGCGCTGCTGATCATTACCTGGCTCGTTCCGTCGATCCACGTGCGCAGCTTCGGCACCGCGCTGATCGTCGCGCTCGTGCTGGGCCTCATCAACGCCGTGCTGCGCCCGGTGCTCATCGTGCTGACGCTGCCCGTGACGATCGTCACGCTCGGCCTGTTCATCCTCGTGGTGAACGCGCTGTGCTTCTGGCTGGCGGCGTCCTTGCTCAAGGGCTTCGAGGTGTCGGGATTCTGGTCGGCGTTTTTTGGCTCGATCCTCTACAGCATCGTCTCGTGGCTGCTGTCGGCGCTGATCTTCGGCAACCGCAGCCTCGGCTGACGCTCGCCGGCCCGCGCCCTGCGCGCAGGCCGGCTCATCAAGAAAGCGATCATGAAACCGATCGAACTCTCATTCGAATTCTTCCCGCCCAAGACCGCTGAAGGCGTCGAGAAGCTGCGCGCCACGCGTGCGCAACTGCTCATGCACAAGCCGCGCTTCGTGTCGGTGACCTTCGGTGCGGGCGGCTCGACGCAACAGGGCACGCTCGACACCGTCGCGGAAATCGCCAAGGAAGGCGTCGATGCGGCGCCGCACCTGTCGTGCATCGGCGCGACCCGCGACAGTCTGCGTGACATCCTCGGCCAGTACCGCGCGCATGGCATCCGCCATATCGTGGCGCTGCGCGGCGACCTGCCTTCGGGCATGGGCGAAATGGGCGAGCTGCGCTACGCGTCGGATCTCGTCGCCTTTATCCGCGAGGAAACCGGCGACGCGTTCCACATCGAAGTGGCCGCTTATCCCGAATACCATCCGCAGGCGCGCTCGCCGCGTCACGATCTGGAAGCGTTCGCGCAGAAGGTGAAAGCGGGCGCGGATTCGGCGATCACGCAGTACTTCTTCAACGCGGATGCGTATTTCCGCTTTGTCGAAGAAGCGCAGAAGCTGGGCGTCGATATTCCCATCGTGCCGGGCATCATGCCGATCACGAATTACTCGCAGCTGATGCGTTTCTCGGAGATGTGCGGCGCCGAAGTGCCGCGCTGGGTCGCGAAACGTCTGGAAAGCTTCGGCGACGACCGCGAGTCGATTCGCGCGTTCGGCCTCGACGTGGTGACGGACCTGTGCCGCCGTCTCGTCGATGCGGGCGTGCCGGGTCTGCACTTCTACACGCTCAACGCGGCGCCGGCGACGAAGGCGATCTGCGAACGTCTGTTCCCCTGAGTTGGCACTGCGTTCGCACTGAGTTTCACCTCGACGCGCGGGTTCGGCCCGCGCAGTCTGCACAACGCGCGATGCTGCAAAAGCGGCTCGCGCGTTTTTTATTTGGGGGCAGGTGGGAAACCCCGCAGCAGCAGGATGTGACGGGCTGACGCAGATCAGCCACAGCGTTTTGAGACGTGATCAAAATCAAACTTTTGCTCATTCTCCGGCGCCGCTCGCACACCGCGCGCCATCGTCATGACTGCTTCCACTCTTTCGCTCGGCCCCGTCCTCACCTATTCGCAAGCCCTGGATGCGTGGCGCGCGGGCGCGCACGATGCAGCGCTCGCCTGCTGCGAAAGGCTCATTGCGGCAGATCCGCGCGATGCGGACGCCTTGCATCTGGCCGGCGTCATCCTGCTGGGGCGCGACCGGGCCGCCGCCAGGGCGTTGCTGAGCCGGGCGGCGGCGACACACGAAACAGCGGAAATCCTCGTAAGCCAGGCGCTGGCGCTCGATCCCGATGGGGCCGGGCAGGCCCAGGCTCTGCTCGAGCGTGCACTTGAACTCGATCCGGCGTGTTCAGCTGCACTGAACAATCTCGCGAACCTCTACGCCGCGCGACGCGATACGGCACGCGCCAGCGCCATGTTCGAACGCCTGATCGAGCAACAGCCGGACAACATCCTCGCGCACTACAACTACGGCAGCCTGCTGGTCGGTAACGGCGCTTCCGCGCAGGCAATTGCACCGCTGCGCCGCGCGCTGGCACTCGATCCGTCGCACACTTATTCGTACATCAATCTCGCCGCGGCGCTGCTCGATGAGAACCAGCACGCCGAGGCGCTGGCGCTGCTCGAACATGCGCGAACGGTGCAGCCAGATTCGGCGCTGCTGCTGGCGACGCTCGGCAGCCAGCAACGCAGGAACGGCCAGTTCGAGCTGGCGCGCGCAACATTCTCGCGCGCCATCGAACTGGACCCGCGCAACGCCCACGCGTGGAACGGCCTCGGCAACCTGTTCTACGAAGTCAGCAATATCGACGAGGCCCAGCGGGCATTCGCGCGCGCGGTCGAGCTCAAGCCGGATTTTTCCGATGCACTCGGCAATCTCGGTAACGTCTTCAGGGCAAGCGGCGACATTGCGCAGTCGATCACAACCTACCGTCGCGCGCTCGAATTGCGGCCCGACAATGCCGAAGCACACAGCAATCTCACCTACATGCTCGCGTTCGCGACGGACGACGCCGCCATCATCCGCGCCGAGGCCGAAGCCTTCTGCGCGTGGCACGAAGCGCAGTGGCTCGCCCCGGCCGTCATGCATGACAACACGCGCGAACCTGCGCGGCGATTGCGCATCGGCTATGTGTCGCCGGACTTTCGCGAGCATTGCCAGCGCCTGTTCATGACGCCGCTGCTTGCGCATCACGATCACGCGGCTTTCGAGATCGTCTGCTATTCGACCGTGATGACGCCCGACGCGGTGACGCAGCAACTTGCCGCCTACGCCGACATCTGGCGCGACGTGCGCGATTACGACGACGACCGGCTCGCGCAGCAGATTCGCGCCGACGGTATCGACATCCTCGTCGACCTCACGATGCATATGAACGGCGCGCGGCGGCTCGTATTTGCGCGGCGGCCCGCGCCCGTGCAGGTGGCGTGGCTCGCGTATCCGGGGACGACGGGCAGCGCCGCGATCGGCTGGCGGCTTACCGATCCGTGGCTCGATCCGCTGGGCGACGCACGCGTGGACGCGCAGTACACCGAACGATCGCTGCGTCTGCCCGATGCGTTCTGGTGCTACGACGCACTGGCGCCGGGCGTCGAAGTGGCGGCGTTGCCAGCCGCCGCCGCAGGCCAGATCACATTCGGCTGTCTGAACAACACCGGCAAACTCACCGACGCGACGCTCGCGCTCTGGTCGGGCGTGTTCGCGGCGCTGCCCGACGCCCGGCTGATCCTCATGGCGCCCGCCGGCAGCGCGCGCGAACGACTGGCGAAGCGGCTCGCCGCACATGGCATCGATCCGGCGCGCGTGGGCTTTATCGGCTTCCAGCATCGCGGCGATTACCTGCGCACTTACTCGCAGATCGACATCGCGCTCGACACGGTGCCGTACAACGGCCACACCACGAGCCTCGACGCCTTCTGGATGGGCGTGCCCGTGCCCACGCGCGTGGGGCGCGCGGCGGCGGGGCGGGCCGGCCTGTCGTTGCTGGCCAATCTCGGTCTGCAGGAACTCGCCGCAGACAGCGATGCCGCCTATGTGCGTATTGTTGTCGGGCTCGCCCGCGATCTGCCGCGCCTCGCGCACCTGCGGGCCACGCTGCGTGCGCGCATGCAGGCGTCGCCGCTGATGGACGGCGCGCGTTTCGCGCATCATATGGAGGCGGCGTTCCGGCATATGTGGAACGACTGGTGCGCCCAGCAGCACGGCGGCATTGCTGCGCCGCAACTGGCGGAAACGATGGCAACGGTGGAACCGATGGAACCAATCAACGCGCCGCTCGATCTCGTGCGTCATGCCGCAGCGCTGCGCGCCAGTGACGATGTCCCGGCCGCGGAAGCTGCGCTGCTACGCGCGCTCGCGCTCGACGCCGCCTGCGCACCCGCGTGGCTGGCGCTCGGCAATCTGCTGCGCGAGCAGGACCGGCGCGCCGAAAGCGAAGCGGTCCTGCGCAGGGCGCTCGACCATGTGCCGAACGATGCCGACGTCCCCAATAACCTCGGCACCCTGCTCGCCGAAGACGGCCGTCACGCCGAAGCCCAGCCGCTGATCGAGCGCGCACTCGCGCTGCGTCCCGCTTTCGCCGATGCGTGGCGCAACCTCGGCAGCCTCTTCATGGAAACGCACCGCGAAAGTGAAGCCATCGCGGCGTTCCAGCGCGCCGTCGAGCTCGCGCCGCATGTGGCGCATACCCACAACGTACTCGCCGGTCTGCTGATGAAGGCAGGCGAAACGACCGATGCCATCGAGTCGATGCGCGCCGTGCTCGCGCACGATCCCGCCGACGAATCCGCGCACGGCGATCTCGCCTACGCCACGCTCTTCGTCACCGACGACGGCGCCGCCATCCGTGCCGAAGCCGAGCGCTTTTTCCAGCAGCACGAGGCCGCGCTGTACGACGCCACGGCGCAGCACGCTAACGTTCGCGATCCGGCGCGCCGCCTGCGCATCGGCTATGTATCGCCGGATTTCCGCAATCACTGCCAGTCGCTGTTCACGCTGCCGCTCTTTGCCAATCACGATCACGCGGCGTTCGAGATCGTCTGCTACGCGAGCGTGGCGCAACCCGATCCCATCACGCAGCGCATCGTCGGCCATGTCGATCGGTGGCGCGACGTCCACGCACTCGACGACGCACAGATCGCGCAGCAGGTGCGCGAAGACGGCATCGACATCCTCGTCGATCTGACGATGCATATGGCCAGCGCGCGGCGGCGTCTCTTTGCGATGCGGCCCGCGCCGGTTCAGGTGGCGTGGCTCGCGTATCCGGGCACGACCGGCAGCCCGGCGATCGACTGGCGGCTGACCGATGCGCGTCTCGATCCGCTGGACGATCCGCGCGTCGATGCCCAGTACACCGAACGCTCGCTGCGCCTGCCCGACACCTTCTGGTGCTACGCGCCGCTCGACGAAGCCGACCGCAACATGCAGATCGGCGCGCTGCCGGCGCTGGAGGCCGGCCATATCACTTTTGGCTGTCTGAACAATCCGTGCAAGCTCACCGATGCGACGCTCGCACTCTGGTCGTGCGTACTCGCCGCGCTGCCTGACGCGCGTCTTATCCTGCTCGCGCCCGAAGGCTCGCTGCGCGAGCGGTTGACCAAACGGCTCGCGGCGCATGGCATCGATCTCGCGCGCGTGCGCTTTGTCGGCTACCAGAAGCGCGCCGATTACCTGCGCACTTACGCGCAGATCGACATCGGTCTGGAGACGGTTCCCTACAACGGTCACACCACGAGCCTCGACGCGTTCTGGATGGGCGTGCCGGTGCCCACGCGAGCGGGCCGCGTGGCCGCGAGCCGTGCGGGGCTTTCCCTGCTGGCGAATCTCGGCCTGCCGGAACTGGCCGCGCACGACGACGCCAGCTACGTGCGCATCGTCACCGCGCTTGCCGCCGATCTGCCGCGCCTGGCTGCGCTGCGCGCGGGTTTGCGCGAGCGCATGCTCGCGTCCGCGCTGATGGACGGCCCGCGCTTTGCGCGCGCCATGGAATCCGCCTTCCGTCACATGTGGCACGCGTGGTGCGCAGAAGCGCCGCGCCACGCAGTTTGACGAGCGGTCTCTGCGTCCGCGTTTTGGCGTCCGCTTTGACAATTCCTCACATCTCGAACGCCCTGGCCCGCCACGATGCACGGATCGTTCTGACGGACTAAGGTGGTAGCGCAGACAGTAAAAAGGGCGCAAAAGAAGGGAGGCGCGCTGCACCGCACCATGAGTCAACCGGCATTCCTGTCAACCCGGCGTTTTCCAGAGGCGGCGGGACTTTTGGCTCGCTTGTGGCTGCGGCATGTGCTCAAGTAAGATCGCGCTACGCTGGCCCCGGCCGGCATCGAACTGGAGGAAACATGAAAGAAAACAACCTGTTGCGTGCAGCACGAATGACCTCGCTCGTGGCGCTCGCAGCGGCATCGATTGCAGGCGCGCCGCTCGCGCACGCCGGCAGCATCCCGAACAAGACGCTCGTCTACTGC
>NZ_JAAGPR010000044.1 GCF_017104965.1 Paraburkholderia sp. Ac-20340
CAGTTAATTCGGATTGCTGATGAGTGTATAGGTTTCAGCTCGCCTGTCGCTCCAGCACCCAGGTGTCCTTGGTGCCGCCGCCCTGCGACGAATTGACGACCAGCGAACCTTCGCGCAACGCCACCCGGCGCACGCCCGCCACCGACTTGCGGCGCGGGTGGCCGGCCTTGCCCGCCCTGAGGCCCGCCACGCGGCCCGGGCGGCGGCCCCGACGGATGGCCGCCATATCCCGGCGGCGGCACGTGCGACCAGCGCTCGCGGTCGCCATACCACGAGCGGTCGCGGTAGAAACTGCCCCAATAGGCGCCGATGGAAAACGTCACGATAGGCAAGCCGATCGCCGCCCCATACCCTTCCAGCGGCACATAGCCGCCTTGATACGGGTAGGTGAGATAGCCCGCGTAGACCCAGCCGCGCATGCCCGGCATGGCCACGTCGCACCATGAATAATCGCTGACGCAGCCCATCACCGTGACAGGCACATTCGGCCCGAGTTCGGTCACGACGGGGTAGTCGCCGGATGGCCCGGCGTAGAGATCGACAGGTTCGCTGGTATAGGCCTGACTTTGCGCGTAAGCCTCAGCGGAGCCGAGCGAAAGCCCAGCGGCAAGGAAAACGGCAGTAACGGCCGCAAGCGGCGCGCCGAAACGGCGCGGCGGCGGCGTGGAACGGTGACTCATACTCTCCCCTTTTGTTTGTCTGCATTCGTGCATGGGAGTGAGCATATTCCGTTCCGCATGCGCGGAACACCAGGCCAAACGGCGTAGGCCGGATGGCGCGCACCGCGCAATTCGTATTACTCGTTTTCCTCGAAGTAATGGCCAAACTTGACCTGCTTCGTGCGGATGTAGTGCTCGTTTTCCTCGCGCATCGGAATCGCCAGCGCGACGCGTTCGACCACCGGAATACCGTGCTTCGACAGCGTGTCGAACTTCTTCGGATTGTTGCTCATCAGGCGCACCGAATTGACCTTGAGCAGGCGCAGGATCGCGGCCGCCGAATCATATTCGCGGGCGTCGTCGGGCAGGCCGAGATCGCGGTTCGCCTCGACGGTATCGCGGCCCTGCTGCTGCAGCTGGTACGCGCGGATCTTGTTCGACAGGCCGATGCCGCGCCCTTCGTGGCCACGCAGATAAAGCAGCACGCCACGGCCTTCGGCCGCGATATAGCGCAGTGCGAGATCGAGCTGTTCGCCGCAGTCGCAGCGGTAGGAACCGAACACATCGCCGGTCAGACATTCGGAATGCAGGCGCGCCAGCACGGGCTCGCCGCTCCCCACGTCGCCCATCACGAGCGCGCAGTGTTCGGCGCCGCCATCCTTGACCCGATAGACGTAGGACTCGAAGGTGCCGTAACGGGTCGGCAGCGTGGCGCTCGCGTCAAGTACGACGCATTCGTTGGCGTTGTCGCCGTCAGCGCAGGACGGCTCTTGAAGCGTAGGCATGATCTGGAACAAATGACTGGCAGAAACCGGCGCAGGGCCGGATTGAAGTTCGGAACCGGAGTGTACCGCCATTTGACCCGGCTCGCCCCGCGCACCTCGGGCAGCCCTACGCCGCCAGGGGGATCGGGCCCCGCACAGCGCCGCGCAACGGCCAACCCCGCGCATACCCCGACGCCGCCCGCGCGGCCGTCAGCCTATACTGCATAGGCCTCGATGGCTTTCTTCCCGGCTATGACCGAACGGATCGAACGAAAAGAAGGACGAACTGGAGTCGCCCCATGACGAGCGTTGCACAGGTACTTAAATCCAAGCCGGAACAAGCGGTCTACACCATCGGCGTCAACGATTCGGTCTTCGACGCGATCCGCCTGATGGCCGAAAAGCACATCGGCGCGCTGGTCGTCGTCGATGGCGAGGCGATCGTCGGCATCGTGACCGAACGCGATTACGCGCGCAAGATCGTGCTGATGGACCGCTCGTCGAAAACGACCGCCGTGCGCGACATCATGACCCCGCACGTGCGCTTCGTGCAGCTCGAGCAAACCACCTACGACTGTATGGCGCTGATGACCGAACGGCGCATGCGCCACCTGCCGGTCATGGAAGACGGCAAGCTCATCGGCATGGTGTCGATCGGCGACCTGGTGAAGGAAATCATCGCCGAGCAGCAGTTCACCATTTCGCAACTCGAGCATTACATCACCGGCGGTCCTGGCACCTGAGCGCGCATCCGCTGCGCTTTTCGCGCTCCAACGCACACATTTCAGCGAAAAAAGCCCAATCCGGGGGCGGGTTGGGCGAAGCCACCTTACGGCGGCGGAGGTTCCACGCATGAAAAATCACGCGAAAGTGTGAGTTGGAATGCGACCGTTACGGTCATACGCGGCCTGCGCAAAGCAGGCCGCTTGTTTTGTCACGCCGGTATGTCGGATCGAAGTCAGTTACGGCTCAGTTCCCGCTCAATTGCCAAAATACGTGCGCTGCTGCGGCGCAAGCGTGGCGGGCTGGCTACCCGATTGCGACGATCCCATCGATGCACCGCCGTAGCCGGTATCGGCCGTCGGCTGGGTCTGCGCGACGCCTTCCTGCTGCGAAACGCGCGCTTCGGCAGCCTGGATGTCATGCGGATAATTGGAGTCGTTAGCGGTGGCCGGGTTGTAGCCGGCCTGCTCGATCTGGATCAACTCGGCGCGCACTTCGGCGCGGGTCTTCGGAGCATTGTTCTGGTCCACCGACTGCGCGAACGACAAAGCCGGTGCGGCCACGAACGCCGCGACGATCGCGGCCTGAATAAGGGTACGGGTCTTCATGGTATTTACCTCCATCGCTTGTTGTGCCGGGCCTCGTTGGAGCAGCGCTCCATCGGGCCAGTGCTTAACAGTCTATGAAGCGAAGCGACCAGGGGAAATACTTATTTCTCCAAAATACAGTTCCGTAGAAAGCAACAATCCGCCGGATGCAAAAATCGGCGTAAAAATCGGATCGCATCGTATTTTCAGGTCGACGCCAGCAGCTTGCGCGGTCCGCTGACGTAAGGACTGCCGATCTCGTAGAAACGCAGCGGTCTATCCTGTTCACGCGATAAACCGATGCGCGTGGTCACGCCCACTGCCCGCGCCGGCACGTCAAGGCGTCCTATCCACAATCCCTCGCCGCTGCATAAATCGACGCCATCGAAACTCGCGCCGATCCCGAACGCCTGCGTCATCCGTCCCGGCCCGCGCGTGAGATCGCGCTGCGGCACGCCCGGCCTGCGCGCCGCCATCAGCTCCAGACCTTCGAGCGGTTCGACGGCGCGAAACAGCACGCCCGCGCCCACGTCCTGCGCTTCGCTCGCCATGTTGAGCATCCAGGACAGGCCGTAAGTCAGCCGCACATAAGCGTGCCCGCGCGCGAGGAAAAGCGACGCGTTCCACCCACGCCGCCCGATGAAGGCATGGCCCGTGGAGTCGCCGGGCGGATAGCCTTCGACTTCGACAATCCGCCCCGCCACGCGCCCCTCCGGCAGGTCGTGAACCAGCATCTTGCCGACCATGTAGCGCGCGAGCGCAGCGGTCTCAATCGGCAAATCCTTGCGCCGCAAAGGCACGATCGGCAATGGCGACGGCACATCCAAAGACGCGGCGGACAGCGCAACGCCGGCCGCCGCGCGCTTCACTGCGTCGCTCCTTGTGCCTGCGCCGTCTGCGCTTCGGGTTGCGTCGCGCTACGCAGTTTCGCGACATCGCCCGCGCTCACCGCGCCCGCGCGATTGTTCCAGCCCGCGCGGATAAAGCTCAGCACATCGGCGATCTGCTGGTCGTTCAACTGGTCGCGATACGAGGGCATCGGATACGGCGCCGGAATGCCCCGGATCACAAGGTCGTCGGTGCCGTTGAGCGTGACGTTGATGAGCGACGCGGCCTCCTTTTCCAGCACGTTCGGATTACCCGCCAGCGGCGCGAACATCGGCGCGAATCCGCGTCCGTCGGCGCCGTGGCAGTGCATGCAGTACGCCGTGTAGACGCGCGCGCCCGCATCGTTCGCGGGCCGCGAGAGCGACACTCTGGTCGCCTGCGGATCGTAGGCATAGGCCGGTGCGCCACTGCCGCCCGCCGCCGGCAGCGACTTCAGATAACCGGCGATCGCGCTGACATCGGCGTCATTGAGCGCCTGGGTGCTGTTGTTGATCACGCTCGTCATCGCGCCGAACGCCGACGCGTGCTGGTTCGCGCCCGTCTTGAGGAATTGCGCGAGATCGGCCTGGGTCCAGCGGCCAAGCCCGGTGTTGTGCTCGCCCGTGAGATTCGAGGCGAACCAGCCGTCGAGCAGCGCGCCGCTCAGGAATTCGCTGCCGCTATCGTCGAGCGCCTGTTCGTTGAAGCCGATGCCGCGCGGCGTATGGCACGAGCCGCAGTGACCGAGCCCTTGCACCAGATACGCGCCGCGATTCCAGGCGGCGTCTTTGTCCGGTTTGTCCTGATAAGCGCCCTTCTTGAGGAACACGATGTTCCAGAGCTTGAGCGGCCAGCGCATGTTCATCGGCCATTTGATGTCGCTGTCGCGATTGGCCGCCTTGACCGGTTGCACGCCATGCATGAAGTAGGCGTAGAGCGCGGCCACGTCGTCGTCGCGTACTTTGGCGTAGGACGGATAAGGCATCGCCGGATAGAGGTTGTGGCCGTCCTTCGCCACGCCTTCGCGCAAGGCGCGCGCGAAATCGTCCTGCGTATAGCCGCCGATGCCCGTGTCCGGGTCGGGCGTGATGTTGGTCGTGTAGATGCGCCCGAGCGGCGTGTTCATCGGCAGGCCGCCGGCGAACGGTTTGCCGTGGGGCGCCGTGTGGCAGGCCGCGCAATCGCCCGCCTGGGCGAGATAGGCGCCGCGCTGGATGGTGGCGGCATCGGCGCTGGAATCGGCTGCGCAGGCATAGGCGGGCGCGAGCGCCACGGTGATCGCGGTCGCCGAAACGGCCAGGCAGTGAGCAGCAAATCCTCGCGCGCGGGAGGATGCGTTGAATGGCTTCATCGTCGTCCTCCTCAGGCGGTTTGGGCGTTCATGAGCTGACGGCCCACGGGCAGATGCCGCAGCCGCTGCCCGGTGGCCGCGTAGATCGCGTTGGTCACCGCGGGCGCAAGCGCCGCCGTGCCCGGCTCGCCGATTCCGCCCGGCGCTTCGGCGCTCGGCACGATATGCACTTCGATCACCGGCGATTCGTCGATGCGCAGGATGCGGTAATCGGTGAAATTGCGCTGCGTGACGCGCCCGCGCTCGATCGTGATCTCGCTAAACAGCGCCGCCGAAATCCCGAACACGATGCCGCCCTGCACCTGCGCTTCGATGGTCGTCGGGTTCACCACCATGCCGCAATCGACAGCCGCCACCACGCGGTTCACGCGCACTTCGCCGTTGCTCACGGTCACGTCGGCGACCATCGCGAAAAAGCTGCCGAACGCGTGCATCACGGAAACACCGCGCCCTTGTCCCTTCGGCATCGGCGGTCCCCAGTTGGCCGCGCGCGTGGCCACGTCGAGCACGCCCAGCGCGCGCGGCGACTTGCCCAGCAGATTGCGCCGGTACTGCACGGGGTCGGTCTTCGCGGCCGCCGCGCATTCGTCGATAAAGCTCTCCACCACGAAGGTGCCGCGCGTCGGCCCGACGCCGCGCCAGAAGGCCGTGGGCACCGTATGCGGTTCCTGGCGCACGTATTCGATCAGTTGATTGGGCAGGTCGTAGGGCAGATCGGCGGCCACTTCGACGGCGTCCGGGTCAATGCCGTTCTTGAACGCGGGCGGCGCAAAACGCGCCATGATCGACGAGCCGACGATGCGATGCTGCCACGCCACCGGCTTGCCGTTGGCGTCGAGTCCGGCCGAAATGCGGTCGTAGTAGAACGGCCGGTACATGTCGTGCTGGATATCTTCCTCGCGCGTCCAGAACACCTTCACGGGCGTGCTCAGCTGCTTGCCGACCTTGAGCGCCTGGGTGATCGCATCGACTTCGAGCCGCCGCCCGAAACCGCCGCCGAGCAGATGGTTATGCAGCACGATCTGCTCGGGCTTGAGGCCCGTCACGGCCACGCCCGCGTCCACGGCGCGCGTGGGCACCTGGGTGCCAACCCAGATTTCGCAGGCGTCGGCGCGCACGTGCACGGTGCAGTTGATCGGCTCCATGGTCGCGTGCGCGAGAAACGGCTGCTGATAGACCGCATCGACACGCGTTTTGGCGCCGCCAAAGGCCTGCTGCACGTCGCCGTCCTTGCGCGCGACGGCGCCGGGCTGCTGCTGCGCGGCATTGGCCAGATCGCCGACGATCTGCTTCATCGACAGATTCGCCGCCGTGCCCTCGTTCCATTCGATCACGAGCGCCGCCGCGCCGCGCTTCGCGGCCCAGGTATGCGCGCCGATCACGGCCACGCCGTTATCGATCTTGACGATCTGCGTGACGCCGGGAATCTGCTTCGCGTGCGTGTCGTCCACGCGCACGAGCGTGCCGCCGAACACCGGACAATTGACGATGGCCGCGTAGACCATATTGGGCAGGCGCACGTCGAGCCCGAACAGTGCCGAACCATCGACTTTTTCCGGCGAATCGAGCCGCTTCGTGGGCTTGCCGACGATGGTGAAATCCTTGGGATTTTTGAGCGCGACGTTCTGCGGCGCGGGCAGCTTCGCCGCCGCATCCACAAGCTGGCCGTAAGACGCGCGCTGCCCGCTCGCGTCGTGCAGCACTTCGCCATTTTTCGCGTGGCAGGCGGCGGGATCGACCTGCCATTGCTGCGCAGCCGCCGCGATCAGCACCGTGCGCGCTGTCGCGCCCGCGCGGCGCATCGGCTCCCAGGCGTAACGGATCGAGGTCGAGCCACCCGTCAGTTGGCCGCCCAGCAGCGGATCGGTGAACAGCTTCGCGTCGGGCGGCGCGTGGTCGATCGTCACGCTGTCGAGCGGCACTTCGAGTTCCTCGGCGATCAGCATCGGAATCGACGTGTAGACGCCCTGTCCCATCTCCACCTTCGGGATGATCAGCGTGACCTTGCCGCCGCGGTCGATCTGCACGAAGGCGTTCGGCTCGAAAACGCCGTCCTGCTGCGTCTCGTTGCCGTCGCCGCCGACCACCGATTTACGCGCGGCGCTATCGCCCTGCGCGCCCGCGCCGACACTGAAGCCGAGCAGCAGCCCGCCGCCGGCCGCCGCGCCGAGCTTGAGGAAGCTGCGCCGGGAAATCGTCGCGATAGCGGATGCACGCGCAGCGCCGTTCTGCGCATCGAGGAGACCTTGTGACATCGCTCAGGCCTCCTTCGCGGCTTGCTTGATGGCCGCGCGGATGCGGCTATAGGTGCCGCAGCGGCAGATATTGCCGGCCATGGCGGCGTCGATATCGGCATCGGTGGGGTTCGGGTTGGCGGCGATCAGCGCCGCCGCCGACATCACCTGCCCCGACTGGCAGTAACCGCACTGCACCACGTCGATCTCGCGCCACGCCTTCTGCACTTTCTGCCCGGCGGGGGTCGCGCCCACGGCCTCGATCGTCGTGATCTTGCGGCCTTCGAGCGCCGCGACCGGCAGCACGCAGGAGCGCGTGGGCTCGCCGTCCAGATGCACCGTGCAGGCGCCGCATTGCGCAATGCCGCAACCGAACTTGGTGCCGGTCAGCCCGACGATGTCGCGCAGCACCCAGAGCAGCGGCATGTCGGGTGGCGCGTCGATCGTGTGGGTCTCGCCGTTGATGTTTAGCGTGGACATGAGGCGGCTCTCCGGTGTGGGGACTGTCGATGATTGTTGACTGCGTTCGATCAATCGAAGGCCATGCATGCGCGTTGTTGCGACTTCGCGCGCAAATCGTGGAGATTTGCGCGTACGGCGCGCGACTGCGGCCTTGCGAGGACTGGCCGAGTGTAGCGCCGACTTTATTCGCGCGCTGTTAAGTGCACTGTCCCGTGCACGGCCGCGCCATAACGACGTGCGCGGCGGCGTTGCGCTACCATCGTCCGATCGGCTGGACCGGTTCGACGGACCTGCCCGCTATTGCTGGTCTTGAGCGGGTCTAGAGCGGGCCCTGAACTGGCCTTGAAGCCGCGTGATCTCGCACGCATATACGCAACTTCACGTACCAGGCCGCGTCAACACGCAGCACAACCAGGAGCCGCCACGATGGACGAAGCCCGCGCGATTCAATTTCTTTCCGAAGTCCGCAAGCCGCTGCTCAATCTGCACAAGGCGATGCTCGATCACGAACGCGCCGAATACGAGCGCGAATTCGGCCCGACCACGCCCGCCGCATTCCTGCAGGTGCTGATCAACGGCACGGGATTTCGCTGGCTGATGCCGCTCTCGACGGTCATCGCCAATGTGGACGAAACGCTCGATGCGAAGGACGCCAAACCGGAAGACCGCGTCGGCGCGGCCGAGGGCGTGGCGGCCTTGTTCGCCGGTCAGGAATCGGCGGAATTTTTCGAGCGCTATCAGGCGCTGCTGCAGAAAAGTCCCACCGTGCTGCAACTGCACGGCGTCGTCGCGCAGTTGCTGAACGGGATCAAGAACTGAAGCGGGATTGAACGCCGAAGGCCGCGCTATTGATCGATTTCGCGCGCGGCTTTCTTCAGCGGGTTTTTCGCCGCGCTTTTTGCCGCGTTTTTCACCGGATTCAAGCGCCGCCACAACGTCGTCTTGCTGATGCCGAGCATCGCGCACGCGCGGTCGCGATCGCCGCCGCAAGCGTCGAGCACCGCGCGGATTTCATCGGCTTCCACGTTCAGACTGCGCTCACGCAACGTGAGCGTTTGCGCCACGCGTTCCGTGGCCCGCGGCGCGATGGCCCGCGGCGCCTCGAACACCTCCGGCGCAATCGCGCGCAAGACATCGGGCGTGAGCACATCGCCTTCGGAATCCGCGAGTTCCACCACCATGCGCTCCACCACGTTCTGCAATTCGCGTACGTTGCCCGGCCACGTGTGACGCGCCAGCGCGCCGCCAATCGCGCCCAGCGCGCGCGCCGCATCGTCCTGCGTGCGAAAGCGTAAAGCCACGCGCGTTTCGCGCCGCGCCGATTGCAGCAGCAATTCCGCCGCCAGCGGCACGATATCGTCGAGCCGTTCGCGCAGCGGCGGAATCGCCAGATTCAAAATATTCAGCCGATAAAACAGGTCGGCGCGAAACGCCCCGCTCTCGATCTGTTCGGTGAGCGCGCGGTGCGTCGCGGCCACCACGCGCACATCGACGCGCGTGGGTTCCGTCGCGCCCAGCCGCACCACTTCGCGCTCCTGCAGCACGCGCAGCAAACGGCTTTGCAGCGGCAAAGGCATTTCGCCGATTTCATCGAGAAACAGCGTGCCGCGATGCGCCGCCTCGATCAGCCCGACCTTGCCGCCGCGCCGCGCGCCCGTGAACGCGCCTTCCTCGTAGCCGAACAGTTCGCTCTCCAGCAGCGCCTCTGGAAACGCGCCGCAATTGATCGCGACGAACGGAAAATCGCGCCGCGGACTTTCGCGATGAATGCCCTGCGCGACCATCTCCTTGCCGGTGCCGCTTTCGCCGCGAATCAGCACGGTCGCATCGGATTTCGCGTAGCGCTGCGCAAGCTGGCGCACGCGCGCGATGCCCGGCGTCGCGCCGCTCAGATCGCCGATCCGATAACGCGCCACGAACTGCTGCGTGCGCTGGCGCGAGCGCAAGGTGCGGTCGAGCCGCTCGACCGCGCGCGATTCCTGAAACGTGAGCACGGCGCCCGTCGTGACGCCGTTATCGACCAGCGGGCCGCGATGCACGACATAGCTCACGCCGCGCAAGGTTTCGAGCGATTCGCCATCGGCGTCGGGCAGTGTGAAGGCGATGTCGGGCGCGAGCGTGGCGAGCGACTGGCCCGCCGCCGTCGCGGGATCGATGCCGAGCACGCCTGCGAGGCGCTGATTAATCGCCTCCACGCGCCCGCGCGCATCGAGCGCCACCACGCCGTCGCGCAGATGCTGCAGCACGCTGTCCAGCCGCTGACGCCGCTGCGTTTCGCGCCACGTCGCCTGCACGACTTCGAGCGCATTGTCGAAGGCCGCGCGCACCGAAGAGCGCGAATAGACAAAGAACGGCACCAGACCGAAACGCGCCGCCAGATCGTTCACATGGCCCGGCCCCACCACGGCGCCCACGCCGCGATCGCGCAGATCGAGCACGCAGGCTTCCGCGTCCTGCACGGTGCGATAGGAGGCGAACACCACGTCGATGCCGTAGGCGCTCGCGAAGCGGCGCACTTCCATCGGCGTCTCGCCATAGGTCACGAGCGCGACCAGATCGGCTTCGCGGCGCGCGCGGGCGAGCGCCTGCATCACGTCGAAGCCGGTGGGCTGCACGAGCACCACGGGCACGTCGATGCGCGACTTCAGATACGTGCCGTTCGAGCCGGCCGCCACCACCACGTCCGGGCGCTGATTCGGCCCGGCTGCGGCGATTTCGGCGATCGCTTCCTCGAAGCCGCGCGGCACCACGCGCAGATCGGCGAGTTCGTCGTATTCGCCCGCGATGTCGCGAAACAGATCGCGCAGACGGCTGATGCCCATCGCCCAGACGCGCGGGCGGAACGGTTCGGAGGCGGTGGGAAAACGGTTGATCGGATTCATGGACGGCTCGGGCGGCGCGCACGGCAGCAGGATTTCACGTGGATTTCATTATCGCGCTTCGATTTCAAATTTGAAATCCAGATTTCACAGGAGAAATCGGGGCGAGAACCCCATCGGCGGCGTTCGGGCGCAAAATCAACGTCTTAGAGAACGCAGTGGCCACCGCCTTCGCGCTGGCACGGTATCTGCAGTAAGAGCGTCGATTCCTTCGGAGACTTCACGCATGAACAGCAAAACCCCCGCAAGCGCCGGCGCGAAATTCCGCGCGGCCGTGGCTGCCGAACAACCGCTGCAGGTCGTGGGCGCGATCACCGCCTACGCCGCCAAACTGGCCGAGCAGACCGGCTTCAAGGCCGTTTATCTGTCCGGCGGCGGCGTGGCCGCCAACTCGCTGGGCGTACCCGATCTGGGCATCAGCACGATGGACGATGTGCTGATCGACGCGCGCCGCATCACCGACGCCGTGGACATTCCGCTGATGGTCGATATCGACACCGGCTGGGGCGGCGCCTTCAACATCGCGCGCACGGTCAAGTCCTTCATCAAGGCGGGCGTCGCGGCCGTGCACATGGAAGACCAGGTGGGCCAGAAGCGCTGCGGCCATCGCCCGAACAAGGAAGTCGTGCCGACCGACGAAATGGTGGACCGCGTGAAGGCCGCCGTGGACGCGCGCACCGACGACGGCTTCGTCATCATGGCCCGCACCGATGCGGCCGCCGTGGAAGGCATCGACGCCGCCATCGAGCGCGCCGTCGCCTACGTGGAAGCGGGCGCGGACATGATCTTCCCCGAAGCCATGAAAACGCTCGACGACTACCGCCGTTTTCGCGCCGCCGTGAAGGTGCCGATTCTCGCGAACCTGACCGAATTCGGCTCGACGCCGTTCTTCACGACCGAAGAACTCAAGAGCGCGAATGTGGACATCGCCCTTTACTGCTGCGGCGCCTATCGCGCCATGAACGCGGCCGCGCTGAACTTCTACGAGACGGTCAAGCGCGACGGCACGCAGAAAGCCGCCGTATCGACGATGCAGTCGCGTGAAGATCTGTACCGATACCTCGGCTATCACGAATACGAAGACAAGCTCGACGCGCTGTTCGCATCGAAGAAGTAACGCCGCATAGCGCGCCCCACTATTTGCCTATCAGATCGAGAGAGGAAGACACCATGAGCGAAACGGACAACACCACGCAAAGCGCCGGCGGTTTCAAGCCGAAGAAGTCGGTTGCGCTGTCGGGCGTGGCGGCGGGCAACACGGCGCTGTGCACCGTGGGCCGCACCGGCAACGACCTGCACTATCGCGGCTACGACATTCTGGATCTGGCCACGGCCTGCGAATTCGAGGAAGTCGCGTATCTGCTGGTGCACGGCAAGCTGCCGAACACCGCCGAACTGGCCGCCTACAAGACGAAGCTCAAGGCGCTGCGCGGCCTGCCCGCGAACGTGAAGGCGGCGCTCGAATGGGTGCCGGCTTCGGCGCATCCGATGGACGTGATGCGCACGGGCGTGTCGGTGCTCGGCACCGTGCTGCCGGAAAAGGACGATCACAACCTGCCGGGCGCGCGCGATATCGCCGATCGCCTGATGGCTTCGCTCGGCTCGATGCTGCTGTACTGGTATCACTACTCGCACAACGGCAAGCGCATCGAAGTGGAAACCGACGACGACTCGATCGGCGGCCATTTCCTGCATCTGCTGCATGGCGTGGAGCCGTCGAAGTCGTGGGTCGATGCGATGCACGTTTCGCTGAACCTGTACGCCGAACACGAGTTCAACGCCTCGACCTTTACCGGCCGCGTGATCGCGGGCACGGGCGCGGATATCTACTCGGCCATCACTGGCGCGATCGGCGCGCTGCGCGGCCCGAAGCACGGCGGCGCGAACGAAGTGGCGTTCGAAATCCAGTCGCGTTACGAAGACCCGGATCAGGCGGAAGCCGACATCCGCGCGCGCGTCGAGAAGAAGGAAGTCGTGATTGGCTTCGGCCATCCGGTCTATACGATCTCGGACCCGCGCAACAAGGTCATCAAGGAAGTCGCGAAGAAGCTCTCGAAGGAACAGTCGAACCTGAAGCTGTTCGATATCGCCGAGCGTCTCGAATCGACGATGTGGGACGTCAAGAAGATGTTCCCGAACCTCGACTGGTTCAGCGCGGTTTCGTATCACATGATGGGCGTGCCGACCGCGATGTTCACGCCGCTGTTCGTGATTGCGCGTACGGCAGGCTGGAGCGCGCACATCATCGAACAGCGCGTCGACAACAAGATCATCCGCCCGAGCGCCAATTACACCGGGCCGGAAAACCTGAAGTTCGTGCCGATCGGCAAGCGCTGATACGCGCGTTTCGTGCTCGCCAGTCGTCCGGATGGCATAGGCCGTCTGGACGACTGCAAGACGGCGGCGCGCTCGCATAGAGTGGAGTCATCGCCCAGGCCTCGTGCCGCCGCAACCCTATTCAAACTATTGGTCCCCCAGCCGTGAATACCGCCCATCGCAAAGCCCTGCCCGGCACCCGGCTCGATTACTTCGACGCGCGCGAAGCCGTCGAGGCCATCCAGCCCGGCGCCTGGGACACGTTGCCCTACACCTCGCGCGTGCTCGCCGAAAACCTCGTGCGCCGCTGCGAGCCCGCTACCCTGGCCGCTTCGCTCGAACAGCTCATCGAGCGCAAGCGCGACCTCGATTTCCCGTGGTATCCCGCGCGCGTGGTCTGCCACGACATCCTCGGACAAACCGCGCTGGTCGACCTCGCGGGCCTGCGCGACGCCATCGCCGATCAAGGCGGCGATCCTGCCAAGGTCAATCCGGTCGTGCCGGTTCAGTTGATCGTCGATCACTCGCTCGCGGTGGAATGCGGCGGCTTCGATCCGCAGGCGTTCGAGAAGAACCGTGCGATCGAAGATCGCCGTAACGAAGACCGCTTCGACTTCATCAACTGGACGAAGAAAGCGTTCAAGAACGTCGACGTGATCCCGCCGGGCAACGGCATCATGCACCAGATCAATCTGGAGAAGATGTCGCCGGTGATCGGCGTGAGCAACGGCGTCGCCTACCCCGACACCTGCGTGGGCACCGACAGCCACACGCCGCACGTGGATGCGCTGGGCGTGATCGCCATCGGCGTGGGCGGGCTGGAAGCGGAAAACGTCATGCTGGGCCGCGCTTCGTGGATGCGCCTGCCGGATATCGTCGGCGTGGAGCTCACGGGCAAGCGCCAGCCGGGCATCACGGCCACGGACATCGTGCTCGCGCTCACCGAATTCCTGCGCAAGGAAAAGGTGGTGGGCGCGTATCTGGAGTTTCGCGGCGCAGGCGCGTCGAGCCTCACGCTGGGTGACCGCGCGACAATCTCGAACATGGCGCCCGAATATGGCGCCACGGCGGCGATGTTCTTCATCGACAACCAGACGCTCGACTATCTGCGCCTGACGGGCCGCGAGGAAGAGCAGGTGAAGCTGGTGGAAACCTACGCGAAGACCGTTGGCCTGTGGGCCGATGCGCTCGCGAACGCGCAATACGAGCGCACGCTCACGTTCGATCTGTCGAGCGTCGTGCGCAATATGGCGGGCCCGTCGAACCCGCACAAGCGCCTGCCGGTTTCTGCGCTGGCCGAGCGCGGCATCGCGGGCAAGTGGGAAGACACGCCGGGACAGATGCCGGATGGCGCGGTCATCATCGCCGCGATTACGAGTTGCACGAACACCAGCAACCCGCGCAACGTGATCGCGGCGGCGCTGCTGGCGCGCAACGCGAACGCGCGCGGCCTCACGCGCAAGCCGTGGGTGAAGAGCTCGCTGGCGCCGGGATCGAAGGCGGTCGAACTGTATCTGGAAGAAGCGAAGCTGCTGCCGGATCTGGAGAAGCTGGGCTTTGGCATCGTCGCATTTGCGTGTACGACGTGTAACGGCATGTCGGGCGCGCTCGATCCGAAGATCCAGCAGGAGATTGTCGATCGCGACCTGTACGCGACTGCGGTGCTCTCGGGCAACCGCAACTTCGACGGGCGGATTCATCCGTACGCGAAGCAGGCGTTTCTGGCCTCGCCGCCGCTGGTGGTGGCGTATGCGATTGCGGGCACGATCCGCTTCGACATCGAGAAAGACTCGCTTGGCAAGGATCAGAACGGCCAGCCGGTTTATCTGAAAGACCTCTGGCCGAGCGACGAGGAAATCGACGCAATCGTGGCGCAAAGCGTGAAGCCCGAGCAGTTCCGCAAGGTGTACGAACCGATGTTCGCGGTGACGGCCGCCAGCGGCGAAACCACGGACCCGCTGTACGACTGGCGCGCGCAAAGCACCTACATCCGCCGGCCGCCGTACTGGGAAGGCGCGTTGGCGGGCGAACGCACGTTGCGCGGATTGCGACCGTTGGCGGTGCTGGGCGACAACATCACGACCGACCATCTTTCGCCGTCGAATGCGATCCTGCTGGACAGCGCGGCGGGCGAATACCTCGCGAAAATGGGTCTGCCGGAAGAGGACTTCAACTCGTACGCAACGCACCGCGGCGACCACCTGACGGCGCAGCGCGCGACCTTCGCAAACCCGACGCTGATCAACGAGATGGCCGTCGTGGACGGCGTGCAAAAGAAGGGCTCGCTCGCTCGCGTGGAGCCGGAAGGCAAGGTAGTGCGCATGTGGGAAGCGATCGAAACGTACATGGACCGCAAGCAGCCGCTGATTATTGTTGCGGGTGCGGACTACGGCCAGGGATCGTCGCGTGACTGGGCGGCGAAGGGCGTGCGACTGGCGGGTGTGGAAGCGATCGTGGCGGAGGGCTTCGAGCGCATTCACCGCACGAACCTGATCGGCATGGGCGTATTGCCGCTGGAATTCAAGGCGGGCACGAACCGCACGACGCTGGGCATCGACGGCACGGAGACGTTCAACGTGATTGGCGAGCGCAAACCCCGAGCGGACCTGACGCTGGTAATCGAGCGCAAAAACGGCGAACGCGTTGAAGTGCCGGTAACGTGCAGACTGGACACGGCGGAAGAAGTATCGATCTACGAAGCAGGCGGCGTACTGCAGCGCTTCGCACAAGACTTCCTCGAATCGTCACAGTCAGCATAACCACCACGAGAAAGCCCCTCTCCCAGGGGAGAGGGGTTGGGGAGAGGGGGGAGCGTGATCCAATGAACCAACTAGCGCAAGCACGCCACCTCCGCAAAAACATGACCGAAGCCGAGCGCCTGCTCTGGCGTCACCTCCGCGCTCACCGCCTCTGCGGCGAGAAGTTTCGCCGACAGCATCCCATCGGCCCTTACATCGTCGATTTCATGCATTGCGGCGCGCGCGTAGTCATCGAAGCAGACGGCGGACACCACAACGGCCGCGCGAGCGAAGCAGCACGCGACGCCTGGTTCCAACACCGCGGCCACACCGTCTTGCGCTTCTGGAACAACGAGATATTGCAGAACGTCGATGGGGTGCTTGAGGTGATTTCGGCTACGGTTAGCCAGACCACTCGCCCCCTCTCCCCCAACCCCTCTCCCTCTGGGAGCGGGGAGGCAAAACACTTGGGATTTTCATGAGCCATCAAGCACAGATCAAGATTGCCGCCACCTATATGCGCGGCGGCACCAGCAAAGGCGTGTTCTTCCGCCTCCAGGATCTGCCCGAAGCGGCACAGCAACCCGGCACCGCGCGCGACCAGCTCCTCATGCGCGTGATCGGCAGCCCCGACCCGTACGGCAAGCAGATCGACGGCATGGGCGGCGCAACTTCGAGCACCAGCAAGACCGTGATCGTCGCGAAAAGCACCCGCCCCGATCATGACGTCGACTATCTGTTCGGCCAGGTCGCCATCGACAAAGCTTTCGTCGACTGGAGCGGCAACTGCGGCAACCTCTCGGCGGCCGTCGGTCCGTTCGCGATCAGCAGCGGCCTGATCGACTCCGGTCGCGTGCCCGATAACGGCGTCGCAACCGTGCGCATCTGGCAAGCGAACATCGGCAAGACCATCGTCGCGCACGTGCCCATCACGAACGGCCAGGTACAGGAAACCGGCGACTTCGAACTCGACGGCGTGACCTTCCCCGCCGCCGAAGTGCAACTCGAATTCCTCGACCCCGCCGCCGATGAAGACGGCGCAGGCGGCGCGATGTTCCCCACCGGCAATCTCGTCGACGACCTGGAAGTGCCCGGCTTCGGCACCCTCAAGGCGACCATGATCAACGCCGGCATCCCGACGATCTTCGTGAACGCCGATGCCATCGGCTACACCGGCACGGAATTGCAGGACGCCATCAACGGCGATGCAAAGGCGCTGGAGAAGTTCGAGACGCTGCGCGCGCACGGCGCGCTGCGCATGGGGCTGATCAAGAATCTGGATGAGATCGCCACGCGCCAGCACACGCCGAAGATCGCCTTCGTCGCGAAGCCCGCGGCCTATACGTCATCCAGCGGCAAGCGCGTGGATTCCGACGATGTCGATCTGCTGGTGCGCGCGATGTCGATGGGCAAACTGCATCACGCGATGATGGGCACGGCGGCCGTGGCCATCGGCACAGCCGCCGCCATTCCCGGCACGCTGGTGAATCTGGCGGCAGGCGGCGGCGAACGCAACGCCGTGCGCTTCGGCCATCCGTCGGGCACGCTGCGCGTGGGCGCAGAAGCGCGTCAGGAAAACGGCGAGTGGACCGTGACCAAGGCCATCATGAGCCGCAGTGCACGCGTGCTGATGGAAGGCTGGGTGCGGGTGCCGGGAGATGCGTTTTAAGAAGCCAGGCTCAGAAGCCAGAGGTGCCGGCTGAATAGAAAATGCCCTGACACATCGCTGTGTCAGGGCATTTTCGGAAATCGGACGCTCAGCTCTGCGGCGTCGGCAGATACGGCATCGGATCGACCGGTTTGCCGTCGCGGCGCACTTCGAACAGCACGGCCACGCGGTCGTTGTTCTCGTTGCCCATTTCGGCGATCTGCTGGCCGCGATGCACGGTGTCGCCGGTCTTCACCAGCAGGCGACGGTTGTGCGAATAGGCCGTCAGAAAATCCTTGTTGTGCTGGACGATGATCAGGCTGCCGTATTCGTTCAGCCCCGTCCCCGCATACATCACCTTGCCGTCGGCGGCGGCCAGCACAGGATCGCCGGCCTTGCCCGCGATCTCGATACCGCGCGTCGTGCCGGGCTCGAACGGTTCCACCACGCGACCTTGTGCCGGCCACATCAGCGCCACGCTATCCGCATGACGTGCGACTTCGGCGGCCACTGCGCGGCTTTGCGCCGCGTTCGCCGTCGCTGCGCCGCCAGCCTGCGCGGGCGCGGCCTGCTGCACGATGATGGTCTGCGTCGAAACGAGTTTGAGCGACTGGCCGGCGCGCAACCGGCCGTTCGGCTTCATGCGGTTCCAGGCGCACAGATCCTTGACCGAAACGTTATGCGCCGAGGCAATACGCTGCAGCGAATCGCCGCGGCGCACGCGCACCCAGGTGGTTTTGGTGACGGTACGTTTGACCGGCGCACTGGCCGCCTGCGCGGCGGCCGCTGCAGCATCGCCGGCCGGGCTCGTGGCCGCCGAAGGATCGGCTTGCGGCTGCGGTGCCTGGGGGTCGCTAACGTTAGCGCAAGCGCCCAGCATCAATGAAAGGCCAAAGCCTGCGAGGCCAGCCCACCAACGTGTCAGACCGGAAGCGGCGTGCGCCGAACGATCCTCGTTCATATTCGAAACTCCTTGTTACCAGCGGCGGCACACTCGCTGCGGTCGGCAAATCGCGGTCTGCTGCGTTCAAACGCGCTCCCGCCCTGCTTTTTCAATCCGCTACGCATGCGCACCACTGCTTTCGATTTCATGCAAATTACGGGCTTTATCGACCAGAATCGCCGCACTTCGCGCAATATCAACGCACGATAGCGGCATTCTCATCTCAAAAGCGCTGCGGCATTGTAATGCGCATTTCATGAGCAGCAGGCGGGCGACAACACTTGGATACAACTCTTGCGCGCCCGAATCTTTACGGCTGCATGCGTGCCTGCCCAGCCCTGAAATCGCACCAGATCCTGCCCTCTTATCTCTTCTGCATATCGGCAGGCTGAGCGAGAACTTGAACGCCTTATCCGAACGGGCAGCGCTCGATCAACGCCCGATCAGTGCACGATCGACAGATAGCCGCCATACGGCCCGGCGGACTGAAAGCCCTTTGAAATTAAGGTAGTATTGCGAACATTCCCGGTAGAATCCGCCCCACGGGAACCTCATCGAGTCAATCGGGTCATTTCCTGGGCAACCTGCAGGCTTCGTCCTACGCGGGCTACATTCCGTCTTCACCGACTTTTTCACGCTGCCTGGCGCAGCCGCCGCCGTCGAGCCTTCGCTCCGGCAGCGGGCCCTCGCAGCAGTTTTTTGCATGCGCCAACCCGGCCGTGCGCGCCAGACGGCGTGCCAGCCGGGCAGCGCCAAACCCATGTCACAGTCATCCAATCGTCTTCTCGAGCTCGACTTCTTTCGCGGGCTCGTTCTGCTGATCATCGTTGTCGACCACATCGGCGGCAGCATTCTGTCGCGCGTTACGCTGCACGCCTACGCGCTGTGCGACGCCGCCGAAGTATTCGTGTTCCTCGGCGGCTTCGCCACGGCCACGGCCTGGGCCGCGCTCTGCGCGCGCCGCACCGAAGCCGCCGCGCGCCAGCGCTTCATCAAGCGCGCGTTCGAGATCTATCGAGCCTTCGTCATCACCGCGCTGCTCATGCTGCTGGTCACGGCGATCCTCGTCGCCTGCAACGTGGATGCGCCGAATCTCGCCACCACCGATCTCGACGACCTCACGCTCGCGCCCGCATCCGCGCTGCGCGACATCGTGCTGCTGCGCCGCCAGCCGTATCTGGCCGGCGTGCTGCCGATGTACGCGTGTTTCGCGCTGGCCGCGCCGCTTGCCTTGCCGCTCGCGCGCTCGCGTCCGTGGCTGCTGGCCGCGTTCAGCCTCGCGCTGTGGGGCGTGGCGCCGCATCTCGCGCCGTATCTCCCGCACGTCGACGACGTCAACTGGGACTTCAATCCCTTCGCCTGGCAACTGCTGTTCGTGGGCGGCGTGATCGCGCAGGCGCAGCCGGTGTTCCAGAGCGTCACGGCACGGCCGAAGTTCGGTGCGATCGTGACGATGATCGCGCTCGCCGTGGTCGCCGCGGCCGCGATCTATCGCCTGCATCTGGGCAACACGGCACTCGACGCCGACTTCAAGCGCAATCTCGCGTGGTTCCGCGCGCTCAACTTCTTCGGCATCGCATGGCTCACCGCGCACGCGATCCGGCTGGGCTGGGCGAAGAAACTGGCGGTTGCGCTGCCGTGGATCGGCCTCGTCGGCCGCAAGGGCATGCTCTCGTTCGTGGCGGGCGCCGTGATCTCGCTGACCGTCGATTCGGTGCTCTACTGGTACACGGACGGCTATCTCGACATCCCCGCCGGTCTGGCCGCCGACGCCATCGCGCTGACCGCGCTGTTTGTCGTCGCGCGCGCGTCCGATCCGCTCAAGCGTCTGCTGCCGTCGCGCGCCAAGGCATCGGCCTGAACACCGCCGCGCCGCACGGCGGCGCTGGCAACGGCGATCGAGGCCACACGGCAGTGGCCCCGGCAGTAATCCCCGCAGTGGCCCCACTTCCTGGCGTCACGCGTCGCTGCTAGGATGACGGCCCACGCCACCGGCGCGCCAGGCTGGCGCGCCTCCAGAATCCCGCTTCCGAACTGGCTTACCTGCCATGCGCAGACTTCCACGCACCGCGCCGCTCGCCGCCCTGCCGAGTGTCCTGCTGAACGCCTCGCTGAACGTCCTGCGCCCCGCTTTTGCAGCCTTGGCCGCCCTGGTAGCTCTAGCGAGCGCTGCGCACCCCGCCGCTGCCAGCACGATCGCCTCGCGCACCTTCCACGCCAACGCGCTCGAGCGCGACTGGCCCTACGTGATCTATCTGCCCACCGGCTATCGCGCCGACGGCCCGCGCTATCCCGTGCTCTACCTCCTGCACGGCAACAACGGCGAGCCGATGGACTGGGTCACGCAAGGCGCGCTGCAGAACGCCGCGGACACGCTGATCGCCCACCACGAGATTCCGCCCGTCGTGATCGTGATGCCGCAAGGCGGCACCGACTGGTACGTCGATCGCAAGGAAAAGATGGAGACGGCGTTTTTCTCGGACCTGATGCCCGAGATCGAGTCGCACTTCGCCGTCGACGATACGCGCGACGGCCGCGCGATCGGCGGCGTGTCGATGGGCGGCTTCGGCGCGCTGCGCTACACGCTGGAGCATCCCGATATGTTCTGCGGGACGATGCTGCTCTCGCCCGCGATCTACTCGGGCGATCCGCCGCCGGCTTCGTCGGCGCGCCGCGTGGGCGTGTTCGGCGAGCATCAGTTCGACTCGCACATCTGGCGCACGCTCAACTATCCGGCGCAGTGGAGCGGCTATTTCGGCCGTCCGTGGCGCGTGCCCTTCTTCATCGCCTCGGGCGACGACGATCTCGTGATCCAGGCCGAATCGTCGCTGCTCTACACGCGTCTGCGCGAGGCGGGCAATCCGGCGGCGCTGCGTATCGTCGATGGCGGGCATGTCTGGCCGGTCTGGCGCGAACTGCTGCCCGCCGCGCTCAAGTACACGCTCGCCTGCGTGCGCTGAACGCGCCTTGCGGCGCATCGAGCCTTATTCCGCCCAGTTCGCCCACAGCACCATCAGCACCGTCATCAGCGCGGGGCCGATAAAGATGCCGATCAGGCCAAACGTGGTCGCGCCGCCCAGGATGCCGAACAGCACGAGCAGGAAGGGCAGACGCGTCGAGTTGCCGATCAGCACGGGCCGCACGAAATGCTCGGCGACGAACACCACCACGAGGCCCGTCACCGCCACGGCCACGGCGCCCACCACCGCGCCCTGCGCCGCCAGCCACAGCGCCGCGCCGCAGAACACCAGCGGCGCGCAGAACGGCAGCATCGCCGCGATGGCCGTGATGGTGCCGAGCAACGCCGCGTGCGGCACGCCCGCGAACATGTACGCGATGCCGAGCAGCACGCCCTCGCCCAGCCCGACCACCACGAGCCCCGTCACCGTCGCGCGCACGGCGGCGGCCATGCGCTGGAGCAATTGCGCGCCATCGGCGCCGAACGCGCGGCGCGCGCCGCGCATCACCGTGCCGGAAAGCTTCGGCCCGGCCTGCAGGATCACGAACAGCGTCACCAGCATGAAGCCGAAGGTCATCGACGCATGGACCGCGCGCGCGCCGAAATGCCGCCCGAACGTGACGATGGCGTCGCCGTGCAGGTTTTTCATCGCCGGCGATGCCTTGAGCGGTTGCGTCAGATTGGCCTGCCACCAGTCGTTGACCTGGCGGCTGCCGAACGGCAGATGCGCGACGAAATCGGGCACCGGCACGCCGTTCTCCTGCGCCGTGCGCACCCACTGGTAGAGATCGTGCGCCTCGCCGCCGGCCTGGATCGCCGAGAGCGCAATCGGCAACACGACCAGCAAGGCGACAGCGACCGTCAGAACGGTCGCCAGCCACGTCGTGCGGCCCCGGAACAGGCTGTGCCGCTCGATGGCCTGATAGGCCGGCCAGAGGACGATGGCGAGCACGCTCGCCCACGCGACGGCGGGCAGGAATTCGCGCACGACCCACAGCGCGATCAGGACGAGCACGGCGTACAGCGCAGCCGAGGCGGCGCGCTGAAGTTTTTGCTCGTTTGCGGAGTTCGGAGCAGGCGGACGATGAATCATGTAACCTCGTGAAAATTCGACAAGACAGCCAGTGCGGCGCAGCAAAACCGCTGCCATCCAAGCCGCCAGCATAAGGGCGACAGACCGGAAACGCGAAGCAAGTACCAGGCCTTACGGCAGCTTTCCATCTGATTCGCATCGCCTTTCAGCGTTCCAACCCCGCTCCCATCCCGCCTTACAGGCCGATTTTCATGTCGCGCCTCGCACAACACTGCGTTGCACAAATTCGCAGGGTCGGCCTTCGATCGCCCGCAAACCCGCATTCCTTCGTTAACCCGTATATGTGCCAGATCGATTGTTGCCGTTTTTGGAATGGTGTTTCAACGGCGACACAATGGCACTTGACGCTTTAGAGGAATACATTCGCGGCAACCCCACTTACGGAGCCGACAATGAAGAAAAAAGCGTGCCTCGCGCTTGACGGAGCCAACGGTGAACGCATCGAAATCCTCGAACAAACGGATTCCGCGCTCGTGATCCGCTGGGTGGAACCCGGCCGCTGTCATTATGGCGAGCAGCGCTGGCGCCGCCGCTCGGCGCATACGTCGGGCACCTGCGCCGTGTCGCGCCGCAAGATCCGCCGCGGCGACGCTGTGTTCAAACCGGCCGAGCGCCCTGCGCCGCTGAACGCGTCGGTGATGATCGCAGCCGAAGTGTTCTGCGATCTGGTCGCCAACGTGCCGTACAGCGAAGCAGCCTGAGGCGTTCAAGAGCGCTCCATACCGTCTCAAGACGGCTCCGGCATGGCACCAGCACGGCAACATTCCGGCACATTCTGGCCAGATAGCGACTGAGCGATTAGGTGAGATTCCCGTAATAATCGCGATCCAGACGATCGCAAGCGCCTCAAGGCGACCACGGACGACTCCCTGCGCTTCAGCCGCTCGAAGGCCACCGCCACAGCCCTGGCGGCTTCAGCCGGTGACCTGCCAGCCCAGCGCCTGCCGCACCGCATCGAGCGAAATCGAGCGCCCGGCATAGCGCGCCGTCATGCCCGCGGACGCTTCGCCCAGCGCAGCCACGCGCGCGAGCACGTCGGGATCGAACGGCACGGCGCGCGGGACCTTCGGGTCCACATGCAGCAAAAGCTGCTCGCTCGCGCAGACCGGCGCCGCTTCATCGCCTGCTTCGCGATCGTCGGCGAACATCTCCAGATAGACCCGCACGCGCTTCGCGTCGTGCTCCAGCACCCGCACCTCCACCCGCAGCGGCGTGCCCTCCCGAACTTCGCGCAGATAGTTCACGTGCGCTTCCACCGTGTACATCGACCGGCCGCGCGCCTCGCGCTGCGCGGCGTCGAGCCCGATCGCGTCGAGCAACGCATCGGTCGCCAGGCTGTAGATCAGCATGTAAAAAGCGTCGCGCAGATGGCCGTTGTAATCGACCCATTCGGCGCGCACGCGGTCGCGGTAGACGACGCTGGGCGCGTGGTCGTTCATGTCTCCTCCTGACCCGGAATTCGTGCAAAGCGCTCATGCCAAGCGGCGCGGCCAGTTTACCCATTGCGCCGATGCGGGCATCGGCAAATGTGCGGGCACGCGCGCTGCCTCTGCGCTACTCTGAGCTAACGCAGCACGACCCGATCGCAAGGAACCGGCCATGGCAGAACATTCGCGTCCGCAGTCCGACTCAATGATCCCGCGCCCCGACGCGCAGCCTTTCTCGCTCGATGTGATGCTGGAAAAGTACGCGAAGGGCGACGAACGCAGCGCCGACGACATCTATCGGCGCGTCGCCCACGGCATCGCGCAGGCCGAGCCGCCCGCGCTGCGTGCGGAAATCGAGGCGCGCTTCGTCGATAACCTGCGGCACGGCGCCCTGGGCGCGGGACGCATCATGAGCGCGGCGGGCACGGGCATCGAAGCCACGCTGATCAACTGCTTCGTGCAACCCGTGGGCGACAGCATCCAGGACGTTGACGACGAAGGCCGCCCCGGCATCTACGTGGCGCTGCTGCAGGCCGCCGAAACCATGCGGCGCGGCGGCGGCGTGGGCTACAACTTCTCGGCGATCCGGCCGCACGGCGCGCTGGTGCATTCGACGGGATCGAGCGCATCCGGGCCGTGCAGCTACATCGACGTGTTCGACGCCTCGTGCCGCACCGTCGAAAGCGCGGGCGCGCGGCGCGGCGCGCAGATGGCCGTGCTCGATTGCGATCACCCGGACCTGCCCGAAT
The DNA here is from genome assembly GCF_017104965.1 of Paraburkholderia sp. Ac-20340. Classification (GTDB taxonomy): domain Bacteria; phylum Pseudomonadota; class Gammaproteobacteria; order Burkholderiales; family Burkholderiaceae; genus Paraburkholderia. Next base: position 24,400 of record NZ_JAAGPR010000044.1, read on the forward strand.
TCATCGAAGCCAAGCACTCGAAGGGACGCTGGAACAACTTCAACGTCTCCGTGGCGGTGACCGACGCCTTCATGCGCGCCGTCGAAAACGACGACACCTGGCAACTGGTCCATCGCGCCGAACCCTCGCCCGCGCTGCGCGCGGCAGGCGATCTGCGCCAACGCGAAGACGGCTTCTGGATCTACGCGGAGAAACGCGCGCGCGCGATCTGGGACACGATCATGCGCTCGACTTACGATATCGCCGAGCCGGGCGTGGTGTTCATCTCGCGCATGAACGAGGACAACAATCTGCGCGCCGTCGAGCGTATCCGCGCGACCAATCCCTGCGGCGAGCAGCCCTTGCCCGCTTACGGCTGCTGCAATCTCGGGCCGCTCGATCTCACGCGTTTCGTGCGCGAACCGTTCGCCTCATTGCGCGGCGGGAAAAATGCCGCCGCTTCGTTCGACTGGGAAGGACTGGTTGCACGCACAACCACACAGGTGCGCTTTCTCGACGATGTGCTCGACGTCACGCTCTGGCCTTTGCCCGAACAGCACGCGGAAGCGATGGCCAAGCGGCGCATCGGCGTCGGCTTTACGGGCCTGGGCGATACGCTGGTTATGTTAGGTATCCGATATAACTCGGAAGAAGGCTGTGCGTTCGGCGCGCGCGTGGGCCGAACGATGCGCGACGCGGCCTATCGCGCGTCGGTCGAACTCGCGCGCGAGCGCGGCGCGTTTGCGCTCTTCGATGCGAATACCTATCTCGCGCCCGGCACCTTCGCCTCGCGCCTGCCCGAGGATCTGCAGGCGGCGATCCGCCAGCACGGCATCCGCAACAGCCATCTGCTCTCGATCGCACCAACGGGCACCGTGAGCCTCGCTTTCGCCGACAACGTTTCGAACGGCATCGAGCCGGCCTTCTCGTGGACTTACCAGCGCACGCGCCGCATGGCCGATGGCAGCCGCGAAACCTTCGCCGTGGAAGATCACGCGTGGCGCCTCTATCGCACGATGGGCGGCGACGTGAACACCCTGCCCGACTATTTCGTCAACGCGCTGCAGATGAGCGCGCAGGAACACGTGGCGATGATGGCGGCGGTGCAGCCTTTCGTCGATACCTCGATTTCGAAAACGGTGAACGTGCCCGCCGACTATCCGTTCGAGGCCTTCGAGAATCTCTATCTGGACGCGTGGCGGCGCGGGCTCAAGGGGCTCGCGACGTATCGGCCGAACGAGACGCTGGGCGCGGTGCTGCAAGTGTTGCCCACGAACGAGAACACGCCCGCCGATGCGCAAAGCGACGCGCTGCTCGATCCGCTGCGCGTGGCGATCGATCATCGGCCCAAGGGCGAGTTGCCCGCCGTGATCGAGAAAATCGAATATCTGACGCAGACGGGCAAGGTGTCGCTTTACGTGGCGGTATCGTTTCTCGAAGTGACCGGCCAGGTGGGCGGCGAAACCGTGACGATCGAGCGGCCGATCGAATTCTTCATTCCCGTGGGCCAGCGCGACGAATCGCAGCAATGGATCACGGCGACCATGCGTTCGCTGTCACTGGCCGCGCGCGGCGGTTTTGTCGCGCGCAATCTGCAGGATCTGCGCAAGGTGTCGTGGGATCGCGGGCAGGTACGCTACGGCGAAACGCAGCGGCTCGACGGCAAGCGCACGCCCTTGTGGCACGACTCGGAAGTCGCGGCGATTGCGTATGCGATCCAGCAGATTCTGCATCGGCGCGGGTTTCTCGATGCGGAGGGAAAGCAAGTGCCTTCGCGCTTGCTGGCGCAAAAGCGCGAGGCGGTTTCTTCCACGCGTTTGGCGGAAACAGTTGAAGAGTCGGCACGTGCCGGCGATCAGGTGCTGGACGGCCCGAATGCGCTGCCCGCCGATGCCACGCTCGCCACGCCTCACGCGATGTTCGGGCGTAAATGCGGTTCGTGCAGCGCGAATGCGGTGATCCGCAAGGATGGATGCGATTTTTGTACGGCGTGTGGGGAGATTGGGACGTGTGGGTGAGCGAGGTGCTCAATGCACATGCGCCGCCACCCCCGCCTCCTGCGCCGCCGCCTCGATCGCCAGCATGAGGCGCGCGAGCGCGCGCTGCCACGCGGCGCTCGTGCGTCCGCCCGGCAACGCGCGCAGCAGATCGCGCTGGATCGCATCGCGCGTCGCACCGGCAGGCAAAATATCGCCGAGACCCACCAGCGCTTCCACCAGCGGATCGCGTGCAGCCGTCGCAGCGGAATCGGCCAGCAGATCGCGCGCCGCGCCCAGCGTCGTAGCGATCATGCGCACGCGCTCCTCCCACACCACGAAGCGCGCCAGTCGCGCCAGCACGCTCGCAGCCGCCGCCGCATCGGTCGTGCGCGGCTTGCCGCCGATCCACGTCGCCAGTTCGCCCGCAGGCATCGGCCGCGCGATCACATAACCCTGTGCGCCATCCACGCCCAGAACCGCGAGCGCTTCGAGCAGATCCGCGGCATCGACGCCTTCGGCCAGCACCAGTTTGCCGAGCGAATGCCCGAGCCGCGTCACCTGATACACCACCCGCAGCGCGTCGAGCGCGGCATCGCCGCCCAGTCGCGCGCCGCCCAGATGCGCGATCTCGCGATCGATCTTGATCCAGTCGAACGGCAGTTCGCGCAGCCGCGTCAGCCCGCTATGTCCCGAACCGAGATCGTCCTGCGCGAGCAGCACGCCCAAGGCGCGAAACTTCGCGAGGATCGCCCGCTGTCCCTGATTGAGCGATAACGCTTCGTTCTCCAGAACTTCCAGCGTGAGGCGCCCGCTCGGGCACGCATATTCCGCCAGCATGTCGCGCGTCGCGTCGAAATAGCGGATGTCGTTGAGCGCAGCCGGCGGCAGATTGATCGACATCTCCAGATCGTGGCCCGCTGCGAGCCAGCGCGCGCGATCGGCAAGCGCCTGCTGCAGGCCACGCGCGAACAGTTCGAGCAGATCGTCGGAGGCCAGCGCAAAGAGGAATTCATCGGGCGTAAGCAGGCGTTCGCCGTCGTGCAGCCGCGCGAGCGCTTCCACCTTCCCGCACTCGCCGCTCGCGAGGCTCAAGAGCGGTTGATAGTGCATTTCCAGCGCGCCGGTGCGCACGAGCGCGGCCCAATGCTGGCGCACGCTCATCGGCACTGCCGCCACGTGCAGGCCATCGTGCGTCTGCAGGCGCGTCACCGCGCAGCCCAGCAGCGTCTGCAACAGCTCGACAAAGGCAACCTGATCCGGCCCGACGAAGCCGCCCGGATACGCGCTGTAAAGCATCAGGATCGCAATCGGCGTCTGTCCCGGCGCGGCCAGCGGCAGCGCCACGGCCGAGCGCAGTCCTTCGCGTTCGGCAATATCGCGCCAGCGCGCCACCAGCGGATCGGTCTGATAATTGACCACGCGCTCGGGATTGCCGCTGCGCCATGCGCGCCCCACGGCGCCCTGCCCCTGCGGATGATCGGCGCGCACGCTGATCTCGTGGCCCTGCGCCATCAGCACGTCGAGCAGGCCGTCGCCGTGCTTGCCGCCGGTTCCGCCAGTGCCGGCCTCGAAATGGAACATGCCGGCTTCATCGGGGCGGCCGATCGCACAGGCGGTCACTTCGTCGTGCGCGGCAAGTGTCGCCACGACCTGATCGATGAAATGGGTATAACTGCCCGCTTCCCAGACGATGCGCGTGATGCGCTGAAGTACGTCCTGCTGCGAGTCTTCGACGGATTGGTACGCTTTCAATTGCCAGGCGGTATCGGAGGTGAGGCGGCGCGCGTACAGAGCCAGCGCCTGGCTACTCACGTTGCGTCCGATCAGTTTGAAAATCAGTTCCTGCAGGATGCCGCGACTGCGCACCAGCTCTTCCTTGTCGAGCCCGACGATGGCGTGAATGCGGCCGATGCGCATCGCCATGTCGGCATGCGCCTTCGCGGTCAATCCAGGCTGCGCGATGGCGAGGAGATTCTGGATCTGCTTCGATTTAAGCTGGGCGAGCTCGTGCTCCGACAGCATTTCCAGAATGCGCCGGGATTTGGGCAGGCGAGCCAGCTCCTCGTAGAAACGGTTGACTACGAGATCTGCTGTGCCTTGCAAAGCCTCGATCAAAGTGTGCATTAACGCGGCTCCCGGGCGGGGAAGTCGGCCGTCCATGCGCGGCGCGCGAGGCAACGGGCGAAGCGGCTATCGAGTACAGGTCGCTCAGGTCGCCATGATACGGCATGGCCGCGCGCACGGCCGTGCCCCACCGTACATAGCGCCGTCCAGGGCGGGAAAACGCCAGGCGATGGCGGTAAAAAACGGCGCGCCGGTTGCGGCGGGAAGCGCTTTAAGGCGATCTTAAAGCGGCGTGAGCAAGGCCTCGCCTGCAAAGCAGCGCGTGGCGTTGTCGATGAAATTGCGCACCGTGGCCGCGCGCACATCGGGCGACGTGCCCGCCACGTGCGGCGTAAGCACGATGTTTTGCAGCGCGATCAGCGCCTGCGGCGGTTCCGGCTCGCCTTCGTAGACGTCGAGTCCCGCACCGCCCAGCGCGCCTTCTGTCAGCGCCGCAGCGAGCGCCGCCGTATCCACCACGCTGCCACGCGAAACGTTGACGAGGAAACCTTCTGGCCCAAGCGCATCGAGCACCGCGCGATCGACCAGATGCTGCGTGAGCGCGCCGCCGGGCGTCGCGATGACGAGGCAATCGCTCCACTGCGCCAGCGCGAGTGTTGAATCGAAATAACGCGCATTGGCATCTTCGCGCGGACGGCGGTTGTGATAACCGATCGTCATATCGAAGCCCGCTGCGCGCCGCGCAATTTTCGCGCCGATATGCCCGTAACCGACGATCCCCAGACGCCGCCCCGTGAGCGTAGGCCGCATCGGCAAGGCGTCGCGCCAGACGCCCGCGCGGCACGCGGCGTCGTATTGCGGCACCGCACGCACGGCGGCGAGCAGCAGCGCCATGGCGTGATCGGCGACGCAATCGGCGTTCACACCCGCGCCGTTGCACAGCGCAATGCCGCGCGAGCGCGCGTGATCGAGCGCGATGTTTTCGTAACCCGCGCCCAGCGCCGCCACCAGTTCGAGCGCGGGCATTGCGTCGATTTCGTCGGCGCTCAGGCCCGTGGTGCCGTTCGTGAGGACCGCACGCACCGTGCCGCCCAACTGCGCCACCGCTGCTTCGCGCTGCGTCGCGTCGGGCGCGTAGTGCACGTCGAAATGCTGCGCCAGCGCGGCAAGGTCGGCTTCGGTGAGCGGAATCAGCACAAGCAGGCGGATTTTTTCGGCGGGCACGCTGGCGTTCATATCGGCATCAATCCTCAGTCATGCGAATTATCGGCGCGCATTCGGCGAACGCTCAGGCGGCGGTGGCGTAACGCGCCACCACTTCCACGCGCGGCGCGGCGGCTTCGGCCGCGGTGCGCGCGCGACGCATTTCGTCGGCGGGACTGCAGCCGAACAGGCGCTTGAATTCGCGGCTGAACTGCGAGGCGCTCTCGTAGCCCACGCGCGTGGCCGCCGCGCTCACGTTCATGCCGTCGTGCGCGATCAGAATGCGCGCGTGGTGCAGGCGCGTGGTCTTCACGTACTGCATCGGCGAAGTCTGCGTGACGGCCTTGAAGTGCGCGTGAAACACGGCGAGGCTCATGCCCGCTTCGGCGGCCAGCGTCACCACATCCAGAACGCCGCGGTAATCGGCGTGAATGCGGCGCAGCGCCTTGGCGATACGGCCGAAGTGATGCTGATGCGTGAGCGCCGCGCGGATCGCGTCGCCCTGCTCGCCCGTCAGCACGCGGTAGCAGATCTCGCGCACGATCGCCGGGCCGAGAATGCGCGCGTCGCTCGGCTGCGCGAGCGCTTCGAGCAGACGCAGCACGGCGTTCGACAGCGGCGCGTCGAGCGGCGTGGCGTAAATGCCCACGGGTTCCGCCACGGCGCTGCCGCGCGTGTCGTCGAGCGCCATCAGCAATTCGGCGACCATGGTCAGATCGACGCGCACCGAAATCGCGAGCAGCGGCTTTTCCGGCGTCGCCTCGGTTTCGCACTCGAACGGCAGCGGCACGGACAGCACCAGATATTGCTGCGCGTCGTAGATAAAGGTCTGATCGCCGAGAAAACCGCGCTTGCGGCCCTGACAGACGATAAAAATGCTCGGCTCGTACATCACCGGCTGGCGCGGGTGCGCCTGGCTGCCGCGAAACAGGCGCACGCCTTCGATGGCGCTCTGATGCGCGCCGTCGCGTTGCGTGAGTTGCATCAGCAGATCGACGACGCGGCGCTGCATCGCGTCTTCGTTCTGGACGGCGACCGGATCGCGTTGATGACTGGGCAGGGAAACTGCTGTGGAGACCGGGCTGGCCGCAAGCGGCGCGTCGGTGGTATGTGCGTTTTTCATGACAGAAGCGCCCCTAAATTCATCGACAAAGGCGGAGAAACAGGCTTGCCAATCTATCACCGAATGCACGACTGCGCTGTTCGCCAGGAGAAACAGGCAAGTCTTCGATAGATTCAGGTATTCCCTGGGTGGGCTCCGATCCTTACGATGGGAACCCTGCCGCAACACCCGAACCGTCCAGCGCCGCCACGCGTTGCGCTGCGGTATTTGCGCTGCGTTTGTAGTGAATTTTCCGCGCTGTTTTTCAGGCAACCCAGATTCAGGAGTCACACGATATGTACCCGACCTACGGATATGCCGCTCGCGATGCTGCCTCGCCGCTCGCTCCCTTCGAATTCCAGCGCCGCGACCTGCGCGAACTCGATGTGCGTATCGACGTGCAGTTCTGCGGCGTGTGCCACTCCGACCTGCACCAGGCGCGCAACGAATGGCGCAACACGCTGTTCCCGGTCGTGCCGGGCCACGAGATCGTCGGCCGCGTCGCGGAAGTGGGCAAGGGCGTGACGCGCTACAAGGTGGGCGACCTCGTCGGCGTGGGCTGTCTCGTCGATTCGTGCCGCACCTGTTCGAGCTGCGAAGAAGGTCTCGAGCAATATTGCGAAAACGGTTTTGTCGGCACCTATAACGGCAACGACCGCGTGAGCGGCGATGTCACCTTCGGCGGTTATTCGACGCAACTCGTGGTCGACGAAGCCTTCGTGCTGCGCGTGCCGGACAACCTCGACGCCGCCGCAGCCGCGCCGCTGCTGTGCGCCGGCATCACCACGTATTCGCCGCTGCGCACGTGGGGCGCGGGCCCGGGCAAGAAGGTCGGCATCGTCGGTCTCGGCGGTCTTGGCCACATGGGCGTAAAGATCGCTCACGCGATGGGCGCGCATGTCGTGCTGTTCACCACCTCGCCTTCGAAGATCGAAGACGGCCTGCGCCTGGGCGCCGACGAAGTCGTGATTTCGAAGGACCCGGAGCAGATGGCGAAGCACGCCAACAGCTTCGACCTGATCGTCAACACGGTGGCCGCGCAGCACGATCTGAACCCGTTCATCGAACTGCTCAAGCGCGACGGCACGCTCACGCTGGTCGGCGCGCCGGAGCACGATCACCCGTCGCCGCAAGTGTTCAACCTGATCATGAAGCGCCGCCGTCTGGCGGGTTCGCTGATCGGTGGCATCGCGGAAACCCAGGAAATGCTGGACTTCTGCGGCAAGCATGGCCTCACGTCCGATATCGAAATGATCAAGATGCAGGACATCAACGACGCCTACGAGCGCATGCTCAAGAGCGACGTGAAGTACCGCTTCGTGATCGATATCGACTCGATGCGCAAGTAAGCGCGCAACCGAAGACGTAACGCCCTGCCCCGCCGGGCCGTCCATTCCGGACGGCCCGCCAGCCCCCGCTTCGAGGCCGATCTTCGCGGCCTCCCGCAGTCCCTGCGCAGTACCGCTTGTAGTCGAGCCGGCGTCCGCGTGCGCCGCCCTCCAACGAAGCACCAACCGTTCATCCACGGTCACCGCTGCCGCGCGTCGCTTTCCGCGAGACGCCGGCGTCGCGAAGCGTTTCCCGACGCAGCGCGGCTCAGCGCTTTTCCGCCGTTTCGCGCGAATGCCCAGAGGCATTCCACGGCACGGCGTTGAAATTTCGCGGAAATCGTTCCAGCCGTTTTAGCTCAGTTTTCAAGCCCGTCATTGAAGGAGCTCGCCCGTGATCGACCGCATCCAGGCGATGCGTACGTTCGTGCGCATCGTCGACACCAATAGCTTCACCAAAGCCGCGCAGTCGCTGGACATGCCGCGCGCCAGCGCCACCACGCTCATGCAGAGTCTCGAAGCGCTGCTGGGCACGCAGTTGCTCGTGCGCACCACGCGCCGCCTTTCGCTCACGCCGGAAGGCGCCGCTTACTATGAACGCGCCGCGCAAATCCTCGCCGATATCGACGACGCCGAAGCCAGCGTGCGTCAGTCGCCCGATGCCATCGGCGGGCGTTTGCGCGTGGAAATGCCGGGGCTGATCGCCAACGCGATCGTGCTGCCCGCGCTCGATGAATTCCACGCGCGTTATCCGCAGATCGATCTGGTGATCGGCGTGAGTCTGCGTAACGTCGACCTGGTCGGCGAAGGCGTGGATTGCAGCATCCAGCTCGGCGAATTGCCGGATTCGGGTTTTGCCGCGCGCCGGCTCGGCCTGCTCGAACACGTGACCTGCGCGAGTCCCGCGTATCTCGCGCGTCATGGCGCGCCCGCCTCGCTCGACGAACTCGCGCAGCATCCCGTGGTGAATTTTCTGTCGCCGCTCACGGGGCGCCCGTACGAGTTCGACTTCGAGGTGGACGGCAGTCCGACCAAGGTGAAAGTGGACGGCTTCGTGCACGTGTCCGACGAATTCGCCTATCTCACCTGCGGCTTGCAGGGTTACGGGCTCGTGCAGCCGCCGCTGCTGGCCGCACAGCAGTATCTGGACAGCGGCGCGCTGGTCGAGGTCTTGCCGCAGTGGAAGCCGCTGCCGACGCCGGTGTCGGTCGCGTTCGTGAAGTCGCGTCAGCTTGCGCCGCGCGTGCGCGTGTTTATCGACTGGCTTGCCGAGCTGTTCGAAGACGCGGGCGCGCTCAATCGCGATCTGTCGCGCGTGAGGCAGTTGCTGGGGGGATTGCAGCCGGCTTGATATCGAGCAAAGGAAAGCGGCGCGGCGGTTGCGTGCAAACCGCCGCGCCGTATCCGCTTATTCGGCCAGATTGTCTTCGACGATGCGCGTGAGCGCCATGCCGCGCCGCGCGTGGAAGCGCGCCACGGTTTCGTAGGGCAACCAGGCATCGGCCTGGTACGGCGCCACGCCCGACGGATTGTGGAACCACACGCCGCCATCGCTGCGGCCGTGCAGCAGGATCAGATGGCCGCCCTGGCTGTCGTTGGCGCGTTCGGGATAGCGGATCTCCGGGCTCACCGAAACGATCGCCAGCGTATCGGCGCTCAGTCGCGCGGCGCTCGCCTTGATGTCTTCATCGGTGATCACTTCGACGCGCACGCCGTAGGCCGATTCCGCCCACGCGGCGAACGGGTGATAGATCATGCCGTCCACGCCGCCATCGTCGCGCATGCGGTAGACGTCGTGACGCAAGGCTTCTTCGAGCATGGCCGCGCGCGGGGCGTGATCGATGCCCCAGTAATCGAGCGCGGATTCGAAGCAGGTCAAACCGCACAGGCGCTTTGCCCAGAAGCGGTATTGGTCGGCAGTCGCGAAGCCGCTCGCACGCCAGGCCGGATCGTCGCAAGGATCGATCGCGTCCTCGACGATGCGCGCCACCCACTCCGGGCTGCCCCACTGGCTGTAATACGGTACGCCAAAATGGCGGATTTCCCGCTCATGAGCGCCGGAGCGGCGCTGCCCGGCTACGTGTTCGCGCGATGCCTGCATATTGATTTCGTTCAAGCTTTCCCATCCCAATGTCGTTATGCGACCGTAATCGGCCTGAAAGGACAAACCCGAGCCCCGGCTCGTGAAATGCGCGTACAAAGTTCATTGTCGCAGACACGCGTGACGTTCGCGGGATGCGTGTCTACGGGCTTTTACCAGGCTGCGAGCGGGTGTTTGCATCGACTTGATTTGACCCTTAATGTTGTCATACAAAAGCTTGAGCGATTGTCAAATGATGCGTTTAGAATATTGTGCGCCCTTGCTCTGTCAGGATTATTCGTCCCGGCGGCGGCACTGCGGCACGCGATAATTAGCCCAATTCCGACTCCATCACCCCATTAGCAGTATGTCGAACGTTGCACACACAACCGACTCGGCCGCGGTCGCGGAGCGCGTACGCGAGCTGATGAGCCGTCATGGAATCGGCAAGCGTCAGCAGACGACCGAGCTATGCCGGATTCTCGAGCTGAGCTTTTCGCAAGGGCACCGCAAGCTGCGCGGCAACAGCCCGTGGACGCTCGCGCAGATCACCAGGGTAGCCGAAGCATTCGGCGAGCCGGCGGGCCAGTTGTTCGGCGCGCAACTGCTCGATCCCGGCATGGTGGGCGCGACCGCGCAGGATGCGCTGCTGTGCGTGAGCGCGGTGGAGCTTGCCTGTACGGCGTGGATTGGCGCGCCGGTGGAAGCGGGCACGCGCCCCGACTTCGTCGCGTACGAGAAGCAGGGCCAATGGCGCGTGGTGCGCCCGGACGGCGCGCTTTATCAGAACACGCGCGAAGTCCACAAGATCGAGATCTACCCGCGCCGCGCGGAGGCCGACAAGCCGCTGATCGCCGTGGTCGACGACGATCAGGCGTCCGCCGACAATCTGCGCGATTACCTGGAGCACAGCGGCTACGCGGCGCATGCGCTCTACGGCCTCGCGGCATTCACGCAGGCGCTCGAAAACAACGTGTTCGACGGCGTGGTGATCGACTGGCTGTTCGGCAGCCAGACCGCCGCCGAGGCGATCCGCCAGGTGCGCGCGTCCGAGAACCCGGAAGCGCCGATCTTCGTGCTGACCGGCGAACTGCTGACCGGCAAGGCCAGCGAATCGGAAATCAGCCAGGTGGTGCGCCACTACAACGTGGCCTGCTATGAGAAGCCCGCGCGTATGGCGATTCTGGTCGCCGATCTCTCCAAGCGACTGAATCGCAGCTAAACACGTCGCGCCTGAAAACCGCGGCTAGAGCGCGCGCTCATCCTGCTGCGCATGCGGCGCATTGAACGCGCGCTGCAAGGCCGCGCGCAGCACTTCGTAGTGCACGGGCTTCGGCAGCGCGTCGAAGAACGGATTCTCTGCCCGATTCTCCCTTTGAGCCGATGGTGAAAGCGCCGTGACATCGGCGCTCACGGCAATCACGCGCGGACGTTTGCGCGCCTGCGCACCCGCGCGCGCATCCAGCCCCGCCACGAACGCATAGCCATCGCGGCCCGGCATATGCAGGTCGAGCAGCACGACATCGCAAGGCGTGGCGTCGAGGCTGGCGAGCGCGCCATCCGCGTCGCTTGCGGCCAGCGCCGCGTAGCCCATATGCGCCACCATCTCGCACAGCGACTCGCGCACCAGCGGGTTGTCGTCGACGACCAGCACCTGCGGCGGCACGCTTTCCTCGCGCACCGGCGGCGCAAGCGTTTCGGCCACGGGCGGCGGCACCGCCGTGACCGGAATCGTCACCGTGAAGGTCGTGCCCTCGCCCACGCGGCTATCGGTTTCGATCGTGCCGCCGAACAGATCGACCAGCCCGCGCACGATCGCCAGCCCCATCCCCGCGCCCTCATAGCGCCGCGCACGCGACGAATCGAGCTGCGTGAATTCCTTGAAGATCAGCGGAATCTGCGCCGCCGACACCCCCGGCCCGGTATCGCTCACGCTGATCGCGAGCGCCTGCGCGCCGTGCGCACCTTCGTCGCTCGCGGCGAATTCGATACGCACCGAACCGCGCTCCGTATAGCGGATCGCGTTGGTCACGAGGTTGTTGGCGATCTGGCGGATGCGGTGCGGATCGGCCACCACGCAGCGCTGCAAACCGCGCCACGCATGATCGAACGCCAGCCCGCGCGCACGCGCCGCCTGCTCGTTTTCATCGACGATCGACTGCAGGAGTTCGCGCGGACAAAACTCCTCCTGGCGCAGTTCCAGCTTGCCCGCGCCAAGACGCGCGTAATCGGTCAGATCCTTCATCTGCGCTTCGAGCTGGCGCGCGGCCGTTTCGAGACGCTGGATCACCTTGCGGTCCGCTTCCGAATGCGAGTTGAAGCCCAGCAATTCGATCGACGAAACGATCGCATGCAGCGGCGTGCGCAACTCGTGGCTGATCATGCCGAGGAACGCGTCCTTCGCCATGCTCGCCTCGCGCGCGGCGCGGCTCGCCTGATGTTCGGCCTCCAGCGCCGCGTGCTGCTGGCGAATCAGACGCGTGCGCCGGTAGCCGTTCATCACCAGCAGCACGGCCGCCGCCGCCGACAGCATCAGCAACACCAGGCCCGCCGCGAACAGTTCGCGGCGCTTGGCGATGAAGTCGCGGCGGATCGCCTCGCGCTCGGTGACATCGGCGAAACGACGGTTGAGCGCGAGATCGGTGACGTCGGTCCAGTGCGTGTCGAGCGCGGTGAGCATCGGCACGGCGCGCTCGGGGTTTTCGGCGAGCGTGGCGATCTGCGCGTCGAACGGCGCGATGGTCGCGTCGATCACGGCGAGATCGGCTTGCTGGCGCTGCATCAGGTCGGGCATGCCCGCGAGCGTGCGCGTCGAGCCCTTCATCACGTTGAGCTTCGATTGCAGCAGTTCGTAGCGCAGCCGCACCTTGTCGAGATCGCGATCGATGCCATCGGCGTAAATCAGCAACTGGCTTTCGAAGCGCGCGTAGGCGATCTGCATCTGCGCGGCGTCCCAGTAGAGACCGTCGTAGTTGCCGGTGAGACGCTGCACGACCTTGGGATTGAGCAGATTGGCGTAGAGCAGATAGCCGACCGCCATCACCGGCGGCGCGAGCGCGACGATCCAGATCAGCACATGAAGAAAGCGCCGCAGCGGACGATGCATCATCGTCGAACTCATCGATGTAAAACTCAGGCCTTGATGGTCATCGAAACGATCTGCCAGGCGAACTTGGAATCGCCGGCCGCGCCGTCGAGTTCGAGCGGGAACTGGTCGCGCGGATAGATCAGGAACAGCGGGCCGAAGTCGCTCACCTTAAGGCGCTGGCCGTTCATCGCGTAGGCCAGCACGGCGCCGAAGCGCGCGGCATCGGACATCGGCACGAGACAGGTGTAATCGTCGATGGTGTGGATTTCGATCTGGCTGCCGTAAGCGCCGACGGTTTTCAGCACGTCGGTGAGCAGCGGGCCCGTGAAGGTCGAGCGCGGCGTCCAGGTCGTGGCGGTCGAGATCGCGTGCACGGGCAGCTTGAGCAGATCGGCTTCGCTGAAATGATAGGCCGTGTGCGCAGCATTATTGGTCACGCGCACCTGGCCGTCGACGTCGAGCGCGAGCGCGCCGCCCGCCGCCGCCCGCGCCGTGCGCGGCAACGGCAAGGCAGCCGCGCTCAGCAGGCCCGCCAGCGCGAGATTGAAGCGCCTGCGTTCGACACTTGCGGGCCGGTCTGGGTGCCGGCTTTCGTCGCGATTCGTTTCCTGCCTGTTCTCCAGGACAATGCGATCCTGCATCTGCTCGCCCCCTGGCGCGTGATGGTCGTGTGGTCATCGGCTTTCGCGATCGCGCCCCATCTTGGCCGGCTTGGCCAGTCTGGGCGCGCGAGCCTCGCCGGTCTGCATGAGACGGCAAGCATAGGCATAATATCGTCAAACATTGATCCGACAATAGACGTGTTCTTCGCTCACACATTATCGAGCGTCGTGCATCTGACCGTCATCGTGCTGCATTTGCCATCAAATGAATAAACCCGTCGTTCCGCTCACTTACGAACAGCTCGACCATTGGGTCGAATCGCTGCAACCGTTGCTGATCGAGGAGAAATTCGATGTCGTCGTGGGCATCCTGCGCGGCGGTGCGCCGCTCGCGCTGATGGTGTCGCACGCCACCGGCGCAAGCGTCGCGTTCCTGCGCTACACGCGCGAAACGCGCGAAGTGCGCTGGGACTCCACCTTGCCGATGCCCGAACCGGGCGCCAAGGTGCTGCTCTGCGAGGACATCGCCGGGCGCGGCCACACGCTGGTCGACTGCATCGCGTTCCTGCGCGAACACGGCATCGTGGTACGCACGCTCACCGGCGCCTACGACGATCTGAGCCGCCTGCGCCCGGATTATTCGATCGACGCGAGCGGCTATTTCGCGCTGTTCCCCTGGGAGCGTCAGGCCTACACCGACCGCTATCGCGCCGACTGGGTGCGCGAGGGCGCGCGCGAAGGCGCCTCGATGGCCGACGACCACGAGTACACCGTCTACGCAATCGATCTCGACGGCATCCTGCTGCCCGATATTCCGCTGATGCGCTACGACGAGGATCTCGAAGCCGCCCTGGCCGAGCGCGACGCGCTGCTGCCGCTCGACCGCATTCCCGATATCGACATCAAACGCGCCCGCGCGATCATCACGGGCCGCCCGGAAGTCGACCGCGAACGCACCCAGGCGTGGCTCGATCGCCATGGCTTCGGCCATCTGGAACTGATGATGCGCACGCCGGGCGAACACGACGACACGCCGTCGGGCGCCGCCGCGCACAAGGCCGCTGCGGCCGTGCGCTGCGGCGTGACGCACTTCATCGAAAGCGACCCGGTCCAGGCCATCTATATCGCGCAACAGGCGCCGCTGCTGCGCGTGATCTGGTGGAACGCGCAGGCGCGCGTGGGCACGATGATCGGCGCGTCGGCCTGGGGTTAGGACGTTCGCGTTCGTTGCGCCGTGACGCCCAGCGCCTATGCTGGTTAGAACGTATCCCCATGGAAGCGTATTGCGCGCTGTTGACGAGCGCCTTTTACCCTGATTTTTGCTGCAAAGGAGAGTGCACCGGATGATCAAAATCTGGGGACGCGCCAACTCGGTGAACGTCCAGAAAGTGCTGTGGTGTTGCGACGAACTGGTGCTGCCGTTCGAGCGCATCGATGCGGGCGGCAAGTTCGGCCATCTCGACGAGCCCGACTATCTCGCCATGAATCCGAACGCCAAGGTGCCGACGCTGAAAGACGGCAACTTCGTGCTCTGGGAATCGAACGCGATCCTGCGCTATCTGGCGATGGAATACGGCCCGTCGAGCATGCTCTATCCGGCCGAGCCGAAAGCGCGCGCCGGGATCGAGCGCTGGCTCGACTGGTCGATCGGCACACTCGCGCCGGCCGAGCGGCCGCTGTTTCTCGCACTCGTGCGCACGCCGCCCGAACAGCGCGACGCCGCGAAGATCGAAGCCGATCTCGCCAGTACGGCCGCGCTGTGGACGCTGCTCGACCAGCATCTGCAAGGCCGCTTCTTCCTGGAAAACGAGCGCTTCACGCTCGCCGATATCGTGCTGGGTTCGTTCGCGCGGCGCTGGTACGGCCTTGAAGGCGTCGAGCGTCCCACCTTGCCGAATCTCGATCGCTGGTATCAGCGGCTGGCGCAGCGCCAGGGTTTCCGCAAGTACATCGACCTGCCGCTCACCTGAGCGGCGCAACGAAGCCGCGCCCGGCACGCCGGGCGCGCGCGCGGCGTGCCCCGTATAATCGCAGCATGAAGACAGCAAAACCGTCCCCGGACACCTCGGCCCTGCATGCGCACAGCGCGGCGCACGACCACGCACACGATCATGATCACGCCCACGCGGCGCACGATCACGCGCATGCGCACGGCCACAGTCACGCAGCGGGCGGCACGAACGTCACGATTGAACAGGGTGCGTCGAGTGCGGCATCGCTCGAAAGCGCACTCGCGCTGGCCGAAGCCTATTGCCGCGAACGCGGCGAGAAGCTCACGCCGATCCGCCGCAAGGTGCTTGAACTGTTGATGACGTCGGGCCGCGCGACCAAGGCCTATTCCCTGCTCGACGAAATGCGCCAGATCCATCCCGGATCGGCGCCGCCGACGGTCTATCGCGCACTCGACTTCCTGCTCTCGGCCGGGCTGATCCACCGTATCGAATCGATCAACGCATTCGCCGTCTGCCACGATCTCACGCAATGCCAGCACGGCATTCTGGTGGTCTGCCAGCAATGCGGCAACGTCACCGAACTGCACGAGCCGAAGCTGCGCCAGGCGCTGGTCGCGCAGATCGAGGCGGCGGGTTATCGGCTCTCGGGCGACGGGATCGAATTGAAAGGCGTCTGCGCGCAATGCCAGGCGAACGAGCAGGCCGGCGCGCAAGGCGCAAGCGCCGCCGCACACTCCTGATCGCCTCAACTCCTTCCATATCTAGCGGCTGAATTTAAGGGCTGAATCGCAGCGTCCAGGTTGCGCATTTCCCGCGCGGCATTCAAACCACGCGTGAATGGCGCAACGCGCAGGCAGCGAGGCAAGGCCGAAGCCGAAGCCGCCTCACGCGCCGCCGCGCTCCGTCAAACCATCAGGACGACTGGCGTGCGTCGATCGCGTCGCTGAGCAACGCGACCAGCGCCTCCGGCTTGGCCGGCTTGGTCATGAAGTGCTGGAAGCCCTCGCCGATGCTGCGCAAGCGCCAGCTTTCGTCGGTGTGGCCGGTCAGCGCCACGGCAACCGCCGGTGCGTGATCGCCGCGAATCTCGTGGTCGCGCAGGCGCTGGATCAGGTAGAAACCGTCCATCGCGGGCAGATCGAGATCGCACACTACGGCATCGGGGAGCAGGCTGAGTGCTGCTTCGACGCCGGTTTCGGCGTCCTCCACCGCTACGACCCGGGCACCTTCCGCTTCCAGCAGCGAAGTGAGGGAGTCCCGGCTCTGCGGGTCGTCTTCGACCAGCACGATGGTCGTCTGGTCGAGCTTGTGTACTGCGTTCATTGTGTTTGCTTGAATGCCGTTCTGTCTGTTTGGCTTGCCACGCGGCCGGGCAGGCGGCGCGGCTCGCATGGCAACCCGTCCCGGACACCTGCTTCTGCGTGACCGGGCGCTCCATTAGAGCAATATTGATGCCGTGCGTTCAGCCGCGCGCACGATAACTGCCGCCAGCGTCACGCCGATGACAGCCGCGCAGCCCGGTTATTTCTATGACTTTCCTTTGCGCTTGGGCTTTTCTTCGTCGTCATCGGCGGCGAGATGTTTGCCTTTGCCGGTTTTCGCGAACGCTTCGAGCGCCCGCTGGCGCGCCATATCGTGCTCGACGACCGGCAGCGGATAGTCCTTGCCCAGGCGCACGCCAGCCTCGGCCAGCTGTGCTTCGCTGGCCTTCCAGGGCTGGTGGATCATCTTGTCGGGCAGACCCGCGAGTTCGGGCACCCATTGGCGCACGTACAGCCCGCGCGGATCGAACTTCTGGCCCTGCAGGACCGGATTGAAGATGCGGAAGTACGGCGCCGCGTCCATGCCGCAGCCCGCGACCCATTGCCAGTTGGCGGGATTGCTCGCGCCATCGGCGTCCACCAGGGTGTCCCAGAACCACGCCTCGCCTTCGCGCCAGTCGATCAGCAGATGCTTGGCGACGAAAGACGCCACCACCATGCGCACGCGGTTATGCATCCAGCCCGTGTGCCACAGCTCGCGCATGCCGGCATCGACGAGCGGATACCCCGTCAGCCCGCGCTGCCAGGCGCGCAGCCCCTTGGCGTCGCGACGCCACGGCATGGCGTCGAAGGCCGCGCGCAGGTTGCGTTCGGCGAGATCGGGCCAGTGGAAGCGCTGGTAGTAACAGAATTCCCGCCAGCCCAGTTCGCTGAGGAATTTTTCGGCGCTGGTTTCGCGGCGCGTGGGCGAGCCGCCATGGCGGCCGTGCTGCGCATGCTTGAGCGCCGCGAACGCCTGGCGCGGCGAGATCGCGCCAACGGCCAGATACGGCGAAAGCCGGCTGGTGGCCGCGACGCTCGGTTCGTCGCGCTCGTCGGCGTAGGCTTCGAGATCGTCGGCGAGAAAGGTGCGCAGGCGCTCCAGCGCCGCTTCTTCGCCCGCCTGCCAGGCTTCGCGCATGCCGCCAGCCCAGTCGGGCTTCTGGGGCAGGAAGCCGAGATCGGCGAGCTTCGATGCGTTGCGGGTAAGTCCTGCCGGTAGCGATTGAAAAATCATCCGTTCCGGCGCGGGTTCGGGCGGCGGCGGGTCGCCCACGCGGCGGCAGGCGCGCCAGAACGCCGTGTAGACCTGGAACGGCTCACCGGACTGGTTGAGCACCGTCCACGGTTCGTACATCAGCGCGCCGTTGAAGCTTTCGACCGTCAGGCCGTTGTCGCGCAGACGCGCCTTGAGCGCCGCATCGGCTTCACGCTCCTTGCCGCCATAACGGCGGTTCCAGAACACGCCGGTCGCGCCGGTCGCCGCGATACAGGCGTCGATCACCTCGTCCTGCGCGCCCTCCATGATCAGGAGGCGGCCGCCCTGCTCGTGCAGCGCGGCATCGAGCGCCGCCAGCGTGCCGTGCAGCCACCAGCGCATCGCGCCGCCGGGCGCGCGCTCGCCCGCGGCCTGCGGATCATGGATATAGAGGCAGATCAGCGGTTGCCCGGTCGCAGCGGCGTGCGCGAGCGCGGGTTGGTCGGCCAGACGCAGATCGTCGCGAAACCAGACGATCACGGGAGCGGAAGCGGATTTTTTCGGAGACAGACGGACCTCGACGAAGGGAATGCCGTGCGCTGCGCGCCCCGGCTTGCGAGGCGCAGCGTACCACGCGACACGCGCGGCGCCAGCCCGGGACTACGCGGGGTCTGCGGCGGGTCTACGCCCTAAGCAGGCCGTATGCCCTGGGTGATGAGCGCGACGGCGTGACGGGCGATTTCCTCGGCGCCGACGGTGCGCGGCACGACGTCGTTGCGCCAGACCGGCGCGGTGGCGAGCGGCAGCAGCGTGAGGCCGAGCAGCGACTGGAACAGCAGCGACGGCTCCAGCGCCGGGTTGAGCTTGCCCTCGCGCTGCCAGCGCACGATGGCTTCGTGCACGCGATGCTGCTGCGCCTGGCCGAAACGTTCGTGCATGCGCTGGCGCAACAGCCCGCCTTCGCTGATGACCTCGCGCACCCACAGCGGCGCGAACCACGGATTGGCCTGCCCCACTTCGACAAAGCGGCGCGTGAGCGCCGTGAGCGCCGCCACGGGATCGTCGGGATGCGCCTCGAAGCAGCCGCCAAACGCGGCGCGCTGCGGAATGAAACGCTCGTCGATCAACACGTCGATCAGCTGGTCGCGCGTCTTGAAGTAATAGTGCACCATCGCCGACGTCACGCCCGCCTCGCGCGCGATGGCGGCCAGCGTCGTATCGAGAATGCCCTGGCGCGCGAACAGCGCCAGCGCGGCGTCCAGCAGGCGCTCGCGCTGCTCGGCCCCGCCGCCCGCGCTGCCGCTCGGACGCCCTGGGCGGCGCACCGCGGTTTTGGGTGCCTGAACGTGTTCCGCAGCCTCATCGGCGTGAACAGCCGGCTTCTTCACCTTCGTTTCGTTCGACTCTTTCATCTCGTTACTTCTAATGGCTTTGACCGGCAACCGGAATTATCCTAATATTAATCGTCGCGTTAATTAATTTCAAGATTCCCGATGCCTTCAAAGCTTCACAAGGCTGGAGATTCCCCGATGCAAACCACCACTCAGCCCACCGCGAACGAGCCTGCGTTAGCCGATAGCGCCGCGCAGTCTCACCCGCCGCTGCGCCTGCTGTTTCCCGCGCTGCTGCTCGTCATGCTGCTGGCCGCGCTCGACCAGACCATCGTGTCGACGGCGCTGCCCACCATCGTCGGCGAACTGGGCGGGCTCGACCGGCTTTCGTGGGTCGTGACCGCTTACCTGCTCACGTCCACCATCGTCGTGCCGCTGTACGGCAAATTTGGCGACCTGTTCGGCCGCAAGATCGTGCTGCAGACGGCCATCGTCATCTTTCTGATCGGCTCGGCGCTGTGCGGCGTCGCGCAGAACATGCCGCAACTGATTGCGCTGCGCGCGCTGCAAGGCATCGGCGGCGGCGGCCTGATGGTCGTGACGATGGCGGCCGTCGGCGACGTCATTCCACCCGCGCAGCGCGGCAAGTATCAAGGCATGTTTGGCGGCGTGTTCGGTCTCGCCACCGTGGTCGGGCCGCTGCTGGGCGGTTTTCTCGTCGAGCATCTGTCCTGGCGCTGGATTTTCTATATCAACCTGCCGCTGGGCGCGCTTGCGCTGGTGGTGATCGGCGCCGTGTTCAAGCCGCGCGTCGCGCAGGTCAAACACGTGATCGACTATATGGGCGCGGGCTGGCTGGCCGCCGCGCTCACCTGCCTGATCCTCTTTACCAGCGAAGGCGGCTCGCTGCTGCCGTGGAATTCGCCGCAACTCTGGCTGACCTTGCTGATGGGCGTGGTCGCTGTCGCGGGCTTCATCCACGAGGAAAAACACGCGGTCGAACCCATCATGCCGCTGGCGCTGTTTCGCGAGCGCACCTTCGTGCTGTCGAGCCTGATCGGCTTCATTGTGGGCGTGTCGCTGTTCGGCTCGGTCACGTTCCTGCCGCTGTATCTGCAGGTCGTCAAAGGTTCGACGCCTTCGCAGGCCGGCGTGCAGATGCTGCCGATGATGGGCGGCGTGCTGATCATGTCGATGGTGGCAGGCCGCATCATCAGCAAGATCGGCAAGTACCGCGCGTTTCCGATCGCCGGCACCGCCTGCGTGGCCGTGGCGATGATGCTGCTCGCGCGGCTCGAAATCGCCACGCCGCTCTCGCATATGTATCTGTACATGGGGCTGCTCGGCTGCGGGCTCGGCATGGTGATGCAGGTGCTGATTCTGGCCGTGCAGAACACGGTGGAGTTTCGCCACATGGGCGTGGCGACCTCGGGCGCGACGCTGTTCCGCTCGATTGGCGGCTCGGTGGGCGTGGCCGCGTTCGGCGCGGTGTTCTCGCACGGGCTGCATACGCGCCTGGCCGCCCTCATCAGCGCCGATGTCGAACTGCCCCAGCCGCTCACGCCCGAAGTTATCCGCCATCTGCCGCCCGCACTGCACGCGCAGTATCTCGACGCCTTCGCAGGCGCGCTGCATACCGTTTATCTCGCGGCGGCGTGCGTGGTCGTGCTGGCTTTCGCGCTCTCGTGGTTCATGCGCAACGCGCCGCTGCGTACGCATCAATAAGCGCACATCGGCGGCGGTTTCGATAGCCGCCCGATCGTCCCCTTTATCCCCTGCCCGGCCTGCGTGCCGGGCTTTTTCTTTCATTTTCCATTCCATAAATTACAATCCGCCATTGCCCTGCCGCAATATCCGCAATATCGCAGCGGCCGGCGCTATGACAGACAGACAAAAGGAGACCCCTCATGGACGTCAAGACTCCCCCCGTCGTCCCGGACGCGCACGACACCCGCCGCCGCGTATTCGCCATCGTCGGCGCCTCATCGGGCAATCTGGTCGAGTGGTTCGACTTCTACATTTACTCGTTCTGCGCGCTCTATTTCGCGCCCGCCTTCTTCCCGAGCGGCAACACCACGACGCAGTTGCT
Source organism: Paraburkholderia sp. Ac-20340 (assembly GCF_017104965.1). Classification (GTDB taxonomy): domain Bacteria; phylum Pseudomonadota; class Gammaproteobacteria; order Burkholderiales; family Burkholderiaceae; genus Paraburkholderia. The sequence goes on from NZ_JAAGPR010000044.1 coordinate 45,696, forward strand.
GAACACCGCCGGCGTGTTCGCGGCAGGCTTCCTGATGCGCCCGATCGGCGGCTGGCTGTTCGGCCGTATCGCCGACCGCCACGGCCGCCGCACCGCGATGATGATTTCCGTGCTGATGATGTGCGGCGGTTCGCTCGTCATCGCCGTTTTGCCGACCTACGCGCAAATTGGCGCGTTCGCACCGCTGCTGCTGCTGATCGCGCGCCTGTTCCAGGGCCTTTCGGTCGGCGGCGAATACGGCACCAGCGCGACCTATATGAGTGAAGTAGCGCTGAAAGGCCGCCGCGGCTTCTTCGCGTCGTTCCAGTACGTCACGCTGATCGGCGGCCAGCTTTGCGCGCTGCTGGTGCTCGTGATCCTGCAACAGACGCTCTCGACCGAAGAACTCAAGGCGTGGGGCTGGCGCATTCCCTTTGTCGTGGGCGCAGCGGCCGCGCTGATCTCGCTCTATCTGCGTAAATCGCTCGACGAAACCTCGACCAGCGAATCGCGCCACAGCAAAGACGCCGGCACGATTCGCGGCGTGTGGCAGCACAAGGGCGCGTTCCTCACGGTGGTGGGTTTCACCGCCGGCGGCTCGCTGATCTTCTACACGTTCACGACCTACATGCAGAAGTACCTCGTCAACACGGCGGGCATGCACGCGAAAACCGCCAGCAACGTGATGACCGGCGCGCTGTTCGTCTACATGCTGATGCAGCCGCTGTTCGGCGCGCTTTCGGATCGCATCGGCCGTCGTCAGTCGATGATACTTTTCGGTGTGTGCGCAACCATCGGCACGGTGCCGTTGATGCACGCGCTCAAGGATGTGTCGAGCCCATTCGCCGCATTCGGGCTCATCACGCTTGCGCTCGCCATCGTCAGCTTCTATACGTCGATCAGCGGGCTCATCAAGGCCGAAATGTTCCCGCCCGCCGTACGCGCGATGGGCGTGGGCCTTTCGTATGCGGTTGCGAACGCGCTGTTCGGCGGCACGGCGGAATACGTCGCGCTGTGGTTCAAGTCGATCGGCAGCGAAACCACGTTCTACTGGTACGTGAGCGCGTTGTGCGCGATCTCGCTGATCGTTTCGTGGCGCATGCGCGATCCGAGCAAGGAAGGCTATCTGCGTCACGAGCCTTGATGTTTCGAGGCGCGATTGTGTTGCGCCGCCCGCTGGCGATTTCGCTCAAGCGGGCGTAGCAGCGCGCTCCATCGCGCGTTGCAAGGTCTCGTAGACCTTGGGCCGGTTGCACTGCGAAGCGTTGAAACGCAGAAAGCTGCCGGCATTGCGCGACACGCTGAAGACATTGCCCGGCGCGAGCACCACGCCGTCCGCCAGCGCCTCGCGCGCGACCTGCGCGGCATCGAGTCCATCCGGTAGTTGCGCCCACAACGACATGCCGGCCTGCGGGCGCGTCCACGCCGTCAAGCCCGCCGATGCCAGTCGCCGCAGCGTGTCGCCCATGGCATCCGCCAGTTGCGCGCGCAGGCCATCCAGATAGCGCCGATACGTGCCGTCCACCAGCAGACGCTGCACGAGATCGGCGGCCAGTTCCCCATTGCCGAACGACACCGCCAGCTTGAGATCGACGAGCGGTTCGACCCAGTCCGCACGCGTCGCGATATAGCCGCAGCGCGCGGCCGCCGTCATGGTCTTCGAGAAACTGCCGATCGCCACCACGCGCGCGAGGCCGTCGAAGGCCGCGAGGCGCGGCGCGGGATCGGTCTCGAAGTCGGCGAAAATATCGTCCTCGACGATCAGCAGATTGTGTTCTTCCGCGAGCTTGAGCAGCCGGTGCGCGACCGTGGGCGCGAGCGTCGCGCCGGTCGGGTTGTGGATCGCCGAATTCGTCACGTAAAGACGCGGCCGGTGCGCCGCGAGCACGCGCTCGAACGCCGCCAGATCGGGGCCGGTGGGCGTGTACGGCACGCTCACGACCTGCACGCGATGCACGCGCAACAGCGCCTGAAAATTGAAGTAGCACGGATCGTCGACCACCACCGTATCGCCCGGTTCGAGCAGAAAGCGGCAGACGATATCGAGCGCCTGGCTGCCGCCGTCGGTCAGCACGATCTGTTCGGGCGCGGCGTCGATGCTGTGCTGGCCGAGCCGCCATGCCAGATGCTGACGCAGCGCGGGCGAGCCGAGCGGCGTGGCGTAATCGGTCAGTTGCGCGCGCGGGTCGCGGGCGATGGCGCGCAAGGCGCGGCGCACGGCGTCCTGCGGCAGCCACGAGGCGGGCAGCCAGCCGCAGCCAGGACGCAGCGCACGCGCATCGGTTTCGAGCGACTGGCGCGTGAGCCAGAGCGGATCGATTTCACGGTCCATGTTCGGGCCGGGCGCGCTACCGGTTGCCCGCACCAACGCAGCAGCGTGGCCCGCCACGAAGAACCCGGAACCGCGCCGCGCCGCCAGCGCGCCTTCGGCCACCAGACGCTCGTAAGCCTCCACCACGGTCGACTTCGACACGCCCATCTGCTCGCTCATCATGCGGATCGACGGCACGCGCGCCCCAGCCGCGAGCGCGCGCGTGGCGATGCGCTCGCGCACGGCCTGCATCACCTGCTCGACGCGGGTGAGCGCCGCATGCGCTGTCTGGTACACAGTCGGGTGCGTGTCTTCCATCTGTACTGCTCCGTATTCAATACAGTTTGTCGAAATTGTACTGATGCTTAGCTTACCGGTTTGCCCGCGCGCGCGCATGATCGGCCGATCGGCTCAGGCCATCCCTCATACTGACTTCATGCGCAAAACCCTCGATGCCTCCACCGATGGCTGGCTCTGCGGCCTCGCCGGCGTACTCATCTTCAGCGGCTCGCTGCCGGCCACGCGGCTGGCCGTGCTCGGCCTCGATCCGCTCTTTCTGACCGGCGCGCGCGCGACGCTCGCGGGCGTGCTCGGCGCCTTGCTGCTCGTGCTGTTTCGCGCGGCGCGGCCCGAACGCCGCGAAGTCTGGCCGCTCGTGATCGTGGCGCTGGGCGTGGTGGTGGGTTTTCCGCTGCTCACGGCGCTGGCGCTCAAGCATGTCAGCTCGGCGCATGCGATCGTGTTCGTCGGCTTGTTGCCGCTTTCCACGGCGCTGTTCGGCGTGCTGCGCGGCGGCGAGCGTCCGCAAGCGGCGTTCTGGCTGTTTTCCGCGCTCGGCAGCGCCGCTGTGGTCGCCTTCGCGCTGCGCCACGGCGCCAACGCTTCGCCCATCGGCGATGCGCTGATGCTCGCGGCCATCGTCGTCTGCGGGCTGGGCTATGCGGAAGGCGCGCGGCTGTCGCGCCGGCTCGGCGGGTGGCAGGTGATCTGCTGGGCGCTCGTGATTTCGCTGCCGGTGATGGCGCCGCTCGCGTGGTGGCTCATGCCCGCCTCGTTTGCGTCCGTGAGCGCGGCGTCGTGGTGGGGACTCGGCTATGTGTCGCTGTTCAGCATGTTGATCGGCTTCGTGTTCTGGTATCGCGGCCTGGCGCTGGGCGGCATCGCGGGCGTCGGCCAGTTGCAGTTGCTGCAGCCGTTTTTCGGCTTCGTGCTGGCCGCGTTGCTGCTCCACGAAGCCGTGCCGCCCGCGATGATCGCGGTGACGGCTATCGTGATCGCCTGCGTGGCGGGCGCGCGGCGTTTCGGACGCGCCACGGTCGCCCCGGCGCGCGCGGGTTGATCTCGCCGATGCGCGAATTTTGACGCGCTTCATTTCGGCACGCGCGCAGGGCATAGTGGACGCGAGCGCCGCGCTCACCGCGCGGCGCACCCAATCCGCATGCCGATCATGAACGCACCGCACACTGCCGCGCCGCTGCTGCGCGACGCCACGCCCGCCGACTTCCCCGCCATCGCGGCCATCTACGCGCATCACGTGCAATACGGCGCCGCTTCATTCGAGGAAACGCCGCCCTCGCTCGACGAAATGCTGCGCCGTCACGCCGCCGTGCGCGAACACGGCCTGCCGTGGATCGTCGCCGAAATCGACGCGCGCGTGGCCGGCTATTGCTACGCCACGCCGTATCGGCCGAGACCGGCGTATCGCTATACCGTCGAAGATTCCATCTATATCGACGAAGCCTTTCGCGGCCGTGGACTGGGCCGCATGTTGCTCGCGGCGCTGATCGAGCGTTGCGAGGCCGGGCCGTGGCGGCAGATGATCGCTGTGGTGGCGGACCCGCAAGGCGGTTCGCTGGCGCTGCATGCGAGTTTGGGTTTCGAGCCCGTGGGGACGTTGCGGGCGGTGGGGTTCAAGCACGGCGCGTGGCGCGATACGGCGCTCATGCAGCGCACGCTGGGCGACGGCTCAGCCAGTTCGCCCGACAATTAATCCGGATCACGAATCAAACGTCGAATGCCGTTATTACGCTTTAGCAGGGAAGCGCGGAATCTTCACGGTGAATGCCGTGGCGTGTTCATCCGATTCGACGCCTATCGTGCCGTGATGAGCCTGCGCGATGCAGCGGCAAATATAGAGCCCAAGGCCAACGCCCGATGATGCGCGTGCTGAATCATTGAGTGGATCGGCGCGCGTCAAGGGATCGAAAAGAGTGGGCAACGCCCTCGCCGGAATAGGCGCGCCTTCGTTCGAAACCGTCAGCACGATTTGCTGACCGTCGCCGGCCGCTTTCACGCGCACCATCCCACTGCCGTACTGAACCGCATTCGTGACCAGATTGGCAATCAGTTGATTCATGCGGGCAGCATCCCACACGCCCGTCAATTCGCCCGCCGTTTGCGTTTCGATTTGCGCATCGGGCCTTGCCGCCAGCACTTCATCGACCACCCCGCGACACAGTCGGCCAAAATCCTGCTGCGTGAATTCAACCGGCAACGTATCGCCCAGACGCACGCGCGTAAAAACAAACAGATCGTCGATCAGCAGTTTCAGACGTTCCGCGCTGCGTTGCAGATTCGTTGTTGCCCGCAAGCTCAGCGGCGCGAGATTTTCATCGCGCAACACCACTTGCGCCGAATTCAGGATCGCCCCCACGGGCGAGCGCATATCGTGCGCCAGCACGCCGGCGAACAGATCGCGAATGCGTTCGGTGCGCTGCGCGAATTGCCGGACCGACTCCGCCACCATCTGATCGATCGCCTCGTTAAAGCGGATCATGTCCTGACACGCGGTGATGTCGAGCGAGCCGGTACGTTGCCAACGGCGCAGGACACTCGCACGCAGCGCGCGATACTCGGCCACCAGCGCGTTGATGCCAAAGCCGTGCGCCTGCCGGTCATCGGCGTGGCCACGACCAATCTGATTGAATGTCGAGTCTGGATCGGGACGCTCGCCGTGCGATTTTGCTTCCTGTTGCGCGGCGCTCTGCGAGACACGCATATCGGCGGCGATTCCCAGCAGCAGTTCGCGCGCGGAATTGCGTAACTGCACGTCCTGGAGATGACTGTCCGCTGGGCTGATGGCGCGCGCGTAGTCGGTCCAGTCGTCGATGATTCCGTCGAGATCCGCTTCGATAAAGTCCGCTAGATTCATGGTTCTTTCCCGGCTGCGAGAGAGTGAATGGCATGCGAACGGCTACACCCGAATTTTAGCGGCTTCTGCCTCGCCGCACTTCAATATCATATGTCACTCAATTTCAGAAAAATAAGGTTCCGATTCGATAACACAACAAGCCGCTGCGTTTGCGGCGCAGCGGCGCTTTCATGCGACCGATAAAGGAGAACGGCGGGGAAAACCCCAGCGTCTGCGGCTTACTGATTTACCGATGGCATTTACTGATGGCCCACCGGCGAGACCACGCTAGGCGTCGCCAGCGTGTTGTTGGTCTTGGGCGGCGGCGTGGGCGTCGTCGATTGATTCGTCATGTTGTTCTGCTGGTTCCAGCCGGGCGCGTTGCTGCCCATGCCGCTGTCCGACCGTGCTGCGCCGGGCATGCCGTAGCCGCTCGATGTCCCGTTCATCTGATTCGTCGCGGGGCTGGCCGTGCTGCCGGTACTGCCGTTCGAGCCCGCGCTCGTCTGCGCATAGGCGCCGCCCGACATGGCCAATGCGGCGAGCGCCGCGATTAACGTGCTGCTTGCCTTGTTCATGATCGATTCCTCCTTGAATGCCTCCTTGACTGGAAAGGCAGAACGACGCAGGCAAACAGCGCCTGCACGAACAAGTCTTGCGCAATCACCGTGCCGCGTGCACCGTTTGCACGTCGTTCACTGGTCCAGCAGCATGTCGTAGAGCGCCTGCGCCGCGGGCGAAAGATGCGCCGCCTTGCGTGTGAGCAGCACCAGTGTGCGCGACACGGCCGGCTCGATCAGTTCGATCACGCGCACCATCGGAAAAACGTCTTTCTGTACCGCGAGGCGCGGCACGACCGCCGCGCCTAAACCTTCCGCGACCAGACCCAGCGCAGTCGAACTGCGCTGCACCTCGTAAAACGCCCGCAGATTCACGCCATTCGTTTCGAGCGCCACATCGAGCAGCCCACGATTCGCGCTCACCTCGCCCGCAAAAATCAGGGCGTGCGCGCCCAATGCCGACCATTTCACACGTCTGCGCTTCGCAAGCGGATGATCGTCGCGGCAAACCAGCACATAAGGATCGGTGGTGAGCGGCACGCTTGCCAGTTCGGGATGCTGCTCGCCCGCCACGCCGATGCCGAATTCCGCTTCGCGTCGCAGCACCGCGGCACGCACATGCGCCGACGCGTGATCGAGTATGCGCACGCGATCGTGCGGACGGCTCGCCGAAAAGCGCCGCAACACACGCGGCAGATACTGCACGCCGACGGTCGGCACACAGGCGATCGACACATCGCCGCGCTGGCTCATGCCGGTCTCGCGGATTTCGGTGAGCGCATCGGAAAGCTCGCCCAGCAGCCGACGCGCCTGCGGCAAAAAACGCGCGCCGATTTCCGTGAGCGCGCAATGCCGCGTGGTGCGCTCGATCAGCACGACACCCAGATACGATTCGAGCTTGAGCAGGCGCTGCGTAATAGCTGTTTGCGTGACATTGAGCGTTTGCGCGGCCTGCCGGAAGCTGCCGCCTTCGGCAATCGCCACGAATGCCTGCACGCCGAGCGTGTCAATTTTCATCAGAATTTTGAATCAATCGGTCAACTTATTTCATTTTACTGATTTCCCGCCGGCGGCCAGAATACGCGCATCCCACGACGCAGCAGCCATCAGGAGAACACCATGACGGGCGCAACCGATACCGGCCGCAACGGCTACGCGCAGCAATACGTGCAGTTCGAAAGCGAGCGCACGCGGCCCGTGCGCGACCTGCTGGCTGCCGTTCCCGCAACGGCGGTCCGGCGCGCCATCGACATCGGTTGCGGGCCGGGCAATTCCACCGAACTACTGATCGCTCATGTGCCTCGAGCGCAAGTGAGCGGGCTCGACGCATCGGCGGATATGCTCGATGCGGCACGCCAGCGCCTGCCGCAAACCAGCTTCACACTCGCCGATATCGCGCAATGGAGCGCGGGCGCGCAGCGCGATGCGCCCGGTTACGATCTGATCCTCGCGAATGCCGTTTTGCAATGGCTGCCCGATCACAACACGTTGTTCGCGCAACTGGTTCAGCGACTCGCGTCGGGTGGACATCTGGCGGTACAGATGCCCGACAATCTCGACGAACCGGCGCATCGCCTGTTGCGGGACATCGCGGCGTCCGGGCCCTGGGCGCAACAACTCAAAGGCGTGGAGCGCACCGCCCGCTTCGACGCCCGGCATTATTACGCGCTGCTCGCGCCGCTTTGCACACGCGTGGAGGTGTGGCGCACGACCTATCACCATCCGCTCGCGGGCGGCCCGGATGCCGTCGTCGAGTGGTTCAAGGGCAGTGCCTTGCGGCCGTTTCTCGCTGCCCTCGCCAGTGACGACGAACGCGCCGCCTTCACGGCGCGCTATCGCGAGGCAATTGCACAGGCCTATCCTGCTCTGGCCGATGGCACGGTCCTGCTACCGTTCCCACGCCTCTTTATCGTCGCGACGAAGCGCTAATCCGTACGTGCGCCCGTAAAATAGGTCCTCTCCACGAGCCGGCTGCGCGCCGGCCCGGCCGCATACTTCGAGGACCTTCGGCCCATGCAATCGCTACTCGTGCACGTTCATCCGACCAACTGGAGCTTCCTCTGGGACGCGCTCACCGCCTTCGCGCTGCGCCTGTGCGCGGCCGTGGCGATCATCTGGATCGGCTGGTGGATCTCCCGGCGCGTGGCCCACTGGCTCTCGCGCCAGAGCAGCATCGACGCCACGCTGCGCCCGATCGCGCGTGACAGCGCCGTGTGGGGCGTGCGCCTCGTGGCGATCATCGGCGCGTTGTCGCAGATCGGCATCCAGACCGCGAGCATCGTGGCCGTGCTGGGCGCCGCCGGTCTGGCGATCGGCCTCGCGCTGCAAGGCACGCTGCAGAATATCGCGGCCGGCATCATGTTGCTGCTGCTGCGCCCCTTCAAGGTGGGCGACTATATCGATGGCGGCGGCGGGAATGTCGCGGGCACCGTCGAGGAAGTCAATCTCTTCACCACGCGCCTCACCAAGCCCGACGGCATCTGCGAATACGTGCCGAACAGCGCGCTGTGGAGCAATTCGATCCGCAATTTCAGCCGCAATCCCACGCGCCGTCTCGATCTGGAAGTGGAAATCTCCGTGCGCGACGACGTGAACCGCGCCATCGAGGCCTTGCGCACGCTCGCGCTGGCCGATCCGCGCGTGCTGGCCGCGCCCGCGCCGCAAGTGATGGTGACGCGTTTCGACGATAGCATCGCAGTGCTGAACATTCGCGTCTGGTCGAATATCGACACGTTCTGGGAAATGCGCTGGGAACTGTCGCGCAAGGTGCGCCAGACGCTCAACGACGCACAGTTCGCGCTGCCGCTGCGCACGCGCGAACTGCATATCGTGCAGAGCGATCAACGCGCCGCCGATGCACCCGATGCGCCCGATGCCGCCGCCACGCAACAGACGCCGTAATCACGCCAGCGCAGGCAAACGGCGAAACAGCGTGGGATAGTCGAGCACAAGCCCGTCTGCGTCGATCTTCAGGTTCGCCGTGAAGTCGCGAAAAATGCCTTCGTAGCGATATTCCCGATCCGGCTCGATGCAGACATACGCCTGAGCGACACGCGTGGGCACGAGTTCCGGCGCGGCGATATACGCCACTTCGATCGGCCGGCGCTCGCCGCGCGTGAGGCCGAGCCTGCGCATCGGCAGCGTATTGGTGTACGGCGTGGCGGCAATATCGATATCGATGCAGCCCTCGATCTCGTCCAGCGCGCGTCCTTGCGCGTCGCGCCAATGGCCGCGGCCGTCGCCGTGCATCGCGAAGCTCGCACCGCCCATCACGCGAAACGCCGCGTAGGTCACGCACCAGCGCATATCGCAGTGCACGGTGTAGCACAGGCCGTAAGCCTTGCCGTAACGCTGCCCGACCACCACGCTTTCCGCGCGGATCACCCCGCCGCTCGCATCGAACGCCAGATGCTCGATGCCCTCGCCTTCCTCCGAAGCCCAACGCACTTCACGCATGGTTCGTCTCCGCTGCCTAGTGACTGTTAAGTAGACACTGATCGATCCCAACTCTGCTGTTCGGCAATGGCGGCTATCGTAGCTCAGGCCCGCAAATAGCGACTATCAACACCCGCGCATGCGCAAGCGGGCCCGCTTCGCCTATCCTGCGCGATGCGGCGCGCACGGCGCTGCATCGTCGATCTGCTCCGCTTCCGTCCTTGCCAACCATGTCCACCCACGCGCCCGCCCGCGCCGCTTCGCCCGACTCCGCCGCCAGCCTCGCCGAGCCCTTACGCACGCTGCTGCGCAGCCTCGGCCAGATCGTGCTGCAAAAGCATGCGGGCACCGGCGCCTGCGTGCTCGCGGCGCTCGCGCTCTGCGACCTGCGACTGGCCTGCGCGGCGCTGATCGGCGCGACGGCCGCCAATGTCTGCGCGCTGCTCGGCCGTGCGCCATTCGATGCGATCCGCGACGGTCTGGCCGGTTTCAACGGTGCGCTCGCGGGCCTCGCCGCCTTCACCTTCGCCGCCGATACCGCCACGGCCTTCGCGCTCGCGCTGCTCGCAGCGGCGTTCAGCGCCTGGCTGGGCACGCCGCTCGTGCGCGCGCTGGGCCGCGCGCGCCTGGCCGTGTATTCGGCCCCCTGCCTGGCCGCGACGTGGCTCTGGATGACGCTGGGCGCAGGCGGCGAACGCGTGGCAGCCGGATCGCCCGCCACGGCCATCAGCGGCGCGTCTGACGCGTCTGACGCGTTGGCAGGCGTGCTCAGCGGCGTCGCCCAAACGGTGTTCGCCACCGGCGCGCTGCCCGGTCTCGTGCTGCTTGCGGGCCTCGCGTGGTCGTCGCGACGTGCGGCGGCCTATGCGCTCGGCGGCACGGCGCTCGCCAGTGCGCTCGAATACGCACTGGGCGCGCCGCCAGCCAGCTTCGCCGCCGGTTTGTGCGGCTTC
>NZ_JAAGPR010000045.1 GCF_017104965.1 Paraburkholderia sp. Ac-20340
GTGAAGATTTCCTTCTGGTCCTTGCCCAGAATGATGGCGACGTCGACCTTGGCTTCACGATAGGCGGCGGCCATCTTGTCGAGTGCGGCGCGGCAGCGCGCGGCGCGTGCGGTGCGTTCTTCCAGCGCAACGCCAGGGGCAAATACGGGTGGTTCGAGCGGCCATTCTGCGGGTTCGCCGGGTTCGGGGTCGAGCGGCGGTTCGGGATCGACATCGGGCCATCACGAGCACAAACCCGGCACCGGTACGCACTGACTGCGTGACTAATCAGATACTTACGAGATAAAACGGCATCTTCGGGTGCCGTTTTTATTTGCCCGATTTTGATGCGGCCCCAATAAAAAAGCACCGCAATGCACCATGACGATAATTGGGGTCTAAACATGCACATTTATTTGCATGCCCTTGATTCGTCGCGTATATTCGCCTTTCGGCTCTCCTGGACGCACAACGCGGGAAGCCAGCATCGCCCGCGCAACGCCGTACAGCGGTCACGCAAGCGGCGGGAAAACAAAGTACGGAATCAACGGCCATCCCCCGGCCCCTCTTGGACGGTGTCCCCATGAACGATCACCTGCAGCGCGCCGCGGTGCCCGCCGCGCAAGGTCTGTATGACCCGCAAAACGAACACGACGCTTGTGGCGTCGGCTTCGTCGCCCACATCAAGGGCAAGAAGAGCCACGAAATCATTCAGCAAGGCCTGAAGATTCTCGAAAACCTCGACCACCGGGGCGCCGTCGGCGCCGATCCGCTGATGGGCGACGGCGCGGGCATCCTGATCCAGATTCCGGACGCGTTCTATCGCGAAGAAATGGCTCGTCAGGGCGTGACGCTGCCGCCGTTCGGCGAGTACGGCGTCGGCATGGTCTTCCTGCCGAAGGAACACGCTTCGCGTCTCGCCTGCGAGCAGGAACTCGAGCGCACGGTGCGTGCAGAAGGCCAGGTCGTGCTGGGCTGGCGCGATGTGCCGGTCGACCACACGATGCCGATCTCGCCCACGGTCAAGGCCAGCGAGCCGCTGATCCGCCAGATCTTCATCGGCCGCGGCAAGGACGTGATGGTGACGGACGCGCTCGAGCGCAAGCTGTACATCATCCGCAAGACCGCAAGCCACCGCATTCAGGCGCTCAAGCTCAAGCACGGCAAGGAATACTTCGTGCCGTCGTGCTCGGCGCGCACGATTGTCTACAAGGGTCTGCTGCTCGCAGGTCAGGTTGGCGTGTACTACCGCGACCTGCAGGACGAGCGCGTGGTTTCGGCGCTGGCGCTCGTGCACCAGCGCTTCTCCACGAACACGTTCCCGGCGTGGGAACTGGCTCACCCGTACCGCATGATCGCCCACAACGGTGAAATCAACACCGTGAAGGGCAACGTGAACTGGCTGAACGCCCGTACCGGCGCGATCGCCTCGCACGTGCTGGGCGACGACCTGCCCAAGCTCTGGCCGCTGATCTACCCGGGCCAGTCGGACACGGCATCGTTCGACAACTGTCTCGAACTGCTGGTGATGGCAGGCTACCCGCTCGTCCACGCGATGATGATGATGATCCCGGAAGCCTGGGAACAGCACACGCTGATGGACGAGAACCGCAAGGCGTTCTACGAATACCACGCAGCGATGATGGAGCCGTGGGACGGCCCCGCAGCGATCGCCTTCACCGACGGCCGCCAGATCGGCGCGACGCTCGACCGTAACGGTCTGCGTCCGGCGCGCTACATCGTCACGGACGACGACCTGGTCATCATGGCGTCGGAAGCCGGCACGCTGCCGATCCCCGAATCCAAGATCGTCAAGAAGTGGCGTCTGCAGCCGGGCAAGATGTTCCTGATCGACATGGAACACGGTCGCATCATCGACGACAAGGAACTGAAGGACAACCTCGCCAACGCCAAGCCGTACAAGAGCTGGATCGACGCCGTGCGCATCAAGCTCGACGAGATCGAGCCGAAGGCGGAAGACGTCGCGACCGCGCGCGCTGAAGCCGCTGTGCTGCTCGACCGTCAGCAGGCGTTCGGCTACACGCAGGAAGACCTGAAGTTCCTGATGGCGCCGATGGCGATGTCGGGTGAAGAGGCCGTCGGTTCGATGGGCAACGACTCGCCGCTGGCGGTCATGTCCAACAAGAACAAGACGCTCTACAACTACTTCAAGCAGCTGTTCGCGCAAGTCACCAACCCGCCGATCGACCCGATCCGCGAAAACATGGTGATGTCGCTCGTGTCGTTCATCGGCCCGAAGCCGAACCTGCTCGACACCAACAACATCAACCCGCCGATGCGTCTCGAAGTGTCGCAGCCGGTGCTCGACTTCAAGGACATCGCGAAGATCCGCGCGATCGAGCAGTACACGGGCGGCAAGTTCAGCAGCTACGAGCTGAACATCTGCTATCCGGTGGCCTGGGGCAAGGAAGGTATCGAAGCGCGTCTGGCGTCGCTGTGCGCGGAAGCCGTCGATGCGGTGAAGTCGGGCTACAACATCCTGATCGTGTCGGACCGCAAGGCCGACCGCGACAATGTGGCGATTCCGGCGCTGCTCGCCACCTCGGCGATCCACTCGCACCTCGTCCAGCACGGTCTGCGCACGAGCACGGGTCTGGTCGTGGAAACGGGTTCGGCGCGTGAAACGCACCACTTCGCGCTGCTCGCGGGCTTCGGCGCAGAAGCCGTGCACCCGTACCTCGCGATGGAATCGCTCGCGCAGATGGCGCAGGGCCTGAAGGGCGACCTGTCGGCGGACAAGGCTGTCTACAACTTCACCAAGGCAGTGGGCAAGGGCCTGCTCAAGGTGATGTCGAAGATGGGCATCTCCACGTACATGTCGTACACGGGCGCGCAGATTTTCGAAGCCGTCGGTCTGGCTGACGACCTCATCGCCAAGTACTTCAAGGGCACGGCGTCGAAGGTCGGCGGTATCGGCCTGTTCGAAGTGGCGGAAGAAGCGATCCGTCTGCACCACGACGCATTCGGCGACAACCCGGTTCTCGCCAACATGCTCGACGCAGGCGGCGAGTACGCGTTCCGCGTGCGCGGCGAAGACCACATGTGGACGCCGGACGCGATCGCCAAGCTCCAGCACTCGGCACGCAGCAACTCGTACCAGACGTACAAGGAATACGCGCACCTGATCAACGATCAGACGAAGCGTCACATGACCTTCCGCGGTCTGTTCGAGTTCCGCATCAACCCGTCGAGCGCGATCTCGATCGACGACGTCGAACCGGCCAAGGAAATCGTCAAGCGCTTTGCGACTGGCGCGATGTCGCTCGGCTCGATCAGCACGGAAGCGCACGCCACGCTGGCTGTCGCGATGAACCGTATCGGCGGCAAGTCGAACACGGGTGAAGGCGGCGAAGACGAGAAGCGTTATCGCAACGAGCTGCGCGGCATTCCGATCAAGAACGGCGACACGATGCGTTCGATCATCGGTGAGGAAGTCATCAAGGACATCCCGCTGAAGGACGGCGACTCGCTGCGTTCGAAGATCAAGCAGGTCGCGTCGGGCCGTTTCGGCGTGTCGGCGGAGTATCTGTCGTCGGCTGACCAGATCCAGATCAAGATGGCGCAGGGCGCGAAGCCGGGCGAAGGCGGTCAGCTGCCGGGCCACAAGGTTTCGGAGTACATCGGCAAGCTGCGTTACTCGGTGCCGGGCGTGGGCCTCATTTCGCCGCCGCCGCACCACGACATCTACTCGATCGAAGATCTGGCACAGCTGATTCACGATCTGAAGAACGTGAACCCGGTTTCGTCGATCTCGGTGAAGCTGGTGTCGGAAGTGGGCGTGGGCACGGTGGCAGCCGGCGTGGCGAAGGCCAAGGCCGACCACGTCGTGATCGCCGGTCACGACGGCGGCACGGGCGCATCGCCGCTCTCGTCGCTCAAGCACGCAGGCACGCCGTGGGAACTGGGTCTGGCGGAAACGCAGCAGACCCTGGTGCTGAACCAGCTGCGCGGCCGTATCCGCGTGCAGGCCGACGGTCAGATGAAGACCGGCCGCGACGTGGTGATCGGTGCGCTGCTCGGCGCGGACGAATTCGGCTTTGCGACGGCGCCGCTCGTCGTGCAGGGCTGCATCATGATGCGCAAGTGCCATCTGAACACCTGCCCGGTCGGCGTTGCGACGCAAGATCCGGTGCTGCGCGCGAAGTTCTCGGGCCAGCCCGAGCACGTCGTCAACTTCTTCTTCTTCATCGCTGAAGAAGTGCGCGAAATCATGGCGCAACTGGGTATCCGCAAGTTCGACGATCTGGTCGGCCGCGCGGATCTGCTCGACACGCGCCGTGGCGTGGAACACTGGAAGGCCAAGGGTCTGGACTTCTCGCGCGTGTTCTACCAGCCGCTGGTTGGCGAAGACGTGGCACGCAAGCACGTCGACACGCAGGACCACGGTCTGGACCGCGCGCTCGATCACACGCTGATCGAGAAGGCGAAGGCCGCGATCGACAAGGGCGAGCACGTCTCGTTCATCCAGCCGGTGCGCAACGTCAACCGTACGGTCGGCGCGATGCTCTCGGGCATGGTCGCGAAGAAGTACGGCCACGACGGTCTGCCGGAAGATTCGATCCACATCCAGCTCAAGGGCACGGCGGGTCAGAGCTTCGGCGCGTTCCTCGCACGCGGCATCACGCTGGACCTCGTGGGCGACGGTAACGACTACGTGGGCAAGGGCCTGTCGGGTGGCCGCATCATCATCCGTCCGACCAACGACTTCCGCGGCAAGTCCGAAGAGAACATCATCTGCGGCAACACGGTGATGTACGGCGCACTCGAAGGCGAAGCCTTCCTGCGCGGCGTGGCGGGCGAGCGTTTCGCGGTGCGTAACTCGGGCGCGACGGCGATCGTCGAAGGCACGGGCGACCACGGCTGCGAATACATGACGGGCGGCACGGTGGTGGTGCTCGGCGAAACGGGCCGTAACTTCGCGGCGGGCATGTCGGGCGGTATCGCCTACGTGTACGACCCGGAAGGCACCTTCGCCGGCAAGTGCAACAAGTCGATGGTCACGCTCGATCCGGTGCTGCAACAGGCCGAACAGGAACGCACGGTCGACCGCACGCTGTGGCACGCAGGCCAGACCGACGAAGCGCTGCTCAAGGGACTCGTCGAGCGTCACTTCCAGTTCACCGGCTCGCCGCGTGCGAAGGCGCTGCTGGAAAACTGGGATGCGGCACGCCGCCAGTTCGTGAAGGTGTTCCCGACGGAATACAAGCGCGCACTGGGCGAAATCGGCGCGAAGAAGGCGAACCAGGAAGTACTGGCCGCTTAAGCGTCGAGACGACTCCAAGACGAAGCGCCCGCTGCGCACTTTAGTGATGCAGCGGCGGGCGCGGTCCCCCTCACTGAATAGATTAGATAGACGAGAGCCACATGGGTAAGGCAACCGGTTTTCTCGAGTTCGAGCGCCAGCATGAGGCGTACGAAGCACCGCTCACGCGCGTGAAGCACTACAAGGAATTCGTCGCGGCGCTCTCCGACGCCGACGCGAAGGTCCAGGGCGCACGCTGCATGGACTGCGGCATCCCGTTCTGCAACAACGGCTGCCCGGTCAACAACATCATTCCGGACTTCAACGACCTCGTGTTCCGCCAGGACTGGAAGAACGCGATCGAAGTCCTGCACTCGACCAACAACTTCCCCGAGTTCACGGGCCGTATCTGCCCGGCGCCCTGCGAAGCGGCGTGTACGCTCGGCATCAACAACGATCCGGTCGGCATCAAGTCGATCGAGCACGCGATCATCGACAAGGCCTGGGCCGAAGGCTGGGTCGCGCCGCAAGTCGCGAAGCACAAGACGGGCAAGAAGGTTGCCGTCGTCGGTTCGGGTCCTGCGGGTCTGGCCACGGCGCAGCAACTCGCGCGCGCCGGTCATGACGTGACCGTGTTCGAAAAGAACGATCGCATCGGCGGCCTGCTGCGTTACGGCATCCCCGACTTCAAGCTGGAAAAGTGGCTGATCGACCGCCGCATGCGCCAGATGGAAGCCGAAGGCGTGACGTTCCGCACCAACGTGTTCATCGGCAAGGGTGAACTGCCGGCGTACATCGGCAACACGGCCAAGGAAACCATTTCGCCGGACGAGCTGAAGGAACAGTTCGACGCCGTGGTGATCGCGGGCGGTTCGGAAACGCCGCGCGACCTGCCGGTGCCGGGCCGCGAACTCGAAGGCGTGTACTACGCCATGGACTTCCTGCCGCAGCAGAACAAGGTCAACGCCGGCGACAAGCTGCCGAACCAGCTGCTGGCCAAGGGCAAGCACGTGGTCGTGATCGGCGGCGGCGATACGGGTTCCGACTGCGTCGGCACCTCGAACCGTCACGGCGCGAAGAACGTCACGCAGTTCGAACTGCTGCCGCAACCGCCGGAAGAAGAGAACAAGCCGCTCGTGTGGCCGTACTGGCCGGTCAAGCTGCGCACCTCGTCGTCGCACGAAGAAGGCTGCTCGCGTGACTGGGCAGTCGCGACCAAGCGCCTCGAAGGCAAGAACGGCAAGGTCGAGAAGCTGATCGCCGCGCGCGTCGAGTGGAAGGACGGCAAGATGGTCGAAGTGCCGGATTCGGAATTCGAAATGAAGGCCGATCTGGTGCTGCTGGCGATGGGCTTCACGCAGCCGGTTTCGCCGGTGCTGGAAGCGTTCGGCGTCGACAAGGATGCGCGCGGCAACGTGCGCGCCGCGACCGAAGGCGACAAGGCGTACTACACGTCGGTGGACAAGGTGTTCACGGCAGGCGACATGCGCCGTGGCCAGTCGCTCGTCGTGTGGGCGATCCGTGAAGGCCGTCAATGCGCGCGCTCCGTCGACGCGTTCCTGATGGGCAGCACCGAACTGCCGCGCTAAGTTTTCTTGTGCGTCCCGCCGGTTGCGGCGGAACGCATGGGAGACGGCAGGAGACACTTGCTTGAGAAGCCGGGCATCCGCAAGGATGACCCGGCTTTTTTACGTCGGGCTTTTTACGTCGCTGCGTCGGGCGAGCGGCGTACCATGACCCGATTGCCTGACGATTCAAGGCTCGCGATCATGTCCGGAGCCCGCGAAAACGTGCAGCAAAGCGATCAGTGGAAGCGCTGTTTCATCGCGCTCGCGCCCGATGCGCCAACGCGCGACGCACTCGCCGCGCTCGACGTGCCGCCCAACGCGCGACGCGTGCCGACTGCGCAATTGCATCTGACCGTGACGTTCATTGGCGCGATGTCGTTCGCGCAGGGCGAGGCGCTGGCCGGGCGGCTCGCGCAGCAGGCGGCGTCGCTGGCCTCGCCGTTTCCGGCGGCATCCGTCACGCAGATCGAATGCTGGCCAGGCCGCGCGCAGCCGCGCCTGATGGTGGCGGTGCTCGCGATGTCCGATGCGTTCACGGCGCTCGACTGGGGAGTGCGTTCGTCGATGGGCGAAGTGGGTTTGCCGCTCGATGCGCGCGCGTTTCGTCCGCATGTGACGATCGCGCGCTTCACCCGCGATGCGCGCGGCGCGCCGCCGGTTATGTCGGGCGACAGCTTGCCGCCGCTGAGGTTCACGTCGCTCGTGCTGTATTCGAGCACGCTCGCGAAGCAGGGCGCGAAGTATGAGGCGCTGGCGAGCGTGGCGCTCTAAAGCTTGGCTGATTGCCGCCGCTTATTGGCGCCGCTCATTGACGTCGCTCATTGCCGTCGATATCGCGCCAAAGTCAGCCCATCCAGATCGATTTCCGGCGCGCGCTGCGTGACGAGATCGGCGATCACGCGGCCCGAGCCCATCGACATCGCCCAGCCCGTCGAGCCGTGGCCGACGTTGAGCCATAAACCGTCGACGCCCGACGTGCCCAGCAGCGGCGCGCCGTCCGGCACCATCGGGCGGCGTCCGACCCAGAATTGCGCCGACGAAGGCGTCGCCGCATGCGGGAACCAGTCGTCGAGCACTTTCATCAGCGTCTGCAAGGCCTGCTCGCGCAGCGTCGTGCGATGGTTGCCGAGTTCCGCCGTGCCCGCCACGCGCAGATATGGCCCGAAGCGCGTGATCGCGGTCTTGAGCGACTCGTCCATGAGCGCGGCGCGCGGCGCTTTTTGTTCGTCGACGACCGGCAGCGTGGCCGAATAGCCCTTCACCGGATACAGCGGCACGCGCACGCCCAGCGGTGCGACCAGCGCGGCGCTTTCCACGCCCAGCGCGACCACCACGGAGTCTGCGGCGAGCGTCTGCGGCGCGGCATTGGCCGCCGGTTCGCTGAGATCGGCCGGGCGCAGCACTTCGGCGGGCGCGCGGCGCTGCTCGCGGCGATTGCGCGCCTCGCGTCCCGGCACGGGCCGCACGCGCACGCCCGTGATCTTGCCGCCCGCGGCTTCGAGCGCGAGCACTTCGGTATCGAAGACGAACTTCACGCCCTTGCTCTCGCACACGGCGCGCAACTCGCGTGTGAAACGGGCGCAGTCGCCGGCTTCGTCGTCGGGCAGATAGATGCCGGCGACGGGTTTCGTGCGCGACCACGCGAGGCCCGGTTCGACCTGCGCGCAGGCCGCGGCATCCAGTTCGCGCCAGGCGATGCCCGCGTCGCGCAGCACGGCCAGCGCCGGTTGCGCGAGTTCGACGTCGTAGTCGCTGCGAAAGAGTTGCAGATAGCCCTGGCTGCGTCCGTACTCGAACGCATGCTGCGCGCGAAACGCGTGCAGACATTCTCGGCTGTAGTACGCGATGCGCTGCATGCGCTGCTTGTTGACGCGAAAACGCGCAAGGTCGCATTCGCGCAGCCAGCGCGCGATCCAGCGCCACTGCGCGGTGTCGAGCGCAGGCCGGAAGATCAGCGGCGAAGTGGGCTTGAGCAGATATTGGATGAGCTTGCCCGGCATGCCCGGCGCCGCCCACGGCGTAACGTAGCCCGGCGCGATCACGCCCGCGTTGCCGAAGCTCGTGCCGAGCGCGACACCAGGCTCGCGCTCGATGACCGTGACGTCGCAGCCTCGTTCGCTCAAATAATAAGCAGTGGCGACACCGATAACACCGGCGCCGAGGACGATCGTTTTCATGCCGGACGTAGCGGTCGGAGCCGTGGTTGCATTGGGGACAGACGATATTGCAGCACGTTCAGACTCATTGTGCAGTGGAATCGGCAGAAGGTTTAGCGGGCGCAGGCAGGCGGTTTTTGTCGCTGGCGGGCTCCAGCACCTTGCCTTTAGTTTCGGGCAGGCACAGTGCGGCAACGATCACGAGCAGATAACCCGCGCCGGCCACTGTGCCGCTTGCTTTCTGGCGTCGAACGCGGCCACGGCATCGCCGCCGGAACCGGCGTCGAGCAGGCGGCGCTCGTGGTTGTTCAGTCTACTGAACCATTGGAATGAGCGCATCGCGCTTCGTCTCCCCCTCGTTTGTTGTGCGGGCCACGACCGGTGGGGCGGTGGGTGGCCGATCTTTGTCTGACAGCGCGCGATGCGACGTCCGTCAGAATGACGGCTATTTTACGGTGCGATGCGCCGTCGAGGCGAGGGGCGTTGAAAGCGGGGTGTCGGCGAACGCCGTGGCCGCGTGCGGGCCGGGGAGGGAAGCTGGATCGCGAGCGAACGCGTGTCGCTCGCTGCTTGCGCTCAACCGCGTGGGGTTGAGCGCAAACGGGGTTTTCGCAGGAGCGCCGGGCGCTCCACTTACGTATCGATCACGCGGCGACGCGCTCTTCCGGCGAGCGCTCGATTTCGAGCGTTTCGTGGTGATACGCCGAAAGCGATTCGCGATGCGCGACGCTCACGATCGCCGCCTTCGGCAGACGCTCGACGAAGAGCTTGTACAGACGCCCTTCGTTATCGGGATCGAGCGCGCTGGTCGCTTCGTCGAGGAACAGATAGTCGGGCTTGTGCAGCAGCACGCGCGCGCCGGCGAGGCGTTGCTGTTCGCCCGGCGAGAGCACGCGCGACCAGTGCGCGGACTCGCCCAGACGCTCTGCGTATTCTTCCAGGCGGCAGGCGCGCAGCGCTTCGCGGCAGTCTTCGTCGCTGTAATCGTCGGCGGGCGAGGGGTAGGTGAGCGCCGCCTTGAGCGAGCCGATCGGTAGATAGCTTTGCTGCGGGATGAACATCATGCGCGCATCCACCGGCGCGTCGATCGAGCCTTCGCCGAACGGCCAGAGACCCGCGAGCGCGCGCATCAGCGTGCTCTTGCCCGCGCCCGACGGACCGCGCACGAGCCAGCGCGAACCCGGCTTGATGGCGATGTCGCGCACTTCCGAAAGCGGCTTGCCGTTGGGCAGCGCAAGCTTCAGATGTTCCGTGCTGAGCTGGCTCGCATCGACGAAATGCAGGTTGATGCCGCCGTGTTCCGTGGCCGGCGAGACGGTTTCTTTCAGACGCGGCGAATGCACCACGCGCACGAATTCGCGCAGACGGTTCACGGTAGCGCGCCACTCGACGAGGGTCGCGTAACTGTTGATGAACCACGAGAACGAATCGCTCACGGTGCCGAAGGCCTGCGAAATCTGCATCAGCACGCCGAAGGTGAAGGCGCCCGCGAAGTAGCGCGGCGCGGCCACCACGAGCGGGAAAATGATGGCGATCTGGCCGTAGAAGCTCAGCACGAAGGTGAGGCGCTTGGTGTACTTCATCACGCGCCACCAGTTCTCGCGGATGTGCGAGAACAGGCCCTGGGCGTTGCCGCGCTCGGTGTTCATGCCGTCGTACAGCGCGATCTGCTCGGCGTTTTCGCGCAGGCGGATCAGGCCGAAGCGGAAGTCCGCTTCCACCTTCTGTTGCTGATAGTTGATCGACACGAGCGGATGGCCGACCTTCTGGATCACGAGCGAACCGAACACGGCGTAGAGCGCGGCGGCCCAGACCATGTAGCCGGGAATCGTGATGGGCGTGGCGCCCAGCGAGAAAGTCAGTGCGCCGGCGAGCGACCACAGGATCGTGATGAACGACACCAGCGTGACGACCGTCGAAAGCAGATCGAGCGTGAGCGACAGCGTGGTGGTGGCGAACGACTGCAGGTCGTCGCTGATCCGCTGGTCGGGGTTATCGGCGAGACGGTCGCGCTCGATGCGGTAGAACGCGCCCTGGCCGAGCCACTCGTTCAGAAAGCGCGTGGTGAGCCACTGGCGCCAGCGGAAGCCGAGCATCTGGCGCAGATAGCGCCCGTACACCGCGAGGATGATGAAGCCGAACGCGAGCACGGTGAAGATCATCAGCAGATGCGGGAACTGCTTGACGTCCTTGTTCTGCAGCGCGTTGTAGAAGTCCGCGTTCCAGCTATTGAGCCGCACGTTGATCCACACGACGAGCAGATTCATCACGATGATCGCGACGAGCAGGCTCCATGCGATCCAGCGTTCCTCGGAGACCCAGTAGGGCTTGATCAGGCTCCAGGCCGTGATCTTGTGATGCTCGTTCTGATCCGGCGTGGCGCGGGGAGTGGAGTTGGTCATGTGCGTCCTGATGTTGTACCGGCCCGCGGCCGGAATCGACGATGCCCGCCATCGCTGGTGTGATGCGGTGGCATGCTGCCGTGCGCGTGTTGCTCAACAGCGCTGGGATTCTGTCCCGCAGCGCTTAAACGAGTCTTAACCGTGCAGCAATCTCGACCCTTGAGGCCTTGCTGCGCAATGCGATCCGGCACTCGCGCCGGCTCAGCGCATTGTGCCAGAGCGGTGATTGTGCGCCTGCCCCGGCGGTTTGCGGCGCGCGCGGCTTTTGTGGTCTAATGGCCGTTGACGAAACAGGGGTGCTTCACCGGTATGCCGGGCATGCCACAGTGAGGCTGAGAGAGACCCTTCGCACCCGATCCGGGTAATACCGGCGCGGGAAGTTTCCGGAAAGTCTTGCTGGCGCTATTTTTCAGCCGATCCACGCAGGCCCATGCAGCGGCCACGTTATTCGTCGGTTGAAAACGATTTATTCGGGCGTCCAGATTCCCGCCGGGCAATCTTCGCGGCGCAGCGCGTTCGATACACCTCATCGCGCTCCATCGCGGTTGCACGGCCGGCTTTGCCAGCCGGTTTCGTCCTTGGGTACGCATGCTTCTTGCCGTACGGAAAGGATACGATGACCGCCGCTTCTAACTTACATTCCGATCGCTCCCTGGTTTCCGGCGCACGCGCGTCCGCACCGGCTATGCCCGATTTCGCCGTTCTCGGCGGCGGGCTGAGCGGGCGTCTGGTCGCCTGGCGTCTTGCGGGCGCAGGCCATCGCGTGGCGCTCTACGAGCGCGGCGGACCCGAAGGCGGGGAAGCCGCCGCGTGGGTCGCGGCCGCCATGCTGGCGCCGCTCGCGGAAGCGGCCGTCGCCGAATTGCTGATCACAGAACTGGGCGTCGCCTCGCTCGACACCTGGCCGCAAATCCTGGCCGAACTGCCCGAACCCGTCTTCTTCCAGCGCAACGGCACGCTCGTGGTCTGGCATCACGCCGATCGCACCGAAGCGCCGCTGTTCGAGCGCCGCGTGCGCGCCAACGCGCCGCGCGAACTCGCCGATGCCCACTTCACGACGCTGCAAGGCGCGCAACTCGACGCCGCCGAACCGGCGCTCGCCGGGCGTTTCGCGCGCGGCTGGCTGCTCGACGGCGAAGGCCAGCTCGATAACCGCCAGGCGCTGGCCGCACTCGCTGCGGGCCTCGCGCAACGCGGCGTGCAGACGCACTGGAACACGAGCGTCGATGACGCCAACCTGCCGCCCGCGCGCGTGACGATCGATTGCCGCGGTCTGGGCGCCAAGCCCGCGCTGCCCGCGCTGCGCGGCATTCGCGGGGAAGTGGCGCGCGTGCACGCGCCGGGCATCGGCCTGACGCGGCCGGTGCGCCTGCTGCATCCGCGCTATCCGCTCTATATCGCGCCCAAGCAGAACGATCTCTATGTGATCGGCGCGACCGAAATCGAAGGCGAGGACCGCTCGCCGGTCAGCGTGCGTTCGGCGCTCGAACTGCTGAGCGCGGCGTTCGCCGTGCATCCGGCGTTCGGCGAGGCGCGCATCCTCGAACTCAACTCGCAGTGCCGCCCGACGTTGCCCGACCATCGCCCCGCGTTGTTCTGGGACGGTGCCGCGACGCTGCGCGTGAACGGCCTGTATCGCCACGGTTTCATGATCGCGCCCGCTGTCGCCGACGAAGCCGTGCGCGTGGCCGAAGCCATGCTGGCGGGCCATGTCGCCGATGCCGACGCCTTCGAAGCGCTGCGCGCCGGATCGCGCTGGGCCTCGATGCTGCACATCGCGCAGTCCCAGCACAGCAAAGCCGCGCCCGCGCACGCCTGAGCGCCGCGAACACATACATCGGGGCGCGCTGCTTGCTGCCTCGCACGATTCAACCGTAGTCAGACGCCGTTACACGGCTAGTGAAAGATTCGCCATGGACATCCAGATCAACCAGAAGCCGCTCACGCTGCCCGAGGGCGCGACCGTCGCCGATGCGCTTGCCGCATTTGGCGCGCAGCCGCCGTTCGCGGTCGCCGTGAATGGCGATTTCGTCGCGCGCGGCCAGCATGGCGCGCGCACGCTGTCGGCGGGCGACCGCCTCGACGTCGTGAGCCCGGTGGCCGGCGGCTGATCGCACGGCTCGCGCCAGACGATCCGCCCACGCCACACGCCAAGGAATACACGCCATGACCACCCAACACACCGCCGACGCGCTCACGCTCTACGGCGAAACCTTCCAGAGCCGCGTGCTGCTCGGCACCTCGCGCTATCCGTCGCTGCAATCGCTGTCGGATTCGATGCAAGCCGCGCGCCCCGGCATGATCACCGTCGCGCTGCGCCGCCAGATGAACGACGGCACGGCCGAAGCCGGCTTCTTCGATCTGCTCAAGCGCCATGGCGTGCCGCTGCTGCCGAACACGGCCGGCTGCCTGACCGTCAACGAAGCCGTGACCACGGCCCACATGGCGCGCGAAGTCTTCGACACCGACTGGATCAAGCTCGAACTGATCGGCGATGACTACACGCTGCAGCCCGATCCGGTCGGCCTGATCGAAGCGGCCGCACGTCTCGTGAAAGACGGCTTCAAGGTGCTGCCGTATTGCACCGAAGACCTCGTGATCGGCCGCCGCCTGCTCGACGCCGGTTGCGAAGCGCTGATGCCGTGGGGCGCGCCCATCGGCACCGGCAAGGGCGTGATCAATCCCTACGGCCTGCGCGTGCTGCGCGAGCGTCTGCCCGACGTGCCGCTGATCGTCGATGCGGGTCTGGGCCTGCCGTCGCACGCGGCGCAGGTAATGGAGTGGGGCTTCGACGGCGTGCTGCTCAATACGGCCGTGGCGCAGGCGACGCACCCGGAAGCGATGGCGCGCGCCTTCGCGCTGGGCGTGGAAGCGGGCCGCACGGCGTATCTCGCCGGGCCGATGGCCGAACGCGAAGCCGCGGTGGCGAGCACGCCGGTCGTCGGCATGCCGTTCTGGCACCAGGATGGAGGCAAGTAATGACCAATACGTTGAAACTGAAAGACCGCGAACTGTTCTGGCCGCCGGCCGATGAACTCGCCGAAACCGCCGAAGGCATCCGCGCGAAGCTGGGCGACTGGCCGGCGACGCACGCGCCGTGGCGCCTGTGCCTCACGCCGCCGGACGCGCCCAACGGCGGCGATCTGATCGTCGTGACCGATGCCGCGCCGCATCTGGAAAACATCGCGCGCTGGATGACCGAAGGCGCGGGCGTGATCGAGGCGAAAGGCGACGATCCTGCCGCCGCGCTCGTGACGCTGCATCTGGGCGGCGAGCGCTACGCGCTGCAAGGCTCGCTGGCCGAAGACTGGATTGCCGCGCTGGCGGCTTTCCTCGACTGCGGTTTCGATCCGCACGACGCGCTCGTGCTGGCGCTCGCCTGGCGTGACGGCGATGAACAGAAAGACGACGCCTGGCCCGTCGATATCGCGCGCTTCCCGCGCGTGCTGGGCCTGCCGGACGCGCCTGCGCGCCCGTTCGCGACCTGCCCGCAAAAGCTCGGCCTGTACCCCGTGCTGCCGAGCGCCGACTGGGTCGAGCGCGTGCTCGACTTCGGCGTGAAGACCGTGCAGTTGCGCAGCAAGAAGACGGCCTCGGCGGAACTCACGCACGAGATCGAGCGCTGCGTCGCGGCTGGTCGCAAGCACGATGCGCAACTGTTCATCAACGATCACTGGCAGGCGGCGATGGCGGCGGGCGCTTACGGCGTCCACCTCGGCCAGGAAGATCTGCGCGAAGCCGATCTGCACGCGCTGGCGGCATCGGGCATTCGCCTCGGCCTGTCCACGCACGGTTACTTCGAAATGCTCACGGCGCTGCACTTCCGCCCGAGCTACATCGCGTGCGGCGCGGTGTTCGCCACCACGACCAAGGAAATGCCCACGGCCCCGCAAGGCATGAAGCGCCTCAAGCGCTACGTGCAACTGCTCGAAGGCGTGGTGCCGATGGTCGCGATCGGCGGCATCGACGGTGCCGTCCTGCCGGAAGTGCTCGCCACCGGCGCGGGCAGTGCGGCGGTCGTGCGCGCCGTCACCGAGGCGGCCGAACCGGCTGCCGCCGTTGCTGCGCTGCGCAAAGCGTTTACGCAATAATGCCCCGGCCTCGCCGCGCTTCGTTCCTCGACAGAATCGGGGCGCGAAGCGGCGGGGAATGAGCGGCAGCAGGCGTCCTACGGCGCTGCTGCGTCAAGAAACGGTCATGGGCGCATCGCGGCATCAATTTCACGATGGCCCTATAATCCCGCCTTCGTGTAAATGGACTTGTCAGCTTACGTGCCCTCATCCTCTGAGACCCTTCTGGAGCTGCGCGACGTCGACTTCGGCTATAGCGACCGGCTCGTCCTGTCCGGACTGAACATGCGCTTTGGCCGCGGTCAGGTGGTCGCGGTCATGGGCGGCTCGGGCGGCGGCAAGACTACGGTGCTGCGCCTGATCGGCGGACTGGTGCGCGCGCAGCGCGGCCAGGTGCTATTTCAGGGCCAGGACGTCGGCGCGCAGACGCGCGAAGGCCTCTACGCGCTGCGCCGCAAAATGGGCATGCTGTTCCAGTTCGGCGCGCTGTTCACGGATATGTCGGTGTTCGACAACGTGGCCTTCGCCCTGCGCGAACACACCGATCTCCCCGAAGAACTGATCTGCGACCTCGTGCTCATGAAGCTCAACGCCGTGGGTCTGCGCGGCGCGCGCGATCTCGCGCCGTCGGAGATTTCGGGCGGCATGGCGCGCCGCGTGGCGCTTGCGCGCGCGATCGCGCTCGATCCGCAACTCATGATGTACGACGAGCCTTTCGCCGGGCTCGACCCGATTTCCCTCGGCATTACCGCGAACCTCATCCGCACGCTGAACGACGCGCTGGGCGCGACGTCCATCCTTGTCACGCATGACGTGCCGGAGTCGTTCGCCATCGCCGATTACGTGTATTTCGTCGCGAACGGCAAAGTGCAGGCGCAAGGCACACCGGCTGAGCTGCGCGCCTCGACCGATCCGATCGTGCGCCAGTTCATCGACGGCGCGCCGGACGGTCCGTTCCGCTTTCATTACCCGACGAATGTGCCGCTCGATGCGGACTTCGGCATTGGCGGAGGCCGCTCATGATCGGCGCTATCAGTTCGGTCGGGCGCGGCGTGCTCGACTCGATTACGCGCGCGGGCCACGCCACGCGTTTCTTCGTGCGCCTCGTGCTGGAATTTTTCCCGCTGCTGCGCCGTCCGCGTCTTGTCACGAAGCAGATCCACTTCGTCGGTAATTATTCGCTGCTGATCATTGCGGTGTCGGGGCTGTTTGTCGGCTTCGTGCTGGGTCTGCAGGGTTATTACACGCTCAACCGTTATGGTTCGGAGCAGGCGCTCGGTCTGCTGGTGGCGCTGTCGCTGGTGCGCGAACTCGGTCCGGTGGTCACGGCGCTGCTGTTCGCGGGCCGCGCGGGCACGTCGCTTACCGCTGAAATCGGCTTGATGAAGGCGGGCGAGCAACTGACGGCCATGGAAATGATGGCGGTCGACCCCGTGCGCATCGTGGTGGCGCCGCGCATGTGGGCGGGCGTGGTCGCCATGCCCATTCTGGCGGCCATCTTCAGCGCGGTCGGCATTCTGGGCGGCTATGTGGTGGGCGTGCTGCTGATCGGCGTGGATTCCGGCGCGTTCTGGTCGCAGATGCAGGGCGGCGTCGATGTCTGGACCGACGTGGGCAACGGCGTGATCAAGAGCATCGTGTTCGGCTTTGCCGTGACGTTCACCGCGCTGTACCAGGGTTACGAAGCGAAGCCCACGCCCGAAGGCGTGTCGCGCGCAACCACCAAGACCGTCGTGTACGCATCGCTTGCGGTGCTCGGCCTCGACTTCCTGCTTACCGCGCTGATGTTCAGCTAAAGGCTTCGGCCCGCGGCGCGCCGGTCCTCTTCAGGCGGCGCGTCAGGGCCACGCGGCAGGCGCCTTGGGGCGCCGCCGCAACGGATTCTCATTGGGATGACGATGAAAAAGACTGCTCTCGACTTCTGGGTCGGCCTGTTCGTGGTGCTGGGCTTCGTTGCGCTGCTGTTTCTCGCGCTGAAGGCCGGCAATATGAGCTCGCTCTCGTTCCAGCAGACCTACACCGTGAAGCTCAAATTCGACAACATCGGCGGTCTCAAGCCGCGCGCGCCCGTCAAGAGCGCGGGCGTGACGGTGGGCCGCGTGGCGTCGATCGGCTTCGATACCAACACCTATCAGGCGCTCGTGACGCTCAACCTGGACCAGCAGTACCCGTTCCCGAAGGACACGTCGGCGAAGATCCTGACGTCGGGTCTGCTCGGCGAGCAGTACATCGGGCTGGAGCCGGGCGGCGACACCGACATGCTCAAGAACGGCGACACGATTGCGATGACGCAGTCGGCGATCGTGCTCGAGAATCTGATCAGTCAGTTCCTGTACAGCAAGGCGGCCGATTCGGGCGCCGCGAAATCTGGCAGCAGCGCGGGTAGCAGCGCAGGCAGCGGGGCCGCGAACGGGGCGGCCGGTGGGGCAGCGGGCGGCGAGAATGCCGCTCCCGCCCCGGCGCCAGCGCAGGCAGGCTCCGGCGCGGCGGCCCAATAAGGAGAATAAAGATGATCACCACACGCATGCGCGCCATCACGATCGGCGTCGCGGCGCTCGCGCTGACGGCATGCTCGACGGTGCAGACGCCGTCGAAGGACGATCCGTGGGAAGGCTTCAACCGCACGGTCTACACCTTCAACGACAAGGTGGACCAGTACGCGCTCAAGCCGGTCGCGAAGGGTTACGTGAAGGTCACGCCGCAGCCGGTGCGTGACAGCGTGACGAACTTCTTCGCCAATATCGGCGATGTCTACAACGCGGCCAATAACTTCCTGCAGCTGAAGATCACCGATGGTGTCGAAGACATCATGCGGATCGTGATCAACACGGTCTTCGGCGTGGGCGGTCTGTTCGACGTGGCGACGCTCGCCAAGCTGCCCAAGCACAATCAGGACTTCGGCCTGACGCTCGGTCACTACGGCGTGCCGGCCGGCCCGTATCTCGTGCTGCCGCTGTTCGGGCCGAGCACGGTGCGTGACGGTGTGGGTCTTGTCGGCAACTACTTCATCAATCCGGTCAGCTATGTCGATCCGGCGGCGCTTTCGTGGGGCCTCTACGGCCTGAACGTCGTCAGCACGCGTGCGAACCTGCTGGGTGCGAGCGACCTGCTCGAAGGCGCGGCCATCGACAAGTATTCGTTCGTGCGCAACACCTATCTGCAGCGCCGCCGCTATCAGCTTTCGGATGGCCACGCGTCGCAGTCGAGCCTGCCCGATTACGGTGACGGCGCGCCGCCGCCGAACTACGGCGAGCCGGATGACGGTGCTGCGCCTGCGGCTGGCGCGGCTGCTCCGGCTTCGGGCGCGACGGCTGCGGTGCCCGCTTCGGGCACTGCGCGTGCTGCAACGCCTACGGCGGCCAGCATGTCGCCGGCCAGCCCGAACGGCGCATCGGCTGCGGCGGTGCCGGCAGGCGCTTCGGCGACCAGCGTTCCCGGCGATCAGATGATCCCGCCGGCGCGCATCGGCTATCCGGGTCTGCTGCGCCTGCATTAATCAGAAGCCCGGCGCGGCGCGGCCCAGGCGGCCGTGCGCGCCGGCGTCCCACGTCTGACGTAACAGATCGATACGCTTGTCGCAGTTTCCTGGCACTTATTGACTCGGTGCGATAGAACTCGCGTGCTATCTTTGGCGTCCAACGGGGCGTATCTCCCCATCTTGCAGGACTCGATATGAAAAAATTCTTTCTGTTTCCGATTTTTGCCATGTTTTTTGCGTTTGCCGGTTCGGCATCCGCGCAGACGGTGGACACCAGCAACCCTGACGCGATGATCAAGACGATCACGCAGCAGGTCATGGATCAGATCAAGGGCGACAAGTCGATCCAGTCGGGCGACATCTCGAAGATCACGCAACTCGTGAACGAGAAGATCCTGCCGTACACCGACTTCCGCCGCACGACGCAACTGGCGATGGGCCGCAACTGGCGCGCCGCCACGCCGGACCAGCAGCAACAGGTCATCGAGCAGTTCAAGATGCTGCTGATCCGCACGTACTCGGGCGCGCTGGCTCAGGTTCGCGACCAGCAGATCGAATACAAGCCGTTCCGCGCCAACCCGGACGATACCGATGTCGTGGTCCGTTCGACGGTGCTGAACAACGGCCAGCCGATCGAGCTCGACTACCGTCTCTACAAGACGCCGCAAGGCTGGCGCGTGTATGACATCAACGTGCTCGGCGCATGGCTGATCCAGGCTTACCAGCAGCAGTTCCAGGAAAAGATCCAGCAGGGCGGTGTGCAAGGCCTGATCTCGTTCCTGACGCAGCGTAACCAGCAACTCGCCGCCGGCAAGGCCGCTTCGTGAACGAGGGCTTCGCCATCGGCGCCACGCTGACCCACGAGAGCGCGAATGCCGCGCTCTCGGCGGGTCTCGCGCAGATCAAGGCGGGCGTGACCGCCGTCGATTGCGCGCCGCTCAAGCAATTCGATTCGTCGGCGCTTGCCGTACTGATCGCGTGGCAACGCGCCGCGCGTGAACGCGGCGCCACGCTCAGCGTTCTCAATCTGCCCACCGCGCTCGCGGCTCTCGCGCGCGCCTATGGCGTCGATACGCTCCTGCACGAGCGACATTGACGCGCGCCGGTCTCGCGCGTGATCCGCTTTAATCGGCATCAGGCGCGCGCAAACCGGCGCATTTCCCATCTCCCTGTTCAGACCGAGGTCGGGTCGGGCTTTCCGACTTGGCCTATAATCAAACGTTTTTTGGGCGTTGCCCCCGGTTCCGGGAGCGATGATGGCGCTTAAAACCGTCCCCAAATAAGGTTTCCCCGCGGTCTCCCCGCAGCATTGATGCACTTACCGGCCGCACCGTTCAAGACGGGCGGCGTCTGAGTCATGCCAGCCATAGAAATCCGTAACGTCAAGAAGCGCTACAAAGAGCTTCAGGCGCTCAAAGGCGTCAGCTTCACGGTCGAAGAGGGCGAGTTCTTCGGGCTGCTCGGCCCGAACGGCGCGGGCAAAACGACGCTCATCAGCGCGCTTGCCGGCCTCGCGCGAGCCGACGAGGGCACGATCGCCGTGCGCGGTCACGATGTCGTCAGCGACTACCGCAATGCGCGCCGCAATCTCGGCGTGGTGCCCCAGGAACTCGTTTTCGATCCGTTCTTCACGGTGCGCGAGACGCTGCGCATCCAGTCCGGCTACTTCGGTCTGCGCAATAACGACGCGTGGATCGACGAAGTCATGGCCAATCTCGATCTCACCGAGAAAGCCGACGTCAACATGCGTGCGCTCTCGGGCGGCATGAAGCGTCGCGTGCTGGTCGCGCAGGCGCTGGTGCATCGGCCGCCCGTGATCGTGCTCGACGAACCCACTGCCGGCGTGGACGTCGAATTGCGCCAGAC
This sequence comes from Paraburkholderia sp. Ac-20340, assembly GCF_017104965.1. Lineage (GTDB taxonomy): Bacteria > Pseudomonadota > Gammaproteobacteria > Burkholderiales > Burkholderiaceae > Paraburkholderia. The sequence goes on from NZ_JAAGPR010000045.1 coordinate 20,783, forward strand.
GCTCTGGAAGTTCATCGCGCGCCTGAACCGCGAAGGGCACACCATCGTGCTCACGACGCACTATCTGGAAGAAGCGGAAGAGCTGTGCGACCGCATCGCCATGCTGCGTCGCGGCGAGGTGGTCGCGCTCGAACGCACCAGCACGCTGCTGCAACGCTTCGCGGGCACGCAGCTGTATCTGCGCTTTTCGGAAGGCGCGCTGCCCACCGAACTGCGCTCGCTCGCCGTCGATATGTCGAATTTGCCGAACGGCAACGGCAACCAGCATCTGCTGCGTCTGACGAGCTATGACGAAGTCGAGCGCATTCTCGGCCTGTGCCGCGCGAATGGCTGCAAGCTCGAAGAAATGGAAGTGCGCAAGGCCGATCTCGAAGACGTCTTCGTGCAGGTGATGAACGGTCCGGAAGTGATCGAGGGGCTCGCATGAGCGGTTTCCGTACGCTGTTTTACAAAGAAGTGCTGCGTTTCTGGAAGGTCGCCTTCCAGACCGTGCTGGCGCCGGTGATTACCGCGCTGCTCTATCTGACGATCTTCGGCCACGCGCTGCGCGGCCACGTCGAGGTCTATCCGGGCGTGGAATACACGAGCTTCCTGATCCCCGGCCTCGTGATGATGAGCGTGCTGCAGAACGCCTTCGCCAATTCGTCGTCTTCGCTGATCCAGTCGAAGATCACGGGCAATCTCGTATTCGTTCTATTGCCGCCGCTCGCCGCCTGGGAGATGTTTGGGGCTTACGTGCTCGCCTCGATCGTGCGCGGCCTCGCCGTTGGCGCGGGCGTGTTCGTCGTGACGATCTGGTTCATTCCGATGAGCTTCGCCGCGCCGCTTTACATCATCGCTTTTGCGGTGCTCGGCTCGGCGATTCTCGGCACGCTCGGCCTGATCGCCGGGATCTGGGCCGAAAAATTCGACCAGCTCGCGGCGTTTCAGAACTTTCTTATCATGCCGCTCACGTTCCTTTCGGGCGTGTTCTATTCGACGCATACGCTGCCGCCGGTCTGGCGCGAGGTGTCGCGGCTTAACCCGTTCTTCTACATGATCGACGGCTTCCGCTACGGGTTCTTCGGGCTTTCCGATATCGACCCGCTGCAAAGTCTGGCGATCGTTTTCGTCTTTTTCGTGGTGCTGGCGACGCTTGCGATGCGTCTGCTCGCAAGCGGCTACAAGCTGCGCCACTAAGCGCAATATCAGGCAGGAGCACTACCCATGTCAGCTACGTTGCCGACTCCGGAACAGGTCAAGCAGTACATCTCGGCAGGTCTCGCGTGCGAGCATCTCGAAGTCGAGGGCGATGGTCAGCACTTCTTCGCGACGATCGTCTCGTCGGCGTTCGACGGCAAGCGTCTGATCCAGCGCCATCAGCTCGTCTATGCGGCGCTCGGCGACCGTATGCGCCAGGAAATTCACGCGCTCAGCATGAAGACGCTCACGCCCGCCGAATGGCAGAACGCATAATCTGGAATCTCAGTGCGAATCACCCAGGATAAAGGCGCCGCAGCCAGCGGCGCCGTTCAACACGACGCAGCGCCGCAAGCCGGCCGCAACGATCAGGAAACTTCAGGCATGGACAAACTCGTCATCGTCGGCGGGCAGAAGCTCGCGGGGGAAGTCATCGTTTCCGGCGCGAAGAATGCCGCGCTGCCGATTTTGTGCGCCGCTCTGCTGAGCGCCGAACCCGTCCAGCTCGACAACGTGCCCGACCTCCAGGACGTGCGCACCACGCTCAAGCTGCTCAACCAGATGGGCGTGCGTACCGAACAGGATGGCGCGCGCGTGCTGCTCGACGCCTCGAACGTGAACAACCTCGTCGCGCCGTATGAACTGGTCAAGACCATGCGCGCGTCGATTCTCGTGCTCGGTCCGCTGGTGGCGCGCTTCGGCGAAGCCCGCGTGTCGCTGCCGGGCGGCTGCGCGATCGGCGCGCGTCCGGTCGATCAGCACATCAAGGGCCTGCAGGCGATGGGCGCCGAGATCTCGATCGAGCACGGTTTCATCGAAGCCCGCGCGAAGCGCCTGAAGGGCGCGCGCATCGTCACCGACATGATCACGGTCACCGGCACGGAAAACCTGCTGATGGCCGCCGTGCTGGCCGATGGCGAAACCATCATCGAAAACGCCGCGCGCGAGCCGGAAGTGGGCGACCTCGCGCACCTGCTGGTGGCGATGGGCGCGAAGATCGAAGGCATCGGTACGGATCGTCTGGTCATTCAAGGCGTCGAGAAGCTGCACGGCGCCCAGCACACCGTCATTCCCGACCGTATCGAAGCGGGCACGTTCCTGTGCGCGGTGGCGGCGACGGGCGGCGACGTGATCCTGCGCAACGTGCGCCCGAGCACGCTCGACGCGGTCACGGACAAGCTGCGCGAAGCGGGCGTGACGATCGAGGAAGGCGACGACTGGATGCGTGTGACGATGCACGAGCGCGCTCGCGCCGTGAATCTGCGCACCTCCGAATACCCGGCGTTCCCGACCGACATGCAGGCGCAGTTCATGGCGCTCAACACGATCGCGGACGGCACCTCGCAAGTGGTCGAAAACATCTTCGAAAACCGCTTCATGCACGTGCAGGAACTGAACCGTCTGGGCGCGCACATCACGACCGACGGCAAGACCGCACTGATCGCCGGCGTGGAAAAGCTCTCGGGCGCGAAGGTGATGGCCACCGATCTGCGCGCATCGGCCAGCCTCGTGATCGCCGCCATGTGCGCCGAAGGCGAAACGCTGATCGACCGCATCTATCACCTCGACCGCGGCTACGACCGCATGGAAGCCAAGCTGACGAAGCTCGGCGCGAACGTGAAGCGCATCAAGGGGAACGAGGCATGAGCACGGTTCAGACGCAACCCACGCCGGCCGCCGCTGCCGGCGCGCCGCTGACGCTCGCGCTCTCGAAGGGCCGCATCTTCGAAGAAACGATGCCGCTGCTCGCCGCGGCGGGCGTGCATGTGACCGAAGATCCGGAAACCTCGCGCAAGCTGATCCTGCCGACTACGGACCCGAACCTGCGCGTCATCATCGTGCGCGCGACCGACGTGCCCACCTACGTGGAATACGGCGCGGCCGACTTCGGCGTGGCGGGCAAGGACGTGCTCAACGAGCACGGCGGCGGCGGTCTCTATCAGCCGATCGATCTGGACATCGCGCGCTGCCGTCTGTCGGTGGCCGTGAAGAACGGCTTCGACTACGCGAACGCCGTGCGCCAGGGCGCGCGTCTGCGCGTGGCGACCAAGTACACCGAAGCCGCGCGTCAGCATTTCGCGGCCAAGGGCGTGCACGTCGACCTGATCAAGCTGTACGGTTCGATGGAACTCGCGCCGCTGGTCGGTCTCGCCGACGCGATCGTCGACCTGGTCAGCACGGGCGGCACGCTGCGCGCGAACGATCTGGTCGAAGTCGAAGAGATCATGGAGATCTCGTCGCGTCTCGTCGTGAATCAGGCTGCGCTCAAACTGAAGCGCGCCGCACTGCGGCCGTTCCTCGACGCGTTCGAACGCGCGTCGCGCGGCGAACAGGCCGCCTGACTGGCTGTTTAAGGCGTGTTCCGGCGCGAGCGTGCAGCGCTCGCGTCCCGCACGCCAAACCGCGCCTCGCGTATCTCAAAAGGCGCTGCGCGTCACCCGCGCATTACTGACACGGATGGATATCAGCATGGCTATCACGATTCGCAAACTCGACTCCAGCGCGGCAGGCTTCAAGAAGGCGCTGCACGCGGTGCTCGCGTTCGAGGCGAGCGAAGATGAGGCGATCGAGCGCTCGGTGGCGCAGATTCTGGCCGATGTGAAGTCGCGCGGCGACGCCGCCGTGCTCGAGTACACGCAGCGCTTCGACCGCCTGGACGCGAAGAGCGTCGCGGCGCTCGAATTGCCGGTCAGCGAACTCGAAGCGGCCCTCGAAAGCCTGCAGCCGAAGCAGCGCGCCGCGCTCGAAGCGGCAGCGGCGCGCGTGCGCGGCTATCACGAAAAGCAGCGTATCGAGTGCGGCTCGCATAGCTGGCAGTACACGGAATCGGACGGCACGGTGCTCGGCCAGAAGGTCACGCCGCTCGACCGCGTCGGCCTGTATGTGCCGGGCGGCAAGGCGGCGTATCCGTCGTCGGTGCTGATGAACGCGATTCCCGCGCGCGTCGCGGGCGTGCGCGAAATCATCATGGTCGTGCCGACGCCCGACGGCGTGAAGAACCCGCTGGTGCTGGCCGCCGCGCTGATCGCCGGCGTCGATCGCGTGTTCACGATCGGCGGCGCGCAGGCCGTGGCCGCGCTCGCTTACGGCACCGAAACCATTCCGCCGGTCGACAAGATCTGCGGCCCGGGCAACGCGTATGTGGCATCGGCCAAGCGCCGCGTGTTCGGCACGGTCGGCATCGACATGATCGCCGGTCCTTCGGAAATTCTCGTGATTTGCGACGGCACGACCGATCCGCGCTGGGTCGCGATGGATCTGTTCTCGCAGGCCGAGCACGACGAACTCGCGCAATCGATCCTGCTGTGCCCGGACGAAAGCTTCATCAAGCGCGTGGAAGCCGCCATCGACGAATTGCTGCCGACCATGCCGCGCTCCGAAGTGATCGCCACGTCGCTGACCAATCGCGGCGCGCTGGTGAAGGTGCGCGATATGGCCGAAGCCTGCGCGATCGCCAACGACATCGCGCCGGAACACCTGGAAATCTCGGCGCTGGAGCCGCAGAAGTGGGGCGCCGAAATCCGCCACGCGGGCGCGATCTTCCTCGGCCGCTACACCAGCGAAAGCCTGGGCGACTACTGTGCGGGGCCGAATCACGTGCTGCCTACGTCGCGTACCGCACGTTTCTCGTCGCCGTTGGGCGTCTATGATTTCATCAAGCGTTCGAGCCTGATCGAAGTCAGCGCGGAAGGCGCGCAGACGCTTGGCGAGATCGCCGCGGAACTCGCTTATGGCGAAGGTCTGCAGGCACACGCGCGCAGCGCGGAATACCGCATGAAGAACTGATGTGTCGTGCGCCGCGCGGCAAAACCGGGCGGCGCGCCTGACGACGTGCAGACGATGCCAGGAAGACCGCAGTTGCGTTTGAGTAGCGTTTGAGTAGCGACGAAGCACAGCAGCACCCACGCGCCTGAGACCAGAGCAAGGCCAGAGCTAGTTCATTCCATGGCCAACAATAACCAGGACGGCCCACGCAGCACTTGAGCCGCCCGATCCGGCTCGCCGCCATTGCACGCGCGAGCCAACCTGACATGACGACACCTCAAGACATCATCCGCTCCGACGTGCTCGCAATGACGAGCTACCCGGTGCCTGACGCGACCGGCTTCGTGAAGCTCGACGCGATGGAGAACCCGTTTTCGCTGCCCGCCGATCTGGCTGCGCGCCTGGGCGAGCATCTCGCCGGCGTGGCGCTCAACCGCTATCCGGCGCCGCGTCCCGAAGCGTTGATGGCGAAGCTCAAGGCCGCGATGCACGTGCCGGCAGAGTGCGATGTGCTGCTCGGCAACGGTTCGGATGAAATCATCAGCATGGTCACGATGGCGTGCGCAAAGCCGGGCGCCAAGGTGCTCGCGCCGGTGCCGGGCTTCGTGATGTACGCGATGTCGGCGAAATTCGCCCAGGTGGAGTTCGTCGGCGTGCCGCTGAACGCCGATTTCACGCTCGACGCGGACGCCATGGTGACGGCGATCGGCGAGCATCGGCCGGCCGTGATCTGGCTCGCGTATCCGAACAACCCGACCGGCACGCTGTTCGCCGACGCCGATATCGAACGCGTGATCGCCGCCGCAGCGGCCGCGAACGGTCTCGTGGTGATCGACGAGGCTTACCAGCCGTTTGCCGAGCGAAGCTGGATGGCGCGCGCCGGCGAGTTCGACAACGTGGTCGTCATGCGCACGATGTCCAAGCTCGGCCTCGCGGGCATCCGCCTGGGCTATCTCGCGGGCCGCGCGGCGTGGCTCAACGAAATCGACAAGGTGCGGCCGCCGTACAACATCAACGTGCTGACCCAGGCCGCCGCCGGTTTCCTGCTCGATCACCTCGACGCGCTCGATGCGCAGGCCGCCGAACTGCGCGCCGGACGTGCCGATCTGGCCGCCGAAGTGGCGAAACTGCCGGGCGCCGAAGTGTTCGAAAGCGCCGGCAATTTCCTGCTCGTGCGCGTGCCGGATGCGCCCGCTGTGTTCGATACGCTACTCACGGCGCGGGTTCTGGTCAAAAACGTGAGTAAAATGCATCCATTGCTGGCGAATTGTGTGCGCCTGACCGTCGGGACTCCCGGCGAAAACGCGCAGCTGCTCGCCGCCCTGAAGCTTGTCCTCAAGTGAACCGTCCCCACGAGTCCTGAGCGAGCGCCTCTCTAATCCCTCCTGTTACGGGCTGTTTGAAGGAATTTGCCATGCGCGTCGCGCAAGTCGTTCGCAACACCAGCGAAACGCAGATCAGCGTGAAAATCAATCTGGACGGCACCGGTGAGCAAAAGCTCAAGACCGGCGTGCCGTTTCTCGACCACATGCTCGATCAGATCGCACGACACGGTCTGATCGATCTCGAAGTCGAGGCGCATGGCGACACGCATATCGACGACCACCATACGGTGGAAGACGTCGGCATCACGCTCGGCCAGGCGGTGGCGCAGGCCATCGGCGATAAAAAGGGCATCCGCCGCTACGGCCATGCCTATGTGCCGCTCGACGAGGCGCTCTCGCGCGTGGTGGTGGACTTCTCGGGCCGTCCGGGTCTGGAGTTCCACGTGCCGTTCACGCGTGCGCGCATTGGCAGCTTCGACGTCGATCTGTCGATCGAATTCTTCCGCGGCTTCGTCAATCACGCCGGCGTGACGCTGCATATCGACAATCTGCGCGGCCTGAACGCTCACCATCAGCTGGAAACCGTATTCAAGGCCTTCGGCCGCGCGCTGCGCCAGGCCGCCGAGTTCGACGAGCGTCAGGCGGGCAAGATTCCGTCGACGAAGGGCAGCCTTTAATCAGCCAGACGCTCAGTCAACGGCGCGGCCAGTTCGCGATGTGCGATGCGTACCGCCAGGTGCGCGCATGCGCCTTGCGCAACGCCGTCATGACGGGCCTCGGACAGATTGCCAGATAGCAGGACGGACGGTCCTGAATCGAGATGACTACTTCAATTGCGATTGTGGATTATGGGATGGGCAACCTGCGTTCGGTCGCCCAGGCGCTGAAACAGGCGGCTCCCGAAGCCGACGTGCAGATCGTCGAGCGCCCGGAAGCGATCCGCGCGGCTGACCGCGTGGTGCTGCCGGGGCAGGGCGCGATGCCCGACTGCATGCGCAGCCTCGCGGAATCGGGCCTGCAGGACGCCGTGATCGAAGCCTCGCGCAGCAAGCCGCTGATGGGCGTATGCGTGGGCGAGCAGATGCTGTTCGACTGGAGCGCCGAAGGCGATACGCCGGGTCTCGGCCTGCTGCCGGGCAAAGTGGTGCGTTTCGAGCTGCAAGGCCAGTTGCAGGACGACGGCTCGCGCTTCAAGGTGCCGCAGATGGGCTGGAACCGTGTGCGCCAGTCGCGCGCGCATGCGCTCTGGGACGGCGTGCCGGACGACAGCTACTTCTACTTCGTGCACAGCTACTACGTGGTGCCCGCCGATGCGGCGCACACCGTTGGCGAAACGCCGTACGGCGCTGCCTTTACCTCGGCGGTGGCGCGGGATAACATCTTCGCCACCCAATTCCACCCGGAGAAGAGCGCCGCAGCCGGTCTGCGCGTGTATCGCAACTTCGTCCACTGGAACCCGTAAGTCCCTGGCGGCCGCGCCGACTGGTATCGGCAAGGCCGTCGAAAGAGTTGTACTAAACTAGCGAAACGGCGTCGGATCGGGTCTTTTTTCCGCCGATGCCTGCTGATTCCAACCCCTTCCAGATATCACCCGTTAGCTATGCTGCTGATTCCGGCCATCGATCTCAAAGACGGTCACTGTGTACGCCTGAAACAAGGCGATATGGACCAGGCGACTATTTTCTCCGAGGAACCGGCGGCCATGGCCCGACATTGGGTCGAGCGCGGCGCACGCCGTCTGCACCTCGTCGACCTGAATGGCGCCTTCGCGGGCAAGCCGAAGAACGAAGACGCGATCCGCGAAATCATTCGCGAAGTCGGCGACAAGATTCCCGTCCAGCTGGGCGGCGGTATCCGTGACCTCGACACGATCGAGCGTTACCTCGACGACGGTCTCTCTTACGTCATCATCGGCACGGCTGCGGTGAAGAACCCGGGCTTCCTCCAGGAAGCGTGCACGGCGTTCGGGGGCCACATCATCGTCGGCCTGGACGCGAAGGACGGCAAGGTTGCCACCGACGGCTGGAGCAAGCTCACCGGCCACGAAGTCGTGGATCTCGCGCGCAAGTTCGAGGACTACGGCGCCGAATCGATCATCTACACCGACATCGGCCGCGACGGCATGCTGCAAGGCATCAACATCGAAGCGACGGTGCGCCTCGCGCGCGCGGTGAAGATTCCGGTGATCGCGAGCGGCGGCCTGTCGAACCTCGCCGATATCGACGCGCTGTGCGAAGTTGAAGACGAAGGCGTCGAAGGCGTGATCTGCGGCCGTGCGATCTACTCGGGCGACCTCGATTTCGCGGCGGCGCAAACGCGCGCGGACAGCCTGCGCGAATCCGACGACGCGTAAGCGTCGCGCACATGGCCTCCGTCACTGGAGGCCTTTTGCTTTCTGGCGGCCGCGCATGGTGGACGCTACGCGCGAATTTCGCGACAAGCAGCTCGCTGCCGTGTCTGGCAGACCGCACCGATAGACAATCACCGACCGGCATCATCGGCAAGATCATGGCTCTACCCAAACGCATCATCCCCTGTCTCGACGTGACCGCCGGACGGGTCGTCAAGGGCGTCAATTTCGTCGAGCTGCGCGACGCGGGCGACCCCGTCGAAATCGCGCGCCGCTATGACGAGCAGGGCGCGGACGAACTCACCTTCCTCGACATCACCGCGACCTCCGACGGGCGCGATCTGATCCTGCCGATCATCGAAGCGGTGGCCTCGCAGGTCTTCATTCCGCTGACGGTCGGCGGCGGCGTGCGCGCCGTCACCGATGTGCGCCGCCTGCTCAACGCGGGCGCGGACAAGATCGGCATGAACTCGTCGGCGGTGGCAAACCCGCAACTCGTGCGCGATGCGGCGGACAAGTACGGCTCGCAGTGCATCGTCGTGGCGATCGACGCCAAGCGTACCTCGGCGCCCGGCGAACCGGCGCGCTGGGAAGTGTTCACGCACGGCGGGCGCAAGGCCACGGGCCTCGACGCCGTCGAGTGGGCGCGCAAGATGGCCGAATTCGGCGCGGGCGAAATCCTGCTGACCAGCATGGACCGCGACGGCACCAAGAGCGGCTTCGACCTCGACCTCACGCGCGCCGTCTCGGACGCAGTGCCGGTGCCCGTGATCGCCTCGGGCGGCGTGGGCGGGCTGCAGGATCTGGCCGATGGCGTCGTCAAGGGCCACGCCGATGCGGTGCTGGCGGCGAGCATCTTCCACTACGGCCAGCACACCGTCGGCGAAGCGAAGCGCTTCATGGCCGATCAGGGCATTTCGGTGAGGATGTAAGGCGATGACCAACACTTCCAGTGAAAACGCGGGCTGGCTCGACAAGGTCAACTGGGACGCCAACGGCCTCGTGCCGGTGATCGCCCAGGAAGCCACGACCGGCGACGTGCTGATGTTCGCGTGGATGAACCGCGAAGCGCTCGCCAAAACGGTCGAAACGCGCCGCGCGGTGTACTTCTCGCGCTCGCGCCAGCGCCTGTGGTTCAAGGGCGAGGAATCGGGCCACGTGCAGCACGTGAGCGAGATCCGTCTGGATTGCGACGAAGACGTCGTGCTGCTCAAGATCGAGCAGGTGTCCGGCATCGCGTGCCATACGGGCCGCCACTCGTGCTTTTTCCAGCAATTCGAAGGCACCGTCGACGAAGGCCGCTGGGTCGCCGTCGATCCCGTGCTGAAAGACCCCGAACACATCTACAAATGACGCAACTGAACACTAACGACACGCTGCTGCGCCTCGCAGCCGTGATCGACAGCCGCAAGGGCGGCGACCCGGATTCCTCCTACGTGGCGCGCCTGTTCCACAAGGGCGACGACGCGGTGCTCAAGAAGGTCGGCGAAGAAGCCACCGAAGTCGTGCTGGCCGCGAAGGACGTGCGCCAGGGCGGCGCGCCGAAGGCGCTGGTCGGCGAAATGGCCGATCTGTGGTTCCATTGCCTCGTCACGCTGTCGCACTTCGACCTGAGCCCCGCCGACGTGCTGGCCGAGCTGGAACGCCGCGAAGGCCTGTCGGGACTGGAAGAGAAGGCACTGCGCAAGAGCCGCGAGCGCGAGGAAAGCGGCGAGTAATCTGGCGCTGCTTTGTCGTTGCTGCGTCGTTGCTGCGTGATCGCTTCGTTGCGGGATCGCCGCGCAGGCAACCGGTTTCGAGTAGGCTTGTCGAAAGCATCGAGGCCCGTCCACTCCGGACGGGCGTCTGTCGACAGGAGACACCACGCATGTCCACGTCCGGCGGTTATCCGCCTCCCGCCTTGCGCGATTCGCTCGATGCGGATCGTCTGCGCAGCCTGCGCACCCTCACGCACGTGCTTTACGGCCTGTACGCGTTTTACTGGCTAACGGGCGGCGTGACCGTGCTGGTGGCGATCATCATCAACTACCTCAAGCGCGACGAAGCCGCCGGCACGCCGTACGAGCGGCATTTCACCTGGCAGATCCGCACTTTCTGGTACGGGCTGGCGGGACACCTGATCGGCATTGCGCTGTTCGTCGTGGTGATCGGCATTCCAATTCTGTGGGCTGTCGCAATCTGGACGTTGTACCGTATCATCAAAGGCTGGCTGTATCTGCACGACAACAAGCCGCTGGCCGATCCGCGCGCGTGGTTTTGATCCCGCGCCGGGCGCCCGCCTGGGAGCCTCATGAGTCACGACCGCAGCACCTGTCTTTTTTGCAAGATCGCCGACGGCCTGATCCCGAGCACGCGCGTCTATGAAGACGACGAGTTCGTCGCGTTTCGCGACATCCGGCCCGCCGCGCAGACCCACGTGCTGGTGATCCCGCGCGAACATATCTCGACCCTCGCCGATTGCGGTGAAAACGAGGCTCCGCTGCTTGGTAGAATGTTCGTGCTGGTGGCGCGGCTCGCCAGGGATCTGGGCGTGTCGTACACCGGCGGCGATACCGGTTTTCGCACCGTAGTGAATACGGGTCCGGGCGGCGGTCAGGAGGTGTATCACCTGCACGCGCATCTGCTGGCGGGGCCGCGTCCGTGGCAGCGCATGGGCTGAACGCCCGGCACGCTCACAGGCGATTCTGAAAAGGCGGCTGAAAGAGGGCAGAATGCCACGCAGCCGAAATACCTTAAAGGCAACATTCCAGACGTGAAGCGCGTTCGTGCGCCAACGTTTTCTCGCTGTGCATGACGCATGGCGTCGGGGTTAAGGAGAGTTTTGATCATGGGTTCGTTGAGCATCTGGCACTGGCTGATCGTGTTGTTGATCGTGGCGCTTGTCTTCGGGACGAAGAAACTGCGCAATATCGGCAGCGATCTGGGCGGTGCGGTGAAGGGCTTCAAGGAAGGCATGCGCGACGGCGAAGAGTCGGGCGCGGATGCGCAAAAGCGCGAATTGCCCAAGACTGGCGACACGGTCGACGTCGACGCCAAGGACAAGACGCCGCGTTCGAACGACTTCCGTTAATCGCGGTTTTGTCGTTTCCCGCTTGTTCTCGCGTGATTCCCGCGTGTTCCTGTTTGTTTCGCTCCAAGGCTGACGGAAAGCTCCATTCATGCTCGATCTGGGTCTAACCAAGATGGCGCTGATCGGCGTCGTCGCGCTGGTCGTTCTCGGACCGGAGCGGCTGCCGCGCGTCGCACGCACGGCGGGCGCCCTGTTCGGCCGCGCGCAGCGCTACATCAACGACGTCAAGGCGGAAGTCACGCGTGAGATCGAACTGGACGAACTGCGCCGCATGAAGGGCGAGTTCGAACAGGCTGCGCAGAACGTCGAGAAAAACGTTCACGAGAATCTGCGCAAGCACGAAACCGATCTGAACGACGCCTGGAATCAGGGCACCAGCGTTTCGCCCAGCATCGCGGGCGGCGCCGATCCCGCCGATGCTTCCGTGGCTTCGCTCGAAGGCGCGGCATTCAATAGCGCCAGCATCGCCGATGGTTCCAGCGCTAGCGCATGGCGCTCCGGCAACGCCGGCGCCGTCACCGCCAAACGCAAGAACTGGCGCGTCAAGCAAAGCGCGGCGCCGGTCTGGTACAAGCGCGCGACGCTGCGGCGCACGCGCGTGCAGTCGGGCGCCGCGCGCGTCGCGCAGCACACGCCGGCCAGCCTGCGCCGTCCGGTGCGTTTCTTCTGACGTGCCAATGCCCCATTCGAGTTTGAACTTGTCCATCTCCAACCCCCGAGGGCCGGTGTGAGCGACCCCCAACAAAAACAGGACGAGGGCACTGAAGAGACCTTCATCTCGCACCTCGTCGAATTGCGCGACCGCATCATGCGCGCGGGCATTGCCGTGATCGTGGTGTTCGTCGGTCTCGTCTACTGGGCGCCGGATATCTTCAAGCTGCTGGCGCGCCCGCTCATGAACAACTTGCCGAAGGACGGCAAGATGATCGTCACCGACGTCACCGGCTCGTTCTTCGTGCCGATGAAAGTGACGATGCTCGTCGCCTTCGTGATCGCGCTGCCGGTCGTGCTCTACCAGATCTGGGCGTTCGTGGCGCCCGGTCTCTATCAGCACGAGAAGAAGCTGGTCGCGCCGCTGGTGGCGAGCAGCTACACGCTGTTCCTGTGCGGCATGGCCTTCGCGTACTTCGTGGTGTTTCCGACCATCTTCCGCGTGATGGCGCACTACAACGCGCCGCTGGGCGCGGAAATGACCACCGATATCGACAATTACCTGAGCTTCGTGCTGACGATGTTCATCGCGTTCGGCGTGACTTTCGAGGTGCCGATCGTCGTTGTGATTCTCGTGCGCATGGGCCTCGTGACGGTCAAGAAGCTCAAGGAAGTGCGGCCGTATGTGATCGTCGGCGCGTTTATCATCGCGGCCGTCGTGACGCCGCCTGACGTGTTCTCGCAACTGATCCTCGCGCTGCCGCTGATCGTGCTGTACGAACTGGGCATCATCGCTGCGCGGATCTTTATCGGCACCGGCGAGAAAGCGCCGGACGAGAGCGAAGCGACCAGCTGACCGGCACGCCCGGATCGACAAGGAAAAAAGCCCGCGAACAGCGCTGTTCGCGGGCTTTTGTCTTATTGCGTTTGCCGATGAGGGCGGCGGTCTCAACCGCCGTCGTCTTCGCCTTCGCCGTCTTCGTTGGCGGGCTGTTTGGGCGGCGGCGGGCGCTTGCCGATCGTCACGTCGAGGTCCATGTCCTTGTTCTTGCGTACGAGGTGGACCTTGGCGTCGGTGCCCGGTTTGATCTGCGCGATCACGTTCAGGAGGCGCGTGGTGTCGGTGATTTCCTCGCCGTTGACGGACAGCAGGATGTCGCCCGGCTTGATGCCGGCCTTGTCCGCCGGGCCGCCTTGCAGCACGCCCGCGACGATCGCGCCCGACTTCTGGTTGATGCCGAACGATTCGGCGATTTCGGGCGTGAGATCCTGCGGTTCGACGCCGATCCAGCCGCGCGTGACCGAACCCGTCGTGATGATGCTTTCCAGCACGCTGCGCGCCGTGGACACCGGAATCGCGAAGCCGATACCCAGCGAGCCGCCCGAGCGCGAGTAGATGGCGGTATTGATGCCGAGCAGGTTGCCGTTCACGTCGACGAGCGCGCCGCCCGAGTTGCCGGGGTTGATCGGCGCATCGGTCTGGATGAAGTTCTCGAAGGTATTGATGCCGAGGTGATTGCGCCCGAGCGCGCTGATGATGCCCATCGTCACCGTCTGGCCCACGCCGAACGGATTGCCGATGGCGAGCACGACGTCGCCCACGCGGGTCTGATCCATGCGGCCGAGCGTGATGGTCGGCAGGTTCGGCAGGTTGATCTTGAGCACCGCGAGGTCGGTTTCCGGGTCGATGCCGATCACCTTCGCATTGGTGGTGCGGCCATCGGACAGGGCGATTTCGATCTGATCCGCGCCGTCGATCACGTGCTGGTTCGTTAGAATGTAACCGTCCGGACTCACAATGACGCCCGAGCCGAGATTCGCCGCAGGCTGTTCCTGCTGCTTGTTGTTCTTGTTGCGATCGCCGAAGAAGTAGCGGAATAGCGGGTCGTTCTGGCGCGGATCGGGCGGCAGCGAGCCATCCTTGCTCGAGAACACGTTGACGACCGCGGGCATCGCCTTCTGGGCGGCATCCGCGTAGGAGCCCTGGGCGGAACCGCCGCCGATGCCCGGCGCTACCTCGCGTAGCGCGACGATCGGCTCGGCGAGCTGCTTGCCGAATTGCCCCTGGTGCTGAAGCCATTGCGGCTTGAGCGTCGCGATGATGAACATCAACGCCAGCAGGACCGTCACCGCCTGGGCGAAGAACAGCCAAAAGCGTCTAAGCATCTGAAGATTAGAGGATTATATGGATCGGATCGAACTGGAATTGTATCTGAACAATCTTCTGGAAACCGCGCGGTTCAAGGACTACTGCCCCAATGGCCTGCAGGTGGAAGGCCGGCGGCGCGTGGAGAAGATCGCCACCGGTGTGACCGCTTCGCTGGCTTTTCTCGAAGCCGCACTGGAATGGGGCGCGGACGCCGTCCTCGTTCACCACGGTTATTTCTGGAAGAACGAAGCGCCGCAGATCACGGGCCGCAAATATCAGCGCCTGAAGACGTTGCTCGCCAACGACCTTAACCTGTTTGCGTATCACCTGCCGCTGGATTGCCACCCGGAACTGGGCAATAACGCGCAGTTGGGCGCGAAATTCGGCTGGAATGGCGAACAACGCTTTGGCGAGCAGAACCTTGGCTGGATGGCCACGCTGCCCATGCCGATCACGCTCGCGCACTTTACCGCCGAGGTCGAACAGACGCTCGGCCGCACGCCGCTCGTGCTGGGCGACCCGGACTGGCAGATTCGCCGCGTGGCGTGGTGCACGGGCGCTGCGCAAAGCCTGTTCGATTCCGCCATCGACGCGGGCGCCGATGTCTTCCTCACCGGCGAGATCTCCGAGCAGACCACCCACACGGCCGCCGAAAGCGGCGTGGCGTTCCTCGCGGCCGGTCATCATGCGACCGAGCGCTTCGGCGTGCAGGCCGTGGGCACGCATCTCTCCGAAGCCTTCGACATCGAGCATCTGTTCATCGATATTCATAACCCGGTCTGAGCATCGGGTCCGATGCGGGTTTTAGATTCATCGCGCATAAAAATCGCTTCGCCCGGTCCTTCGTGGCGAAGCGCATTGCGTTTATGTATTCGCCGGGCATTTACAAAAGCAAAAGAAAATGGCCCCGTTTCTTCGGGGAAAACCCCGAGATATCAAGGACTTCGGGCGCTTTCTGGTAACCGCCCCTTGTAAATGGCAACTCCATTCGAGCACACTAGCGTTCGGCAGCACCGCGGGTAAGCAACGGCGTGACGGAAAAATCCAACTCAGAAGTGGGGCGATGTGATGCGAGACAAAGATAATGACCGCGTCGATGGCAGCCGCCGTACCTGGCTGATTGCGACGTCCGTAGCAAGTGGCATAGGAGGCGTTGCCACAGTCGTACCGTTCGTAGGCTCGTTTGCACCATCCGAAAAAGCCCGCGCCGCTGGCGCGCCCGTCGAAGTCGACATCACCGGGCTCGAACCCGGCTCGATGATGACCGTGGCCTGGCGCGGCAAGCCCGTGTGGATTCTCAACCGCACCGACCGCATGATGGCCGACGTCAAGAAGGCCGATCCCGAACTGGCGGACCCGAATTCCGAGCATCCGTTTTCCATGCCGATGCCCGAGTACTGCCAGAACGAATTCCGCTCGCGTCCCGAGCACAAGAACATCCTCGTGGCCGTCGCCGTGTGCACCCATCTGGGCTGTACGCCGACGGCGCGTTTCCAGGAAGGCCCGCAGCCCAACCTGCCCGACGACTGGCCAGGCGGCTTCCTGTGCCCGTGCCACGGCTCCACCTACGATCTTTCCGGCCGCGTGTTCAAGAACAAGCCCGCGCCGCAGAACCTCGACATCCCGCGCTACATGTTCGCGTCGGCGACGACGATCGTGATCGGCAAGGACGAAAAAGGAGAAGCGTGATGGCGACGGGAACCGACAAGGAAGTGGTGGAGGCGTCCGAAGCATCCGGTCTGCAGGGCTGGATCGACAAACGCTTTCCGATGACCGCGACGTGGAAAGCCCACGTCTCCGAGTACTACGCGCCGAAGAACTTCAACTTCTGGTACTTCTTCGGCTCGCTCGCGCTGCTGGTGCTGGTGAACCAGATCGTCACCGGCATTTTCCTCACCATGAACTACAAGCCCGATTCGACGCTCGCGTTCGCATCGGTCGAGTACATCATGCGCGAGGTGCCGTGGGGCTGGCTGATCCGCTACATGCACTCCACGGGCGCGTCGATGTTCTTCGTGGTCGTGTATCTGCACATGTTCCGCGGGCTGCTTTACGGCTCGTACCGCAAGCCGCGCGAACTGGTGTGGATCTTCGGCTGCGCGATCTTCCTGTGCCTGATGGCCGAGGCCTTCTTCGGCTATCTGCTGCCGTGGGGGCAGATGTCGTTCTGGGGCGCGCAGGTGATCGTGAATCTCTTTTCGGCGATTCCCTTCATCGGCCCGGATCTGTCGCTGTGGATTCGCGGCGACTACGTGGTCTCCGATGTCACGCTCAACCGCTTCTTCGCGTTCCACGTGATCGCGATTCCGCTCGTGCTGGTCGGGCTGGTGGTGGCGCATATCGTCGCACTGCACGAAGTGGGGTCGAACAACCCGGACGGCATCGAGATCAAGGAGAAAAAGGACGCGAACGGTATTCCGCTCGACGGCATTCCGTTCCATCCCTATTACTCGGTGCACGACTTCATGGGCGTGTGCATCTTCCTGATGATCTTCGCGGCGATCGTGTTCTTCGCGCCGGAAATGGGCGGCTACTTCCTTGAAGCGAATAACTTCGTGCCCGCCAATCCGTTGCAGACGCCGCCGGAAATCGCGCCGGTCTGGTACTTCACGGCCTTCTACGCGATGCTGCGCGCGACCACCGATCCGTTCAAGATCGTGCTGATGATCGTGATCGGGCTGCTCGGCCTGTTCGCCATCGTGCGGGCGCGCGGCAAGTGGCGCGCGGGCCTGCCGGCGCTGGCGGTGCTGGTGATTCTGGCGATGGCCTTCACCGAGTCGAAGTTCTGGGGCGTGGTGGTGATGGGCACAGCGGTGATTTCGCTGTTCTTCCTGCCGTGGCTCGATCGCGCGCCGGTGAAGTCGATCCGCTACCGGCCGCTGTTCCACAAGGTTTTCCTCGGCATCTTCGTGCTCGCCTTCCTGACGCTGGCGTTTCTCGGCACTAAACCGCCTTCGCCGGCGGCCACGCTGATCGCCCAGTTCTGCGCGCTCGTCTACTTCGCGTTTTTCCTCGGCATGCCGTTCTGGACGCCGCTTGGCACCTTCAAGCAGCCGCCCGAACGCGTGCGGTTCAAGCCCCATTAATCTGCGAGCGAGGAAGACATGATGATGAAATTGTTCTTTTCGACGCTCGCCCGGGCGAGCGTCCGGATGGGCCTGACGGTGGCTTGCGCGCTGTCGCTTGGGGTCGGATCTGTGGCGGCTCAGGAAAACATTCCGCTCGACCGCGCACCCGATAACGGCGAAAATCTTGCTTCGCTGCAACACGGCGCGCAATTGTTTGTAAACTATTGCCTGAATTGCCACAGTGCGAATCTGATGCGCTATAGCCGGTTGCAGGATCTCGGCATTCCGCAAAAGCAGATCGAAGATAATCTGTTGTTCACGACGGACAAGGTCGGCAACACGATGTCGGTCGCGATGCGCCCGGACGACGCCAAGTCGTGGTTCGGCGTGCCGCCGCCGGACCTCTCCGTGGAGGCGCGCGCAAAAGGGCGCGACTGGCTGTACACGTATCTGCGCAGCTTCTATCGCGACGACACGCGCCCGACCGGCTGGAACAACATGGTGTTCGAGAACGTGAGCATGCCGCACGTGCTCTGGCAGTTGCAGGGCGTGCGCACGGCGAAGTTCGAAGACACGGTGGATGAAGAAACGGGGGAAAAGGTCCGCCGGTTTGTGGGGTACCAACAGGTCACGCCAGGGAAGCTTTCGCCGGTAGATTATGATTCTGCCGTGGCCGACCTGGTTGCGTACCTCGGCTGGATGTCCGAACCGGAGCAGCGCACCCGCAAGCAGCTTGGCGTCTGGGTGCTTCTGTTTCTCGGCGTCCTGAGCTTTTTCGCGTGGCGATTGAACGCTGCGTACTGGAAAGATATCAAATAGGCACGTCCTGACCGACGTGGGGCCGGTATGACGACACACCGCCTGACAGTCTAGCGACCGTCGGGCGGTGTTTTCGCCCGCTGGCCTTTTGGGTTTATTGAGGAAATGTAAATCATGATGGTTCTGTACTCCGGCACTACCTGCCCGTTCTCCCAGCGCTGCCGGCTGGTGTTGTTCGAAAAGGGCATGGACTTCGAAATCCGCGACGTCGACCTGTTCAATAAACCGGAAGACATCGCAGTGATGAATCCGTATGGTCAGGTGCCGATTCTGGTCGAGCGCGACCTGATTCTGTACGAGTCGAACATCATCAACGAGTATATCGACGAGCGCTTCCCGCATCCGCAACTGATGCCGGCCGACCCGGTCCAGCGCGCCCGCGCGCGCCTGTTCCTGCTCAACTTCGAGAAGGAACTGTTCGTGCACGTGAGCACGCTCGAAAACGAGAAGGGCAAGGCCGCCGAGAAGAACCACGAGAAGGCACGTCTGGCGATCCGCGACCGCCTCACGCAGCTCGCGCCGATCTTCCTGAAGAACAAGTACATGCTGGGCGAAGAGTTCTCGATGCTCGACGTCGCGATCGCGCCGCTGCTGTGGCGTCTGGATCACTATGGCATCGAACTGTCGAAGAACGCCGCGCCGCTGATGAAGTACGCCGAGCGCATCTTCAGCCGTCCGGCCTATATCGAAGCGCTGACGCCGTCGGAAAAGGTGATGCGCCGCTAAGCGGTCACTGTTGCAACAGGAGGCGCGGGTGCCGGCGCGATTCACTGCCGGCGCGCGCTGCCTCTTCTGAGGATTGTTGATGCAAGAGATTTCCACCAAGCCGTATCTGCTGCGTGCGCTGTACGAATGGTGCACGGACAACGGCTTCACGCCGCATATCGCGGTGCGGGTCGACAACCGCACGCGCGTGCCGCGCCAGTTCGTGCGCGACGGCGAGATCGTGCTGAACATCAGCTTCGACGCGACCAGCCAGCTGCAGATGGGCAACGAGATGATCGAGTTTCACGCTCGCTTCTCGGGCAAGTCGCACAAGATCGAAGTGCCGGTGTCGAATGTGCTGGCGATCTACGCGCGCGAGAACGGCCAGGGTATGGCGTTCCCGGTCGAAGCGCCCGCTGGCGACGCCGACGACGTGCTGCCGTCCGCGCAGGACGAGCACGAAGATGTGCCCGCTTCGGCAGTCGAAGCGGCGCCGCAGGAGGCCAGCAGCAGCGATGAGGCCGCATCCGCAGCAGAAAAAGCCGACGATGGTGCAGCAAAGGGCGGTAAGGGTCACCTCAAGATCGTGAAATGAAGTAGAATCACGGGCTACGCCGGCTTAGCTCATCTGGTAGAGCAGTTGATTTGTAATCATCAGGTGGCGGGTTCGAGTCCTGCAGCCGGCACCAAACATCGCGAAAAGGGTTACAGCTAAAAGCTGTAACCCTTTTTTCGTTTTGGCCTGTTTGTCTTTTTGCCTTCGTTTCAGGCGCGGCTGTTTGCGGGCTGCTCGATCAACGCGATTTCATCGGCGTTCAGTCCGTACGCTGCGTAAAGCATGCGGTCGATGTGGCGGGCGAGCGTTTCGCTTTTTACGTGTTCGCCGATCTGTGCCAAACGCATCACTTCATCGACTTGCCTGGCGATGCTCGCGCGCACGTTGGCGTCGTGAGGCACCGGCAGCGCATCGATCATCGCCTTCGTGAACGCCACGCCGCCGTTGTAGCTCGACGCTCCGAAACGCGAGCGTGTGACGAAGGCCGCGAGCGGGCAGTTCAGCACGGCGGCCGCAAATTTCAGCAGGTCTTCGTCGGCCGAACGCAGGATTAGCGTGGTCTTGCCGGGCACGGTATCGCCGTTCAGATCGAGTGTGGCGTGCAACAGCGTGAGGCCTTTCACGATGATCTTTTTCGCCGCGGCTTTGCTGCGATAGCCGTTTGCGAAAGCCGCTTCGAAGTCCGCGCGCGCGACAACCGGCTGCGCGTAGCGGCGGCCCAGATACGTCATCGGTTTGCTGGCCCAGCGCGAGACGTAGCGGCCTAGCGTGCCCGTGTTCACCACGCGATAGTGCTGTGAGGCGTCGAAGTCTGCGCTGGATTCCACCAGCAAAGGCGCAAGCCGATACGCGTCGCCGGTCGCGCAGGCGTTCTCGCAACTGAGCAACGTGCCGAGCGTCGGATGCGCGCGCGCGAGCCGCTGCACAAACGCGTAGTGCGCGCAGAGCAGGGCGTCGAGCGTCCACGGCGCTTCGATTTCGCATTTGTTCACTGTCGCGAGCATTTGAAGCGTTGCGTTTTCCAGGCGAGCCGTTGCGATCGTTTCGCTACCGGCTTTGCGATAGACCGTCACGATCGAATCGACCAGCGCACGCTCGAACACATCGCGGCCCAGCGCGACGATGCGCTCGATTTTGTCGAGATGGCGCGCGCGAAACGCCTCGCCGAAGGGCCGCGCGAGCCATTTGTCCGGGGTGAGATATGCCATCGCGCCGTGCGGCGCCATGAGTGCGACGCCCAGTTCCATGAACGGAATGTAGAGATCCCAGTTGCCGCGCGCGCCCGGCCAGCGTTGCGCGAGCGTTTCGCGCAGCGGCTTCTGGCCGGCGTTGATCATGCGTTCGGAGTCGATATACGGCGGGTTCGCGATGACCGCGTCGAAGCCCGCGAAGCGTCCCTGCGCATCGCACGCCGAGGGGAAGGCGCGGTGCCAGGCGAAGTCGCCGGGCGTGCGGGTTTCGTCGGCGAAACTGGCGAGTACGGCGTTGCCGTGTTTGAGATTGGCGGCGAGGTCCGGCAGTGCGGGAAACTGGCCTTCGCCATCGTAGGTGGCATGGGCGAGCAGTTCGAATGTCAGGCGCAGTCGTGCGAGCTGGAGCGCGTGCGCGTCGATATCCACACCGAACAGATTCTGCTCGACGATGGCGCGTTTTTCGCGATAGAGCGCGGCGTCATTTTCCGCGCGCAGGCCGAGCTTCGTCTGGATATCGATTAGCGAATCGAGTGCGGAAACCAGCAGATGCCCGGTGCCGACAGCCGGGTCGCAAATGCGCAGTCCGCTGAGGATCGCGCGCGCTTCGGTGCGGTCCGAAATTTGTTCGGATAGCTGATCGAGCGACGTACAGTGCCAGTTTTTATGGCGATTGAAGCGGCCCAATACGGCACGTGTGAGTGCTTCTTCGGTGAGCAGTTTTGCCACGTTTTCGGGCGTATACCAGGCGCCGTTTCGATACCCGTTGAGCCGCTCGAAAATCAGCCCGAGCGCGGCGGTTTCGCCGTGAAATTCGAAGGCAGCGAAAAAATCGAGCAGATCGCCGATGGGATGCGGCGCCAGCGCGGCGTCGAATGCGGCGAGATCGGCGGAATCGAACAGGGTGGTTGCGAAACGCGGCAGGTGAGGAGAGTGACGCGCAACGTCATCGCCTCGCTCGCCACCGAAGAGTTCGCGGCACAACGCCGTAAGCTCACCGAACGTAGCGATCCGGCTGCTGTTCAGGAAGGCATAAGACGGGTCGTGCGCGTGCAGCGTCAGCAGGCGCGCTTCGAGCAGCTTGAGCAACACGAGGCGGCCGATCCATTCGATGCAAAGCCGCAGCGCGGCGTCGATTGCCGGATCATCGACTGTGCGCTCACGCGCTTCGATGTGCGTGGTCGCGTGTTCGATCAGCGCGTTTGCCTGCCGCTCGCCCGGCGCGTGCCGCACGACGATCGCCGCGCCGCGCTCAATCCGCTCCTGCACGCCCACGATATGCAGCAGTGCCGCATAAAAATCCGCGTCGAGCCCCGCGCGGGACGTGCATGCATTGCGTATGCCTTGCTTGCGCGCGGGTGCGTGGCGCGTCGTCGGATTCGTCTCTGACATATTCTGTTGATGGCGCCATTGCGCGGATTGGCGGTCATTTTACTGGCGAGTGCGCGGCGAATCTGCCTGGCCGTTCGGCTTATGCCATTCGGCTGAGTCGACGTCCGCGCCAGGCTGCGCGATGATGCGCACATGCCTGCACCTGGCCGCAACAGCCGGCCATGACCGTGCTCTGCTATAAGATGGCGCCGCATCGCAGGCGCGCCGTCGCGGCGAGCCTTTTAAGCATCGAGCGTTACGTATCAAGCATCCAGACCTTATGACCGACTTTCCCACCTTGAGCTGGCCCGACACGGACGGCCCGCGCACCGTCCGCTGGCGTTCGGAGGCGGGCGTGCCCGCGCCGAAGCGCGTGGTCGTCGCCGACGATCGCACGACGGCCGACGCCGCCTACCGTCTCGCCTGCGAGGGCACTGCACTGCTGTGGCGCGGCGACTACCAGAACGCGCGGCAACTGCTGCAGGCGATGGCGCGCCGCGCCGAGCGCAAGCCGCGCAAGGGCGAGCCGAAGGCGCCCGCCACGCCGCTCGAGGCGTTTCACCTGCATCGCCAGGCGCAGGCGCAACGTGCGCGCACGCTCGGCATGGTGCTGCTGCCGCTCGAAGGCGATTATTCGATCGCGCTGCGCCGCGCACCCGACGTCAAGCTGGCCTGCGAAGAGGCGTGGGGCGCGCCGGACGGCGCGCCGTCCGCTGTATCGCTGCGCGAAGTGCTCGGCCTGATCGGCGCGCACGAGTGGCGCAGGAAAGGCGTGCCGATTCCCGCGCTCGGCGGGGCACACGTGCATCCTTACTACGGCGTGTTTTCGCCGGTGCGCGGCGAATATCTCGATCTGATTGCGCGTGTGCCGTTGCCGGCTGCCGCGGTCGAAAAAGCGTTCGACATCGGCACGGGTACGGGCGTGATCTCCGCCGTGCTCGCGCAGCGCGGCGTGAAGCACATCGTCGCCACGGATCAGGACACGCGCGCGCTGGCATGCGCGCGCGAGAACCTGGACATGCTCGGCGTGGGCAAGCAGGTCGAGGTGATGGAAGCCGATCTGTTTCCGCCCGGCCGTGCGCCGCTCGTGGTCTGCAATCCGCCGTGGGTGCCGGCGCGGCCCGCGTCGCCCATCGAGTATGCGGTGTTCGATCCCGATAGCCGCATGCTGCGCGGTTTCCTCGGCGGGCTTAAGGATCATCTGGAGCCGGGCGGCGAAGGCTGGCTGATCCTGTCCGATTTCGCGGAGCATCTGGGCCTGCGCACGCGCGACGAACTGCTGGATATGATCGGGCAAGCGGGTCTGGACGTGGCGGGGCGCGAGGATATCCGTCCGCGCCATCCCAAGGCGAGCGATCCCAACGATCCGCTTCATCGCGCACGCGCGGCCGAAATCACATCGCTGTGGCGACTGAAGGTGCGCAGCGCCTGAATGTGTGAACGCTTGGGCGGAGGAAAGCGCAAACGCCGCCGTGTGGAACGGCGGCGCGAAGAAAGGTGAGCGGTATAAGCGCACGGACCGACCTCGGAATCGGGAGTGCGCTTTGTCCTTCTAAACGGCGGGCGTGGCGCCCGCCGGTCACTCATCGATGCTCAGCCCGCATCAACCGGGATAAGCCTCGTCCACACGCAAACCGGCGAGCTTGAAAATCACCCGCAGCGTTTGTGGCTTGATGTCCCGCCGCGCGGCCAATGCGGACATCACGAAATCGAGCACTTTGGCGTACTTCAGCAGGATCAGACAGGCTTCCAGATCCGAAGCGCCATCGCGCATATCTTCGGCTAGCCGCAGCATCTCGACCGAGATGTCGCGTGCCATTTCCAGTTCCAGTTGTTGCTTTTCCGTCCACTCGGGTACCTCTACGAGCCTGGCCAGCATTTCCTGGAATTTTTGCTCAGCGTTACCGTCGGGTATTGTGTTCATTGCATGCCCCATGCAAGGTCGCGCAGCACCGTGCGCTCGTGCGCAAGCGGAATCTGCGTCGTACCTGATTTATCGCGCCCGGCCAACCCGGTGCGATCTCCCATGCGCGCTTTCCCGATACTTTGCCGGTCGGTCGCGCCCCAAAAACGGTCCTTTCTGAACATCGGCGCGCGCAGTCGTACCGCCTGGCGACGGCGTGCCGTGTCTCTTTTAATCAACCCCTCCCTGCCGTCCGGACGTGGGTCAGCGTGCCGGACGCTCCAACTATCAGATGAATGGCTCGCTCGGGCTGGCGGCCTCTTCCTGCTTTTTCCGTAAAATGACAGATATATTTGCGTCGTTCCGTCGCCTGCCGCACGTTTCCCGGCAAAAGACCCTTTTCTTTTTAAGCCGCCCCGATGTCCAGTAAGACTTACGAAATCCGTCCTAACCAGTCGATCGAGCTTCTCAAGGAGCTCCATATCCTCACGCGTGACGGAAAGATGAACCAGGACAGCCGCCGCAAGCTGAAGCAGGTCTATCACCTGTTCCAGTTCATCGAGCCGCTGCTCAAAGACGTCAAGCAGGATGGCCGCGACGTGACGCTTGTCGATCATGGTGCGGGCAAGTCCTACCTTGGTTTTATTCTCTACGATCTCTTTTTCAAGGAACTGCGCGACAAGTCGCATATCTTCGGCATTGAGACGCGCGATGAACTCGTTCAGCGGTCTCGCGAACTCGCGCAGCGACTTGGCTTCGAGGGGATGTCGTTTTTGAATCTCTCGGTCGCCGATTCGATCACGTCGAAGGCGCTGCCCGAGACGGTCGATATCGTGACGGCGTTGCACGCCTGCGATACCGCCACCGACGACGCGCTGCATTTCGCGCTCAGGAAGAAGGCGCGCCATATCGTCGTGGTGCCGTGCTGTCAGGCGGAAGTGGCGGGCGTGTTGCGGCGGAACAAGGGCAAGTCGCTCGGCCAGGCGCTCACGGAAATCTGGCGCCATCCGCTGCATACGCGCGAGTTCGGCAGCCAGATCACCAATGTGCTGCGCTGCCTGCAACTGGAAGCGCACGGCTACCAGGTGAGCGTGACCGAGCTGGTGGGCTGGGAGCACTCGATGAAGAACGAGCTGATCATCGCCCAGTACAAGAACCTGCCGCGTCGCCGGCCGACCGAGCGGCTCAACGAAATCCTCGATACCTTCGGGCTGGCGGAGTTGCGCGAACGCTTCTTCTCCGATGAAGGCGAGGCCGCGGCAGAAGCGGGCTAAACGTAGCCCGCTTTAAACGCGAATAGTGATGCGCGTGTAGCGCTGGCGTCAGTCTTCGCCGCGCTTCGCCATCCATTCGCGCCAGCCGTCCAGACCCAGACGGCGCAGCGTTTCCTGATTGCGCTCGTAGATGTCGGCGGCGTCCGGGAAGGCATCCACGGCGCGCTCGATGCTGTCTTCGCGCAGCAGATGCAGGATCGGGTACGGCGCGCGGTTCGTGTAGTTTTCGATATCGTCGGGACCCGTGCCCTCGAACTGATATTGCGGATGGAAGCTGGCGATCTGCAGCGTGCCGTCCAGACGCAACTGGCCAAGCAGCAGATCGGCGAAATGCAGTGCGTCGTTGTATTCGAGGAAGTCGGCCAGTGCGTGCGGCACGATCAGCAGCGTCGTGTCGATTTCGGCAGGGTCCGTATCGGCGAGCGTGCGCAGTTCGGTTTCGAGATCGGTTAGTACACCTTCCAGATCGGTCGCCTCGCTGATCGCGTAGCGGATCTGGCCCTTCACGTGGACGCTTTTCGCAAACGGGCAGAGATTCAGGCCGATGACGGCGCGCGTGAGCCAGTGGCGCGTGGCGTCGATGATGTCGCCGTGATCGGGCGAGGGGGAAGCGGCGGTATCGTTCATGGCCGCGATTCTACTCGCGGGTGCTCGCGCGGTTACGCGGCGAGATCAATCGTCCTGCCGCACGCCGCCTCGATCAGCAGCTTCGCTACGCGCGGCGCGGCGAGGATCGGTCCGCAGCCGGGGCCGTAGGTCTGGCTCGCGGCATAGACGCCTTCGACCAACAGCGCCAGTTCGTCCGCAAGCGATGCCGGGTCGCCCGCCTGGGCTGCGCGCGCCATCTCGTTCAGGCGCGCCATCAGCTGGGTTTTATTGTCGATGACGCTGCGGCGCGCCGGATGCTCGACGTCGGGAAACTCGGCGGCGACGTTCACGAACGGGCAGCCGCGATACTCGGGCGTCGATGCGCGCTGCGCCAGATCCACGAAACACTGCAACAACTGCTTCGCGGCGTCGCCGGGATGTTTGGCGACGCTCGCCTCGAAGCGCTCGAAGAAACGCACATCGCAGCGCTTCAGATACGCCACCACCAGATCGTCTTTCGACGAAAACTGCCGGTACAGGCTCATCTTGTTCACGCCCGCGCGCTCGACCACGGCTTCCACGCCGACGGCGCGCACGCCCTCCTGATAGAACAGTTCGTCCGCGGCAAGCAGCAGTTGCTCCTGCGCGCGCGGGCCGGCCGTCTGTGTGCGGGCGGTCGTGCTCGAAGCAGTGGTGGCGGAATCGGGGCGCTTGGCCATGGCGGGCATCTCGTCATCAGGGTTACGCTTGACATGTTACCGAGCGGTCACTACTATCGCAACACACTTGTGACCGATCGGTAACAATCCGTGGCTGATGTACTGTGGCGAATGGCGGACGAGATCGGCCCGACACCAATCAGGAGCAGGGATGAACTGGGCAGCGAGAATGGCCGGCGGGCGTTTCCACTATGGATGGCTCGTCGTGGCGGTGGTGTTCCTCGTGCTGCTGGCGGCGGCCGGCACGCGCGCGACGCCGAGCGTGATGATGGTGCCGCTCGAGCATCAGTTCGGCTGGAGCCGGGCGACGATTTCGCTGGCGATTTCGGTCAACATCGCGCTTTACGGCCTGATGGGCCCGTTCGCGGCGGCGGCGATGCAGCGCTTCGGCGTGCGGCCCACGCTGCTCGTGGCGCTCGGCACGATGGCGGCGGGCGTGGCGCTGTCTTCGCTGATGACGCATCCGTGGCAGATGATCCTGATCTGGGGTGTCATGGTTGGCGGTGCGACGGGCGTGGCGGCGCTGTCGCTCTCGGCCACCATCGTCACGCGCTGGTTCACCACGCACCGTGGTCTCGCGATGGGCATCCTCACCGCAAGCTCGGCCACGGGCCAGCTGGTGTTCCTGCCGTTCCTCGCCGCCATCGCCGAAAAGCATGGCTGGCAGATGGTCGTGCTGGTGGTGGCGATCGCCGCCGCCGTGGTGCTGCCGCTGGTGGCGTTGCTGTTGCCGGAGCGCCCGGCCAGCGTCGACCTGCGCCCGTTCGGCGAGCCGCACGACGCGCCCATCGTCCCGCCCGCGCCGCAGCAGAATCCGCTCACGCTCGCGTTCGGTGCGCTGGCATCGGCCAGCCGCACGCGCGACTTCTGGCTGCTGTTCTTCAGCTTCTTTATTTGCGGTGCGAGCACCAACGGTTACGTGGGCACGCACCTGATCGCCATGTGCGGCGATTACGGCATGACGGAAGTGCAGGGCGCTTCGCTGCTCGCGACCATGGGCATTTTCGATCTGTTCGGCACGACGCTTTCGGGCTGGCTCTCGGACCGCTTCAACAGCCGCGTGCTGCTGTTCTGGTACTACGGGCTGCGCGGGCTTTCGCTGATCTATCTGCCGCACGCCTTCGGCATCGACTTTTTCGGTCTGCCGATCTTCGCCGTGTTCTACGGCCTCGACTGGATCGCGACCGTGCCGCCGACGGTGCGCCTCGCCACCGATGTGTTCGGCAAGGAGCGCGCGCCCATCATCTTCGGCTGGGTGGTGGCGGGTCACCAGCTGGGCGCGGCGTTCGCGGCATTCGGCGCCGGGCTGCTGCGGTCGAGTCTGGGCACCTACACGGTGGCGTCGATGATTTCGGGCGGGTTGTGCCTGATCGCTTCGTTCCTGGTGCTGCGCATCAATCGCCGCGCGCGTGAAGTGGGCGTGCAGGCGGCATGAGACGCTTTGTGCCGAGGTTGCGGCGTCCACATCGGATTCGATGCCTGAGCGCGTTTTGTGCAGCGCGGGTATGCTGATGGCCCCGGGCGAGCGCCCGCTATCCTCAAGGACAGACAAGGCATGACGAAGCAAAAACCCGCACCGACAGCCGTGCCCATCCACGAATTGATCGCCGGCCGCTGGAGCCCGCGCGCCTACTCGAACGAGCCGGTCTCGCGCGAGGCGCTGCATGCGGTGATCGAGGCTGCGCGCTGGGCGCCGTCGGGCTACAACCTGCAGCCGTGGCGCTTCATCGTGTTCGATCGCACGGCCGACGAAGCCGCGTTCAAGCGCGCCTTCGGTACGCTCGTGCCGTTCAACCAGCAGTGGAACGCGCCCGCGCCCATCCTGATCGCGGTGACGGCGCAAACGCTCAACGCGAAGGGCGAGACCAACCGCACGGCGCAGTACGATGCGGGCGCGGCGGCCATGTCGCTGGTGCTGCAGGCACATGCGCTCGGTCTGGCTGCGCACCAGATGAGCGGCTTCGACGTGAACGCCTTCCGCAAGGAGTTCGCCCTGCCGAACGACGTGGAACCGCTCGCGATCATTTCGATCGGCCACTACGGCGAGATCGAAAAGCTCGAGCCGGTGCTGCGCGACCGCGAAAAGGCAGAGCGCACGCGTTCGGCCGTCGGCGAGATTGCCTACGCGAACGCATGGAAGCAACCGTTCAAGGGCTGACCGGTCCAAAGCGGTAAAAACAGGACGCGCGGATGATCCGCGCGTTTGTGCTTACAGGGCCGCATCAGGGCCCTGCGGTTGCCCCGCGCCGCGCTTTCGTGATACAAAGCCGGTCCTCCCAGCCTTCCTCATCGCGCGCGCCTTGTGCCGTGCGTCATTGCCATGACCCCGTTTTGCGCGATCGACTTCGGTACTTCCAATTCGGCCGTGGCGCTGCCAGGCGCCGCTTCCGGCGATGCCATGCGGCTCGCGCCCGTGGAAGGCGCGCACACCACGTTGCCGACTTCGGTGTTCTTCAACACCGACGAGCACACGCGTGAATTCGGCCGCGCTGCGCTCACCGCTTATATCGACGGTTTCGACGGGCGCCTGATGCGCTCGATGAAGAGCATTCTCGGTTCGCCGCTGGCGGAAAGCACCACCGATCTCGGCGACGGTAGCGCGATGCGCTACACGGAAATCATCGCGATCTTCCTCGATCACCTCAAGCGCAGCGCCGAGCGTTGCGCCGGCGCGCCGATCACGCGCGCGGTGCTGG
This sequence comes from Paraburkholderia sp. Ac-20340, assembly GCF_017104965.1. Taxonomy (GTDB): domain Bacteria; phylum Pseudomonadota; class Gammaproteobacteria; order Burkholderiales; family Burkholderiaceae; genus Paraburkholderia. The sequence goes on from NZ_JAAGPR010000045.1 coordinate 50,161, forward strand.
GCCGCCCGGTGTTTTTCGTCGACGAAGATCCGCGCGCCGACAAGCTCGCTCAGGATCAGCTCGAAGCGGCGGCGCGCACGGTCGGTTTCAAGGAAATCCAGTTTCAGTACGAGCCGATTGCAGCGGCATTCGACTATGAATCGCGTCTGACGGAAGAAGGGCTGGTGCTGGTGGCCGACATCGGCGGCGGTACGTCGGACTTTTCGCTGGTGCGCGTCGGGCCGCAGCGCATGACGCGTCTGGAGCGCAAGGACGACGTGCTCGCGCACCACGGCGTGCACGTGGCCGGCACGGACTTCGACCGCCGCGTGGAACTGGCGACGATCTTGCGCGAACTCGGCTATCAGGCGCTCGACCCGGAGGGCCGCGAACTGCCGAACCGCGTCTATTTCGATCTGGCCACCTGGCATCTGATCAACACGGTTTACACGCCCAAGCGCGCGACCGAACTCAAGCTCATGCGCCATCTGTATACGGATACCGCGCAGCACGACCGTCTGCTACGCGTGGTCGACTGGCGTCTGGGTCACGCGCTGGCGGCGCGGGCGGAAGAGGCGAAGATCGGCGTGTCGGCGGGCGGCGAAACGATGATCGATCTGGAGCAGGTGGAAACCGATCTGCGACTTGCCTTCGACGATGCGCAACTGGTCGAGGCCGGCCGCGAAGAGACGCGCCGCATCGTTCAGGCCGCGCGCGACACGGTGCAGGCAGCCGGTGTGGCGCCTGCGTCGGTGAACGCGCTGTATTTCACGGGCGGCTCGACGGGTCTGCTGTTCCTGACCCAGGCGCTCGCCGAAGCATTCCCGCATGCCCAAGCCGTGTTCGGCGACCGTCTCGCCAGCGTGGCGACGGGTCTGGGCATTCACGCGAAGCGCCTGTACGGCTGAACGTCAGGCAGAAAGTGGGGGGCGCAAAATGCGCAGGCGACAAAAAACCCCACTTTCAAAGAGAAGAGTGGGGTTTTTCTGTAAGCTTGCCAGTCAGGACCAGAGGTAAATCCTGACAGTCAAAGACGGTATTTAGACCGGCTTGATGTTAGCAGCTTGCTTGCCCTTCGGGCCCGTACGCACTTCGAATTGAACCTTTTGGTTCTCTTGCAGCGTCTTGAAGCCGTCGATCTTGATTTCCGAGAAGTGCGCGAACAGATCTTCGCCACCGCCGTCCGGCGTGATGAAGCCAAAGCCCTTAGCGTCATTGAACCACTTGACGGTACCGGTTTCCATATTACTTTCCTAAAAATGAATGAACAAAGAGGTGCCGAAAATCAAGGAAGGGGTATGGGACCAACCGGAGTACCGTTGATGGGCGAACTACGAAAGACCTATTCACACTCGCCGCTTGAAATCCTGCCCGAACTTTATACGGCTTATTGATTAACAGGTCAACTAGGACCCAGGGAATCTCCATATATTTTTACCCTGGGGTCGAAACAAAGTCTTACAAAGCTTGCTAAGTTGCTGTTTTTTTTGTAGTGGCAGAAGATTTTCGGCGCCTTTTGGCGGTGCAACCGTTAAACTACGCGCCGCGCATGAGTTGCGCCTACGGGCGCAATCGACATCGCGCGCAGGTGCGACTGCCGCTGGAACCCCGCCCGCACAACAGACGGGGCATGCGGTGTTGAACTGCTCTTGATACAGGAGAAGACGTGAAAAGTTCTATTCAACGGAACATCGGCCCGTTCGCGCTGATGTTTACCGGCCTCGGGTCGATCATCGGCTCGGGCTGGCTGTTCGGCGCATGGAAAGCCGCCAAGATCGCGGGTCCCGCCGCGGTCTGCGCGTGGGTGATCGGGGCCGTGGTCATTCTGGCCATTGCACTCACTTATGCCGAACTCGGCGCGATGTTCCCGGAATCGGGCGGTATGGTCCGCTACGCCCGTTACTCGCACGGCGCACTGGTGGGTTTCATCAGCGCATGGGCGAACTGGATCGCCATCGTTTCGGTGATTCCGATCGAAGCCGAAGCCTCCATCCAATACATGAGCACCTGGCCCTATCCGTGGGCACACGCGCTGTTCGTCGATGGATCATTGACCCACTCCGGGTTGTTCCTGTCGGCGCTGCTCGTGATCGTGTACTTCATGCTGAACTACTGGGGCGTGAAGCTGTTCGCGCGTGCCAATAGCGCCATCACGATTTTCAAGTTCATCATCCCGGGTCTGACGATCATCGGCCTGATGACGACGGGTTTCCACCACGAGAATTTCGGCGAGGCGACCACGTTCGCGCCTTATGGCTGGTCGGCGGTGTTCACGGCAGTCGCGACCAGCGGCATCGTGTTCGCGTTCAACGGCTTCCAGAGCCCGATCAACCTCGCGGGCGAAGCGCGTAATCCGTCGAAGAGCATTCCGTTCGCGGTGATCGGCTCGATCGTCTGCGCACTGGTGATCTACGTGTTGCTGCAGGTGGCGTACATCGGCGCGGTCGATCCGGCTGAAGTGGCGAAGGGCTGGAACCTGTTCAACTTCAAGTCGCCGTTCGCGGAACTCGCGATCGCGCTGAACCTGAACTGGCTGGCGATCCTGCTGTATGTGGACGCGTTCGTGAGCCCGAGCGGCACCGGCACGACCTACATGGCAACGACCTCGCGCATGATCTACGCGATGGAGCGCAACAACACGATGCCGGCGATGTTCGGCAACGTGCACCCGTTCTACGGCGTGCCGCGCCAGGCGATGTGGTTCAACCTGGTCATCTCGTTCATCTTCATGTTCTTCTTCCGCGGCTGGAGCTCGCTGGCAGCGGTGATTTCGGTTGCGACCGTGATCTCGTACCTGACCGGCCCGATCAGCCTGATGGCGCTCAAGCGCGCTGCGACGGATATCGAGCGCCCGCTGTCGGTGCCGTTCATGAAGGTCATCGCGCCGTTCGCCTTCGTCTGCGCATCGATGATCCTGTACTGGGCCAAGTGGCCGCTGACGGGCGAAATCATTCTGCTGATGGTTGTCGCGCTGCCGGTGTACTTCTACTTCCAGGCCAAGCAAGGCTTCGGCGGCTGGGGCCAGGATCTGAAGGCTGCATGGTGGCTGTGCGCCTACCTGCCGACGATGGCCGTGCTCTCGCTGATCGGCAGCAAGCAGTTCGGCGGTCACGACCTGATTCCCTACGGCTGGGACATGCTGGTCGTCGCGATCATCTCGCTGGGCTTCTACTTCTGGGGCGTGAATTCGGGTTACCGCACGCCGTATCTGGAAGAGCGCAAGGAACACGACGAAGTGCTCGAAGGCATCGGCGCGCACTAAGCAACGCTAGCGCATCGAGCCAACAAAAAGCCCGCCTGAAGCGATTCAGGCGGGCTTTTTTGCGTCTGGACGTTGGTTTGTGCGCTTACTGGGCGATAGCCGATCCGAACACGTAATTCGTCATCGCCAGCGCGCGCTGGTAGGTGCCGAGCGATTGCACGCCCAGCGTGTAATCGTCGTCGGCGGCGCCTAGTGCGGCGAACACCGGCAGCAGATGTTCGTCGGTCGGGTGCATCAGGACCGCGTGCGGCGCCTGGCGCCGATAGTCGAGCAGGGCGTCGATGTCGCGTTCCGCAAGGCGCGCTTCGAACCATTCGGTGAACTCGGCCACGCGCGGATCGGCATCCTCGGGGCGCGCCGAAAAATCCGCCTGACGCAGGTTATGCGTGATCTGACCCGAACCGATCACCATCACGCCTTCGTCGCGCAGTTCGCGCAGCGCGCGGCCCACGGCGAAGTGATACGCGGCGTCGTTGCGCGGCTGGATCGACAACTGGGCGACAGGGATGTCGGCGTCTGGGAACATCAGCAGCATCGGCACCCAGGCGCCGTGGTCGAGCCCGTGCGCTTCCTCATCGACTTCCACGCCCTGGGCACGCAGCAGCGCCGCCGCGCGCTGCGCGGTTTCGGGCGCGCCGGGCGCGGGGTACTGGATCTCGTAGAGCGCGCGCGGAAAGCCGTAGAAGTCGTGGATGGTTTCGGGCTGCGTCGCCGTGCTCACGGCCGGGCGCTGCGTGTACCAGTGCGCGGAGAGCATCAGGATCGACTTCGGACGCGGCAGATGCTGGGCCAGCGCCGTGAAGCCTTCGCGCGGCATGGCGGGATCGATCGGCAGCGTGGGCGCGCCGTGCGACAGGAAAAGCGTGGGGGTACGGGTGGTCATGATCGTAAGCCACGTGGAGTGGCTGAAAAGTTTCGCATTACGATCAATATAAGACTCAACTCTCGCGAATTAAACGTGCGTCGAGCGAATTGATTGTGTCGCCGATGTTGATAATCGGCGTGGCGATACAAACCAGAAAAGGTCAGTCGGCGGTATGGCGCAAACCGGGCCAGGCAGGCGCCAGTGCGGGGCCGAGTGCGAATTGATCGAGCACGCGCGCGACCGTGTGATCGACCATTTCGTCGATCGAGGCCGGCTGGCTGTAGAACGCGGGCAAAGGCGGGAAAATTACGCCGCCCATTTCGGTGACGGCCGTCATATTGCGCAGATGCGCGAGGTTGAACGGCGTTTCGCGCACCATCAGCACGAGCCGGCGGCGCTCCTTGAGCGTGACGTCGGCGGCGCGGGCGATCAGGTTGTCGGAGAGGCCGTGAGCGACGCTCGCGAGCGTCTTCATCGAGCAGGGCGCGACGATCATGCCGTCGGTCGCGAACGAGCCCGAGGCGATGGTGGCGCCGACGTCGCGCACCGAATGCACGACATCGGCGCGCGCGTGGAGGTCTTCCTTGCTGAGCTGCAGCTCGTGCTGGATATTGAGCCAGCCAGCGGCAGAAACCAGCAGATGCGTTTCGACGCCGCCCACGCGGCGCAGCGTCTCCAGCATCCGCACGCCGTAGATCGCGCCGGTGGCGCCGGTGATCGCGATGATCAGGCGGCGTTGCACCGGCGACGGCGTGGCGTTCACGTCAAACGACAAGCGGGGCGTGCCGGGAAGACGTGCTTACGCTGCTGCGAACAGCTGTTGCAGTTCGCCGTTCTGGTACATCTCCATCATGATGTCCGAACCGCCGATGAATTCGCCCTTCACGTAGAGCTGGGGAATCGTCGGCCAGTTCGAGAATTCCTTGATGCCCTGACGGATGCCGTCGTCTTCGAGCACGTTGACGGTCTTGAGCTGATCGACGCCGCACGCCTTCAGGATCTGCACGGCACGGCCGGAGAAACCGCACATCGGAAACTGCGCGGTGCCCTTCATGAAGAGGACGACGGCGTTTTCGTCGACGATCTGCTTGATGCGCTGTTGGGTGTCCATGTCTGACCTTGGCTTGCTTGAATAGGGTTGATGCGGAATACGTGGATTGCAGAACGAAATGATAGCGGATTTCGCCGGTGCGGGCCTGGCATGGCCTGGGCGAGCGAGGTCGCGCTGCGCGTGCTAGCCGCTAAAACGTCCGCCGCTGATGCGCTCGATCTCCGCCAGATCCCGCTTTGAAGCGACATCGGCGAAACCGCGCGCGTCGAGCAGCGTGCGGACCGCCGCCGCCTGATCGTAGCCGTGCTCCATCCAGAGCACGCCGTTCGCCACCAGCCGGGCGGGGGCGCCTTCGATAATCGTGCGCAGGGCGCTCAGGCCGTCGGCTTCGTCGGTGAGCGCGCCGCGCGGTTCGAAGCGCAGATCGCCCTGATCCAGATGCGGGTCGCCGTTCGCGATATAGGGCGGGTTGCTGACGATCACGTCAAAGCGCAGCGCGGCGTCGAGCGCGTCGTACCAGCTCGCTTCGATAAACGTGAGGGCGCCGCCCGGACGCGCGGCGTCGAGCAGCTTTGCGGCATTGCGCGCGGCCACGGCCAGCGCGCCCGCCGAACGGTCGACGGCCCACACGCG
>NZ_JAAGPR010000046.1 GCF_017104965.1 Paraburkholderia sp. Ac-20340
GAAAAAAAAAAAAACGCTCAGATTCACTTAACGCTCGCCACATGATCACTTCTAAAAATTGTACACTCCCAACTTCCAGCCTTGGCATCGCACCCACATCCCCACTATATGTCGCCACGGTACATGCCGTATTTATTTCCGATAGATGATTCGTATCTACTTCTTATTGCATACCTTTGCTTTCATTGACTGCTATCTACCTCTCTCTGATGCCGACATCCGGTCTTTCTTTGTCGTA
>NZ_JAAGPR010000047.1 GCF_017104965.1 Paraburkholderia sp. Ac-20340
TGGTCTCCGAGGTCGCGCAGCGCGTGGCGGTGATGTACGCGGGCGAGATCATCGAAACCAACCGCGTGCCGGATATCTTTGCGCGTGCGCATCATCCGTACACGGAAGCGCTGCTCGCGGCGATTCCAGAGCACAACCAGGGCGCGGCGCGTCTGGCTGCGCTGCCGGGCATGGTGCCGGGCCGCGACGATCGTCCCACAGGCTGCCTGTTCGCGCCGCGCTGCAAATACGTGGTGGACGACTGCAACCGCAAGCGCCCGACGCTCGACGCGGTGGCGGACCCGAGCGGCTGTGCGCTCGTGCGCTGCATCAAGCCGCTGAACGTGGCGACCGAAACCCTGAACGGAGGCGCGCGATGAACGCAGTCCAGCAATCCGCGGCTCAACCGGGCCAGCACGATGAAGAAAAGGTGCTCGTTGCGCACGATCTGAAGAAGCACTACACGGTCAGGCGCGGCATGTTCGGCACGGGCACAGTGAAGGCGCTCAACGGCGTGTCGTTCTCGCTCACGCGCGGGCGCACGCTCGCGGTGGTGGGCGAGTCGGGCTGCGGCAAGTCCACGCTCGCGCGCCAGCTCACGATGATCGAGCCGCCTACGTCCGGCACGCTCACCATCGACGGCGAGGATGTGGCGAGCGCGGGCAGCGCGCAGATCTCAGCGCTGCGCCGACGCGTGCAGATGGTGTTCCAGAACCCGTTCGCCTCGCTCAATCCGCGCAAGACCGTCGAGCAGACGCTGGGCGAGCCGCTCGCGATCAACACCAAACTCACGGCCAGCGAGCGCGCGGACCGCATCGCGCACATGATGCGCATCGTGGGCTTGCGGCCGGAGCATGCGAAGCGTTATCCGCATATGTTCTCGGGCGGCCAGCGTCAGCGAGTGGCGATTGCGCGCGCGATGATTCTCGATCCGCAGATCGTGGTGGCGGACGAACCGGTGTCCGCGCTCGATGTGTCGATCCAGGCGCAGATCCTGAATCTGTTCATGGATCTGCAGGAGCAGTTCCGCACGAGCTATGTGTTCATCTCGCACAACCTGGCGGTGGTCGAGCATATCGCTGATGACGTGATGGTGATGTATCTGGGCGGTGTGGCGGAACTGGGCGACAAGGCCACGGTGATCGGGCGCCCGCGCCATCCGTACACGCGCTCGCTGCTGTCGGCGACGCCTGCGATCTTCGAGGCAGATCGCCGCGTGAAGATCAAGCTCGAGGGGGAGTTGCCTTCGCCGCTGAATCCGCCGTCGGGTTGCACGTTCCATCAGCGCTGCCCGTATGCGGTCGAACGATGCCGCCAGGAAGTGCCGCAACTTCGCGAAGTCGATGGCCGTCAGGTATCCTGCCATCGTGCAGAGGAGGTGGGGGAATCGGATGCTTGAAGCGACGGCGGCGCGTCGTTTTGCGCGCCGCCAACGTAGAAGCGGCCGGTGTGCCGCTTTGAAATTGCGGGCGTGGGTCTGGCGCCAGGGAAGAACGGCGCGCGTCGCGATGGGCGCGGCGCTCGCGCTTGCCGTGGCGCTCGGGCCTTCGCTCGACCGTCCGCTGCGGCTTGCGGGCGGGCAGGGGGCTTCCGCTCATCGCGCGTTCATGCCGCGTGCGTTCGGTGCTGGCGCGGCCGCCAATACGCCTGGCGTTCGTCCGCCCGTGCCCACTTCGCGTCTGCCGGGTTCCGGTCTGCCGTCAGGCGGCGGCCTGCCCGGTTTCCATTCACCGCCTGTCATGCCGAGCTACGCCTCGGGCACGACCGCCGGCGGTCCGGTGCGCACGCGCCCCGCGCGCATGCCGTTCTACGTGGCCACGCGCGGCACGACCACGATCTATCTGCTCGGCACGCTGCACGTGGGCGACCCCGTCGATTACCCACCGAACCAGCCATTCCGCGCGCCGATTCTCGCCGCACTCAACGCCTCGCCCACGCTCGCGCTCGAACTCTCGCCCGACGACCTGCTGGTCTCGCAGGACGATGTATCGAAATACGGCGTCTGCCGCCGGCCCTGTCTCGAACAGATGCTGCCCGAGCCGCTCTGGGCGAAGCTCGCGGCGCGTCTGCGCGGCAACCCCGAGGCGCTGGCCGAGATCCGCAAGATGAAGCCCTGGCTCGCGTCGCTGCTGGTGGAAACCTACGATTCGCTGAGCGCCGGCCTGCAAACCGAGTACGGCACCGAGGCGCAATTGCAGAACGTCTTCCTGCGCCTGAAAGGGCGGCGCGTCGTCGGGCTGGAAAGGCTGGGCGAGCAGATGCGCGCCTTCACGAATCTGAACCTGGCCCAGCAGCGCGAGATGCTCGCGCAGGATCTCGCGCAGACACCCGCACAGAATCTCGCCGATGTGCAGACGCTCCTGCGCCTCTGGCGCGTAGGCGACGCCGATGCGATTGCCGCCTGGGAAAGCGCGCGCACCGAAAAGCTCTCGCACGATCAGCGCGTGGCGGCTTCGGTGGACAACCGCATCGTCTATGAACGCAACCGGCGCTTCGTCTCGCGCATGCAGCAGTACGCCGGGCCCAACAAACCGCTGTTCGTGGCGATTGGCGCGCTGCATCTGGGCGGGCGCAAGGGCGTGCTTCAGTTGCTGCGTCAGCGCGGGTTTACGGTTGATCCGGGTTGAGTTCGCTGTCGGCGGACGGCTTGCGTGAACGGGCGGGTTTCTCCGCTTTATCGGCCTTCGCAGCCGGCTTGCGTGCGCTGGCGCGTTTAGGTTTTTCCGCGAGCGCCTCGCGGACCGCTTCGATGGCCGTGGTCCAGTCGCCCACTTCCTGCTGACGAAAGAGCCGCGCCGTGGGATACCACGGCGAGTCCGTGCGCTTTTCGAGCCAGCGCCATTCGCCGTTCGCAGGCACCAGTATCCAGACCGGCTTGCCGAGCGCACCCGCCAGATGCGCTACCGAGGTATCGACGGTAATCACGAGATCGAGATTCATGATGAGCGCGGCCGTGTCGCCGAAGTCGCGCAGATCGTCGCCGAAATCGTGGATTACGGCGCCGTTCTCCAGCGCCGCAATCTGGGCGCGCGCCGCCGGGTCTTTCTGCAGCGAGAACCAGCTTGTTTTCTCAAGCGCGAGAAGCGGCGCGAATGCGCCAAGCGCCACCGAGCGATTGCGGTTGTTGTAGAAGGTGGAACTGCCTGCCCAGACCAGACCGATATTGCGATGACCGGCGGCCTTGCCCGACTGCCGTTCGACATCCGCCTGCATGGCCGCCTGCACGCGCGGCTTCCACGCCTCGATCTCCCCATCGCGCGCGAACAGATACGGCACGGTGGCCGGAATCGTATCGAGTTCGGTGCCGCACGCGGCCGGCGCGCTCATGACGTAAAGCCAGTAGTCGTAATCGCCCGCGGGCTTGCCGGTCCAGGCGCGATGCACGCCCGGCACCGACTGCGCGAGCACCTGCAGCGGCTGCGTGATGCAGACATCGACGCTCGCGCCGCGCGCGGCCAGTTCGCTCGCGTAACGCACGAACTGGATCTGGTCGCCGAAACCCTGTTCGTGGACCAGCAGCACGCGCTTGCCATCGAGCGGTTCGCCCTGCCACTGCGCGATTCCTTCGATATCGAACGGCGCGTAGTCGATCGCACGCCAGCGCCGCGCGTACTCGGCCCAGCCTTCGCGATACTCGCCGCGCTTGAGCTTGAGCCAGACGAGGTTCTGGCGCGCATCGGCATGATCGGGGTCGAGCGCGAGCGCCTGCTCGTAGTACGGCGCTTCTTCGTCGTTGCGGCCCTGCGCGCCGAGCGCCGCGCCAAGGCACACCAGATTCGCCGCGTTCGGCTCCAGCGCCACGGCCTGCCGATAACAACTTTCCGCTTCGCGATAGTCGCCCGTCTGGCCGAGCGCGGTGCCCAGATTCACCCACGCCGCCGCATAGTTCGGCGCCAGTTCGACGGCCTGACGGTAATGGGCGATGGCGGCGGCTTCTTCGCCGAGCGCGCGCAACGCGTTGGCGAGATTGAAGTGCAGCGCGGCGTCCTGGCCGGACAGTGCGAGCGCGTCGCGATAGCACGCGACGGCGTCCTCATGGCGGCCGAGCCGCGCGAGCAGACTGCCGAGATTGAGCCGCGTATTCGCCGCCGACGGCTCCAGCGCGAGCGCCGCCTTGCAATGACTTATCGCGCCCGGCAGATCGCCCATGTCGCGCAGCGTGAGCGCGAGATTGTTGTGCGCATCGGCGAAACCCGGCTGCAGGCGCAGCGCTTCGCGCAGATTGTGCGCGGCTTCGGCATGCAGCCCGAGTGCGCGCGCGGCCAGCCCGCGATTGCTCCAGCAGACGGCGTCGCCGGGCGCATGCTCGAGCGCGCGGTCCATCAGTTCGAGCGCGCCGCGATGGTCGCCCTGCTGATGCAGCGCAACGCCGAGATAGTGCAGCGCACCGGCGTGCGCCGGGTCACGCCCGATCAAGGCGCGGTAGACGGTCTGGGCTTCGTCGAGACGCCCGGCGCTGTGTGCGGCGAGCGCTTCGGCAAGCAGGGTGTCAGGGGATGCAGCGTGGCTGGACAGCGCGGAATCGCTTGCGTAGCCGCGGCCGGAAACGGAGAAGGTCATGGGATCGGGCGGCCGACGGACGCCGCGCGTGGAGCAGCAGGCTGCGCGATTCCGCTGACCGCATTGTCAAGGGAATCTAACAAGGTAGGGATCGCGCTTCCCATCGAGGATAAGAAAAATCCGAAAGTGATGGCGAAGCTGACGCAACCACCGGCTTTATTCCCGCGTGGACGGTCTTTAGTTGGAATGCGATATCAGCGAAAAAGCGGCGTTCATACGATGGGCTTTTCCCTTGCTCATTGCCGCATCATGCCGAATTCCCCGATCGTCAGGACCGACGCGCCTGTCGTCAGCGCCCCTGTCGTCAATATCCCAGTCGTCAGCGTCATTACGCCGACCTGGCAGCGCGAGGCCATGCTGCCGTTCGCCTATCGCTCGTTCGCGCATCAGGACGTGGGCGCGTGCGAATGGATCGTGATCGACGACAGCACGGTGCCCAGCGCCTTCATGCAGAGTCTGGCCGATCCGCGCGTGGTTTATCGGCACTTGCCGCAGCGCACGACGATCGGCGAGAAGCGCAATCTTGCAGCCGATCTCGCCCGCGCCGACGTCATCGCCCATTTCGACGACGATGAGTTCTATGCGCCGAATTACCTGCGCGCGATGCTCGACCAGATGACGACGCACAAGGCCGAAATGGTCAAGCTCAGCGCGTTTTTCCTGTACAGCCGCGTGTACCGGAAGTTCGCGTGGTGGGACACGCTGCGCACGAGCGGGCTGCATTTTCGCTGGAGTTCGCAGCCGATGACGTCGCTGAGTTTTCCCACCGAGCACAAGGCCTTTGCCAACAACCATCTGGGCTACGGTTTCAGCTATGTGTACACGAAGCGGCTGTGGACGGCGCTGCCCTTCGAGCCGTCATCGTTCAACGAGGACGGCCCGTTCGCGCTCGCGGCGGTGGCGCGCGGCGCGAATCTCGCGCTGGTCGCCGACGATCTCGGCCTGTGCGTGCATGTGCTGCATCCGTACAACACGTCGGCGAGCTTTCCGCAGTACATCCTGCCGGACGCGCTGATCGCCCGGCATTTTCCGCAGTTCGCCGAAGCGATGCGCACGATGCCGGAGATCGCGCAGCCCTGAAGTCGCCGAAGCACCAAAGCGCCGCAGCGCCGAAGCGCGGCGAAGGTCAAACGCCGTCGATATCCACCGCGCCCGCCGCGCGCACGCCAATGCCCGCTTCGTCGAGCGCCGCACGGATGCGCCGCGCGAACGCCAGCGCGTGCGGGCCGTCGCCGTGCAGGCAGATGGTCTGCGCGTTGAGCGGCACCCATGCGCCATCGACGGCCTGCACGCGCTGTTCGCGGATCATCGCGAGCGTGCGCGCGAGCACGGCGTCTTCGTCGTGGAGCAGCGCGCCGGGTTCGCTGCGCGGCACGAGCGAGCCGTCGGCGCGATAGCCGCGATCGGCGAACACTTCTTCGATCGCCACCAGACCGGCCTCGCGCGCCGCCGCCACGAGCCCGCTGCCCGCGAGCGCGAACACCGTCACCGAGGGATCGAAGTCGTGCACGGCGGACACGATGGCATCGGCGATCTTCGCGTCGCGCGCGGCCTGGTTGTAGAGCGCGCCGTGCGGTTTCACATGCGCGATGCGGCCGCCTTCGGCCTGGGCGATCGCCGACAGCGCGCCCAGTTGATACAGCACGCCCGCGTAGATTTCTTCGGCGGGCAGGTTCATTTCCTTGCGGCCGAAGTTTTCGGGATCGTTGAAACTGGGATGCGCGCCAATCGCCACGCCTTTGTTGACGGCCCAGCGCACGCATTCGCGCATCGCGTTGGCGCCGCCTGCGTGCCAGCCGCACGCGATATTCGCCGAGCTCACGAGGTCGAGCAGCGCCTCGTCGGAACCGCAGCCTTCGCCGAGATCGGCGTTCAGATCGATGGTGGTCATGGTGTTTCTCTCCGTATTGCCTGACGCCCGCCCGGCCGCACGGTCCTGGGCGGCGGGGGCGCTTGATGCGTGCTGTTCTGTGCGTGTTGTTCTGTGCGTGTTGTTCTGTGCTGACGCCTGCTGCTATTAACGACCGCTTGTGCCGGTTTCGTTAGCGCTTCGCGCGCCGTTCGTCCTGCATGGCGATCGCCGTCTCGATCTGGCGCAGATAGGCGCGCTCTTCCAGCAGTGCATGGCGCGCAGCGGCCGGCGTCGTCTCGACAAAGCGCACGCCGCCGCCCAGCCGCACCTGCGCGAGCTTCCACAGGTCTGCGCGAATCACCGCGCCGATCTTCGGATAGCCGCCGGTGGTCTGCGCATCGCTCATCAGCACGATGGGCTGGCCGCTGGGCGGCACCTGGATCGTGCCGGGCAGCACGGCGTGCGAGAGCAGGTCCGCGCCGTTCGCGCGCGCGAGCGGCGTGCCTTCGAGCCGATAACCCATGCGGTTGCTATTGGGCGTAACCTGCCACTCGTCGGACCAGAACGTGCGTTGGGCGTCCGCGGTGAAACTGTCGTACTCGGGGACGCGCAGTACGCGCACGGGCAGCGCCCACAGCACGCCGTCCGCATGGCGGCCGCGCCGGTAATGCGGTTCGTCGACATAGACGAAGCTGCATTGCGACGGCGCCTTCACGCCGAATGCCGGCGCTCCCGGCACGAGCGACGCGCGCTCGCCGCCCGGGGCGAACGAGGCGCCGATGGCGAGCCGGTCGCCGTCCTTGAGCGCGCGGCCCGCGAGGCCGCCGAAGCCGGCCGCCAGATCGGTGCTGCGCGAACCGAGCATCGGCAACACGTCGATCCCGCCCGCCACGCTCACGTAGACGCGCATGCCGCGTTTCGCGCCCGGCAGCACGAGCTCCTCGCCCGCCGCGACCGGCAGGCTCCACCACGACCACACCGGCTTGCCGCCGAGCGTCGCGCCGAAGTCGGTGCCGGTGATGGCCACGCGCGTGGCGCGCGCAAAGCGCAGCACGACCGGGCCGAAGGTGATTTCGAGCCCGGCCGCGTCGGGCCGGTTGCCGACCAGACGGTTGCCGACTTCGAGCGCGAGCGTGTCGAGCGCGCCGCAGGTGGCGACGCCCAGATGGTGATAGCCGGTTCGGCCAGGATCCTGAACCGTGGTGAGCAGGCCGGCGCGCAATACCTCGATCATGCGTGGCGCTCCTCGCTGACGGTGGCATCGACACGCTCGACGACAAAACGCACGCGGTCGCCGGGCATCAGCAACGTGGGCGGATTGCGGGCGGGATCGAACAGCTTGAGCGCGGTGCGGCCGATCAGTTGCCAGCCGCCGGGCGACTGCGCCGGATAGATGCCGGTCTGCGCGCCGCCGATGCCGACCGAACCGGCCGGCACGACCACGCGCGGTTCGCGGCGGCGCGGTGTGTACAGGGCGGCGTCGAGTCCGCCGAGATAGGCGAAACCGGGCTGGAAGCCGAGGAAGAACACCGTGTAGACGCCCGCGGCGTGGCGCGCGGCGACATCGGCGGGCGCGAGGCCCGTGTGCTGCGCGACGGCCGCGAGATCGGGGCCCGCCGCGCCGCCGTAATGCACTGGAATGTCCACTTCGCGGCCTGCGGCGGCGGTCTCCGCGTTGGCATCGGCGTCCTGCCAGGCCGCTTCGAGCGCGTGCGTGAGCGCGACGGCGTCGGCCGAGAGCGCGTCGAAGGTGATCGTCAGGTTGTTCATGCCGGGCACGACTTCGCGCACGGCGTCCCAGCCGCGGGCGAGCGCGGCCACGGCCCAGATGCGGCGCTGCACGTCGAGCGTGGCCGGCGGCGGCGCTTCGCAGACGAGCGCTTCGTCGCCGAGCGGATAAATACGGGGAACAGGATTGCGCATGATGATCGGAAACGGCCACGAACGATGGCAGCCGGACAGGCGGATGGGGTCGAGTTACGTTCTCGGCCCATTATCGACAATTTCTACGTAAGCGTTTGCCCCAGGCGCAATGTCTGTGCGCGCAAACGACAGGCGCGGCAAATCATGCCGCGCCGTCACCGCAGGCGGGCGGTAGGCCGAACGGCCTATGCCGGTCGCAGACGCCCCGCGAGATGCGCGCCGGCTTCGGTGACCACGGCGTCGAGCGGCAGATCGTGCGCTTCCGGTTCGAGCACGCCATCGTCGATACGGCAGGCTTCATACGCGATGCCCACCGTCAGCGGCGGCCGGCCGCCCGGCCAGGCGGCGAGCGTGCGGTCGTAGTAGCCGCCGCCGTAACCGAGCCGATAGCCCGCGCGATCGAAACCCACGCACGGCACCAGCAGCAGCTCGGGCAGGGCGGCGCTGTGCGCGTCCTGCACAGCCGGTTCGGGAATGCCGTGATGGCCCTCGCGCAGCGCCGCGCCCGGTGCCCAGTCGTAGAAATGCAAGGGTGTGTGACGTTCGGGAATGGCGGGCAACGCGGCGCGCCGGGACGGATCGGCGGCGAGCCAGCCAGCGATCCATTCGCGCGCATCGAACTCGCCCGGCAAGGGCCAGTAAAAGCCAATCGAAAGCGGCTTGATATGCGCGATCAATGCATCGAGTCGAGCCGTCAGCGCGGCATTGACAACCTCGTCGGAAAAGGCCGCCAGACGGGCTTCGCGAAGCCGTAAACGCCACGTCTTTTTGGCTTCTGCCAAGGGGTTGCGTGCTATGCTTGGGTTCACCTCGCGCTCCAGAAATAACGATGTCCAAACGCCTTGTCCGAGTATATCGCGTGGTCGGTCTCGCACTGACCGCCGCGGCACTCGTGGCGTGCAGTACGGCCGACGCTGTGCGGCCCGTCGCACTGCCCGTGGGTGCCACTCTCACGTCCGACGACCAGACCTTCATCCAGCTTCGCGAAGCCGCGCGCAACAACGATCCGGCGCGCGCCGCGCAACTCGCTGCGATGATCCCGGATTACCCGGCGCCGTCGTATCTCGAATATTTCCAGCTCAAGCCGCAGTTGTTCGACTCGCAGGGCCATGCACGCGTGGACGCGCCCGACGCGCCGGTGCTGTCGTTCCTGCAGCGCTACGACGGCCAGGCGATCGGCGACCGTCTGCGCAACGACTATCTGCTCGTGCTGGGCGCGCGCCACGACTGGGCGAATTTCGACAGGCAGTACACGCGCTTCGTGCTCAACGACGACACGCAGGTCAAGTGCTATGCGCTGGAGTCGCGCGCGTCGCGTGGCGACAACGTCGCCGACGAAGCGCGCGCGCTGCTGGTCGAGCCGCGCTATTACGGCGATGGCTGCGTCGACCTGATCACCGCGCTGGCGATCAAGAACCAGTTCACGAGCAACGACGTCTGGCAGCAGATCCGTCTTGCTTATGAACAGAACCAGACCACCACGGGCGCAAAGCTGCTCGACGCGCTCGCGCAGCGGCCGGACCCCACGGCGTTCAGCCAGGCGGTCAGCACGCCGCCGCTCACGCTCGCGCGCGGTGTCGGCGCGGACGATCAATCGCATCAGCTGGCGCTGCTCGCCGTCACGGTGATGGCGCGCAACGACCCGGCCATGACCGCGTCCACCTTCGCGGCGGTCGCGCCTTCGCTTACCTCGCCGGAGCGCGGCATCGGCTGGGGCACGATCGGCTATCAGGCGGTGCAGAAGCGTCTGCCGGGCGCGCTCGACTGGTATCGTCTGTCGGCTAACGCGCCGCTGTCGAATCCCGCTTACGAATGGCGCACGCGCGCCGCGCTGCTCGGCGGCGACTGGACCATGGTGCGCTGGTCGATCGAGCAGATGCCGGCGGCGCTGCGCGCGCAGCCGTCGTGGGTCTACTGGCACGCCCGCGCGCTCAAGCAGGCGGGCGAAAACGCTCAGGCCAACCAGGAATTTGCGTCGATCTCGCAGGGCTATAACTTCTACGGCCAGCTGGCCACCGAAGAACTCGGCCAGAAGATTTCGATTCCGCCGAAAACCACCGTCAGCGACGCCGACATCACGCAGGCCGCGCAAACGCCGGGCTTTGCACTCGCGCAGCGTTTCTACGCGCTCAATCTGCGTCTGGAAGGCAACCGCGAATGGAACTGGCCGCTGCGCGGCATGAGCGACCGTCAGTTGCTGGCCGCCGCCGAATACGCGAAGCGCATCCAGTTGCTCGATCGCACCGTCAATACGGCCGATAAAACCGTCAGCGAGCATGACTTCTCGCTGCGCTATCTCGCACCGTTCCGCGACGTGGTGGAGCGCGACGCGCAGACCAACGGCCTGGATGTCGAATGGGCCTATGGTCTGATCCGTCAGGAATCGCGCTTTATTCTCAACGCGAAGTCGGGCGTGGGCGCGAGCGGCCTGATGCAGATCATGCCGGCCACGGCGCAGATGGTGGCGAAGAAGATTGGCCTCGGCCCGCTCTCGCGCGACCAGCTCAACGACCTGGACACCAACATCCTGCTGGGAACGAACTATTTGTCGATGATCTACAATCAGTTCGATGGTTCGGCCGTGCTCGCCACGGCAGGCTACAACGCCGGGCCGGGACGCCCGCGCGCGTGGCGCGCCACCCTGCAGCGCGGCGTCGAGGGCGCCATCTTCGCGGAAACCATTCCGTTCCAGGAAACCCGCGATTACGTGAAAAACGTGTTGTCGAACACGGTCTACTACGCGGCACTGTTCGAAGGCCGTCCGCAGTCGCTCAAGGCGCGTCTCGGCTATATCACGCCATAAGCCGATTTGCGCCGCGCGGCGCGCTCCGTGAAGTTCGCGGGGCGCTCCGCCGGAGCCGACGGACCTCCGGGCGCGACGCCGCGCACGCTACGAGGAGGTCGGAGATGCGACATCAAGCCATCGCGGTCATCGGCGGTTCGGGATTCATCGGCAGCCACCTCGTCAATGCGCTCGTCGAGGCCGGCAAGGATGTCCGCGTCGCCGCCCGGCGGCGCGCCTCGGCCAGCCACCTCACGCTGCTTCCCATCGATGTGATCGAAACCGACGTGACCGATCCGGTCGCGCTCGCCAGCTTTCTCGAAGGCACCGACGCCGTCATCAACCTGATCGGCACGCTGCACGGCGGCCACGGCAATCCGTACGGCGCGGGCTTCGCCAAACTGCACGTCGAACTGCCCACGAAAATCGTTGCCGCCTGCGAGAGCAAGAACGTGCATCGGCTCATCCATCTGAGTGCGATTGGCGCCGATCCGCGCGGGCCGAGCATGTATCTGCGCTCGAAAGGCGATGGCGAAAAGGCCGTGCATGCGGCCACGGCCGTGGCGACCACGATCCTGCGGCCCTCGGTGGTGTTCGGCCCGGAAGACAATTTTCTGAACCGCTTCGCCGTGCTGCAAAAGCTCTTTCCGATGATCCCGCTGGGCATGCCGGATGCGAAGTTTCAGCCCGTGTACGTGGGCGACGTGTCAAAAGCGATCGTCAATGTGCTCGATCTCGACGCCGCGAGCGGGCACACTTACGAACTCGGCGGCCCGACGGTCTATACGCTGGAGCAGCTGGTGCAGTATTGCGGCGAAGTCGTCGGCAAGCACGCGCGCATCGTGCGCCTGCCCAATGCGTTTGCGCGGCTGCAGGCGCTCTCGTTCGAATTGGCGCCCGGCGAGCCGGTGCTCACGCGCGACAATCTCGATTCGATGAAAGTCGATAGCGTGCTGAGCGGGCCGCTCGCGCCCGAACTGGGCATCGATCCGGCGAGCATCGAGACGATCGCGCCGCTCTATCTCGCCGACGCCTCGCTGCGCTCGCGCCTGAATATCTTCCGGGCGAGCGCGGGCCGCTAGACTGATACCGGTTTTCATCGGTTCGCGCGACGGGCCACGCGGGCCGGCGCGCGCCCGCATTCGCTTACGCAGTCCCTGACGCTTTCCCTCAACCTCTCACCATCAAACGCTCAACATGAAGCTCGTCATTGGAGACAAGAACTATTCGTCGTGGTCGATGCGCCCCTGGCTGCTGTTGACGCACTTCGGCATTCCGTTCGAAGAAGTGCTGATCGAGCTCGATCAGCCCGGCACGAAGGCCGCGATCCTGTCGTTTTCCGCGTCGGGCAAGGTGCCGTGTCTTGTCAGCGAAGATGGCGCGGCCGTGTGGGATTCGCTCGCCATCGCCGAAACCCTCGCCGAGCGTTTTCCGCAGCACGCCATGTGGCCGCGCGACGCGAACGCCCGCGCACAGGCGCGCAGCGTGAGCGCCGAAATGCACTCGGGCTTTGGCGAGCTGCGCACGTCGATGCCAATGGCGATCCGCACCTCGAAGCCGGGCGCGGGCGCCACGCCCGGCGCGCTGGCCGATATCGCGCGCATCGACGCGCTCTGGAATGCGTGTCTCGATGCGAGCGGCGGTCCGTTCCTGTTCGGTGAATTCACGATCGCCGATGCGATGTTCGCGCCGGTGGTGATGCGCTTCAACAGCTATGCGCCGCCGCTGTCGGCCAAGGCCGCCGGGTACGCCGCGCGCGTGACGGCGCTGCCCGCCGTGGCGGCGTGGATCGAAGCTGCGCATCGCGAAACGCATCGCATCGGGCACGACGAACTCGACGCATCGGGCGACGGCGCAGCATGAAGATCTACGTCGTAGGCGGCGCGATCCGCGATGACATGCTCGGCCTGCCGGTGCGCGACCGCGACTATGTGGTCGTGGGCGCGACGCCCGAGCAGATGGCCGCGCAAGGTTATCGGCCGGTCGGCAAGGACTTTCCGGTGTTTCTGCATCCGCAGACCCAGGAGGAGTACGCGCTCGCGCGCACCGAGCGCAAAACCGCCGCCGGTTATCACGGCTTCCAGTTTTTCTACGCGCCCGATGTGACGCTGGAAGAAGATCTCGCGCGCCGCGACCTCACCATCAACGCGATGGCGCGCGAAGTGCAGCCCGGTGGCGTGCTGACCGGGCCGGTCGTCGATCCGTTCGGCGGCGCCAACGACCTTGGCGCACGCGTGTTCCGTCACGTGAGCGATGCGTTTCTCGAAGATCCGGTGCGGATTCTGCGTGTGGCGCGCTTCGCCGCGCGTTTCGCCGATTTCACCGTCGCGCCCGAAACCCTGGCGCTGATGCGCGCGATGGTGGAATCGGGCGAAGTCGATGCGCTCGTGCCCGAACGCGTCTGGCAGGAAGTCTCGCGCGGGCTGATGGAAGCGAAGCCTTCGCGCATGTTCGAGGTGTTGCGCGAATGCGGCGCGCTCGCGCGCGTGATGCCCGAAGTCGACAGCCTGTTCGGCGTGCCGCAGCGCGCGGACTATCACCCGGAAGTCGATACCGGCATCCACGTGATGATGGTGATCGACCATGCGGCCGCGCAGGGTTACACCTTGCCGGTGCGCTTCGCCGCGCTCACGCACGATCTGGGCAAGGCCACCACGCCTGAGGACGTGCTGCCGCGTCACATCGGCCATGAAGGGCGTAGCGTCGATCTGCTGTTGCCGCTTTGCGATCGCCTGCGCGTGCCCAACGAATGCCGCGATCTGGCGGTGCTGGTCGCGCGCGAGCATGGCAACGTGCATCGCGTGATGGACATGGGCGCGGCCGCGCTCGTGCGCATGCTCGAACGCAGCGACGCGCTGCGCAAGCCCGCGCGTTTCGCCGAAGCCTTGCAGGCGTGCGAAGCCGATCTGCGCGGACGTCTGAACTGGGAGAACGCGCCTTATCCGCAGGCCGAACGCCTGCGTGTGGCGCTGATTGCGGCGCGCGCGGTCGATGCGGGCGCCATCGCGCGTTCAGTGACCGAAGCCAGCGCCGATAAAAACGTCGCCGAAAAGATCAAGGAAGCCGTGCATCGCGCGCGGGTGGAATCGGTCGAGGCAGCGTTGGTCGACGCGAACTGAAACCACCGCTTCGGATAGAGAAACGGCGCATGCGTGCAGACGCATGCGCCGTTTTTTATGCGCGATCCTCGCGAATCAGAGCACGCGCACCAGAAAAGACAGCGCCATCGACAACACCAGCGTCGACATGAAGGGCAGCGGATATTCGCGGCCAAAGAGGCGCAGCGTGACGTCGCCGGGCAGGCGGCCGATGCCGAGCTTGCGCAACCACGGCTGCGCGCCCGACAGGATCGCAACGGCGATGAAGGTGGTCAAAAACCAGCGGATCATGGTCGCGCGTCCCGTTTGTGGTTCCGTTTGTGCGGCTTAGAGCGTGTGGCTGCGGTCACCGCGCGCAAACGCGGCGATGGTCGAATCGATGCCGCGCGAGAACGCGATCACCTTGAACAGTTCGCCCATTTCGGCTTCGGAAACCAGCTTCTGCACGGAGGTCGCAGCGGGGATGAAGCGCGCGACGTCGCTCGGATCGATTTCGCTGAGGACTTCGGTGATGCCGGCGTTCATCAGAAAGCGCGCCTGCGAGGTGTAGCCAAGCAGATCCGCGCCGGTTTCCACGCCCGCCTGCGCGATGCCGCTGAATTCGACGTGCGCGGTGATGTCCTGCAAACCGGGATAGAGAAACGGGTCGCCGTGCGCGCGATGGCGATAGTGGCACATCAGCGTGCCCTGCACGCGCTGCGCGTGATAGTACTCGGCTTCCGGGAACCCGTAGTCGATAAAAAACGCCGCGCCGCGCGTGAGCATGGTGCAGACCGTGCGCGTGAAAGCGAGAGCGGCTTCGTGCGTTTCGGTCAGGTAATCGTCGCTGCCTTCCACCGCCGAAAGCGCGCTGCCCGGCACGCTCTGCGCCCAGTCGGCGTCGCGGCCGCTCATGGCGGGGCGGTCGGAAAATACGAAGGCGTTACTGTCATCGCTGCCGCCGCTGTTGCCGCTGTTGTCGATCGCTACGCCGCGCTCGTGCCAGACCGCGTCCTTGCGCGCGAACAGGCGCACCGGCATGGCATCGAGCACCTCGTTGCCAATCACCACGCCTTCGAAACTCGCAGGCAGCGCGTCGAGCCATTGCACGCGATCGAGCAGATGCGGCGCGCACTGCGCGATGGTGTCGCGCTGGCGTTCGCGCAATTCGCCCGAAAGATCGACGATGGCGTAGGAATCGAAGCGCACGCCCAACGCTTCGAGCGCGAGCATCACGCCCGCCGCGAGCCGTCCGGTGCCCGCGCCGAATTCCATCAGCGCGTGCGTGCCGCTGGTCGCGAGCGCTTCGCCCACCGCGCGCGCAAGCGTGGCGGCGAATAGCGGCGACATCTCCGGCGCGGTCACGAAGTCGCTGCCGTCGTCGGCGAGCAGGCCGAATTTGCGCGAGCCGCCGCTGTAATAGCCAAGGCCCGGCGCGTAGAGTGTGCGCTCCATGTAGCGGTCGAAGGGCAGCCAGCCGCCGGCCGCGGCGATCTCCGCGCGCAGGGTTGCGGCGAGCGCCTCGGACTGCGCGAGCGCGATCGGCTCGGGAACAGGTAAACTAGCGGGTTCGTGAGCTTTCGGATTCATCCCGGCATTGTAAATGAGCGCATCTTCCGGCATCGGCGCACCTGATCGAGACTTCGCGCTCGCGAGTTCGGGTGAGGGCAAATCAGCATCCGACCCCGCACGCGTCGTGCTGGTGACGGGCGGCGCGCGCCGCATCGGCCGTGCGTTGTCGGTGGGTTTTGCGGCGCGAGGCTGGGACGTGGCCGTGCATTACGGCGAATCGGCGGATGAAGCCGAGGAAGTCGTCGCCGAAATCCGCGCGATGGGCCGCCGGGCGATTGCCCTGCATGCCGATCTGGCCAACGAAGCGCAGGTTGCGCGGCTCGTGCCGGATTGCACGGCGGCGCTGGGTTTGCCGCGCTGCGTGCTCAACAACGCGTCGCGCTTCGAGGAAGACACGGCGCGCGATGTGGGCTACGCGCGGCTTGCGCATCTGATGGCGATCAACGTCGGCGCGCCGCTCGTGCTCGCGCGCACGCTCTGGGCCGCCACGCCCGCGGCCGCCGAGGAAGACGAAACGCTGCGCACCTGCGTCATCAACGTGCTGGACCAGAAGCTGTACAACATGAACCCGGATTACCTGTCCTACACGCTGACCAAGGCCGCGTTGCAGAACGCGACGGTCGCACTGGCCCAGGCGCTCGCGCCGAAGCTGCGCGTGGTGGGACTCGCGCCCGGTCTGACGCTGCAATCGGGCGACCAGACGCCGGACGGCTTCGCCGCCGCGCATAAGGTGACGCCGCTCAAGCGGGCGTCGCGGCCGAACGACCTGGTCGAAGCCGCGCTGTATCTCGCGCAGGCGGCGGGCGTGACGGGCACGACGCTGGTGGTCGATGGCGGCCAGCATCTGGTGCCGCTGCCGCGCGATGTGATGTTTTTGAC
Organism: Paraburkholderia sp. Ac-20340; assembly: GCF_017104965.1. Lineage (GTDB taxonomy): Bacteria > Pseudomonadota > Gammaproteobacteria > Burkholderiales > Burkholderiaceae > Paraburkholderia. Next base: position 16,625 of record NZ_JAAGPR010000047.1, read on the forward strand.
CGGTGGTGCGGATCAGGCGCTCGACCACTGAGCGGCCGGACAGAACCGGAACCACTTTACGCCGATCGTGTGAGTTCGCCACGAAACGCAACTAAATGCAGTTACCGCTGCCCCTACCCAAGCGCACGCTCCGCGTGCGGCTGGGCCGGCAGGGGCGGGGCGGCCGGCCAGACCGGTCCAACGGATCACCGCGCAGGCCGGTTTCGATGACATTCAGCGAAACCGGCGGCGCCGGAACGATTGCGCCGGCCCGAACCCATGCACGGGTGCGCCACCTCGCCGCCCATGCGCTTTTGCAAGATCAACCGTATGACCCGCCGGGCGCCCGCGCCCGCGAGACGTGCTGAACCCCGCACGCTTTTATCGACTGGAACGAACATGTCCGCCGTACTCCTGCATCCCCGGCTCGCCGACTGCCGCCGGCTTTTCCTGCGCAACTACGAAGTGCACATCAACATCGGCGTGCATGACTTCGAAAAACGCGGCGAACAGCGCGTCGTCATCAACGTCGATCTGTATGTGCCGCTCGCCTCGACCACGCCGCGCGAAGACAAGCTGCGCGAAGTCGTCGATTACGACTACATGCGCGCGACCGTCGCCGCACGTATCGGCCAGGGCCATATCCATCTGCAGGAAACGCTGGTCGACGAACTCGCCAACGCGCTGCTGCAGCACGAACAGGTGCGCGCGGTGCGCGTGTCGACGGAAAAGCCCGATGTCTATCCGGACTGCGACGCCGTGGGTGTCGAAGTCTTTCGCATCAAGGAGGACTGAGCCATGAACGCACCGGAAACGCTGGACATCGGCCAGAACGAGGCGCAAGCGCCCGAAGAAGGCGGCCGCGTCGCGCTGACGAAGCGCGAGCAGAAGGAAGCCTACGAGAACAACAAGCTGTACAAGCGCATCGTGCGCCAGGTCGGCCAGGCGATCGGCGACTACAACATGATCGAGGACGGCGACAAGGTGATGGTCTGCCTGTCGGGCGGCAAGGACAGCTACGCGATGCTCGACGTGCTGATGCGTCTGCGCGAGCGCGCGCCGATCGACTTCTCGATCGTCGCCGTCAATCTCGACCAGAAGCAGCCGGGCTTCCCGGAGCACATTCTGCCCGCGTATCTCGACGAGATCGGCGTGCCGTATCACATCGAGAATCAGGACACCTACAGCATCGTCAAGCGCCTCGTGCCCGAGGGCAAGACCACGTGTTCGCTGTGCTCGCGTCTGCGCCGCGGCATTCTGTACCGCGTGGCGGGCGAGCTGGGCGCGACCAAGATCGCGCTCGGCCATCATCGCGACGACATCCTGCAGACGCTGCTGCTGAACATGTTCTACGGCGGCAAGCTCAAGGGCATGCCGCCCAAGCTGCAGTCGGACGACGGCAAGAACATCGTGATCCGCCCGCTCGCCTACGTGAAGGAAACCGATCTGGAAAAGTACGCCGAACTGCGCGAATTCCCGATCATTCCGTGCAATCTCTGCGGCAGCCAGCCCAACCTCAAGCGCGCGGAAATGAAGGCGCTGATCCGCGAATGGGACAAGCGTTTCCCGGGCCGCATCGAGAACATGTTCAATGCGCTCGGCAAGGTGGTGCCTTCGCATCTGATGGACGCGTCGCTGTTCGACTTCAAGGGTCTGCGCACGACTGGCGAAGCCGATCCGAACGGCGATATCGCCTTCGACGAAGATCCGTGCTCGACCGAAACGGCCCCGCCGGCCGAAGGCGCGACGATCCAGTTCCGTCCGTTCGACGAGCTGTGACCGGCTGAAGCGCCAAAAAGCGAATCGGACCCCGGGCGGTCAGGATGCAAGGTCATCCTGACCGCTTTTTTACGTCTGCTTTCAAGCCGCTGCGAGGCGTGCAAGGAAGTGTGTAAAAGAGTGTTCTATTCGGCCGACAGAGCCTGCTGGCGGGGCGTTTAAGGCATAGGCCCCATGCTAGAATCGATTGCTTCATTCCCTCTCAAGTCACCGATGCAATGAACATCGTGATCCTCGCGGCAGGCATGGGCAAACGCATGCACTCCGCGCTGCCGAAAGTGCTTCACCCCCTCGCGGGCCAGCCGCTTCTCTCGCACGTCATCCACACCGCACGTTCTCTCGCGCCTACGCGGCTCGTGGTCGTGATCGGCCATGGCGGCGACGCCGTGCGTGCGGCCGTCGGCGCGCCCGACGTCCAGTTCGCCATGCAGGAGCAGCAGCTCGGCACCGGCCATGCGCTGGCGCAGGCGCTGCCGCTGCTCGACCCGTCCGTGCCCACGCTGGTGCTGTACGGCGATGTGCCGCTCACGCGCGCCTCCACGCTCAAACGTCTGACCGACGCGGCCGGCGCGAACGCCTACGGCATCCTCACGGTGACGCTCGACAACCCCACCGGTTACGGGCGCATCGTGCGCGGCGCAACCGGCTCGGTCGTGCGCATCGTCGAGCAGAAAGACGCAAGCGACGACGAACGCCTGATCGACGAGATCAACACCGGCATCATCGTTACGCCGACCGCGCCGCTGGAAGGCTGGCTCAACGCGCTCGGCAACGACAACGCGCAAGGCGAGTACTACCTCACCGATGTGGTCGAATCGGCCATCGCTTCGGGGCACGCCGTCGTCACGGCGCAGCCCGACGAAGAATGGGAAACGCTCGGCGTGAACAGCAAGCAGCAACTCGCGGAACTGGAGCGCGTGTATCAGCGCAACGCCGCCGATTCGCTGCTCGTCGCGGGCGTGACGCTCGCCGATCCGGCGCGTTTCGATCTGCGCGGCTCGATCAGCTGCGGGCGCGATGTGTTCATCGACGTGAACTGCGTGTTCGAAGGCAGCGTGACGCTGGCCGACAACGTGCGCATCGGCCCGAACTGCGTGATCCGCGATGCGGTGATCGGCGCGGGCACGCGTGTGGACGCCTACACGCATATCGAAGGCGCGCAGGTGGGCGAGAACACCGTTCTCGGTCCGTACGCGCGTCTGCGCCCGGGCGCGCAGCTCGCGAACGACGTGCACATCGGCAATTTCGTCGAGGTGAAGAACGCCAACATCGGCGTGGGCTCGAAGGCGAATCACCTGAGCTACGTGGGCGATGCCGATGTCGGCGCGGGCGTGAATATCGGCGCGGGCACCATCACCTGCAACTACGACGGCGCGAACAAGCATCGCACCGTGATCGAGGATCAGGTGTTCGTCGGCTCGGACACGCAGCTGGTCGCGCCGGTGCGCGTGGGCCGCGGCGTGACGATCGCGGCGGGCACGACGGTGTGGAAGGACGTGCCGGAAGGCACGCTCGTCCTCAACGAAAAGACCCAGATCGAAAAAACCGGCTACGTTCGGCCGGTGAAAAAGAAAAGCTGAACGGCAGGACATTTCGGGCGGCATGTGCGCAGTCGTTGCGCGCCGCCCCGCCTCTCATTGCAAAGGATCGAACTCCATGTGCGGCATCGTCGGCGCAGTAGCGCAACGTAATATCGTCCCCGTTCTTATCGAAGGACTGCGGCGACTCGAATACCGCGGCTACGACTCGTGCGGCGTGGCCACCGTCACGGCGCAAGGTCCGCAGCGCGTGCGCAGCGTCTCGCGCGTGGCCGAACTCGACGAACAGGTGCGCGAAGCCCATTTCGAAGGCGTGACCGGTATCGCGCACACGCGCTGGGCCACCCACGGCGCGCCGACCGTCAACAACGCGCACCCGATCTTCTCGCGCGACGCGATGGCGATCGTGCACAACGGCATCATCGAAAACTACGAATCGCTGCGCGAAACGCTGCGCGCGCAGGGCTACGAGTTCGTCTCGCAGACCGACACCGAAGTCATCGCGCACCTGATCCATAGCTGCTACAAGGGCGATCTGTTCGCCGCCGTGCGCGAAGCCGTGCAGCAACTGGCGGGCGCGTATGCGATCGGCGTGGTGCACAAGGATCAGCCGCATGTGGTGGTGGGCGCGCGCGCGGGTTCGCCGCTCGTGGTCGGTTATGGCGAAGGCGAGAACTTCATCGCTTCGGATGCGCTGGCGATCGCGGGCAGCGCGAGCCGCATCAGCTATCTGGAAGAGGGCGACGTCTGCGAGATTTCGCTGGAAGGCGTGCGTATCGCCGACCGCGCGGGCAACATCGTGACGCGTGAAGCGCGCGACGTGCAGGCCTACGGCGGCGCGGTCGATCTCGGCCCGTATCGTCATTACATGCAGAAGGAAATCTTCGAGCAGCCGCGCGCAATCGCCGACACGATTCCCGCCGCCGACGAAGCCTTCGACCCCGTGCTGTTCGGTGACAACGCCGCCGGCGTGTTCAAGGACATCGACAGCATCCTGATCCTCGCTTGCGGTACGAGCTACTACGCCGGCCTCACGGCGAAGTACTGGCTCGAATCGGTCGCGAAGATCCGTACCGATGTCGAAATCGCCAGCGAATACCGTTACCGCGAATCGGTGCCGAACCCGCGTTCGCTGGTCGTGACGATCTCGCAATCGGGCGAAACGGCGGACACGCTCGCCGCGCTCAAGCACGCGCAATCGCTCGGCATGCAGCACACGCTGGCCGTGTGCAACGTGGCGACCAGCGCGATGGTGCGGCTGACCGAATTCAAGTTCCTCACGCACGCGGGCCGCGAAATCGGCGTGGCGTCGACCAAGGCGTTCACGACGCAGCTCGTCGGCCTGTTCATTCTGGCCGTGACACTGGGCAAGCTGCGCGGTCATGTGAACGCTCGGCAGGAAGCCGCTTACCTGAAGCTGCTGCGCCACCTGCCGGCGGCGCTCAATGGCGTGCTGGCACTGGAGCCGCAGATCATCGCGTGGTCGGAAGAGTTCGCGCGCAAGGAAAACGCGCTGTTCCTCGGCCGTGGGCTGCATTACCCGATCGCGCTCGAAGGCGCGCTCAAGCTCAAGGAAATCTCCTACATCCACGCGGAAGCCTATCCGGCGGGCGAACTGAAGCACGGCCCGCTCGCGCTGGTGACGGAGGCCATGCCGGTGGTGACGGTTGCGCCGAACGACGCGTTGCTCGAAAAGCTCAAGTCGAACGTGCAGGAAGTGCGCGCCCGCGGCGGCCAGCTGTACGTGTTCGCCGACGCCGATACGCACATCACGAGCGAAGAGGGCATTCACGTGATCCGCATGCCGGAGCACTACGGTCTGCTCTCGCCGATCCTGCACGTGGTACCGCTGCAGTTGCTCGCGTATCACACGGCCTGCGCGCGTGGCACGGACGTGGACAAGCCGCGTAACCTCGCGAAATCGGTGACGGTCGAATAAGGCTGCTTGAGCCTGATTGAGCCTGATTGAGCCTGATTGAGCCTGATTGAGCCTGATTGAGCCTGATTGAGGCTGCTTGAGACTGTTTGCCGGTTGTGCAGAAAGACGAAGCGTCGGATGAAAATCCGGCGCTTTTTCTTTTGCGCGCACGTTTATATCGCCGCGCAATGCATTGTGCATACAAGATTTTCAGATACGCGCAATTGATGCAGACTTGCGCCAGTTTGTTTTCGTCTGACATTAGCGGCGGCCAGGTAGCAACCAAGGCAGCGGCATCAGGCGAACGAGTTCTGGAGCGACGTCTTATGTATCGATGGGGATGGCTTGCAGCGCTGCTGGTTTGCGCAGGCGTGCACGCGGCGGATGTGGCGGACGCGTCGAGCGTCGACGAAAACGCAACTAACACCAGTAGCACCGAGGTCACCTCGCAGGACGCCACGGCAAGCGCCAACGTCTGCAACCACGCCGATCTGGGCGCCGATCCCAGACCCGCGGTAGACGCGATTGCGCTCAAGCATCCACAAGACCGCGTCACCGACCTGACCGGCGCGCTCTCCGACGCCTGTAAAGCCGATCTCATCGCGCGCCTCGCCAGGCTCGAACAGCGCACTGGCGTGCAGCTCGCCGTGCTGCTCGTGCCTAGCACCGGCAACGACACGATCGAGCAATACGCCACCAAAATCTTCGAGCAATGGCGGCTCGGCCAGCAGATCATCGACAACGGCATGCTGCTGCTGGTCTCGCTGAACGACCGGCACGTGCGCATCGAAGTGGGTTACGGGCTGGAAGGCACGATCACCGATCTGACGGCCAGCCGCATCATCCGTCAGCGCATCGTGCCGGAGTTCAGGATGTGGAATTACGAAGCCGGCGTCAGCGCCGCGGTGGACGATCTGGCGCTGCGCCTGGGCGACACCAGCGCCAGGCCGCCTGCGTTGCCGCTCGTCGAGCATCTCGGCGTCACGCTGTTCTGGACCGTGTTTATCCTCGCCAACCTGGCGTTCGGCACCATCGCGGCCTGGCGCAAGATTCACCTCGGCGTGGCGCTGGGCAGCGCCTACGCGGCGGCGGCGATCGTCGGACTGGGCTGTCTTGCCACCGGCCAGTTCGAACTCGAGCATGGCATCAAGGCGCTGCAAGGCATGCTGATGTTCCCGGCGATCGCCAGTTGGCCGCTCTTCGCGATCGGCTGCGGCCTGTACAACTCGAAGTCCATCCGCAAGTACATGGTGCTTGGGTGCGCTTTGCTGATCGTCTCCGTCGTGACGGGCTGCGTGATGGGCTACGCGTTCAGCGATGTGCTGATGCTGATGTCGCTCCTCTGGACCGCACTCGCGCTGGTCGCCGCCTGGATCGAGCAGGCTATCCGCAGCGCGCGCGGCACCGGCGGCACCCGGTCTTCGTCTGATTCCACTTACATTCCCACGTCCAGTTCCTCTTCGTCGGATTCGGGTTCGGGCTGGTTTTCCAGTTCGAGCTCCGATTCGGGCGGATCGTCCGATTCCGGCTGGTCCGGCGGCGATGGCGGCGACAGTGGCGGTGGCGGCGCGTCCGATAGCTGGTGACGCCGCGTATTTTTCAACTCAACGAACAGGAATGCACACCATGAAGTGGCTTCGCATCGTGCTGGCTTGTCTGATTTTTGCGCCGCTGACGGGCTGCGGCTACAACGCGATCCAGTCATCCGACGAGGACGTGAACGCCGCCTGGTCCGAGGTGCTGAACCAGTATCAGCGCCGCGCCGATCTCGTGCCGAATCTCGCGGCGGCCGTCAAGGGCTACGCCGCGCATGAAGCGAGTGTGCTCACGCAGGTGACCGAGGCGCGCGCCCGCGTCGGCAGCGTGCAGATGACGCCGGAGATGGCGAAGGACCCGAACGCGCTGGCGGCATTCGATGCGCGTCAAGGCGAGCTCACGAGCGCGCTGAGCCGTTTGATGGTGGTATCCGAGAGCTATCCACAACTGAAGGCCGACGGCGTCTTCAGGGACCTCCAGGTGCAGCTGGAGGGCACCGAGAACCGTATCGCGGTCGCGCGGGGTCGCTATATCCGCACGGTGCAGCAGTACAACGTGCAGATCCGGCAGTTTCCCGGCGTGCTGGTGGCGAAGGCGTTCGGCTATCAGCCGCGGCCGAATTTCAGCGTGACGGACGAAGCGGCGATCTCGAAGGCGCCGACGCTGGACTTCACGCCGCAGAAAGCGGGCACGGCTGCGCAGTAGGCAGAAGCGGCGAGCGCTTATTGCTCGTCATCGTCGTCGTGATGATGCTTGTACCAGCCGCGATGATGGCCGTGATCGTGCCAGCGACGGTCGTCGTCGCCTTCGTCGCGGTAGCCGTAGGCATAACCATAGGCGGGCGCCACGTAGGTCACCGGCGCTTCCTGATAGACCACCGGCGGCGGCGCGGCGTAGACAGGCGCGGGCACGCCCAGCATGACGCTGACGTCGGTATGCGCCGACGCCTCGCCGGCCGCGAGCGCACAGGCAAGCGCCGCCATCGACAGCGCCGACGCCCGCAGGGCGCGCTTGAATGTGATTTCCGTGATTCCCATGATGATCCCCTCTGATTGCTTTGATGGGCGGCATCGTAGGCAATGGAATCGTTCAAGGGTGATACGGTCTGCATACGGCTGTAACCGGGTGTAAGCCGCCCAGCGGGCCTCGCGCCCCTGCCGCACGCCGAAGCGCAGCGTCATAATGGCGTCGGTCGAATCGACTCATGACAGCATCCCACCGCTATTCAGGCGCACATTATGCAACTAACCGAACAACAGCGAACCGTCTCCGCGAAGCTGCCACGCCTTTACGTGTTTTCCGGCGCCGGATTGTCTGCAGAAAGCGGCATTTCGACGTTTCGGACCGGCGACGGCATCTGGACGCACACGAGCATCGACGAAGTCTGCAACTACCACACGTGGCGTCGTAACCGGCCTGCGGTGTTCCGCTTCTATAACCAGCGCATCGCCGAATGCGCGGGCGCGACGCCGAACGACGCGCACCGCCTGCTGGCCCGGTGGCAGGACACCTGGGGCACGGAACGTGTGCACCTGATCACGCAAAACATCGACGGTCTGCTGGAAGAAGCGGGCGCGCGCCAGGTCACGCATCTGCACGGCGACATGATTTCGTTGCTCTGCACCGATTGCGATTACCGCTTTCCGACCAGTAGCGCCGGTATGGACGCCAACGCCGCGTGCCCGTCGTGCGGCGTGGTGGAAAGCGTCAAGCCTGGCGTGGTGTTCTTCAACGAAGCCGCGCCCGAATACGAAACGCTCTGGCGTATCCAGCAGGCCATGAGCGACGACGACATTTTTATCGCCATCGGCACGTCGTTCGAGGTGATTCCGCCCGAGCGTCTGCTGCCGCCGTCGCGTTATGGCCGCCACGCGCGCAACGTGCTGGTGGACCCGGCGCCGAGCCGCACGGAATGCTTCGGGGTCATCGAGCCGGAACCGGCGACGGTCGGCCTGCGCAAGCTCGAGCCCGAGATCGAGCGGATGATGGCAGGCGGCTGAGCAAGCCGCGCCGGAACCGCTGAATTAGCCTTGCAGGCGTGCTGGCGCAGTAGCCGCACGCCTTTTTTACGTCCTACGTCTTGAGCAGATGAACATTTCCAGACAGATCGTCGGTTATCTGAAGTCGCGCGAGCTTGTGCTTGCGAGCATCGAAACCTGTACCGCCGGGACGCTGGGCGCGGCGCTCGCGGATTTGCCGGGCGCGTCGGCGTGTCTCGATATCGGCATCGTCGCGCATACGGAGCGCGCGCTGGCGCAGTGGCCGGGTTTGTCGACGGAGTTCGATACAGCCGATGAGGCGTGCGGCAGGAAGCTGGCCGAGGCTTTGCTTGCGCAGCGCGAAGCGCTCGCAAATGTGGCACTGGTCAGTCTCGGGTGGTTCACGGCGGAAGAGGGGAGTCGCGAACCCATCGCGCACGTGTTCGCATGGGCGTGCCGGAATCGCGATGCCGTGGCGAGCGCGAGCGAGACCGTGCTTTTTTCGGGAAGGCGCGCGGAGGTCAGGCGTTCGATCGCACGACGCGCGTTGCTTGGCCTGCCACGTTTCGTCGATTCTGTTCTTGCGCGTTAGCGCGCTGGATCTGCGCGAAGCAGCACGGCGCGTGAGTTATCCATTTGGGTTTACAAGTATTTATATGTAAACGTAATAGTAGTTAACAAGCCCTGGGGCAATCTGTGGATAACAGGGTATTTCTCAATGACATCAATCCACTGCGCGCCGGACAGCCATGCGGACAATTGCTGTATCCAGATTGGGCTTCGAGGATAACTTTTGCCTCGGCCGTCGCAGGGCGGGAGTTATCAAGAACTGATCCACAGTTCGTCCGTGCGGTATTCCCCAGCTTATTCAGAGGTTGGCGTGGATAAGTCCCTCACTACGCCGCACGTATCCACGCTGCTCAAACGCCGGGCAAAAAAATGGCGTCGCCCGCAGGCGACGCCATTTCATTTCGTCTGTGTGCGATCAGCGGCGAAAAATCGCCCCACTGCGTTTTGCTGGTCTCACGCCGATTCAACCGGCTGTTTCGCATCCACCGCGCGGTCTTCGTGACGGCCGAACGAAGCCGGCAGCAACTGACAAGCCAGTAACCCCGCGAGCATCAGCGCGCAGCCCACGAGCGCGCGTGTCGATAGCGTTTCGCCCAGCGCGGCCCAGCCTGCGATGGCCGCGAACACGCCTTCCATGCTGAAGATCACCGCAGCGTGCGCGGGCGCCGCATCGCGCTGCGCGACCACCTGAATCGTGTAGCCGACGCCCACGGAAAGCGCGCCGCCGTAAAGAATCGCGGGCGCGGCGCGTTCGATATCGGCCAGCCGCAGCGGTTCGAAGCCAATCGCGATCGCGAGGCACGCCACGCCGCAGGCGACAAACTGCACGATCGACAGCGCGAGCGGATCGTGGCGCGGCGCGTAGTGACCCACGAGCATCACCTGGATCGAAATCACGATCGCGCAGCCGAGCTGATACCAGTCGCCGTACATGATCGAAAAGTGCTCGTTGATGCTCAGGAGATAGAGACCGGCGGCAGCCAGCGCGGCGCCGATCCACGTGCCGGGACCGGTGCGATGGCGCAGCAGCACGCCGAGCATCGGCACGATAACGACATAAAGCGAGCTGATGAAGCCCGCATTGGCGATTTTCGTGTAGCGCAGGCCGACTTGCTGCAGCGAAATCGCCACCGAAAGCACGAGGCCGAGCACCACGCCGTCGCGAATCAGGGCGGCGTCGAAGCCGTGCCCAGACGCAGCTTTCGCTGTGTTTCTCACTCCGCGCCGCGTGGCGAATACGAACGCTGACACGATGCCCGCGCCCAGCAAAAAGCGCAGGCCGGTGAAAAGGAACGGGCCGATGGCGTCGAGGCTCAGCCGCTGGGCAACGAAAGCCGAGCCCCAGATGATGGCGGCCAGCAGCATCAGCAGATTGGCGCGCAGGTGTTGGCGGGAAGACAATTTCAAGGAAGTCAGACCGGATAGAAACGGCAACGGCAAAAATCGGGGTAATGCAGGATTGCGCGGCAGGTTTGCGTGATCGTCGTGCGATTCGCGCGAAATCGGGTGAAATCGAGCGAATCCGAGGCAAAAATGCGGGATCTGCGGGGCGAACAACCGTGCGGATTCCCGATCGTATCCGAATTGAAAGCCGGTTGTCTCCCGGAAAATACACCAGTCCGATTGCGGATGACAAAGCGCCTACGCTGCGTGATACTGCTTCGCGCGAAACGGCTGCCCAGATCGGCCAGCGGACCTTTTCGCGACTTCTCGCTTATTCAATTCACAACGTGCCGGTCATATTTGTCAGGTTTGGGGAACAACAGATGAACAAGATTCTCGCCTCGCTTATCGCAGCATCCGTCGCACTGATTTCGGTTCAGGCCATGGCTCAGGACGCATCGGGCGCAGCCGCGACCGCTCCGGCAGCCAGCGCACCGGCCAAGGCCAAGAAGCAGCACAAGAAGCTCAAGCACCACGGCAAGCGCGCTCCGGTTTCGGACGCAGCTTCGGCCGCCGGCACGAACGACAAGGGCATGCAGAACTAAAGCGCGCCTGCGCCTCGTTTCGCGAGACGCAAAGAAAAAAGCCAGAGCGAAGCAATTCGCTCTGGCTTTTTTTATCCCTTATCGAGGGCGCCGATCAGGCGTCTTTCGCGAGGCCCGCTTTCAGCAACTCGGTCAGCAGGCCGGTCAGGCCTTCCGGGTGGCTTTCCGCGCGCGTCTTGAGCTGCGCGACCAGATCGGCGTTCAGCTTGCAGGCGAACGGCACGAGGCCCGCAGCCTGGTCGAGCTTGCGCTGTTCGCGACGATCGAGTTCAGCGGGCGTCGAGCTTTTGCCGAAGCGGTCGGGGCCGGCTTTGTGGGTTGCTTGCATCAGCTTCAGCGCCTTGTTTTTCTCAAGGTCGAACTTCTTCATGGCCATGGATTCGGCTCCGGTATTTGGGCAGTGGCGCGCATTGTACGCAAACGCCCGCCCGCGTCCATCGAAGTGATTGGGGTCAGGGTGAAGCGTTGCCGTCTTCAGGCGCTTGCGTGGCGTTGGCGCCCGATACATCGTCGATCAGCGTGCGCATGCGGCGCCAGTGCGTGCCTTCCCAGAACACGCGCGCGCAGACATCGCAAGTCACGAAGCGCGTATGCCGTTCGAACACGCCTGCCGGCACGCGCGTTTGCACGTCTTCGCGCGCGATGCGGTGCAGCGGCGCGTTGCAGGTCAGGCATAGCCGGAAGGGGCGCACGCTGGCCGCCAGATCGAGCCGCTCGAACAGTTCGTCGAGTTGCGCGCGCGGCTTGATCGCGCGCACGTAGCAGCCGTGCGTGATGGTGCGCCGCTTGAGCAGTTCGCGGTCGCGCGTGAGCACGATGCGATGTTCGGCCGCGGCGATCGACTCGATGGCTTCGTCGGAGAAATGGTTGTCGTATAGCGTGTCGAAACCGGCGAGCCGCAGCAGTTGCGCGACGCCGCCTAAGTGCGCATCGGCGATAAAGCGCAGTTCGCGCAGCGGGTTCGTGCGCACGCGCAGCAGCGGCCGGATGTCGAGCGCCTCGAACTTCGGATACACGGCGACGCGGTCGCCATCCGCGAGCGGATGCTCGAAACCCACCGATTCGCCGTTCACGAGGATCAGCTCGACCTCGGTGTGCGGCACGCCCAGCGCCTCGATCATGTGCTTGGTCGTGGCGTTCGCCGCGCACGCGCAGCTGAACGCGCGGCGACGCTGCGCCCGCGCGAGAAAGTCGTTCAGCTCCTCGTAGAAGCGAAAAGTGGCGGTGACCATGCAAAGCAGTATGGCACTGCGCGACTGCCCGTGACACGCCACGGCTGCGGCAGCTCCGGCTCGACTGCAGAGGTCGCCGCACTATGCTTTACTTCGAGGTCTCACTTTCTGGAGCATGTGATGGATATCGGTTTTATCGGCTTGGGCGAAATGGGCGGCGCGATGGTCGCCAATCTGCTGAAGGCGGGCCATACGGTGCGCGTGTGGAACCGCTCGCCCGAGAAGGCGCAGGCGCTGGCCGCGGCTGGTGCGCGCGTCGTTGCGACGCCCGCCGAAGCTTTTGCGGGCGATGCCGTGCTGTCCATGCTCGCCGACGATACGGCGCTGCGCGTCGTGATCGACGCCACGCTGCTCGAACACGCGCCGCGCGGCCTCGTGCACGTGAACATGGCGACGATTTCAGTGGCGCTGGCCGAAACGCTCGCGCGCGAGCACGCCGAACGCGGTCTGCATTACGTGGCCGCGCCGGTGCTCGGACGCCCCGACGTGGCGGCGGCGGGCAAGCTCACGATAGTCGCGGCGGGCGCTGCCGAAGCGATCGATCGCGTGCAGCCGCTCCTCGACGCCATCGGCCAGAAAACCTGGCGGATCGGCGCGCTGCCGCAGCAGGCCAACGTGATGAAGCTCGCGGCGAATTTCATGCTGGCTTCGGCGGTGGAGACGCTGGGCGAGGCGTCGGCGCTGCTCGGCGGCCACGGCGTAGCGATGCGCGACTTCCTCGACGTGATTACGGGCGGCATCTTTCCGGGTCCGGTTTATGCGGGATATGGCGGCATGATCGCCGAAGATCGCTACGAACCGGCGCTTTTTAAGGCGCGTCTGGGCCTGAAGGATGTGCGGCTCGCACTGGCCGCCGCCGAGGCGGTATCGACGCCGTTGCCCGTCGCCAGCGTGGTGCGCGACAGCCTGATCGAAGCCATCGCCCACGGCGACGGCGAACGCGATTTCGCCGTGCTCGGCAAGGTCGCCGCGCGTCGAGCGGGCCGCGGTTAAGCGGCTCCCGGTGAATTCGAGCGAATCAGGGCGCAAGCGCGGGACTTCTGCGCGCGCGTTCTGGTCAAATTCTTCAGACGACCGCGTGCTGACGCACGCTGGCCAGCCGGGCGGTCGTCGACAATCTGAACACCTTGCCGCGCAATGCGTGCGCGGCTACAGCAGGAAGGGAGACGGCGATGGACACGCGCATCCTGATCGCCGACGATGACGAAAAATCGCTGGCAGGTCTCAGCAACTTGCTGGCCGATCTGCAATACGCGACCGCCATCGCCACCACGTTCGCCGATGCCACCGAAGCCGCCACGCGCTTCGTGCCGGACGTGCTGCTGGTCGCGCTGTCACTCGCGCCAAACGACGATTTCGCCACGCTCGCGCGCGATCTGCGCGCAGCCTGCGGCGCACGCAGCCCGATGCTGATCGCTTTGAGCGGATGGGGCGAATCGCAGCACCGCGACGAAGCGCTGGCCGCAGGCTTCGACGTTCATCTGGTGCGCCCGGTGGGGCTCGATCAACTGACCTTCATTCTTTCGATGGTGGCGTGACGCTCTCTCCGGCCGGGACTCTCATTCAGTCCGACATCCATCGGGGTAATCCTGATCGCCATTTCGTTGTTTTTACGAGACAACAAGGGTGCGTACTACTTTACATGTTGCGACGCACCAAGTAGTCCGCTACAATGGTTCTTGTCTCCTCCATGTCTCCTCTGATATGGATTCAGCCCGCCTACCATTGGCGGGCTTTTTTTCGTCTGTACGATCCGCATGCCTGCTCGCGGCGCCACACCGGCGCGGCGCACAAAGAAAAAGCCCGACACTTTGCAGTGCCGGGCTTTTTGGTATTCGCGACGCTTCTGGCGGCGTCAGGCCTTCAGCCCCGTGTCTTCCGCCGCGCCAATCGCCAGATTCATACACTGGACCGCGGCGCCCGATGCGCCCTTGCCCAGGTTGTCCAGGCGCGCAACCGTCACGAACTGCTCTTCGTTGCCGAACACGAACAGGTCGACGCGGTTCGTGTCGTTGTTGGCCTGCACGTCGAACGCGTTGTTGTCGAGGTTGGCCTCGGCGTTGAACGGCATCACGCGCACGAACTGCTCGCCCGCGTAGTACTCGGCGAACAGCGCCACGACGTCTTCAGGCTTCGTCGCGCGCGTGAGCTGCGACGGCGTGAAATAGGTCGTGACCGCGAGGCCCTTGTAGAACGGGCCGACGATCGGCGTGAACACGGGCGGGCTCTTGAGGCCGCCGTGGAAGGCCATTTCCGGCAGATGCTTGTGCTTGAGGCCGAGCGCGTAAGGGCGCGGGCTCATCAGCTTCGGGTTACCGCCCGCTTCGTACTCGGCGATCATCGACTTGCCGCCGCCGCTATAGCCGGTCAGCGAGTAGCTGTGTGCGGCGAATTCGGGCGCGACAAGGCCGGCTTCGACGAGCGGGCGCATTGCCAGCACAAACGCCGAGGCGTGGCAGCCCGGCACCGCGATGCGCTTCGCGTTACGAACCTTCTCGCGCTGCGCCTTGGTGAGTTCCGGCAGGCCGTAGGCCCAGTCTGCGTGGGTGCGGAACGCCGTGCTGGCGTCGATCAGGACCGTGCGGTCGTTCTCGACGAGCGATGCCGATTCGCGCGAAGCGACGTCCGGCAGGCACAGGAACGTGACGTCCGACGCGTTGATGAGACGACGGCGTTCCTCGACGTCCTTGCGCTTCGCCTCGTCGATCCGCAGGATCTCGACGTCGGCGCGCTGCGACAGGTATTCGAAAATCTTCAGGCCGGTCGTGCCTTCCTGTCCGTCGACAAAAACTTTCGTGCTCATCTCGCTTCCTCTGAAACGCGGGGATTGCGGGCGCCGCCCGCCGCACAGGGAAAATGTGCGGCGATCACCGATACGGCGCGGGAACGGTATTTTAAGACCGTATGCCGCCACACGTGTGACGCGTGCGGGAAAAAAATCGGGCTTACCCTGGTGGCGGCCGCTACCGCTGGCCGTTCGGATAAGACCCGGCGCGCCGCGTGCGGTTCGGGGCGCAAACACGCGTGAGGCGTTCGCGCCCGCGACTCAAGACCCATCAGGCCTCGGCTGAGCGCCCGGCCAGCCAGCGCGCCGTGACGGCCGCAACGCGCGCGCCGAAGGCCTTCGCGGTAGCGAGATCGCCGGGAGGCGGCGCTTCTTCGGGCGTGGCATCGGCGGGCGACTGGGCGAGCAGGCCGGTGAAGCCGCCCACGAAGTTCAGATCGTTGCGCGTCGCGGCCTTGGTGTTCGACGGCATCATGCCGGTGCCCGTCCAGATCATGCTGTGCTGCATCGCCAGCGTGACGAAGTACTGGATCGTCGAGAACTTGTCGCCGTTCATGGTCGCCGAGTTGGTGAAGCCCGCGGCGATCTTGTCTTTCCACTTCTGCGTAAACCAGGCTTTCGAGCTGGCATCGGCGAACTTCTTGAAGTCGGCGGACGGGCCGCCCATGTAGGTCGGCGCGCCGAACACGATGGCGTCGGCGGCATCGAGCGCGGCCCAGCCGGCATCGTCGATGTCGGCGACGGCGAGCAGGGTCGCCTGCGCGCCCGCATCCTGCAGACCGGTGAACACGGCTTCGGCGAGCTTCTTCGTGTGGCCGTAGCCACTGTGATACGCAACGACGATTCGGGACATGAGGCACTCCAGTTGCAGGTCGGATGAAAGGACGCAGCGGCAGGCTGGCTGCGCCTGACATGGTAGCCGCTGTCGTGCGCACTTTTCCTGACAGATGCGCAGGTGCGTCGAGATGACAGTATTTCGTTCGCCGATGTAATGCGACCGGCGTTTATGTCGATTGCAAACGTGTTGCCTGAACGTGTCGCTTGAACGTGTCGCGTAAGACCCGCCTCAGCGGCCGTAAGTCACCGTGAGTTTCGCACTGCCGAGCGTGGCGTCTTCGATTTCGTGGTCGAACATCGTCGCTGGGCGGCCCGGTGCGAGCGCGAGTTTGTCCACCTTGAGCGCGTAGACGGTAACGATATAGCGATGCGGTTTGCCAGCCGGCGGACACGGGCCGCCATAGCCGTCACCGGCGAAGTCGTTGCGCGCCTCGATCGCGCCCATCTTGCCGATCGCGCCCGACGCGCTCGCGTTCTCGGGCAGCGTCTTCACGTGTGCCGGAATATCCGCGACGGCCCAATGCCACCAGCCGCGGCTCGACGCATCGGGATCGAAGATTGTCACGGCGTAACTGCGCGTGCCGGCCGGCGCATTGCGCCAGGTCAATTGCGGCGATCGATTGCCGCCTTTGCAGCTCTCCTGATTAAACACCTGCGCGGCAGCGACCTCGCCGCCGTCGTGAAAGTTCGCGCTGCCGATCGCAAAGGCATCCTGCGCATGGGCGGCCAGCGGCATCGATGCAAAGGTCAGCAGGGCAGCGGCCACGATGCTGCGCGTTCGTGTCCTGGCAGTAGAACCGTTGTGTGCTTGCGCTGTACGATAGAGCATCATGTTGGCAGCTCGCATTGCACCGTTCTCCTGAGTGTTTGTTAAAGATGTCTAACATACTTCTGACGGCGAGCGCCGATTTGTGCGCCAGATCGGATATCGTTCAATATATCGGTAATAAAAGGATAAGTTCTGGGCATATAGCGGCGGTGCGGACGAGGAAATCGGCTATAGTCGCGAGCTTTCCTCAGTACGTGGAAATGCGGGGTTCCGGGGATGCACGGGGCGATCAAAAATCAACGACGAGCAGGACTGTCTCCACGGAGGGGTGATGCAGCAGCAGCCAATCAGGGTCGTAGTCGCGGACGATCATCCGGTGATCTTGTTCGGCGCGGAGCATGCGCTTCTGAAGTTTCCGGGCATTCAGGTGGTCGCTCGCGCTCGTCAGTCCACCGAACTGATCAAGGCGCTGCAGTCGACGCCCTGCGATGTGCTCGTGACGGATCTCGCGATGCCAGGCGGACAATACGGCGATGGCTTGCCGCTAATCGGTTATCTGCGCCGCAATTTTCCGGACGTTCCCATCGTAGTCCTGACGATGCTCGAGAATGCCGCGTTGCTGAAACGTCTCGGCGAACTGGGCGTGATTGCCGTCGTCCACAAATCCGACGATCTCAGTCATATCGGCCTGGCGGTGCAGCACGTGAGCCGCAATCTCGAATACATGAGTCCGCAGGTGAAGCTCGCGCTCGAATCGCTGCGGATCAATAGCGGCGGCAAGAACGACGAAGTGATTCTCTCGAAGCGCGAACTCGAAGTCGTGCGGCTGTTCGTGTCGGGTATGACGATCAAGGAAATTTCCGAGAAGCTCAACCGCAGCATCAAGACGATCAGCACGCAGAAGAACACGGCGATGCGCAAGCTCGGTCTCGATCGCGATTCGGAACTGTTCCAGTACGCGCAGAGCAACGGTCTGCTCAATCTCTCTTCGCATGCGCCCGACGAAGGGCTGGGCAGCGAAGTGACGCCATAAGTTTTAACGCCAGGGTCTCGGCGCTCAAGCGCCGGGACATCGGCGCATAAAGAAAAAGGCCATCTGCCTGTGCGGCAGATGGCCTTTTTGCTGTATCGGCGAGCCACGCGATGCGTCGCCCGCCGTTCGCATACTTACTGCGGTGCGGAGGTCGCGCCGCCGTGCGCCGCCGACCATTCGGCCGGTGCGTGCAGGAACTTCTCGACTTCGTCGAGCGTCTTCGTTTCGAAGTAGCCCGACTGCTTGGCGACGCGCAACACGTCCCACCACGTAGCCAGTGCGTGCAGGTCGACGTCGATGTCCTTCAGGACCGAAACGCTTTCCTTGAAGATGTTGTAGTGGAACAGCACGAAGCAATGGTTCACTTCCGCGCCTGCGGTACGCAGCGCGTTGATGAAGTTGATCTTGCTGCGGCTGTCCGTGGTCAGGTCTTCGACGAGCAGGACGCGCTGGCCTTCGGTGAGCAGACCTTCGATCTGCGCATTGCGGCCGAAACCCTTCGGCTTCTTGCGCACGTACTGCATCGGCACCATCAGGCGGTCCGAGAGCCATGCCGCGAACGGGATGCCCGCGGTTTCGCCGCCGGCGACGGCATCGATCTGTTCGTAGCCGACGTCGCGCAGGATCGTCGCTTCGGCCATTTCCATCAGGCCGCGGCGCACGCGCGGGTACGAGATCAGCTTGCGGCAGTCGATATAGACCGGGCTCGCCCAGCCGGAAGTGAAGATGAAGGGCTTTTCGGCATTGAAGTGCACGGCCTTCACTTCGAGCAGCATTTTCGCGGTTGCGTCCGAGATCGTCTGGCGATCGTAGCCTGTCATGGGCGAATCCTTGGATATGAGTGCGGAGGAGGGTGGGCGCTGGGCCCGGTGGCGCTGGCACGGCGAGTCCGGATGTGGTGCATCGGAACCCACGGTGCGCGGTCTGGATGGCGTCGATTGTCTGAGGTTTGGCTTTGGCCTGGCTTCAAACGACCCGCTCGGTCCGGACGGCTTCTCTTGCGCGCGTAGGCCGGTATTTTACCCGACTTGACGGTTGCCGACGAGTCGCGCTGACAGCGCCGCGCGTGAAACGGGTTAGCGCTTTGTAGGGCGCGATCGGAGCGGGTGAATCGGCGTCGATCGGGCGTCGATCGGGCGGCGATCCGGCGGTCATGCTGCGCTGATCCGGTTGTGGGCGATTTATCGCGCCAGTAAACTCTCGCCGGTTTTCGTCGGGCTCGCGCCCCAGCACAGGATTTTCGCCATGTCTCCAGGTTCCCACTCCGCTCCGCCGCCCGATGACGCGCCTGCCGATACCGCCTTCGCGCCCGCCGCGATCGCGCATCCGGGCAGCGCCGCGTCCCCGCGCGGTCATGCCGTGCGCGCGCTCGTCGCCTCCGTGCTCGGCTACGCGATGGACGGCTTCGATCTGCTGATGCTCGGCTTCATGCTGCCCGCCATCGGCGCGGATCTGCATCTGAGCGGCGCGCAGGCCGGTTCGCTCGTCACCTGGACGCTGGTGGGCGCGGTGGCGGGTGGCATCGTGTTCGGCCTGCTGTCCGACCGTTTCGGGCGCGTGCGCGTGCTGACCTGGACGATCCTGCTGTTCGCCGTGTTCACGGGGCTGTGCGCCCTGTCGCGCGGATACACCGATCTGCTCGTCTACCGCACGATCGCCGGGATTGGTCTGGGCGGCGAGTTCGGCATCGGCATGGCGCTGGTGGCCGAAGCCTGGCCGGCGCGCCTGCGCGCGCGGGCCTCGTCGTATGTCGGGCTGGGCTGGCAGGCGGGCGTGCTCGCGGCGGCCCTGCTCACGCCGATGCTGCTGCCCTTGATCGGCTGGCGCGGCATGTTTGCGGTGGGTCTGCTGCCGGCCGTGGCGTCGTTTTTCGTGCGGCGGCAAGTGGAAGAGCCGGAACTGTTCGTCGCGCATCGCGAGCGCGCCGCGCAGGCCGCGCCGCAGGACAAGCCGCGCGCACTGCGCCTGCTGGTCGCCGATGGCCGTACTGCGCGTGCGAGTCTCGGTGTGGCGGTGCTGTGTTCGGTGCAGAACTTCGGCTATTACGGGCTGATGATCTGGCTGCCCGCGTATCTGTCGAAATCCTTCGGCTATTCGCTGACGAAATCCGGCCTATGGACGGCGGCGACCGTGGCGGGCATGGCGTGCGGCATCTGGCTGTTCGGCGTGGCTGCGGACCGCTTCGGCCGCCGCCCCGCATTTCTGGTGTATCAGGTGGGCGCCGTGGTGATGGTGTTCGTCTACGCGCATCTGAGCACGCCGTTCGCGCTGCTCATCGGCGGCGCGGCGATGGGCGTGTTCGTCAACGGCATGATCGGCGGTTATGGCGCGCTGATTTCCGAGCTTTATCCGACCGCCGCGCGCGCGACCGCGCAGAACGTGCTGTTCAACATCGGCCGGGCGGTGGGCGGTTTCGGGCCGCTTGCCGTGGGTGCGCTGGCCGCGCGGTATTCCTTCACCGCAGCGCTCGGCATGCTGGCCGCGATCTACGTGCTCGACATCCTCGCCACGCTGTTTCTGATCCCCGAACGGCGCGGCGCCGCGCTCGAATAAGCGCATATCGGCGTCAATCGGTGTCAATCGGCATCACGCGGCGTACGGAACGCGGTGTGTTCCACGCGCAAAGGTGCGGCGCAACGCCGCACTGCATGGCAAGTCAATCCGCATGGTGTGCCGCAAACGCGCAACAAGGCTGCCACGACGGCGCAACAATCCTGCGAAAAGTGTCCGGCGCGTCGCGCAATGCGGCGCGCCGCCCGTGTCGCGAACCGCATGCATCCTGATCTGGCGATCCGATAAAAGCGTCGTACGGCGCCGAAATGTCCCCTACGCCCCGCCCGCAGGGCGTCTGCGCGCGCCAAGCCGCACGCCGCGGCGACCTTCATCCCGGCGCAATGCCATCCAGCACAAATCTCCGGTATCAGTCTTTGACCCAAGTAGTCTCGAACATCGCCAGGTGTACACTAATTGCCCCGCTTTTTTGCCGGTGCCGTTTCGTCCATGAACCGGTCCGTCGCCGCTGCCGTACACGTTGAGCGCGAGTCGAGCAAATCGGCGGGACTGTGAACACAACGCGGTCACAACGCGAACATAAACATTCCTCTCTCGTCTCTCACGTCTGGCAGGCCCGAAAATGGATGAACAACTGAAGCAAAGCGCGCTCGCTTATCACCAGAATCCGAAGCCCGGCAAGATCTCGGTCACGCCGACCAAACCGCTCTCGAACCAGCTCGACCTCTCGCTCGCGTATTCGCCGGGCGTGGCGTATGCGTGCGAAGCGATCCACGCCGATCCGCTCGACGCGCAGAAGTACACCTCGCGCGGCAACCTCGTCGGCGTCGTGACCAACGGCACGGCTGTGCTCGGTCTCGGCAATATCGGCCCGCTCGCGGCCAAGCCGGTGATGGAAGGCAAGGGTTGCCTGTTCAAGAAGTTCGCCGGTATCGACGTGTTCGACATCGAACTCGCGGAAAGCGACCCGGACAAGCTCGTCGAAGCGATCGCCATGCTCGAGCCGACGCTCGGCGGCATCAACCTCGAAGACATCAAGGCGCCGGAGTGCTTCTACATCGAGCAGAAGCTGCGCGAGCGCATGAAGATTCCCGTCTTCCACGACGATCAGCACGGCACGGCGATCATCGCCTCGGCGGCGATCCTCAACGGCCTGAAGGTGGTCGGCAAGGATCTGGGCAACATCAAGCTGGTGTGCTCGGGTGCGGGCGCGGCGGCCATCGCCTGTCTGGATCTGCTGGTCAAGCTCGGCGCGAAGAAGGAAAACATCCTCGTTACCGACTCGAAGGGCGTGATCTATGAAGGTCGCGGCAACCTCGATCCGTCGAAGCAGCGCTACGCGGCGCATACCGAAGCGCGCACGCTGGCCGACGCCATCAAGGGCGCGGACGTGTTCCTCGGCTGCTCGAGCGCAGGCGTCCTGAAGGCCGAAATGGTCGTCGAAATGGGCACCACGCCGCTGATCCTCGCGCTGGCCAACCCGGAGCCGGAAATCCGCCCGGAAGAAGCCAGGCGCGTGCGCCCGGACGCGATCATCGCCACTGGCCGTTCGGACTATCCGAACCAGGTCAACAACGTGCTGTGCTTCCCGTTCATCTTCCGCGGCGCGCTGGACGTGGGCGCGACCACCATCACGGAAGAGATGAAGCTCGCGTGCGTGCGCGCGATTGCGGAACTCGCCGAAGAAACCGATCAGGGCGACGAAGTCGCAAAGGCCTATGAAGGCCATACGCTCGAATTCGGCCCGGAATACCTGATTCCGAAGCCTTTCGATCCGCGCCTGATCATCAAGATCGCGCCTGCCGTGGCGCAGGCCGCGATGGATTCGGGCGTGGCCACGCGTCCGATCGCGGACATGGATGCGTACCGCGAAGAGCTGGGCGCAACCGTCTACCGCACGGGCATGGTGATGCGTCCGGTGTTCGCGGCGGCGAAGGCGAGCCAGGCGCGCATCGTGTTCGCGGAAGGCGAAGACGAGCGCGTGCTGCGCGCGGCGCAATTCGTGCTGACCGAGAAGATCGCGAGGCCTATCATCGTCGGCCGTCCGTCGGTCGTGGAAATGCGTCTGAAGAAGATGGGCTCGAAGCTGCGTGCGGGCACCGACTTCGAAATCGTCGATCCGGAAGACGATCCGCGCTTCCAGAAGAGCTGGCAGGCGTACCACGAACTGGGCGCGCGCCAGGGCATCACGCCGGAAGTGGCGAAGGCCTCGATGCGCAAGTTCAACACGCTGATCGGCGCGATTCTCGTCCATCTGGGCGACGCCGACGGCATGATCTGCGGTCTGCTCAACAGCTACGACTATCACCTGAAGTTTGTCGAGCAGGTGTTCGGCAAGGCGAAGGAAGCCGAGAACTACGCGGCGATGAACCTGCTGATGCTGCCGGGCCGTAACCTGTTCATCAGCGACACCTACGTGAACGAAGTGCCGAGCGCCGAACAGCTCGCCGACATGACGATTCTCGCCGCGCGCGAAATCGAGAAATTCGGCATTACGCCGAAGGTCGCGCTGCTGTCGTCGTCGAATTTCGGCAGCGTGCGTTCGTCGACCTCGCAGCGCATGCAGGCTGCGCGCCAGCTGCTCGCAGAACGCGCGCCGCAACTGGAAGTCGATGGCGAAATGCACGGTGACGCGGCGCTCTCGGAAATGATCCGCAAGCAGTCGTTCCCGGGCACCACGCTCGCGGGCGAAGCGAACCTGCTGATCATGCCGAACGTGGAAGCGGCGAACATCACGTACAACCTGCTGAAGATGATCGGCGGCGAAGGCGTGACGGTCGGTCCGTTCCTGCTGGGCGCATCGAAGCCGGTGCACATCCTCACGCCGGCGGCGACGGTGCGACGCATCATCAACATGACGGCGGTGGCTTCGGCTAACGCTGCTGTGAACAAGGCTGCAGAGAAGTAAATCGCTCCAGGCTTAAAGGCTTGATGTGAAAAAGGGCGCTCCGTTCAACACGGAGCGCCCTTTGTTTTTTACCGCCTCAAAACGCTGGCTTCAACACGCCATCAAGCCGCGTGGCGCGCCGCGCCATTCTCCGGCGCGCGCCACTTCGCGAGCAGCGTCGTCCACTTCGCGCGCGTGGCCTTGAGGTTGTTTTCCTTCACGTGGCCGTAGCCGCGAATCGCGTCGGGCAGCATCGCCAGTTCCAGCGCAAGCGGCAGGTTCGCCTCGCTCAGCCCGCCGATCACTTCGCGCATCAGCGTTTCATACTCGCCGATCAGCGCGCGTTCGTGGCGGCGTTCCTCGGTGCGGCCGAACGGATCGAGCGCCGTGCCGCGCAGGAACTTGAGCTTCGCGAGCACGCGCATCGCGGTGAGCATGCGCGGGCCGTATGGCTTCTTCTGCAGATGGCCCTTGTCGTCGTGCTTCGCGAACGAAGGCGGCGCGAGATGGAAGTGGATTTTCCAGTCGCCTTCGAAGCTCGCCTTGATCTTCTCGACGAAAGCCGGATCGGCGTAAAGGCGCGCGACTTCGTACTCGTCCTTGTAGGCCATCAGCTTGTGCAGGTTCTTCGCGACGGCTTCGGTGAGCGCTTGCTGGCCATCGACGTGATCGAGCTTTGCTTCCGCGCGGCGCACCTCGTCGACGAAGGCGCGATAGCGCTGCGCATAGGCATCGTTCTGGTAATCGGCGAGATAGTGCGCACGCTTGTCGATCAGCGCGTCGAGCGCCTTGGGCGAATGCAGCGAGACGATCCTGGCGCCCGCGGCGCTCTGCTCGCCCGCCGGTTTCTTCGCGAGGGCATCGACGGCCGCGCGATCGTGCGCGACGCGGCGGCCCCATTCGAACGCCGCGAGATTCTTCTCAACCTGCACGGCGTTCAACTCGATCGCGCGCGTGAGCGATTCGTGCGTGAGCGGCAGCCAGCCCTTTTGCCACGCATAACCGAGCACGAACGGGTTCGTGTAGATCGCGTCGCCCAGCAGCGCGAGCGCGTAACGGTTGGCATCGACGGTCGCGACGTTGTCGACGCCCGCTGCCGCGCGCACATCGGCTTCGGTGTTCGAGCCCGGGAACTGCCACTGCGGGTTCTTGATGAACTCGGCGGTCGGCGTGGCGGCGCTGTTGAGCACCACATGCGTTTGCCCGGCCTGCATGCGCGAAACGCAGTCGTCGCCGGCGGTCACGATCGCATCGCAGCCGATCACGAGGCTCGCCTCGCCCATGGCGATGCGCGTGGCGTGGATATCGTCGGGACGGTTGGCGATCTGCACGTGGCTCATCACCGCGCCGCCTTTCTGCGCGAGGCCGGTCACGTCGAGCACGGTCACGCCCTTGGCTTCCAGGTGCGCGGCCATGCCGAGCAGCGCGCCGATCGTCACCACGCCCGTGCCGCCCACGCCCGTCACCAGCACGCCGTAGGGGCGGCCGATTGCGGGCACGTCGGGCGTCGGCACTGGCGGCATCGCTTCATTGGCGACGCGGTCGGTCTTCGGCTTGCGTAGCTGGCCGCCTTCGACGGTCACGAAGCTCGGGCAGAAACCCTTCACGCACGAGTAATCCTTGTTGCAGGTCGACTGGTTGATCTGGCGCTTCGTGCCGTATTCGGTGTCGAGCGGTTCGACCGAGAGGCAATTCGACTGCACCGAGCAATCGCCGCAACCTTCGCAGACGGCCTCGTTGATGACCACGCGCTTTGCCGGATCGGGATAGGTGCCGCGTTTGCGGCGGCGGCGCTTTTCCGTGGCGCAGGTCTGGTCGTAGATCAGGATCGTCGTACCGGCGATCTCGCGCAGTTCGCGCTGCATGGCGTCGAGCTGGTCGCGATGATGAATCGTCACGCCCGGCGCGAGCTTCGCGGCGGCTTCGCCGTCGTATTTTTCAGGATCGTCGGTGACGATCACGATCTTCTTCGCGCCTTCCGCCGCGAGCTGATGCGTGATCTGCGGCACGGTCAGTACGCCGTCGACGGGCTGGCCGCCCGTCATCGCGACCGCGTCGTTGTAGAGGATCTTGTAGGTAATGTTCGCCTTCGAGGCGATGGCCGCGCGAATCGCCAGCAGGCCCGAGTGGAAGTAGGTGCCGTCACCGAGATTCGCAAAGATGTGCGTGTCGTTCGTGAACGGCGCCTGGCCGACCCACGCCACGCCTTCGCCGCCCATCTGGCTGAAGGTGCTGGTGCTGCGGTCCATCCACACGGTCATGTAGTGGCAGCCTATGCCGGCCATCGCGCGCGAGCCTTCCGGCACGTTGGTCGACGTGTTGTGCGGGCAGCCCGAGCAGAACCACGGCTTGCGTTCGACCTGCACGCGCGGCTTCGCCAGCGCCTTTTCCTTCGCCTCGATCACGGCGATGCGCGCCGCAATGCGCGCGCGCACGTCGGAGGGCAGATCGAGCTTGTCCAGACGCGTGGCGATCGCCTTGGCGATGATCGCGGGCGAGAGTTCGTAGTGCGCGGGCAGCAGCCAGTTGCCCATCGGCACCGACCATTCGCCGCCTGCGCCGTCCTTTTCGTCGAATTTGCCGTACACGCGCGGACGCTGCGCATCCGGCCAGTTGTAGAGCTCTTCCTTGATCGCGTATTCGAGGATCTGGCGCTTTTCCTCGACCACGAGAATCTCTTCCAGCCCGCGCGCGAAGGCCTGAGCGCCTTGCGCTTCGAGCGGCCACACGCAGCCCACTTTGTAGAGACGAATGCCGATGCGCGAGCAGGTTTCGTCGTCGAGACCGAGGTCGGTGAGCGCCTGGCGCACGTCCAGATACGCCTTGCCGGCGGTCATGATGCCGAAGCGCGCATGCGGCGAATCGATCTCGATGCGGTCGAGCTTGTTGGCGCGCACGTAGGCGAGGCCCGCATACCACTTGTAGTCGAGCAGACGCGCTTCCTGCACGAGCGGCGGATCGGGCCAGCGGATATTCAGCCCGCCTTCGGGCACGAGGAAATCTTCCGGCAGCACGATGCGCGTGCGATACGGATCGATTTCGACCGATGCCGACGATTCCACCACATCGGTCACGCACTTCATCGCGACCCAGAGGCCGGAATAGCGGCTCATCGCCCAGCCGTGCAGGCCGAAATCGAGATATTCCTGCACGTTCGAGGGGAACAGCACCGGCAGGCCGCAGGCCTTGAAGATATGTTC
Source organism: Paraburkholderia sp. Ac-20340 (assembly GCF_017104965.1). Taxonomy (GTDB): domain Bacteria; phylum Pseudomonadota; class Gammaproteobacteria; order Burkholderiales; family Burkholderiaceae; genus Paraburkholderia. Next base: position 43,166 of record NZ_JAAGPR010000047.1, read on the forward strand.
GGACTGGTGTGCGAGCGTGGAGGACTTGGCCGCGTGATCGTCGCCGGCCAGCACCAGCACGCCGCCGTGACGCGACGAACCCGCGGAGTTGCCGTGCTTGAAGACGTCGCCGCAACGGTCGACGCCCGGCCCTTTGCCATACCACATCGAAAACACGCCATCGTGTTTCGCCGACGGATACAGGTTCACCTGCTGCGAACCCCACACGGCGGTCGCGGCCAGGTCTTCATTGACGCCGGGCTGAAAAACGATTTGATGGGCGGCGAGATGCTGCTTCGCTTTCCAGAGCGACTGATCGAGACCGCCCAGAGGCGAGCCGCGATAGCCGGAGATGAACCCCGCGGTATTGAGACCGGCGGCCTTGTCGCGTTCCTGCTGCAGCATCGGCAGACGAACCAGCGCCTGGATGCCGCTCATGTACGCGCGGCCGCGTTCGAGGGTGTATTTATCGTCGAGCGTGACGGAAGCGAGTGCGGCTTCAAGCGAAGCGCGCTGACCTGCGTCGAGCGGGGCATTCATTATTTGTCTTCCTCCATCCAACCAATCCGTTTTGGGATCGCCAGAACTTTCGGTGGCCGCGGCATCTTGTGAATGCTTTGGCCGGGCTCGCCATATTGGCGTCTTTTTTTCGATAGTAGCACTCGGACAAACCCGCCGCTTTGCATCATAAACACGGCGAAATTTGCCGCTTTGCAGCATTTTTCCGATCTTTCCCGATTTTTCGCGCTCGCGACGCCACGGCGCTTCCGAAGCCCGCAAATCCCTTGTAACAAAGGATGTGTCGAGATTGAGTGCCACGTAACAACGTGTAAATGTTGCACTTACCAGGAACCGCTCTTGAATATCCTGTCTAACTCCCTCACTTGAGCGAACTGCGTAGCGCCATCCAGATATTGGGGCGCAAGCGCTGATTGCTCAGTGAGAGGCAAGTCTGAAAAAAGGAGTACACAAGATGAACAATCGACATATCCAGACCTTCTTGACGGTATCGGCAGCGTTCTTCGCCATGAGCGCGCCCCTGCATTCGAATGCCCGTACCCAGGGCGCGAACGCAGCAACGTCGTGCGCGCAGATCACGCTGTGCGCGAAGGCTGACTCGAACCCGCTGCCGGCCCCCAAGGTCGGGCGTTAAGCCGTTCAAACCAGGATTTCGACGATGTTGCGCTGATCCGCGCCGCATCCCATTCACCTGAATTCGCGGCCGTAGGTGTGCGGCGGCGGTTCAAAAACTAAAAAGGGCGAAGATCGCGTGATCTTCGCCCTTTTTGCATTTATCGCCGCTTGGCTTGTGCGAGGTTCAAGCCTTGTCCTGCACCACGCCGCGGCGAATCTGGTCGAGTTCGATCGATTCGAACAGCGCCTTGAAGTTGCCCTCGCCAAAGCCCTGATTGCCCTTGCGCTGAATGATCTCGAAGAAGATCGGGCCGATCTGGTTTTCCGTGAAGATCTGCAGCAGCAGGTCTTCGGGCAGCCCGTCGATCAGGATCTTGCGCTTCTTCAACTCGTCCAGCGGTTCGGTGTGGCCCGGAATGCGGCGGTTCACGAGCTCGTAGTACGTGTCGATGGTGTCGAGCAGCGCGATCTGCGAAGCGCGCAGGCCATCGACCGTGCCATAGATGTCGTTGGTGCCGAGCGCGATGTGCTGGATGCCTTCGCCGTGATACGCATCCAGATATTCCTGGATCTGGCCGGCCGTCTCGCCGCCTTCCTCGTTGATCGGAATGCGGATCTTGCCGCACGGCGAAGTCATCGCCTTCGACTTCACGCCCGTCACCTTGCCTTCGATATCGAAGTAGCGGATTTCGCGGAAATTGAAGAGGCGCTCGTAGAACTCCGCCCATTCGTTCATGCGGCCGCGGTGGACGTTGTGCGTCAGGTGGTCGATGTAGGTCAGGCCGTGGCCGGCCGGGTTCTGGTCTGCGCCCTCGATCGGCACGAAATCGACGTCATAAATGCTGATGTCGCCGATGCTGCCCGGCTGCGCGCCGTTCTTGCCGCGCCAGCGGTCGACGAAATAGATCAGCGAATCGCCGATACCCTTGATCGCCGGGATGTTCAGCTCCATCGGGCCGGTCTTGTTGTCGAAGCCCCAGGCGCCCAGATCGAGCGCGTGCTTGTAGGCCTTGGCGGCGTCGTCGACGCGGAAGGCGATCGCGCAGATCGACGGGCCGTGCAGGCGCGCGAAGCGCTGGGCGAACGAATCCGGCTCGCCGTTGACGATGAAGTTGATGTCGCCCTGGCGATAGAGCGTCACATCCTTATGGCGATGGCGCGCGACAGCCGTGAAGCCCATGCGCTCGAACAGCTTGCCAAGCGCCTTGGGGTCCGGCGCGGTGTATTCGATGAATTCGAAGCCGTCGGTGCCGACGGGGTTCTCCCAGGTGGGAACCTGCATGCTTGTCTCCTGATTCGCGCTTCAATGAGTGATTTCGTGCGACAAAGTGTAGCCGTGCGGTCTGGGCGAAAACTTGCGAACTTAATCGCGTGTGCGTTGATTTGAGCTATAAACTGCCTTTATTGGATATATCGAAGGCAGAAAATGGCGAGCATCGAACTGGACGCGATCGACCGGCGAATTCTGGCGATTCTTCAGGAAAATGGCCGGCTCTCGAATCAGGAGATCGCCGATCGGGTGAATCTTTCGCCCAGCCCGTGTCTGCGGCGCATCCGCCGGCTGGAGGAGAGCGGTGTGATCCGCACGTATGTGGCGTTGCTCGACGCGCAAAAGCTCGGCCTGGATCTGCTGGCCTACGTGAACGTGCGGCTGGAGAAGCGCGGGCCGACCGCTTCGGGGCGCGAGGGCGTGACGCACGCGGAGCTGTTTCGCGCGGCGGTGCAGACCTGGCCCGAAGTGGTGGCGTGTCACGCCATGACCGGCGATATGGATTTCCTGCTGCGCGTGCAGGTGGAGGATATGGCGCACTTTTCGCGTTTCGTGCAGGACCAGTTGCTGCACCATCCGTCGGTGATCGACGTGAAGTCGAGCTTTTCGCTGCAGACGTTCAAGGAGACGACGGCGCTGCCGATCTCGCAAACGTAAAGCGGTTTTGAAAGCCGCAGACGTAAAAAAAGCGGCCGAAGCCGCTTTTTTCATTCTTGCTCGTTCAACCCAGGCCGGGCAGAAGTCACGCCGCGATAGCCTGCGGCAGGATCGTTTCGATCAGCTTCGACGCCTGGCGCGCCTGACGCTTGAGCGCGTAGTCGAACACCGCAGCCTGCTCCTGGAGCATTTCCGCGATGATGCTGCTCTGGTCGGCCGGTTCCAGCGAGAGATACGCGTCGGCTTCGCCGTAGGCGTACTCGATCTTCATGCCCGACTTCTTGGCGATGTGCATCATCGTCGAGTTGCGCGACAGGCAGTGCATGTACAGCGTGGTGACGTGCGTGTTGCGGCTGCGGATGGCGGCGCGCTCGAACAGCTTCGAGCCGATGCCCTGGCCGCGCGCGCTTTCGAGCACCGACACGCCGAACTCAGCCGTGCGGCCGTTGCCGTCCGCCGGCAGATAGGCCAGATGGCCGACGCCCACGAGTTGCAGCTGATGGTCGAACACGCCAAACACGGTGTCGCGCGTGAAGTCCATCGAGCGCACGTAGTTTTCGAGCACGTGGTCGGGCGCGGCCTGGCCGAAACGCAGCAGGCGGTCGTCGCCATCGAGCGCGAGAAAGTGCGTGAGCAGGCGTTCGCGGTCTGCCGAGGTGAGGACGCGCACCATGGCCGGCGAATGTCCGGACGCGAGCGGGCGGCCGGATGCGAGGATCGGCTCCTTGGCTTGGGTCGAAATCGTGGTCATGTGGGGTCCTCCCTGAATACGAAACGCGGCGCATGGATGATGCGCCGCAAAACGAATTCTAGCGGAAACCCTGGGGTCGATCTAGGGAAAACCCGGATTACGGATTTGAGTGTTGCGCCTAATTAATAAATTTCAGCGCGTAACTCTTTGATTTTTAATGGGTATGTGTGCTGAATAGCTTGACGCGTCAACTGTTGTGACTGCACATCATGTTGCGCTGCATCAATCTGGCCCGAATTGATCGAGCGTTCGCAAAATTCGGCGAGGCGTGTTCAGGGGCTTTGCAGACCGTGATCCATGACGTCGATCACCTGCTGGGCGAAGTCGCGGTAGCCCATGCGGCCGCCCGGCTTGAGCCAGGTGAAGGTCCAGTTGATCATGCCGAACAGCATCATGGTCAGCGAAGTCTGGTTGTCCGCCGTCACCTGGCCCGGGTAGGCGCGCGCGAGCTGGCGTGTGAACGCGGCGACCACATCGCGCTGGCGGTTCAGGATGATTTCGCGCTGGGCGTCGACGAGGTATTTCACGTCGTTGAGCAGGGCCACATGGCGGCTGTGCGAGGTCTCGTATTCGGCGAGAAACGCGCGGATCAGCTCGGCGAAACATTCGCGTTCGTCGAGGCCGCGTCGCTGGCTCGCGCCTTCCACCTCGGCGATGATCAACATCAGGCGCTTGGTGTAGCGATCGAGCAGATCGAACAGGATCGCTTCCTTGCTCTCGTAGTAGTGATAGAGGCGCGCCTTCGAGGTGCCGCTCGCGGCCGCGAGATCGGACATCGATGTGCTCGGATAGCTCGTCTGGGCGAACTTGGCAGCGGCGAGTTCGAGGATCTGGTCGCGCTGGGTTTCGTGGTCGGGCGCTCGGGTGCGGGCCATGGTCTATCGGCAGGGATTCAGCGAAGGATCAGCGGGAAAGGGAAAGATGCGCGGCTGCGTGCACCGGAATGGGGCGCTCGGCGCGGTCCGCGCGGGTGTTCTGCGTGCAGCCGCTGGCGCTGTCATTGCGCGAGGCGCACAGGTCGTCGCGCAGGCGCAGTTCGCCGGCGGCGGCCAGTTCGCGCAGGCGCCACAGCACGACCGGCTCGCCGACCGTAAAGCCCGCGCCACCGCGCACGAGTGCCGCGCCCAGCGTGTCGCAGGCGAGCCACGGCGCGCTGGCTGCAGCGGGCGGCGCGGCTTCGCCGAGGATGTCGAGAATCTGCGTGTCGAGATCGGCCAGCGTGCCGCTCGTGAAGGTGTTGTCGCGCCAGCGCCGCGTTTCGCCGTTGGCGAACTTGGCTTCCTGCCATTCGAGCGCGAGGCGCGTGATGCGCAGCACCGAGATCGGCGCCGCATCCGGCACGCGAGCCTGCAGGCGAGCGGCGGCTTCGTCCGGCGAGCCGGCCAGATCGGCGGCCGTGAGGCGCACTTCGTTCAGGCGTTGCGGCGCATTGCGCAGGCGGTAGCAGGCGCGGCGCAGCGCGAGCTGGTCGGCGGCGTCGGGCGTGTGCCAGATCACCACGTTGGCGTTGCCGGCTTCCAGCGCAGCGAGTGCCGTGCAGTCCTGCTGCGCCAGTGTGTGCAGCACGCCCGCTTCGTTGCACTCGCCATCCACACGCTGCCAGAACGCCGCGCGTTGCGCCGCACCCGGGTTGGCTGCCTCGTCGATATCGCGCAGCGGCCCGACCGTGAGGTCGTCGGCTAGCGCGATCACTTGGCTCGCCGATTGGGCGGCTGTCGGGCATGCGGCCTCGCGGGCCAGCAGAGCCTGACGCAGCGCGGCCGCTGCCGGCTCGCCGTGGATGAGGTGAATCGTGGTCATCGACAACTCGTTGCGTTCACCATGAACGCCTTGAACGACTGAATAAGTGCCAGAAGCGCGCCGATGCGCACAACGACAAAAGGGACCGACCGCACCGATGCAGCGCTGCGCTGCACCACTCGCGGGCGGCCCCTAGTGTAAGCGGATCGCTGGAGCGCCGAAAGCGTGCTGTTGCTCTAAGGTCTATTCGTCACACATATTGCTGGACGAAAAAACCGCACGCTCGCGGCGTCGCGCTGATGAGTGTTTCGTTTAGCGTTCGTCGAAACTCACCACTACGCGCTCGCTCACCGGATGGCACTGGCAGGTCAGCACAAAGCCGTCCTTCACTTCCTGCTCCTCGAGCGTGTAGTTCTTGTCCATCTTCACTTCGCCTTCGAGCACCCTCGCGCGACAGGTGCAGCACACGCCGCCCTTGCACGCATACGGCAGCGCCAGACCCGCCTTCAGGCCGACGTCGAGCAGGCTCACGCCCTCATAAGGCAGACGCAGCTTGCGCTTCTTGCCGTCGATGACGATTTCCAGCTCGGCGGCCGGCGTGCTTTCGGTGATTTCGACGATGGGCACGCCCGCCTGCGGCAACGGCGAACCGAAGCGCTCGACATGCACTTTCTGCTGCGCCACGCCTGCGTCCTTGAGCGCGGCTTCGGCGGCGTCCATCATCGGGCCGGGACCGCAGATGAAGGCTTCGTCGATTTCCTCGGCCGGCAGCAGCGATTCGATGAAGGCCGCGCACTTTTCCTGATCGAGCACGCCGTTGAACAGCTCGACGTCCTGCAGATCGTCGGACAGCACGTGATAGAGGCGGAAGCGGTCCATGAAGCGGTTCTTCAGGTCTTCCAGCTCCTCGGCGAACATGATCGCGTCGACGCTGCGGTTGCCGTAGACCAGCGTGAAGGCGCTGCGCGGCTCGCCTTCGAGCGTCGTCTTGATGATCGCCAGCACCGGCGTGATGCCCGAACCGCCCGAGAACGCCACGTAATGCTTGCCGTGCTCCGCGTTCAGGTGCGTGAAGAAGCGTCCGTCGGGCGTCATTACGTCGATTTCGTGGCCCGGCGCCAGCTGGTCGAAGGCGAAATTCGAGAAACGCCCGCCGCGCACGCGCTTGATGCCGATGCGCAGTTCGCCGTCACGGTCGTAGTCGGTCACGCCGACGCAGATCGAGTACGAGCGACGCGTTTCTTCACCGTCGATGTGGGTCTTGAGCGTGACGAACTGCCCTTGCGTGAAGCGATACGCGTCGCGCAGCTCGGGCGGAACTTCGAAAGCGACGGAGACCGCGTCCGCGGTTTCGGGCCGCACTTCGCGGATGCGCAGCGAATGGAATTGCGGAGTGGCCATATCAGTACGGTTTGAAGTAGTCGAAGGGTTCGCGGCAGTCGATGCAGCGGTAGAGCGCCTTGCACGCCGTCGAGCCGAATTGCGCGAGGCGTTCCGTGTGCTTCGAGCCGCAGCGCGGGCAGACGGGCGCGGGCAGTTTCGGCATGAAGGTGATCGGCTGCTCGCCTGGTTGCGCGACCGGGCCGCAGTTGCCCGTGGGCGGCGCGATGCCGTAGGCGCGCAGCTTTTCGCGCGCGGCCGCGGTGATCCAGTCGGTGGTCCAGGCGGGCGTGAGCGTCGTCACGATGCGATGCGGGGCGATCTGCGCGGCGTCGAGCGCGTGCGCGACATCCTCGGCGATCTGCGACATCGCCGGGCAACCCGAGTAGGTGGGCGTGATGACCACTTCGAGCTGGCCGTCATCGGCACGGCGCACGTCGCGCAGAATGCCGAGTTCGCGGATCGACACCACCGGAATCTCCGGATCGGGCACCGATTCGAGCACTTGCCAGGCGCGTTCGAGCGTGTGATCGGCAGTCGCTTGCATCGTCGTGACTTCCTCTTTGTTTCGCGTCGTTGCTACGTGCTTACCAGCGTGCGCCGGGATGCTGGCGCGCGAGGCTCTGCATTTCGGCGAGCACGAAGCCCATGTGTTCCGAATGCTCGCCGAGCTTGCCGGTCGTCACGTGCTTCACCGGCGCAGGCGCGGTGAGCGTGGCTTCTTCCAGAGCGGCTTCGACATCGACGCGCCAGGCGGCTTCCAGTTGCGCGGCGAGCGGCGCAATGCCGGCTTCGGCGACGGCGGCTTCCACCGCATCCGTGCTGAAGAATTCGCGCGTGTAGGGCATCAGCCAGTCGAGCGCGGTTTGCGCGCGGCGGTGCGATTCCTCGGTGCCGTCGCCGAAGCGGATCAGCCATTCGCGCGCGTGATGCACGTGGTAGCGCGTTTCCTTGATCGAGCGTTCGGCAATCGCGGCCAGTTGCGGGTCGGCGGAACGCAGCAGCGCGGTCCACAGATGCGCCATCAGCGACGCATAGAGGAAGTTGCGCACGATCGTCACGGCGTAATCGTTGGCCGAATGCGTCGTGCCGGCGAGCGGGCCGAAGTGCGGCAGCTCCGCGAGCGTGTAGTTGGCGAACTCACGCTCGGCGCGGAAGTAGGCGTAATCGTCCTCGGTGCGCTCGCGGCCGTTGAGCGACTTGTCGAGCGTCGCGGCGTGCGTGTAGAGCAGGCGTGCCTGGCCGATCAGGTCGAGGCTCATGTTTGCGAGCGCGATGTCTTCTTCGAGGATCGGGCCATGGCCGCACCATTCCGAGTTGCGCTGACCAAGGATCAGTGCGGTATCGGCAAGGCGCAGCACGTAGGCGAGATGTTCGGGCGTGGGCGTCGTCATGGTCGCGCTCTTACATGTGGTTGACTTCGTCGGGCAGCGTGTAGAACGTCGGATGCCGATAAATCTTGTCGCCGGCCGGTTCGAACAGCTCGGCCTTTTCGCTCGGGTCCGACGCCGTGATCGCGGCGGACGGCACCACCCAGATGCTCACGCCTTCCTGGCGCCGCGTGTAGACGTCGCGCGCCATGCGCAGCGCCATCGACGCGTCGCTCGCGTGCAGGCTGCCGCAATGTTTATGGTCGAGGCCCTGCTTGCTGCGCACGAACACTTCCCAGATCGGCCATTCCTTGTTCATCTTGCTGTCTCCTTCCAGTGTGGGTTGCGATCAGGCGGCGTGCTTGTCGGCGCGCTGACGTTGCTTTTCGGCGTGGGCGAGGGCGGCTTCGCGCACCCAGGCGCCTTCGTTATGCGCCTTCACGCGGGTGCCGAGGCGTTCGCGGTTGCACGGGCCGTCGCCGTTGACGACGCGCCAGAATTCTTCCCAGTCGATCGTGCCGTAGTCGTAGTGGCCGCGCGCTTCGTTCCATTTGAGATCGGCGTCGGGCAGCGTGACGCCGAGCACCTTGGCCTGCTCGACCGTGGCATCGACGAACTTCTGGCGCAGATCGTCGTTCGAGATGCGCTTGATGCCCCATTTCGCCGATTGATTGCTGTGCACGGAATCGGCGTCGCTCGGGCCGAACATCATCAGCACCGGCCACCACCAGCGGTTCACGGCCTGCTGGACCAGTTCGCGCTGCGCGTCGGTGCCGCTCATCATCGCGAGCAGGGCGTCGAAACCCTGACGCTGGTGGAACGACTCTTCCTTGCAGATGCGGATCATGGCGCGCGCATACGGGCCGTAGGTGCATCGGCACAGCGGGATCTGGTTCATGATCGCCGCGCCGTCGACCAGCCAGCCGATTACGCCGACGTCCGCCCAGGTCGGCGTCGGGTAATTGAAGATGCTCGAATATTTGGCTTTGCCAGCGTGCAGCGCGTCGACCAGTTGGTCGCGCGAGACGCCCAGCGTTTCCGCCGCGCTATAGAGATAGAGGCCGTGGCCCGCTTCGTCCTGCACCTTGGCGAGCAGGATCGCCTTGCGCTTGAGGCTGGGCGCGCGGCTGATCCAGTTGCCCTCCGGCAGCATGCCCACGATTTCCGAATGCGCGTGCTGCGAAATCTGGCGCACCAGCGTCTTGCGGTAGGCGTCGGGCATCCAGTCCTGCGGCTCGATCTTGCCGTCGGCCGCCATGATCGCGTCGAACTGAACCTGCTCGGGCGACGCCGCCGCCGTATCCAGCGGCGCGACATTGCCGGGAATGTCGAGGGATTGCGTGTACATGGGGACGCTCTCATCGATGTTGGGTGTGGGGTGCAGTATAAACCAACCGACCGGTCGGTAAATGAATATTTTGAGCTGGGTCAAAAGGGTGCGAAGCGGTGTTGGGGCGCGCCGTTCCACTGTTTGAGTTTTAGTGGATCGAGCTGGTGATCTGGAGGAAATTTTTTGAGGTGCGCGAGGCGCGTTGGTGGAGCGCTTGCGCCAGGCGGGCTGTCAGGAGGATGGAAGGTCGTGATCCGGGCCATGGGGCACAATGGTCGCTTTGCCCGACTCCGCGCAACACGCGCGCATCCGACCGCATGAAGATTTCCTTTGCTACTACCGCGGCCGGCGCCGCTTTGCTCGTTTCTATCGGCGCGGCCACGCCGGCTTTTGCCCAGCAGCCCGCCGGCGGCCATTGGGTGACGAGCTGGGCCACCGCGCTCCAGTCCATTCCGCAGCGCGAGGCATTGCCGCCGCTTTATCGCGCGCCCGAGGTGGCGGGGCGCACCGTGCGTCAGATCGTCTATCCGACGCTGGGCGGCGAAGTGGCGCGCGTGCACATCAGCAATCTCTATGGGCGCACGCCGCTGGTGATCGAATCGATGGCGATTGCGCCTTCGGCTGGCGACTCGGCGGTGAAGCAGGCCGAAAGCGTGCGGGTGACGTTTGGCGGGCGCCAGTCAGTTTCGCTGGCTCCGGGTGCCGAGCTCGATAGTGATCCGGTGCATATCGGCCTGAAGCAGTGGGCGCCGTACGCCATCAGCAGCTATATGGGCGCGGGGCAGACGATGGTGGCGTGGCACCGTGTGGCGAGCCAGGTGAATTACGTGTCGCGCCCGGGCGATCATGTTGCCGATCCGTCGGTTGGCGCGTTTCCGGTTCGCTTCACGCAGTACGCGTGGGTGACGGGGCTGGCGGTCGAGGCGCCGGGTGCGCAGACGATTGCCGCGATCGGCGATTCGATCACGGATGGCATGCGTTCGTCGCTCAATGAGAACCATCGCTGGCCGGATGCGCTGGCGCGGCGTCTGGCGCACGAGCGCACGGATCTGGCGGTGATCGATCTCGGCATTAGCGGCAACCGGCTGCTGAGCGATTCGCCGTGTTACGGCGAGGCGCTCGAACGTCGCTTCCAGCGCGACGGGCTGGGACATGCCGGCGTGCGCACCGCGGTGCTGTTGATTGGCATCAACGACATCAACTTCCAGGCGATGCCGCCGCGTTCTGGGCTCGACTGCGATTTCCCGCACACGCAGGTGAACGCGGACGATCTGATTGGCGGCTACAAGCGCGTGATTGCGGCGGCGCATGCGCGCGGCATGCGTCTGCTCGGCGCGACGATCACGCCGGCGGCCTTGCCGCCTGAGCGCGAGGCGATCCGCACGAAGGTGAATCAATGGATTCGCACGAGCGGGCAGTTCGATGGGGTGGTGGACTTCGATGCGGCGCTGCGTGATCCGGCCGATCCGCTGCGTCTGCGTCGCGACTTCGACAGTGGCGACCACATTCATCCGAGCGACGCGGGGTACGCTGCGATGGCGAACGCCGTTCCGCTGACGGCAATTGCTGGAAAGTGAAGAAATATGGGCGTCACCCCCTTGCGGGGCGGCGCCCATAGCGCTAAGATTCGCCCCCTTCGCTGCACGCCGTACCGCAGCGAAGCCGCCGACAGAAACACGGCGGTTCGATCCGGCAGCATCTTTTAAGCAGTAGCGTAAAAAAAGATGTTGACGAAACGAAGAAGAGCCTTCATAATCTCGTTTCTCTGCTGCTGACGCAGCGACGCAGAACCCGCCGGAAAGTTTCAAGTCTGACTGGTGTTCGCGAATCGATCTTTAAAAATTTACAGCCGATAAGTGTGGGCGCTTGATGATAATGCGGCCCGATGAGTTCTCCGGAATTCACCGGGAGTGGCAAAAGTATCAAGAGTCTCACACAAAAGTAAGTCAGGTTTTTGAAGTAATTCAACTACCTGTCAGCTTTGAGTGAGCGACCGGTTCGAGAGAACCGAAAACAGTAACAGGTTTAAACTGAAGAGTT
>NZ_JAAGPR010000048.1 GCF_017104965.1 Paraburkholderia sp. Ac-20340
CAAATTCCAGACGCAGATTCATGGTGTCTCTCGGGTTCCACGGCATGGCCGGCTCCAGACGATTCACTTGTCCGAAGTGTTACCCATGTCTCCGTACACCTGTTACCCATGTCTCCAGTCCATACACAGCGGCAAAGAAAAGTAGGCAAAAGAAAGCCGCTCACACCGCTAGTGTGACGCAGTTGGCAAACCGCCTTTTAGGGGGAATGGTATAGGCGCATCCGGTCCCCCGCACCATACCACTCAGTGACAAGGCGCCCGCACATCCGGCGGCGCTGCGCGCGCCGTGGGGTATAACCGGTAATTCCGCCGTGGGCATAGCCGGCAAACCATCGGTTTGCCGGCTATGCTGCACTCTTACTGCTTTGCCTCGATTCCCATCTGATTGCGTACGCGCTTCACGTCGCTCGCCGTCACCGCGCTTGCGTCGTTGCCCCACGCCGTTCGCACGAAGGTCGCCAGTTGCGCGATTTCGTCGTCGTCGTAGCGCCATGCGAACGGCGGCATCGCCAGCGGTGCCGGTGCCGATGCCGTCGACGGCAATCGCGAGCCCGCCAGAATGACCGCGATCAGCGAGTCGGGATGCTTCGCCAGTACCGATGGATTGTTCGCCAGTGACGGGAATACGCGCGCTGCGCCTTCGCCATTCTGACGATGGCAGGCCGCGCAGCTATCCATGTAGATGCGCGCGCCAACTTCGTTGGCGTGGCCCGTCATGATCGACGTTAGCGTGGCGTCGTCGGCCTTGTATGCCGGCGCGCCAGCTTCGTCCGAAAGCGGCGTGAGGCTCTTCAGGTAGACCGCGATCGCGTGCAGGTCGGTGTCGCTCAGGTACTGCGTGCTGTGCTCGACCACTTCGCCCATCGGCCCCGTCACAGCCGAATGCGCCGTGCGGCCCGTCTTCAGCAGCGCGACGATATCGGCTTCGTTCCACTCGCCCAGACCCGTGCCCTTGTCGGCGCGCAGGTTGACCGGCGAACTGCCGTCGATGCGTGCGCCCGAGAGGTAACGCGCGCTCGATCCGTCCAGATCGAGTTCCTGGAAGCCCACGCCGCGCGGCGTGTGGCAGGTGCCGCAGTGCGCGAGACCTTGCACCAGGTACGCGCCGCGATTCCATTCGATGCTATGCGCGCTGTCCTGCTTGTAGCGCGTGTCGTCGTGGAAGACGCGGTTCCAGTAGGCGAGCGGCCAGCGCGTGTCGAGCGGCCACGGAATATCCGCCGGCTGGTTCGGCTGCGGCGATGCGCTCACGCCCGAGGTGAAGTACGCATAGAGGTCGCGCAGGTCGCTGTCGCTCACCTTCGCATACGACGTATAGGGCATCGCCGGATACAGGTGGCGTCCGCCCGGCGTCACGCCTTCGCGCATCGCCAGCGCGAAGTCTTCGAAGCTCCAGTTGCCAATGCCGTGCGTCTTGTCCGGCGTGATGTTGGTCGAATAGACCGCGCCCAGCGGCGTCGACAGCGGCACGCCGCCTGCGAACGGCGCGCCGCCCTTCGAGGTATGGCAGGCCATGCAGTCGCCCGCACGTGCGAGATATTCGCCGTGCGCGGCGTTGCCCGGCGCGCTCAGCGCCTGGGCGTCGATCGTCAGGCTCGGCTTGATCAGGCTGCCGGCCCACAGGCCGCCCACGACCACGACGGCCGCGGCGATTGCTACGGTAAGTTTGCGCATGTCGTGTGGCTCCTCAAACCTGGACCATCGGGCCGGGGTTCTTCAAATAACGCTCGCGGATATTCGCGGCCGCCCAATAAGCGAGGCCGCCCACGAGACCCGTCGGGTTGTAGCCGATGCCGTGCGCGAATACGCTCGCGCCCAGCACGAATACGTTCGACACGTCCCAGCTCTGCAGGTATTTGTTGACCACCGAGGTCTTCGGATCGGCGCCCATCGACGTGCCGCCGTTCACGTGCGTGCTCTGGTACGCGCGCGTGTCCCAATGCGCGCCCGGCTTCAGAATGCGGCCCGAAATGCTCTTCGGGTTCATCTGCTTGCCGATCTCCATCATCTTGCCGGCCACGTATTCCGAGGCGCGCAGGTCGTTGTCCTGCCAGTCGAGCGTGATGCGCAGCAGCGGTTCGCCGTAGGCGTCCTTGTAGGTCGGATCGAGGTCGGCGAAGCAGCCGCGATACGCCATGTTGCTGATCTGCGATTCGATACGGCCGGTGTGCAGGAAGTTATCGGATACCGCCTGTTTCCATTCGCTGCCCCACTTGGGCGTGCCTTTGGGCAGCGGAATGCCGCGCACCGGACCATTGCCGGTCTGACGACCCCAGATAATGCCGCCGCCGATAAAGCCAAGCGGGCCGTGATCAAAGTTGTCCGCGTTGAACTCTTCGATCGCCTGGCCGCCGCCGCCCGCGCCCATGAACTGGTTGATGTAGACGTCCTTGTCCCAGAACATGTTGACGCTGTTGAGCACCTGGTAGCAGAAGTTGCGGCCCACGGTGCCTTCGCCGGTATCGACGTTGTACGGCTTGCCAATCTTCGACGACAGCATCAGGCGAATGTTGTGCAACTGGAATGCGCCCAGCACGACCATATTGGCGGGCTGGAATACTTCGTTACCCTGAGCATCGATATAGGTGACGCCGGTGGCCTGCTTGCCGTCCTTGTCCAGTTCGACGCGCAGCACGTGCGAATTCACGCGCAGTTCGAAATTGGGCTTGCGCAGCAGCGCCGGAATGATCGCGGTTTGCGGCGATGCCTTCGAATAATTCAGGCAGCCGTAATCGCTACAGAAACCGCAGAAGTTGCACGGTCCGAGCTGGCAGCCATATTCGTTCTGATACGCGCCCGACGCATTGCCGGCAGGCAGCGCGAACGGCTTGTAACCGAGTTCGCGCGCGGCCTTGGCGAACAGGCGCCCGGTCGGGTGATCGGGCAGCGGCGGCAGCGGGAATTCGCGCGAGCGATACGCTTCGAACGGATTGCCGCCTTCCTGCGGTTTGCCCTTGATATTGCCCGCACGGCCCGAGGTGCCGCACACATATTCCCAGCGGTCGAAATGCGGTTCGAGTTCGTCATAGGTGACGCCCCAATCCTGCAGTTGCATGCCTTCGGGAATGAACTTCTCGCCATAGCGTTCTTTCACGCGGCTATGCAGGCGCAGTTCGTCCGGCATCACGCGCGACTGCACGCCCGACCAGTGCGTGCCTGCTCCGCCCACGCCTTCGCCCGGTTTGAACGAGCCGATCTGGCGATAGGGCAGAGCCGTATCGTCCTTGCTATGGCGCGTGGTGACCGTGGTCTTGGAGAGATTCTGCAGGAGCGCATTGCGCGCCGAGTATTTGATTTCGTCGACGATCTGCGGATACGCGAAATTCGGAATCGTGTCGCGACCGTCGCCGCGTTCGAGCGCAACCACTTCCAGGCCCGCGCTGCACAGTTCCATCGCCATGATCGAGCCGGTCCAGCCGAAGCCGACAATGACCGCGTCTACCGGTTTTTTCTTGATTGTTGCCATGCTGCTTAACCCCGCTTGCCGTACTGGCTGACCGGACCGTACGGATACGGTTTCGATTCGCTGACCCATTCGACGTAATCCGCGCGTGCGCCCGGATAGCCGATCATCTTCCACGAGCCCATGTCCTTGTTGCCGCCGTACATCGGGTCGCCGAAGAAGCCTTCCATGGTGTTCTTGAGCAGGAAGCCGCTGAAGAACGATTTCATGTTGAAGTCGTCCTGGATCTTGCCGCCTTCGACTTCCTTCAGGAATGCGATCTGTTTTTCCTTGTCGAGCTGCGCAAAAGTCTTGCCGCCGAAATGCGCCTTGCAATACGTGTCGATGGCGCGAATGCCCAGGCGGTATTGTTCCTTCGGCGTGAGCTTCGACTGATAGCCGAATTCCGGCGCGCCCTTCTGGAACGGGCCGCTCATGTACCAGCGCGAGGCGTCGCCGTAACCGGTCTGCAGTTGACGGTCGATGTATTGCGGCACGCCCAGTTCGACGGCGCCGGGGCCGACCTTGTCCTTGGGAATCAGGCAGTCGCACGCGGCGTTCACGAAGGCCCATTCGTCGGGCGTGAAAAAGCCGGGCTGATAGTGCTCCTGGGCGGGGGTATCGGGCGGCGGCGCGGAGCGTTTGATTTCGTCCGCGGTGGGGCGCAGCACGGCAGAAGCCGTGCCGACGGCGGCAACGGGCACGATCGCAATCGATCCTTTAAGGAACGAGCGACGGCCCGCCTTGTCTGGCGATGTCATAAGGAAGGGGACTCCAGCATGTGGCGCTGATGCGCTTGTGATACATAGGGCGCGCGGCCGCTCGCGCAAAGCGAGCCGCAACGCGCCCGGAGAACGGGGAAACCGGAACGCCGTGAAGGCGTCAGGCCACCCGGAAAACCTGCACGGTGTTGCTGAGCTTGTTCGACTGCGTGTCGAGCGCTTGCGCGGCGGCAGTGACCTGCTCGACCAGTGCCGCGTTCTGCTGCGTGACTTCGTCCATCTGCGTCACGGCCGTGTCGACCTGTTCGATACCGCTTTGCTGTTGTTCGGATGCCGAAGCAATTTCGTTCATGATCGCCGTGACGCGCTCGACCGCGGTATGCAGTTCCGACATCGTCGCACCCGCCGACGACACCAGTTCCGTGCCGTGCGAGACGGTCTGCACCGAGTTCGCGATCAGATCCTTGATTTCCTTGGCTGCGGCGGCGGAGCGCTGCGCAAGCGAGCGCACTTCGCTGGCGACCACGGCGAAGCCGCGTCCCTGTTCGCCTGCGCGGGCCGCTTCGACGGCCGCGTTGAGCGCAAGAATATTGGTCTGGAACGCGATGCCTTCTATCAGCGCGGTGATGTCCGAAATCTTGCGCGAGCTGCCTTCGATTTCGCCCATCGTGTGCACCACGCGCTGCACCATGTCGCTGCCGCGCGTGGCAACGTTTGCGGCGGTTTGCGCAAGATCGCTGCCGGTGCGGGCGTTGTCCGTGTTCTGCTTCACGGCCGAGGTGAGTTCGTTCATGCTGGCGGCCGTTTCCTGCAGCGACGCCGCCTGTTCTTCGGTACGCGCCGAAAGATCGATCATGCCCGCAGCGATCTGGCGCGTGGCGACCGAGACCGACTCGCTGCCCGAGCGCACCGAGCCCGTCACATTGCCGAGTTCGATACGGGTCTTTTCGATGCTTTCCAGCAGCAGCCCCATTTCGTCATTTCGTTGCGCGCGCACCGTCTGGCTGAGATTGCCCGAGGAGATTTCCTGCAGGCTTTCCAGTGCGTAGTTGAGGGGATTCATGATCGCACGGCGCAGCAGCACCCAGCCGAGACCTGCAGAAACCAGACCCAGCACCACCATCACGCCGCTGATCGTCGAGAACAGATAGAAGTTCGATTCGGCTTCTTCGTAGCGCGTCTTCGCGTTCTCGTACAGATGCTTTTTGACCTCGTTATTCGCCGCGCTCATCTTGCTGTAGAGATCGGAGAGCTGCGTCATCGCGATGTTGTCGGCGGTTTCCTTGTCGCCCGACTGCAGCGCCTTGGTGAACGCGGAGACGGCGTCGCGCATGGCCGTGCGGCGCTCGGTCGTCTTTGCGATCAACGGCAGTTCGTCGGGTTCGTGCGGCATCTGCTGGAACTTGCCCCACCACTCGTCGGAGTTCTTGAAGAAGCCGGCGGCGCGATCGATCTGGTCGGGCACGCTCGACGCTTCGGGGTGCAGCGCTACGCGGTCGAGCACGAGGCGCGTGCGCGCGATGTAGATCTCGGCGTTGTCGATCGCCGTGGATTCGGCGAGCTTGTTGCGATAGGTGTCGCGATTGGCGCTATTGGCCTTTTCCGTGCTGATGAAGCCCAGCACACCGGAGATGGTGAGCAGGGCGGCGAGAAGTGCAAAGGTGAGTGCGATACGCGCTCGAATAGTGAGTGTCATGCGTCTGTACCGGTTTGACCAAGGATGACGCTGCGCAGTGACCGGCTTGCTGAGACGTGGGTGGCTGCGGGCGTACCTCTCTCATAACGTCATTTGTCTGACTATATTTAGGGCGCATATCAAAATTTTTAAGAAAGCACTGAAAAATGCTTTGCAATCAGTCTGTAAGGGCGCTGAAAATTTTCATCTTGTGCGGCGATCAGGTGACTTCGAGGGGCTAGATGACGCATTTCTGGTGCTTTCTTACCGGAAATTACCTGAGCGCAGCTTGTCTCGAATGGCGTCTATTTTTCTGTTTATGTGGAAAATGATTCAATAAGGCGCTCAATTATCAATTCTGGCGGCGGGTCGCAGAATGCATTCATACGCACTGCACGACGCGTCGAACCCTCCGACTCTCTCTGCCAGGAACCGTCATGAAAGCCACGCTTGCTCTTACCGCCGCCGCCCTGATCCTTGCCGCCAGTCAGGCGCAGGCCGCCGGCGCAACCGATACCAACCTCGTCCAGCCGCACGAACTGATCGTCGATAAAAGCTTGCCCGCGCAACAGGTTGAGCAACAGATCCATGCCGCGCGTCTCTACGACACCTTCTGGAGTACGGGCGACGAAGCGCAGGCGCGCGCCGCGCTCGCGCCGGACTTCACGGACCGCACGCTGCCTGCCGGGCGTGCGCAAGGTATCGCGGGGCCGCTCGCTGCATCGAAGGTCTTTCACGCCGCGGTGCCCGACGTTCACGCCGATGTCGAGCAGATGATCGTCGCTGGCGATCGTGTGATCACGCATCTGCGCTTCACGGGGCATTTCACGGGCACGTTCAACGGCGTGCAGGGCAAGGGCCAGACGGTGGATTTCATTGCCACCGATATCTATCGCATTCGCGACGGCAAGATTGCCGATAACTGGCATCTCGAAGATAACCTGACTTTCCTGCAGCAACTGGGTGTCGTTGCCCGGTGAATGGAATAAGGCGCGCCATGGAATCAGTTTCCATGGCGCGGCTTATGCAGTTGCTGCGCATCGAAGTTCGAAGTTTTTAAATCACTCGTTGAGTGCGATTCAAATCGCATTTAAAGGGAATGAATTGCCTGTGGATGCATCGGTGCCTGCTCGGGATCAGCAAAATGTGCCGTGTATAAGGGCTCAGAAAGGGCGTTTCGAAGCGAAATCGATGTGATGTAAAAAATGCCTTTAAAGACCGATTGAGCATGAATGGCAGAAGCAATTACGCGATGCTATTCACGATGAATAATCAATCTGTAACAGAATGTAATTGCGCTCAACGTAATGTGACATTGTTCGTATAAATAAAGTGTCGATTCACTGGATAATCGATAGTGTTCACTTCCCCGTAGTCCGATGCTATTCGCTTGATTGAAGCCGCATGCAGGAGCAAGGTCGATGAAACGAACCAACCTGATCGCTACCGCCGTCGCTGTGCAGATTGCCTTGATGCCGGTCGCGCCGCTCGTTCCGTTAGCTCAGGCCGCCGTCTATTCGAACGGCACCGCCACCGCCACATTCAACGTCACGCTGACATTGCAGGCCAATTGCGCGATCTCCGCCAATCCCTTGAGCTTCGGCACGAATGGCGTGCTGGGCACGGCGATCAACCAGCAGACCACGTTGAGCGTCACCTGCACGAACACGACGCCCTATAACGTGGGCCTCGACGGCGGCAACGTCACGGGCTCCAGCGTCACGAGCCGCTTGATGGCAGGCACGGCTACCGGCAACACCACCACGACCGTGGGCTTCCAGCTCTATCAGGATGCGGGCCGCACGACGATCTGGGGTAACACGCAGGGCACCAATACGGTGGCCGGCACCGGCAGCGGTTCGGCGCAAACGCTTACGGTCTACGGCCAGGTGCCCGTGCAGACCACGCCGAAGCCGGATACCTACCAGACAACGGTCACCGCGACGGTCTACTTTTGAAGCGCAGGCTCGCTGTGCACGCCGCGACGGCTGCTGCGAGGGCCATCGCGGCGGCGTTGCCGTGGGCGCTCGCCGCTCACGGCGCCATGGCCGCGACCTTGCAGATATCGCCGGTCACGATCGAGTTTTCGGCGGGCGAGGCGGCGACCGGGCTGACCCTGCGCAATCCCGGCGATACGCCGCTTTACGGTCAGGTGCGCGTGTTCCAGTGGAGCGAGGCGCAGGGCGACGACGTGCTCACGCCCACGGGCGAGGTCATCGCGAGTCCGCCGCTCATCGAGATCGCGCCGCATAGCGATCAGCTCGTGCGGCTGGTGCGTGCGAACGCCTCGGCGCCGCCGCAGGGCGCAAGCGCTGCCGCTGCGATCGAGCAGAGCTACCGCATCCTGATCGACGAACTGCCTGCGCCGGGCTCGCCGGGTGCGGAAGGCGTGACGATCCGGCTGCGCTATTCGGTGCCGGTATTCGTCGATGGGCCGGGCGGTTCGGTGGCGCGGCCTCTGCTTGCCTGGCGTCTCGTGCGCGGTCCGCAAGGCTATGCGTTGCGCGCCGATAACGCCGGCACGAAGCGTGCGCAGATCGCGGCGGTGTCGTTATTCGACGATGCCGGTCATCACTGGGATGTCACGCACGGGCTGCTCGGCTATGCGCTTGCGCGGCAGAGCCGCCAGTGGAATGTGCCGGTGCCCGCCGATACGAAATTCGGCGGCCAGCTCAAGGTGCGAGCGACGGTCAACACCTTGCCGCTCGAAGGAACCGTGTCGATCGAGCAGGGAGGCTGAGCGTAGCGAGGGCTCGTCGGCGCACGCGTCACCATGCGGCGCGCGCCGGAGGACAGCATGAAACGAACGACGAAGAATGAAACGAACTCGGAGCGGTGTGCGCCGTGGCCGGGCGAGGCGCATGGTATCGGTGGCCGTGCTGCTGGCGTTTTTCAGCGCCGCGGCGCATGCACAAGGACAGTTGATCAACGCGGGCGCAATGGATACGCGTGATCTGTATCTCGAAGTCGATGTGAACGGCCAGCGTACTGCCCAGATCGTGCACTTTCGCCAGTTGGGCGGCCATCTGTTCGCGACCGGCGAAGATCTTTCGCAGGTGGGCGTGGCGACGGCGCAACTCGGCATTGCAGACAGCGCGAGCGTCGATCTCGATTCGCTGCCGGGCCTGCATTATCGCTACGATGCGCAGCATCAGACGCTCGAACTGCAGATTCCCGATGCGATCCGCAAGCCTTTTGCCTTCGATACGCGTTCGGTTTCGGCGGTGCCGCCGGCCACGTCCGCACGCGGCTTCGTGTTCAATTACGATGCGTTCGCGCAGGGCGGCTCGGCTTCCGAATTTGCACTCTGGAGCGAGGAGCGTTATTTCGATCCTCATGGAGTGCTAAGCAATACGGGCGTGGCGTATCTGTACCACGACCGCAACGAGTACGTGCGCTACGATAGTTCGTGGAGCATGTCGAATCCCGCGAACCTGAGCACCACGCAATTCGGCGACACGATAACGTCGTCGCTCGCGTGGACGCGCTCGATCCGCATGGCCGGTTTTCAATACCGCAGCAACTTCGCCTTGCGGCCCGACCTCGTGACCTTCCCGGTGCCCGCGCTGCCGGGCAGCGCCGTGGTGCCCACGTCGGTCGATCTCTACATCAACAGCGTGCGCCAGTATTCGGGCAATGTGCCGAGCGGCCCGTTCATCATCAACGATGTGCCTGGTATCACGGGCGCGGGCCAGGCCACGGTCATCACGCACGACGCGCTGGGCCGCACGATTTCGGCTTCCGTGCCGCTCTATGTCGATACGCGCCTGATGGCGGCGGGACTGTCGAGCTATTCGTTCGAAGCGGGCTTTTTGCGCCGTAATTACGGGCTCGATTCATTCGACTACGATACGAACCCCGCGGTGAGCGCTTCGTGGCGGTATGGCCTGAACGATCATGTGACGTTCGAAGCGCACGGCGAAGCCACCGGCGGTCTCGTCAATGCGGGCGGCGGCGTGCTGTTCGGCCTGGGCACGGCGGGTGTGCTCAACGGCTCGGTATCGGGCAGCGGCGGCAAACTCAATGGCGCGCAGTTGAGCCTCGGCTATCAGTACGTATCGCAACGGTTTTCCGTCGATGCCCAGACGATCCGCGCGTTCGGCAATTACGGCGATCTCGGTTCGCGCGACGGCTCGCCCGTGCCCGATATCACGGACCGCGTGACGCTGGCCGTGCCTTTTCTGCGCAATCAGACGGTGTCGCTCAGCTATATCGGCTACAAGATTCCTTCCGCGCCGGTTTCGCAGATCGGCTCGATTGCGTGGACATTTAACTTCGGCAATCTGGTGTCGCTGAATCTGAGCGCGTACCAGGATTTTCGCCAGCACGATTCGCGTGGCGTGCTGCTTTCCGCGAGTATCGGGCTGGGCGGCAACGCTTCGATCAACGCGACCGTGGGCCGTCAGGACGGGGCATCGACATGGAACGTCAATGCGTTGCGTCCGCCTGATTATTCGGGCGGCTGGGGCTGGGGCGTGCAGGCGGGCGGCACCGGCGCGACGCCGTTCCGCCAGGGCCAGTTGCAGTATCTGGGCCGCTATGGCGAGGCCACGGCTTCGGTGCAGCAGGTGGCGGGGCAGACGATTGGCGCGCTCGATCTGACCGGCGCGGTGGTGGTGATGGACGGCACCGTGCAGCCCGCGCGGCGTATCGACGATGGCTTTACGCTGGTGTCGACCGATGGCGTGTCGGGCATTCCGGTGCTGCACGAAAACCGTGTGATTGGCGTGACCGATGGCGGCGGTCATCTGTTGATCCCCGACCTCAACTCCTTCCAGCACAATCAGGTGGCGATCGACGCCATGCATTTGCCCGTCGACGCGCGTATCGCCGATACCTCGATGGATGTGGTGCCGCAGGCGCAGTCGGGCGTGCTCGCGCACTTCGGCGTGACGCGCTATCACGCGGCTTCGATCATCGTGCACGACGCCGACGGCAAGCCGCTGCCCGCCGGCGCGCGCGTGCATCATGTGGAGAGCGGGCACGACACCATCATCGGCTATGACGGGCTGACTTTCGTCGATGGACTTGTGCCGCAGAATCATCTGCAGATCGAGTCAGGTGATAAACAGTGCGAAATATCGTTTGCGTGGGCTGAGGGCAAGGGCGATACCCTGCAGACCATCGGGCCGCTTGTGTGCCAGTTGCATGGGCAACAAGGCCAGGGAGCGCAGCCTTGAAAGCGATCAGGCACGCGCTGTTGATGATCGGCGTCTGTCTCGCGCTGCTGCTGGGCGCGAGCAGCGCGCAGGCGCAGAGTTGCACGGCGGTGGCCAATCCCGTGTCGTTCGGCTCGGTCAGCCCGATCGCGGGCGTTGCGGTCACCGCGACCACCACCATCGCCGTGACCTGCACATGGCCCGCGGTCTCGCTCACACCCGATGTGCTGGTGTGTCTGAATCTGGGCGGTACAAGCCCGCGTGTGCTCACCAACGGCACCAACCAGTTGAGCTACGACCTCTTTCGCGATGCGGGCCACAGCCAGGCGTGGGGCTCGACGTATTCGGGCACGACGCCTATTTCGCTCACGATGGCCAAACCGAGCGGCACCACGCTCACGACCAACGTGACTGTTTATGGCCAGATAAGCTCCGCGCAGCCCACGGTGCCCACTGTGAATAACGCGAGCACGGTCTATACGCAGAACTTCGGCGGTACCACCACGTCGATCAATTACGGCTTCTATTTGCTGATTGCGCCGACTTGCGCATCGCTGGGAACGGGCGGCACGTTTCCTTTTTCGGTCACGGCCACGGTCATCAATAACTGCAATATCACCGCGACGAATGTGGCGTTTGGTTCGGCGGGCGTGCTGTCATCGGCGCTCAAGGCGACCGGGGCTATCACCACGGTCTGTACCAATGGCGATGCCTTCAAGATCGCGCTCAATGGCGGCGCGAGCGGTAATGTCGCTGCGCGCGCGATGCAGCGCTCGGGTGGCGGGGGAGCGGTGAATTACCAGCTCTATCTGGATTCAGGGCATAGCAGCGCGTGGGGCGACGGCACAGGTGGCACATCCACACAGGCCGGCACGGGTTCCGGCACGCAGCAGGTTTTCACGGTCTATGGACAGGTGCCCGCACAAACTACGCCAACGCCTGGCAGCTATAGCGACACCATTACCGCCACAATCTATTTCTGATCGACAGAATCCGATCCCCTTGACGTCAAAAATCGAAACTTACCATTGCGCAGAACGCGCTTAATTATTCGCAGCACTCTTCCTAAACTGGTCGTTAGCTGGCGTCGAACGCATTGCGCGTCGCCAAAGCTGATTGAGAAATAAAAAGCAGATCGTTTAGATCGGTATTTCAATCCAATATGGAGGAGCACATCATGAACCAGGCAACTCGCACGCTAATCGCGATCGCCGCGCTGGCCCTGTCGGGCGGCGCTTTTGCGCAGAACAACACGCTGGCGACGCCGAGCGTCAAATCGCCGGTGAGCGCAACGACTGAATCGAGCGGCTATGGCACGCCAGCCGCCGCCAATACGGAAAGCGGTATGAGTGCAGCAGCGCAGGGCGCGAGCCAGCAGAACGCTACAGCGGTTACTGGCGCCTATGGCGCGAACAATACGCTGGCACGGCCGAGCGTGAAGTCGCCCGCGGCTCAATAAGCGTCGAATGAAGGTCGAATGAGCGTCGAATAGACGTAGTAAAAAAACCGCTGCTCGGTGCAGCGGTTTTTTTATGCCTTCATGGCGATTTTTACACGCCGCCTTGCACCGTTCCGGCAAGCCCGGCGACGGCTAGCACCAGCAAAAACCCCGCAGACAGAATGGAAATCCAGCGTTGCTGACGATGAATCAGCGGATGTCTGCACGCCGCGATATAGCTGCTCAGGATCGTGAAATCGACAATGATCCACATCGCCGCCAGAATCAGCAGGCTCACACGCGAATCCGAAGTGACGCCGATAAACTGCGGAAAGAACGCAACAAAAAACAGCACGTCCTTGGGATTGGCAATGCCCACAAAAAAGCCCTGAAACGTAGCGGGCAAACGCTGCGGTGTGGCAGCGGCGCCAGGCGTTGTCTTATCGCCGCTCCGCCATTCGCCGTACAAGGTGCGGATCGCCAGTATCGAAACGAAGACGCAGCCCAGAACCTGCAAGCCCGCAAGCAGGCGATCGCTGACTAACACCACGCCAAAGACCATCAACGTTGCCACGGCGATCAACACCAGGCTGGCGGCGTTCGCGCCCACGGCAGTGAGAAAGCCCTGCTGGACACCGCGTCGCGCCGCATTGCCCACCACGAGCATGACGACAGGGCCGGGTGTTGCGATCAGCAGAACGATTGCCGCCACATAGGCGAGCAGAAGCGTGTAGTGGAGATTCATGAGTAAAAGTCGAATTTAAAGCCGTGCGCGAAGAGTGCGGTTAAGGCGTGAAACCATGCAGATCGCGTAGATGGGTATAGTATTGCCGCTCAGCACCGCAGTCGAAAAACGGAAAATACTGCGCGAAAGCATGACTTTTACTCATGGTACGCCCGCCTTGAAAACCCAACCTTTGCCACCGGTTTACGCCTTGCGTGCGTTCGAAAGCGCTGCACGCACAGGTTCGTTCACGCTCGCCGCAGAAGAACTCAATCTCACGCAAAGTGCCGTGAGCAAACACGTGAAGACGCTCGAAGATTATTTCGGCCGCAAACTGTTTGTGCGCCAGGGGCCGAAGTTGCACCTGACGGCGCAGGCGCAGATATTTGCGTCGGGGCTCAGGCGCGGTTTCCGGCAGATCGAAGAGGCCTGTGCGGTGTTTCAGGCGCCGCGCGATGTGCTGCGGCTGAAAGCGCCTTCGACGCTGACCATGCGCTGGCTGCTCGACGCGCTCGCGGCGTTTCGCAAGACGCAGCCCGGGTTCGAAGTGCAGATCGCCAGCGTGTGGATGGATGTCGATACGGTCGATTTTTTCAGCGAGCCCTACGATTGCGCGATCCTGCTCGGCGGCGGCCGGTTTGGCGAAGGCACGCACAGCGTCAAGCTATTCGATGAATGGCTGATCCCGATCTGCTCGCGTGCGCTCGCGCCAGCGGCGCGCGCGAATCTGGGCGCGTGCGATCTGATTCATCCGTCAACCGACCGCCGCGACTGGCGCCGCTGGCTGAAGGCGAGCGGCCACGCTGGTCACATCGACATCACGCGTGGCCAGGTTTTCGACATGCTCGAACAGGGGATGGCCGCGGCCGCCGCGGGCCACGGTGTTTCGATTGGCGATCTCGCGCTTTGCGCGAGCGCGATCGATGCGCGGCAGCTCGTGCTGCCGTTCAAGACGGCCGTGAGCAGCGGCGACGCGTATTACCTGAGCCGGCCGGAGGACTCGGACAAAGCCGCGCAGGTGCAGGAACTGCACGCCTTCCTCGCGAGCCGGACGCCGAAACTCGACTATCCGGGCATCGCGTTCAAGGCGCTGCGCTAATGCCGGGGCGAGCCAATCAGAACGTGACCGTCCACAGCGCATTCGCGGTGCGCTGCGCGCCGAATTGCACCGCCGAGGTGATGCGGATGGGCGAAGCGTCGGCGTGGGAGACGAGGTAGGGCTCGCCGTGCAGGCAACTGACGGCGGGCGCGACACTGTCGTCGACGGCGCTCACGAGGCAGGATTGCTGGACGACAAGACTCACGACCATGGTGGCCGGTGAGGGTTCGGCGGCGTCGCCGGTGGCGAGAACCGAAAGACTGAGGGCGAGGCCGAAGGCCAAAGCCAGCCAGAGGCGGATGGGGCGGGACATGTTCGGAAACGATTCTGGAATGCCGGATTCGCGGATTCGATAACGGCGACTGAAACGGTGGTGGGAACAGCGTCTATCCCTTTGTCGGCAGCGCGGCGCAAAAGTTGAGCGCTGCGGCGATCGGCAGCAGTTTCAGACTGGGTTTTGGGTCATGGGGCGCGATCCTCGCGGTACGGCGCGCGGTGTCAGAACGGCCAGCACGGCCGCGATCACGAAAAGCGCGGGCACATCGCCCAGCAGATGGCCGGCATGGCCGGGCGTCGCGAGCGACTGCACGGTCATGATCGCGCCGTGCACCACGCTGGACCAGACCGTGAACCAGATCAGGCTCAGATGGCCGAGCGGATCACGTGCGGCGCGCATCAGAAACACGCCGAGCGTCGCATAAATGCCGGCGATCATGAGCGGATAGTCCGAATGCCCGCTATGCCAGGCCCAGCCAGCAGGCCAGAGCACCATCAGCGGATAGACGGCGAAGGTGGCGATCGCACCGGTCACGAGGAGCGCGAGGCGCAGATATCGCAGGCGTGCAGGGTCGTCCATGACTTTGACTCCGCCCGCGCGAGTGTGGGCCGATGGCGACAATATGCGCGCGGGCCACGCCGCTTGCAAGTCTGTCGAAAGAATTTGTCGATGCGGCTGGAATCCTTGCCTGCCGGGTTATCGGCCGGATTCCCCTGCTGCCGTTCCGCCATTTCTGTCCCAAGCCAACTGAAAAATTTCTTCACAATTGGTAATGTTATAACGTAACATTCGCGTCGACTGTTGCGGGCAGCCATGCACGCAGAACAGAGCAAACCATGCGCGGCGCACGCGGGCCCAGGGGAATTGGCCACGCGCCGCGTTTCAATCCACCGACGCAAAAAACAACCATCGTGGCGATTTCAACCGAGTCTGAATCTTCAGCGAAGCAGCGGCGCGCGCGTCGTTTGCCCAGCCCGCAACGCGCTTTTTCGTCCCGCGCGACGCTTTTGCGCCTCACGCCTGTCTCGTTCGCTCTCGTGAGCGCGCTGGTTCATGGGCAGTCCACGGACAGCGCAACAAACACCGCAACAAGCACCGCAACAGCGCAGCAAAACACCGCCGACGCCACGCTCGCGCCGGTGTTCGTCACCGCGAATCCGCTCGGCGATAAAGACCTGATCGCGCCCGCGACTTCGCTCAGTGGCGACGCGCTCACACTGCGCGCGGCCAATTCGATCGGCGAGACGCTCAACGGTCTGCCGGGCGTCTCGACCACGACTTATGGCCCGATGGTCGGCCGTCCGATCATTCGCGGCATGGACGGCGACCGCATCCGCATGCTGCAGAACGGCGTCGCGGCCTGGGACGCGTCCTCGCTCTCGTACGACCATGCCGTGCCGCAAGACCCGCTCACGGTCGAGCGCGTCGAAATCGTGCGCGGCCCGGCGGCGCTGCTTTATGGCGGCAACGCGATCGGCGGCGTGGTCAACACCATCGACAACCGCATTCCGCGCGAGCCGATCCAGGGCGTGACGGGCGCCGTCGATGCGAGCTACGGCGGCGCCAACGACGCCCGCGCGGGCGCCGCGCAAGTGGAGGCCGGCAATGGCCAGTTCGCCTTCCATGTGGACGCCTTCGACCGCGACACCAGCAACGAACGCATTCCCGGCTACGCGCATTCGGCGCGCCAACGCGCGCTCGACGGCAGCGACGCGAGCGAAGCCTACGGCAGCATCCCGAACAGCGATGGCCGCTGGCACGGCGGCGCGGTCGGCACCTCGTACACCTGGGCCGATGGCTACGCGGGCGTGTCGTACAACGGTTACCAGGCCGATTACGGCTCGGTTGCCGAAGACGATGTGCGCCTGCGCATGCATCAGGACCACGTGGCCGTGGCCTCGGAAGTTCGCAACCTGAGCGGCCCGTTCAGCCAGTTGAAATTCGACTTCGGCTACACCGATTACGAGCACCGCGAAATCGATAACGGCGAAGTGGGCACGACGTTCCGCAATCACGGTTACGAAGCGCGGCTGGAAGCGCGCCACAAGAAGATCGGCCCTTTCGAAGGCGCGATTGGCGTGCAGGTGAGCCAGAACACGTTTTCCGCGCTCGGCGACGAAGCGCTCGTGCCGACCACGCAGACCACCAACGTCGCGCTATTCGGTCTCGAAGAATGGAATGTCACGCCGGCGCTCAAGCTGAGCCTGGGCGCGCGTTACGAGCACGTGAAACTCGACCCCACGCCCAACGGCAACGATAAATTCGCCAGCGCGCAAGGGCGTGATTTCAACGCGGGCAGCCTTTCCGCAGGCGCGCTCTACAAGCTCGCGCCGGCCTGGTCGATTGTCGGCGACATCGCCTATACGGAACGCGCGCCTACGTTCTACGAGTTGTACGCGAACGGTCCGCACGACGCGACGGGCCAATATCTGATCGGCAACCCGGATGCGCAGAAGGAGAAAGCGGTTTCGACGGATCTGTCGCTGCGCTTCGAAAGCGGCCCGAACAAGGCCAGCGCGGGCGTGTTCTACAGCCGCTTCCGCAACTATCTGACCGAGTACAACACGGGCCGCCTCGTCAACGACGATGACGAAGTCGTCCCCGCCGGCACCGACGATGCGCTCAACGAAGCCGTCTATCGCGGCGTGCGCGCCGAGTTCTACGGCGTGGAAATCGACGGTAAATGGCGCGTGTTCGAGAAGGGCGCGCATCGCGTGGATGTGTCGTTCACGGCGGACTACACGCATGCACGCAATGTCGATACCGGCGCGCCGTTGCCGCGGATTGCGCCGCTGCGCGCGACGCTGGCGGGCGAATATGGCTACGGGCCGTTCGGCGCGCGCGCGGAACTCGTGCATGCGTGGGCGCAGCATCGCGTGCCGGAGGACGACGAGCCGACCGATGGTTACACCACGCTCGCGGTGATCCTCACGTACAAGTTTCACGTGGGATCGACGAACTGGCTGGCCTACGTGCGCGGCGATAACCTCACGAATCAGGACGTGCGTTACGCCAGTTCGGTTGTACGCGATATCGCACCGGAAGGCGGACGCAGCGTGATGGTCGGCTTGAGGACGACGTTCTAGCCCTACAGCGCGCTCCAGCGGAATCGATGACTTCAGCTTGAATAGTCATCCTAAGTGAATGAGCGAAGGCGGCATGCAAATGCCGCCTTCGCCGTGACGCTTTCAGACCTGCGCTTTGGCCACCGTTTCTTCCTGCGCGAGCAATCCGCTCACGGAAGCCGTCAAGCCTTTGCCGCCGGGATTGTTGCGCAGCACGAGCTTCAAACCGTGCCGCTGCGCGATACGCATCGCAATCGAAAGACCCAGGCCGCTGCCCGTGCCCGGCACGTGATTGGCGCGATAGAAGCGGTCGAGCACGCGCCCGAGATGTTCTTCGGGAATGCCCGGCCCGTTATCGACGACTTCGAAGCCCACATGCGAAGCCGTGCGCGTGAGCACGAGATCGATCTTGCCGCCGGGCGGCGTGTAGCGGATCGCGTTATCGATCAGGTTATTGAGCAGCGTGGCGAGGCCGTGTGCGTCGGCGGCCACGTTGCAGGCATCGTCTTCGGTCACCGGCGGGCGCAGTTCCAGCCCGAGATCGATGTTCTTTTCTTCGGCCAGCAGCGAAAGATCGCTGATCGCCTGTTCGCCCAGCCGCCGCAAGCTCATGGTGGCGACCGGCAGTTCCGCCTGCGCGTCTTCGCGCGCGAGCGTCAGCAATTGCTGCACGAGGCGGATCAGGCGATTCAGACGCGTTTCGATACGCTCGGTGGTGTGCGGCTCGCCGCTGAGCGTGCCGTCGCGCAGCGCGGCCTGCAGTTGCAGCTTGAGCGCCGCGAGCGGCGAGCGCAGTTCATGCGCGGCATCGGCGATAAACGTGCGCTGCGCCTGCGAAGCCGTGTTCAGACGCGCCAGCAGATCGTTGAGCGCGACCACCAGCGGACGCAGTTCGATGGGCACCGAGCGATCGAGCTTGAGCGGCCCGAGCGCATGGTGCGAACGCGCGGTCAACAGCGCCGAAAGCGCACCCACAGGCGCGAGCCCGCGCGCCACCACCAGCAGCACCATCACGATCGCCAGCGGCACGAACAAGGCAAGCGGCCAGAGCGTGTGCAATGCCAGCCGCATGGCCAGCGCCTCGCGCACGGAGATCGGCTGCGCGACCTGCACGAAACGGTCGGGCTGCTGCACGCCGAAGGTGCGCCAATGCGATTCCTCGTGCTCGAAGGTGTGGAAACCGGCATCGTTACGCGGTAGCGGCTCGTCGTGCGAGGAGTGATAGATCGCCCGGCCGTCGCGATCCCAGATCTCGATCAGAATGCGGTCGTCGGCGATGCCTTGCATATCGGGCGCGGGCTGATCCGCACCGTGGCCCGCACGCAGATTCGTGGGCAGCGACAGCGCCACCGCGCGCAGTTCGTAGTCGAACAACTCGCTCGCCTCGTTGCGCGCAGTGTGGAAAATGCCGAAGCCCGCCACCGCCGATCCGGCCGCGAAGCCGAAAATCAGCCAGCCCAGCAGGCGGCGCTTGATGGACCTCATTGCTCCCTCTTGAGCCGATAACCCACGCCGCGCACGGTCACGATCTGGTCGGCGCCGATCTTGCGGCGCAGGCTGTGCACATGCACTTCGATGGTGTTGCTGCCCACTTCCTCGCCCCAGCCGTACATGCGTTCTTCGAGCTCGGCCTTGGTGAACACGCGTGCGGGTTCTTCGATCAGCACGTGCAGCAGGGCGAATTCGCGCGGCACCAGCGCAATGGGCGCGCCGTCCATCGTGACTTCGTGCGCGGCGGGATCGAGCGTGAGATTGCAGTGCGCGTAGACCGGCTGCTTGCGGCCGGTGCGCCGGCGCAGCAGCGCGCGGGCGCGAGCGGCCAGTTCGTACAGATCGAAGGGCTTGACGAGGTAGTCGTCGGCGCCGGCGTCGAGACCGGCGACGCGGTCGGTCACGCTGTCGCGGGCGGTGAGGATCAGGATCGGCGCTTCGCCGCCGCGCCGCCGGTAAGCGGACAGCACGCTTACGCCGTCCTTCTTCGGCAGGCCCAGATCGAGCATCACGAGATCGTAGACGTCGTTGGCGAGCGACAGTTCGGCTTCGCGTCCGTCCTTGGCCCAGTCGACCGCATAGCCTTCGCGGCGCAGCGAATCGAGCACGGGCTCGGCGATCATTTCGTCGTCTTCTACCAGTAAAAGGCGCATCGTGGCACTCCAGTTCGCGTCGCTTGGGGTATCGCGCGTGGCTTCATGTTGGGCATTCGAGGGTGATTGTCGCTCAATTGCGTTCATGGTTCAGCCCTTCCTCAATCTTACGGTGCAGGCGTCGTTCCGGTAGACGAATCCGGCGAATCCGGCGAAGCCGATGACGTACCGCCCAGCAGCAGCCGCAGCAGCGCGGGCAGCACCAGCAGCACCAGCGGCATCTGCACGATCAGCCCGGAAATGATCGCGACCGCCAGCGGTTGCTGCATCGCCGAACCCTGGCCGAGCGCGAACGCGAGCGGCAGCAGTGCGAGGATGGCGGCAATCGTCGTCATGGCGATCGGGCGCAGGCGGTTGCGGCCCGCCGCCTGCAGGGCTTCGTGCAGCGGCAGCCCGTCGTCGCGCACGAGACCCTGGAATTCGGACACATAGAAAATGGCCACTTCCGTGACGATGCCGATAATCATCGTCATGCCCATCATCGCGGAGATATTGAGTTCGATCCCCGTGATCCACAGGCCGATAAAGACCGCGCCGGTGGCGCACAGCGGCATCGCCATGACGGCCAGCGCCACCCGAAAGCGTTCGTAGAGGAACAGCAGCAGGCCGAACACCAGCGCTACCGCCGCGCCGAACACGGCCATGAGGCCCTTGAACGCGATCTGCTGCTGCTGATACAGACCGCCCAGTTCGTAATAGACGCCGCTGGGCAGCAGGCTCGGATCGGCGAGTGCGTGCTGCACGTCGGCGATGGTCGAGCCCAGATCGCGGCCGTCGATGCGCGCGGTGACCGCCACCATGCGCTTGAGATTGTCGCGGCTGATTTCGGGCTGGCCGCTGACCGTCACGCGATCCGCCACGCGCGAGAGCGCGAACACATGGCCATCGGGCGCGCGGATCGGCAGGCGGCTGAGCGCCGTGTCGGTCATGTGGAGCGCGCCTTGCGCACGAACGCGCACGCCGATGCTCTTCGGCCCGCTCTGATACTGCGTGGCCACGTTGCCGTCGAGCAGATCGTTGACCTGCTGCGCGATCGCCTGCGGGTCCATGCCTTCGGCAGCGGCGGCGTCGGGGCGAATATGCAGATCGATGGCGTCGCCGGCCGGGTTGATGCCGTCGTTCACATCGACAATGCCCGCAATCTTGCCGATGCGCGCGGCCACGCGCTGCGCGGTGTCGTCGAGTTGCTTCGTATCGTCCGAATAGATCTTGATCTGCACGGGCTGCGGCACGGCGGTCAGATCGCCGATCAGGTCTTCCATCAACTGCGCAAGCTCGACGCTCACGCCCGGCACTTTGGTATCGATCTGGCCGCGGATTTCCTCCATCACGGTATCGATCGGCTCGCGCGAACCCGACTTCAGACGCACGAAAAAGTCGCCCTTGTTCGGCTCGTTGAGGTCGCCGCCCAGGCCCGCGCCCGTGCGGCGCGAATAAGTCGCCACGTTCGGATTGGCGCGGATGATCGCTTCGACCTGACGCATGAGGCGATCGGTTTCGGTGATCGAGGTGCCCGGCTGCGTGTGATAGTCGAGCACGAAGCCGCCTTCGTCCATCGACGGCATAAAGCCGCTGCCCACTCGCGTGAAGGCGAGCGCGGCGGCCAGCGCGAGCGGCACGATCAGCGCGAGCGCCCACACGGGACGCGCGCTGACCCGCGCCACGAGCTTCGCATAGCTGCGGTTGAGCCACGCGGCGAAGCGCGTTTCGCGATGTTCCTCGGCGTCTTTCGCGGTGAGCCAGCGATCGCAGAGAATCGGAATCGCCAGCCACGTCACGAGGAACGAGATGAAGAGGGCGCTGGCCATCGTCACGGAAAGCGCCTTGAAAAACGCGCCCGTGACGCCGGAAAGAAACGCGAGCGGCACGAAGATAATCAGCGTGGCGGCGGAGGAACCCGCGAGCGGACGCGTGAATTCCAGCGCCGCGCTCATCACGCGGCCATGAAACGCGTGCGCGCCGGCTTCGCGCATGCGCCGCGCGATGTGCTCGATCATGACGATGGCGTCGTCGATCACGAGGCCGACGGCCGCCGCCATGCCGCCGAGCGTCATGATGTTGAAGCCCATGCCGAACACGTCGAGCAGCAGGATGGTCGCGGCCATCACAATCGGCACGAGCGCCACGGCGATCAGCGTGATCTTGAGGTTGCGCAGGAACACGAACAGCGTCAGCGCGGCCAGCACCACGCCGATCATGATGGCGTCGCGCACACTCGTTGCGGACGCAATCACCAGTTCGCTCTGGTCGTACCAGTTCGACAGATGCACGCCAGGCGGCATCTGCTTGCCGAAATCGGCGAGACGCGCGCGGATGGCTTTGGCCATGGCCACGCTATTCGCGCCGGGCTGCTGATAGACGTTGATCAGTACGGCATCCTGACCATCTGCCGTCACGCGTATCCATTGCGGCACCGTGCCTTGCGAGACCGTGGCGATATCGGCAAGACGGATCTGGTTGGCGCCGGAGGTGGACACCACCACGTTTTTCAGGGCATCGAGTCCGTTGACGGCCGCATTGGCGACGACGAGGTAGAGCTTGTCGTGATCCTCGATGCGGCCGGTGGCCATCAGCACATTGCCCG
Organism: Paraburkholderia sp. Ac-20340; assembly: GCF_017104965.1. GTDB lineage: Bacteria > Pseudomonadota > Gammaproteobacteria > Burkholderiales > Burkholderiaceae > Paraburkholderia. The sequence goes on from NZ_JAAGPR010000048.1 coordinate 22,330, forward strand.
CGCCGATCGCGCGCGAGACATCCGCCACGGAGAGCTTGTACGCGGCCAGCCGCGCCGGATCGACGGCGACTTCCAGCTCGTCGCGCGCGCCGCCCGTGACATCCACACGCGCCACGCCTTCGACCGACGAAAGCAGCGGACGCAACTGGAATTGCGCAAGATCGTAGAGTTGCGCGAGCGAACGCTGCGACGACGTGAGGCTGTACGCGATCACCGGGAATACCGTCGGGTCCATGCGGCGCACTTGCATGGAGGTGCCCGGCGGCAGTGTCGCGAGGATTTCGGCGATGGCCGATTGGGCCTGCAAGGTCGCCTGGGCCATGTCGGTGCCCCAGTCGAAATTCAGCGAGATTTCCGCCGATCCGCGGCTCGTGCGCGATTCCACGTCGCGCACATTGGGCACGCGGCGCAGCGCCTCTTCCACGGGCATGGTCACGAGCGTGGCCATCTGCTCGGCGGGACGGTCGCCTGCATCGAGCGACACCACCGCGCGCGGGAACGACACGTTCGGGAACAGCGAGATCGGCAGTTTCATTGCCGTGAGCGCGCCCGCGACGGCGGCCAGCGCGATCACGAACAGCAGCGAGCGCCGGTGGCGCTGCATCCATTGGCCAAAAGTCATTGTGCGCCGCCTTGCTTCGCGTTCGCTACGCTCGCGGCCTTGGCGGCATTGGGCAGACGCACGGCCATGCCGTCTTCGAGTTCGTAATTGCCGCTGACGATGAGCGGACGCGCGGCGTCGATCGCACCGTCCACGCCATAGGCGTTGCCGTTTTCCACCTTCACCGTGATGGCCACGCGATGCGCCTTGTTACCTGGCAGAACCTGGTAAACGTATTGTCCCTTGTCGTCATGCAAGACCGCTGCGCGCGGCACGTTCCACCATGTTCCCGTTTGCGCGGCGATCTCGGCGCGCACGCGCGTGCCCGGCAAGAATGCCGTGCCGGCCAGCGGCACGCTCGCGCCGACATCGACAAGCTGGCTTTGCGCATCGACGGATGCGCCCACCATCGCAATCTGCCCGTGCGCCTGCAGCGACTGCTGCGATGCGGCCAGCGGATAGAGCGTGACGCGGTCGCCTGCGTGGATCGAGGCGGCATCGGCGGCTTCCACGCCCAGCGTGACGTTCGGCGTCTTCGCGTCGCCGGCGTTGGCGCCGACGAGTTGCGCGAGCGCGGTGCCCGCCTGCACCTGATCGCCAGGCGCGGCGCTGACCTGCGCGACCACGCCGGCCGCCGGCGCGGTCACGGTTTTCGCCCCGGCTGCGATGCCCGATGCGCTTTGTGCGGCGATGGCCTGATTGGCATCGTCGAGCGCCTTTTGCGCGGCGGCGAGTTGCGATTGCGTGGCGAGTCCGTCGTCGAAGAGGGCATGCGTGCGCGCGAGTTCGCCGCGCGCGAGCGTGGCGGCGCTTTGCGCCTGGGTGAGCGCGATCACGGCGGCCGGGTCGGCCTGCACGACGAACAGCGGCGTGCCGCGCGCGACGCGCTGACCGGGCTGCACCAGCACGCGCGTGACGCGCGCGACATAGGGCAGGCTCACGGTGGCGGCGTTCGCGCCCGCTGCGGCCACCACGCCGTAAGCGACGATCTGCTGCGAAACCGGCTCGCGCACGGCCTTCGCGACCTGGATGGCGACGGAAGGCGCGGGGTTGGCGTCGCTGGCGCTGGACGTATCCGATGCATCGGCGTGCGCGGAGTTGACGGCGAACAGCGCGCCGCCCACGGCGATTGCACCGATGGCGCACAGCGCGTACACGGCGGTACGCAAGGGGAAATCTCGTTTGAGCATGAGTATCAGCGTGTGGCGGTGGTGTGCTTGTCGATGGCGCCAGCGGCGTCGCCGTAGGGCGCGGGAATCGCGCTGCCCAGCAGCGCTTCCAGGGCGATGCGCTGTTCCGCGAGCGCTTCGCGCGCGGTTGCGGCATCCACGCGGCGCGCGAGCGCGGCGCTTTGCGCATCGACGTACTGGCCGATGGCGATGTCGTGCGCCGCGTAGGCATCGCGAGCGTGGGCCGCGGCGCGGTCGAGTTCGGGCAGCGCGGCTTCGTCGTCGGCGAGCTGGTGCGTGGCCATGGCGCTATCGGCGCGCAGATGGGCGATATCGGCGTAAGCGGCGTTGAGGCGGTTCTGGTATTCGTCGGCGAGACGCTGGCGCGTGGCCTGTTCGATGGCGATATTGCCGCGATTGCGGTTGAACACCGGCAGCGTGAGATTGATCGCGAAACCGCTGGTGTAGATCTCCGAGGTGTCGCGCTGGCGCGTGAAACCCACCGAAAGGCTCGGAAACTGGTTCAGGATAGCCGCGCGATATTTCTGCTCCTGCGCTTCGTAGCCCGCCTGCAGCGCGATCAGATCGGGGCGGCGCTGGGGCAGCGCGGCGACGGCGGCGTCGAGCGTGTTGGCATCGACGGGATCGACCTGTGCCGGGCCGCTCAGTGGCAGATCGGCGTCGGGCGCGATGCCCAGCAGCGCGTTCAGATCGTGGCGCGACTGCTCGCGTGCGCGCTGCATATCGACGTATTGCTTGCGCGCGTCCTGCGCGGCGGTGAGCGCGGCCGTGGCGGTGTCGGCCGTGACGTTGTGCTCGCTGGCGGCGTGCGCGATGCGCGTGGAGCGCTGCTGCGTCAGTTCGGCCTGCTGGGCGAGCAGCGGCAGCGCCTCGTCCTGGAAGCGCGTCTTGACGAACAGCTGGCGCGCCTGCGCGACCACCTGCCATTCCTGCCAGAGCAGGCCCAGGTCGGTCTTGCGCACGGTGGCGTCGGCGGAGCGTTTGTTGGCGCCGCGCGTGACGATCGCCATGAGGTCCATGCTCAGGCCATAGCTGAACGCGCGCGAGAGGCCGACGGCGCCCGGATAGTCGCTGGAAATGCCCACTTGCGGATCGGGCAGCAGTCCTGCGGAAAACGCCTGCGCCTGCGCGATGCCGAGGTCGTCGCGCGCCAGGCGCAGATCGGGATTGTTGACGACGGCCAGCATGGCGACATCGTCGATATCGAAACCGTTGGAGGGATCGAAGCGATGGGCGCGCAGCGCGGGCAGCGGCATCTTCGCGGGATCGATCTGCACGCGCGCGAGGGCGTCGCGCGTGAGCAGCGAATCGCCTGACGGCAAAGGCTGCGCGTGATAGACGGCACAGCCGCCGAGCAGCAGCGCGGCGGCAAGCGGCAGGATGCGAAATCGCGTGCGTAACTGACGTATTTGACGTAATGACGACGGGCAGGACAACGTACGTTCCTCGATGAATGCGGACGCTGCGCTGGAGTGTCGGCAGCATTGCGAAGCATTCTGCGGGGTAAACGCTTATGTCTGGCTTAAGGGGCGGATCGAGGGGCCGATGAAGGCGTGGCGTGCTTCGAGGCAGCGACTCCGTTCAGCCCATCGGCAGGTTGTGTCGCCTCGACGAGTTTCTTTATGACGCTCGTGACCGATACGGCGCGGCGCATCTCGTCCAGTTCCTGTCGCGAGAGCTGGAGGTTTCCCGAGGTGTGTTCGGCGGCGTAAAGCGCGCTGCCGAATGCCTCCGAGGCGTCGGCAATCGTGTTGGCGAACACCGCGTTCTCTTTTTGCCGAAGCGCTTTCTCTTCCACGAGGAATTCGGAGATCTGCTTCAACACGCCGGCGATATCCGGGGCTTGCCCGGCTTTCAGCGACTTCCTGAGCGCCTCGTTGATCAGCGTCTGATAGCCCTTGCCTTCGCTTGCCGCGCGCTCGCGGAAAGCCTGGAGGACATCGTCGTCCAGCATGATGGTGATGCGCGTTTTACCTTTCGGATCAAGAATCGGGCCGCGCTTTGCCTGAGAAAAATCGAAAGTATCGCTCATCGCTTCTCCTGGTATGCCTTTCGTTCCGATGCGTCCACGTGCCGCGCGGAGATCAACGCAATGTCGCCGTTCTCTTCGTACGCATAGCAGACGAAGAGAATCGCCCCAAAGCCATTGGTCGCGATGGAAACCCAGCGCGGTTCGTCGTGACGACGATCTGGAACGGTTATCGCGTCGTAGTCCATGAAGAACGTGTCGTCGATGTCTACGAAGTCAACGTCGTGATCCTTGATGTTCTGGAGACGCTTGTTGGCGTCCCACACGATGTTTGTCTGAGCCATTATATGCATACGATATGCATACCGCAAGGCGCCCGATTTCCTGGCGAAACGGTCTGCTGTTGTGGAGCTTTTTTGAGCGCCAGCCTGTTGCCCGCAAGCGTTTTTTTCTCGCGAGGCGCGGGTGGTTTGCCCGGCTGGCGTCGAAAAGAATAGGGCGCCTGCGCGGCGGCCCCTATATGCCGAACGGCCAAAAATGCAGAGGTTTGAACGGCCGTCAAACCGCTATTTGTAGGGCAACCGTAATAACCCCCAATTGCCGATTTTCGATAACACGTCGATTAATGACTCTCTAGCATGGTCTCCATCCCCGCATGGGCCGCCGGCGAACGCATCGCGCCGAGCCCGCGCGGACCTTTATCGAGGAGAAAACACCATGCACGCAGAGTCGAAAGGCCATTCGGCGCCCGCGCTTCAGCAGACGCTCGGCACCTGGCAACTGTGGGGCATTGCCGTCGGGCTCGTGATTTCCGGCGAATATTTCGGCTGGAGCTACGGCTGGGCGAGCGCCGGCACACTGGGCTTCGTCGTCACGGCGCTGTTCGTGGCGGCCATGTACACCACCTTCATTTTCAGTTTCACCGAACTCACCACCTCGATCCCGCACGCAGGCGGCCCGTTCGCGTATGCGCGCCGCGCTTTCGGCCCGGCAGGCGGTTATCTGGCCGGTGCGGCCACGCTGGTCGAGTTCGTGTTCGCGCCGCCGGCCATTGCGCTGGCGATCGGCGCTTATCTGCACGTGCAGTTCCCGGGGCTCGAACCGAAGCACGCCGCCATGGGCGCGTACCTCGTGTTCATGGCGCTCAATATCGTCGGCGTGCAGATCGCCGCGACCTTCGAACTCGTGGTCACGCTGTTCGCGATCTTCGAGTTGCTGGTCTTCATGGGCGTGGTGTCGCCGGGCTTTTCGTGGGATCACTTCACGAAAGGCGGCTGGTCCGGTGCCGATCATTTCTCGATGGGCGCGTTCCACGGCATGTTCGCCGCGATCCCGTTCGCCATCTGGTTCTTCCTCGCGATCGAAGGCGTGGCCATGGCCGCCGAAGAGGCGAAGAACCCGAAGCGCTCGATTCCCATCGCGTATGTGGCCGGCATTCTGACGCTGGTGGCGCTGGCCGTGGGCGTGATGGTGTTTGCGGGCGGTGCGGGCGACTGGACCAAGCTCGCCAACATCAACGACCCGCTGCCGCAAGCGATGAAATACATCGTCGGCGAACATAGCGGCTGGATGCATATGCTCGTGTGGCTCGGCCTGTTCGGTCTGGTCGCGTCGTTCCACGGCATCATTCTGGGCTACTCGCGCCAGATCTTCGCGCTGGCTCGCGAAGGCTATCTGCCGGCGTGGCTGGCCAAGGTGCATCCGCGCTTCAAGACGCCTTATCGCGCGATTATCGCGGGCGGCGTGGTGGGCATCGCGGCGATCTATAGCGACGAGCTGATCCAGTTCGGCGGCCAGACGCTCACCGCGAATATCGTCACGATGTCGGTGTTCGGCGCGATCGTCATGTACATCCTCAGCATGGCCGCGCTGTTCAAGCTGCGCCGCACGCAACCGGCGCTGTCGCGTCCGTTCCGCGCGCCGCTGTATCCGTTCTTCCCGGCTTTCGCGCTGCTCGCCGCGCTGGTTTGCCTCGGCACGATGGTGTACTTCAACGCGCTGGTCGCGGTGATTTTCGTGGGCTTTCTGGCCGTCGGCTATGCTTACTTCCTCGCCACCCGTGCGCAGCGCGAAGCGGCTTCGGATGTCGCGCAAAAGCTGGAATCGCTGGAATCGCCGGGCGCGCTGCTCGAGGAATAAGCGCACAATGACCCTCTGCACCATGCCAGAGCGCAGGAGTTGAATCGATGGCCTATACGGAGACGATCGGTCCGCGTACATACCGTTTCGCGGACCTCAAGACCCTGCTCGCAAAGGCGAGTCCGCTGCGCAGCGGCGACCAGCTCGCGGGCGTGGCGGCGGCCAGCGAGGAAGAACGCGTCGCCGCGAAGATGGCGCTGGCCAACGTGCCGCTCAGGACTTTCCTGAGCGAAGCGCTGATTCCCTACGAAAGCGATGAAGTCACGCGCCTGATCGTCGATACACACGACGCTCAGGCGTTCGCGGCGGTTTCGCACCTCACCGTGGGCGATTTCCGCAACTGGCTGCTCTCGCCGGAAGCGGACAGCGCGGCACTCGAACGTGTCGGCCCGGGTCTGACGCCCGAAATGGTGGCTGCAGTCTCCAAGATCATGCGCAACCAGGATCTGATCGCAGTGGCGCGCAAGCGCCCGGTGATCACGCGCTTTCGCAATACCGTGGGGCTGCCGGGACGCATGTCCGTGCGTCTGCAGCCGAACCATCCCACCGACGACGTGAAAGGCATTGCCGCTTCCATGCTCGACGGCCTGATGTACGGCTGCGGCGACGCGATGATCGGCATCAATCCCGCGACCGATAGCCTGGCCGCCATCGTCAAGCTGCTCGCGATGATCGATGGCTTTCGCGAGCGTTATCGCGTGCCCACGCAATCGTGCGTGCTCACGCACGTCACCAACACCATCGCCGCGATTGAAAAAGGCGCGCCTGTCGATCTGGTGTTCCAGTCGATCGCGGGCACCGAAAAAGCCAACGCGAGCTTTGGCATTTCACTCGCGCTGCTGGGTGAAGCGTATGACGCGGCGCTCTCGCTCAAGCGCGGCACGGTCGGCAATAACGTCATGTACTTCGAGACGGGGCAGGGCAGCGCGTTGTCCGCCAATGCGCATTTCGGCGTCGATCAACAGACCTGCGAAGTGCGCGCCTATGCGGTCGCGCGGCGCTTCAATCCGTTTCTCGTCAACACGGTGGTGGGCTTTATCGGCCCGGAATATCTCTACGACGGCAAGCAGATCATTCGCGCCGGTCTGGAGGATCACTTCTGCGGCAAGTTATTAGGCGTGCCGATGGGTTGCGACATCTGCTACACCAATCACGCCGAAGCCGATTCCGACGACATGGACACGCTGCTCACGCTGCTGGGCGCGGCGGGCATCAACTTCATCATGGGCATTCCCGGCGCCGACGACGTGATGCTCAATTACCAGAGCACCTCGTTTCACGACGCGCTCTACGTGCGCGATCTGTTGGGTCTGCGCCGCGCGCCCGAGTTCGAGGAATGGCTGGAAACGATGGAGATCGCCGACGCGAAAGGCGCGCTGCTGCCAACTTCGCCGCGCGTGCCGTTGCTGGCGGGTGCGCATGAGTGGATGGGCATCGCGCAAGGAGCGGGCGCATGAGCGATGCGGTCGAAAAGAACCCGTGGGCCGGGCTGAAGTCCTTCACGAATGCACGTATCGCGCTGGGGCGCGCGGGCAATGGCCTGCCGACCGCGCCCCTGCTGGCGTTCAATCTCTCACATGCGCAGGCGCGCGACGCCGTGCATCAGCCGCTCGATGTCGAGGCGTTGCGTGCGCAACTGGAGGCGTCGGGGTTTTCGACGCTGGCGGCGGCGAGTGCGGCGCCGGACCGGCAGCACTATCTGCGTCGGCCGGATCTGGGGCGCAAGCTTGCCGATGAAAGCCGCGAGGCGCTCGGCAAAGCGCGTGCACAGCCGGGGCCTGACATCGTGTTCGTGGTCGGCGACGGGCTTTCGGCTTTTGCCGCGGCAAAGCAGGCCGTGCCGTTTCTCGAAGCGGTGCGCAAGCGCTTGAACGATGGCGCCGAGGGTGCCAGTTCGCCCGCCTGGCGCATCGGGCCCGTGGTGGTGGCGAGCCAGGCGCGCGTGGCGCTCGGCGACGAAATCGGCGAATTGCTGGGCGCGAAGCTCGTCGCGATGTTGATCGGCGAGCGGCCGGGTCTGAGTTCGCCGGATAGTCTTGGCGTGTATCTCACGTGGGCGCCGAAGGTGGGCTGCCACGACGCGCTGCGCAATTGCATCTCGAACGTGCGCCCCGAAGGTTTGCCGTACGAGGCGGCGGCGCACAAGCTGCATTACCTGCTCACGCACGCCAGACGGCTTCAGCTCACCGGCGTCGGTCTGAAAGACGATAGCGACGCACTGTTGCCCGAAGCCCAGTCCGTCGAGCGGATCGAAACTGCTTGATCAGATCGGTTGGCGCTATCTACGCCATCGGCGCGCACTTTTTTGGGGCGAAATGCACGATGGATACGATATTTCGCGCCACGATGCGTCGTAGTCGAACAGCGGCAATGGTCGGCAACAGTGAGCAACAGTCAGCAACACTCGGGCAACCCGCGCCCGCCTGTGCCGTTGTGGCGCAATACTGCTCCACGACTGCACAGGCGATACGCACAAAGGCAATCGAAACCCACCGCCAATGCGGGTCTGGCTGAACTGGCGCGAGTTTTGCATCGAAAGCCGATCGTTTCGACAAAATTCATGCGCAAGGAGTCACCCATGAATCAAGCGGCCACGCGCATTGCTTCCACCTCAGTACCCGCAACACCCGCAGCACCCGCGGCGCTCACCGCCGAAGACACACGCCTGAACGCGCAGGGCACCGATGTGCCCGCCGGACGCGCCATCGTCAGCGTGGCCCACGACGCGGACGAGCAGGCGCGCAATCTGGTCGGCTGGCGGCAGACTTACGACCAGCTCGCGGCGGGCCGCTTCGTGGGTACGCTCACGGAAATCCCGCTCGACACCATGAAGATTTTCTGCGAGACCACGAGCCACACGCTGCGTCAGGCGTGCGAGGTGCGTGGCGACGCGTACTGGTTCGGCATTCCGGCCGCGCGCGACGAGCAGGCGCGCATCGATTCGCAGCCCTTCGGCGAGCACGCCATTGCCGTGCGTCCCGGCAACGTCGAATTCGAACTGCTGACACCCGCGCAATTCTCGATCTACGGCGTGGTGGTGCGCGGCGACGTGCTGCGCCGCTACGCCGAAACCGTGGAGCGTGTGCCGCTCGACGCCCGCCTGCCGCCTGCGCCCACCGTGCGCGCGGGAGCCGCGCGTCTCGCCCAGCTTTGCGGCATGCTCGCGCAGCGCCTGGGCGATCCTGAAGACGGCAACGCGGTGCTGAGCGATATCGAACGCGACGACGTGCAGGCGGAACTGCTCGCGGCGCTGTTCGACGCCTGCACGACACAGGAAGACGAGCACGCCGATGACCACCCCCAGACGCATGCCGATCAACCGTCGCGCCGCCGCTGGATCGTCGCGCAGGCGCGCGATTATGTGCTCGCGCATCGCTCGCGTCCGGTCGGTGTGCCGGAGCTTTGCGAGCAGTTGCACGTGAGCCGCCGCACCTTGCAGTACTGCTTCCAGGATGTGCTGGGCATGGCGCCCGCGACGTATCTGCGCGCGCTGCGCCTGAACGGCGCGCGGCGCGATCTATGCGGCCGCGCGGCAGGTTCCGTGCAGGATGTGGCGGCGGCGTGGGGCTTCTGGCATCTGAGCCAGTTCGCGACGGATTATCGGCGCATGTTCGGCATGCGTCCGTCCGAAGCGCTGCGCGCGTCGTAGCGTTTCCGTTTTATTCGGATGACTGATTATTGGCCGGCCTGGCGATGAACTTGCCAGGACTCGTCCCTGTGAGCCGGCGAAACATCGCGATAAACGCCGACGAAGTCGCGTAACCCAGATCGAGCGCGACCGATTCCACGCTGCGTCCCGCCTGCAGCAGCGGCAGCGCGCTCACCAGCCGCAAACGCGCGCGCCATTCCGTCAACGACATGCCCAGTTCACGCTGCGCGTGGCGCATCAGCGTGCGCTCGCTCATATGAAATGCAGCGGCGAGATCGGCGATCGGGCGGTTATCGGCGGGATTGTCGTGGAAGACCTTGAGCACGGCGTCGAGTTCGGGGTCGTCCGCGTGCGGCAGATAACTGCCCGTCGTCGCGCAGGTGCCGAGTTGATCGACCAGCGCGCGCAACAGACGCGCACGCGCGGGCGATTCCTGGCCATCGTGGCCTTCGGGCGGCAACGCGCGCAGATGTTCGAGCATCGCCCGCACCAGCGGCGACACCATCATCGCGCAGGTGGCATCGGGCAGCGCGGTGCAAAGTTCGCGGTTGATATAGACCGAACAGTGCACGGTTTCCGCGTGGTTGAAACCCACATGCTCCGTGCCGGGCGCGATCCATAAGGCCATATGCGGCGGCGCGAGAAAGTAGTCTTCACGCGTCGTGACTTCGGTGATGCCGCTGAACGAATAGACGAATTCGCCCCACGGATGGCACATCGACGGATAGCTCGCATGCGAAGGCATGTGCTCGGTGCGGAAATACACGGGCACCGGCAGCGTGTCGATGAAAGGCGGCTGGCGCAGATGCTGTACGTTGCGCCTGGGCGCGGCGTGCTGGCGGATTTTGGGCGTGGTGGGCATGGCGCGGCTTTATGACGATGGCGCCGCGAGGGCGCTTTTGTGCACGCTTTTGTGTACGCTCTCGCGCGCGAGTTCGACAAAGCGCAGCGCGCAGTTCGAGGCGTTGTGCGCGCGCCAGAGCAGCGTTTGTTCGAGCGGCGCTTCGCCCGCGAGCGGCACGTAGCGCACGCCGGGCATCTGCAACGCCGCCACCGATGCCGGCACGATCGCCACGCCGCGTTCTGCAGCGACCAGCGCCACCAGCGTGGCGACCTGCGTAGCGGTGGGGCCCGGGCGCGGCGTGATGCCCGCCTGCGCGCACAGACGATTGAGCGCGGCATTGAGCGCCCAGCCGTGCCCCGGCGGATAGGTGATGAACGCTTCGTGCGCGAGCGCCGCGAAATCGATCGATTCGCACGCCGCATAGGCGCTGCCCGAAGGCACGGCGGCAACCAGCGGCTCGCTCGCAACGACGTGCTGCGCAATTTCCGGCGGTGCGGGCTCTGCCGCCGCCCAGCCAAACGCAATATCGAGCACGCCCGCCGCAATCTGCCGATGATGATCGGCGCTGCCCACTTCGCGAAAACTCAGCGCCACCTCGGGCGCGCGTCTGCCGAAATCGCGCACGATTTCACTGAATACGCGCGACATCGGAATCGAACTCGTGTAGCCGATCGCCAGCCGTCCGGCCTCGCCGCTCGCGAGCCGTTGCGCGGACGTTTGCGCGCTCAGTGCCGCATCGAGCACCTGACGCGCGTGATCGAGAAACTGCGCGCCTTCGGGCGTGAGCGTGACGGCGCGCGTCGAGCGCTCGAACAGACGTATCCCCAGTTCCGTTTCGAGCGCGGAAATCTGGCGCGTGAGCGGCGGCTGCGCAATATGCAGACGCTCGGCGGCGCGGCCGAAGTGCAGTTCGTCGGCGACGGTCACGAAATAGCGCAGGCGGCGCAGGTCGAGCATGCGGAGCGTTCCGGTATCAATGGCGACAAATTCGGTATTGGCCCGCCGCGCGTGCGCCCGGCAGACTGGCAGGACGCTATCGTCACGGAAATCCTTCATGTCTGGCAAGCCTTTGCGCGCGGCGTTCTTCTTGTGCGGCTGCGCGGCCTTTTTCAATCTCTACGCCACGCAGGGCATTCTGCGCGAACTTGCGGCGGCGTTTGGCGTGAGCGCCGAGCGCGCGGGGCAGGGCGTCAGCGCCACTACGCTGGCCGTCGCCATTATCGCGCCATTCGTGGGGGCGCTGGCCGAGCCGTTCGCGCGCCGCACGGTGATCGCGGGCGCGGCGGTGGCGTCGGCGCTGCCGGCTTTGTGGGCCGCGCAGGCGGGTGGTTTCGCCTCGTTCCTGGCCGCGCGCTTCGCGGTGGGCTTGCTGATGCCGTTTATCTTCGCGATTTCGGTTTCGATGATCGGCGAGTGTTTTTCGCGCGAAGAGACGGCGGAGGTCAGTGCGCTGTTCGTGGCGGGCACGACGCTCGGCGGTTTCGCGGGGCGTTTCGTGACGAACGCGTGCGTGGCGGCGTTGGGCTGGCGGCACGCGCTCGACGTGGTGGCGATGCTGAGCCTCGTGGCCGGCGTGGGGCTCTTCGCCTGCCTGCCCGCCATGCCGCGCGTACGCGTTGAAGCGCGGGCGGCGGATCGGCGGCTGCCGTCGCGTCTGCAACTGCTGATGCAGCCGTATTTGCTCGCGGCGTTCGGATTTGGCGCCTGCGTGCTGGCTTCGCAAGTGGCGACTTTCACGTTCGCCGGGCTGCGCCTCGCGCAAGCGCCGTACAACTTCGGCACGGCGCAGATCGGCGCGATTTATGCGGTCTTTCTGCTGGCGATGGTGGTGACGCCGCTCGCGGGACGCATCGCGCGCAAGCGTTCGCCGCGCGATCTGGCGCTCTGGGCGATGTGGCTCGGGCTGGCGGGCGCATTGCTCACGCTCGCGCACGGACTCGTGCCGATCCTCGTCGGGCTCGCGCTGGGATCGACCGCCGTGTTCGTCGAACAGGCCGCCGCCAATGCGTTCATTTCGCAGAGCGCCGGGGCGGCGCGGGCCACGGCCATCGGCTTGTATCTCTCGTTCTATTACCTGGGCGGCAGCCTGGGTTCGGTGCTGCCCGTGCCGGCGTGGCGTGCGTGGGGCTGGAGCGGCTGCGTGGGCTTCGTGATCGTCGCGCAGGCGCTGGCGGGCTGGCTCGCGTGGCGGTTCTGGCGCGAGCGCGCCCAGGCGCTCAAGCGCGCCTCAGATACGGCGGGCGCTCACGCGTAGCGCGCGAGGAACATATCGGCGGCGGCTTCGGCGACACGCGCCTGAGCCGCTTCGTCCAGCGGCGGCTGGCCCATCGTCACCTGCGGCCAGAACGCAAAACCCTTCACCATCCCCTGCAATTCCTGCGCGGCGAATAGCGGATCGTCGGTGCGCAGGCGGCCGTCGGCGGCGGCTGCGCGAATCCACACCGTCATGTCCTCTTCGCGCTCGCCCATGCGCGCGACCATATCGCGGGCGCGCTCGGGCGAGTGAATTCCGGCGGCGATCGCCACGCGCGCGAGCGCCAGAAATGACTCATCGGCCATCAGGCGCAGCTTGCGCCGGAGTTGCGCAAGCAGTTGCGGGCGCAACGGTTCGGCGGCGCGGTAGGCAGGCGGCTCGCCGGTTTCGCTGGCGTCCCACAGACGCATCATGATGGCGGCGAACAGCGCTTCCTTGCTCGGGAAGTGGTTGTAGACCGTGCGCTTGGAGACGCTCGCGCGGGCGGCGATGCGGTCCATGCTGGTTGCGTCATAACCGGCCGCGAGAAATTCCTCGATGGCCGCTTCGAGAATGGCGGCGCGTTTGCGGTCGGTCAGGCGTTGTGGGGTAGCGGTCGAATCCATGACGCGATTTTACTGGTTTGCCTGGGCGCCGAAAGGCCCCGAAAGCCGCAATCCGGTGCCTCAAGCGGACATTTTTCGCGAAAACCCGTCAGATAACCATTACGCATACAAGGGTTTTCCAACGATTGCCGGGTACAAAACATTCATCCGTGAATGTATGCAAAAGCCTTTCGTTCGATCCGCGAAAGACGGCGCAAGCCACTGATCCAGATGGATTTTTCCCACGCCGATGCCGAGCACTCAAGCGCGCACGCCGCCTGCCCGCATCGCCCAATGCTGACAATTTTGTAAAAAACTAAATGAGAATTATTTTCATCCAGGCTATGATCGAGCCCGCTTTCGAATCGTAAGAAGACCAGCAGCTCAGAATTCAGACCACGGGGTAGATCAGATGCACTTCAAACAGAGACTGGTGCGGCGCGTGTTGCCGGCGTTGATCGCCGAAGCCTGCGCGCTGTACGCCAGCCATGCATTCGCCGCCGATGCCGCCACCAGCGCGGCTGCCAGCGCCGTCGTCGCGCAAACCGCCGCAGCGAACGACGACGCCACGAAGCCCCTGCGCGCCGACGCGCTGCGCCGCGAGCAGGCGCTCAAGGCCGTTTCGGTCACGGCCACGCGCGGCGGCACGGCGGACCCGAATCGCACGGCGGCCACGGTCTCGGTCATCACCAGCGACGATATCGACGAAAACAACGCCAGGGACGTCAAGGACGCGCTCAAGTACGAGCCGGGCGTGGAAGTGCGTCATTCGGCGTATCGTCCGTCGGGCATCACGGGGTCGTCGGGGCGCGCGGGCAACGAAGGCATCAATATCCGCGGTCTCGAAGGCAACCAGGTGCTGCTGCTCGAAGACGGCGTGCCGCTGCCGCAGTCGTACGCGTTCGGCTCGGGCTCGGCTGGGCGCGGCGATTATCTGAATACGGATCTTTATCAGCGCATCGAAGTGCTGCGCGGCCCGACCTCGGCGCTGTACGGCAGCGACGGTCTCACGGGCGCGGTCAATTTCGTGACCAAGGACCCGAGCGATCTGCTCTCGATCTACAACAAGCCGACTTACTTCTCGCTGAAGGCCGGCTACGATTCGACCGACCGAAGCTGGGGCTCGACGGCCACGGCAGCATTCGGCGGCGACGTGGTGCAGGGCATGATTGCGCTTTCCGGTCGTCACGGCCATGAAACCGACAACAAGGGCGACAGCAACACGCTGGGCTCGACGCGTTCGGAAGCGGACCCGCTCACGTACAACAATCGCAGCGCGCTCGGCAAGCTGGTTTTCAAACTGACGCCGCGCGACACGCTGAAAATAACTGCCGAAACACTGAATAACGCGAATTCAAGCGATGGACTGTCGCAACTCGGCGGTGCCTATACGTGGAGCGGCTACACGGCGAACCGCTATGTGACCGGCAACGACGTGAACAGCAACCGCGTTCAACTCGATTACGATCATAACGACGCCACCAATCCTTATTTCCAGCAGCTACATGCTTCGTTGTACTACCGGAATGCGTCGACGCGGCAAACGCTCGATATCGGCGGCGTGAATTCGAGTGGCGCGACCTCATCGCGTTCGCGCACCAACGACTACGGCGACAACATTCTGGGCGGCAGCGTCGTGGCCGATAGCGCATTCGCGACCGGCTTCCTGGAACACAAGCTGACTTACGGCTTCGATGCCAGCGTCTCGCACTACAGCACCTCAAGCTCGGCGGGAACGGAGTGGACAACGGCGTCGTCCGGCTACCCGGAAGCGTTCCCGAAAACCACGCAAACGAACTTCGGCGCCTTCGTGCAGGACCAGATCCGCTGGAACAAGCTGAGCATCGTGCCCGGCCTGCGCTTCGACTGGTACAACATGACGCCGCACCCGGACGCGACTTATGAGTCGATGTCCGCAGCGTCGACGCAGCCGACCACCACATCCACCGGCAACGCCATTTCGCCGCGCATTGCGGTGCTTTACGAAGTCTCGCCTGCGTTCGTGCCGTACGTGCAGTACGCGCATGGCTTCCGCGCGCCGTCGGCTTACCAGGTCAACAGCTTCTATAACCCCGCGGGCTCGTACGGTCTCTATTACCAGCAGGTCGGCAATCCGAATCTGAAGCCCGAAACCAGCAACTCTGTCGAAGTGGGTCTGCGCGGCAAGCTGGGCGTGGGCCACGGTCAGGTGAACTACAGCGCCGCGGCTTTCGCGGGCCGCTATAGCAACTTTATCGACACCAAGGTGATTGGCGGCAGCATGACGTCGGCGACCAATCCGTACACGGTGCAGTACGTGAATTACTCGAAGGCCTCGATTCAGGGCCTGGAAGGCAAGGCCGACTGGTACGTGAACGACAGCCTCGAAGTGAAGGGCGGCTTTGCCTGGATTCACGGCACGGAAACCAAGGACGGCGTGACGTCGGGCCTCGACACGGTGCCGCCGCTTGCGGTGGTGCTGGGCGTGAAATACGCGCCCACCGAGCGCTGGTTCGCGAGCGCCGACCTCACCTACAACTCGCGCAAGAGCAAGTCGACGATGTCTACCTCGTCGTACTACTCGACGCCGTCGTACACGATCCTCGACCTGCACGCGGGCTACAACATCACGCGCCACGTGAGCGTGACGGCCGGCATCGACAACGTATTCGACCGCAAATACTGGATCTGGAACGACGTGCGCGGACTCGCGGACAGCGACGGCGCGGCGAAGATCGACGCGTACACGGCGCCGGGCCGCAACTTCAACGTGGCGATGAAGATCGACTTCTGATGCGCGCCAATCGAACGCTCGACGATATTCAATTCATGCAACAGGCAGGACCGATATGACGCAAACCTCTCAACTAGCCGATGCGAATTCCGCTGCGCTGGCACTGCTGCGCGAGGCCTTTACCGAGCTTCGCACCGCGCGCAAGCTGCGCCATCGCGAAGCGGCGGCGGAACTGGGCGTGAGCGAAGGCGAAGCGCTGGCGGCTTTCGTCGGCGAACATGTGGTGCGGCTGGGCGCGCAAAACGCCGATCAATTCGCCGCGCTGTTCGAGCAGATGCCGCTGCTCGGCGAGGTCATGGTGCTCACGCGCAATGACGCCGTCGTGCACGAGAAAACCGGCACTTTCGGCACAATGAGCCGCACCGGGCCGGTCGGATTGACGGTGGGGCCGGCCATCGATCTGCGGATTTTCTACGCGAAATGGGCGTCGGCGTTTGCAGTGCGCGAAGTCCATGACGATGGCGTGCGCAAGAGCCTGCAGTTCTTCGACGCGCAGGGCGTGGCGATCACCAAGGTGTATCTGCGCGATGCCAGCGATCATGCAGCCTTCGACGCACTGGTCGCGCAGTATGCCGCACCTTCGCAGGAAGCGGGGCTGAGCGTTGAAGCCGCACAGCCGCGCGCGCCGCAACGCGACGATGCGCAGATCGACGTGGCCGGTTTCCGTGCGGCGTGGAGCGCAATGAACGATACGCACGAATTCTTCGATGTCCTGCGTAAATTCGGCGTGGCGCGTTTGCAGGCGCTGCGTCTTGCCGATAAAGCCTACGCAGAGCCGATCGCGCTCGATGCGATCGACGCCTTGCTCAACGACGCGGCTGGCACGCAACTGCCCATCATGGTGTTCGTCGGCAATCCCGGCATGATCCAGATTCACACGGGCCCGGTGCAGACGATCCGCACGATGGGACCGTGGCTCAATGTACTCGACGCGGATTTCAACCTGCATCTGCGCACGAATCTGGTTGCGCACGCATGGGTCGTGCGCAAGCCGACCAGCGACGGCATCGTCACGTCGGTCGAACTGTTCGATGCAGCGGGCGAAAACATCGCCATGCTGTTTGGCGCGCGTAAGCCTGGCCAGCCGGAACGCGAAGACTGGCGCGCGGTGGTGCAGCGGCTCGCGCGTATCGAGCGTCCCGAATCTGCAAATGAAGGAGTCAACGCATGAGCGACGATCGTTTCGATGTGACACGCCGACGCCTGCTGATGGGCACGGGCGGTCTGCTGCTCGCGGCCTCGGGCGCGGGTTTCGGGGGACTGGCGCGGGCAACCGAAAAGGAAACCCGTCAAGCCGCTAACAGCGCGAATGCCTCGC
This sequence comes from Paraburkholderia sp. Ac-20340, assembly GCF_017104965.1. Lineage (GTDB taxonomy): Bacteria > Pseudomonadota > Gammaproteobacteria > Burkholderiales > Burkholderiaceae > Paraburkholderia. Next base: position 39,651 of record NZ_JAAGPR010000048.1, read on the forward strand.
GCGTGGTCGTGATCGGCGGCGCGCTGGGCGAGATCGTTTATGCGCTCGGCCGCGCCAATACGCTTGTGGGCGCCGATACGACCTGCACCTGGCCGCAGCAAGCGCAGGCGCTGCCCAAGGTCGGTTATCAGCGCGCGCTATCGGCGGAAGGTCTGCTTTCGCTGCAGCCGACCTTGATTCTCGCCTCGGCCGAAGCGGGACCGCCAACGGTGCTGCAACGCGTCGCGGAGACGGGCGTGAAGGTCGTGAGTTTCGGCGAAGGTCACGATGTGGCATCGGTGCGCGAGAAAATCATCGGCGTGGCGCGTGCGCTCGATGCCGATAACGCGGGGCAAACCTTGCTCGCGCGTTTCGACCGTGCGTGGAGCGAGACTTCGGCACGCGTGGCCGAAGCACAGAAGAGCGCGAAAAACCCGCCGCCGCGCGTGCTGTTTCTGATGAGCCCCGCCGGCAATCAGTCGATGGTGGCGGGGCAGCACACCGCCGCCGACGCCATGCTCGCCTACGCCGGCGCGCGCAACGCGATGCAGGGTTTTTCCGGCTATCGCGCGCTCACGCCCGAGGCGCTCGTGGCCGCTCAGCCGGACATCGTGCTCACCACCGACGACGCGCTTCAAGCCGCTGGCAGCAAACAACGTCTGCTCGATGCAGCAGGTTTCGCGCTCACACCCGCGGGGCGCACGGCACGCGTGGTCTCGCTCGACGCGCTGTTCCTGCTCGGTTTCGGCCCGCGCCTGCCCGAGGCGGTGAGCGCGCTCAACCGCAGTCTCGCGCAAGCGTGACGGCATGGACGGACGCTGATCGCTTCATCATGACCAGGCAAACTCTTCGACTCGCGCGGCCCACGGCGGCCGCGTCTCCCGTTGCGCGCGGCCCGCGTTCGCGTGCGCCGCTGGTGTTCGCGGGCCTTGGCGCGCTGCTCGCAGCGACCGTGCTCGCGGCCGTGTGCATGGGCGCGTATCCCATCTCGCCGGCGGCGCTCTGGCAGGCATTCATGAGCGGCGATCTGCACGCGGGCGCGCAGGCCGACCGGTCCGCGCTCGTGCTGCTCGAACTGCGTCTGCCGCGCGTGGCGATGGCGCTGCTGGTGGGCGCCGGGTTCGGTGCTGCCGGTAGCGCATTGCAGGCGTTGCTGCGCAATCCGCTCGCCGACCCCGGTTTGATCGGCGTATCGAGCGGCGCGGCGCTGGGCGCATCGCTGCTGATCGTGTTTGGTGCGGCGCTGCTGCCGCATCTGGGCGCATTCTGGCCCGCTGTATTCGCAGGCGGCATCGCGCCGGGCTCGAGCCAGCTCACGGCGATCGCGGCCTTCGTGGGCGCGCTGGGCGTCACGCTGGGCGTGTACCGCATCGCTTCGTCGAACGGCCGTGTGGTCTTGCCGATTTTATTGCTCGCGGGCGTGGCGGCCAATGCGCTTGCAGGCGCGGTGATCGGCGCGCTCTCCTACGTGGCCAGCGATGCGCAACTGCGCTCGCTCACGTTCTGGAGCCTGGGCAGTCTCGCCGATGCAAAGTGGTCGACGTTGAGCGCGATCGCCCCGTTCGTGATCGTCGGTATCGTGACGATGGCAGCGCATACGCGCGCGCTCAACGCCATGCAGCTTGGCGAACTGGAGGCGCACTATCTGGGCGTGCCAGTCAAACGTGTCAAGCACTCCATACTATTGGCGAGCGCATTGACCGTGGGCGCGCTGGTGTCGAGCACGGGGCAGATCGGCTTTATCGGCCTGGTGGCCCCGCATTGCGTTCGCCTGCTGTGCGGTCCGGATCAGCGTGTGGTTTTGCCCGGCGCGATGCTGCTGGGCGCGCTCCTGACCGTGGCTGCCGATCTCGCCGCGCGCACGCTGGTTGCGCCCGCCGAAATCCCGTTGGGCGTGCTCACTGCGCTGCTCGGTGCGCCATTCTTTATCGTCCTGATTCTGCGTAGCCGGCGGCATTTCGGCGGATGAGCGCGTTAAAAAACCTGGCGAAATAAATCATGCTTTCGATTCAGAATCTGCGCATCGGTTACCGCGGAAGGCCGCTCTTCGACGACTTCTCGCTGAGCGTTGCGCCCGGAGAGTTTGTCGTCGTGCTCGGGCAGAACGGTGTCGGTAAAAGTACCTTGCTCAAGGCGCTCGCGGGCGACTTTACGCTGCAGGGTTTTCCAGACCGCGAGAGCGGCGGCACGCTCACACTCAATGGCGAAGACGTGGGCCGCATCGCGCCTCAGCGTCTCGCGCAATTGCGCGCCGTGCTGGCGCAGAGCGTGCCCAACAGCTTTGCGGTGTCCGTGAGCGAAGTCGTGCAACTGGGGCGCTACGCGCATATCGACGGCGCAGCGATGCCGTTTTCCGTCGATGTACTGGTGCACGACATGCTGGCGCTCGCGGGCGTGGCGCCGCTGGCGCATCGCGACATCACCACGCTCTCGGGCGGCGAATTCGCGCGCGTGCAGTTTGCGCGGGCGCTGGCCCAATTGTGGACGCTCGATAGCCACCGCCTGCCGCCGCGCTATCTGCTGATGGACGAACCCACGGCGGCGCTCGATCTGGTGCAGCAGCACCGGCTTTTCGCCACCGCGAGAAGGCTCACGCGCGCATGGAATATCGGCGCGCTGGCGATTGCGCACGACTGCAATCTCGCGGCGCGTCACGCGGATCGGCTCGTGCTGATCGGCAATGGCCGCGTGATCGCCGACGGGCCGCCGCGCGAAGTCATGCGTACCGATCTGCTGGAGCGCTGCTATGGCGCGCCGATGCAGATTGCGGGCGCCGATGAAACCAGCGTGGCAAGCATCTTTCCCGCATGAAACCGGCGTAATCAAGCAAGCTCAACTGGGCTTGAACACCATCAGGAAGTAGACCAGCAGCATCGCGACGAAAGCCGGATAGCCGAGCCATTCCCACGTCTTCGCGTATTGCCAGTAACGCGCGGGCAATACCGTGGCGTGGGATTCATGCGCTGCCTGCGCGAGTTCGGCCAGACGCAATTGCAGCCACACCACCGGTAACCAGCACGCGCCTGCGAGCAGATAAAGCGCCATCGCCGCCAGCAGCCACGGACTACGCCACGGCCAGCCCGCAGCGTGTGCGAGCCAGACGCCGCTTGCAGGCTGGAACAGCACGGCGGGCGTGGTGAACCACCAGTCCGCGCGCACCACCAGTCGCGCCACTGCGGCAATCACGGGCACCGAGCGCGTGCGATTGGCGAAGTAGAGATAGAACGCGGTGCCGAAACCCGTGCCCACGAGCAGCACGGACGAGAGGATGTGCAAGGTCTTGACGACAAGATAGACGTTCATGATCGCGAGTCCTCGCTGAAGAGGACGAATAGAAGCGTGAGGATCGGCAGGTTCTTGAGGATTGGGCCGAATGGGTCGGTGAGCAGTTCGGGCAACGCGATGGCGATGATCGCGGAATACACGACGATCAGCGCGATCTGCGCGAGCCATAGCCGTCGCCCAGGGCGTAGCAACGTGGCCACGCCGAAGCCAAAATCGAGCGCGGACGCCGAATAAAGCGCGGCCAGCGCGATCGTCCCATGCAGATGAACACGTGCGAGCAGTGCGAGACTTTGCGCCTGCGGATGAAGCCACGCGCTCACGATCGCGCTCCAGATCCACGTCACCGCCAACGCGAATCTAAATAATAAGGATCGCCAGGTTTCCAGCGCTTCGCGACGCAAGGCCAACGCGTCGTGCGTGATGAACTGGCTCAAGCCGAGTGGCGCGCGCCCCAGTACGCGCGTGGTATCGGCAACGTCGGCGGTGCTGCCGGACTGCAGCATGCGCCACGTGTCGCGCGTCAGCATTGCGCCGGGGATGCGATCGCAAAGAACAGCGGCGGTGCCAATCAAGACGCCAGGCATGGCAATGCGCGACGCGGGCGCGAATCCAAGCGATTGCCGAAAAATCGCCAGCATCTCGCGATATTCGACTTCCTCGCCACCGACAATATCGAGCGTCTGACGCGCCGGGGTATCGGCTTCGAGCAGACGGATCACGACTTGCGCGAGATCGTCGGCGTGAATGTGGCGCAGCAATTGATGACCGCCTGCCGGAAGCACGTGCAAAGGCAGGCTCGCGAGCGCGCGAAAGAAGCGCGACGACGCACCGTTCGGCCCATACACCAGCGCGGGCCGCACGATCTGCCACTCGATCGGCAGGCTTTGCAGATGACGGTCCGCGGCGCATTTGCTGGCGAAATAGCGCGTTTCGCCCGTCTGCGCGCCTAATGCCGATATCTGCACGACACGCTTGACGCCAGCCTGCGCGCACGCGTCGAACAATGCGATCGGGCTGCGCGTATGGATGGCGTCGAACGTCTGGGTGCGCGTTTCCAGCAGAATACCGACGGAATTGATCACGGCGTCGATGCCTTCAAGTTGCGTGCGCAACGTTGCAGGGTCGAGACCGGTGGCGAAATCCATCTGCATCTCATTGGGCTGAGTAGCGCGACGCACGCCTTTCACAACACGATGGCCTTCGCGTTCCAGCCATGCGCATAGCGTTCCGCCGACAAAACCGTGTGCGCCGCAAACGAGGATTTTCATCAGCGATTCTCCCTTTGTCTGTTTTGGCTATTGTTACTGTTATTTCTGTATAGACAGAAATATACGGGCAAAAAAACGCGGGCACGGCGGCCCGCCTCTACGTTCGTCTCAAGGTTTGCGGCGAATCACCTTGCTGAGCTTCGCACCAATGCCTAGGGTCTTCATCAGCGTTTCCGGCTTCAGACGCAGCATCTCGTCGGACCAGGTCGTCAAGGTTTCCATGAACACCAGCGTGTCGCGAATGCGCTGCTCGGTTTCGCGGCTTTCGTTCTTGATTTCGGGGCTCGTGAGCGTGTCGCGCAGCACGGTCAGCGTGGGATCGATTTCGCGCTGGCGGCGGCCTTCGACGATCAGCTTGAACAGTTCCCAGACATCCGTGGAGGTTTCGAAATGATCGCGGCGGTCGCCCATCACGTGGACGACTTTTGCCAGCCGCCACGACTGCAACTCTTTCAGACTGGTGCTGACGTTCGAACGCGCGACGCCTAACGCCTCGGCAATTTCGTCGGCGGCGACGGGGCGGCCCAGCAGATAGAGTAGGGCGTGAATCTGCGCCACGGTGCGATTGACGCCCCAGCGCGAGCCCATTTCGCCCCAATGCAGGATGAATTTTTCGGCGGTCGGTGTGAGTTCCATGGAGCAGACTCTATGGGCTTCAGTTATTTCTGTCAAGACAGAAATAACTGAAGCGAGCCACCATCGGCGAAATCAGGCCGTTTTGCTGTCCGCGCCGGCTGCCCAGTCGATTGCCGAATCGAACAGTTTGATCCCCACAGCGCTGAGGTTTGGAAACGAATCATTGTCCATAAAGAACATGACGCGGCGCGCGGGCGCGAGCGCTTCATAGTCCATCGTCGCGCCTTTTTCGTAGGTGAAAATGGCCGCCTTTTCGGGCTGTCCATAGATCGTCGCGATGATCGACGCGCCGAGTCCGGGCTTGCCCCAGCTCATCGGCGCCTGCTTGCGCACGACATTGGCGACGCCCGCCGGCAGACCCGCCGAAGCCGGATGCGGCGCATTCACGAGCCACAGATAACGCTCTTTTTCCACCTCACCGAAATCGACGTCATGACGTTTGCCGCTCATGGCGAGATCGTCGAGCAGATCGTTTTCCCACGTCAGCAAGGGCACGGCCGCTTCGCGCCAGCCGGCCTGCACGTCTTTCGCCGATACCGTCGACGAAATGATCACCAGTTGCGCGCCCAGTGCGTCGCGCGGGTCGAAGTCCTGATTCACGAGCCGGACCTGATAGCCACGATTCTGCAGATGCGCGGCAATTTGCCGGTCGACGGCGATGTTGGGACCGTCGAGCTGCACGACCATCAACACCGTGCGGGCGGGGTTATGCGTTTGCGCGCGGCCATCGGGTATGGCGAACGCGCTGGCGAGCGCAGCGAGAGAAACAAGCGCATGACGTCGCGAAGGACGCAGCGAAAAGCGGGTCGAACGGGTCATGTTGATTAGAACTCGAAGGTGGAAAGCAGCGAAACCTGGCGTGCGTCGCCGACCGCAACGAAATAGCGGTTGGCGCTCGACGGGTAATAGGTTTTGTTGAAGAGATTCTTTACGTTGAGCTGGAACGATACGCGGTGGCCGCCCCATTTCGTGTCGTAAGTGGCGAAGGCATCGGCCACGGTATAAGCGGGCAGCGTAAAGCTATTGGCCGAATCGCCGGGCCGCGCGCCCACGTAATGCGCCCCCGCCCCCACACGCAACTGATCCCCGCCGAACACGGTGCCGAAGTCATAGACGGCCGCCAGCGAAGCCGTATTCTGTGCGACGTTCCAGAGCCGGTTGCCCGCGTATTCCGGGTCTTCGATCGTTTTCGCGTCGATATACGCATAGCTCGCAATCACGCTCCAGTGCTGGCCGATCTGGCCGGACACATCGAGCTCGACACCACGCGAACGCGCCTTGCCCGAGGTGCGCCAGTCGGTCTGCTTGGTGCTGTCGTTGTACTGCGAAACCAGCACGTTCGATTTGTCGATATTGAAGAGGGCGAGCGTGCCCGTGAGTCCCGCCGGCATCGCAATCTTGGCGCCCACTTCCCACGACGTGGCTTCTTCAGGCTTCACCGACGAATCGATCACCACGCCGGTGCTCAGCGGCGCGATCGTCGATGTCGGCTTGAGCGATTGTGTATAGCTGCCGTACAGCGAAACCGTATCGGTCCACTTATAGACAACGCCCGCGCGCGGCAGCCATTTATTGCCGCTCAGATCGGTGTTCGCCTTGAACGGACGCCCTTTACCGGCGATCTGGTTGTACGTCATGTAACGCGCGCCGCCCACCAGAATCCACTTCTCGCCCAGATGCAGACTGTCCTGAAAGTAGACGGACGCGTCGTGCAGCGTGTCGGTCTGGTCGCTGTCGCTGGCCGATACGGTGCTCGACGGGCTTTCCAGTCCATAGACCGGATTCAGATAATTGAAGGTGGACTGCGTGGCCTGACGCAGCAGATCCGCGCGATAAATACGGCGATATTCATCGTCCACGCCGACCTGCAGATCGTTGCGCAAGCCCACCACCGTGAAGTGGCCGTCCACGTAGGCGGTCGCGTAGCTGTCCGTGCTCACGGCGCCATGCGTCGCATCGTTGCTGCGCGAAAGCACGCCGGTCGTGCTGTTAACGCCTTGCACGCGCAACTGGTTGGCGTCGTAAGTCTCGCGGTTATAGCTATAGCCGATGTGCGCTTTCCAGTCCGCGTTGATTTGATGATCGACCTGCAACTGCGCGAGATGCGACTCGCCGGTCATATTGTTGAACGGCTCGTCCAGACGTTCGCGCGAGGAAATCGCCAGCGGCTGATTGGTCTTCGGATCGAGCGCGGTGCCGCGATCGAAGGGATAAAGAAACTTGCGATACTGATACGACAGCACGACCTGCGTATCGCGGCCATACCACGCCACGGAAGGCGCCACCAGCGTTTCGCGATGTTCGCCGAAATTGCGCCAGTATTGCTCGTTGACCTGATCGAGCACGAGACGATAAGCCAGACCCGTATCGCCGATCGGGCCGGTGGTGTCGAGCGTCGCGCCGCCGCCGTTGCGGCCGTGTCCATAGGTCGATCCAAGCACTGAAATCGCGTGATACGGCGTGAGCAGCGGCTGCTTGCTGACGACATTCACCACGCCGCCCGGGTCCATGATGCCGTAGAGCAGCGAGGTCGGGCCCTTGAGCACTTCGACGCTATCGACGGCATCGTTGAGCGCGCGGCCCTGCACGAGCGGCATGCCGTTTTCCATGATCGAGCCGTCGCGATTGCCGCCGAAGCCGCGCTTGAGCAGCGTGTCCTGGGTGCCCGCAAGCGTATTGCCCTGCACGATGCCGCTGACGTTCGCCAGCGCATCGTCCAGATTGCGCGGACGCTGATCGTGCAGCACCTGGGCCGGCACGACGTTGACGGCCTGCGCGGTGTCGAGCACGGGCGTGTCGGAGCGCGTGATATTGGCCTCGGCGGGCGCGCGATAGCTGCCGGCCTTGATCGCCGATGCATCCACTTTGACGGCGGGGAGGATCGCATTGTCCTGGGCGCTGGTGTTGGTGGGATCTTCGGCGAGCGTGAAGCTGCCGTTGTCCTGCGCGCTGGCCGCCAGACCGGTATTGCGCAGAATGCGCGTGAGGCCTTCGGCCACGCGGTAATCGCCGTGCAAGCCCGGGCTGGTGCGCTTGGCGGCAAGCGAAGCCGGATACGCGATCATCACGCCCGCCTGCTGGCCGAACTGGTTCAACGCCGTGGCGAGCGGGCCCGCGGCGATCTCGTAGTGCTGCACAGCGGACGCCTGCTGGGACGTGGCGGTGCTCGCCGCGAACGCGGCCGGCTGGGCGCTGGCGGCAAAGAGCGCGAAGACCGCAACACCGATCCAGTGATGACGTGGACGAATGGCCAGAAGAGATGAGGGCATGGAATCGAAGACTGGGAAAAGGCCGATGAAGAAGTGCTTTCATCTGACTTGTCCCGCGAGAATCGAAAACAGCTCAGGTTTTCGACAATATTTTTTTCTATCGGCGAATCAGCCGCGCGCGGGGGCGACGGTGACCCAGTAACGCGTCAGGTAATCGGCGCGTAATGGCAGCGCTTGCGTGAGGGTATCGAGCACGCGATCGGTATCGGCGAGCAGATACGTGCCGGAAACGCGCAGCGACGCCACGCGCGGATCGCAACGCACGACACCTTCGCGATAGCGCGACAGCTCGCCGAGAAAATCGGCGAGCCGCATGCCGTTGGCGACGAGCATGCCGCGCGTCCACGCGGAGTCTTCATTCGAAACTGCATCGACCGCGCTGATTGCTTGCGCGGTGAAGTTCGCAGATTCGCCCGCGCTGAGCGTGCGTGCAGCGCCAGGCGCGTCGCCGGGCACGATACGCACGGCGCCTTCGAACACGGCGAGCCGCGTCGCGTTGGCCTGCTGGCGCACCGAAAAGCGCGTGCCCAGCGGCGTGGCCGTGCCTTGCGCGGTCTGCACGATAAAGGGGCGTCCGGCGGTGTTGTTGCCGTGGCCGGTCACCACCATGATTTCGCCCCGCCGCAGCACGATGCGCCGTTCGTTCGAGGTGAAGCGCAAATCGACCGCCGATCCCGTGTTGAGCGTCAACTGCGTGCCGTCGTCGAGTGCATAGGTGCGGATTTCGCCGGTTGCCGTGTGCATATCGGCGGTCCAGCCGGGCCACGCGTTGCGATGGCGCGCGCTCCACGTCGCGCCGCCCGCGAAGAACAACAAGGCCAACGCCTTGACCGTCGAGCGTCGGCGCTGCGCGCCGCTACGTGTGAGCGCCGCGCGCGCGGCATGCGCGGACGCACCTTGCCCGATCGACTGGAAGCGCTGCGAAACGGCCTGGATATGCTGCCAGGCGCGTTCGTGATCGGCATGTTCGGCGCGCCATGCGTCGAGCGCATCGCGCTGCGCCTGCGTCACCGCGCCCGTGCCCAGATCGAGCCACCATTCGACCGCGCGATGGGCGATGTCGGGTGGAATATTGGACGGCTGGCTGGACGGATGAGTGGACGCAGCGGAACGCATCGGCATGAGGCTCAAAGCGCGAAAAAGCACTGCGCCGCCGCTTTCGCGAGATGGCGTTTGACGGTCGCGAGCGAAATGCCCAGCGTCGCGCCGATTTCGGCATGCGTGGCGCCGTCGAGTTGCGCGAGCAGAAACGCACGCTTGACGATCACCGGCAAACCGTCGAGCAGCCGGTCGATTTCGCAGAGCGTTTCGAGCAGCACGGCCTGATCTTCCGGCGAAGGCGCGAGCGCCTCGGGCACCTGCGCGAGCGCTTCCAGATACGCGCGCTCGACCTGTTCGTGACGCCAGTGGTTGTAAAGCACCCGCTGGGCGACGGTCGTGAGCAGCGCACGCGGTTCGCGCGCTTCGATCGGCTCCTCGCGCGCCAGCAGGCGCATGAAGGTGTCGTGCGCCAGATCGCTGGCGCGATGGGCGCAACCGAGCTTGCGGCGCAGCCAGCCATGCAGCCAACCGTGATGCGCACGGTAAAGCGTGTCGATCTCGAGTTGGGCGGAAGGCGGAAGGGCGGTCATGCGGCGTGAAGCCCGGCGTTGAGCGGCGGTTGTAAAGAAATCGTCGCGTAGCTTACACGGCGATTGCGCATAAGTAAATGAGAATTGTTCTCGTATAAGTGGCGATTTTGCGACGATGTTCCGCCCCTTTTATGTGCAAATGACGGCCGAAGTGTCGCCCGGATAACCGCTTCATTACGGTTTTGTTATCTGGCTGGAGATTCAGATTCCCTTAAGTTGGCGACGCCCAAAATGGCTCCGACTTCGCGATATTCATGAAGTCGCGGCGTGCAAGGCGAGATCGCTCTGGCGCGCGCTTCAATCACTTTTTGCCTTGATTCAGGAGCCTTACCATGAAAAATCGTCTGCTTGCTGCGCTTATCGTCAGTACTACGATGCTTCCCGCGTTCGCGTTTGCACAGGACCAGCATGTCTCGCGCGCCTTCGTCCAGCCGCAGGTCGCGCAGGCCGAACAAAGCGGCACGCAGCATGTTTCGAATGAGCATGACCCGGATGGCGGCATCACCACGTCGGCCACGTCGTCGGCTAAGGCGGGCAACAGCGGTTACGGCACCGCAACCGCGGAAAGCTCGCAATCGGGCAGCACCGCGCACGCGTCCGCACTGAAGGTGCTCTACCGTCATCACTGAGCCGGCAAGATGTCGAAAATGTAATCCGCCGGTCAGCCCGGCGGACGCTTGCCCCATGCGGCTTTGGGTAAAATCGTCCCACCATGAAGGCGGGAGAATGCGTATGCGAGTCCTCGTAATCGAAGACGAGCCAAAGGCGGGGGCCTATGTCAAGAAAGGCCTCGAAGAATCCGGTTGCAGTGTCGATCTGGCAACCGATGGCGCTCAAGGGCTGCTGCTTGCGCAGGAAGAGGAGTACGACGTCATCGTGCTCGACGTGATGCTGCCCGTGCTCGACGGTTGGCAGGTGCTCAAACGCCTGCGGGCGACGCGCGCGACGCCGGTGCTTTTTCTCACCGCGCGCGACGATGTCGCCGACCGCGTGCAAGGCCTCGAACTGGGCGGCGACGACTACCTGGTCAAACCATTCGCCTTTGTCGAATTGCTCGCGCGCGTGCGCACGCTGGCGCGCCGCGGGCCGCCGCGCGAAGCGGAAATGATGCGCATCGCCGATCTGGAAATCGACGTGATTCGCCGCCGCGTCAAACGCGGCACGACCCGTATCGACCTCACGCCACGCGAATTTTCCCTGCTGCAATTGCTCGCGCGCCGCCAGGGCGAAGTGCTGAGCCGCACGCAGATCGCTTCGTTCGTCTGGGATATGAATTTCGACAGCGACACCAATGTCGTCGAAGTCGCGATCCGGCGTCTGCGCGCGAAAATCGACGAAGGCTATACGAGTAAATTGATCCACACGGTACGCGGCGTGGGCTACGTGATGGAAGAAAAGGACGCTTCCTGATGGCGCGCCGCTCGCTCGCGCTCACGCTGGCGCTGGTATTCAGCGCGACGACGCTCGCGGTGTTTGCCTGCGTCGGCTGGTATCTCTATGTGGCGCTCGCGCATCAGGTGCGCAAACAGGACGATCAGGAAATCGTGCTGGCGGCGCGTCACGTGCGCAGGCTGGCCGCCGAACTGGCTTCGACGCAGGATGCACGGTTGCACGCGCAACGGCTTTCCAGCGCGGTGCTGGGCAATCAGGCGATGGCCATGCGTATCGTCGATGCACAGGGCGCTACCGTTTCGGCGCATGACGAAGGCGAGACCTTCGACGAACCGCCCAAGCCGCCCACGCATGCCGTCACCGCCGACGATGTCGATCTCTCGGCCTCCCGTGCCGGCGCACTCGTGCTCGCGCCAAACGCGCGCATTATCGATACCGCGATCCGCGAATGGCGCAGCGCGCAGGGCGTGCCCGTGCGCAGTATTGCGCTGGACGTTGCGCTGCGTAATGGCGAGACGGTACGCGTGGGAATTGCGCGCGATCTGCGCGGGCCGCTCGAACTGCTCGATTCGTATCGCGATACCCTGTGGCTGGCGGGGAGTGTCGGTACGCTGGTCGTGCTGCTTGGCAGTTATGCGCTGGTGCGGCTGGCGTTGCGGCCCTTGCGACAGATTGCCGATCAGGCGCGCGAAGTGACGGCTTATCGGCTCGATCAACCTATTCGCGTCAGACATATTCCTGCTGAACTGGCGACTCTGGTGGCCTCGCTCAATGCGATGCTCGAACGGTTGCATGCGGGGTTTCAGCGGCTTTCCCAATTCACGACCGATCTTGCGCACGATATGCGCACACCGCTTGGCAATCTGCGTGGCGCGACCGAGATTGCGCTCGCGCGACCGCGTTCCGATGAGGAATATCAGGTGGTGCTCGCTTCCAATCTGGAAGAATGCGAGCGGCTTTCGCGCATGATCGAGAATGTGATTTTTCTGGCGCGGGCGGAGCATCCGCGGTTTGAAATGAGTCGGCGCGAGTTTGATCTGCGTGACGAACTTGAGCGGATCGCCGAGTATTTTGAAGGGCTGGCGGATGAGGCGGGAATAGCCATTCGCGTGGAGGGCGACGCGCAATTGAGCGCCGATGTCGAGTTGTTCCGGCGCGCGCTGAGTAATCTGATTGCCAATGCTTTGCGCTATACGCCGGCGGGCGGGGCGATATTGCTGGCGGTAGCGGTACGCGGGGATTCAATCGATGTAGTAGTCGAAAATCCCGGTGCGCCAATTCCCGCTGAGTTTCTCGAGCGTATTTTCGAGCGGTTCTATCGCGTCGATCCTTCGCGGACGCAGGTGGCTGATTCTGCTGGAGCGTCGGCAGGGTTGGGGCTCGCGATTGTGCGTTCGGTGATGGAGTTGCACGGTGGGAAGGTGCGGGCCGAAAGCGATGAACGCAGTACGCGGTTTATTTTGACTTTTCCGCATGCGTAGGGGCACGGCGGAATGGCTATCCGCCGCGCGCCATTGAAGGAGATCGTTTAGCGGCCGGATTCAGGTTGTTCCTGGCGGAAGCCCGGCTCGAATACGTTATTCGCCAGACTCGCGCCCGACGTGTTCTGAACCGTCGATTTGATGGCGGCCACGCGGCGCGTCAGTCGCGGATGCGAGCGGCAGATCTCGGTCAGAAAACCAAAGATCGGCGGAACCATGGCTTCCTGCTCGACAAACGCATCGCAATTCATGGCGCTGTTGAGTCGCTTGCAGCCGCAGCCGAGCATCTGCAATGCACTGCGCGAGGCGTGGAAATCTTTCGACAGATACGCTCCTGCGTTGTCGCATGTATATTCGCGCGAGCGCGAGTAGGCTTTACCGAGAAACGGGATGAGTTTCGCCGGCAGTTTCAACGTATTGATCCAGGGATTCAGGTGGCCGGCTGCATGATGGCCCAGTTCGTGGCCAATGACAAACCGGACCTGTGCGTCGCTGCTGGCTTCGACAAGCGCTGAAGTCAGGAACACATAGCGTCCGCCAAACAGGCGTCGCGCAAAGGCATTGAATACGCCGTGGGAGTTATAGAGAAACGTCTTCGGCGGTTCGTTGAGGCCGATCTCGCTGGCGCCTTCAACGACCATGGCGTGAAGTTCGGGAAACTGTTTCGGTCCTAGCAGGATCATGTTGCCGAACGCCGTGGCGCGATAGGCTAGCGCGGCGATCCAGAGGAAAATCACGATCGCTACGCCGTAGCCAACGTAGAGCTTGATCATCGCTCCTGTTTTTGGGTCGTCCCAGTGCGATCCGATCGCCGATATCACCATGATCCACAGTAATACACCCGCTGCGATCATCAGCGGATGATAGATTTTTTCGCGCCTGTTTTTCAGTGAGTTGATTGTGTTTGACATTTTGGATGATCAAATCGATTAGGGTCGACGCGGAATCATCCAGTATTGTCGTGGTGAAATCAACCTTGGATGCGGCTCGCATCGAACGGTGTTCTGTAGGGGTGAATAGTTTTTGTTTTGTATTTAAAGCGCATGGGTTGACTTTTATTTTTAATGAAATTTATGCGCGTTAAATTGGGGTGTTTCTGGTTTGTTCTCGTTTTTGGTTTGTTTTGCTGTTGGCTTTTTCCTGCTTTCGTGTCGGTCTATTAGCGTCGCCCCTGTGCGGGGCGGCACCTACTTTTCTTTGCAGCGGTGTATGGACTGGAGACATAGGTAACAGGTGTGCGGGGACATGGGTAACACTTCGGACAAGTGAATCGTCTGGAGCCGGCCATGCCGTGGAACCCGAGAGACACCATGAATCTGCGTCTGGAATTTG
>NZ_JAAGPR010000049.1 GCF_017104965.1 Paraburkholderia sp. Ac-20340
CCTGATGACCATAGCGAGTTGGTCCCACCCCTTCCCATCCCGAACAGGACCGTGAAACAACTCCACGCCGATGATAGTGCGGATTGCCCGTGTGAAAGTAGGTAATCGTCAGGCTCCTTATGCAGTAGGTCCAGAACCCCGGTTGCTCCTAGCGAGAACCGGGGTTCTGGCGTTTACGCGGCCGGAAAAGCACGCGCAGATGCAGGCACCGCGAAGCCCGCATAAAAAAGCCGTCCCACAGGGACGGCTTTTTGCATTCAGCAAACTCAAATCATCAACCTGCGGAATTCTGCTCCGCATCCGGCGCACCTTGCGGCGCCAATGCCGCTGCATCGGCGAGCTGTTCTTGAGTCAGTTCTTCCAGCAACGCCATATCGCGCGCAATCACTTGCGGAAGATGCGCGCGCAGAAACTCCACCCACGTCTTCGTCTTTGCATCGACGAACTTGCGTGACGGATACAGCGCATACACATTGCTCTTCTGCAGAATGTGCTGCGGCAACACACGCACCAGCGTGCCGTTACGCAGTCCTTCGATCGCCGCATACACCGGCAACGTGCCGATACCCATACCTTCGCGAATTGCCACCGCGAGCGATTCGGCGATATTCACCTGAACCGGCCCGTCGACGTGCATTTCGACGCTGCCGTCCGGGCCTTCGAGCGTCCATTCGTGCGCGTCGGAAGTTGGCGTCTTGAGAATCAGGCAGTCGTGATGGGCCAGGTCCGCCGGCGTGCGCGGCGCGCCGTGCGTATGCACATATCCCGGCGATGCACACAGAATGCTGTACGTCGAACCTAGCTGATGCGAGACCAGATCCGAATTCGGCAACGAAGCGGCCGTCACCACCGACACATCGCTGCTGCCCTCGAACAGATCGGGCAGGCGCTGCGAAAGCGTCAACTCCACCGTGACTTCGGGATGCAAGGCGCGATAGCGCGAGATCGCAGGCAGTACGTACTGCTGCCCAATACTCGCGAAGCTATGCATGCGCAGCGCGCCAGCCGGACGCTCATGCGCGCAACTCGCTTCCTCTTCCGCGCTATCCACATCCGCGAGAATCTGCCCGCAGCGCTTCAGGTAGCGCTCGCCTGCCGGTGTCAGCGCGAGCCGGCGCGTCGACCGGTTGAGCAGGCGCGTGCGCAGATGCGCCTCCAGTTCCGACACCGCGCGCGACATGGCGCCCGTCGTCGAATCGAGCGATTGGGCCGCGGCAGTGAAACTGCCGGCTTCGACGACGCGGACGAACACCCGCATGTTTTGTAGCGTATCCATCAGACCTTCTTTAAGAACTTCTTGTTTGGCACGAAAACGATATTGTCCGCCTCGCGGGCCCTGGCATTGTTGAGCGATCTGGAACGGACGTTCCTTGCCGGTCCCGTTAATTCGCTTTATTGGCGATCCTACAATCGGCGCTTTGTCGATCCAGATTTGCGCTTGCGCATTGACATCGACAGACGACCTGCCATAGCAGCGTCGCGTTATCCGTAATCATCGTATCAATCCAAAAGTAGTGCGTTTCCCATGAACCGGCAGCCAACGATACATCGTGCGACCGACCCGCGTCGTCGCGTCGAAATTATCTGGCGTGCCGCGCGGCTTGCCCTGCGCGACTGGCAGGCCACGCACGGCGCGATCTGGCTGCATTTGCTGAAAACGGTGACGGCGGGATTGCTGGCGATGGGCATTGCGATGCTGCTCGACCTGCCGCAGCCGCGCATTGCGATGACCACGGTGTTCGTGCTGATGCAGCCGCTGTCCGGCATGGTGTTCGCGAAGAGCGTGTACCGCATCGTCGGGACGGCGGTGGGCATGGTGGCGGCGGTCGTGCTCGGAGCCGTATTCATCCAGCAGCCCGAACTCTATATCGCCGGGATGACGATGTGGGTGGCCGCCTGTACGGCCGCTGCCATGCGCAATCGACATTTTCGTTGGTACGCGTTCGTGCTGGCCGGTTACACCGCTGCGCTGATCGGCATTCCGCTCGTGTTGCAGCCCAATGGCCTGTTTCTGGCCGCTCTCGGGCGCGGTGCCGAGGTCGCCGTGGGGATTCTGTGTTCCGGGGTCGTCAGTGCGGTTATCGTGCCCCGGCAATCAGGCTCGGTGCTTGAGCGCACCTTGCGCACACGGTATCTCGATTTTACTGCGTTCGCTGCGCGAGTGCTGTCCGGCGGCCTCGAAAGGGACGCGTTCGAAGGGCGATTCGCGAAACTCGTCGATGAAATCGTCGGCTTCGAAGCCACGCGCGCTTTCTCATTTTTCGAAGATCCGACCATGCGCTCGCGCAGCCAGTTGCTCGCGCGTCTGAACGGCGAGTTCATGGATGCGAGCGCGCGCCTGCATGCACTGCGTCAGTTGAAGAAGCGCCTGCGCTGGAGCGACGATTCGATCGCACCGCTTGACCCCTATTTCAGCGAACTTGCGGCGATACTCGCGCAACGTCCGAGCCTCAAGGAATCGGACCGCGCCTACGCGCTGCGCCTCGCGCAGGATCTCGAATCGTTCCAGCGCACGCTGCCGCGTCACGTTCGCGAGACGCGTCGGCCGCTCGAAACAGCGCCGCCCGAGACGCTCCAGGACTTCGATACATCCGCCGAACTGATCTACCGCTTCAGCGCCGAAATCGCCCGCTACAGCCGCACCTGGGCCTCGCTGACGCAAGCTGGCCTGCCGCCCGAGCCGCGCATCACGCGCTACGTGCCGCGCACCAGCTGGTACGTGGTGGCGTTCACCTTCATGCGCACGGCGGTGGTGGTGGCGGCCGTCGGCTGGTTCTGGGTCGAGACCGACTGGCCGAGCGGCGGCCTCGCGATGATCGCCGCCGCCATCACCTGCGCGCTGACCTCATCGGCGCCGCGCGCGACGCGCATGGCGTTCCAGATGGCGGCGGGCGCGAGCTGCGCGACCGTCGTCGGCTATCTGCTGACGTGCTACGTCTACCCGAACGTCGATGGCTTTCCGCTGCTCTGCGCGGCGCTGGCGCCGGCGCTCGCGCTGGGCGCGTTCTTCGCCACGCGTGCGCGCATCGCTGGCTTCGGGGTCGGATTCTCGGTATTTCTGTGTCTGCTCGCGGGCCCGGACAACGTGATCGCCTACACGCCCGATCTGCTGATCAACAACGGTATCGCCGTGGTGGCGTCGATGCTGGTGGCCGCGCTGGCCTTTTCGGTGGTGTTCCCGCCGCATATGAGCTGGCTGGTCGAGCGCATGTGCGCGGCCTTGCGCGGCCAGGTCGTGCTGGCCTGTCGCGACGACCTGCCAGGCATCGGCCAGCAGTTCCAGTCGGGCGCGCACGATCTCATGCACCAGTTGCGGTTGCTGCTCAACGGCCGCAAGCAGGCGCACCGGCGCGCGCTGCGCTGGATGCTCGTGACGCTCGAAGTGGGGCATGCGGTCATCGACTTGCGCCACGACGCGCAAACGGCCGCGTGGCTCGCGCAGAGCGATAGCCGATGGCGTGTGTCCTTCGACCACGTGCTCGCCGATATCGCGCGGCTATTCGAGCACCCCGATGCAGCCCAGCTCGATCGCGCGCTGCAGGCCGTGCGTACGGCCACGTGGATCGCGCAGGAGGCACTGCCGCGCGTGCACCACGACCGGGACCGCCGCCACGACGTTCAGCGGCTCCTGAGCCATCTCCACTTCATCCGCAGCGCGCTGCTCGACCGCGATGCCCCGCTTGGCGCCCATGCGCGTCAGGCGCGCCGTCGCCGCGCGCTGCGTTTGCGTTTCTCCTGAGCCCGTCCGATGGGCGCCTGCGTGATCTTGTCGCAGTCTGGAAATATGCCTTCCACCCCAGCTCCTTAATCAATCCAGGCCCCGGTCATATAGTGGCGTCACTGCTTCGGCAGTACCCGTTAGCACTGGAGAGTGAAATGAAGTCCCTGAAGATCGCTGTTGTTGCCTGTTCGATGTTTGCCGCCGCCGCTGCTTATGCACAGAACGACGCAACGGCGGCGGGCGTCCCGCAGCAGGTCGCCCAAAGCGCAGGTCAGCCTGTCGCTCAAGCGTCCTCGCACCGTGAAATGACGCCGGCAAGTCACGGCGAATGCGTCGGACCTGCCAGCTTCTGCAACATTTATTTCGGTAGCTGAGATCGAGTAACCGCCCGCCATGAGCAGGCGCAAGCTTGAAATTCTTGCCGCGGCGCCTTGATTCAGGGTCCCGCGGCGTTTGCGCATTCCGGCCGCAAAACAGTATTGCAAACGCCGTGATGCAAGGCCGCCATAGCGAGACCTGAAAATGGGCACTTGGCGATCAGAGAGTTTGTGGAGACTTTGATGTACGAAGACCGTATTCGTTGTGCCGCACTGCGCGGCAAGATCACCTCGGCTGCCGAAGCAGCTCAACTCGTGCGCAATGGCATGCGCGTCGGCGCGAGCGGCTTCACGCGCGCGGGCGACACCAAGGCCGTGCCGCTCGAACTCGCACGCCGCGCGCGCGAAGAGAAGGAACCGCTGCGTATCACGCTGATGACGGGTGCCTCGCTCGGCCACGACGTCGATCGCATGCTGACCGAAGCGGGCGTGCTCGAACGCCGCCTGCCGTTCCAGGTGGACACCACGCTGCGCCGTGCGATCAATCGCGGCGAAGTGATGTTCGTGGACCAGCATCTCTCCGAGACCGTCGAGATGTTGCGCGCGAACCTGCTTGGCAAGCTCGACCTCGCCATCATCGAGGCCGCGGCGATTACGGAGACGGGCGCGATCGTTCCCACGACCTCCGTGGGCAACTCGGCAAGCTTCGCGATTCTCGCGGAGAAGGTGATCGTCGAAATCAATCTTGCGCAGCCGCTCGGTCTCGAAGGCCTGCACGACGTATGGATTCCGGGCCGCCGCCCGCATCGCGATCCGCTGCCCATCGTGCGCGTCAACGATCGCGTCGGCACCCAGGCGATCGAGATTCCGCCCGAGAAAATCGCCGCCATCGTCATCACCAACGAACCGGACAGCCCCTCGACCGTGCTGCCCGCCGATGAAGAAACCGCGCGTATCGCGGGCCATCTGATCGACTTCCTCCAGCATGAAGTCAAGCACGGCCGCATGAGCGCGCAACTGCCGCCGCTGCAGGCCGGTATCGGCACGATTGCGAACGCGGTGCTGTCGGGTTTTGTCGATTCGCCGTTCGAAGCGCTCACGATGTATTCGGAAGTGCTGCAGGATTCGACGTTCGATCTGATCGACTCGGGCAAGATGGTGTTCGCTTCGGGCGCGTCCATGACGCTTTCCGCGCCGCGCCAGGAACAGGTGCTCGCCGAACTCGACCGCTATCGCGACAAGCTCGTGCTGCGTCCGCAGGAAGTCAGCAACCACCCGGAAGTGATTCGCCGCCTCGGCCTGATCGCGCTGAACACGGCGCTCGAATGCGACATCTACGGCAACGTGAATTCCACGCACGTGGGCGGCACGCACATGATGAACGGCATCGGCGGTTCGGGCGACTTCGCGCGCAATGCGTCGTGCGCGATCTTCGCGACCAAGGCGATCGCCAAGGACGGCAAGATCTCGAGTATCGTGCCGATGGTGCCGCACGTCGATCACAACGAGCATGACGTCGATGTGATCGTGACGGAGCAAGGTCTCGCCGATCTGCGCGGTCTCGCGCCGCGCGAACGCGCCACGCTGATCATCGAGCGTTGCGTGCATCCGCTCTATCGCGATCTGCTGCGCGACTACTACAAGGACGCGCAGAAGATCGGTGGTCAGACGCCGCACAACCTCGCCAAGGCGTACGAAATGCATCTGCGCTTCAACGAGACTGGCTCGATGCTGCCGGGCGCGCCGGATGCAGGCGAACTCGTCGCGAATGCATAAACGCGCTTGAGCATCATTTCTGACGCGCGAGCATAAAAAAACGGGAGCACCGGTGACGGTGCTCCCGTTTTGCCTTGGCGTCCGCGTATTAGCGCATTAGCAGGTTAGCGAAACACGCTACGCCCTGCGGAACAGCCTGATGATAAACAGCAGGATAACCGCGCCGACAATCGCGGTGATGATCGAGCTGATCATGCCGGTGCCGATATGAATGCCGAGCAGCCCGGCAAGCCAGCCGCCGATGAACGCGCCGACAATCCCGACGATGATATCGACGATCAATCCGAAGCCGCCGCCCTTGACGAGCACTCCAGCGAGCCAGCCAGCGATTGCGCCGATGATGAGCCAGGCGATGATGCCGTGTTCCATATAGAAGACTCCCCTCGTTGACGTGAACACTCTCACGATGAATTGGAGCTTAGTCGAAGGGCAGGATCGCGTCCACGAAACACAGTCAGAATTGACAGTTCTTGAAAGCCGCCGCGCGTTGTTTCGATTGATGCAACGCGATAGAAATGAAATCGTAAGGAATGCGAGGCGATTTCCATAAAGACGGGCGGCGCTTTCGTTTTAATTACTCGGGCGCAACTTCCGTTTCTGCCGCCGTCCAGCTCACGCTCGACACGCTTTTTTCCATGCTGAGGCGGCTCGCCATCAGTTCGAGCTTGGACTGATATTTCGGATGCAGCCGCACGGTGGCCGTCACGCGCAGCCGTTGCGGTTCGCCCGGCAGATCTTCGCTCGTCAGACTCTGGAACGAGAGCGGCGTGGAATACATTGAATTGGACAGCACGGTGCGAATATGGATTTCGTCCTCTTCGCGGCACACCACGGTCAGCTCGTAGACGCGCACGAGATCGGCGTTCGATACGGGCGACTGATTGATGATGCGGCTCACCTCGCGCAGCACCGTATTGGTGAGCAGCACGACCGCCGTGCCCGCGATGGCGGGCACGTAATGGCCCGCGCCGCACAGCACGCCCACGGCCGCTGAACACCACAAGGTCGCTGCCGTATTGATGCCCTGAATGGAGCCCTTGTCGCGCATGATCACGCCGCCGCCGAGGAAGCCCACGCCCGACACCACATAGGCCGCGATCTGCGTGACGCCGCTCGTGCCGTTGCCCGTCAACACGCCAAGCGTGACGAACAGACACGCGCCGCTGGCCACGAGCGTGATGGTGCGCAGGCCCGCCGTGCGCTGACGCATCTGGCGTTCCAGTCCGATGGCGACGCCGCAGGCGAACGCCGCGAGCAATCGCAAGGCGAATTCGTAATTCATCGTTCTGTCATGAAAGCGGCCGGCGGGAGCTTGAGAAACCCGCGCGCAAGCCTTGTCGCAAGGGCGATCCGCCATGCTGTGGGCGCGGTGGATCATACGCGGGACAAGGCGGCTCGCCAAGCTGACACGCCTGCCATTTAGAAGTCAGCATCTGGCCACGGCCTCCAGGCGAGACTGGCGGTATTCGACTATTCACAATGAATCACGCCGGGAAGAGCAAGACGATGGAAAGGAGACGCTGATGGACACGCTGCGCAACATGCGTATTTTCGTAAGAGTGGTGGAGTCGGGCAGCTTCACGCGCGCCGCCGCGAACGAAGCGATGACGACAGCGCAGGTCTCGCGCGCAGTCACCGATCTGGAATCGCGTCTGCGTACGCGCCTGCTGAATCGCACCACGCGGCGCATGTCGCTGACCGAAGCGGGCGAGCGCTACCTGCAAAGCTGCAAGCGCATTCTTGCTGACATCGAGCAGGCCGAAGCCGAAGCCGCCGCGGCGCACGCGAATCCGGCCGGCAAGCTGCGTGTCTATGGTGGCACGAGTTTTGGACAGCATTACGTCATGCCGCTGATAGCTCGTTATCAGCAGCATCTGCCCGATGTGGCCGTCGACTTGACGATCGCGCAGGAGATGCCCGACATCATCGAAGAAGGCTACGACGTGGCCGTGGTGGTGGCCGCGGAACTCGAAGATTCCGCGCTGATTTCCCAGCAGCTCGGCAGCACGGCGGCCATTCTGTGTGCGTCGCCGGACTATCTGCGCGCGCGCGGCGTGCCGCATTCATTCGACGACCTCGACGCGCACACCTGCCTGCATCTCACCGATGCAAGCCTGCCCGCCGGGCAGTGGGTTTCCGAAGGCCCGCAGGGCGAAACCTTCCGGCATACCGGCGTTACGCCGTTCCAGGTGAACAACCCGGAAGCGCTTGCTCTGGCGATTCGCGAAGGCATGGGCATCGGTCCGTTGCCGGTGCCTGTCGCGCTGCCGGGACTGGCCGATGGCACGCTCGTGCGCGTGTTGCCCACGCACCGTTTGCAAACGCTCAATATCTACGCGCTCTACGCATCGCGCCGTTATCTGGACGCGAAGATCCGCACCTTCGTGGAGTTTCTGCGCGAGAAAGTGCCGCTCGTGCTCACCGAGCAGGAAAGCGCGCTTGCCACCTGCGATGCGCCGGGTCGACGCGCGGCGGCCACACCGTTTCGCGAAGCGCGGCAACTGCATGCGAAAGCCGATAAACATGAGAAACATGAGGTGGAGCGTCTGCGCCTCGTGAACTAGAAGCGGCCAGCCAGGCCCACAAAAATCACAAAGCTCACCAAGCTCATTAAGCACGACTAGAAAAACGCACGCGCATGGCGTGACGGGAGACCTGCGTCCAACGTTTGCGAACGAGCCGCAAAGGCACGCTGTAGCAGCCGCGTTTGAGCGATTGAACGTAGCTGTCAGTTTCGCCATATTCGCGCCAGCCAACCGCCAGTGCGATTGCCTATGATGCGGCACCGTTTGACCGACGCGCAGCGCGTATTTTCTTTCGCCAGCTATTTCGCCGAATTTGTCTGATTTACCCGAACCCGTCTCATGTGGATCGTTAATCTCGCGCTGAAGCGGCCATACACGTTCATCGTGATGGCCATCATGATCGTGCTGGCCACGCCGTTCGTGCTGATGTCGATGGCCACCGATGTGCTGCCGAACATCAATATTCCGGTCATCAGCATCATCTGGTCGTACACGGGCTTTTCCGCGCAGGACATGGCCCAGCGCATCACCTCGGTCAACGAGCGCAGCCTCACGACCACGGTGAGCAATATCGAGCACATCGAATCGCAGTCGCTGCCCGGCATCGCCATCATCAAGCTATTTCTGCAACCGGGTGCGAGCCTGCAAACGGCGATCGCGCAGGCCGTGGCTTCCGAGCAGGCGCAGGTCAAACAGATGCCGCCGGGCGCGACGCCGCCGCTGGTGATCAGCTATTCGGCTTCGAGTATTCCGGTCATTCAGCTCGGGCTGTCGAGCAAGTCGATGAGCGAACAGGCGCTCGCCGATATCGCCATGAATTTTCTGCGCCCGCAACTCATTACGATTCCGGGCGCGCAGGTGCCTTATCCGTATGGCGGCAAAACGCGGGTGATTTCCGTCGATATCGACACGCGCTCGCTCATTTCCAAAGGCCTTACGCCAGCGGATATCGTCAACGCGGTGAGCGCGCAGAATCTGATTCTGCCGACCGGCACGGCCAAACTCGGCCAGACCGAATATCGCGTGGACACCAATGCGTCGCCCGACACGATCGCGGGCCTCAATCGCATTCCCGTGCAGACGGTGAATGGCGCGACGACTTATCTCGGCGACGTCGCGCATGTGCGCGACGGCTTTACGCCGCAAACCAATATCGTGCGTCAGGATGGCCAGCGCGGCGTGCTGATGTCGATCCTCAAGAGCGGCGATGCATCGACGCTGCAAGTCGTCGGCAAGCTCAAAAGCCTGCTGCCGCAAGTGCGCAACACCTTGCCTGCGGATCTGGTGATCCAGCCGCTGTTCGACCAGTCGATTTTCGTATCGGCGGCCGTGCAGGGCGTGGTGCGCGAAGCGCTGATCGCGGCCGCGCTGACCGCCGCGATGATCCTGCTGTTCCTCGGCAACTGGCGCAGCACACTCATTATTGCGGTATCGATTCCCCTGTCGATTCTGGCGTCGATCATCGCGCTGTTCGCATTGGGCGAAACCATCAACATCATGACGCTCGGCGGCCTCGCGCTCGCCGTGGGTATTCTTGTTGACGACGCAACGGTCACGATCGAAAACATCGAACGGCATCTTCATTTAGGCGCGAAACTGCACGAAGGCATTCTCGAAGGCGCTGGTGAAATCGCCGTGCCGGCACTGGTTTCCACGCTTTGCATCTGTATCGTCTTCGTGCCGATGTTCTTTCTCACGGGCGTGGCGCGCTTCCTGTTCGTGCCGCTCGCGGAAGCCGTGGTGTTCGCGATGATCGCCTCGTACATTCTTTCGCGCACGCTGGTGCCGACGCTTGCGATGCTGCTGTTCGAAGGCCACGATCCTTCTGCGCATGCGCAGAAGGGTGCACGCGCGTCGATGTTCGCGCGCGTGCACGAGCGTTTCAATCATGGTTTCGAGCGCGTGCGTGCGAATTACATCGCGCTACTGAGCGTTCTGCTCGCACGGCGGCGCTTCTTTGGCGTGTCGTTTTTGTCGTTCTGTCTGCTTTCGCTGGGCCTCGTGTTTTTCCTCGGCCGCGACTTTTTCCCAACCGTCGATGCGGGCAATATCCGCCTGCATATGCGCGCGCCGACGGGTTATCGCATCGAAGAAACCGCACGTCTCGCCGATGAAGTCGAACGCACCATCCGCACGGTCGTGCCCGCCGATCAACTCGCCACCATCGTCGATAATCTGGGCCTGCCGTATAGCGGTATCAATCTTTCGTACAGCAACGCGGGCACGATGGGCACGCTCGACGGCGAAATCCAGATCGCGCTCAAGCCCGAGCACGATCCTTCGCACGTCTATATCGACAAACTGCGCACCTTGCTGCCGCAGCGTTTTCCGGGCGTCGAATTTTTCTTCCAGCCCGCCGACATCATCACGCAGATTCTGAACTTCGGTCAGCCTGCGGCGATCGACGTGCAGGTGGTGGGATCGGATCTGCACAAGAATATGGCGATCGCAAGCGCGCTGCTCAAGCAGGTGCGCCAGTTGCCGGGCGCGGTCGATGCGCACATCGAACAGCGTAACGACGAACCGGGATTGATGCTCGCGATGGACCGCACGCGCATGCAGCAACTCAATTTGAGCCCGCAAAACGTGGCGCAGGATGTGCTGATCGCGCTTTCGGGCAGCTCGCAGACCTCGCCGGCGTTCTGGGTGAGCCCGCAGAATGGCGTGGAATATCCGCTTGCCGTGCAAACGCCGCAATACCGCGAAACGTCGATCAACGAAGTGATGGGCACGCCGGTTTCAGCGCATGTGGGCAACGCCGCCGCGCCGTTGCAACTCGTGAGCAATCTCGTGCAACTCAAACCGCACGACGGCCCGGCGATCGTCACGCACTACAACATTCGGCCTGTGATCGACGTGCTCGTCAGCGTGGAGGGCAGCGATCTTGGCGCGGTGGGCGCGCATATCGACGACCTTATCAAGAGCATGCAGGCGCACGCGCCGCGCGGCACCATGATTACGATGCGCGGCCAGATCGACACCATGCGTTCCTCGTTTATCGGTCTGGGTGCGGGGATTGCGGTGGCGATCGTGCTGGTCTATCTGCTGATCGTGGTGAACTTCCAGTCGTGGGCCGACCCGCTCATTATCATCAGTGCCTTGCCGGCTGCCCTTGCGGGCATCGCGTGGATGCTGTTCATCACCGGCACGCATCTGAGCGTGCCCGCATTGACGGGCGCGATCATGACCGTGGGCGTGGCGACCGCAAACAGTATTCTGGTGGTCTCGTTCGCGCGCCAGCGTCTTTCGGCGGGCGCAACGCCGCTGGCAGCCGCGCTCGAAGCGGGCGCGACGCGTATCCGGCCCGTGTTGATGACCGCGTTCGCCATGATGATCGGCATGGTGCCGATGGCGCTGGGTCTGGGCGAAGGCGCGGAACAGAATGCACCGCTCGGCCGCGCGGTGATCGGCGGTCTGCTGTTTGCGACTGTCTCCACGCTTTTATTCGTACCCCTGATGTTTGCAACGGTGCACTCGCGCCTTGCCCACCGCGCCGAAACGAAACGCGCGCGCGCCGCGCAGCGTCGTGCCGATTGATCTTTCCGATGCCGAAGACATGAACGAACCTCACCACCATTCTTCTCTCGACATCTCCGTGAGCGGCGAGCAGGGCCTGGATCTGCCCGCGCGCGCTCAGGCGGGACGGCGTGCACGCCTCGCGGTAATCGTCGTGGCCTTGCTGCTGGCGGCGGGCGCGGCGCGCACGATCGTGTCGAACGTGCTCAATGCCCACCATCTCGCCGATGTCACCAGCCAGAACGCGAAGCAGTACGTGAGCGTCGTGCAGCCCACGCCCGCAGGCGCGGACGGCCGCATCGTGCTGCCCGGCACGCTGCGCGGCTACGTGGAAGCGCCGATCTATTCGCGCGCGACCGGCTACGTGCTCAAGTGGTACGCGGATATTGGCGCGCATGTGCAGCAAGGCCAGTTGCTCGCCGATATCGACACGCCCGAAATCGATCAGGAACTCGCGCAGGCTCAGGCGCAACGCGATCAGTCGGCATCGACGCTCGCGCTCGCCAAGACTTCGTTCGACCGCGCGCAGCAATTGCGGCAACGCGACGCCGTTTCGCAACAGGAACTCGACGACCGGCAGGGCGCGTACAACCAGGACGTGGCGAATCTCGCTGCCGCCGACGCCAACGTGCGCCGCCTGCAGCAGACCCGATCGTTCCAGCATATCGTCGCGCCGATCACGGGCGTAATTACGCAGCGTAACGTCGATATCGGCGATCTCGTGAATGCGGGCAATGGCGGCGCGGGGCGTGCGCTGTTTGCGATTGCCCAGTCCGATCCGCTGCGGCTCTATCTGGACGTGCCGCAGACCTACGCACCGCAAGTAGCGGTGGGCCAGCACGTGAGCGTGAGCGAGCAGGAATTGCCCGGCGTGACGTTCGACGGCACGGTCACGCGCACCGCGCAGGCGATCAATGTGGCCACGCGCACGCTGCAGGTGGAAATTGCGCTGCCCAATCACGACGGAAAACTGCTGCCCGGAGCCTATGTGCAGGCCGCGCTGCAAACCGATTCGCACGGACTCCTGACGGTTCCCGGCAACACGCTGTTGTTCCGTTCGGAAGGGCCGCGCCTGGCCGTGGTGGATGCGCAAGGCAAGATCAAGCTCAAACCCGTGGAAATCGCGCAGGATCAGGGCCAGACGCTGGAAATCAGCCGCGGGCTCGATGCGGGCGATCGCGTCGTGCTCAATCCCAGCGATTCGATCGCCGATGGCGATTCCGTCGTCGTGGTCGCGCCGCAAAAGGGCGCGGCTTCTACGCCGCGAGGAACGACGTGATGACCGTGCGTTTTTCGTTGCCAGCCGCGCGCGCAATGCTGTTTGCAGGCGCAGTGGCGAGTCTCGCCGCCTGCACGGTCGGCCCCGATTATCGCGCGCCGCAAACGGCCAGCCCGGCCGCATGGCAGGTCGATCCCGCCGATGCCTACTGGCACGCGGCGCAGCCTTCGCATGCGCCGCTCGATCCGCAATGGTGGACCGTGTTCGGCAATCAGGAGCTTGACGGGCTGGAAAACGCGGCGCTGGCGGAAAACCAGACGCTGCGTGTGGCCGTCGCGCACTACGCTCAGGCGCGCTCGACGCTTGCCTCGGTGTCCTCGCAACAGTCGCCGCAGGTGTCGCTCGACGGCAGCCTTGCGCGCGAGCGCATCTCCGCGAACCGCCCGCAGACGAGCTATGTGACGCAGAATATGTCGACGGTGCAGAACGACATCAAGGTCGGGCCGACCATCAGCTACGAACTAGATCTGTTCGGGCGCATCCGGCGCATGGTGGAATCGGCGCAAGCGTCCGCGCAGGAAGCGGGCGACGATCTCGCCAACGCGCGCCTCGTGCTCACGGCTGAACTGGCCACCGATTATTTCGCGCTGCGCGAACTCGACGATGAAATCGACGTGGTGAACCGCTCGATCGCGCTGCAACAGAAGGCGC
Source organism: Paraburkholderia sp. Ac-20340 (assembly GCF_017104965.1). Lineage (GTDB taxonomy): Bacteria > Pseudomonadota > Gammaproteobacteria > Burkholderiales > Burkholderiaceae > Paraburkholderia. Next base: position 13,786 of record NZ_JAAGPR010000049.1, read on the forward strand.
TCGACTTCGTCAACGCGCAGCACGATCTGGGCGCGGTGTCGGGCCTCACGCTCCTGCAGCAGAAGGCGCAACTGGACGCCACGAAAACGCAGGTGCATCTGCTGGAAAACCAGCGTCAGCAGGACGAACACGCCATTGCCGTGCTGGTCGGCAAGCCTGCGCCGGCATTCGCGCTCGCACCCAGGGTCACGCCCTTGCCCACGCCCGCGTTGCCGACCGGCTTGCCGAGCGAGTTGCTGCAGCGCCGCCCGGATGTGGCGTCGGCCGAGCGCGCGATGGCGGCAGCCAACGCGCAGATCGGCGTGGCGCGTTCCGCGTACTTTCCCGACATCACGCTCTCGCCGACGCTGGGCTGGGAAGCGACCAGCTTCGGCAGCCTGTTTACCGCGTCGAGCCTGCTATGGTCGCTCGGCGCGAGTGCGGGCGAGGTGCTGTTCGACGGCGGCAAGCGCGCGGCCGGCGTGGATTACGCGCAGGCGGGTTACGAATCGGCGCAGGCGTCGTATCGGCAGACCGTGCTCACGGCCTTCCAGGAGGTGCAGAATGCGGTGACGGGGCTTTCCGTGCTCGAACGCGCGTCGACGGACGGCCAGGCTGCGGTGGACGACGCGCGCCAATCGTTCGATCTCGCCAACGACCGCTATCAGGGCGGTCTGGTCGCCTTCATCGACGTGCTCAACGCCGAGCAGCAATTGCTTGCCAGCGAGCGCCAGGAGGTGCAGATTCACGGACAGCAGGCCGCCACGGTGGTATATCTGGCAAAGGCGCTGGGCGGCGGCTGGAGCGCGGACGAACGCGCGCTCGCCTGTAGCATGGGCACCTGCCGCGAAGTGCCGGCAGGCGGCGCGCAAGATCCGCAAAATTCGCAGAACGTCGCGCCCGGACGAGGCTGACGGCAACACAAATACGATTCGACGCGGCCCACGAGGCCGCGCGCGAAGTGGAGGGCAAGCATGAAAGTACTGGTTATCGAAGATGAACGCAAAGTCGTGGACTATCTGCGCAGCGGCTTGAGCGAGCAGGGCTGGATCGTCGATGTGGCGATGGACGGCGAAGAGGGCGCGTGGATGGCCACCGAATACGATTTCGATGTCATCGTGCTCGACGTGATGTTGCCGAAGCTCGACGGCTTCGGCGTGCTGCGCGCGGTGCGCGCGAAAAAGGAAACGCCGGTCATCATGCTGACCGCGCGCGATCGCGTGGACGATCGTGTCCATGGTCTGCGCGATGGCGCCGACGACTATCTGACCAAACCGTTTTCGTTTCTCGAACTGGTCGAGCGTTTGCGTGCGCTGACGCGTCGCGCACGCGCACAGGAATCGACGCTGATATCCGTGGGCGATCTGCAGGTGGATCTGATCAGCCGCCGCGCCACGCGCGATGGTGTGCGCCTCGATCTCACGGCCAAGGAGTTCCAGTTGCTTTCGGTGCTGGCGCGGCGGCGCGGCGAGATTCTGTCGAAGACGCTCATCACCGAACTGGTCTGGGATGTGAACTTCGAAAGCAACGCCAACGTGGTCGAAACCGCCATCAAACGCCTGCGCGCGAAACTCGACGGTCCGCATGCGGCCAAGCTGCTGCACACGATTCGCGGCATGGGCTACGTGCTCGAAGTGCGCGAAGACGGGGGCGCGCTGTCATGAAGCGCTCGATTTCGCTGCGGCTTTCGGCGATGTTCGCAGCGGTGTCGCTGGTCGTCTTCACGCTGACCGGCACGGGACTTTTTCTGCTGATGCAAGGGCAGCTTTTCAACGAGCTGCGCGAGACGCTCGACACGCGCGCGCGTATCGCCAGCCTGATCGTTTCGCACGCGCCCGACGTGAAGAAGTGGGCCTTCGTGCAGGAAAAGCTGCGCGATCTTTCGCCCGCCGATAGCCGCATGCACTACTACGTCGAAGGCCCCGATCCGCGCTTTCGCTTTGGCGCGCCGGTGGCGGGCACGGTCACGGGCGACGTTGGCCCGAACCATCAACTCGTGCGCCCGCCTGGCTGCAATTACGACGTGATCGTCACGAGCATCGTCGTGCCCGCGAGCGGCGATCGCCCCGAAGTGAAGCTGGTGGTGTCGAGCGATTGCGTGCGTACCGAAAGCATGTTGCGGCGCTTTGGCATCGCGCTGGGCGTGCTGATTGCGTTGTCCACGATTGCGGTTGCGTTGCTGAGCCGCGCGGTCACGCGCTTCGGTCTTGCGCCGCTCACGCGGCTGTCGCGCGAGGCGACGCAACTGAGTCCGTCGAACCGGCGTCAGCGTTTGCATTCGGGCGAATTGCCCGAGGAATTGCATGAACTCGCAACGTCGTTTAACGGCGCATTGGAGCGGCTCGATAAAGCCTATGAACGCCTCGAATCGTTCAATGCCGATGTCGCGCACGAATTGCGCACGCCGGTGAGCATTCTGATCGGCCAGACGCAGGTGGCGCTCACGCGCGATCGCTCGGTCGAACAGTTGCAACAGACGCTGCAATCGAATCTTGAGGAATTCGAACGATTGCGCGTGATCGTCAACGACATGCTGTTCCTCTCGCGCAGCGATCGCGGCGAGCGCGCAACGGAGCTGGCGGAAGTGTCGTTACGCGGCGAAGTCGAGCGCATGCTGGAGTTTCTGGAAATGCCGCTCGAAGAAGCGCAATTGAATGTGGACGTGCAAGGCGATGCGCGCGCGTGGGTCAATACTTCGCTGATTGGCCGTGCGGTGAGCAATCTGTTTGTGAATGCGATCCAGCATTCGTCGCCGGGTACGGTTTTACAGGCCACGATTGCGCCGCAGGACGGCCACGTGGAAATCGCCGTATCGAATCCTGGCGAGCCACTCGATCCCGATGTGCGCGAGCATATCTTCGACCGTTTTTATCGTATTCAGGAAGCGCGTTCGAACAGCCACGAAAACCACGGGCTAGGGCTTTCCATCGTCAAGGCCGTGGCTGAAATGCATGGCGGCACGGTGTTCGTGCGCAGTGCCAACGGCATCAATACGTTTGGTTTTTCCGTGGCGGCGCAGGGCGGTTCGGCTGCGAGCGCGAACGAGCCGGTCGTCCCCGATCTGCCGCGTCAAGGGCGTGCCGGTTTGCCGATGCACGTTTCGTCGTAGACGGCCGCGTTACACGGGATCGTCGTCGGGATCGGGCGCGGCCGCGCCGTCGCCGTGCTGGTGTTGATCGCGCCGCAGCAGATCCCAGCAACTGATAAACAGCGCGGCAATCAGCGGCCCGATCACAAAGCCGTTGATGCCGATAAGCGAAATGCCGCCGAGGGTGGAAATCAGCACGACCCAGTCGGGCAGGCGCGTGTCCTTGCCCACCAGCACGGGCCGCAGCACGTTATCGACGGTGCCGATCACCAGCGTTCCAAACAGCGCCAGGCCGATGCCTTTCACGAGCGCGCCCGTCGACAGGAAATAGATCGCCACGGGCAGCCACACGAGCGCCGCGCCCACGGCGGGCAGCAGCGATAGCAGCATCATTACGAAACCCCACAGCAGCGCGCCCTGAATGCCGAGCACCCAGAGCGCAATGCCGCCGAGCGTGCCCTGCACGACGGCCACGACCACATTGCCTTTTACCGTCGCGCGAATCACCGTGGTGAACTTGCGGATCAAATGCTGCTTGTGGGTTTCGTCGAGCGGAATCGCATCGCGAATCAGACGCGAGATTTCGCGGCCGTCGCGCACGAGAAAGAAGAACAGATACAGCATCACGCAGAAGCTCACCACAAACTGCACGGTGTTCTGGCCAAGACTGAGCGCGCGCGTCGCGACGAACTGGCTGATCTGCGCCGCGCCCGCCGAAAGACGTTGCTGCAGGCCGGGCAGATCCATCAGGTCGTAACGCGCGAGCACGTTCTGGATCGATTGCGGCAGCGCATGCACGATCTGGCTGAAAAACGCGCCGAAGTCGAGCGTTCCTGAGCGCACCTGCGCGTAGGCGTAACCCACTTGCTGGATCAACGTACCCGCGACCAGTGTGAGCGGGAAGATCACGATCACCAGACAGATCGTGAGCGTGATGAATGCGGCCAGCGTATGCCGCCGCCCGAGTCGCGCGACGATGCGGCGCTGCACGGGTTGAAAGATCAGCGCGAGTATTGCGCCCCACAGCACGGTGCTGAAAAACGGTGCGAGCACGAAACACAATGCGATGGAGACAACGAAGAGCAGCAGATAAAACGCGGTTTGATGGAGATGCTTGTTGCCGTCCATGAGCGATGGATTCCTGTGGTTCCGGGCAGGGACTGATCAGATCATCATAGCGGCTTTGCGTGCACGTTCATGCAAGGGCGTGTATTCGATGCGCGCGCAACCCGTTGAGGAGCGGCGTTCAATGCGCGCCCACCAGCCGCACGCGCGTGATTTCCGATGGCGCGCCAAGGCGCTTCGGCGGTCCCCAATAGCCCGTGCCACGACTCGTATAGACCCACAGGCTGCCCAGCTTTTCCAGGCCCGCCGTGAACGGCTGTTGCAGCCGCACCATGAAATTCCACGGGAAAATCTGGCCGCCGTGCGTGTGGCCGGAGAGTTGCAGCGTGTAACCCGCATCGACGGCAGCGTGCGCGGTGCGCGGCTGATGCGCGAGCAGCACGCGCGTATTCACATCGTCGGGTGCGCCGCGCAACGCGCCTTGCGGATCGCTGCGGTGCGAAGAATCGAAATGACCGGCGGTGTAATCGGTCACGCCCGCAAGCACGAGTCGCGCGCCGTCATGCTCGATCACCACATGCTGATTCATCAGAACCGTCAGGCCGATGCGGCGGAATTCGGCCACCCAGGCATCGGCGCCCGAATAATATTCGTGATTGCCGGTGACGAGAAAGACGCCATGCTGCGCGGCCAGTTGCCCGAGCGGCGCGGTGTGATTCGACAGATGCTGCACGCTGCCGTCGACCACATCGCCGGTAATGGCGACGACATCGGCATCGAGCTGGTTCACCGCGCGCACGATCGCCTCGACGTAATCGTGCTTGATCGTCGGTCCCACGTGAATGTCGCTGAGCTGCACGATCGTGAAGCCGTCGAGCGCGGCGGGCAGATTGCGGATCGGCACTTCGACGTTGCGCACCGGAGCGCGCCGCCGCGCATTGAAAAAGCCGATACCGCTCGAACAGAATGCGAGCGCAACGACCGTCGCGGCGCTGGCGATGCGCCAGTGCGCGAGACTCACGATGCCAGGCCAGATCGACTCGACCGTCATCAGCGAGGCCAGTATCAGATCGCGCACGATGGTGAGCATCAGCAGCGACGAAAAAAAGCCCATCGCCAGCATGCCGATCCATGCGAGCCGGTCGCCCAGCGGTTGACGCTCGAAGCGGCGTGCAAGCAGTCCCGGCGGAATCACCAGCACCGAGAGCACGAGCCAGAGCGCCGCGAGCCATTTGCCGGCGGCGGGCACGGGCAGATCGGGAATCAGCCGGAAACCGACATAGACATGCAGCAGCACGCCGATGGAAACAAAGCGGACCAGAAACGAAAGTCGGGGCATGGCGGGCGCGAAGGCAGTGGAGGGCGCGACGTGCGCGGCGTCGCCGGGCGGCGGGCACGCACGAATCACGATGCATTCTAGCCAGAGAGCAGACTTCGTGCCGCGTGCGGGCAAGGCGGGGCAACGCAGTCAGACGAGGTAGCGCTTTGCGCAGCGCGCAATCGATCGTCGATAAAGCTTGCTGCGGCCTTGCTCGCAGCTTGCTGCGCGCTATACAGCCGGTCTGTGGCACTGCGGCATAACCCTGGATTGCCAAAATATGGGACGCGCCGCATGATTTTCTCGTGGGCATGAGCGCTATTAAACGTTTATTGAACCCGCGCAATCTGTGAACTATGCTCGAATCGAGGCCCGTGCGGTTTCGGGCGCTCTGGGGGAGACGGGTCATGAAAATTACCAAGCCGGTCGTGCAAGGGCATCATGGTCGTCACGTTGGGCACGAGGGTAGCCACGTCATGCTGCCGCTTGTCGTGCTCTCGATCATGGCCATCGTGCTGTACTACGCGGTCAGGCAGTTCGATATTCTCGAAATCGGCCGTAGCGCGCTATTCGATGTCGTGATGGTGTTCGTCGCGCTCGGTATCGCGGGGATGTTCGGCGTGGCGGGCGGCTGGCTGCGCTCACGCACCACCGACGACGCGCCCGAAGGTTTTTGCTTTATCGGCGCGCTGATTGGTGCGGTGGTGTTCTACATCGCACTGTTGAGCTGAAGCACGACCCAACGCGGCATTCGAGCGAATCCATCACGACGCCGGCACGCGTGCCGCGTCGTGCGACACTGCGCATTTCGCTTCAGCTTTCACGCACGCGTTTCCGATGTTCGATCTTTTCGACGATACCCCGCAACCCGATGTCGACTGGCATCCGTCGTGGCTCAAGCCCGCCGACGCGGCCGGCTACCTCGCGCGCATCGTCGCCGAAACCGACTGGCGCCAGGAGCGCATCCGCACGCCGGGCGGCTGGGTGGACCAGCCGCGGCTGACAGCGTGGCAGGGCGATCCCGGCGCGATTTACATCTATTCCGGCATCCGCAACGAGCCGCAGCCGTGGACGCCCGCAGTGGCGGAGCTGCGCGACGCCATCGCCGCGCTCTGCAAGGTGCGCTTCAACAGCGTGCTGCTCAACCGTTACCGTGGCGGCACCGACAGCATGGGCTGGCATGCCGATCACGAACCCGAACTCGGGCCGGAACCGGTCATCGCTTCGCTGAGTCTGGGCGCGACGCGGCGCTTCGATCTTCGTCACACCGCCAGCGGCGTAACGCGTTCGTTCGCGCTTGCGGGCGGCAGCCTGCTGGTCATGCGCGGACAGACGCAGGCGCAGTGGCGGCATCGGGTGCCCAAGGAGCCTTCGGTGAGCAGCGAGCGCCTGAATCTCACATTCCGCGTGGTGATGCCGGAATTGCGCAAGAAGTAAGTAAATAGCGTATTTTTGGCCGTGGATGAGCGAATTTTGAATGTTTCGCCGTTTGCTGACACGCCAGAAATCCAATGCGACTTTATGCGCATAAAATTCTTATTCGAAATTTAGCGCGAAAGATCGAGTCAATCTTCGCCGAGCCGACGTCGCACCGTCGCAACGAGCCGGTCGAGCGGCAACGTGGAAGCGCTCAGCGCCGCGATATCCGGGCAGTGCTCGCGGGCGATGTCGGTGAGCACCTGGCCCGGTGGCGCTTCCACCATCACAGTCGTGCCGGATTCCACCATGACCGTGAGCGCGTCGAACCAGCGTACCGTGTGGCGCATATTGGTGGCGAGATCGGCGCGAATGGCATCGCCGCGATAGAGCGGCCGGCCGCCGCGATTGTCGATATACGCACCCATGGGCGTGCGAAAGGGAATGTCGCGCGACCAGGCAACCAGCTGATCGGCGGCATCGGCCAATAGTTCGCAATGCGAAGGAACGGAAACCGCCAGACGCTGTGCCTTGCGCGCGCCTGCGGCGAGGGCGCGTTCCGCGAACGCATCGAGCGCTTTATCGGCGCCTGCCACGACGATCTGGCGCGGCGCATTAACGTTAGCCACGTAGACGCGTTCGCTCTGCGTATCGGCGGCCAGCGTTTCGACCTGCGTTTCGCTCATGCCGGAGACCGCGGTGAGCCCATACCCCGAAGGCCACGCGGATTCCATCAATTCGGCCCGTTTGCGCACCATGCGCAGCGCGTCGCCGAAAGCGAGCGCGCCGCAACACACCGCAGCAGGATACGCGCCGACCGACAGCCCCGCGCTGAATTGCGGCGTCAAGCCTTCATGCGCCAGTGCGCGCGCATGCGCAACGCCCGCCACCACGAGGCTGATCTGCACGGCAACGGTCGATTGCAAGGCATCGGCGCTATCGAGTGAGAGCACGTCGATGTCGAGCACCATCGATGCTTCGTCGAGCGCCGCGCGCACGACTTCATGCTCGGGCAGCCGATGCAGAAAGCCGGGGCTTTGCGCGCCCTGACCGGGAAAAATGCAGGCGAGTGTCATGATGGTTGCCAGGGATCGGCGACAAGGCGCGCGCCGTCGTTTGCGCGTGCCAGCACGCGCGATTTGCCGGCTGCGAGTTCGGCGAGCGCGACGCCGCCAGAAGGCGTTTCAAGCTGCGCATCGATGCGCGTGCCAGCCCGCTGAGCGACTTGCGCAAGCAGATCGGACAATGCCGCGACGGTTGCCCATTCGCAGCGATCCGGCATGCGGATCAGGATATCCAGATCGCTGCTCGCGCTGATGGTGGGAACCCGCGTGGCGAGTTCGAAGCCTGCGCTGCCCGTCGGTCCCCAGACGAATGTGTTCAGGCCGCTGCCAGCGAAAGCGCGCTGTAACGCCGCAAGCGCGACGAACGCTGGCCACGCCGCGCGTTCCGCCAAAGGTTCGACATCAGACAATGATTCGGGCGAAACACATGATTCGATATCCTGATCATTGATCCACGTCCCGAAGCGCTGCGAACGCGTTGCACCGCGCACGCCTGCCGCCACGAATCCTGCTGCCGCTTCGGCGCGCCGCACGACGGCGAAAGGCGCGCGCGCAAACGCCTCGCGCACCCAGCACGGCTCGTCCTCCGCTATTGCAAGGCGCTCGAGCCGCAGCAGATCGTGCGCGCGCCAGCGCGTTTGCTTCACGCGTGGCGCGTCAACGGCAAACGGCGGGGCGGCGCACACGCGCATCAGGCAGCGTCCCACTGTTGCGCAAGGCGCTTGCGTACCTCGATCGAAGCCGCGCGCGTGCGTTGCGCCGCTTCACCTTGCAGACGATGCGCGAGACCGCTTGTATCGTCGCGTGCCTCGCGCACTTTCTGCGCGAGCACATCACGGACTTTGACGATCTGCGCATCGGTGGGCGCATCGGCGTCAATATCGTGGATCAGTTCGTCGAGCAAGCCGAGCTTCGCGAACGAAGCCATCGTGTACGACATCGGCACGATCTTTTCGCCGAGCGCATCGAGATCCTCGACGCTGCGCCGCGTCACGCGCGCCGCTGCTTCCTTGCCCATCGCGTGCACCATCGTGCCCGGCGCGTCGATCGCGACGATGCGGTTGGCCTGATAACCATGCGCGAGAAACGCACCCGACATCGCAGGCCCAACGATTAGCGCAATCACCGGATGCCCGGCAAGACGCGCGCTCGCATACGCATCGACGCCCGCTGCGCAGGCCAGATGAATGCCCAGCATTTCCTCGCGAAAGCCATATGCCTGGCTCTTCACATCGACCACGGCGACGATCGGGCGGCGCGTGCCGCTGGCGGCATCGTCGGCAATCGCGGCACGCACGGCTTCGGCCAGACGCCAGCCTTGTTCCAGACCGACCACGTTGTCGCGCGCACGCGGAAAGCGGTTGTCAGCGTCGGGCACGACCGCGATAAAGCGCGCCGTTTCGCCATCGCTACCATCGAGCGGCGCATCCGCATATTGCACACACGCGCCTTGCACCTTGTCGCCCGCAAGCGCGCGCAGCCAGCGCGCGCCCCGGCTCATCGTCGTTTCGTTCATGCCTGTTCTCCGGGGACGGTCAGCGGCGATGCAGCGAACACCGCGCGCATCGTTTCGGGCGAAATGCTCGCGGGGTCGATCTGCGCGAGCTTCGCGAGCGTGGCGTCGACGCGTTCCGTGCGATGCGCAGCGGGCACGCCTTGCGCGAACGCGGCCTGCACGGCGGCGCGCACATCGTCGACGGCGTCTTCCACCAGCGCATCGGCAAAACCGGTGCTGGCGCGCTGCTCGCCGCCAATCAGTTGCCACACGCGGCGGCGATCGCTTGCATCGAGTTCCTCGATGCCCGCTTCCTGTTCGATCACTTCGGGGCCGTTCATGCCCAGGCGACCTTGTTTGGTCATCACCAGATACGAGCACAGCGCCGCGGCCAGCGACATGCCGCCGAAGCAGCCCACCATGCCCGCCACCACGCCGACCACCGGCACATGACGGCGCAAGGCGACGATGGCCGACTGGATCTCCGAGATCACCGCAAGGCCCAGATTCGCTTCCTGCAGGCGCACGCCGCCGGTTTCGAACAGCACGACAGGGCGCACGATCTTGCCGCGCTCGCAGTCGGCCAGCGCGAGTTCGAGCGCCGCGGCAATCTTGCTGCCCGACACTTCGCCAATACTGCCGCCCTGAAATGCCGATTCGATTGCGCACACAACGGCCGGTTCGCCGTCGATGGTGCCGCGCGCGATCACGGCGCCGTCATCGGCCTGGCAAACGATGCCTTGCAGCGGCAGCCACGGCGATTCGATGCGATCGAACGGCCCGAGCAATTCGCGGAAGCTGCCTTTATCGAGCAGCGCGGCCGCGCGCTCGCGTGCGCTCAATTCGATAAAACTCTCGCGCAGCAAGGTGGAAGGGGAGTTCGGCAAGGCGCTCATTGCTGGCCTCCCTGCGCGCCGTTCTGTGCGCCGTTTTGCGTATCGTTCTGTGCATCGTCCTGCGTGGCTTCCACGGCTTCGGCGAGCCGCAGCGCCACCACGCCCGGCGTCGCGCCGAAGTCGTTGATCTCGATGAGCGCCGCGCCGTCGTAACGCGTGAAAAAGCGATCCAGCACGCTCTTCCAGATGTGGCTGTAGCCATCGACGCTCGTGTGCACGACCACGCGCGCCTGCATGTCGGCGGCGGGTTGCAGCAGCACTTCGAGATCGCCCGAACCCACTACGCCCACGTGGGCGCGCGTCGTCACGGCGCGCTGCGCCGGATAATCGAATGTCAGTTGTTCCATGAAACCGTCCTTCCGCCGATGCGGTGCTGAAGCAGTCTGTCGATGAAGAGCGTCGCGGCGAGCAGATCGGCCGCGCCACCTGGCGATGCGTTGAGGGCGAGCAGCGCGCGTTCGAGCGCGTCGAATGCCGCGCGGCCCGCGCGCGTGGCGATGCCGCCCGCGTCGCGCACGCACTGCGCGCCCGCTTGCGCCGCTTCGCGTCCCGCGAGACCCGCACGATGCAGCACGCAGGTGTCGTCGAGCGAGGCCATGATCGCGAGCAGCGCATCGACGCGCGCACTCGCTTCGTCATGACCCTGCGCGCGCGCCGCGTGCAGCGCGGGCAGGCCAGCGCGGATCACGTGCGGAAAGCCGTCCTGGGCTTCCTGCCGCGCGCCGCCGACGTTGTAGCGCTGGCGCACGCGCTCGCCGTTGCTCGGCATAACGGACAAAGAAGCGGACGACGCAATCGGCGCGGCCAGCCGGTCGTCGAAGCGCGCGATCTGCGCAGCCGTATCGGCGATGGCATGGGCATGTGCGATTGCGCTGTCGCCCGCCGTGTGCACGATGGTTGCGCCAGCAACTAACAGGCCAACGATCCAGATCGCGCCGCGATGCGCGTTGCTGCCGCCGGTGGCGCGCATCATCGCCGCTTCGCCCGCGCGGCCGATGCGCGCGAGATCGGTGCGCAGCACGCTGCCTGGCGTGGCGCCGCGCGACGCGCGCGCCAGCGCCTCGAATGTAGGTTCGAGCGCGTTGGCGGAGCGCAGCATCGTCGCGAGATCGAGATCGACATGCGCGCCGCTGCCGCGTGCATCCACAAGCGCGGGCTTGGGCGTGAGGCGCGCTTCTTCGATCAGCGCGTCGCGGGCGAAGCGCGCAAGCAGCGCGTCGGGACTGGGCGCGGCGGCGCGCGCGTAATGCGGCGCCGCGCTGTCCGCGAGCGTATCCAGCATGAGCGTCTGCATCGCGCTTACCAGCTACGGAAGCGCGCGGGCGGCGTGTACAGACCGCCCGACCACGTCACGAGATCGTCGATACTGCGCGCCGCGAGGAGCGAGCGCTTGGCTTCGCCGCGACGAATGCCCAGATCTTCCGGGAATTGCACGATGCCGCGACGGCGCAGTTCAGCCGTTTTTTCGGCTTTCGCACGCAGGCCGATCGGCGTCACGCCCGCCACCGCCGCAAGCGTCGCGCGCCGCTCTTCGATACCTTCTGCACGATGCAGATGCGCGATGCCTTCTTCGGTCACGACATGGCTCACGTCGTCGCCGTAAATCATCACGGGCGCGACCGGCATGCCGCTCTTCTCGCCCACGGCGATCGCGTCGAGTTCATCGACGAAAGTCGGTTCGCCGCCTTTCTTCCAGGTTTCCACGAGTTGCACGACGAGCTTCTGTCCGCGCGCGATCGGCGATTGCGGATCGCTCTTGCGCAGCAGCTTGAGCCACGCCTCGCTCGCATGTCGTCGGCCGCGCGGATCATGGCCCATGTTCGGCGCGCCGCCGAAACCCGCGAGACGTCCGCGCGTGACGGTGGACGAATTCGCATCGGCGTCGATCTGCAGCGTCGAGCCGATAAATAGATCGACGCCATATTGCCCCGCAAGCTGGCACAGCACGCGGTTGGAGCGCAGGCTGCCGTCGTTGCCGGTGAAGAACACGTCGGGGCGCGCGGCGATATATGACTCCATGCCCACTTCGCTGCCGAAGCAATGCACGCTTTCCACCCAGCCCGATTCGATCGCCGGAATCAGCGTGGGATGCGGATTGAGCGTCCAGTTGCGGCAGATCTTGCCGCGCAGGCCGAGCGATTCGCCGTACGTGGGCAGCAGCAATTCGATCGCGGCCGTGTCGAAACCAATGCCGTGATTGAGCGACGTGATGTTGTACGGCGCGTAAATGCCCTTGATGGCCATCATCGCCGTGAGCACCTGCAGATCGCCGATATGACGCGGATCGCGCGTAAACAGCGGCTCGACTGCAAACGGACGGTCGGCCTGGACGACCACATCGACCCACGAGCCGGGAATATCCACGCGCGGCAGTTCATCGACAATTTCGTTGACCTGAACGATCACGATGCCCTGGCTGAACGCCGCGGCTTCGGCAATCGTGGGCGTGTCCTCGGTGTTCGGGCCGGTGTAGAGATTGCCGTGACGATCGGCTTTCTCCGCGCAGAGCAGCGCGACCTGCGGAATCAGATCGACGAACATGCGCGCGTAAAGCTCCACGTATGTGTGGATCGCGCCCACTTCGAGCTGGCCGTCTTCGAGCAGTTGCGCCACGCGCAGGCTTTGCGGACCCGCGAACGAAAAGTCCACGCGATGCGCGATGCCGCGCTCGAACAGCGTCAGATGCTCGGGGCGGTTGATCGTCGAAATCAGCAGATGAATATTGTTGACGCGTGCCGGATCGGCCTTGGCCAGCGAGCGCGAGAGAAAGTCGGCCTGCTTCTGGTTGTCGCCTTCGAGGGCGACGCGGTCGCCTGGGCGGATCAGCAGTTCGAGCGCTTCGGTGGCGCGCGCGGTGGGCAGGACGCCGTCTTCGAGCCAGCCGGCAATCGAGGCGAGGCGGCGGGTTTTTTCGTCGCGGCGCGTGGTCCACGAACGCGGCGCGGTCTGGGCGAGGTCGGGCGTTTCAGCTTGAGGCTTCATCGGGAGTTCGGCTCCGTGAGCGGGATGGTGCGGGAGAGGCGGGCGCTGCGCTGGCCGTGCGTGCGCGGCGCTTTTTCGCGGCGGGTTGCGCCGCTGCGCGCTCGGTCAGAAAACGATAGATGAGTTCGCCGGTGCCCAGCAGGTGGGCCGCGACGAGCGCCTGGGCGGCGGGAATATCGCGTCGCTTTACGGCGGCGAGGATTTCGGCGTGTTCGTCGTCGGACTCGCCTTTGTAGGCCGGAAAGCCAAATTTGAGCCGCAGATAACGCTCGCCACGCCGATGCAGCGTGGCCAGCATCTCCATCAGTTGCGGACGCCCGGCGGGCGCGTAGAGGCTCATATGGAAGGCCTCGTTGCGCGCGACGTAAAGCGACGGATCGGTTTCGCTCGACGCGGATTTGACCAGCGCGCTGACTTCGCGCAGCGACGCGTCGGTGTGATTCGGAATCGCAAGTCCAAGCGCCAGGCTTTCCAGCGCCGAGCGGATTTCGTAAATCTCGCGCGCTTCGTCGCGTGACAGCGGCGCGACGCTCGCGCCCTTGTTCAGTTCGATGCGCGCCCAGCCTTCGCTGGCGAGCTGGCGCAGCGCTTCGCGCACGGGAATTGCACTGACCGAAAAATGCCGCGCGATGGCGTCCTGGCGCAGCGGCGCGCCGGGCGCCAGCGTCCCCTCGACGATGGCGGTGCGCAGGGCGTCCGCGATCACGTGCGAGGTGCTGGTGGGCGGCGCGAGCGGGGCCGCCACGCCCGTCAGCAAGGTCTGCGACGTGGGCGCGGAGCCGCCATCCAGGGGAAAACCATCCGTTGCGTTGCTCATAACATCAAATATTATATATAAAAACGGTGACACTGAAAGTCTCGCAAACCCGCAACACAGCATAGACGGGGTAGACAACCGGGGATCTCGCAATGGCCTTACAGCGAGCTTCCACAGCGCGCTGGCCTCGAGCCGGCGCGCATTCCACGCTGCGCGGCGCCAGCCGGATCGGGCGCGAAGCGAGCGGCCACGCAACCACGTTGCACGGGATCGGCCAGGGTGCTCAAGGCACAGCGCCGCCCCACAGGAGGAGACAAGCATCATGAATTCGATTACCGGTTCCGCGCGGCGAGCGCAGAAGACGCCGCTCAACCGTTCGCAGATCGCAGGTTTCTGGGGCGCGTGGGCGGGCTGGACGCTCGACGGGATGGACTCGTTCATCTACGCGCTCGTGCTGACGCCCGCGTTGACGGAATTGCTGCCGAAATCGGGCTATGCGGCGACGGCGTCGAACGTCGGCCTCGCGGGCTCGATCCTGTTCGCGCTGTTTCTGGTCGGCTGGGGGCTGTCGTTCATCTGGGGGCCGATGGCCGACCGCTTCGGCCGCACGCGCGTGCTGGCGGGCACCATCTTCATGTTCGCGATCTTCACGGGGCTTTCGGCCACCGCGCAAAGCGTGTGGGCGCTCGGCATTTATCGTTTCCTGGCGGGCGTGGGGATTGGCGGCGAATGGGCGCTGGCGGGCACCTATGTGGCGGAGTCGTGGCCCGAGGACCGGCGCAAGATGGGCGCGGGTTATCTGCAAACCGGCTATTACGCGGGCTTCTTTATCGCGGCGGCGCTCAACTACACGGTGGGCGTGCACTTCGGCTGGCGCGCGATGTTCCTCACGGGCGCGATTCCGGTCGTCGTGGCGATTCTCGTGCTCACGCGCGTCGAGGAACCCACCACGTGGAAGAAGTCGGAAGCGAGCCATGTGCATCGCGGCAGCCCGCTTCGCGAGATCTTCGGCAGTGCTTATCGCAAGCGCACGGTGGTGGCCTGCGCATTGCTGACGATTGCGATCATCGGCTTGTGGGCGGGCGCGGTGTATGAACCGTCGGCGGTGATCCAGCTCGCGACGCGCGCCGGGGCGAGCAAGCCCGAAGCGATCCGCACGGCGTCGATTGCGACCGGAATTTTGTCGATCGGCACGATCTTCGGTTGCCTGGCTTTGCCGCCGATGGCTGAACGCATCGGCCGGCGCTGGACGCTCGCGGTGTATTTTTCGGGGATGGCGGTGACGATTGCGGCGAGCTTCGGCTGGGCCTATTACCTGCAAAACGGGCTGGTGCCGTTTATCGCGTTGCTGTTCGTGCTGGGCTTCTTCGGCGGTAACTTCGCGCTGTTCAGCCTGTGGTTGCCGGAGCAGTTCGAGACGCGCGTGCGGGCGACGGCGTTCGCATTCTGCACGTCGTTCGGCCGTTTCGTGGGCGCGGGCGTGAACTTCCTGCTGGGCGCGGCCGTGCTGCATATGCACACGTTGGGCGTGCCGGTGGCGCTGACCGCGATTGCATTTGTGATTGGCCTGCTGATTATTCCGTTCGCGCCGGAGACCAAGGGCGAACAGTTGCCGGCTTGATAGTCGAAGTCAAAGCGAAACTCAAAGCGAAACTCAAAGGCGCGTGTTTTGCACGCGCCTTTTTCAATGCCGTTTTTATCGGCGTTTGAGGGCAAGCCGTGGCGGCAACAAACGCCAGCCAAGATTCACGCCGAGGCTCGCCGCCACGATCAGCACCATGCCTGCGCATTGCGGCACACTCAGCGCGCGGCCATAAACCAGCGCGTCGACGGCAATCGCCGTGAGCGGATAGACGAACAGCAACACGGCGATCACCGGCGTCGTGAGGCGCGGCAGCGCGCCATAGATCAGCACATACGACAGCCCCGTGTGCAGCACGCCCATGCCGATCAACCAGCCCCATTGCACCGGCGAAATATGCGCGAGTTCGAGCGGCGCGACGAAGGGCGCGATCAGCGGCAGACACACCGCGCCCACTGCGCATTGCGTGAGCGTCAGCAGATGCGGGCGAAAATCGCGCAGGCTCTTGGCGATCAGCGTGACGCTCGCGTAGAGCACCGATCCGCCAAGCGCTTCGGCGAGGCCAATCAGATAGCGCGAATGATCGGCCACATGACTTTCCGCGAGCACGCCCGAAGCCAGCACGAGACCGACGAAAGCAATCGCGATCCAGCCTAAACGGTCCGCGCCCAGACGCTCGTGAAAGAGCGCCGCGCCCATCAGCACGACCCAGAACGGCTGCACATGAAATACGACTGTCGCGACTGCGATGCTGGTGCGATGGATCGAATCGAAAAAGCCCACCCATTGCGTCACCATCAGCAGACCGGAAATAAAGGCCAGCGTGAACGTGCGGCGCGTGAACTGCTGCGCGAGCTGGCGCGGTGCGAGCCAGCCGCGCCATGCGCAATACGCCGCGAGCGCGAGCATGCCGAAGAAACAGCGGAAAAACACCAGCGTGAGCGCGCCCAGATGCGCTTCTTCGACGAACACGCCGATCGTGCCCATCAAAAGGCCGCCGCCCGCGAGCATGGCGACGCCGCTCCGGCGATTGGTGTGTAGATCGGACTGCATGGCGATGGACTGAAAGCACGTTGAAAACGGTCCCAGTATTCGTCAGTTGCAGGGTGTCGGCAAACGAATTAAATTGAAGAATTCCATCAACGCAGCTGATAAATCATGAATCCCGAGTTCGATCTCGATCTGTTGCGCACCTTCACGGCCGTCGCGGACGCGGGTAGTTTCACCAAAGCCGCCGTCACCGTGCATCGCTCGCAGGCGGCCGTGAGCATGCAGATCAAGCGGCTGGAGCAGATGCTGGGCACGACCTTGTTCGCACGCGATACGCGCAATCTCGCGCTGACGCGGCCCGGCAATACCTTGCTGGAATACGCGCGGCGCGCGCTCGATTTGCAGGAGGAGGCGTGGTCGGCGCTGGTGCGGTCCGAGGTGACCGGACGCGTCGTGCTGGGCGCGCCCGACGACTATATGGCCGCGCTGCTTTCGCCGGTGCTGCGGCGCTTTTCGACGCTTTATCCGCATGTGGAGATCGAGATCGTCTGCGCGCAGAGCGTGGCGCTCGGGCCGATGCTGGCGGACAACAAGATCGATGTGGCGTTTGTCACGCGCGACCGCAAGCTGCGCGGCGAGTATGTGCGCAGCGAAGATATGGTGTGGGTAGGCTCGCCGGACGACCCCGCGCCGCTCTCGATGTCGCCGCTGCCGGTCGGGCTGTACGAGCACGGCAGCGTGGCGCGCGCGCATACGGTGGCGGCGCTCGATGCGGCGCGTATCCGCTATCGCGCGGCCTATAGCAGCGCGAGCCTGATGGGACTGATGGCGACGGTGGAAGCGGGCATCGCCGTGGTGGCGCTCACGCGTTGCAGCGTGCCGCCGCGCTTCGAAGTGCTGGGCGAGGCGCACGGCTTGCCGAAGATCGAGCCGCTCGAAATCGTCGTTGCACGCAGCGTGAAGTCGAACCGGCCTACCTGCGATTACTTCGTAGAACAGATGATGCAGGATCTCGCCGTCAAACGTCAGCGCGGATAAACGTTGACCTCACCGCCGACGGCGATGCGCACGCGCTCGCCGGGGCGCGGTGTGCGATAGCCCGGCACGCGTGCGCGCAGGGTGGTGGCGGTGGTGGCGAGTTCGAGCGTGAGCGCGGCATCCTGGCCCTGGAACGTGACTTCGCGCACGAGCGCTTCGAGGGCTGGCCTCGCGGTATCGTGGGGCAGCACGTCGATCTGCTCGGGCCGCAGCATCACATCGACATCGCCGTCTTCGGGCCGCGTGCCTTCGGCAAGCGGCAGATCGCCGAGCGCGCAATGCGCACGTCCTGCGCTGACGCGTCCGGGCAGCAACACCGCTTCGCCGACGAAAGCGGCCAGTTCGCGCGTCACCGGGCGGCGATAAAGCGTCTGCGGCGCCGCCGTCTGCACCAGACGCCCGCGCCACAGCACCGCGACTTCATGGCCCATCGAAAGCGCTTCGGCCTGATCGTGCGTGACCAGCACGGCGGTTGCGCCGGCAGCCGCGAGCGCCCGCGCAACCGCCTCGCGTGTTTCCACGCGCAGTGCGGCGTCGAGCGAGGAAAACGGCTCGTCGAGCATCACGAGTCCCGGCGAGGGCGCGAGCGCACGCGCCAGCGCCACGCGCTGCTGCTGGCCGCCCGACAACTGTTGCGGCGCACGCGTGGCATACGACTGCGGCAACCCGACGAGTTCGAGCAGTTCCGCCACGCGATGATTGGCGCGCCGCTGCGAGCGCGGTAGTCCGAAAACGATGTTCTGCGCCACCGTGAGGTGCGGAAACAGCGCGCCTTCCTGCGGCACGTAGCCAATCTGGCGTTGCTCGGACGGCAGATGCAGACCGTCGCCGGCCACGCGCCGCCCGCCGATTTCGATCGTGCCGGCATCGGCGCGTTCGAAGCCGCAAAGCAGCCGCAGCAGCGTGGTCTTGCCGCTGCCCGAAGGGCCGAGCAAGGCGACCAGCGTGCCCGATTTCACCGTGAGATGAACGTCGTGCAGCACGGGATGGTCGTCGAAGGACTTGGAGACGCCGGAAATGCGAAGTGTGCTCATGGATACGGATAAAACGTCGATCAAGGCTGCCCGCTACTGGTCGCCGGCAGGCGCCGAAGCCTGTCCCGCGAGCGCCGATTTTCCGGCGAACGCGAACAGCAGCCCCGAAGCCGCGAGCGAAAGCGCCGTGAGCAGCGCCGCATAGGGCGCGGCCGCGGCGAACGCGAGCGTCGAGGTATCGGACCAGACCTGGGTGGCGAGCGTGTGCGTGCCGATAGGCGCAAGCAGCAGCGTGGCGTTGAGTTCGGTGACGACGGAGATGAACACCATCGACGCCGCCGCGCCCAGGCCCGGCCCCGCAAGCGGCAGCACGACGCGCCGCAAGGTGGCGAACCAGCCCAGGCCAAGCGCGCGCGAAGTCTCTTCGAGACGCTGCTGCGCCTGCAATAGCGCCGCGCGCACGCTGACGAGCGCGAGCGGCAGGAACAGGATCGCGTAGGCCGCGATCAGCAGCGTGTTGCCCTGATAAAGCGGCTCCAGCATGCGTACCGCGAGCGACACGATGGCCAGTGCGATCACGAGACCCGGCACGCCTTGCGCGATAAACGTGGTGCGTTCGAGAAACGTTGCCGCGCGCCCAGGAAAACGCGCGAGCAGATAGCCGAGCGGCAGCGCCAGCAGCGTCGTCACCACGGCGGCGGTGAGGCCCAGGCGCAGCGATGCGAAGGTGGTGGACAGCAGCAGTTCGGGCGAGACATCGGCGGGCGTGATGGCGGCGGCGCCCGGCTGCGTGAGCCAGTAGCCGATCATGCCGAGCGGCACACCCAGCGTGCCGATGTTGAGCGCGGCGAATCCCAGCGCTACCGGCCAGCGCCAGCGGCCCAACGCGTGCCGCACGCTCGCGCGGCGCGTACCGCGATCGACACGCTCGTAACGCGCGCGTCCGCGGATGCGAAATTCGAATACGAGGCACACGAGACACAGCAGAATCAGCACGCAGGCGAGCAGCGATGCGCCGCCGCCATCGAAACTCGTGCGGTATTCGGCGTAAATCTCGGTGGTGAAGGTGCGAAAGCGCAGCAGCGTAAATGCGCCGAATTCGGACAGCACGCCCAGCGCCACCAGCAGCATCGAGCCAAGCAGGGCAGGGCGCAATTGCGGTAGCACCACGCGCACGAAGGTGGTCCAGCGATTGCAGCCGAGCGCACGCGCGCATTCTTCCAGCGCGGGATCGAGCCCGCGCAATGCAGCGGCCACCGGCAGATAGACGAGCGGGAAATACGCGGTCGTGATGACGATCAATGCGCCCAGAAAGTCCTGCAAATCGAGGCTTAGCGAAACCCACGCGTAACTCGTCACGAATGCGGGCATCGCCAGCGGCGCGGCGGCGAGCAGCGCCCAGGCGCGCCTTCCGGGCACATCGGTGCGCTCGACGAACCAGGCGCAGGCGGTGCCGAGTACGGCCGAAGCCAGCGTCGCGCTCACCGTGATTTCGAGCGTGTTGACGAGCAGTTCGCCCACCAGCGGCCGGAAGATCAGGTCGGCGGCATCGGCGAAACCGGTTTCCTGCGCAAACGACAGCGCGCGCCAGAACGTCAGCGCGAGCGGCAGCAGCACCAGCAATGGGCCGAGCGCCGCGGCCAGAAACAGCGCGCGCGGCGCCCGCCGGCGCGAGGTCGTGACCGTCGCGCCGTCCGGTGCATCCAATGTATCCGGCACGGGAGGTGCCGGAGAAACAGCGTCACTCACAATTTAATCAGGTATCCTTGTGAATTGATCAAGCGTCAGAGCAAACCGGCCTGACGCAGCAGACGGGCGGCCTGGCTGTCGTCGCCGAGCTGCTGGATCGTCAGCGCGGGCGGCTTGAGCTGGTCGAACGGCTTGTTGATCGGATCGCCGGCCACGCCCGGGCGCAGCGGATATTCGAAGCTGATATGACCTTGCGCCATGAGTTTTTGCGCGCGCTCGCTCACGAGGTAAGCGAGAAACTTCTGCGCGCCGTCCTGGTTATGCGCGGCCTTCAGCACCGCTGCGCCCGAGACGTTCACCAGTGCGCCCACGTCGCCGTCGGCGAAATGCGCTACGGCGCTGCGCGTCTGCTTGTCGCCGATCTCGGCATGCAGGCGGTCCCAGTAGTAGTTGTTGATGATGCCCGTGGCGACCGCGCCGCGGTTCACGGCGGCGACCACGCCTTCATCGTCGTCGAAGATCTGCGCGTTGGTTTTCAGGCCCTTGAGCCAGGCGACCGTAGCGGCTTCGCCCTTGGCGGCCAGCACGGCGTCCACCACCGGCAGGAAGTCGGCGTCGCTCGGCGCGATGCCAACCTTGCCTTTCCATTCCGGCTTCGCCAGATCGAACAGCGATTGCGGCAGTTGCGCGGCCGGTACCTTCGCCGTGTTGTAGGCCAGCACGTTCTCACGCGCGGTCACGGCCACCCACTGGCCGGCGGGCGAGTTGTAGCGCGCGGGCACTTCGCCCAGCGTGTTTTTCTGCACCGGCGCGAGCAGGCCTTTTTCTTCGAGCAGCATCAGCTCGGGCGAGTTCTCGGTGAAGTAGACATCGGCGGGCGTCTTCTCGCCTTCGGCCACGAGTTGCGCGGCCAGCGCCGGGCCTTCGCCGCTGCGGATCTTCACGTCGATGCCGGTCTGCTGCTCGAAGTCCTTCGCGAGCTGGTTCACGACCTGCTCGTGCTGGGCGTTGTAGAGCGTGATCGACGCGGCGTGCGCGGCGAACGGCACCATGCCCGCAAAGGAGAGCGCGAGGGCGGCAGCGCGCAGGCGTGCGCCAGGGAATGTTGTTTTCATGATCGGTCGTTATCCGTTCTTGTCGATTGCGTGTGTCGAATGCGTATGCAAAAAAGCGCTTATTTCAGGCTTATGTCAGGCCTCGAAGAGTTCGGCGCCGATGAACGAGCCCGGCTTCGCACCCGGCGGACACGCAAAAATCGCGCTGCCCACGTGCGTGGTGAACTGGTTCATCATGTCGAACTTCGCGAGCTTCTCGTTGATCGGAATGAAGCCCGTGCGCGGGTCCGCCTGGTGAGCGATAAAGATGAGGCCCGCGTCATATTCGGTTTCCTGACGCCATGGCGGCCAGCGCTCGATATAGAAGTTCGTGCTGTCGTTGTACGAGTACGAACGGCGCAGAATCTGCGCGCCGTTATTCGAGGCGCGATTGGACAGGCGCACGTGCGAGTTGTCGGGAATCAGCGCATTGCCGTCCTTATCCTGCGCGCCGAGATCGACCGGATCGAATTCCTTCTCCTTGCCGATGGGCGCGCCGCTGTACTTGCGACGGCCGAACACCTGCTCCTGGAAGCCCAGTTCCATCTGGTCCCAGTGTTCGAGCGTGATGCGGATACGGCGCACGACCGTGTACGTGCCGCCCTGCATCCACGGCGTATCGGCGGACGTGGCCCAGACGAATTCCTTCATCGCGGCGGGGTCGGCGGTCGGCGGATTGTTGGTGCCGTCCTTGAAGCCCATCAGGTTGCGCGGCGTCTGGCCGCGCGGACCCGACAGAAAGCCCGCCTGGCCCCAGCGCATGCGCAGCATGCCGTAGCCCTGGCGCGCGAGCTGGCGTACCGCGTGGAAGGCCACTTGCGCGTCGTTCGCGCAGGCCTGCACGTAGAGATCGCCGCCGGTTTTCTCGGCGATCAACTGGTCGCCGTTAAAGCGCGGCAGATCGACGAGCGCAGCAGGGCGCCTGCTCGCGAGACCATAGCGATCCTTGCCTTCGGACATGAAAAGGCCGGGACCGAAGCCGAACGTGAGCGTGAGACCCGCCGGGCCAAGACCCAGCACGTCGCCCGAATCCGGCGCGGGTTGGTCGTCGCTCAGACCGTCGAGCGCGGCGGCGCTGTGGCCTTGCGTCATGCGCGCGGCGGAGTCGGTCCACTGGCGCAGCAGCTTGATGACGTCGTCGCGCGAGGTGGTCGTGAGGTCGAACGCGGCCACATAGGTATGCGCCTGTTGAGCCGTGACGATGCCGCCTTGATGCGGCGCGTAAAACGGCTCGATGGCGGCGAGCGGGTCCGCTGCCGCCGTGCGGTGCTTCGCTTCGGCGGCCTGCGCCTGCTGCGACAGCGTCGCGCCGAGCGTAGCGCCCGCCGCGACGGCCGCGCCGCCTGCCTTCAGGAAACCGCGCCGCGAACTTTGCCGCGGGCGGTCGTGGGGATCATCGGAGGACATGATTTATTTGGCCAGCACAAGAGTATTGACGTCGTCTTCCACGTAGTAGAAGCCGTCGCCCGCCGGAGTCAGCGCGATGCCGAACAGGTCGCCGTTGCCGGGCGGCGTCTGCGCCTTGTCGGTATCGATCCAGCGTGCGTAGAGTTGCTTCGCCGCGACCGGGTCGATTTCCACGACCTGGCCGTTGAGCGCGTTCGTCACCAGCAGATGGCCCTGCGGCGTCGCGATCATCGCGAGCGGGCGGTGCAGCAGACCGTCGGCGGTCAGCTGGCGGCCCACGCCTGCGCTCGTATCGCGCGTGAGCGGATCTTCGATCACGTTGATGCGGTTGCCGATCGCGTCGGACACGTAGAGCAGCTTGTTGTCGGCGGAGAGTGCCAGACCGGTCGGGCCGACCAGGAACACGCCGCGATCCGCCTGCGCGCCGAAGCCGCTCGCCACCACCGTTTCGCTCTTCACGACCGGCGCCTGGCCGCTCGGGACGTCGAGTTCCATGCGCAGCACCGTGGCCTGCTTGAACACCGGCGGCGGATTGCCTTCCGCGCCGCCCACGCCAAAGCCCGCATTGCTCACGAACAACGTGGCATGGTCGCCGTTATCGACCACGGCCATATTGCCCCACGGATCGTTGATGTTCGGACTGCTGATGACCTTCGCGATCTTGCCGCCGCTATCGAGCACGATCATGCAGCCCGCGCCCTTGGTGCTGGTCGTGCCATCGTTGCTCGGCGTGCTGCCGACGATCACCCAGCCCGACTTCAGCATCGTCATCGCGGTCGACAGACCCACGCCGCCCGGACATTCCTTGAGGTCGCGCGGAATCGTCGCGAACAGCGTCATCTGCTTCGTGTCGGGGTGATAGTCGACGATCGTGCTGCCGGTGCCCTGCATATTGGCGGCATTGTTGAAGTTGTCGATCAGCACGTCGCCCTGTTTCACCGTGCCGGCGCTCACCGGCGCGACAACCAGAGCGTACGGATTCTGGTCGCCGTTATCGGGCACCGTGTTGATGAGCGTGGTCTGGTGATGAACGATTTCGAGCAGACCTTGCGGGTCGGCATGAGCGGCGAGCGGCGCGCCGAGCACGGCGACAGCGGAGAGCGCGAGCGCCGCGCGGGTGGCGTGAGCCGAGCACAGCAGCAGCTTGCGCATGGCGTGATTCATGGTATTTCTCCGTGCCCCGCGCAGGCACGCACGCGCCTTCATGGGCGTAGCGGAAAAGCGCGAGGACTTGGGGTTAGACATAAACGGATCGAGCGGATCAGAACGTGATGTTGGTGCGCACGCCCAACACAAAGGTGTTGCGCAGCGCCGCGGTCGCATCGTTCGGATTCTGGCCGGCGCCGGCATTGAAGGTGTATTGCGCGTCGGCCTGCAATTGCCACCAGGGCGTGACCTGATACTGGTAGGTCGCTTCCAGCGTGGTTTCCTGGGTACGCACGCCATAGGGCGTACCGTAGTAATTTCGGTAGTCCAGATCGAGGTCGTGCACGGCATTGCTGACCTTGATATACGTGAGCGCCAGACCCACGCTGTCGTTGTCGCGACCCTTGAACGGCGCCTTCATGACCACGCCCGCATTCGCCGAAAAGCTCACGAGATTGCGGTCGCCCGGCGCGCCCATCACGCGTGCGAATACGCCGATGCTGCGCGGTTCGTCGGGATCGGGACGCCAGATCATCTGGTCGGCCACGGCGTAGATGCTGTAGTCGCCGTGATGTTGCGCGGCAATCCCGGTGCTGGCCGGATTGTTCAGCGACGGCCCCGTGGTGTCGTAGTGCAGGTCGTCGAACGAATTGCTGTTGTACCAGAAGCCCAGTTTGTAGGTGCCCGGCAGACCGTGATTGTCCGCGCTCACGAGTTCGCCTTCGGACGGCTGGTTAATCGCATACTGCAACTCGCCGATCACGAGTGCGCCGTTGTGCAGATTAAAGTTCGTACCGCTAAGGTTATTCGGATTGTTGCCGAGCGGATCGCCATCGAATACGCCGATCAAACCCGTCAGCGAAGGCGTAATCTGGCCGCGCACGCGCACGCCCAGATCCGCAAGCGGATACGCCGGGCCGCCCGAAGGCATGTCGTACGAAGGCAGTGCCGGCCAGCCGAACATCGTGTTGACGAACAGCGCCGAATACTGACTCGCCATGAATTCCTGGTCGATACTTTGCTGACCGACCTTGATATCGAGCTTCTTGTCGAGGAAGGACTGCTGATACCACATCTCCCACAGACGCGTGGTGTCCTGCGCCTCGATGCCGCTCGCGGTATTCAGCGTGCCGAGATTATTCGCGCTCAGATTCGAGCCGTGAATCTGCAGTGCGCTGATATTGAACAGGCCACCCTGAATGCCGAGCGCCTTGCTCGTATCCACCTGCACCGTCGCGGTTGTGAGGCCGTCATAGGCGCCGCCGCGATTCAGACCGCCGCGCAGATTCGCCAGATATTCGCTCGTCTCGGTCAGTTCGAACGTCACGCCGTATTTGCCGAGCCACGGACGCAGACCGCCCATATCGCCGAGCAGGTTCTGACGCGTCCAGATGCCGGTCCAGAAGTTCGACGGTTGCGCCTTGATCGACAGATCGGCCTCGGGGGCTTCGGGCGCGGCATCGGGGTTGCTCGACTGGGCGTGTGCAGCGCATGCGAAAGTCGCACAGGCAGCCCACATCGCGAGACCGCGCAGGGCAGGCGCACGCCGTTCGAACGAACGGGATGACCGGATTGGTTTCATCGTATTCCTTACTTATTTAATTCTTTATAGCGGTATCGAATCTCCATGCCCGCTTAATTAGCGAGCGTGAATCGTTTGTCTCCGAGACGGCGCAATCGTACGATTCGCTAATAAGGTCGTCAACACAAATGAGAATGATTCTCACATTAATTACGAGTCGTAAGCGCAGTGTTTACAAGGCGCTTTCATCGGTGATCCTGATCATTACAAGCAGTTAGATAAGCCGCTGTACGGTATGAGGAAATCACGCGAAAATGCCTCGTCTGTCAGCCCGATTTTTTGATGCTGTTATTTCATTTATTTGCACGCAGGTGAGACCGATGTCCGCATTCGAACTAAATCTGAACGATTATTTCTCCCGTATCGGCTATGCAGGCCCGCGTGAAGCAACGATCGATGTTTTGCGCGCGCTGCATGACCTGCATCCGCGCGCGATTGCTTTCGAAAACCTGAATCCGTTCGCGGCGCGGCCGGTGTCGGTGGCGTTGCCCGATATCGTCGCGAAGCTGGTGGACTCGCGACGCGGTGGTTACTGCTTCGAGCACAACACGCTGTTCGCGCACGTGCTGATGCAACTGGGTTTCGAAGTCGAGCCGATGGCGGCGCGCGTGCTGTTCGGTCTGCCGGACGGCCTGATCATGCCGCGCACGCATATGTTGTTGCGCGTGAAGATCGACGGCCAGGCATGGCTCGCCGATGTCGGCTTTGGTGGCGCATCGCTGAGCGCGCCGCTCGCGTTCGCGCAACGCGGCACGCAACAGACGCGGCTCGAACCCGCGCGCCTCGCGCCGATCGACGCAACCGAATGGAAGCTCGAATCGTTCGACGGCAATGCGTGGGTGGATGTTTATCGCTTCGACGATAAACCGGCACAGTGGGTCGATTACGAAATGTCGAACTGGTACACGTCGACCTTGCCGGAATCGTTTTTCAGGGGCAACCTGATCGCGTGCATCGCGCACGAAGGACGCCGCGCGGTGCTGTTCAACAATCGCTATAGCGAACGCGACGGTAACGGCCAGTTGCTGGTCGAACGCTTTATCGGCAGCGCTGGCGAACTCGCGCAATGCCTGAACGAAGGCTTCAATCTGGATACGACAGGCTTCGATGTGCCTGAGATGTTCGCGCGCGTGGAAGGACGCGAACAGAGTCTCGCACGCTGAAGCTTCGTTGCGTCCGCTTCGAACGCGGCGCAGGGAGGGGACGATGAACACGCCACTGGTCTTGCGGCTCGTTACGCAGACCGCCATCTGGCTGGTGTTTCAGGGCGCGCTGTTGTTCGTCGGCGCGGGCACGCTGGCCTGGCCGGCGGCGTGGCTCTGGCTGCTCGAATGGGCGGCGTGCAGCGCGTGGATCGGCTTGTGGCTCGCCCGCACCGATCCGGGTCTGCTGGCCGAGCGTCTTGCACCGTTTGCGCAGCGCGAACAGGCGCGCTGGGATCGCGTGTTCATGATCGCCGTGGCGCTGGTCTGGTGCGGATGGCTGGTTTTTATCGGCGTGGATGCCATGCGTTTTCACTGGTCGCATGTGCCGCTGTGGCTCAGCGTGTGCGGCGCGGTGGCGATCTTCGTCGATCTGTATGCCACGCGTTGTGTGTTCGCGGCGAATCGCTACGCGGCGCCTGTCGTCAAGATCCAGCGCGAGCGTGGGCATGCGGTGACGGATAGCGGGCCGTATGCGTATGTGCGCCATCCCATGTACGCATTCGCGATCCTGCTGCTTGCGGGCACGCCGCTGATGCTGGGATCGTGGTGGGGGCTGGCGTGGGTGCCGTTGATGATCGTGGGCGTCGGCTGGCGCGCCGTGCGTGAAGAGCGCGCGTTAGCCGCGGAATTGCCGGGCTATCGCGCGTATATGGAGCGGGTGAGGTATCGGTTCGTGCCTGGCGTGTGGTGACGCCAAACGCGCCGCTTCAGTGCGCAGAAGAACCCGCAGCCGGCCCCAGCGCATTTGCGTAGCGCCGATACAGCCAGGCCAGCGCCGAACTCGTCACCAGCGCGAAGGCCAGATTGGCCACGCTCTGCATGATCGCGAGCGCCGTAAACCATCCCGGCGTCTGCACGACGGCAGGCGAGATCCCCGCGTGGCCCATGCCGATCAGCACGAGCGCAGCGCACACGATCAGCGGCAACGCCGCCACGCACGAGACACCCAGCAGATTCCAGAAGTGCCCCTGGCTATCGCGCCACGCGGCGCCCAGCGAGAAACGCTCGCCGATCGCCAGTGCCGGATAGAGCAGGCAGACGCGCACGCCCACGATCATCCAGATGGCCGCGACGACCAGCGCGAGGAACAACTCGCTGGCCGCGGTGCGCGGACTCAACATCAGCCAGAGTCCCGCGCCGGTGCCGATAAAGAACAGCATCATCAGCACGCCCAGACCGAGCATGCGCAGCATCGGCCGCGCGCCGTTGGGCATGAGCGGCGCGGTGCGCTCGCCCAGCAGCACGAAGCGGTAGACCTTCAGCGTGAACCAGAGATAAACGAGGGCGTTGAAGAGAGACGCGATATTGCCCGCGAGAATGAGGGCGGTGGAGGGCATGTCGCCCTCGCCCGGGATGGGGCGGCCGGCCAGCGCGAGCCAGCCCAGCACGGCATAGATGGCAAACGCGCCCAGCACCACGGCGGGCATGTGCGTGACGGTTTGCCAGGCGCTGGCCCACGCGCGCTTGACGCATTCCATGAAGGTCATCTGTTGCATGGTGCTTAGGTCGAAGTTGACAGATGGCCTACAGTCTAACGCGGCGTGGGACCCGAGTGCGCCCGGTTTGCGCTATTTCACGGCGAATAGCGTCAGGTTCATGAACACCCTGAACACTTCGCCGAGCGAAACCGCCCCGGCCACGCCGCCGCACCAGAGCAGCACGAACCAGAGCCAGCCGGGCAGGGCGCCCTTCCTAGTGATAGTGATGAGCGTCGCCATGATTGAGCTTGCCTCTGAAAACCCAGTAACCGAGCGCCGTATAGGCGAGGATGATCGGCAGGATGACCGATGCGCCGATCAGCGTGAACGTCTGGCTTTCGCGCGGTGCAGCGGCTTCCCAGAGCGTCAGATGCTGCGGGATCGCGTACGGCCACAGGCTCACCAGCAGGCCGATATAGCCCAGCAGCACGAGCGCGAGCGCGGCCACGAACGGCGTCTTGTGATGGCGCGACTGCACGGCCCAGCGCATCCACACGGCGCAGGCGATCACCAGCAGCGGCACCGGCGCGAGACGCCAGAACAGACCCGAGTAGAACCAGCGATTCGCAATCGACGGGTCTTGCAGCGGCGTCCACAGGCTCACGAGCGCAATGAAGCCGAGCAGCATGACCGTCAGCGGCCAGACCAGTTTGTGCAGACGGCGCTGCAGATCGCCTTCGGTCTTCGCGACCAGCCAGCAGCTGCCGAGCAGTGCATACGTGGCCACCAGACCGAAGCCCGAAAGCAGGGTGAACGGCGTGAGCCAGCCGAATGCGTCGCCCGCGAAATGGCCGTCCTGCATCGGAATGCCTTGCAGGAAGGAGCCCAGCGCGATGCCCTGGAAGAACGCCGCGCCCGTCGATCCGCCGATAAAGGCGAGATCCCACAGATGGCGCGTGCGGTTGGCCTTGGCGCGAATCTCGAACGACACGCCGCGGAAAATCAGGCAGGCGAGCATGAAAATCAGCGGCAGATAGAGCGCCGAGAGCACCGTCGAATACACGATCGGGAACACGGCGAACAGGCCCGCGCCACCCAGCACGAGCCAGGTTTCGTTGCCGTCCCAGACGGGCGCGACGGTGTTCATCATCAGGTTGCGCTCTTCCTCGTCGGGGAAGAACGGGAAGACGATGCCGATACCCAGATCGAAACCGTCCAGCACGACGTAGAGTAAAAGACCGAGCGCGATGATCGCGGCCCAGATGACGGTGACATCCATGTTGCGTTGCCTCGTTTCTGTGTGCGTGTGTGTTGGGGCTTTGAAGCTTCGCGTCAGGCGTCGATCAGTTGATCGGCGGCGGCCATCGGGCGGCGCGCGGTCTGGTTCGCGGCGAGCGCGGAGTGGGCTTCCACGATGCGTTCGCCGTGGCCGCCGTTATTGCCGTGACCGTCATGCGACGGCGCGCCGGGCAGCGCCGGACCCTTGCGCATCAGCTTGAGCAGGTAATAGATGCCCGTGCCGAACACGAGGAAGTACACGAACACGAAGGCCATCAGCGAAATGCCGACCTGCTGCGCCGTGAGCGGCGAAACGGCCTGCGAAGTGCGCATGACGCCGTAGACCACCCACGGCTGGCGGCCGGCTTCGGTCGTGATCCAGCCCGCGAGCAGCGTGATGAAACCGGTCGGGCCCATCAGCAGCGTGAAGCGCTGGAACAGACGCGATTCATACAGCGTGCCGCGCTTGCGCAGCCACCATCCGGTCACGCCCAGCACGATCATCAGGATGCCTAAGCCAACCATCACGCGGAAGGTCCAGAAGATCAGCGTCGAGTTCGGACGATCTTCGGGCGGGAAGGTCTTGAGACCGCGAATTTCGCCGTCCCAGCTATGCGTGAGGATCAGGCTGCCGAGGTGCGGAACCTGCACGGCGTAGCGCGTGGTTTCGGCTTTCATGTCGGGAATGCCGAACAGGTTCAGCGCGGTGCCGCCGTGTTCCGTATCCCAGATGCCTTCGATCGCCGCGATCTTGGCGGGCTGATATTCACGCGTGTTCAGACCGTGCGCGTCGCCCACGAAAGCCTGGATCGGCGCGAGCACGAGCAGCAGACCCAGCGCCATCGAGAACATCTTCTTCACAGCCGGATCGCGGCGGCCCTTGAGCAGGTGCCATGCGCCCGTTGCGGCCACCACCAGCGCAGCCACGATAAAGGCGGCAATCGCCATGTGCGCGAGACGGTACGGGAACGACGGGTTGAAAATGATCTTGAGCCAGTCGGTCGGGACGACGTGACCATCGACGATCTTGAAGCCTTGCGGCGTCTGCATCCAGCTATTCGAAGCCAGAATCCAGAACGTCGAAATCAGCGTGCCGATGGCGACCATCAGCGTCGCGCCAAAGTGCGCACGTTCGCTCACGCGATTCCAGCCGAACAGCATGATGCCGAGGAAGCCCGCTTCCAGGAAGAATGCGGTCATGACTTCGTACATCAGCAGCGGCCCGGTGACGGGACCCGCGAACGACGAGAAGCCGGCCCAGTTGGTGCCGAATTCGTAGCTCATCACGACGCCCGACACCACGCCCATGCCGAAAGCCACGGCGAAGATCTTCGACCAGAAGTGGCAGAGCTCTTTGTAGAACGGTTTGCGGGTCTTGAGCCAGCACGCTTCGAGCACCGCGATAAAACTCGCGAGGCCGATGGAAAGCGCCGGGAAGACGATATGGAAGGACACCGTGAAGGCGAACTGGAGCCGGGCCAGGTCAAAGGCCGAGAGCGCCGGTATAGCGGGGAGGGACGGGTGCATATGCGTGCCTGATGCTCTTTTTATACGTCGGAAAACTCCACATGACGCGCGAGGCGTCGTGCGATTTGACGTAAGCGTAGGGGAACATGGCCTGCTTTGCTGCGCTGCGATCTGCGCCAGCATGTCGCATGCGCACCCACGTCAAGCGGTCGTCGACTGCGCTAAAGCATTGATAGCGATAAATTTCGGCGGAAGTTTTGCGATTACTTGATTTAGCGCAAGGCGTGCGCGCTGCGGCAATATGCGTCAATTTTCGCGATGGTCGCGCGCGGTGCGTCAATTGGCCCAGGTGCGCGAAGAAACGGTGTTCGAGCCGGCAATTTTTCTACGCTTTTTCTACGCTGACGAGGCGTAAAAAAAGCGCCACGGAGATCGTGGCGCTTCGAATGAAAATACTCAGGATACCCATCTAATCGACTGTGAGGCGATCAGCGCGGATCGCTCCAGAGCTTGCCCGCCGTCGCCCAGTTTTCGGGTTTGACGTCGTGGAAAATGATGTCGACGGATTGAGCGTCGCAGCCGAGCACCGCGCAGGTGGTTTCGGTCAGCGCGGCGGCGAGTTCGCGCTTTTTCTCGACGCTGCGGCCTTCGAAGAGTTCGATATGGAACGTGGGCATGGTGATCTCCGTGTTGGATGTTGCTGAAGCGATGAGGAATTCAATCCCGGAACGAGCGATCGATGCGGTCGAGCTTGCGCAGCAGCGCAGGCCATTCGAGCGCGCCTTCGATGGCGCCGCCGTCGAATAGCTGTTCGGCCGTGCGCGCGCAGATGTCGGGTGGCGGCGTCACGAGCGGCACGCCGCCCGCCTGCGCCTGCAACTGGATCTCGCAGGCCTTGATCAGCGTGGCCATCAGGACGAAGGCTTCGGCGACCGTGCGGCCGGTGGTGAGCGTGCCGTGATTGCGCAGCAGCATGGCCGGTTTGTCGCCGAGGTTCGCGGTCAGGCGCGTGCCTTCGGCGGGCGAAAAGGCGAGACCTTCGTAGTCGTGCCAGGCCAGTTGGCCGTAGAAACGCAGCGCGTGTTGCGAAGCGGGCAGCAGGCCGTCGCGCTGGATCGACACGGCAATGCCCGCCGTGTTGTGCAGATGCATCACGCAGACGGCGTCCGGCCGCGCGAGATGCACGGCGGCGTGCAGCGCAAAGCCAGTGGCGTTGACCGGGTGCTCGCTGTTGCCGACGATGCGGCCTTCGGTATCGATCTTGACGAGGTTCGAGGCGCGCACTTCGTCGAAGGCGAGGCCGAATGGGTTGATCAGGAAGCGGCCCGGCTCGCCCGGAATGGCGGCCGAAACGTGCGTGTAGATGAGGTCGTCCCAGCCATGGAGCGCGATCAGGCGGTAGGCGGCGGCGAGATCGACGCGCAGTTGCAGCTCCGCTTCGGAGGGCGGCGTGGCGTCGGCGAAGCCGGCCGGGCGATGCGCGAATGACATGAGGTCTCCTTCTACGTCAGTGAGGTGGCGCGCGCGGCTTGGCTCAGCTTGCGCGGCGCCGATGCCGCGGCAGGCGCGCGGCAAGATGCACGGCCCAGCCCGCGAGCGCGAACGG
>NZ_JAAGPR010000050.1 GCF_017104965.1 Paraburkholderia sp. Ac-20340
GCGGAATTCGTGCGCGCCGACTTTGCCATCGTGTTGCGAATGCCTTGCCGATCGCGCGCGAATTTCGTGCCTTGCTTGCGCTTCACATGCGCGACTCCATGTGTCCGCATGCATTTTCTGATGTCGAGGTCGGCGGCGAGCGTGTCGCGGCGCGCGCAGGTGCGGGCGTGGATGGCAGACTCGGCGATGGTGTTCTCGCCGCGCGCCTGCCAGTGCCACGCCGCGCGCAGCAACGCGGGCCACGCGGCGGGCCGCAGGCGCTCGTAGAAGCGGCTATAGGGCCGCATGCTCGTGTTGATCAGCACGAGTTGCGCGATCTCGTCGGGATAGCGCAACGCCCAGGCGGTAGCGACCATGCCGCCCAACGACATCGCCAGTACCTTGTACGGCGCGCGCGCGCCCAGCCGTTGTACCTCGGCGCGCACGACGTCCACACAGGCTTCGACGGACGACGGCGACCGGGCCTGCGCGAGCGTGCCGTTGCCCGGCAAATCGACCGGCAGCACGGCGCCGCAGCGCGCGGCCAGCAGCGGCGCGAACGCGCCCCAGTGGCGCGACTCGCGCGTGAGCCCGCGCAGCAGTATCCAGGGCGCGCTCACGAGCCGGCCTGCGTGTACCAATGCCCGATGGCGCTTTGCAGCACCTGCTGCCGCGCCACGCCCTCCGGCAACCAGCGTTCGGACGAAAACGCCGCGCGCGTGAGGAAATCGAACAGATTGGCGTGCCGCCGCAGCACGCGCGCGGTGCGATGCTGCATCACCGGATTGAACATGCCCTGGCGCGAGAACAACTGACGCGGATTTTTCTTGATCCACAACCACGAGCCGAGTTCGAGCGTGAGCGGCAAAAACACATTGTTCGCGGGCGCACGGTCGTAGGCGCAATCCCAGAGATCGCCATGCAGCAGATATTGATGGCTCTGCGGCTCGAAAGCGTAGCCGTGGTGCGGATGAGCGCGCTCGAACATCGTCTTGAGCACGTACATTTCCGGCAGGTTGCGCATGAGCTGGCGCGTGCGCGCGTAGGGAAACCAGATGCTGTCGCGCCAGCCGTAGCCCGAGTGGCAATCGAGTGCAAACGCGAGCGGCCGATGCGCCAGTTCTTCGTCGACGATCCTGAGCAGCGCGCTCGCCTCGGTTTCCATCGCCGCGCCGCGCCGGCCGCGATACCAGGGCAGCCACGAACCCAGGCGCTGGCCGCCGGCGAGGAAAGGCACGCGCTCGTCGGCATCCTGCGGGGCGTTGCGCATGAGATCGACGCCGTTGGGATTGGCGCGGGTGGCGAGCCACATGCCGCCGGGGTTGACGATGGGCATCATCACGAGCCGCACCGATTCGAGCTGGCGCATCAGCAGTTCGTCCCATGCGAGACGGCCCACCAATGCGCGCATGTAATCGAGCACGAGTTGCGAGCCGATGCGCTCCAGCCCATGTATGCCGCCGAAAAAGCCGATTGCGGGCGCTTCGGGATCGCGCGAACCCACCGACGCCACATAAAGCGAGAACGGCCGCCCGCGCACTTCGACTTCGCCCGCGCTGCGGATGTCGAACCAGCGTGCGCCTGCATCGAGGAGCGTTTTCAGGTCCTCGTATTCCGCGAAGCTGTCGGGTAGGAAGCTATACATAACGCAATATATGTACGGGAGGATGGGCTGAAAGCCTTACCCGGCGTGGGCACGCACGCAGTCTGCCTTATGTTTGTTGCCGTTGCGCGCACAATGATGTGGCGCCAATTACTGATTGTCGGTGACCTGCCGAACGGAGTCGGGCAGGATTAGCACACTGGCTCCCCTTCGCCTCAGTGAGCGCCCACTGACCCTACGGCTTCGCCTTGATCAAGGGCGGTCGAACACGTCTTGCTGCCTTACACGGCACTATTGACTGGATGGCTCACGGTGCCAAGCGCAAGAACGAGTCTTGCGCTTGCCCGTAAGTGCACGATGTCGAAATGAGCTCTACAAGGGCATGTGACGGTAGCCAATGTCGGTCACTCAAAGTCTCCCGAAGAAGCGTCCACCTGGGCGAACTCAAACCCCTGATCGCCGCACCAAGCACTCAGACGAACCGTGTTCAGGTCCGCATAGCCAGTACCGTCTTCGCGTATGACGAGCAAGGTGTCGTGTCCGATAGGGCGAAGTTCCGTGTCGGTCCTACAGTAGGCGTGAGTGCCGACGAGCTCCGCGACCGCATCGTCAAGAACTACTCCATGTTTCTTGCGAAGAAATTCTGAGAGGGAGAGATCCAGCTTTAAGGGGCGCGGTTGCAAAGTAAGGGCCTTGGCCATGTCAACGGCTGCTGCTGAGAGCTGTCTCGGCTCCCAAAAAGCGCCCCCAGGGCGCACGAGGTCTTTCTCTGAAAAATCGCGCTCACTAAGCTTGAAGACACCCTTTCCGTTTATGGATTCGCCTCGCCCCACGAGGAGTTCCTTAAGGTCCTCATGATTTAGATCAGTGCCGAACGGCATCGGTACGCCGCCGATCAGCGAAATCTTGGTCCAAAGGAATTCCAAGAGGATCCGTGCGACATTGTCCCGGCCTGACGCTAGAAGGACCCATCCCTCATTTTGGGCACGGCACAGGTACGGCTGCCCCGTGCACTTCACCAGACACGAAACGAACGACACCATTCCGCCACACAACAAGAACAGCTCATTGACTGTACCGCGCGATGCGCTCCTTCTTGTCTGCGAAGGCTCGAATCGGTTCGTGCAACGGGTGGAGAATTTTATGAAACCCTTTGTGTAGGTTTCTTGCAATCCTCACAAGCCAGTTCATCAGCCTATGGCCGTCCTGCTGCGTCTACTGGATATGTTGCTTCAGTCGTACTGTGGTATCACCGCTCTCCTTTAGATACCGCTCGTCCACCTCGCAGCCGTTGTCTTCGTAAACGTGGCGTCGATGAAAAAGCCTCGACCCGACTTTTTGACTTTATATCAAAATATGCTCGATTAGAGAATATCGTCAAAAAGGCAAGAAGAAGAGAACAGAAAAAAATTCCAATTCTAAACCAAGTTCCGTCGCTAACCAAAATCTCCATTCCACTTCCATTTTTTTCAAACAAGGAAAGCTCAAGAAATCTATCAACTTTGCTGAATGCATAACCGGTGAAAAACGCAGACACCGTTTTTCCAATGCTCGTCAATCTACTTTTATCTACTGCGTCATATGGAACGGCATACATTCCAAGCGCCCATCCAATCAACGACCCAAGAATCGCAGAAAGAGCATTGAGTATTAATTGAGACGGACTTTGACCGGCGATACATAGCCATGTGATTGCAACGGCAAAAAGCACGGCGAATGCACAAGTAAAATATA
This sequence comes from Paraburkholderia sp. Ac-20340, assembly GCF_017104965.1. Lineage (GTDB taxonomy): Bacteria > Pseudomonadota > Gammaproteobacteria > Burkholderiales > Burkholderiaceae > Paraburkholderia. The sequence continues at coordinate 3,317 of NZ_JAAGPR010000050.1, forward strand.
CAGTAAGATTATAAGATTCTCGTGGATTTGAATCACGTTCTGGCATATGAGCTCCTCACCAAGGTGCATCATCCGAAAGTGTAGATGATTTGACTTCGATCGAAAGTTTCAAAACTCTTGGTTTGCGGGCCACCGAGCAGTGCGATTTCGGAAAAGGCGAAACTGGAGCGCTCCCTAAGGCCCACGATCAGATCTCGAGAGCGTAGCCGCACCTGCCGCCAAAAGCGATGTGGCTAGTGTGTTCACACCTGACGTTGACAAACTTCAAAGCTAAATGACGACCGGATTGCAAAGTAAAGATCGCACAGCCGGTGCTTAACTTGACGTTAGTTAGCGAATTTATGTTCGTCGTTTATCTGCGAACAACTCAATGCTCGGGCCGCCTTCGACGCTCACAGAGCTTTCCAATGATCAGTGAAAAAATGATCTCAACGGCTGGGCATACTCGATTGCAAATTAATTCAATTTGCATGGAATGCGCGTACGTATGGTGCATGCGATACGCCTAACGATTCCAAACTGGCGTCAAAAATAATTTAATATTTACTTATTTCCCCAATAAGATAACGACCTCAAATTAAGCCCATGCAAAAATCACAAAAAAAACTATAGTTTGTGTTGAAACACACACAAACAATGTGAAATCAAACATATCACGCAAAGTATTTTTTTGTCACTATATTTCCGCAGACTAGCTTCTCAGACACAATGAACATGGCTCGACCAAGAATCATGTTGATCGGTTAGTTCGTCGTTTGTTAACAATGATAAGGAGCTGCCGTGAATATATTAAATGAGCGCATCATGCGAAATCTGCTTTCGCTTAGCGCGTCTACTATTTTGCTTTGCTCGTGTTGCGCCTTTAATCCGTCTTCGTGCAAGACATCGGCAACTGAAACACCTCCAGAGTTCTCAAACTTTGACAAATTTGAATCTGTAGTCGCAGAAAAACTAAGCGGAACCTCAGATTCGAAAAATTTTGTCATTTCTCCGACACCAGGCGGTGCGTATCCCATCGGCACACTTTTACCGTATGGACGTACAGTGGAGATCTTTGATGAATGCTCGATCAACCAACCTCCACTTTACAATGCAGATAATCTAAACGTGACATATACGCTCACGCGCGGCGTGGCACTTGATGCAGGTCTGAGCCAAGCGATCGGCCCTCTCGCATCGGCTGGCATAAGCATCGCGGATAACTCGTCAGTCTCTCTGGGTCTAGCAGATGCCAAAATTCAGCAATTGAGCTACGCTCAACTGAGCAATCTACTTTCCCAGCCGGCCTGTCGAACCAAGATTAGTGGTCAAAACTTATTGATCGTGCGAGGGTACGTTCAAGCAAAAAGAGTTTTTTCGACCAAAGCTCAGAAGAGTATTGAAGCTAAAGCTGATATCACAAAAATCGCAAATTTTGACGCGAAATTCGATGATGGAACTCAGACCTTAACGGTGAATGATTCCGCCCCAGCAAGCTTCCTTCAAATCACATCAGTAGTCTTCATTCCCGCTCCCACTGTGGGCACAACTCCGTCGCAGATTTCACTGTCGACGGTACTCGTGAATCCTACAGCGACGTCTATTGATCCACAGCAGAAGGGATTGGTCTATATCCAGATTGACCGAAACGATTCGCCATCCAACGGTGATAAGGTAAAGCAGCTTCTATCCGGAAAATTTACCGTCGCGAAGGATATTGAACGAATCCAAAGTGCCAAAATGCCAACGACGCCTCAAGTTCGCTATTTCAATGCCGCAGACAAAGCCGATGCGGATGCCGCTGTCGAGTTACTAAGAACGGTGTATCCCAATGCGTTTGCCAAGTACATAGGTTTGCCAGCGCCAGCGGGTCAGCTCGAAGTTTGGTTAGCACGTCAAGGCTAAACGGTAACGTCCCCGCATAGACAGAACAAAATCTATATCAATGCGGGGTCGAACAAAATTCGCGCAGTCTTAGGGCTTTCTGAGCGGTATAGTCAGGCAGGAGCAGATGTTGGACACACTGTTGGCAATCGCCGACAATATCCGCACCGACCTGCAATCGGCTCCGCCGCGGAGCATCGATCACCGACCGACACATGGCCACGCCCTCTCGCCCACAGTACTTTGCCATCAACACGGATCGCGACAGCTATCATAAAAATCATCCGCAAGACCCGACAGGAGATCCCTTCAACGTCTGGATAAAGCGCGGCTGCGGCTTTCTTACACCAACGCCCAAAAATCGGACTGACGTCGCGCGCTTTATGTCCGAGATCAAAACCGGCGATATGCTTTTTGCCTACGAGAGCAGCAATAGGCGGGGATTCATCGCAGTCGGTGTGGCGCTTGAACGGTGGGATCAAATTTCGTATCGCGGTCAATGCCGAGAGCTATTCCGCGATCCCGCCGAAACGTATTTCCAGATCAGGGTGGACTGGAACGTCAACTTCAACTGCTCACTCGACGAGCTTCAGGCCGTAGGCTTTGGCCCCCCTGGCGCCACGATCCTACCGATCCGCGCTGAAAAAAACTTCGATTTTTTGTTCCACAAACTCGCAGGCTTAAACGCTCGTCCCCAACTCGAGCGTCATCGTCCGGGAAAGGAACCCGACTCATTATCACCCGTTCTCGTCGACCCACGGAAGTACGCTCGCGAACTCATGGATGCTGCGGCTACCGCAGCGGTGGCGCTGATGGACGAACGCAGCGAAGAGCCTCTGCAGATCGCGTGGCATGAGCAGACACTTCCAGCTACTGCTGTCTTATCCTTGCCGCCCGGTGCAGCGCCCAGCGAAAACGACCTTCACGCAGTCTCGCTCGCTGGCGCGACGCTTCGCTGTTTGCCCGATCCGATCGATCTAGAACTAGACTCTCTTGCACAACGCGACGATATAAGCACAGAAACTAGGCGCGAAATTACCGCCCGCATAGGTCAAGGTCGATTTCGTGCGGCGTTACTGCAGCTTCACGGGCGATGTGCTGTGACCGGAGTCGCCACTCGCACGGTGCTGCGCGCTGCGCATATTCATCGCTGGGTCGACTGCGCTGACACGCCAGCTGCGCGCCTGGACCTTGAAAACGGCCTTCTACTAACCGCTAACTTGGACGCGCTATTTGAAGCCGGGCTTATTACCTTCGATGATGACGGCCTTATCACCATCTCGTCTCGACTCGATGCTGACGCACAGAAAAGTCTTGGAATCCATGCACATATGCGTCTCTATCGCACGCCGTCGCCCATGCAGCGCATGTACCTACAAAAGCATCGCGCGCGAACGCACGCCGCTCGTGAATCCTATGAAAGCGATCCTTGCACCACGGGCGCTGAAGCTCCTCGCATCAATCTCAAGTCGTGCATCGGGTCGCCGGTTGATCACGGCTTCACGCTGCATATTGATGGGTCGGCCGCCAGCCGCGCACTTTGATCGTCGTTCGGCTCATGCGTAACTGCCGTTTTGACTCGATAGCCGCGATCAAGGCAGAGCCAATTCGAAAGACTGACGGTGGTTGTATGCAAGCTCCCCCGCAGAGCGGTTGATGCCGTTGCTAAGCACCACTGCGGGCGACGGCTTCTACTCGGGCTCGACAAGCAAACTCTCAATCTCGGAGGGCCTCGTCTCCCATCGAATATACAAATGTTTCCTAAGCTCAATGCCTGCATGGCGGCGCGGTTCGTGAGTGTTTTGTTGCGCGTCAGTCCCACAATATATCCGCTTCGTCGTGCATTGAGCGTGACACGTGTGCGGCGTCACACAGATGTCACGCGCGCGAAAGGAAAGATGTCACAACAACGACATCGCCCCGCACATCCGATCTGCGCCAGAACGGCCGCGAACGCATCACAGATTGTGTAGTCGTCTAGACGTCGCGACAGCTTCACTCAACCGTCACAGTCGCTTCCTAGAATGGCACCGACTCAACCGTGACTCGCGGCACAGCGCCCGACTCATATGACGAATCGGAATGGAAGCCACGATGGACGCGATACTTATCGAACGCCTCTCGAAGACCTTTAACGGGGGCGCATCTGCCTGCGGCCGCAAGGCGCTCGACGAAATCAATCTGCGCGTGGGCAGCGGCGAAATGGTTGCGCTGATCGGCGCATCGGGTTCGGGAAAATCCACCTTGTTGCGCCATATCGCAGGCTTTGTAGCCTCCGACCCGCAACCTTCGCAGATCGAAATATTGGGCCGGCCGATCCAGCAGAACGGCCGCATCGTGCGCGAGGTGCGCCGCATTCGTCGCGACATCGGCTTCGTCTTCCAGCAGTTCAATCTCGTGCATCGCCTGACGGTGGAGACCAATGTGCTGATCGGCGCTCTCGCGCGGCTGCCGCTGTGGCGCCGTCTGACCGGCCGTTTTCCGCGCGCCGAACGCGATCTGTCCGCTGCGGCGCTGGCGGAAGTCGGCATCAGCGACAAGGCTGGCGAGCGCGCCGCGAACCTTTCGGGCGGCCAGCAGCAGCGCGCCGCGCTTGCCCGCGCACTCGTGCAACGCGCACGCCTGATTCTCGCCGATGAACCCATCGCCTCGCTCGATCCGGAATCGTCGCGCCGCGTGATGGACATGCTGCGCATGCTCAATCGCAATCATGGCCTGACCGTGGTGGTCTCGCTGCATCAGGTCGATATCGCCATGCAGTATTGCCCGCGCACCGTCGCGCTGCGCGATGGCCGCGTGGTGTACGACGGGCCGTCCGCGGCGCTCACGCCTGTGCTTTTGCAACAGCTTTACGGCAGCGCTGCGCGCGAACTGCTCGAAACCGATGCAGATCGCGCAGCCATGCAGCACTTTGGCGCACAGCCGAACGCTGCGTGAACACGATCATTCGTTGTCCATAACACGCAAACGTTTACCTTCTCACGAACCGGATCGACTCTCACATGAAACTGCTCCGTTCCATGCTTTCCTGGTGCGCCACCGGCGCCGTTGCGTTCGCCTCGCTCGGCGCTTCGACTGCCCACGCGGAAGACCTGAATTTCGGCATCATTTCGACCGATTCGTCGGCGGTACTCAAACAGCGCTGGCAACCGTTCATCGACGATATGAACCGTCAGACGGGCCTGAACATCCATGCTTTCTTCGCCACCGATTACTCGGGCATCATCGAAGGCATGCGCTTTAACAAGGTACAGATCGGCTATTTCGGCAATGCCTCGGCGATGGAAGCCGTCGACCGCTCGAATGGCGAGATCTTCGCCAAGGTGCTCTACGCCAACGGCGACGCGGGCTACAAATCGGTGCTCATCACCAACGTCAACAGCCGCGTCAAAACGCTCGACGATGTATTCAAGAATCCTAAAGACCTCACGCTCGGCTGGGGCGATCCGAATTCGACTTCCGGTACGCTGATTCCCGGCTATTATCTGTTCGCGCAACACGGCCTGAGCGTGAGCGCCACGACTTTCAAGACCGTTCTGCCGTCGAGCCATGAAGCCAATCTGCTCGCGGTGGTCAATAACAAGGTCGATATCGCTACGAATAACACCATCGAGCTTTCGTCGCTGGAAAAGAAGCATCCTGAGCGTTTCGCCCAGGTGCGCGTGCTCTGGACCTCGCCGCTGATTCCGTCCGATCCGCTCGTGTGGCGCAAGGACCTGCCCGAAGCCACCAAACAGAAGCTGCGCGACTTCTTCTATCACTACGCGAGGACCGATCCGCACGAAAAGGCCGTGATGGCCGCGATCACCGGTTACGCCGGTTTCGCGCCCGCTACCGACGCACAACTGCTACCGATCCGCCAGATCGCGCTCAACCAGCAGAAAGAGAAAATCACCGCCGACACACATCTCTCCGACGACGACCGCAAGAGCCAGATCGCGGCCATCGACGCGAAGATCGGCGCGCTCAACGCTGCGGCCAAGCCGTAATGAGCACGATGGACTTCGAGGCTTCTTCGACGAAAACAGCGCAATCGCAGGCAGCCGCAGCGGCGATGGCAGCGGGAAAAAGCAAACGTAGCTGGTCCTCTCTCGTGCTCTGGGCGATCGTGTTCATGTTGCTCGGCGCGGCGTGGCAGGGCGCGGACATGCGCCCGCTAGACCTGATCGCCGATTCGTCGAATATGGGCACGTTCGCGCGCGACTTCTTCCCGCCCGACTTCACCGAATGGCGCACGTACGTCCACGAAATGTGGGTCACGGTGGCCGTCGCGCTATGGGGCACGGTGCTGGCGATCGTCTGCGCGGTGCCGTTCGGGCTGATGTCCGCGCACAATCTCGCGCCGCGCTGGGTGCTGCATCCGGTGCGCCGTTTGATGGACGCATGCCGCGCGATCAACGAAATGGTGTTCGCGATGCTGTTTATCGTCGCGGTGGGACTCGGTCCGTTCGCGGGCGTGCTGGCGTTGTGGGTCCACACGACTGGCGTGCTCGCCAAGCTCTTTGCCGAAGCCGTCGAAGCCATCGATCCGCGTCCCGCCGAAGGCGTGCGCGCAACCGGCGCCACGCCGCTCGACGAAATCATCTACGGCGTGCTGCCGCAAGTCATGCCGCTGTGGATCTCCTACGCGCTCTATCGCTTCGAATCGAACGTGCGCTCCGCGATGGTCGTGGGGATGGTGGGCGCGGGTGGCATCGGCGTCGTGCTGTACGAGGAGATCCGCTCGTTCGACTACGCGCAGACCTGCGCGGTGTTGATCATGGTGATCGCTGTCGTGACCGCAATCGATCTGATTTCCGCCCGCCTGCGTGCCCGCGTGACCTGACGCACGCCGCTTTCCATCGCATCTCTTGGCAGGCGCGAACCGCATCGTTCAAGCGGTTCGCGCCTCGTCGCATTTCTGGCAGCGCAATGGCGTTCGCTAAAATAATCGATCAAGTCAACATACCCTTTGCGGACGCCAGCCTTGCGCGCCGCTTTTTGCTCTTTCGTTCTTTCGCTAACGCTCAATGGCAAGCTTCGTCGTTCTGCTGGTTCTGCTCTCTGCACTCATGCACGCGAGCTGGAATGCCTTCCTCCACCTCTCGGGCGACCGCGTCTGGCTGCTCGGCATGTTCTCGATCCCCTATCTGCTGGTGAGCGCTGCCGCCGTGTGCGTGCTGCCGTTACCGGCGGCCGGGGCATGGCCGTATATCGGCGCGTCTGCGCTGCTGGAATTCGCCTATTGCTTCACGCTGATCCGCGCCTATCGCAGCGGCGATTTCGGCCTGATCTACCCGATCGCGCGCGGCCTGTCTCCGTTGCTGATTTCCGCAGGTGCGTTCGTGTTCGCGCACGAAAAACTGCATGCGACCGCCGCTGCCGGTGTCGTACTCGTGTCGCTCGGCATCATGTCGCTGGCGTTGCGGCGCGGCATGCGCTTCTCCGGCGAGAGCGTGCCGTGGGCGCTGCTCACGGGTCTCTTTATCGCGGTCTATTCGCTGGTCGATGGACTGGGCGCGCGCGTCGCGGGCAATCCGCTCAGTTACATCATGTGGGTCTATCTGCTCTGGAACGTGCCGCAGTTCATCGTCGTCTGCACACTGCGCGGCGGCGTGACGCAGATGTTCGTATCGAAGGCCAACGCAGCGCGCGGCATGCTCGCGGGCGTGCTCGCGCTGATCGCCTATTGCCTCGTTATCGAAGCGTTCCGCTATCTGCCGATCGCGATGGTGTCCGCACTGCGCGAAATGTCGTCGATTTTTGCAGTGCTGATCGGCTGGCTCTTCATGAAGGAACAACTGACCGCGCGCCGCATGGTCGCATGCGCGCTTGTGACCTGCGGCGCCGTGCTGATTCGTCTCTAGAGCACGCTATGCTTCCCTGATCCGGCGCTGTCTATGCGCGCCGGATTCAAGCGCACGAAACGCACGCCCCGTTTGTCTGGATGAACGCACATCGCAAAAGGTCTTTGTATAGGGCGCACGCAATAAAACCCCTGCGCGATCACACTATTTTTTAGCATCGATCAAGTTCGGTTAAATCCAGCGCACGCTTATCCGACAGAATTAATGCGAGCGCCTATCCCGACAAGAACCCCTTCTTGTCGATATAGACACCGCATAATTATCGCCATGAGTCAAAACAAGACAATATGCATACGACTCAATGACACTCCATTTCACAAAGAAAAATTAAGTCATTGATTTAACTACATCAATTTAACAAAAGCGTTTTCATTTAACACATGATCGACATAAGTTGTCATCTCAAATAAAGGTAAAATCCGGCCGACAGATTAATCTTATTTATATAAATCTACTTGACCATCTATAGTCGAATTCCGACTGCCTCTCCTGTTTTTCCGCCAGCGCAACCAGGTCAGATTTTTCACAACATTTGCTTGTGATATTTCCACCCTTCAATCAGGACAACTATCGATGAACAAGAAAACTCTCGTCTTTGCAGCGGCTACGACCACCCTTGCGAGCGCCGCGCACGCCCAGAGCAGCGTGACGCTGTATGGCCTTGTCGATGCCGGTCTGACCTATGTGAGCAACGAAGGGAACCGCAATTCGCCGGTCTCGCCAACTGGCAGCCTCACCGGCGGCAAGGCGATGTTCGGCATGACCAGCGGCAATCTGCAGCAAAGCCGCTGGGGCCTGCGCGGCGTCGAAGATCTGGGCGGCGGCCTGAAAACGGTCTTCAACCTCGAAAGCGGCTTCAACGTCACGAACGGCAGTTCCGCGAGCAGCGCGCTCTTCAATCGCCAGGCTTTCGTGGGTCTGTCGAGCGACTACGGCACGCTCACGCTCGGCCGCCAGTACGACTCGATGGTCGACTACATCGCGCCGATGTCGGCAACCGGCACGTTTGGCGGCACCTACTTCGCGCACCCGGGCGACAACGACAACCTCAACGCGTCGTTCAGCATCAGCAACGCAATCAAGTATCAGAGCGCCAATTACGCCGGGTTCTCGGCCAACGCGCTCTATGGCTTCTCGAACCGTGCAGGCGGTTTCGCCGACAACCGCGCCTACAGCGTGGGCGCGGGCTACACCAACGGCGGTCTGCGCGTGGGCGCGGCCTATTTGCAACTGCAAGGCCTGAATTCCGGCAACGGCAACGGCGCAGTCCAGAACCTGCCTACGTTCACCACCGCCAACCTGCCGGGCATCCAGAACCAGCGCACCTGGGGCCTGGGCGCGAGCTATGACTTCGGCCCGGCACTCGTTGGCCTCGTGTTCACGCAGAGCCGCTTCCAGGACAACCTCGCAGACGCTTCGGTCAAGTACAACAACATCGAAGTCAACGGCCGCTACAACTTCACGCCGGCGTTCTACGTGGGCGCGGCTTACACGTACACGCAAGGCCTGCGCAACACGCCGGCTAGCGGCACCTCGAACAACCTTTCCGCGCACTGGAACCAGTTCGGGTTGCTGGCCGATTACTCGCTGTCCAAGCGTACCGACCTCTACGCGGAAAGCGTCTTCCAGATCGGCGCCAACAACCAGAACGGCACCAACATGGCGCAAATCAACGGTACCGATACGCCGTCGACGAGCCGCGCTCAGGCCGTCGTGTCCGCCGGTATTCGCCATCGCTTCTAAGCGTTCGAGATTGGGAGCCTGGGCGTAGCGATGCGATCCATCCCGCTACGCCGCACGCGCTCGCGCTCCACAATCAGGTCACTCCCGGTCCGTCGCGCCACGGCCAGCGCGATGGACCCTCTACCCCATCCGCCCAAGATGAGAAAGCCACTTCTTTTGTCCATCGCGCTTCTGGCAAGCGTGGCCGGCTGCTCGAAAGCCCCATCCATTCCCGTTAGCGGTGCTTACTTTCCAGACTGGATTTTCTGCATCCTCGCAGGCGTTCTGCTGACCTGCGTTCTGCGCGCTGCACTGTCGCGCGTGCGCAGCGGCATGCCTCCCGCTCTGCCTTTGCTCGTCTGGCCGGCCTTGATCGTGCTGCTTTCGCTGCTGTGCTGGCTGATCGTCTTCAACTGATTTTCCCGGATTGCACTCATGCCGAGCACGTCGTCTCCCGCTTCGAAGAGCAAGTGGCCCGCTCTCCTTCTTGTCATCGTGACCGTCGCGTTACTGGTGTTCGTCTGGTGGCGCGTGGACACCGCGCCATCGACCGATGACGCCTACGCCTATGCAGACACGATCGACGTCAGCGCCGAAGTACCCGGCCGTATCGTCGAGATGCCGGTGCGCGACAACCAGGCGGTCAAGAAAGGCGACCTCCTGCTGCGCATCGACCCGCGTCCGCTCGCCGACGAACTCGCGCGCGCGCAGGCGTCGCTCGCGGCGCTCGACGCGCAGATCGCGCTGATGCAGCGCGCCATCGACGCCCAGCGCTTCAACGCGAAGTCCGTGCAGGCGGTGAGCGAAAAAGCGCGCGCCGCCGCCGCGCTCGCCGCAAAAACGCTGCGCCGCACCGAACCACTGCTCGCGCCCGGCTATGTCTCCGCCGAAGACGTCGATCGCGCACGCACGGCACACGCCGCCGCGCAAGCCGACTCAAATGCCGCGCAACTGCAGTTCCAGCAGGCAAGCGCCGCTGTCGGCAGCGTCGACGCGCTGGTTGCGCAACGCAGCGTGATCGAAGCGGAGATCGCGCTCGCGCAGCATCGGCTCGACATGGCGAGCGTTCGCGCGCCATTCGACGGCCGCATCGTGTCGCTGAAAACCACGGTTGGCCAATACGCCACGCCCTTGAAACCCATCTTCACGCTGATCGATACGGAACATTGGTACGTCGTGGCGAATTTCCGCGAAACTCAACTCAAGCGTATTCGCACGGGCACGCCCGCCACCGTCTATCTGATGACCGACAGCGGTAGACGCTTTCGCGGCACGGTCGATTCGATCGGCTATGGCGTATTGCCCGACGATGGCGGCCTCGTGCTCGAAGGCCTGCCGCGCGTACAACGCTCGCTGAACTGGGTGCATGTAGCGCAGCGCTTCCCGGTGAAAATTCGCGTCGATGCGCCGGATAACACGCTCTTTCGCATCGGCGCATCGGCAGTCGCCCGCCTCGATCTGGACGCCGACAAGCGCAATGGCGCGACCGCACGATGACGCGTTTCGCCACGTCTGACCGCAACCGGGCGCCTACGCTCCCCGATTCCTGCCGCGAAATTCTGCACGCGGAACTAGCACCGTACCCCGGCCGCGCCAACTTCATGCTGCGCATGCTGATCGCGAACCTGCTGGTGATCGTGATCGGCATGACCCTGCAATTGCCGATGACGATCCTCGCGGTCGTCTCCGTGATCGGCACGATTCAATCGAACACGGTACTCACGCGCCTGATCGGCGTGCTGACGCTGGTGGCGCTGGCCATGGCGATCGGCACGACGCTCGTGCTCGTGAAGTTCACCTACGACTATCCGCTGCTGCGCATCGCGCTCGCGTCGCTGATCTATCTGGGCTGCATGTACCTGATGCGCGCGATGAAGCTCGGCATCATTTTTTCGGGCGTCGGGCTCGTGGTGATGTACGCGCAATCGATGCTCGATTCGGCGATGCCGCCGGAACTCGTGACGCGCGAAATCCTCTGGGCGATGGTCGCAACGGGTTACGGCACGATCGTCGCGCTGTTCGTCAATCGCTGCGTTTTGCCGCGCTCGCCCGCGAAGCAGATGAGCGACGAAGCGCACGCGCAACTCGCGCAGGCCAATGCGCGTCTCACTGCCTGCGCAATCGGCCGCACAGAAGGTCTCGCGCCGCAGACCCTGCGCACGCTGCGACTCGGCTTCGACAAGCTGCAGAAACTCGCGCAATTTTCCGCCATGGACGCACCGCACGACGATGCGGGCAAGCGGTATCGGCAAAGCTGGCTGGGCGTGGTGTCGCGTGTGCGTTACGGCGCCAATGCGCTCGCTGCGAACATCATCCTGAGCGTTCCCGCTTCGTTGCTGCGCCATCTCGTGCGGCAGATCGAGGCGCTCGATACGGCCATTGCCGCTCAGGCGCCGTATTCGCTCGATTGCACGCCGGAGCAGCGCGCCGCGCTCGAACGCAATCCTGAAACCGGCGCGATCGTGCGTGCGCTCGATGCTTTCGCCCAGTTCAGTTCCAGCGGCAGAAAGCCGCCGGCCGTCGAAGCCAACACCGCCGACGCCATGTGGCTGCCGGACGCCCGCACCAATCCGCACTACCTGCAGTTCGCGCTCAAAGCGTTGATCGCTTCGCTGATCGCCTACGTGTTTTATACGGCGACGCAGTGGGAAGGCATCCACACGATCATGATCAGCGTCTCGCTGCTGCTTTATCCGACGCTCGGCATGTCGCTGCAACGCATGCCCTTGCGCCTTGCAGGCGCACTGTTCGGCGCGTTGCTCGCGATCCTGCTGACGGTGCTCGTGATGCCGCATCTGGACAGCATCGTCGGGCTTTTGCTGATGCTCGCGCCGGTGTTTCTGGTCGGCGGCTGGATCGCAGGCGGGCCCGAGCGCAGCAGCTATATCGGCGTACAGATGATCGGCACGTGTTGCCTGCCGCTGGTGGAAGGTTTCGGCCCGAGCTACGACCTGACCGAAGTGCGCGACCGCGCGGTGGGCATCGTGCTGGGCATCGTCATCAGCGCGGTGGTGTTTTCGTGCCTTTGGCCGGAGAGCGAACGCGCGGCCATGCGCCAGCGTCTTGCGGCGCTGCTTCGGCAGATCGCGGATCTGATGCGCCCGGGTCAGCAGCAACGATCGGCGATCGAGCGCCAGGAGCCGCTCGTACAGGCGTGGACGACGCTCAACGAATGCGAAGCGATGTACGAACGCATCGTCTACGAACGCGATTTCCGCAGCGGTCCGCAAGCCGATCTGGCGCAGCGCGCTCGCACACTGCTCGATCAGGCACGTCTGATCCTGGTCGCGCAGGACGATCTCTACACTGCGCTCGCTGCAATAGGTGTGCTGCCGCCAGACGGCACCACGGTCATCGCGAAGGTGCTCGATCAAACCGGCGATGCGCTCGATCACTACGCCGAGGCCGTCGAGCGCAGCGCAGATGCCCGCGCCGCGCGACCGGATTCATCGATCGTTGCTCTCGCAACTGTCTTCGAAAAACTCAATCTGCCGCAGCAGGAAAAAGACGCGTTGATGGCGCGTCTGCGTCGGCTGCTGGAACGCGTCGCCGGTTTACCGGAGAACCCGCTCAAGTCGCCGGCGGCCTCGCCCCGCGTTGAAGGACCCGCTCAATGATTGTCAGGAACCTGAGTTTGTCGGTATGCGCCGCGGCCTTGTTTGGCGTTTTCGCAGGCTGTGCCTTGATCCGCGACGACAGCGCGCCGCACGCGCAGCTTCAGTTATCGACGCCGATCGCCGCCGACATGCAGTTGCCCGCAGGACCGTGGCCCGCCGCGCAATGGTGGACGCGTTACCACGACGCGCAACTCAATACGCTGATGGAGCGCATGCTCAGCGGCTCGCCCACGATTGCCGCCGCGCGTGAACGCATCACGGCCGCGCGCGCGCAAACCGATCTCGCCGGTTCCGGCCTGCTGCCGCATCTGGGCGCGGGCGCGGTCATCAACGTTCAGCATGAATCGTCCAATGGTTTGCTCGGCCCTTATGCGCAGAATTTGCCACGGCTGGGGATAGACGGTCCCTGGTACACCGAAGGATTGATCGGCGTTGGCGGCAGTCTTGAGATCGATCTCTGGGGACGGCATCGCGCCCAGGTTGACGCAGCGATGGGCATGCAACACGCCCACGAAGCCGAACTGGCCACCGCCGAACTCGAACTGACGGCAGACGCGGCACGGCTCTATTACGCCGTTCAAGCGGGCTATCAGCTGATCGATCTGCTCAAGGCATCGCAAGCGGCGCTCAACTACGCGGTCCAGGCGCATCAGGGCAAGCAGGCGCGCGGTCTCGAAGCGCAGCTGCCGGTACTCGCTGCGCGTAGCGAATTGCTTGGCGTGCAGCGTCAGATCGTGGCCGCGCAGGCGCAGGTCGCGCAAAGCCGCGAGGCGTTGCGCGCGCTCGTGCACGCCGCCAGCGACGATCCCTTCGTGCTGCAACCCGTGCCGTTGCCCGTGCCCGCGGCGGGGCTGCCGCCCGATCTGCCGTATCGACTGCTGGCGCGCCGCCCCGATCTTCAGACCTTGCGCTGGTATGTGCAGGCTTCGCTCAGTCAGGTCGACGCCGCCCGCGCCGCGTTCTATCCCAGTCTCGATCTGAAAGCGCTGTTCGCGCTGGACAGCCTGCACATGAACAAGCTGTTCAGCGCCGCGAGCCAGCAATTCAACCTGGTGCCTGGCCTCTATCTGCCGATCTTCGACGGCGGCCGCCTGAACGCCAATCTTCGCAACGAGCGCGCGGCCAGCAACATCCTGATCGAACAGTACAACCAGGCCGTGCTCAACGCCGTGCGCGACGTCGTCATCAACGGCAATCAATTGCAGGCGCTCAACGCCGAACGTTCCTTGCAGGACGAAAAGGTACGCGCCGCGCGTTTCGCGCTGGACGCCGCCAGCGCGTCGCATGAACGCGGCCTGGCCAGCCAGCTTGTCGTCGAGCAGGCCAGCCTGCCGGTAATCGCCGAACGCATCGCCCTGCTCGCGCTCGACGAGCGTCGTCTTGGCGGCGACATCGCCCTGATCAAGGCACTGGGCGGCGGCTATGACGGCGCCCCGCCGCTTTCCCAATGACCATTCCGGTCGATAACCCTGGAGTAGACGAAACCATGCAGAAGTTCACCTACCACGTTGCGCAGGTCCTGTCGGCAACGGCCGTATTTCTCGCCATCCCGGCCGCGCATGCCGACACGCAACCGCAATCGGCAAGCGCCAATGCCATCGGCGCCGAAGGCGCCATCAACCTCAGCGCGAAGATCACGCAGATCTACCCGGAGACCAACAGCGTCGCCGTCAAAGGCCCCAAAGGGCACACCGTCGTGTTCGACGTCGATCCCGCCACGGCCGACGTGCACAAGCTGAAGGTCGGCGACGAAGTGGACGTCGCCTATCGCGCGGCGCTGCTCATGGCCGCCGACAAGGCCGACCCCAAGGGCGCGCGCGCACGCGCAACGGCGGAAACCACTGCGCCGGCCTCGAACGGCGTGGTCGTGAAGACGCGCACCGTGCAGATCGTCGCGACGATCCAGGCGCTCGACGTCAAGACGCGCGAAGCGACGCTGGCCGGTCCGCGTCAGACGGTCACGATGGCGGTCTCGCCCGATGTCGATCTCAGCAGGTTCAAGGTCGGCGACAGCATCGCCGCGACTTATGCCGCCGCCATGGCGATCAGCGTGACGCGCAACGGCGCCGTCGTGAAGTAAGCGCACGCAACAAGCGATCCAGAGACGCCCGTAAAAAGGGCGAAGGCTATCCGGCATTGCGCCGTAGCTAGAGAGGGACGAATGAAACAACTCAAAGCGAAAAAGACCGCGCTCGCCGCGATCGTGAGCATGGCCGTGTTCTGCATACCGCTCACGACGGCGCAAAGCGCACCGCCGGCGGGCACACCGGGCGCCGGGCAAACGGCATCCGTGCTGCCGTACCCCGACTTCCATTTCACCGGCAAGATTGGCGAAACCTTCAAGGACTCGGACCCCGCCACCTTCCCGCAGCCGGTGCGCCCGCCCAAAGGCGCGCCCAACGTGCTGCTGATCATGCTGGACGACGTCGGCTTCGGCCAGTTCGACGTGACGGGCGGCGCGGTGCCCTCGCCTGCGCTCGACAAGCTCGCGCACGAAGGCCTGCTGTACAACCGCTTTCACACCACCGCGATGTGCTCGCCGAGCCGCGCGGCGCTCATCACCGGGCGCGATCCGCACGTGGTCGCCAACGGCATCCTGACCGAAATGAGCACGGGCTACGACGGCTACACCAGCCTGATTCCGCGCTCGGCCGCTACGGTGGGCGAGATCCTGCGCCAGAACGGCTACGCAACGGCGTGGATCGGCAAGAACCACAACACGCCGCCGTGGGAAACCAGCGAAGTCGGCCCGTTCGATCACTGGCCGACCGGCTGGGGCTTCGAGTACTACTACGGCTTTAACGCAGCCGATTCGAGCCAGTTCCAGCCGATCCTCTACGAAAACCACACGCGGGTGCCAACGTCCACGGACCCGAAGTATCACCTCACGACCGACTTCGCCGATCACGCCATCGCGTGGATCGAGAAAGAAAAGGCCATTGCGCCGGACAAGCCGTTCTTCCTCTATCTCGCGCCGGCCGCCACGCACGCGCCGCACCAGCCGCCCGCCGACTGGATCGACAAGTACAAGGGCCGCTTCGACATGGGCTGGGACGAGTACCGCAAGGAAACGCTCGCGCGCGAGAAGAAGCTGGGCGTCGTGCCGCAGAACACCGATCTCACCGCACGTCCTGCCGAGATTCCCGCATGGGATTCGCTCGATCCGAAACAGAAGAAGCTGTACGCGCGCATGATGGAAATCTTCGCCGCCTACGGCGCGCACGCCGACTTCGAAATGGGTCGCGTGATCGACGTGGTGAAGCGTCTGCCGGACGCCGACAACACCATGATCATCTACGTCGTGGGCGATAACGGCGCTTCCGGCGAAGGCGGTCTTGCGGGCATCACCAACGAGCTCATCACGGTCAACGGGATGAAGCAGGACTGGCAGGATGTCTACAAGGTCATGAACGAACTGGGCGGACCGAAGCACTTCAACCACATGCCGATCGGCTGGGCGCATGCGATGGACACGCCGTTCCAGTGGACCAAGCAGGTGGCGTCGCACTTTGGCGGCACGCGTAATCCGCTGATCATCGACTGGCCGGACGGCATCCGCCAGGGCGGCCAGATCCGCACGCAGTTCAGCCATATCACCGACATCATGCCGACCATCCTCGAAGCCGCGCACATCACGGTGCCGACGAAGGTGAACGGGGTCGACCAGACGCCGCTCGACGGCATCAGCCTGGTGTACTCCTTCAACGATCCGAAGGCGGCCGACCGGCGTCACGAGCAGATGTGGGAACTGCTGATCAACCGCGGCATGTACAAGGATGGCTGGATGGCGTCGTCGCTGGCGTTCAATCCGCTTCAGGTGGTGCGTAAGGACGTGGACATCAACAAGGTGCCCTGGGAGCTTTACAACATCGACGAGGACTTTTCGCAGGCGCACAACATCGCCGCTCAACACCCGGAGAAGCTGAAAGAACTCCAGGCGATGTGGTGGGAGCAGGCGAAGACGCACAACGTACTGCCGCTGGACTGGCGCGGTCCCGAGCGTTTCTCCGACGATCTCACCGGCCGCCCGAATCTTGCGAAGGGCCGCACGAAGTTCGTCTACGACTATCCGCTGGTCGGCTTGCCGGAAGGCTCCGCGCCGGATCTGAAGAACCGCTCGTTCACGGTGACGGCGCAGACGCAGATTCCGCAAAGCGGCGCGAACGGCATGATCTTCACGCAGGGCGGCTTTACCGCCGGCTGGGGCTTCTATACCCAGAAGGGCAAGCTGGTGGTCACGCACAACTTCGTGGATATGGCGCGCTATCGCATCGTCTCGACCGGCAATGTGCCCACGGGCAACGTCACGCTGTCGTTCCACTTCCAGTATGACGGCGGTGGCCTTGGCAAGGGCGGCACGGTGACGATGTTCGCAAACGGCAAGCAGATCGGCGAAGGACGCGTCGAAAAGACCGTGCCGATGAAGTACACGTCGTTCGAATCGCAGGATATCGGCGAAGACGCGGGCACGCCCGTCGACAACACCTATACGCCGCCGTTCAGGTTCAACGGCAAGATCGACAGGCTGACGGTCGATCTGCAGTAAATCTCGATAGTCAGTCTCGATGCCTGACGAACGCACATTGGCGTTCATGGGCGGCCGCGCGGCTTTTCGCAGTGCGGCCGCTCAACCGTAACCGGATGAGCCCTGAATCATGAATCACACACACGTCGATGACGGTTTTCACGCCATGGCGAAACCCAGTGGATCGGATTGCAATCTCGATTGCTCGTACTGCTTTTATCTCGAGAAAGCCGCGCTGTATCGCGATAGCAACCGGCATCGCATGAACGATGATGTCCTCGAAGCCTATGTGCGCGACTATATCGCCGCAACGCCGCCGGACCATGAAGTCGTGTTCACGTGGCAAGGCGGGGAACCCTCGCTGCTGGGCCTGGCGTTTTATCAACGCGCGATAGCGTTGCAGCAGCGCTATGGCGAAGGTCGGCGCATCGCCAATAGTTTCCAGACCAACGGTCTGTTAATCGACGAAGCGTGGTGCGACTTCTTCAAGCAGCACGATTTTCTGATCGGGTTATCGCTCGATGGACCCGCGCATCTTCACGACGCGTATCGCTTGACCGTGGGCGGACAGCCTTCGCATGCGCTCGTGATGCGCGCGCTGGACAGGCTCAAGGCGTGGGGCGTGCGGTACAACGTGCTCGCCTGCGTCAATCATCGTAGCTCGCAGGCGCCGCTCGAAGTCTATCGATTCCTGCGCGAGCACGGCGTTGAGTATATGCAGTTCATTCCTGTCGTCGAGCGTGCGCCAGGCGAGCAGGAGCGGGAAATCGGCCTCACCTTGCGCGGCCCTGGCGGCAAGGTGCTGTCGGCAGCCGCACGGCCGCAAGCCGACACATCGGTTACCGATTGGTCAGTGCGCCCCGAGCACTACGGCACATTTTTATCGACGATTTTCGACGAATGGATCGAGCGCGATGTCGGCAAGATCCATGTGATGAACTTCGAATGGGCGCTGGCGAATTTTATGGGCCGCCCCGGCGCGTCATGCCATCACCAGCCAACCTGCGGTAAAGCCGTGGTCGTCGAGCATAACGGCGATGTCTATGCTTGCGATCACTATGTTTATCGCGACTATCGGCTGGGCAATCTGGCGCAGAACGATTTTGCGTCGATGCTCGATTCGCCGTTGCAGCAACGCTTCGGCCAAGACAAGTTCGAGGCGCTGCCACAGCAATGCCTGCGCTGCAATATGCTCAAAGGTTGCTGGGGCGGTTGCCCGAAACATCGCTTCACGCGCTCGACGCAAGGCGAGCCCGGCCTCAACTATCTTTGTCAGGGCTACTACCATTTCTTCAGCCACTGCGTTCCGTGGCTAAAGGCGCTTGCGCAGATCGTCGAAAGCGGCCGGCCGGCCAGCGATATCCTGCAGATGAACGTAACGTTTTCTCGTGCCGTCGAATGATCGCCTGTCACGAATGCGACACGCTCCACCGCAAACCCCGTCTGGCCAGCTGCCGCAGCGCGCGCTGCGCGTGCTGCGGCGCGACGCTTTACCGTAACGCCGCGTCACAACTCGACCGCATCAGTGCGATCACGGTCGCGGCGCTCGTGATGTTTATCATCGCGCAGTCGTTTCCCATCATCGAGCTCGACGCCAACGGCATCCTCTCGACGTCGAGCCTGTTTGGCGCAATCGCCGTGCTGTGGCGCGACGACATGCAGATCATTGCCGCGATGGTCTTTTGCGCGACTGTGCTGTTTCCGCTCACGGAGATGCTGGCGCTTCTCTATGTTTTGCTGCCCGTGCGCCGTGGCGTTATCCCGCCGGGCTTCACAAGGGTGCTGCGCACGATCCAGTTCGTGCGGCCGTGGGGCATGCTCGAAGTGTTCATGCTGGGCGTGCTGATCACCATCGTGAAAATGGTGAGCCTTGCGCGCGTGATTCCCGAAACCGCGTTATTCGCCTTCGGCGCGCTCACGCTGATGTTCACAGTCGTTGCGACATTCGATGCGCGCCTGCTGTGGGACATCGCCGACGCCTTGCGCGATGCCGCACGCGATACATCGCGCGCACACGACCAGCACGCGCAGCGAAACAATCCGCTGCCGGAACCGCCACAATGAAATATTTAACCGCCGCCCAAGCCGGCTATTTTTCCTGCCACGCGTGCGGGCGTGTCCAGGCGCAATCGCAAGTGCATGGCCACGCGCACCCGCGCTGCCACCGTTGCGGCTCGGCACTGCATCCGCGCAAGCCCAACAGCCTGATGCGCACGTGGGCCCTGCTCATCGCCGCCGCGCTGCTTTATATTCCCGCGAACCTGCTGCCGATCATGCATACGGAGTCGCTCGTCGGCAACGAGGACGACACCATCATGAGCGGCGTGGTCTATTTCTGGACTTCGGGCTCGTGGCCGCTCGCGGTGATCGTTTTCATCGCCAGCATTCTCGTGCCGATGCTCAAGCTTTCCGTGCTCGCCCTGCTGACATTGACCACGCAGCGGCGCTCGACGTGGCGGCCGATCGAACGCACGAAACTCTATCGCCTTGTCGAATTCATCGGGCGCTGGTCGATGCTGGACGTGTTCGTCGTCACGCTGACCGTTGCTCTGGTACGCTTCCAGTCGCTTGCGGTGATTACGGCTGGGCCTGGCGCCATCGCGTTCGGCTCGGTCGTGATCCTGACGATGATCGCTTCGATGCAGTTCGACCCACGCCTGATCTGGGACGCGGTGAACGAAAACAAACAAGAATCTACGCAACACTTCCAGGATCATCCGCATGAATAGCCCGCAAGGATCGCTGCCGCCCAACCTGCCCGATCCCGAGATCGTCAAGCCAAAACGCTGGCTGCCTTCGCTCGTGTGGATCGTGCCGCTCATCGCCGCGCTGATCGGCGTCGCGCTGGTGGTGAAATCGGTTGCCATGCGCGGCCCGACCATCAGCATCAGCCTGTCGAGCGCCGAAGGCCTCGAGCCCGGCAAGACCAAGGTGAAGTACAAGGACGTCGAGATCGGCGCGGTGCGCGCGATCAAACTCTCGCCTAATCTCTCGCACGTGATCGTGACGGTAGAACTCACCAAGGATGCCGAACGATTCGCGGTGAAGGACAGCCGCTTCTGGGTCGTGCGTCCGCGCGTGGGCGCGAGCGGCGTATCGGGCCTCTCCACGCTGCTTTCGGGTTCGTACATCGGCGCCGATGCCGGTCATTCGTCCGATACGCAAACCGATTTCGTCGGGCTCGAAGCGCCGCCCGCCGTGACCATCGACCAGAAGGGCCATCGCTATACGCTGCACAGCGCGGCGCTCGGTTCGCTCGACATCGGCACGCCGATCTTTTTCCGCCGTATTCAGGTCGGCCAGGTGACGGATTTTTCGCTCGACAAGGATGGCACCGGCGTTACGGTGCAGGTGTTCGTGAGCGCGCCCTATGACCAGTACGTGGGCGCCAATACGCGCTGGTGGCACGCAAGCGGCGTGAACGTGCAGCTCGATTCGAGCGGCATCAAGATCGATACGCAATCGCTCGCCACCATCGTGGTCGGCGGTCTCGCGTTCGGTGCGCCGCCCGGCCAGGTGATGGGGCCGCTTGCGGCCAACAACGCCACGTTCGATCTGGCCGCCGACGAATCTACCGCCATGCACGAGCCCGACGGCACGCCGCTGCATGTGGTGATGAACTTCAACCAGTCGCTGCGCGGTCTCGCAGTGGGCGCGCCGGTGGACTTCCGCGGCATCGTGCTTGGGCAGGTGACCGCCATCGGCATCGAATACGACCGCAAGGAGCGCAACTTCACCATGCCGGTGACGATGGACCTGTATCCGCTGCGTCTCGCGCGCCGCGCTCGCGGCGATACCGATACGCCTTATACGTCGCAGAATCACGCGCTGCTGCGGCAACTCGTGGATCACGGTTTGCGTGGGCAATTGCGCACCGGCAATCTCATCACTGGCCAGCTATATGTGGCGCTCGACATCTTCCCGAAGGCGGCGCCAGCCAAGGCCGATTTCGACCGCGATCCGGTAATGCTGCCGACCATTCCGAACTCGCTTGAAGAACTCCAGCAACAGGTCGCCGAGATTACGAAAAAACTCAATGCGATGCCGTTCGACAAGATCGGCAAGAACCTGAACGAGTCGCTGCAGAACGCGAACCAGATGTTCGCCAAGGTCAACAACGAATTGATGCCGCAGATGCGCAGTACGCTCGACGAAGCGCGTCAGACTTTCAGCGCCGCGCAGTCCACGCTGCAGCAGGATTCGCCGCTGCAGTCGGACGTGCATCAGGCGATGCAGGAACTCACGCGTACGTTGCAATCCCTTAACGCGCTTTCCGACTACCTGGAGCGCCACCCGGAATCGCTGCTGCGCGGCAAGTCAGGAGACCAGCCATGATGTTCCGACGCGTCCCCTCGATGGCGGCAACCCTGCTCGCGGCCGCCGCGCTGGCCGGTTGCGGATCGCCCGCCACGCGCTTTTATACGCTCAGCCCGGGCACGCCCGCCACGAGTGCCACGATCGCGAGCAACCCGCCGTGGCTGATCGAACTCGCGCCGGTGGACGTGCCGCCGCAAGTCGCGAAATCGCAGTTCGTGGTGCAAACCGACGCAAACCAGGTGCGCGTGCTCGAACACGATCGCTGGGCCTCGCTGCCCGGCGACGAGATCCGCCACGCGCTTTCGGGCGACCTCACGCAGCAGCTTGGCACCATCGACGTATATGGCGCGCCGCATGCCGCGGGCGTACCCGTTTATCGCGTGAGCGTGAACGTGCAGCGCTTCGAATCCTGGCCGGGTTCGCACGTGCTGATCGATGCCGTGTGGAGCGTGCGCGCGCTGGGCGCGCAAACCGCCATGGCCTGCCGAAGCGTGCGCAACGAAGCGGTTGGCGAGGGCTATGACGCGATTATCGACGGACATCGGCGAGCCATCGAGGCGCTCTCGCAATCGATCGCCAGCGGCGTGCGCGCGCTCGCGGCTGCGCCGCGTTCGGGCGCGCGGGCAAGCATCGCCTGCCCGTAAATCGCAGCTGCAGGACGACGACTCGATTTCGATCGAGTCGTCGTCTCTTTCGCCGCCTGGCGTGACGGTGCGCAAAGACCTGAACAGTTCGCTTTGCTAATGTGGTTCATTCCAGAACCGCAAAACGCAAAGCCAATATGTCATCCCAATACGTAGGCATACTGATCATTTCAACGGCGCTGCTTATGTCTGCCTGTTCGACACAGAACGGCAGCATTTTGCCCACGAGCAGCACAACCGGCAATGCAGCGTCGCACGCGCAACTCGAACGCGACGCTCGGGTTGCACTGAACACGCTCTACAAGAGCGTACCGAACGCCCGATCGCTGGGTTCGCGCGCCAACGCGATTCTGGTCTTCCCGGACATGCTGAAAGCGGGCCTGCTGGTCGGCGGCGCGAGCGGCAATGGCGTGCTGTTCTCGCGCGATGGCCAGGTGCTCGGTTATTACAATTCGAGCTCGCTGTCGTACGGGTTGCAGGCCGGCGCGCAGAGTTTTGCCGAAGCGCTGTTCCTCATGACGCCCGCCGCGCAAACGTACCTCGATAGCTCCGATGGCTGGTCGATTGGTTCGGGCCCGAGCGTTGTGGTCGCGAACTCGGGCGCGGCGGAAGACTATTCGAGTACAACTCTGCGCTCGGACGTCTACGCCATGATCTTCGCTCAGGCGGGCTTGATGGCAGGCATCGGCGTGCAAGGGCAAAAGATCACGAAGCTCAGTCCTTGAGCGTTGCAGGTCGCGCTACGCGAAGGCCGGCAGCGTAGCGTCAATCGCCTGCGCGAGCGTGTCGAAGGACGGCGCGATTTCCTCGTCCGGCACACACGCATAGCCGATCAACAAACCCGACGCCGCGCGTTCGCGCTCCGAGTAATAGCCCGACAGCGGACGCACGACGATATTGCGCGCCAGCGCCGCTTCGGCCACGGCGCGGTCGTCGCTGCCTTCGGGCAACTGCATGACCACGTGCAGGCCCGCGTCGCCGCCCATCGCGGGCAACGCGTCGCCGTAGCGGCGCGCGGCGGCGTCGAGCAAAGCCTGACGGCGCTGGCCGTACAACGCGCGCATCTTTCGGATGTGCGAAGTGAAATGCCCCTCGGCGATAAATTCCGCCAGTACGGCCTGCTGCAAAAGCTGGCCTTCGCGATAAAGCTCGGCGCTGGCGGTCGCGAAGCTCTCCGCGAGCGATTCCGGCGCCACCAGGTAGCCCACGCGCAAGCCCGGAAACAAGGTCTTGCCGAAGCTGCCCACGTAGATCACCTGCCCGGCTGTATCAAGACCTTGCAGGGACGCGAGCGGCCGGCTGCCGTAGCGGAATTCGCTGTCGTAATCGTCCTCGATGATCCAGCATTGGTGCTGGCGCGCGTATTCGAGCAGCGTGCGGCGGCGCGCAAGACTCATCACCATGCCAAGCGGATATTGATGCGACGGCGTGACCAGAATCAGCTTCGGCGGCGGCGCGGCGAAATCGGCGGCGGAAGGGTTGATGCCTTCGCTATCGACGGCAATCGGGCGCGGGTTGAGCCCCGAAACGTGCAGCACGCTGCGCACGCCCCAGTAGCACGGGTCTTCGGTCCAGATGGTGTCGCCGGGATCGGACAGCAGACGCACCGCCAGGTCGACCGACTGGTGGATGCCCGTCGTGATGATGATCTGCTCGGGCGAGCAGCGCACGGAGCGCGAGGTGCGCAGATAGTCGGCCAGCACATGGCGCAGCAAGGCCAGACCGCCGCCGGGCGCGTAGGTCAGCAGATCGGGGCGCAACGTGCGCCAGTATTTGTTGTGCAATCGGGTCCAGATGCGCGCGGGAAAGCGCGAGACATCGGGCACGCCCGGCATGAAGGCGCCGCCCTGGCGCTTGGACACGCCCGCGCCCGCGATCAGGCGTGCGCCTCGCGCCGATAGCGCGCGGGCTCCCGGACGGTGCGGCTGCGGCAACTGCGGTGGCTGTATCAGGCCTTGAGTCTGCTCGCCAAGGTCATCGCGCAGATCGGTAGCGACGGAAACCGGCGAAATCGGGCCGTTCGACCGCTCCGGATCGGGCTGAGTCCGGCTGTTAGTTGCAATGCTTGAAGATTGGCCCGCAATGGAACCTGATTTGATCGGGGTTTTCACCGATCCGATAGAGCCAATTTCCGCCGCACCGACGATCTCATCGGGCGAAGTATCGGCGACAAAGGTGCCGCGCCCCGTCGCCGAGGTGACATAGCCTTCGAGCACCAATTGCTCGTAAACCTGCGTGACCGTATTGCGCGCGATTCCCAGCTCAGCCGCCAGCAGCCTCGATGACGGGACTCTCGCGCCGGCCGGCAGCTCGCGCGAGTGGATCGCCTGCTGCAGAAGTTTGTGCAGTTGCCGGTACACGGGCTGGCCGCTGCCGCGATCGAGCCGCTGGGCCAGCCAGTCGGACAGGACACTCGCTCGCATGGAAATTGGCTCCTAAAGATTGCACTGAATGGCTCTGAATATTAGAGCCAAACGTGAGTATAGTCGCGGCATGGACGGATGCACGACCATCCGGTCCGCCAGTCAACCCAGAACCGAAAGCATTGAAGGAGATGAACGTGAGCAAGAACGCCGATCTGCAGGCCCGCAAGAACGCAATTACCCCGCGCGGCGTGGGCGTGATGTGCGACTTCTACGCTGAGCGCGCTGAAAACGCGGAACTGTGGGACGTCGAAGGCCGCCGCGTGATCGACTTCGCTGCCGGTATCGCCGTGTGCAACACGGGCCACCGCCATCCGAAGATCGTCGCTGCGATCAAGGACCAGCTCGAGCGCTTCACGCACACCGCCTACCAGATCGTGCCGTACGAGTCGTATGTCTCGCTGGCCGAAAAGGTCGCACAACGCGCTCCGGGCAGCTTCGCGAAGAAGGCCGCGTTCTTCACGACCGGCGCTGAAGCCGTCGAAAACGCCGTCAAGATCGCCCGTGCGTCGACTGGCCGTCCGGGCGTGATCGCCTTCGCAGGCGGCTTCCACGGCCGCACGATGATGGGCATGGCGCTCACCGGCAAGGTCGCGCCGTACAAGCTGAACTTCGGCCCGTTCCCGGCCGACGTCTACCACGCTCCGTACCCCAACTCGGTTCACGGCATCAGCACGGCTGACTCGCTCAAGCACATCGAAATGCTGTTCAAGGCCGATATCGATCCGAAGCGCGTCGCCGCGATCATCTTCGAACCGGTTCAGGGCGAAGGCGGTTTCTACCAGGCACCGGCGGACTTCGTGCGCGGCCTGCGCAAGATCTGCGACACGCACGGCATCCTGCTGATCGCCGACGAAGTGCAAACCGGCTTCGCCCGCACCGGCAAGCTGTTCGCGATGGAACACTACGACGTCACGCCGGACCTGATGACGATCGCCAAGAGCCTGGCCGGCGGCATGCCGCTGTCGGGCGTGGTCGGACGCGCGGAAGTCATGGACGCCGCAGCGCCTGGCGGCCTCGGCGGCACGTATGCGGGTAACCCGCTGGCTGTGGCTTCGGCGCACGCGGTCATCGAGATCATCGAAGAAGAAAAGCTCTGCGAGCGCGCCACGAAGCTGGGCGACAAGATCAAGGCCAAGCTCACGGCGATGAAGGCCGAAGTGCCGCAAATCGCCGACGTGCGTGGCCCGGGCGCGATGAACGCCGTCGAATTCTGCAAGCCGGGCACCAACGAAGCCGACGCCGACTTCACGAAGCGCGTGCAAACCGCCGCGCTGAACCGCGGCCTGCTGCTGCTCGTGTGCGGCGTGTACTCGAACGTCGTGCGTTTCCTGTTCCCGCTGACGATCCAGGACAACGTGTTCGACGAAGCGCTGGCGATCCTCGAAGAATCGATCAAGGAAGCCGTGGGCGTGCCGGCGTAAGCCTCGCCTGAGCACCTCAGCGCTTTGATCTGAGTCCCGAAACGGCACACCGGCGTTTGCCGCTGTGCCGTTCGTCGTTGTGCCTCGCGCCGGCGACATACCGAATCGAACTGAATAGAAGCATTGCCCGGAGTTCCCAGATGAACCTGAAAGACGCATCGCTGCTCAAGAACGCGGCCTATATCAATGGCGAATGGCAAGGCGCGGAAGACGGCGCCACGCTCGACGTGGTCAATCCCGCCACCGGCGCGCTGATCGGCACGGTGCCGCGCATGGGCGCGGCTGAAACGCGCCGCGCGATCTCCACCGCCAACGCCGCCTGGCCCGCGTGGCGCGCCAAGACCGCGAAGGAGCGCAGCGTCATCCTGCGCAAGTGGCACGATCTGATGATCGAAAACGCCGACGACCTCGCGCTGATCCTCACGACCGAACAAGGCAAGCCGATCGCCGAAGCCAAGGGCGAAATCGGCTATGCGGCCTCGTTCCTCGAATGGTTCGCCGAAGAAGGCAAGCGCGTCTACGGCGATACGATCCCCACGCCCGCCAACGACAAGCGCATCGTGGTGACGAAGGAAGCGATCGGCGTGTGCGCCGCCATCACGCCGTGGAACTTCCCGGCTGCGATGATCACGCGCAAGGTCGGCCCCGCGCTCGCGGCCGGCTGCCCGATCGTGCTCAAGCCCGCTGAAGCCACGCCGTTCTCGGCGCTCGCGCTGGCCGTGCTGGCCGAACGCGCAGGCGTGCCCGCCGGCGTGTTCAGCGTCGTCACCGGCGACCCGAAGGCGATCGGCGGCGAACTCACGAGCAACCCGATCGTGCGCAAGCTCTCGTTCACGGGCTCGACGCCGGTTGGCCGTCTGCTGATGAGCCAGTGCGCCGCCACCGTGAAGAAAGTCTCGCTCGAACTGGGCGGCAACGCGCCGTTCATCGTATTCGACGACGCCGATCTCGACGCCGCAGTCGCGGGCGCGATCGCCTCGAAGTATCGCAACAGCGGCCAGACCTGCGTCTGCACGAACCGCTTCTACGTGCACGACGCCGTGTACGACGCGTTCGCCGCGAAACTGCGCGACGCCGTAGAAAAGCTCAAGGTGGGTCTGGGCACCGAAGCTGGCGTGACGCAAGGCCCGCTGATCAACGAAGCAGCCGTGCTGAAGGTGGAATCGCACATCGAAGACGCGCTCGGCAAGGGTGCGCAGGTGCTGACGGGCGGCAAGCGCCACGCGCTCGGCCACGGCTTCTTCGAACCGACGATTCTCACGGGCGTGACGCCTGCGATGAAGGTCGCGCGCGACGAAACCTTCGGCCCGCTGGCGCCGCTGTTCCGTTTCTCGTCGGATGAAGAAGTGATCAAGATGGCCAACGACACCGAATTCGGCCTGGCTGCCTACTTCTACAGCCGCGACATCGGCCGCGTCTGGCGCGTGGCGGAAGCGCTCGAATACGGCATGGTGGGCATCAACACCGGCCTGATCTCGAACGAAGTCGCACCGTTCGGCGGCGTGAAGCAATCGGGCCTGGGCCGCGAAGGCTCGCACTACGGCATCGACGATTACGTCGTCATCAAGTACATGTGCATGGCCGGCATGTAAGCCGCCGGAAAAACGACGGGCGCCACCCAGGCGCCGCGTGGAACTGCGCCAAACCGGCGCGTCGCGAATGGATCGCGACGCGCCGGTTTGTATTTGTACGCGAGCTTCGAAGTTGACGCTGACGCTTACTGCGTGGCTTCGACCGGCGTGACCTGCGTGGCGTAAGCGGAAACGAACACGGCGTGAATGGTATCGCCGACCTTGAGCGTCTTGAGATCGATATCGGGCGTGGCCTCGAGGGTCACGGTCTGATAGGCGCCGCGCAGCGTAACCTCGCGCTTTTTCGCGTTGATGTGCTGCACGGTGGCCTGCACCTCGACCTGGCGCGCCGCGCTATAACCCGACGAAGCCGGCATATAGACGCTGGTATCGACACGCTTGCGAATGCCCTTGTCCTTCCCGGTGACCTTTTCCGCGGTCACGAGCAGCGCGTTCTTGTAGAGCACATCGACGGTATCGCCGATATTCAGTTGATCGAAATTACTGACCTGCTCGCTCAGACCGATATCGATATCGTTACCGCGCGGACCGCGCAGCGTGACGATACGCGCACCGCGATCGATACCGACGATCTTCGCTTTGAGATGAACGGGCGCCGCATTGGCGATAACCGACTGCGCCTCGCCGGCGAGCGCCGTTTGCGCGGCAGGCGCCGAAGCGGGCTGCTCGTTCTGCGCGAACGAAGTGTGCGAAACACCGAAACCCATCAACAGCGCGGCCATCCATACCGAAGTCTTGGTCACTTGCGATCTCCTCATCACGATGAATTCGATTCGTTCAACCAGGCGGGTTGCACGGGGATGTGGAGCGATTCTACGCGGGCGATCGAAAACGGGGATGCAAGTTGAACGGGCGTTGACACAGATTATTCGCCGCGAATTTCGTTAGATTTCGTTTCGCATAAATCGAGAGATCGATATTGAAACGATCACGAGAATTATTGCGCCTTGCGCAACCCAACGAACCCCACCAATATCTCGAATTCCTTCGATATAGCGAGCGAATCGGACTCCCTATCCTGATACCTGTCCTGAAACAACACGTACTGGAGAGATGCCATGAGCCCGCTTTCACTGCTGATCGATCATTCGCAACTGATGAACCGAGTCCAGACGCTGTATTCGTTTGCGCCGAGCGAAGCAGGCAAAGTCGAGGACGAACAAACGGTATCGAAGAAGGAAGACGCAAAGCGAGAGGAGCGCCTTGTCCAGATCAAGGGCCTGGTGGGCGGCACCTTGCTGTTCATGCCGTTCCTGATTGCATACGTCGTAGCCTGCGCGAGCCGTTAAAAGGCCACGAGGTGTGAAAGTTATGCCCCACGGCGCGCGCAGCGTCGCCGGGTGTGCGGGCGCCTTGTCACAGAGTTGGGTGGTGCGAAGAGCCGGATGCTCCTACACCATTCCCCGCATAAGGCAGATTGTGGACTGCGTCACACTGGCGGTGTGAGCGGCTTTCTTTTGCTTACTTTTCTTTGCCGCGGCAAAGAAAAGTAAGTGCCGCCCCGCACAGGGGCAACGCTCATAGACCGACACGAAAACAAGGAAATGCCCAAACAAAAAGAGCCGCGACCCCAAAGGCTCACGGCTCCGATCACACCACATCAAACAGCGCAATCAAGGCAAAAAAACAGCCTTAAACCCGCTCAATAGCAATAGCAATCCCCTGCCCGACGCCAATACACATCGTGCAGAGCGCAAAACGCCCGCCGGTGCGATGAAGCTGATACATAGCGGTAGTCACGAGACGAGCTCCGCTCATCCCCAGCGGATGCCCGAGCGCGATTGCGCCGCCGTTCGGATTAACACGAGGATCGTTATCCGCGACACCGAGCATACGCAGCACCGCGAGCCCTTGCGAAGCAAACGCCTCATTGAGCTCGATCACATCGAACTGATCGATGGTCATACCAAGACGGGCGAGCAGCTTCTGCGTAGCCGGACCAGGCCCGATACCCATAACACGCGGCGCAACGCCAGCCGTAGCAACGCCGATCACACGCGCCCGCGGCGTCAACCCAAAACGCTTCGCATTCTCTTCATTCGCGAGCAACAGCGCACAAGCACCATCGTTCACACCCGAAGCATTCCCGGCGGTAACAGAACCCTCCGCCCCAACCACGCCCTTAAGCTTGGCAAGCGCCTCGAGCGACGTCTCACGCGGATGCTCATCACGCGAGAACACCAGCGGATCGCCCTTCTTCTGCGCGATCGAAACCGACACGATTTCCTGCTCGAACGTACCATCGGCGATCGCACGCGCGGCCTTCTGCTGGCTGTGCAGCGCAAACGCATCCTGATCGGCGCGGCTGATCTTGTAATCAACGGCGACGTTCTCAGCCGTTTCCGGCATCGAATCGACGCCATACTGCTGCTTCATCAGCTTGTTGACGAAGCGCCAGCCGATCGTCGTGTCGTAGATCGCCGCATCGCGCGCAAACGCGGTGTTGGCCTTGCCCATCACGAACGGCGCACGGCTCATGCTTTCCACGCCGCCGGCAATCATCAGACCGGTTTCGCCCGACTTCAGCGCGCGCGCGGCAATACCCACGGCATCCATGCCCGAACCGCACAGACGGTTGACCGTCGAACCCGGCACGACTTGCGGCAGACCCGCCAGCAGCGACGACATGCGCGCAACGTTGCGGTTGTCTTCGCCCGCCTGGTTTGCGCAGCCGTAGATCACATCGTCGATTGCGGTCCAGTCGACATCCTTGTTGCGCTCCATCAGCGCCTTCAGCGGCACGGCGCCGAGGTCGTCGGCGCGAACCTGCGCAAGGGTGCCCGCATAGCGGCCGATCGGCGTGCGAATCGCGTCGCAGATGAATGCTTCCGTCATAAGAGTCTCCTGTCGATTGCGCGCGCCAAGATCAGCGTCGGACGCAATCCCATGCTAAACCGGTTGGGATCGACGGACTGCGCGGGCGAAGAATGGGGTATCGAACGCGCACGTCCTCGTGCGAATTGTTCGAATTGCGAACTCATGGTCGATAATCGAACATTTGGCGCCCATGATAGGCGTCGCGGCGCGCGAGTGTCAAGCAGGGGTAACCGCAGGTGAAGTCTGGGGGCGTGGGGGGATGGGCGGTGCAGAAATGACAACGGCCGCGTGAGACATGGGTCTCGCGCGGCCGTTGGCCTGATCAGGCCGGGTGAATCATCGCGACATCATATTCATCGTCACGTTATGCATGACCCACATGGTTCCGAAGATCAGGAACGCCGCAGCCAGTACCGTATAAGCCAGCGACAGCACGTTCCAGCCCTGCCCCGGCGAATTCAGATGCAGGAAGAACAGCAGATGCACGATCACCTGCACGAAGGCGAGCACGGCAAGGATCGTCATGCCCGTGCCCGGCGCGAACGAGCCATGCAGCACCACGCCAAACGCGCCTGCCGTCAGCAGCACCGAGAGAATGAAGCCCGCAGCATAGCTGCCGAGAGAACCATGAGCTTCGCTATGAGAATGAGCCATTAGAGCGCGCTCCCGAGATAGACAAAAGTAAACACGCAGATCCAGACCACGTCCAGGAAGTGCCAGAAGAGGCTCAGGCACGTGAGGCGGCGCACTTCGCGCTCGTCCAGTTGCGGGCGGCGCAGCACCTGCATCATCAGCACGGCCATCCAGACCAGACCGAAGAACACGTGCAGACCGTGCGTGCTGACCAGCACGAAGAACGACGAGAGAAACGCGCTGCGCTGCGGACCAGCACCATCGGCGATCAGGTGCGAGAACTCGCGCAGTTCGAGCACGAGGAACAGCACGCCGAGGATAAACGTCACGCCAAGCCAGCCGAGCACCGCGCCGCTCTTGCGCTGCTGCGCGCCGAGCATGGCGAAGCCGTAGGTGATGCTCGACAGCAGCAGCACGGCCGTTTCGATCGCCACGCCGCCGATATCGAACAGATCCTTGCCTGACGGGCCGCCCGCGTACTGGTGCGCCAGCACGGCAAACGTGGCGAACAACGAAGCGAACAGGACGCAGTCCGTCATCAGATACACCCAGAAGCCGAACACCGAGTTCGACGGCGGATGATCGTGATGATCGAGGTCGGCCAGATTTGCCGTATGGGTTTTCTGTAGCATGGCTTAGCCCTCCACTTCCGCCAGTTCGCGCTCGACGGCAACCGCCGCGCGATGGCGCTTCTCTTCGATTTCGCGAACCTTCGCGGCCGGAATGTAATAGCCGTCGTCGTCGCTGAAGCTGCGCGCGGCGATCGTCACGACGATCGCGGCCAGCGCCAGCACGGCCAGCCAGACGATATGCCACACGCCCGCGAAACCCAGCGCCAGGCTGAACATGCCGATGAGGAAACCCGCCGCGGTGTTCGACGGCATATGAATATCCGTGTACTTCGCGGCGAGCCCCAGACCGCGGCCCGTTTCCTTCATATGCGTGAAGGCGTCGATTTCGTGGACTTGCGGAATGACCGCGAAGTTATAGACCGGCGGCGGCGAAGAAGTCGCCCATTCGAGCGTGCGGCCATCCCACGGATCGCCCGTGACGTCCTGGCATTCGGCCTTGTTGCGATTGACGAAGGCCATCACCCACTGCAGCACCTGGAACACCACACCCGCCGCGATGATCGCCGCGCCGATTGCCGCAACGATGAAGTACGGCTGCCACGCGGGATTGTCGTAGTGGTTCAGACGACGCGTCGCGCCCATGAAACCGAGTACGTAGAGCGGCACGAAGGCCACGTAGAAACCGACGAACCAGCACCAGAACGATGCCTTGCCGAGCTTTTCATTCGGCTTGAGGCCGAACACCTTCGGGAACCAGTAGTGCAGGGCCGCGAGGTAGCCAAACACCACGCCGCCGATGATGGCGTTGTGGAAGTGGGCAATCAGGAACAGCGAGTTATGCAGCACGAAGTCCGCGCCCGGGATCGCCATCATCACGCCCGTCATACCGCCGATCGAGAACGTGACCATGAAGCCGATCGTCCAGAGCACCGGCGCCGTGAATTCGATGCGGCCGCGATACATCGTGAACAGCCAGTTGAAGATCTTCACGCCCGTGGGGATCGCAATCACCATGGTCATGATGCCGAAGAACGCATTGACGTCGGCGCCCGAACCCATCGTGAAGAAGTGATGCAGCCACACGAGGAAGGCCAGCACCATGATCGCGCACGAGGCGTACACCATGGTCTTGTAGCCGAACAGCGGCTTCTTCGAGAACGTGGCCATGACTTCCGAATAGATACCGAACGCAGGCAGCACGAGGATGTACACCTCGGGGTGGCCCCATGCCCAGATCAGGTTCAGATACAGCATGGCATTGCCGCCGCCGTCGTTCGTGAAGAAGTGCGTGCCGACATAACGGTCGAAGCCCAGCAGCGCGAGCGCGATCGTGAGAATCGGGAACGTGGCCATGATCAGCACGTT
The DNA here is from genome assembly GCF_017104965.1 of Paraburkholderia sp. Ac-20340. GTDB lineage: Bacteria > Pseudomonadota > Gammaproteobacteria > Burkholderiales > Burkholderiaceae > Paraburkholderia. Next base: position 36,677 of record NZ_JAAGPR010000050.1, read on the forward strand.
CGAGCACAGCGCCGTCCACGTGAACACCGGCATCTTCATGAGACTCATGCCCGGTGCGCGCATCTTCAGGATCGTCACGAAGAAGTTGATGCCGGTAATGAGCGTGCCCACGCCCGAAAGCTGCAGCGACCAGATGTAATAGTCGACCCCCACGCCCGGACTGAACTGCAATTCCGACAGCGGCGGATACGCGAGCCAGCCCGTTTGCGCGAACTCGCCGACCACGAGCGACAGGTTAATGAGGATCGCGCTGATCGCCGTCATCCAGAACGACAGCGAGTTCAGGAACGGGAAAGCCACGTCGCGCGCGCCGATCTGCAGCGGCACGACGAGGTTGAACAGGCCGACCATCAGCGCCATCGCCATGAAGAAGATCATGATGACGCCGTGCGCCGAGAAGATCTGGTCATAGTGATGCGGCGGCAGATAGCCGGGCGCGTCGAAGGCGATGGCCTGCTGGATGCGCATCATGACGGCATCGGCGAAACCGCGCACGAGCATGAGCACCGCCACGATGATGTACATCACGCCAATGCGCTTGTGGTCCACGCTCGTGATCCAGTCGGACCAGATGGTTTTCCACTTGCCGGTCACGGTCACGAGACCGAGCACGGCGACCACGATCAGCGCCATGAACGCCGCGGCGCCCATGATGATCGGCTGATCGAACGGGATCGCCTCTAAGGTGAGTTTTCCGAACATGACTGCTTACCCCTTGGTCACGCACGACGGATCAGTGAAGTCCGTGACGTGGCCGTTGTTGTACTTCGCGATGATGTTGTTGAAGAGCTTCGGATCGACGGTCGAGAAGTACTGCACCGGCGCCTTCTCGGTCGGCTGCGAGACGCCCGCGTATTGGTCCATCGACAGGCCGTCGTGCGAGGCCTTGACCTTCTGCACCCACGCGTCGAAATCCTGCTGGCTGGTGGCGAGCGTGCGGAACTTCATGTCCGAGAAGCCCTTGCCGCTGTAGTTGGCCGAAATGCCTTCGTAGTTGCCGGCTTCGTCCGCGACCAGGTGCAGGCGCGTCTGCATGCCCGCCATGGCGTAGACCTGGGTGCCCAGTTGCGGGATAAAGAACGAGTTCATCACCGAATCCGACGTGATGCGGAAGTTGACCGGCGTGCCCACCGGCACGGCCAGCTGGTTCACCGTGGCGATGCCAAGATCGGGATAGATGAAGAGCCACTTCCAGTCGAGCGCAACGACTTCGACGTTGATGGGTTTCACGTTCGACTCGAGCGGCCGGTAGGGATCGAGTTCGTGCGTGGTCTTCCAGGTGAGCACGGCGAGGAACAGGATGATGACGGCCGGAATGGTCCAGACCACCACTTCGATCGCCGTGGAGTGCGCCCACTTGGGCGCGTAGGTGGCGTTGCGGTTGGACGCGCGGTAGCGCCAGGCGAAATACAGCGTGAGCAGGATCACCGGCACGACCACGAGCAGCATGGCCCACGTGGCCGTGGCGATGAGGGATTTTTCGGCCACGCCCACGCTGCCCTTGGGATCGAGCACCGTCAGATTGCCGCTGCATCCCGCGAGCGTGGCGACGAGCCCGCCGCCGAGGGGGATTAACCACCTTTTGAAGGCTTTTCTCTTCATGTTTGCCTGCTATTCCGTTTAACCACTTTGAACGCCTTTACGCACCCGCATCGCTAAAACCGCTATGCAAAATGCACCCGTACCGTTTTTAGCGAAATTCTACGGAAACGACTTATCTGAAAATTTGATCCAGATTAAGGTTTATTCAGGGCGTCAAAGCGCATCCGCCCAGCCGCGACGGAACGACACATATATCTTTCGAATAGCTTTCGTGCGCGAAACAACCCCGCGCGGCAAGGCGTCGCAGGCGTTGGAGCAGCCTTGCCAGGCGAAAACGAGTATGAATGCGGCATCGCGCAAGACACCGTTCAGCAGCCGACTCACTCCTGTCACAAGCACGGCACACGATTAACCGTCTTGCTTTCGTGAAATCGATCTGCTAATGGGAAATCCGATTTAATTCACGCGGTAAATAATCAAACCAAAATCCTCAATCCGATTAAGCCGCGGGTTAATTGCGAAAAATCAAACAACACGTTTGAACGGCTGCGCCGCAGCGCTTGCTTTTTCCGTCGAGCCGCGCCTCGCGCCGGGTGCCGGTTGGCGAAACAAAGCGCTTGCGCTATCGTCATGGGTTCCTTTCGCGCCGCCTCCAGCCCTTGATCCGACGCCACGACGCCATGAACCCCGCTAACCGCGCCTCGCCCGCCCCCTCCGACGAGCAGACGGATATCCCCGAAAAACCGGGTGACTCCTACGTGCAGTCGTTCGCACGCGGGCTTTCCGTGATCCGCGCGTTCAACGCCGAGCACCCCGAGCAGACGCTCACCGACGTCGCCGCGGCCACCGGCCTCACGCGCGCCGGCGCGCGCCGCATCCTGCTGACGCTGCAGACGCTCGGCTACGTGGAGGCCGACGGCCGGCTGTTCCGCCTCACGCCCAAGATTCTCGACCTCGGTTTCGCCTATCTGACGTCGATGCCGTTCTGGAATCTGGCCGAGCCGGTCATGGAAGAACTGTCGGGGCAAGTGCACGAAAGCTGTTCGGCAGCCGTGCTCGACCGCACCGAGATCGTCTACGTGCTGCGCGTGCCCACGCACAAGATCATGACGATCAATCTGTCGATCGGCAGCCGCCTTCCGGCTTATTGCACCTCGATGGGGCGCGTGCTGCTGGCCGCGCTCGACGAAGACGCGCTCGACGCCACACTGGGCGCCTCGCCGCTTTACGCCCACACGCCGCGCACGGTCACCGACAAGGACGAACTCAAGAAGATCATCGCCCAGGTGCGCCAGCAGGGCTGGGCGATCGTCGATCAGGAACTGGAGGGCGGGCTGATCTCGATTTCGGCGCCCATTCGCAATCGCCAGGGCCGCGTAATCGCCGCGATGAACATCAGCGGCAATGCGCAGCGCACGTCGGCGAAACAGATGGTCAAGACGTTCCTGGAGCCGCTGCAGCAGGCGGCCCAGCGCGTTTCCGGGATGGTGTCGCGGCGCACCTGAGCGCGCCAGCGCGCTATTTCGACCAGCGCTTACGCTTAATCGACCAGCGCCTCTGCGTCCTTCGCCGCGAACACCTCGCGCGCGGCGAACAGCGCATTGAGCGCCGCCGGAAAACCGGCGTATAGCACCATCTGCATGAACACTTCGACGATCTCGTCGCGCGTGCAACCCACGTTGAGCGCGGCTTCGATGTGGATCTTCAGTTGCGGCTGCGCGTTGCCGAGCGCGGCCAGCGCCGCAATCGTGGCGATTTCGCGGGCGCGCAGGTCCAGCTGCGGCCGGCTATAGATATCGCCGAAACCGAACTCGATCAGCAGACGGCCAAAGTCCGGCGCAATCGGCGCGAGCGCCGCCACGACCTTTTCGCCCGCCGCGCCGTCGATCTGCTTCAGTTTTTGCCAGCCCTGCGCGTAGCGGTCCTGTTGCGCGGGCGTTGCGTGATGTCGGTTGTCCATGGCGAATCCTCTTCCTGTCGATGGGTGGATGAATCTTCGTCATGTCGCACTGCATTCTCGTACCAGGCGATCTTGTCCGTGATCGCCGCCAGGTTCGCCTGCAGTGCCTCGATCCGCGCCAGCACCTCGCTGCGATGTTCGACCAGCATTGCGCGCCGCGCGTCGTAGGTCGATTCGCCCTGCGCGCGCAGTTCGGCGAACGCGCGGATGGCCGAGATCGGCATCCCCGTCGCCTTGGCGCGTATGACGAACTGCAGCCAGTCCAGATCGGCGGGCGAATACAGCCGGTGACCGGCGGGCGTGCGTCCGATGGCGCGCAGCAAGCCGGCCTGCTCGTAATAACGTAGCGTATGGGCGGTGACGCCGGTGGCCGTAGCCACCTGACCGATCGTCAGAAGGTTTGACATGACGGATCTCAGGTTAGGACTTCGAGTGCACTCTAAGTCAAGCGTCGTCCGCTGTCAGCCTCGAGTCAGCCTTGAATCAGCCTCGAGTCAGCCTTCGATCACTGATGTCGACCAGGTCGCTTCGAAATCAAAACGCATGTCAGCCAGCCTTCCGCCACAAGACCCCGCCCTGCTGCGCCGCCTGCTGCGCGCCAAAGACCGCATCGACGCCGCCTCGCACGAAGCCTGGCCCGTCAGCCGTCTGGCCGAAGTCAGCGGCGTCTCCGAAGCCCACTTCGCGCGCGCCTTCAAACGCGCGTTCGGCATTCCGCCGCACCGCTATCTGCTCACGCGCCGCATCGAGCAGGCCACCACGCTCCTGCGCGACACCGCGCTCAGCGTCACGGACATCGCCTTCGCAACCGGCTGGGAGAGCCTGGGCACCTTCGGCCGCACGTTTCGCGATATCACCGGCCTGAGCCCCAGCGAAGCCCGCCATCAGGCGCAAGCCGATGCCGATACCGCCCGCCTCGAGCGCGTGCCCGCCTGCGTGCTCAAGGCCGCGCAGCGCCCCGATCTCACCAGCGCAGTTTTGGAGAAGCGCCGCCGCGCGGCCGGCGATACAGTGCGGCCATCGACCCACCCAATAAGGAAGAAATCATGAGCGAAGGGATCAATGTCGTTGGTATCTACGTGGACGATCAGGACGCGGCGCTGGCGTTTTACGTCGACAAACTGGGGTTTCGCGTCCACACGGACGTGCGCAACGGCGCGTATCGCTGGCTGACGATCCAGCACCCAGATCAGCCGTCGTTCCAGCTCGGCGTGTTTACGCCGGGGCCGCCCGTGCACGACGAAGCCACCGCGCAGACCTTGCGCGCGATGGTCGCCAAAGGCGCGATGCCGCCGCTGGTTCTGACGGTCGCCGACTGCCGCGCGCGTTACGCCGAATGGAAGGCCAGGGGCGTCGAGTTCACGCAGGAGCCGGTGGAGCGCTACGGCAGTATCGACGCGGGGTTTCGCGATCCGGCGGGCAACGGCTGGAAGCTGATTCAGGCGGCGCAACCGGCGTAGGGCTCGCCGCAGAAACGCTCAACCCACATCCGCAAACACCAGCGCGAGCCAGTCCGCGAAGGCGCGCACGCGCAGCGATAGCTGACGCGCCTGCGGAAACAACACGGAAACCGGCATGGGCGGCGGCGGCTGGTCGGGCAGTACGACGCACAGCTCGCCGTTCGCCAGTTGCTCGCGCACGCGGTAGCGCGGCACCTGCACGATCCCGAGCCCGGCGACCGCGCCCGCCGTGTAAAGCTCGGCGCCGTTCACCGCCACCGGTCCCGGCAGCGTGACGTTGCGCACGCCATCGGGCATCGCGAATTCAAGCGGATGCGCGCGGCCCGAGGCCGGCGAGAGATAGTTGACGGCGCGGTGGCCGTCCGCGAGCGCGTCGATCGAAGCCGGATCGCCGTGCCGCTCCAGATACGCGGGACTCGCCACCGTCACCTGTTCGAGCAGCGCCACGCGCCGCGCGATCATCGACGAATCGCTGAGTTCGCCCGCGCGCAGCACGCAGTCGATCCCCTCGCGCACCAGATCGACGAAATGGTCGCCCGAGCCGATAAACAGCTCGATGCGCGGATAACGCGCGAGAAACTGCGGCAGGCGCGGCATGACGAAATACTGCGCGAGCGTGCCCTGCATGTTCACGCGCAGGCGGCCTTGCGGATCGGTGTCGCGAAAGGCTTCCTCGGTTTCCTCCAGATCGGCGAGCAGGCGCGTGCAGCGCTGATAGTAGGCTTCGCCGTCGGGCGTGGGCTTGACCTGGCGCGTGGTGCGCTCCAGCAGGCGCACGCCCAGGCGCGTCTCCAGACGCTTGATCGAATTCGTGACGGTGGCGCGCGGCAGGTTCAGGTCTTCGGCCGCCTGCGTGAAGCTGCGGCGATCGACGATGCGCGTGAAGATCTGCATCTCCTGGAAACGGTCCAAGGGCGGTCTCGTTGGGTTTTCAGAGCGGTTTGGGGGTCGTCGTCATCTTCTCACGAGCCTGTGAGCCGACAAAAATGACCCGCGCCGGGTCCGGCCGTGCCGGATCAGCCCTTGAGCACGACGCGCTGCACCGCTGCGACCAGCGCCGCGCCCGCATCTTCGAGCCGCCCGGAATTGTCGATCTGCACGAAAGTGGCGCCTTCGGGCACGACAAAGGGCGCGCGCCGCGCGAGCCGTTCCGCCACCTGCTCCGGCGTTTCCCGCGCCCGCGACGCGAGCCGCGCGGCCAGCACATGCTGCGCGGCGTTCACATGCACGAGCGTCATGCGCGGATAACGCGCGAGCGCTTCGCTCACATAGGCACGCGAGCCGTTCACCACGACCGTGCAGCCCAGCGCGAGCCACTGCTCGATTTCCACGCCGACGCCATAGCGCAGCGCATGGCTGCGCCACTCCAGCGCGAACAGGCCCTGGCGCGAACGCGCCTCGAATTCGGCTTCGGTCAGGGCGATGTGGTTCTCGCCGCCGCCCTCTTCGCGCGTGATGTAGCGATGCGCGAACACCACGCCCTCCACCGCGAGCCGCTTGCGCGCGTAGCCGAGCAGCGTGTCCTTGCCCGCGCCCGACGGGCCCATCACGTAGACCAGCCGCGAGGTCATGGCTGCACCTGCGCCGGAAAATCGACGCGCTGCCAGAGCACGAAGGGCGCGCCCGGCTGCGGCTCGGCGTAGATCGCCACGCCGTCGACCGGCAGCGCGCCCGCATCGCGCATCTGTGCGTTCCAGGCGTGCATGAGGGCGGCGCGCGTCGGCGCGTCGTCGAGCGAATCGGAGAGCGTCATATGAAAGCGGAATTCGTCGAACACATACGGATAGCCCCAGGTTTCGACGTAATCGCGCTGGCGCGGCGTGAGCGGCGCGTCCAGACGCTTCGCCAGTTCCGCGGGCGTCTGCGCGGCGCGCAGCGATCCGAGCGTGCGCAAGGCGTCGCCAGCGAGCGACTGGAGCGCCTGCGCGCCGGCTTCGTCGGCAGCGCGCACGGCAACGAAACGGCCGAGCGTGGCGGCTTCGCCCGGCACTTCAAAGCGCGCACGCCGCGCGGCCCACGCCTGCGTGGCGGCGAGCAGCGCCTGCGGCGTCACGCCATCGGCCAGCCGGAATGGCGGCACCAGCGTGCCGTGCCAGCCGTAGCGCGCGGGCGCCACGGCGAGCGAGGCGAGCGGTTTTTCGATTTCGGCAGGCTGCGGCGGCGCGAGCGTGGCACCGCTTTCAGGATCGCGGCCCAGCCACGCGCAACCGGCGCGCCACCAGACGCTTGCGCGCGGCGGCGCGTAATAGAGCGCGAAGCGCGTGGCCGCGCTCCAGGCTTCGTGCGGCGTGGTCATCGCGTCGCTCATATCTCGTGTTCCACCATCAGTTGCACGCGATCGGCCGCGAAGTGCGTCACGCCGTATTTGATCGCCACGCCTTCCAGATCGACGTCGACGTTTTCGACCCACAGCACCGGCTGCTGCCGGTTGATATTCAGGCGCCGCGCCACTTCCGGCTCGGGCAGCACGCTGCCGATACGGCTCCATTTGCGCAGATAGTCGCTCACGCCGAATTCGGCGAGCGCCTTCGAGGTGCTGTCCACGCGCTCCATGACTGCGGGCAGATCGGCGAAACGCGCGGCCGGATACCAGCTACGCGCATACGTGAGCGGCACGCCGTCCGACTCGTGCAGCGTTTCCAGCCGATAAACCAGCGCGCCCGCGCGCAGCCCCAGCGCCTTGGCGACCGCAGGATCGGCTTTCACGCGCGACGCAGCCAGCAGCTTGCCCACCGCCGAATGCTGATGGCGCTGCAGGTTTTCGGTAAAACGCGTGCGCTTGCCGATGCTGTAGTCGATCGCGCCGGGCTGCACGAAGGTGCCGCGCCCCTGCTCGACGCTCACCAGACCTTGCGCGGCCAGCCCCAGCATCGCGCGCCGCACCGTATGGCGGTTGACGTCGAAGCGCTTCGCCAGTTCGCCTTCGCTCGGCAGGCGGCCGTCGTCGCCGAAACCTTTCGCGGCAATTTCCGCCGCCAGAATCTGCTCGATCTGGCGCCACACCGCCAGCCCTGCGCCGCGTTCGAGGGTGCTGTGTGCCGCGTCGTCATTCGATGTCATGGTGCTGTCATTCCCCTCGGTTTCAATAGCGTTTTGCGCATTGTAGTGGCCAAGGCGTGATGGAAATATGAAACGCCTCCCGAGCCCGTGTGGGCTGACTGTAACATGAAACGTCTAGACGTTTAGATGAATAGATGCTTCAATGTTTGCACGTGGCGGCGTCCTGCGGCACGCGCAATCCAGTATCCGGTTCACCCGCTTTTGTCCGTTTTTCCGCGGTTCAATTCCGTTCATGACACAGGAACTCCGATGAACGCATCCTCCGCCCCGTCCACCGCTGCCGCGTCTGCCGCACGCCGCGCCTGGATGGCGGTTCTCGCGCGCACGCCGCGCGCCGAGCTCGAAGCGGCCTTCGCCGCGGCGCTCGGCGACGAGCCGGCGCCTTCTTTCGACTGGCTGCGCACCCCGCAGATCGGCCTCGCGATGGTGCGCGGGCGCGTCGGCGGCACCGGCAACGCCTTCAATCTGGGCGAAGCCACTGTCACGCGCGCCACGCTGCGCCTGCGTGCGGCGCAAGGCCAGCAAGGCGCCACGGTCGGCGTGGCCTGCCATCTGGGCCGCGACAAGCGCCGCGCCGAACTCGCCGCGCTCGCCGACGCCGTGCTCCAGCAACCCGAGCGCCACGCCCGGCCGCACGCCCCGTCGATCGAGCCGCTGGCCGCGCGCCAGGCGCAACGACGCGCCGCGCGCCGCACCGACGCCGCCAGCACCAAGGTCGAGTTCTTCACGATGGTTCGAGGTGACGCATGAACGAACGCGCCATGACTGCCGATATCGCCGGCACCGCCGTGCACCTGACGCTCGACGTCCTCGCACCCGGTTTCGCCGATCCGGTGCACGACACGCAAGCCGTGTTCCGCACGCTGCTGAACGCGCTCGCGCGCCCCGGCACGATCGAATCGATCGACACGCTGCTGCCCGCCGCAGATGCCGCCACCGATGCCGACGGCACACCGCGCGCCGGCCTCGCGGCCTTCGCCGCGCTGCTTTCGCTGGCCGATTACGCCACGCCGATCTGGCTCGCCCAGCCCGACGCCGCGCTGGCCGCCGCCCTGCGCTTTCACGCCGACGCGCCGCTGACCGCCGCCAGCATGATATTGAAATTCCCCGAGACAGTGACCAGGTAGCCGGCGACCCCCGGCCCTATGGCAAGACCCACTCCGATACTTACACAGACGAGTGCGAATAAACGTCCAGCACGATCAGAAT
>NZ_JAAGPR010000051.1 GCF_017104965.1 Paraburkholderia sp. Ac-20340
TTCGCGCAATTGCTCGATCTGCTGAAAACGGAACGCGACCTCTCGCACGCGCCGCTGTTCCAGACCCTGTTCAATCTCGATCGCGCCGATGCCGCCACGCAACTCGATCTCGACGGCCTGCGCGTGAGCGCCGGGCCGCCTTGCAGACGCGGCAGCACGAAGCGCGTGACGAGCGCCGCCGTCACCAGGCCCGCGATCGAATACGCGCCCAGTTGCACGAGGCCGGGGAAGCCCGAAAACAGCATCGACGCGAAGCCGCACACGGAGGTCAGCACGCCCAGACGGATCGTCGGCCAGTACGCCGCGACCCAGGCGCGCAGCGAGTCTGCCGCGCGTGCGCCAGCGGGCGGGCGCGACGACTGCACGAACAGATAGATCGAGTAATCGACGGCTTCGCCCATCAGCGTCGTGCCGAAACCGAGCGTGAGCCCCTGCACCGTGCCGAACGCGAGACTCACCGCCGCGATGCCCGCCGCCACGCCCGAGAGCACCGGCAGCAGCCCGAGCACCAGCGTGCGCGGCGAGCGGTAGAGCGTGAGCAGCAGCGCGACGATCAGCGCAAGGCTGAGCACGGAAATGCGTTCGACGTCGTGGCGGATCGCATCGCGCGTCTGCACCGAGAACACGCCGGGGCCGCTCATGACGAGGCGGTAGCCGGGTGAGCCCGGCACCTGCGCCGCAGCCGCATCGAAGGCGTGCTGGATGGCGTCGATGGCGCGGGCCTGGGCGTCGGTGTCCGAACCTGCGGCGGCGGTTTGCGCCACCAGCACGGCGCGCGAGCCGTCGCGCGAGGCCCAGACGCCGTCCTGGGTCGCGGGCTGCGCGGCGCTATCGAGCTGGCTGACGAGCGCGGCGACTTCGCCGGTCGGATCGTGCGGCAGCAGATCTTTGGCGACGAGGCCCGCCGACGAACTCAGCAGATCGAGACTGTCGCCCAGCGCCGCATGCAGGCCGGCCTCGGTGAAATGCTGCGGCGTGACGGCGGGACTCAGCGCATAGCGGTGCGTGAAAACGAACTGCTGGTCGCGCGCGTCGTTGACGGCTTCGCCGTTATGCAGCGCGGCGAATTGCGGATCGGCGCGCAGTCTGGCGGCGACCTGTTTCGAGAGCTGCGCGCGCGTGGCCGGATCGCCGCCTTCGATGGCGACGAGGATCAGCTTCGAGACCACGCCGTCGCGCAACTGATCGACGAGCACGCGCTGGCTGGCGCTGGGCGCGCTCGGCAGGAAGGCGGACAGATCGGTGCTGAACGGCGTGCGCGCGATCACGGCGGCGCAGGCGAGCAGGAACAGCAGCCAGACGGGCACAGCCCAGCGTTGCAGCGCCTGCAGGCAGCGGCGGGGCAGGCTGGGTTCGAGGGAGGGTTTCATGCGGATCGGGCAGGCTGGTTGAGGCGGGGTGCGGGCGCGGGGCTCGGTTGGCGCTGGGTTGTCGCCAGATTGGCGCTCAATTCGATGACGACGCCGACGCCGACGCCGCGAGCGGGCGCAGACGCATCACCGAATGATCGCCGCCCGCCTGCTGGATCGCTACGCTGCGCAGCATATCGCGCGTGCCTTCGAGCGTGATTGCGCTAACGGTTTTGCGCATCTGCGAATCGCGCGGCGTGAGCGTGAGCGTCCAGTCGTCGCCGTTGCCGGTAAGCGCGACCTGGTAGGTCTGCTCCAGCGCGAAGCGGTTGCCCGTGAGCGTCGCGCGGATGCTCTCGATAAACGCGCCCAGTTCCGGGTAGCGGGCGAGCGCGAGCGTGTACTTGTGGTTGTTGCGATCGACGGTGAGCATGTCGCCGTCCACGACCAGATGCTCGGGTTTGGGCGCGAGCGTGTTCTTTTCGAGGTGGTCGGGCGCGACGAAGGAGAGTTCGCCGGACGATTCGACCGGTTGCGTCGCGATTGCGAGGTACTTGGTTTCGGTGAACGCGGCGCGGCCCGACTTGTGCTGCGCGAGCGTGGACATCAGGCGGTCGAGCGTCCAGCCTGCATCGGGTGCCGAGGCAGCCGACGCAGCAGGCGACGCCGCTTGAGCGAGGCTCGCGCCCATCAGCACACACACGGCGAGCGCGCGTGTGACGTTGCGCAGCGTAGGAAAGCGAAGGGCGCTCATGCGTCGGAAGTCTCCCGGGTGGCGAGGCTGGCGGTCTTGTCGCGGCGCGCCGGTGCGCGGGTCTGCGCGTGGGCGGCCGCGCCGACCGCACCGCCGGCCCGATTGGCGCTACTGGCCGCAAACGCGTTCTGCGCGAGCCGTGCGGCCAGCGCCGCGCTCTTTGCCTTGGCTTCCGCGCTTTGGGCGCTGGGCTGCGTCTGTTCCGCCGACGCGTCCTGCGGCTTCTGCGCCGTCTGCCAGAAGTCGAAGTAGTTGAACCAGTTATACGGCGCGCTGCGGCAATAGCGGTCGAGCAGCGCGACGTAGCGCACCAGCGCCGCGTCGATGGCCGCCTGACGTTGCTCGCGCGGGATGTCGGTGAAATCGGCGAGCTTTTCGAAGTGCACGTCGTAACGATTGCCGCCGCGATACAGGCCCGTCATGAAGATCACCGGACGCTTGAGCATCGCGGCCATATAGAGCGGCCCGAGCGGAAACGCGGCGGGCTCGCCGAGAAAGGCCATGCGGCGCAGCGCGGCGGTGTCGTCGGCGAGCAGGGTGCGGTCGGCGAGCATGCCGACCATGCAGTTTTCGTCGAGCCGCCGGTTCACGCGCAGCATCGAATCGACCTGGCCGAGGCTGATCACCTCCGGTTGCGCGGCCGGGTTGACGGCGGCGAGCGTCGCGTTGATCTTGCGCGCGTTTTCTTCGTACATCGTCACGACCACGCGCAAGTCGGGCTTGGTGCGGCCGAGCGCGCGCACCACTTCGAAGCTGCCCAGATGTGCGCCCATCAGGAACGCGCCGCGCCCGCTGGCGAGTGCTTCGTCCACCAGCGTATGACCTTTGGGACGGATGTCGAACAGGTCGAAGCGCTGGTTCATCAGGTAGATGCGGTCGTGGATCGTCACCGCGAAGGTGAAGACGTGGCGGTACAGATCGAGCCAGTTGGCCGGACGGCCGAGCACGCGGCGCAGATAGTCGCGCGACGCGGCGCGTGCGCGCGGCGAGAACAGCACGAAATACGCGGCGGTGAGATGCACGAGCGTGCGCGCGACGCGGCGGCCCAGACGCAGCGAAATCCACGTCATGGCGCGCAGCAGCAGCGCGTTGCCGCGCTCCTCGCGCTGGGCCCAGTCGGTGCGGGTGCCCGCGTGGCTGCTGGTGCGGTTATCGGCGCCGCTTTCTGCGCGGTTTTCTGCGCAAGCGCCCGGGTCGTTGCTAGCGGTGCGTCGAGTGTTCTGGGTCATGGCTGCGGCCCTTCCTGCGTGGTTGTCGCGCTAGTCTTTACGTTTTGCATGGCGCTGGCGGCGGCCGAGAGCGTACCGCTCGCGACAGCGCGCGCGCCGGCGCGCACGGTGAAGCGGATCGCGCCGCTCGCCTGGGTGTCGAACTCGACCTCGAGCGCGTCGCCGGGCGCGGCGGGGCTCAGGAACTTCGCCGCGCTCAGACGCCAGGTGTCGAACGGACGATCGAGCGCCGCACCGATCGCGTCGATGGCGTGATCGAGCAGCACGACGCCCGGCACGATCGGATGGCCCGGGAAATGTCCGGGCAGCGCGGGGTGATCGGCGGCAATCGTGAAATTCAGGGCGGGTTTTACGGCGGCTTCTGCGTCGATCTGTGCGTCGGGCTGTGTGCCATTTCGGCCCCCGCCGCGCGTATGTCGCGCGACCAGCGCCGCGAGGACGTCGTGCGGGAGCTTGCCGGTTTCGTTGCGCGGCAGTGCATCGACGAAGATCAGCGGACGCGGCATGAACGCCGCGTCGATGCGCTCGCGTAGCGCGCGTTGCAGACGCGCGGCGTCCAGCGCGGGCGCGACCACCAGCGCCACAAGGCGCGTGACCGGCTCCGCGGCGGGCGTGGCGCGAGCGCCTTCGTCGGGCATGAAAAACACGCCGTCCGTCACGCCGTCGATCGCGTTGAGTTGATGATTCAGATACGCCAGCGACGTGCGCTTGCCCGCGATATTGATCAGATCCGCCTTGCGGCCGTGCAGCAGGAAACGATGCGTATCGAGCAGTTCGAGCGCGTCGCCCATCGGCACCGGCGTTTCGATGTGGCCGCCGGACGCCCACACGCTCGGGCCGTCGTCCTGCGCGGCGCTGGCATCGTCGCGCGCTTCGAGGCGGATGGCGTCGTAGAGCGTCCACGTCGCGCCCTGCGCCGTGCGGCGCGTGGCGATCTGGCCGGTTTCCGTGCTGCCGTAGATCTCGACGAGCGGCGCGTGCAGGCGCGCTTCGGCATCGCTGGCGAGCTTTGCCGCGAGCGGCGCGGTGGCGCTGAGCACGAGTGCGGCGTCGGGCACGGCGGCGTCGCTGGCGAGCAGCGCGCGCAGATGGATCGGCGAAGTCACCAGCACGCGCGGCTGCGGGATGGCGGCCAGTTCGCTGCGGATGTCCTCGGGATAGAACGGCTGGCGGTTGCTGAACGCGAGTCCCGCGATCAGCGGCAGCAGCACCGTCGTTTCGAAGCCGTACATATGCTGCGCCGGCACGGTGCCGATGATCGTCGGCGTGGCGCCGGTGTGATCGGCGAGACCTGGTGCGGCGAGACCCAGGCGCACGGCCGAAGCCTTCATGGCGCCGACGAGAAAGCCCCAGGTCTTGCGATGCGGCACCGGCGTGCCGGTCGAACCGGACGTGAAAACGTAGGCCATCACGCGTTCGGCGTCGATCTGCGGGACGTCGAAGGGCGCATGAGCCGGGTCGGCGTAATCCGCGGAATCTGCCGCTTGCGGGGCCGCCGGATAGCGCACTTGCGGCAGATCGATGCTGCAGTGGGGCGCGTCGTAGAGGCAGAACGCATCGGGGGCGAACGATGCGATCTGGCGCACCATTTCCGGCGTGAGCGTCGAAGGCAGCAGGCTGATGCGGCCCGACACCAGCGCCGCGCACAGACTCACCGCGAAACGGTAACGGTCGCGGCAAACGTTGAGCACGTGCGTGCCCGGCGGCAGCGCAGCCGCAACTCGCGCGACTTCGGCGAGGAACGCGCGCACCGTGACCGGCGAGCCGTCGCGCCAGGCGATGACCTGACGGGGCGAGGTGTGAGAAACCAGCGGATGAGTCTGCATAAATCGGTTGATACGAAAACAGGGACCAGCGATACGACGTGCCGGTCGATCATTCATTCAGTGCGCGTGCGGACCTTCAGTTCACGTTCGGCCCGCGTTCGCCGCGCCGGACGACGCCCGGTAAGCGCGCACCGATTCCATCATGCCCGCGCGCCGTTCGCCCGGCAGCGCGAAACGCCGGCACGCATGCTCGGCGACGAACATCACGCCCACCAGCGGCAGCGCCAGATAATTCGCGAAGGTCGCCCAGTCGACGATCGGCGCGAAGGCAAACATCAGCGTCGATACCGCGGCGGTCGCGACAAAAAACAGCGTCCATGCAAGCGTGATCTGCCGCGTGTAGCGCGCAATCGCCGGTGCGAGCGCGCTGCCGTCCCGGGTATGCAACATCGACGCGAACTGCGTGCACAACGGCGTGCGTCCGGCAGCCAGCGTGCGCCCGAACAGCAGCGCCATGCCCAGATTGAAGCTCGCGTGTTCGATGTACAGGCCCCATTCAAACTGCTGAGCAAGCGGCGTGCGCGCTCCCCAGAGCGCGCACGCGCCCGCCACCCAGAGCGGCAGGAGCCACGCCCGGCGCGGCGATTTCGCGGCTGCGCCCAGCGCGAGCAACAGCGGCGGAATCAAGGCCATCGCGAGCCCCAGACCCTGTTCGCCAGGCGTGGCGACCGCATGATGCGCGAGCACCTGATACGCGATCACCGCCGCGATGCCCAGCCCCGTGCGCACCACTGCGCCGCCCGCGCTCATTGCGCGGCTCCTGCACGCACGCCCTCGCGCACTGCATGGCAGGCCGGGGCATGACGCGCGGAACAGGCAAAACGGGCGCGAACGGGCGGGCGGAGCATGATCGTCGGGAGTCCTGGTCTATGGTGGCTGCGGGAGTTTTCAGTTCGCTTACGAGATAGCGGCTTCGCTCACGAACTCAGTTATGTCATATCAATCTGCGGCCCATAATTCGGGGCAGGCGTATTTTAAGATGCCCGGCCGGCTTCCTCGGTAAGCCTTCTGGGCGCTTTGTAACCGTTTGTATGACACCGCGCAGGCGCCGGCAATCGCCGCAGCGAGGTCGGCCCACCGCCCTTCAGGCGCGACGCGACTTTGCGTGCTCAAAGCCACACGGCCTGTGCCCGACCCTCTGTAACCTTTCGGAAGGCCTCCCCGTATACGCCCCGATACCCTTCGTCTAGAATCCGCGTAACTTTTACCAAACGAACCCTAAAATCAGGGGCTGGCGCCGGGAGCCGGACTATAACCGATGGCGGCTGCCGCTCGTGAGCATTCCGAGCCGTTGCGCGCCCCTCATCTCACGCTTCTCACGCACGCACATGAACCCACTGGAACACGAACTCGCGACGTTGATCGTCGGTGAACTGAATCTCGAAGACATCGCGATCGCGGATGTCACGGCCGAGACCCCGCTCTATGGCGAAGGCTTTGGGCTCGATTCCATCGATATTCTGGAAATCGCGCTGCTGATCTCGAAGAAGTACGGTTTCGAGCTGCGTTCGGACAATCCGGATAACGAAAAAATCTACGCGACGCTGGGCGCCTTGTCGGCCTACGTCGAGGCGCATCGCACGCGCTGAGCGGCGCTTGCGCTGCCGTCGCGCCGCCATCGCATAACGGGGACTGACATGCACAAGGACAAGCCGAGAGATAAGCCCATGCGGGCGCTCGTGACCGGCGGCAGCGGCTCGATCGGTCAGGCCATCTGCGCCGCGCTGGCCGAAGCCGGCCATGAAGTCTGGGTGCACGCGAACCGGCGTCTGGACGATGCGCAGGCCGTCGCGCAACGTATCGTCGATGCAGGCGGTCAGGCCCAGGCGATTGCCTTCGACGTGACCGACGCCGACGCCGCCCAGGCCGCGCTCGAACGGTTGATCGAAGACGCGCCCGTGCAGATTCTCGTCAACAACGCCGGCATTCACGACGATGCACCGCTCGCGGGCATGTCGCGCGAGCAGTGGCGCCGGGTGATCGACGTATCGCTCAACGGCTTCTTCAACGTCACGCAGCCGCTGATGTTGCCGATGATCCGCACGCGTCGCGGGCGCATCGTCAATATCGCCTCGCTGGCGGGTGTGATGGGCAATCGCGGTCAGGTCAACTATTCGGCGGCCAAGGCCGGCCTGATTGGCGCGACCCGGGCGCTGTCGCTCGAAGTCGCATCGCGCGGCATCACCGTCAATGCGATCGCGCCGGGCATCATCGCTTCGCCGATGGCCGAGGACGCTTTTCCCGCCGAGCGCATCAAGCAACTGGTGCCCGCGCAGCGCGCCGGTCAGCCCGAGGAAGTGGCCGGCATGGTCGCCTATCTCGTGTCCGATGCCGCCGCCTATGTGACCGGGCAGGTGCTGTCGATCAACGGCGGGCTGGCCTGAGTCCGGACGTCGTTAGCCCCTTTAGCCGATCGCCGCTTCAACCCGATCCCGAACCCGCGGGCATCTGTCTTCGCCGGGTCATTCAACTTTGTCAGTATTGCGTTCGCCATGTCCACGCCAGCCGCTTCCACCAGCCATCTTGTCCTGATCCCGAGCTACAACCCGGGCGTCAAGGTCGATGAAACCGTGCGCGCCGCGCGTGCGCAATGGAACCCGGTCTGGGTGGTCGTGGACGGCAGCACCGACGGCAGCGCCGAGCGCCTTCAGGCGATGGCGGCCGGCGATCCCGGCCTGCACGTGATCGTGCTGCCCGCCAATCGCGGCAAGGGCGGGGCGGTGCTCGCGGGCATGGAAGCCGCCGCGGCGCAAGGCTTCACGCACGTGCTCACGATGGACTCGGACGGCCAGCATCCCGCCGATCTGATTCCGCGCTTCATGGCCGCCTCGCAAGCCGATCGCGCAGCGATGGTGCTGGGCCGCCCCAAATTCGACGCAAGCGCGCCGCAACTGCGCGTGCAGGGCCGTCGGCTCTCGAACATGCTCGCCGACTTCGAAACGCTGTGGGCCGGTATCGGCGATTCGCTGTATGGCTTCCGTGTCTATCCGATCGCGCCGCTCATGACCATCATGCGCAGCCATGCATGGATGCGCCGTTTCGACTTCGATCCCGAAGCCGCCGTGCGCCTGTGCTGGGCCGGCGTGCGGCCGATCCAGATCGAAGCGCCCGTGCGTTACTTCAGCGCGCACGAAGGCGGCGTCTCGCACTTCAATTACGCGCGCGACAATCTGCTGCTTTCGTGGATGCATCTGCGGCTCGTGGCCGGATTCGGCGTGCGCCTGCCGTTCATGGTGGCGAAGAAAGTGCTGCGCTAATCGCGCTTCACGCACGGCGCAGCATCGGCACGTTCGTTGTGTGCGCATCGAATCCCGTCAGCGCAATTGCTTCGCCAATTGCGTCGCCCACCAGAATGATCGCCGGGCTGCCGAGTCCGGCCGCATGCGCCCGTTCCGCAATATCGCCGAGCGTGCCCATCACGCGGCGCTCCTGCGCCGTGCCTGCCCATTGCACGACCGCCGCTGGCGTAGCGCCCGGCAGCACCTGCGCGAGCGTTGCGCACAAGCCGTCGATCCGGCTCATGCCCATATAGATGGCGAGCGTCATCTGCGTGGCCGCGAGCGCGCGCCAGTCGGGTTCGCTATGGTCGCGCAGATGCGCGGTCACGAAGATCACGCCCTGGCAATGATCGCGATGCGTGAGCGAGACGCCTAAGCCCGCCGCCGCCGCGAATGCCGACGACACCCCATTGACGATTTCAAACGGCACGCCCGCTCGATGCAGCGCCGCGAGTTCTTCGCCCGCGCGGCCGAACAGCAGCGCGTCGCCGCCTTTGACGCGCACGACATCGTGACCCTTGCGCGCGTAGCGCACCATCAGACGTTCGATGAACGCCTGCGGCGTGGATCTGCAGCCGCCGCGTTTGCCGACCTTGATGATGCGCGCCTGCGGGGCCAGCGAAGCGATCTCTGGATTGACGAGATCGTCGAGCAGCACGATATGCGCGCGCGCGAGCGCTTTCGCGGCCTTGAGCGTGAGCAGGTCGAGGTCGCCCGGACCTGCGCTCAACAATGTGACCTTGCCCGTTGCGTCGTTCATGTTTCGTCCTTGATGGCGTGCGTTGTGACGCACTGTCTATCTTGCGCTTCAAATGCAAACGGCGTCCGCTCGCCATGAGTGACGAGGGGACGCCGTTGTCCATTCCTGCGATGTCTAACCGTACTGCGCGTACCGGCATCGTTGCCGGTTGCGTCGAATAACGCAAGTTCCAGACCAACGCCCGCCGCTGCGTGATCGCGCGTGATGGCTTCGTTTCAGCCGCTTGCACGCACCGGAAACCGCACCGAAAGCGCACAGCCGCCGTGCTGCACGGCACCAAACTTGTGCCCGCCTGCATCGTCGTGAATCAGCGCGCCGATCGTGCCCGATCATCGCGCGAGCGGCGCAAACGCCCACGGCGAAAGGCATTGCGCCGATTTCATCCGCATTGGCACAACGCTTGCATAAAGACCTGCGAACCCGGATCAATGGCGATCCGGCTGCTGCACCGCAAATCATGCGGGCAGCAGGCAGGACAATTCGATTGAACACAGGACAACGGCGTCCCCTGAATCTGGCTTCCTTGAAGCGGGATTTGCGGGACGCTTTTTTTATTTTCTCTCTAGCAGGGTGCACAGGCATGACGCAATCTACGCTCGCAACGGACGCTCTGAACGTCGTCGTCATCGGCCACGGCATGGTGGGCCACAAGTTTCTGGAAAGCGTGCTCGCCAATGCCGCGCAAACGGGACAGCCGCTGCGCGTCACCGTGCTCTGCGAGGAGCCGCGCCCGGCCTATGACCGCGTGCATCTCTCCGAATTCTTCGCAGGCAAAAGCGCCGACGATCTTTCGCTCGTGAGCGCAGGCTTTTTCGAGCGCGACGATGTGCGCGATCGCGTGCGCCTCGTGCTCGACGCGAAGGTCGTGTCGATCGACCGTGCCGCGCGCACGGTCAGCGTGTCGAACGGCGAAACGCTCGTCTACGACAAGCTGGTGATGGCCACCGGTTCTTCGCCGTTCGTGCCGCCTATCGAAGGTAATAATCGTTCGGACTGCTTTGTGTATCGCACGATCGAAGATCTGGAAGCCATGCAGGCGCGTGGCGCGAGCGCACAAACCGGCGTGGTGGTGGGCGGCGGCCTGTTGGGCCTCGAATGCGCGAAAGCGCTGCGCGATCTCGGCCTGCAAACTCATGTGGTCGAATTCGCGCCGCGCCTGATGACCGTGCAAGTGGACGACGACGGCGGGCGCATGCTGCGCGGCAAGATCGAGGCGCTGGGCGTGAGCGTGCATACGCAAAAGAACACCACGGCGATCGTCGATGGCGAAAGCGCCGCGAATCGCATGGTGTTCGCCGATGGCACGCACCTCGAAACCGACATGATCGTATTCTCGGCGGGCATTCGTCCGCGCGACGAACTGGCGCGTGCCTGCGGCCTCGAAGTGGGCCCGCGCGGCGGCATCGTGATCGACGATGCATGCCGTACGAGCGACGCCGATATCTACGCCATCGGCGAATGCGCGCTGTGGCAAGGGCAGATTTTCGGTCTGGTCGCGCCGGGCTACGACATGGCGCGCATCGTCGCGAAGGCGCTGGCGGGCGACGTCGCGCAGGATTTCGCGGGCGCCGACATGAGCACCAAGCTCAAGCTGATGGGCGTGGATGTGGCAAGCATTGGCGATGCACACGGCAAGACGGCAGGCAGCCGCTCGTACCGTTTCGCCGATGAACGCCGCGCGGTCTACAAGAAGATCGTCGTGTCCGAATGCGGCAAGAAGCTGCTGGGCGCGGTGATGGTGGGCGACGCGGGCGAATACGGCACGCTGTTGCAGATGATGCTCAACGGTATCGAGTTGCCGGAAGCGCCCGAATTCCTGATCCTGCCGCAAGCCGACGGCAAGGCCAAGCCCGCGCTCGGCGTGGAAGCCTTGCCCGAAGCCGCGCAGATCTGCTCGTGCAATAACGTGTCGAAGGCGCAGATCTGCGCCGCCGTGCGCGAAGGCGCGACCAGCATCGGCGCGATGAAGGCCGCAACCTGCGCGGGCGCGTCGTGCGGCGGCTGCGTGCCGCTCGTTACGCAGGTCATGAAGTCGGAAATGAAGCGTCAGGGCGTGGCCGTCAACAATCATCTCTGCGAGCACTTCCCGTATTCGCGTCAGGAGCTTTATCACCTCGTTCGCGTCGAGCAGATCAAGACGTTCGGCGCGCTGCTCGCAAAGCATGGTCACGGTCTGGGCTGCGATATCTGCAAGCCTGCCGTAGCCGGCATTCTGGCTTCGTGCTGGAATGAGTTCGTGCTCAAGAAGGAACACGCGAGCCTGCAGGATTCGAACGACTATTACCTCGCCAATATCCAGCGCGACGGCACCTATTCGGTGGTGCCGCGCATGGCGGGCGGTGAGGTGACGCCCGAAGGGCTGATCGCCGTGGGCATGGTGGCGAAGAAATACGGTCTCTATACCAAGATCACGGGCGGTCAGCGCGTCGATCTTTTCGGTGCACGCGTCGAGCAATTGCCTTTTATCTGGGAAGAACTGATCGAAGCCGGTTTTGAATCTGGTCACGCTTATGGCAAGGCGCTGCGCACGGTGAAATCGTGTGTGGGATCGACGTGGTGCCGCTTTGGCGTGGGCGATTCGGTGGGGCTCGCGATTGCGCTGGAGAACCGCTACAAAGGCCTGCGCGCGCCGCACAAGATCAAGTTTGGCGTGTCCGGTTGCACGCGCGAATGCGCGGAAGCGCAGGGCAAGGATGTGGGCGTGATCGCCACGGAAAAGGGCTGGAATCTCTATGTCTGCGGCAATGGCGGCATGAAGCCGCGCCACGCGGAACTGCTCGCAGCGGATCTCGATCGCGCCACGCTGGAGCGCTATATCGACCGTTTCCTGATGTTCTATGTCCGCACGGCAGACCGTCTGCAACGCACCAGCGTGTGGCGCGACAACCTCGAAGGCGGCCTCGATTATCTGATCGACGTGATCGTGCACGACAAGCTCGGCATTGGTGCGGAGCTCGAAGCGGAAATGCAGCTCGTGGTGGACACCTACGAATGCGAATGGAAAAAAGCCGTGACCGATCCGCAAACGCGTCGCCGCTTCCGCCACTTCGTCAATAGCGAAGAAGGCGATCAGCATGTGACCTTCGTGGAGGAGCGCGGCCAGATTCGCCCGGCGACGCTCGAGGAGCGCGAACAGATTCCGGTGCGTGCGCAACGAAATACGCTGGCCGATATTCCCGTGGTTGTCGAGGCAGTTTAAATACTAGAGAGGAATCCAGAATGAATGACATGAACCAGTCCATGTTCGCGGAAAGCTGGGTGCCGGTCTGCCAGCTCGAGGAAATCGTGCCGAATACGGGCGTGTGCGCGCTCGTGAAGGGCGAGCAGATCGCCGTATTTCATATCGACGATGGCGAAGCGCGCGTGTTTGCCATCGGTAATTACGATCCGAATTCGCAGGCCGCGGTGCTGTCGCGCGGGCTGGTGGGGAGTCTGGGCGAGCGCATCGTGGTGGCGTCGCCGATCTACAAGCATCACTTCGATCTCGCTACGGGCGAATGCCTGGAAGAGCCGCGCAGTTCGGTGAATGCATTCGCCACGCGCGTGCAAGACGGCCAGGTTTGGGTGGCCGCTTAACGCAACTTGAATTCGCTTGAAACGAACGGGTAAGAGATCGATATGACGGGCAAGAGCGTCAAGACCGTGTGTCCTTATTGCGGCGTGGGTTGCGGCATGGTGCTGCACGTCGAGGACGGCGAGGTCAAGAAGATCTCCGGCGATACCGAGCACCCGAGCAATTTCGGGCGGCTCTGCACCAAGGGCTCGTCGGCGCACGTGGCGCTGCGCAAATCGGGGCGGCTCGAACGCGCCTTCGTGCGCCGCGCGCGCGACGAAGACCCGGTGCCGTTGCCCATCGCCCAGGCGATCGCCGATACGGCGGCGCGTCTGCGCGCGACGCTCGACGCGCATGGTCCCGATGCCCTCTCGTTCTATGTCTCCGGCCAGATGTCGATCGAGGCGCAATACCTCGTCAACAAACTCGCGAAGGGCTTTGTCGGCACCAACAATATCGAATCGAATTCGCGTCTTTGCATGGCGAGCGCGGGCAGCGGCTACAAGCTTTCGCTGGGCGCGGATGGCCCGCCGGGTTCGTATCAGGATTTCGATCGCGCCGATTGTTTCTTCGTGATCGGCGCGAATATGGCGGACTGCCATCCGATCCTTTTTCTGCGCATGATGGATCGCGTGAAGGCCGGCGCGAAGCTGATCGTGGTCGACCCGCGCCGCACGGCCACCGCGGATAAAGCCTCGCTCTATCTGCCGATCAAGGCCGGCACCGATCTCGCGCTGCTCAACGGCCTGCTGTATCTGCTGCACGAAAACGGTCATACGGACACCGATTTCATCGCGCAGTACACGCAAGGCTGGGACGCGATGCCCGCATTTCTCGCCGATTACACGCCGGAGAAAGTGGCGGCCATCACCGGGCTCGATGAAGCCGATATCCGCCGCGCTGCGCAGATGATCGGCGCTGCGCCCGAGTGGATGAGTTGCTGGACCATGGGCCTGAATCAGAGCACGCACGGCACGTGGAGCACCAACGCGCTCTGCAATCTGCATCTGGCGACGGGCAAGATCTGCCGTCCCGGCAGCGGGCCGTTTTCGCTCACGGGCCAGCCCAATGCGATGGGCGGGCGCGAAATGGGCTATATGGGTCCGGGCCTGCCGGGGCAGCGTTCGGTCCTGTCCGAAGATGATCGCGCCTTCGTGGAGGCGCGCTGGCAAGTGCCGCAAGGCACGCTCACGACCAAGCTGGGCGGCGGCACCATCGACATGTTTTCGCGCATGGCGGCAGGCGAAATCAAGGCTTGCTGGATCATCTGCACGAATCCGGTGGCTTCGGTTGCGAATCGTCAGACCGTGATGGCGGGTCTGCGCGCCGCCGAACTCGTGATCGCCCAGGATGCGTTTCTGGACACGGAAACCAATCAATACGCCGATGTCTTGCTGCCCGGCGCGCTGTGGGCCGAAGCCGAAGGCGTGATGATCAACTCCGAGCGCAATATGACGCTCACGCAGCGCGCCGTCGAGTCGCCGGGCGAAGCGTTGCCCGACTGGCAGATCATCGCGCGCGTGGCCTGCGCAATGGGTTTTGAAGCGGCATTCAGCTATGCGAGCGCGGCTGAAGTTTTCGATGAGATCGTCGGCTTTTCGAACCCGAAGACCGGCTACGATCTGCGCGGTGTGAGCCACGCGAAGCTGCGCGAAACGCCGCTGCAATGGCCGTGCGCGCCCGATGCGAAAAGCGATCGCAATCCCATTCGTTATCTGAATGATGCCGCTCGCGACGGCGAACCGCGCATCGTCTTCGCCACGCCGCATGGCAAGGGCGTTTTCTTCGCGCGCCCGCACGTGGCGCCTGCCGAACTGCCCGATGGCACGTATCCGATCGTCTTCAACACGGGGCGCTTGCAGCATCAGTGGCACACCATGACGAAGACCGGCAAGGTGGCGATGCTCAACAAGCTCAATCCCGCGCCGTTTGTCGAGATTCATCCCGAAGATGCCGGTGCGCTCGGCATCGCGGCAAAGGACCGCGTGGAAGTGCGTTCGCGTCGCGGACGCGTGGTGCTGCCCGCAGTGGTCACCGACCGCGTGCAGCCCGGCAATTGCTTCGCGCCGATGCACTGGAACGACGTATTCGGCGACGATCTTTGCGTCAACGCTGTGACGAGCGATGCGATCGACGCCATTTCCCAGCAGCCCGAATTGAAATTCTGCGCCGTCGCGCTCACGCGCGTCGCGCCCGAGCCTGTCGTGGTCGAACCCGATGCGCGCGATATTCACGACGCGCAGACCGCCACGCAAGAGACCCATGAAGCGGCGTTGCCCCAGGAATTCGACATGACCCGAATCGATGCCTTTGCGAACCTACTCGACCTCGGCGCGACGCCCGCGCCGACGCTCAGCGAAACCGAGCGGCTTTATCTCGCGGGTTTTGTG
Source organism: Paraburkholderia sp. Ac-20340 (assembly GCF_017104965.1). Classification (GTDB taxonomy): domain Bacteria; phylum Pseudomonadota; class Gammaproteobacteria; order Burkholderiales; family Burkholderiaceae; genus Paraburkholderia. The sequence goes on from NZ_JAAGPR010000051.1 coordinate 15,140, forward strand.
AACGGCCTGCGCGCGTCGCGCAACGAGTCCGCCGACGCTGCGGTGCCATTGCTTCCCCAACATGCGCCGATGACCGCTGCAAAACGCGCGTGGGTGGATGGCTTGCTCGCGGGCTTATTCAGCCGCGCGCCATCGCGCGTCGCGCCGTTGATCGAAGCCGCCAGGCCGCAGGACGAGCAGCAAGGCAGCGTGCGCATCGCGCACACGCGCCCGAAAGTCGTGCTGCTCTGGGCCTCGCAAACCGGCAACGTCGAGTCGCTGGTCGAGCGCTACGCCACGCAATTGATGGAATCGGGCTGCGAGATTCGCACGGCCTGCATGGCCGATTACACGCTCGCGAATCTGGAAAAGGCACAGTACGTACTGCTGATGACCAGCACTTTCGGCGACGGCGATTCACCCGATAATGGCGAGCCGTTCTGGAGCGCGCTGAAGGCCGACAATGCCCCGCGTCTCGCTTCGCTGCGCTATGCCGTGCTCGCGCTGGGCGATCGCAACTACGACCAGTTCTGCGGCCACGGGCGCAATCTGGATACGCGTCTGGAGGCGCTGGGCGCGCAGCGTTTGATGGCGCGCGTCGATTGCGACAGCGAATTCCAGAGTACCGCCGACGCCTGGCTCGAACGCGTCACGGCGCGCATCAAGGAGGAAGACGCGGCGCTGCATGCCGTGCCCGCGGGCGGATCGATTCCCGAAGTGTTGCCGGGCTGTGCGCCGACCAAGACGCGTCCGGCCGCGTCGCGCCTGGTGGCCAACGTGCGCCTGAACATGCAGGGCGCGAGCAAGGACACGCGTTACTTCTCGCTGGCGACTGGCGAAGCGGGCATCGAATACGAAGCGGGCGATGCGCTGGGCGTATGGCCGACAAACTGCCCGGCGCTGGTCGACGAAGTGCTCGCACTGACGCATCTGCACGCCGATACGCCCGTGGATGTGCCGGGCGTGGGCGATGTTCGTCTCGCCGATGCCTTGAGCCATCACTATGAAATCGCCCGTCCCGGTGCCGATGCGCTTGCGCTGATCGCCGCGCGTGCGCGTGGTCAGGGCCTGAGCGATCTGCTGCACGACGACCGCAAATCGGATCTGAAAAACTGGTTGTGGGGACAACAACTCGCCGATGTGCTGCACGAGTATCCCGTCGAACTCTCGGCGCGTGAATTGACCGGCATGCTCAAGCGTCTGCAGCCGCGGCTTTATTCGATTTCATCGAGCCCGAAGGCGCACGCGGGCGAAGTGCATCTGACCGTTTCCGCCGTGCGTTATCACAACGGGCGGCGCGATCGAAAAGGCGTGGCGTCGACTTTCCTCGCCGATCGCGCGACGGCGGGCAGCGTGCCGGTATTCGTGCAAAAGAGCACGCATTTCCGTCCGCCACGCAGTGGCGACACGCCGATGATCATGGTCGGTCCCGGCACCGGCGTTGCACCGTTCCGCGCGTTTCTGCACGAGCGTCGCGCGCGGGGCGATTCGGGCCGCAACTGGCTGTTCTTCGGCGAGCAACACGCGGCAACGGACTTTTATTACCGCGACGAACTCGAAGCAATGCGCGGCGACGGCCTGCTGAATAAACTCGATCTCGCGTTCTCGCGCGATCAGCATGAAAAGGTCTACGTGCAGGACCGTATGCGCGAAAACGGCGCGCAGCTCTGGTCATGGCTGGAAGAGGGCGCCCACTTCTATGTCTGCGGCGACGCGAGCCGCATGGCGAAGGATGTGGACGCCGCACTCAGGACGGTCGTTGCGCAGCACGGCGGCATGAGCGACGATGCCGCCGGCGAATACGTCGGCCAGATGTCGCGCGAGCGCCGTTATGTGCGCGACGTGTACTGATCTTGCCAAAGGCGAACTTGCCAAAAACGCCTTAACGCCGCTCGCCCAATGATGCGCGCTTTTGCTGATACATCGCGGCATCGGCGCGCGCGAGCAGATCGTCCACCGACGACGGCAGATCGTCATGCGTCATCGCGCTGCCCACGCTGCTGCGCAACTGATACGGCTTTTGCGCGGCGCGATTGAAAATCTCCAGCTGATTGCGGATGCGTTCCATCGCACTCATTGCGCCGTGTTCGTCGGTACTGGAAAGCAGCACGGCGAATTCATCGCCGCCCATCCGGCCGATCACATCGCCATCGCGCAACGCCGTGCGCAATATCGTTGTGAACGCAACCAGTGCGCGATCGCCTTCGGCGTGGCCGTAGGTATCGTTGATCTGCTTGAAGCCGTTGAGGTCGAGATACAGCAGCGAAGCGGGGCGCTGCGTGTTGCGGCACAGACGCACCGCCTGCTCCGCGAGCGACTTGAAACCGCGGCGGTTTGCAAGGCCCGTGAGTTCGTCGGTCGTCGCCATCTGGGTGGCGGCGATTTCCTGCTCGGCCATGGCGGCGAGATCGCGCAGCACGATGCGTTCCTCGTCGTCGAAAACGCGCGGGCGGTTATCGATTACGCATAATGTGCCCAGCCGGATATCGCCCGGCACCGACAACGGACAGCCCGCATAAAAGCGGATATTCGGATTGCCGGTGACCAGCGGATTGTCGGCGAAACGCGAGTCGATGCTGGCGTCGTTGACGAAGAATAGCTCGTCGCCGAGGATCACGTGGCCGCAGAACGACACGTCGCGCGAGGTCTCGGAAACGTCGAGACCCGGATGCGATTTGAACCACTGGCGGCCTGAATCGACCAGCGTGATGGCCGCAATGGGCACGTTGAACAGGCGTCGTGCGAGACGCGTGATGCGGTCGAAGCGGTCTTCGGGCGGTGTGTCGAGGATCTTGAGCGATCGCAACACGTCCAGACGCTCGGCTTCGTTCGCGGGTTCGGAAGGTCGAAGCATAAATGAACGAGAGGATTGGAAAAAGATGCCGTCGATTCTAACGCGAAGCGTTGGGCTGTGACCGCACGAAGTGTGAGTCTGCAACGCAGGGATGATGCGTCGTGCAGGCGAGCTTTCGAATTGATTGCGGCCGCACGCATTGCTAAAGCGAACCGCACACATCGAAGAGCAAGGCGCGTGCCCAGCGCCGCGCCGGATCGCGATGCGTGCGTTCGTGCCAGGCGGCGGTTTTCGTGAAGCCCGGAATCGCGAGCGGCGGCGCGAGCACGGCTAAACCTTCGGCACGCTCGGCGAGCCTTTGCGGCACGACTGCAATCAGATCGCTTGCGCGCAGAATCTCCGGCAATACCAGAAAACTCGTCACCGAAAGCGCCACGCGCCGCTTGCGGCCAAGCTGCGCGAGTGCGGTGTCCGTGACGCCTTCGAATGCGCCGCCCGAATACGAAACGAGCGCATGATCGAGCGCGCAAAAGCGTGCAATCGTCATGCGCTTGCGCGCGGCATCGGGATGATCTTTACGCATCACGCATACGTAGCGTTCATCGAAAAGACGCCGCGCGTGTAGATCGGGCGGCGTGCTCTCCGGCGTGATCAACGCGATATCGACGTCGCCGCGTGCGAGTTGCGCGAACAGCGACGGGTCCTGGGCGGGCACGACCGCCACGCGTATGCCCGGTGCATCGCGACGCAAGGCCGCGAGATAGGGCGACACCACCGCTTGCAGCGCGTAATCGGTGGCCGCGAGCGTGAGCGTGAAATCGGCGCGGGCAGGATCGAATGCTTGAGGCGTGAGCAGCGACTCGACTTCGCCGAGAATCTGCCTGACCGGCGCGGCCAGTTCGAGTGCGCGCAACGTGGGCGCGATGCCGCGCTGCGTACGCACGAAGAGCGGATCGTCGAAGGCTTCGCGCAGGCGGGTGAGCATGCCGCTCACTGCGGGTTGCGTGAGCGAGAGACGCTGCGCGGCGCGCGTGACGTTGCGCTCGTCGAGCAGGGCGTCGAGTGCGCGCAGCAGATTGAGATCCATTGTCCTGATATCAGCGGGCATGATGGCTGGCGATGAAAGATTCGGTTCCGCTTATTTCAGCACGGCCGCTGTGTGGACGTCCAGTGTGTCGATCGCAGGCAAGGCATTGCCACGGCGTTTATCGAGCGATTGAGAGCGATCGGCGTGGATCAGAATGGGCTTCGTATTTACTGGGTGACGAATCAGGAGAATGTGGGGGCGCGTACCGGCTGTGTGCGGTATGAGATTGCGCTGGGAAATAACGCGCATTGAGCGGCGCGTGCTTTCCCTTTACATCGTTATTCAAGCGATATTTGAAACATGGGCGATGCATGGATTGAATGAATTTCCGCATCGCACAAAATGGCATTTAAAGAAGCTTTAATTGTCTGATGAAAACACTTATCGGGAAGATTTTTTAAAGCGGTGTTATAAACCGATTCACGCAGCCGAATGCAGTCGCAACGTTCCATACACTGGACGCGAAAATGCAAAAACGGACGTGGAAAATCGGTGTGGGCAGCATGGCGCTATTGACCGGTGCAACGCCGGTGGTGGGGCACGCCGCTTGTTCCTCGACAGCACCGGCCAGCAATACCACGGTCACGTGCAGCGGATCGGGCGCACCTTCTGTCGTAGCGGTTTCCGGTAGTACGCAGGTTTCGATTACGCTGGACAGCACCGTCACCGGCAGCTATTCGCATGGCAGCACGCCGACGCCATTTTCAGTCGATACATCGAGCACCCTCGTCAATAGCGGCAGCCTTTCCATGTCGGGCAATGGCACGGGCGTGGCGAATCGCGGAGCCATGCTGATCGGCGTGAATAATGGCAATACCGTGACGAATGGCACAAGCGGCGTCATCGCCACCACGGGTGCCTATAACGATGGTCTGGCCGCGAATGGCAACAACAATCAACTCGTCAACAACGGCAAGATCACGACATCGGGCGCCAACTCTTATGGCATGACAGCGGCCTGGGGGCAAAGCAACCAGGGCGCGTCGGGCAATGTGCTCACCAATACCGGCACGGTTTCGACTTCGGGAAGCAATGCGCGCGCGGCTTCGCTGCTCGGTGGAAGCAGCACCATCAACAATAGCGGCACGCTCGCCTCATCGGGACGCGACAGCCCTGCGGTCTATATGCAGGGCAACAACGATACGCTCGTCAATAGCGGGACAATCCAGACGACCGGTACGGCGTCGAGTAGCGGCAGCGTCGATGCGGTCGTATCGAATACGCTCGGCAGTTCTTTTAACGCGACGATCACGAATCAGGCGGGCGGATCGATCGTCAGCAATAACGGCATTGGCGTGCGTTCGACCAATGGCAATACCACCATCACCAATGCGGGGTTGATTCAGGGCGGTAGCGGCACGGCCATCAAGAACGGCAATGGCAATGACACACTGATTTTGCAGACCGGTTCGCAAATAGTAGGTAGTGCTGATGGTGGCGGCGGAGCCAACAGTGTGCAATTGCATGGCAGCGGCACGGCTTCGAATGCCTTCGTCAACTATCAGACGCTGACGATGACCGGAACCGCATGGACATGGTCTGGGACGGGCACGTTTGCGAATGCCTATGTCAAAAACGGAACGCTCAATCTAACCGGCACGTTAGGCACGACCACGGCGACGGTCAGCGCCAGTGTGGACAGCGGCGCGACCTTGCAGGCGAACGCCGCGAATCTGCCGCTCGCCGTGACCGATAACGGTCTCGTGCGCTTTCAGCAGGACAGCGATGGGACGTACGCGGGTTTGATCGGCGGCACTGGCACGCTGGAAAAAACCGGTGCGGGTGCGTTGACGCTCTCGCCATCGGCATCGGGTGGCAATACGTATTCCGGCGGCACGACGATTACGCAAGGCACGCTTGCGATTGCAGCCGATAACGCCATCGGCGCATCAACGGGCGCGCTCACTTTGAACGGCGGCACGCTGCAATTGAATAGCGCGTTCGATCTTTCGGCCAGCCGCGCGATGGCGATTACGGCGAACAACGGCACCATCGATACACAGAGTTTCAGCTCGACGATTACGCAGAACATCACCGGTGCAGGCGCGCTCACCAAGCTTGGCGCGGGCGCACTGACGCTCGATGGCGGGAGCAACAGCTATGCGGGCGGCACGAATGTCAGCGCGGGCACGCTGATTGTGGGCGATAGCGCGAGCAGCGCGGCTGCGCTCACAGGTGGTGGCGCAGTGGCGGTTGCAGCGGGCGCGACGTTGGGCGGCTATGGCAGCGTGAGTGGCGACGTCACGAATAACGGCACGATCGCTACGGCCAATGCAATGGCCGCGCTCGCAGGCGGCGCGATCGGCAATTTCCAGATCAACGGCAATCTCACCAATGCGGGGCTCGTGCGGCTTGGCGGTAGCGGCGTGGGCAATACGCTGACGGTGGCGGGCAACTATATCGGCCAGAATGGGTCGATTGCGCTGAACACATATCTGGCCGGCGACGGCGCGGCATCGGACCGGCTCGTGGTGAGCGGCGGCACGGCCAGCGGCAATAGCACGCTGGACGTCACGAACGTGAATGGGCCAGGCGCGGCGACGTCGAGCGACGGCATTCAGATCGTGCAGGCGCTCAATGGCGCGACCACGAATGCCGGAGCGTTTTCTTTGGCGGGCGGGTCCGTGAAGGCTGGCGCGTATGAATACTTTCTGGCGAAGGGCGGCGTAAGCGCAGGTACGAGCCAGAACTGGTATTTGCGCAATACCATTCCGGCCGTAACAGGCGAGACGAATGTAGGTAGTGCGCCCGAGCCCGTTGTTTCCGCGCCAGGCACGCCAGAATCTATCGTGCAGGCTGTGGCGAGCGCGGTCGCCAAAGAGGCTGAAAACAGCGTGCCTGTTTATCGTGCGGAAGTACCGCTTTACGCCGAAGCGCCCAGCGTCGCACGTCAATTAGGCATCCTTCAGATCGATACATTCCATGATCGTCAAGGCGAGCAAGGCTCGCTTACCGAGAGTGGCACAGTACCCGCATCGTGGGCGCGGGCGTGGGGCGGCGATAGCACTATTGGGCAGGGCGGCGAGCTGAGCCCGTCGTTCGACGGATCGGTATGGGGCATGCAGATCGGTCAGGATCTCTATGCCACACATCCCGCGAGCGGTGCGCGCGATCACTTCGGCTTTCTGCTGGGTTTTTCGCGCGCTGTGGGCGACGTGAACGGCTTTGCGCTAGGGCAGCCCGATTACAGCGCTGGCTCGCTGCAAATCAATGTGTACAACCTTGGCGCGTACTGGACGCACATCGGCGCGGGCGGCTGGTACACGGACGCCGTGGCAATGGGCAGCGCGCTCACGGTACGCACGCAGTCGAGCGATACCGACGGCGGCGTGTCAGGTTCGACACACGGCAACGCGTTCACCGGGTCCGTCGAAGCGGGTTTGCCGATGGCGCTCGCATATGGCCTCACGCTGGAGCCGCAGGCACAGATCGTCTGGCAATGGCTTTCGCTCGACCGCTTCAACGATGGCATTTCGGAGGTCACGTGGAATAACGGCAACACGTTTCTTGGCCGCATCGGCGCGCGCTTGCAGTACGCGTTTGCGGCCGGTGGCATCGACTGGAAACCTTATGCGCGGGTGAATGTGCTGCGTGCATTCGGCGCCGATGACAAAACCACCTTCAGCGGCACCACCACGCTGGGCACGCCGGTCGGGCAGACGATGGGGCAGGTCGGTGTGGGTCTTGTCGCGCAACTGACGAAGCGCGGCAGTGTCTTCGTCACGGCAAGCTGGCTGACGAATCTGGGCGGCGAGCATCAGCGTGTGATCGCGGGCGATGCGGGTGTGCGCTGGGCGTGGTGAACTCAATGCCCAAAAACAAAACGCCCCTGCAAGCAGAAGCTGCAGGGGCGTTTCTACAACGAGGCCTTAAAAACAGGCCTCGAATGCAGCTAAGCTAACGTCGACTTACTTCGCGACCGCTTCGAGCGCTGCGTTGAACGTCGCGCTCGGGCGCATCACTTCAGCCAGCTTCGCAAAGTCCGGCTTGTAGTAACCGCCGATATCGACCGGCTTGCCCTGAACAGCAGCCAGCTCAGCAACGATCTTCTGTTCGTTGTCGGCCAGTGCCTTCGCGAGCGGCGCGAACTGGGCGGCGAGTTCCGCGTCGTCCTTCTGCGCTGCCAGCTCTTGTGCCCAGTACATCGACAGGTAGAACTGGCTGCCGCGGTTGTCCAGCTCGCCGGTCTTCGGCGACGGGCCCTTGTTGTTGTCCAGCAGCTTGCCGGTTGCGGCGTCGAGCGTCTTCGCGAGCAGCTTGGCGCGCGCGTTGTTCGTCTTGATGCCGAGGTCTTCCAGCGACACTGCCAGCGCGAGGAATTCGCCGAGCGAGTCCCAACGCAGGTGGTCTTCCTGAACCAGCTGCTGCACGTGCTTCGGAGCCGAACCGCCTGCGCCCGTTTCGTACATGCCGCCACCGGCCATCAGCGGAACGATCGAGAGCATCTTCGCCGACGTGCCCAGTTCCATGATCGGGAACAGGTCGGTCAGGTAGTCGCGCAGGATGTTGCCGGTGACCGAGATCGTGTCCAGACCGCGGATCACGCGCTCGAGCGTGTAACGCATCGCGCGCACTTGCGACATGATCTGGATGTCCAGGCCGCTCGTGTCGTAATCCTTCAGGTACGCTTCGACCTTCTTGATCACTTCGTTTTCGTGCGGACGATACGGGTCGAGCCAGAACACGGCCGGCGTGTCCGAGTTCTTCGCGCGCGTGACGGCCAGCTTGACCCAGTCGCGGATCGGAGCGTCCTTCACGAGGCACATACGCCAGATGTCGCCTTGCTCGACTTCCTGCGTGAGCGCGTCCAGCACTTCGTTGGTTGCGTTGTCAACGATACGGGCCGTGCCGTCCTTCGGGATTTCGAAGGTCTTGTCGTGCGAACCGTACTCTTCAGCCTTCTGCGCCATCAGGCCGACGTTCGGCACCGTGCCCATGGTCTTCGGGTCGAATGCGCCGTTGGTCTTGCAGAAGTTGATGATTTCCTGGTAAATGCGCGCGAACGTGCTTTCCGGGATCAGGCACTTCGTATCGGCCGGGCGGCCGTCGGCGCCCCACATCTTGCCGCCTGCGCGGATCATCGCGGGCATCGATGCGTCGACGATCACGTCGTTCGGTGCGTGCAGGTTCGAGATGCCCTTGGCCGAATCGACCATCGCCAGCGCCGGACGGTGCTCGTGGCACGCGTGCATGTCGCGGATGACTTCTTCGCGCTGCGATTCCGGCAGCGTGTCGATCTTCGTGTAGAGATCGACGAGGCCGTTGTTGACGTTCACGCCCAGTTGTTCGAACAGCTTGGCGTGCTTCGCGAACGCGTCCTTGTAGAACGTGCGCACAGCGTGGCCGAACACGATCGGGTGCGAAACCTTCATCATGGTCGCCTTGACGTGCAGCGACAGCATGACGCCGGTCTTGCGCGCGTCTTCCATCTGGTCTTCATAGAAGTCCAGCAGGGCCTTCTTGCTCATGAACATGCTGTCGACGATTTCGCCAGCCTGCAGCGAGACCTTCGGCTTGAGGACGATGGTTTCGCCGCTCTTCGTCACGAGTTCCATGCGCACTTCGCGCGCCTTGTCGGTCGTGATCGACTTTTCGCCGTGGTAGAAGTCGCCGTGCTTCATGTGCGCGACGTGGGTGCGCGAAGCCATGCTCCACTCGCCCATGCTGTGCGGGTGCTTCTTCGCGTAGTTCTTGACTGCCAGCGGTGCGCGGCGGTCCGAGTTGCCTTCGCGCAGGACCGGGTTCACCGCCGAGCCGAGGCACTTCGAATAGCGCTTCTGGATAGCCTTTTCTTCGTCGGTCTTCGGATCTTCCGGGAAGTCGGGGATCTTGTAGCCCTTGTTCTGGAGTTCCTTGATGGCTGCGACGAGCTGCGGCACCGATGCGCTGATGTTCGGCAGCTTGATGATGTTGGTTTCCGGCAGCTGCGTGAGACGACCCAGTTCAGCCAGGTTGTCCGGAACGCGTTGTTCCTCGGTCAGGAATTCGGGGAATTCACCGAGGATGCGGCCCGCCACGGAAATATCGCTGGTCTCGACGTTCACGCCGGCCGGCGCAGCGAAGGTGCGGATGATCGGCAGAAACGCGCTGGTGGCAAGCAGCGGCGCTTCATCGGTCAGGGTATAGATGATGGTGGGTTGCTGGGTACTCATCGGCTTCTTGGCGGGATCGTTAAACGAGGTGGTAACACCACCGGCTGCGCGCAGTCGGCGAAACACCTGGATTTTGCCTCAATTTCGGATCGCCCGGGGCCGAGATCGACATGAATTTCATATTATGAAATTGCGTTGCGCGGGCATGTTCATGCGTGAAATCGTCGCGTTTGCCGCGAACGGGCGGGCTTGCGCTGAAAACGTTATCGCCGCAAATGCCTGATAAATAAAGGCTTACGCGCTATTTTGAATCGCTCGGGGACGGATCGGATAATTTCAGTTTCGTACCCTCGATTCTTTGTCAAGTTGGTGAAGACCCTTGCTGAAAGCGAGGGGTATCGCTGAGTCTTATAGAAGAATTTATTGCCGCAGCGCTTCGTTTTGCGTCCGAATTTCCTGGTCAAACAGTGGGGTATTGGCGGCGAACCGATGCAGGATTCAGACGATTCGCCACCGTCAGGATTGCGCGGGCCGGTCCTTCGTTCCGGTCATTACGTCCGGTCGTTACTTCCGGTTCAGGAATTCCAGCAGGTCGGCGTTGACCTTGTCGGCTTCGGTCGTGCACATGCCGTGCGAGCCGCCCGGATAAATCTTGAGCGTCGCATCCTTGACGATCTTCGCGGAGAGCTTGCCCGCGTCGTCGATCGGCACGATCTGGTCGTCGTCGCCGTGCAGGATCAGCGTGGGCACGTCGATCTTCTTCAGATCCTCGGTGTAATCGACTTCCGAGAATTCGTGCACGCACTCGTAGAGCGCCAGCATGCCGCCCCACATGCCCTGCAGCCAGAACGCGTCGATCGTGCCCTGCGAGGTCTTCGCGCCGCTGCGATTGAAGCCGTAGAACGGCACGGCCAGATCCTTGAAGAACTGCGAGCGGTTATCGACGACACCTTTGCGAATGTTGTCGAACACTTCCCTGGGCAGGCCGCCCGGATTCTGTTCGCTCTTGATCATGATGGGCGGCACCGCGCCGATCAGCACCGCGCCCGACACGCGCTTCGTGCCATGACGGCCGATATAGCGCGCGACTTCGCCGCCGCCCGTCGAATGGCCGACCAGCGTGGCGTCTTTCACATCGAGCTTGTCGAGCAGATCGGCGAGATCGTCGGCCCAGGTGTTCATGTCGTTGCCTTTGGCCGGCTGGTCCGAGCGGCCGTGGCCGCGACGGTCGTGCGCGATCACGCGAAAGCCTTTCTGCACGAGAAAGAGCATCTGCGCGTCCCAGGCCTCGGACGAAAGCGGCCAGCCGTGGCTGAAGACGACCGGGCGGCCGCTGCCCCAATCCTTGTAGTAGATCGAGGTGCCGTCGCGGGTGGTGAACGTGCTCATCAGTAGCGCTCCTGGTTGAGGCGAAAGGGGAATCACGCGAATTGAGGGTGCTGCGCGGGTATCAAGCAGGTATAAAGCGGGCGTCACCCGGATGTCACGGGGATGTCACGCGGCAGAGGCGCGGCGCGTTGCCGGCAGGTCGAATACGCGAACGAGTATAGAGAGGATCGCGAAGCGATGATCCGAAGCTGTGCGATGCAGCGCCAGCGTGCGGATGTCTCGAAACAAACCGCGCACGTCAGGCGTGCGTTTGCGAATAACCGTGCGCGTCGAGCCAGTGGCGCACGAGGCGCGCCTGATCGGCATCGAGTGCGCGCAGCACCTGTTCGGCCGGCTGTTTGCGCAGCGCCTCGACGATAGGCGCGAGCGGCACGCCCTCCAGATGCCAGACGCCGAGCGGTTGATCGGGGCTCACGACCACATCGGCTTCGGCGATCAGATTGCCGTCGATCACCGGCGCACGCTCGATATTGAGCTGGTTGAAATCGGCGTTCACTTGCAGCGGCGCGTCGTCGGGCCAGAGGCGGCGTGATTCCCAGAACGATCGTGCGGACCAGCGCTGTTCGAGCGCGTAGAAGTCGCGGCCCGTGCGCGCGAAGCGCACGAACAACTGCTCGATACGCTGCTGATGAAAGCGCAGCGCGAGCGAGGCGCGCTCCGGGCAACTGAGCAAGGTGTGGATCACGGCGGGCGCCTGCAGTGCAGACGAAAGCGACTGGAAAATACCGTTGCCCGATAGCGGATCGACGGCCATCGCCGCATCGCCCACGCGCAGCCAGTTGTGCGCGCCGGTGCGCCCGCACAATGTCGCGGTGCTGCTGCGCGCGTGCAGGCGCACGTCCGTATCTGCGTCGTGCGCGAAAAAGTCGCTCGCCAGCGGCGCGTGCCGCATGCGCGCGCAGAATGCCAGCAGTTCGTCGCGCTGCGGGAGTTCGGCGCTCGCCACATCGAGTGTCATCTGCCAGTAACAACGGCCGTCGGGCAGGCGCGCCATCCATGCCCAGCCGTCCTGCAGGCTTTCGATGGCGGATGCCGCCGCGCCACGCTCGCCCTGCCATACGTTCAGCAGGCTCAGTGTTTGCGGCCCGCGCGTGGCGTCGCGCAACAGCGGCGCAAAACGCCCGCGCGCTTCGACGAGAAAATCGGCGCGCAGCGAAAGCGGGCCATCGGCGGTTTCGATCACGAGGTCGTGACCGGCCGGCGAGGTCTGGATATTGCGCACATTCGCCTCGATCACGTCGACGCCTGCCTGGCGCAGATCGTCGCGCAACGCGGCATCGAATACGCGGCGATCGGCCAGAAACTCCGCGTTGAGCGTTTGCAGCACGCCGTTCCAGAGCGTCGTGCGCGTGCAGGGTCCGGCGACGCTGCTGGCCGCGCGATGCAGACCCGCATGACGCAAGCCTTCGATGACGCGCGCCGAAAGGCCTTCCACGGCGTCGAAGCGCCGCCAGTCGCTGACGACCTGCACCGCGTAGCCGAGGCGCGCCAGTTCGCGCGCGACCGCCGCGCCCGCAGGCCCGGCGCCGAGGACGACGGCGCGCGCCGCAGGATTCAGAGCGGCGACGTGCATACCCTGGGCGACACGCCGATAACGAAGCACGCACGTGTGTGCTTTTTGCCTTCGTCTGAACGTATCGGTCGAGCGTTGCAGGGCTGAACGTTCAGCGCCGCTTCGATAGGAAACGAATCGCGCAAGTGTCCCCCTTTGAGCCGGAAAATAACGGTGCGTCGCGGCGGCAAGCGTGCCGCGCGAAAGGATGTGGCTCAATCTGGCATGGATGCCTTGATAAGTCCATCCGGTCAAAGACGCATTTCCGCGCTTCACGAGGGCGCAATGAGGCAGGCGCTTCAAAGCTTGCCCGCGTCGAAAGACGCGGGCAGGAACGCAGGGCGGATCAGCGCGAGGGCACGCCAGTGCGCCAGTCGTCCCAATGCGCGACGATATCCTGCACGAGCGGATTGCCCGCACGATAGAGGTTTTCGAGAGCGGGCGCGAAGCCGCCCTGGCTCGCATAGCCGAGCAGATTGGCGGCGCTCGACTGGCCCTTGTACGGACGATCGAAATCCGATCCCGCGCGCAGCACGGCCACCCGGTCGAGATCGACACGCTGCGTGGCGGCGGCGCGTTTGAGTGCTTCATACGTCGCGTTATCTTCCTGCTGCGTCATGCAATAGACGCCCTTGTTACCGGTGAGCTGACGCGTGAATTCGGTTGCGCGCGCACCGAGTTCCGCGCCCGACCACCAGGTATCGCCTGCAATCGAATCGCAACGGATCACGCTGGGCGCGCGATTGGCCGGCGCATAGCGATACTTCGCGCGCGCGGTTTTCGCTTCGGGACTATCGGCCAGCGCGACGTCGTGACTCAAGGCATAGGCCGCCGAAGTCAGCTTCGCATTGAGCTGGAAGACTTCGGTGCGATAGTCGAGCGCGGGCTTTTCGCCGGGGTTTTTCGTATTGATGCCGAGATAGCCGGTATGCCAGCCTTTGGGACGACGGTCCGGGTCGATCTCCCATTGCAGGCCGAAATCGACGAGCCAGTCCGACCACGCCGCCGAACCCACCGTGCCTTGCTGCGGATTCACGCCCGCAATGCCCGCCACCAGGAAATAAGTCTGGCGCAGATCGAATTGCGGCGCGAAGGCGAGTGCCATCGTCGATGCGGCGGCGTTCGTGTGGCCCATGCCGGTGGTCATCACGCAGACATCGTCGTGATTGCACTGCACGGCGGGATAGTCGGGCGAGAGGCCCGCAACGGGAATGCTGTCCCAGGGCCCGAGCTTGTCGAGCCAGGTCTTGGCCTCGGGCGCGAACATCGTGACGATCATCACCTTCACCGGGCGCGCGCCCGTGGCCGCGCCTTGTTGCACGAAGGCGCCAGAGGACGCCTGGGTGGACGACGGCGCGTTGCTGGCGGCGCAGCCCGCGAGTGCGAGGGCGGCGAGGAACGTGGAAGAGAGCGTGGTGGCGTGCGAGGCGAAGTGCGAGGTGAGGTGGCTAGCGAAGCGGAAACGAGTAACGACGGGTTCGATTTTCTTGTTCATATGCGCGTTGGATTTCGTGACGTTCGGTATCGTGCGAGCCGCCATCATATGATGCCAACGCGAAAATGCGCCGCCAGATTGCGCGTGCAATCCGCCGCTATGAAATATCCTTCGCCACCAGCACGACAGGCGTTTCGATGTATTCGGAAAGGTCATCCTGATCGCGATGTTCGACGCAGGCTTGCAGCGCCACGTCGAGCCCATACACCGCCTGCTTTTCCGCGAACTGGTTGAGCGTGACGAGCACGCGGCCATCCTTGATCATCGGCTTGATGGCGTCGCTGTTGTTGAAGCCGGTGATCAGCACGCGGCCGGTGAGTTGCGATTCGCGCACCGCATCGACCGCGCCGCGCGCCATGTTGTCGTTCGCGCATAGCAGCGCGCGAATGCCCGGCTGCGACGCGATAATCGAGGCCGCCGCGAGACGCCCCTGGCCATATTCCCAGTTGCCGGTTTCGGTCGCCGCGATCTCGACGTGCGCGGCCTGCATCGCGTCGCGAAAGCCGGCCGTGCGCTGCTGCGCGTTGAGATCGGACGACACCCCTTCGATGATGCCGACACGATCGCCCGCATGCAGCCGGCGCGCCAGGTATTCGCCCACGCGCTTCGCGGCGCGGCGGTCGTCGGGGCCCACGTAAGGCACGTGGATGCGCGCTTCGCGCAGTGCGTCGGCATCGAGCGGATTGTCGATCGCCAGCGTGAGGATGCCGTGCTGGACGGCGCGACGCGCGGCGTTCACCAGCGCACGCGAATCGGCGGGCGCGAGCACGATCGCATCGACACGCTGTTTGATGGCCGTATCGACGAGGCGGATCTGTCCGGCCGCATCGGTTTCCGACTGGATGCCGAGTATCACCAGCTTGAACGGATAAGGCGAGTGCGCCTGGAAACCCCTGGCGGCGGCGACCATCGCCATCGTGAAGGGATCGGGCATGGCCTTGAGCACGAGCGCGATGGTGACTTCGCGCGTGGCGCCCATGCCGCTGCCGGCATGCGCGGCGCCGATCGCAGCAAGCAGGCTTGCGAGCACGAAACGGCGGCGTTGTGGATGGTGCATGGCGTGAGCGGCGGCGCAGTTCGCGCGGGGCAGAAACGGAATGGTGGAAGTGTAAACGAGGCGTGCGGGCTTGGGATAGCTCAAGCGGTTCAAGCAGCTTCGGCGGCCTGCGCGCGCGCCACCAGATGCTCGACCATGCGCTGCGCGGCGGGCTGCAAGGCATCGAACGCACGAAAGCAGACGATGAAGCGCCGCTGCGCCCACGCGTCGCTCAAAGGCACAAGGCGCACGTTCATGATGCGCGTGTAGCTCTGGCCGACTTCCTCCGGTACGACGCTGATGCCGAGCTTCGCGGCGACCACGCGAAACGCCGCGTCGAAATTCGATACCGTCGCGCGGTAATCCACGGTGCGCCCGCTCAGCGCCGCCGCGCGTTGCAGCAAGGTGTGCACGGCGGTGGAGGGCGGCAGGCCCACGTGTTCGAAGCCGAGCGTATCCGCGAACGCCACCGATTTACGCCGCGCGAGCGCATGCCCGCCCGGCACGGCCAGCGCGAGCCGGTCGGTGCGCCAGGGGCGCGCTTCCAGGCCGCCCAGTTCGACGTTGTCCCAGCACACGCCCACGGACGCCACGCCGTCGCGCACGCGCTGCACGAGTTCCTTCGAGGTGCGCTCATCCACGTTGACGCGGATGTTTTCGTGAGCGGGCATGCGCATGAAAGAGGCGAGATCGTCGAGCAATGCCTCCGCAATCGCCGATGCCGACGCGCACACGCTCACGCTGCCGCGCAGGCCGCTGCCGAACGCAGCGATATCGCTGACGGCGCGCTCGAGCGTAAAGATCACGCTGCGCGCGTGCTCCAGCAGCGCGACGCCCGCCTGGGTGGGCTGCACTCCGCGCCGCGAACGCGTGAGCAAAGGCACGCCCAGATCGGTTTCGAGTTGGGCGATGCGCTTGCTGATGGCGGAAGGCTCGATATGCGATTCGCGCGCCGCGTGCCCCATGTTGCCGTGTTCGCAGACGGCCACGAACAGGCGCAGCGTCTTGGTGTCGATATCGTGCATCTGTGTTTCCCAAACGGAATCTTGGAGCTTCCAAAATACCGCTTTATGGATGGACTGGAATGTCTAAAGTTAGCACAGAGGCAAATACAACGAAACACCACGCCGGCACGACATGAACCGGCGCCCCGCTTATTCGTCTGGAGACATTTCTATGCCCGCCTATCCCGCGCGCGCCACGCTGCGCGAAGTCGGTCTGCGCGACGGCCTGCAAAGCATCGACACCATTTTGCCCACCGAACTCAAGTTCGCCTGGCTGCGCGCGGCGCATGCGGCCGGTGTGCGCGAGATCGAAGTCGGCTCGTTCGTGCCCGCGCGCCTGTTGCCCCAACTCGCCGATACGGCCGAACTGGTGGCGTTCGCGCGCAGTCTGCCCGGCCTGTGCGTTTCCGTGCTGGTGCCCAATCTCAAGGGCGCGCAGCGCGCGCTCGAAACCGGCGCCGATCTGATGCTCGTGCCGCTTTCCGCGAGCGAAGCGCATAGCCGCGCGAATCTGCGCAAGACACCCGACGAAGTCGTGGCCGAAGTCGCGCGCATGCGTGCCGAACGCGATGCTGCTGGCGCGCGCACGCTGATCGAAGGCGGCATCGGCACGGCTTTCGGTTGCACGCTGCAAGGCGAGGTCGCGCAGGAAGATGTGTTGCGCTACATGCAGGCGCTGCTCGATGCGGGCGCCGATCGCGTGAGTCTCGCCGATACGGTGGGCTACGCGAATCCGCGTGCCGTGCGCGCGTTGTTCGAACGCGCGCGCGCCATGGCGGGCGAGCGGCTCTGGTGCGCGCACTTTCACGACACGCGCGGTCTTGCGCTCGCCAATGTCCATGCCGCGCTGGAAACCGGCGTGACGCGCTTCGATGCTTCGCTGGCAGGCATCGGCGGCTGTCCGCATGCGCCCGGTGCGAGCGGCAACGCGGCAAGCGAGGACCTGGCTTTCATGCTCGAAGACATGGGTATCGAAACCGGTATCGATATCGACGCTTTGCTGGCCTTGCGCGCGCAAGTGGCGCAATGGCTCGATGGCGAGAGCCTGCATGGCGCGCTCTGGCGCGCCGGCTTGCCAAAGACTTTTCAGGCCGCTGTGACGGTCGATTCGTTATCCTGAGGATGTGATGAGCGCAAACATGGACACCACGCGAAGGCTGCCGCTCGACGGCGTGCGCGTCGTCGAATTTACGCATATGGTCATGGGCCCAACCTGCGGAATGATTCTCGCGGATCTGGGTGCGGAAGTCATCAAGATCGAACCGCCCGGCGGCGATAAAACGCGCGATCTGCCGGGCCTGGGAATTGGTTTTTTTCGCTCGTTCAACCGCAATAAAAAGAGTGTCGTGCTCGATATCAATACCGAAGAAGGGCGCGCTGCTGCAGTCGAATTGATCGGGCAATGCGATGTGATGCTGGAGAATTTCCGGCCGGGGCTGATGCAGAAATTCGGTCTGGACTACGCCACGCTTTCGCAGCGTTATCCGGGGCTGATCTACGTTTCGCACAAGGGCTTTTTGCCCGGGCCTTATGAAAACCGGCTCGCACTCGACGAAGTCGTGCAGATGATGGGCGGCCTGTCGTATATGACCGGGCCGGCTGGGCGGCCGCTGCGTGCGGGGACGTCGGTGAACGACATCATGGGCGGCATGTTCGGTGCGATCGGCGTGCTGGCGGCATTGCGCGAGCGCGAGGCGAGCGGGCGCGGCCAGGAAGTGCAGAGCGCGCTGTTCGAGAACTGCGTGTTTCTGAGCGCGCAGCATATGCAGCAATACGCGATGACGCACGAAGCGCCGCCGCCGATGCCCTCGCGCGTGTCGGCATGGAGCGTGTACGACGTGTTCACGCTGGCCGAAGGCGAGCAGCTTTTTATCGGCGCGGTCAGCGACAAGCAGTTCGTTACGCTGTGCGACGTGATTGGCTGCCCCGACTATGCGCGCGAGCCGCGCTATGCCAGTAACGCGGCACGTGTGGCCTTGCGCCCCGAATTGCTCGCGCGTCTGGGCGATGTGCTCAAGGCGCATCGCGTGGAGGACTTGATGCCGCGCCTGGAAGCGGCGGGCGTGCCGTATGCGCCGATCGTGCGCCCGGACCAGTTGCTCGACGATCCGCATCTGAAGGCCAGTGGCGGCCTCGTGCCGATGCAGACCGACGACGGCGGCGAAACCGAAGTCGTGCTGCTGCCGCTGATGATGGACGGACGCCGCCCCGGCGTGCGCCAACCGCTGGCGAAAGTGGGCGAGCATACGGAGGAAGTGCTGGCGCGACTCGCCGCGCATGTAGCCGGTTAGCCTCAAAGAGCGATGTGACGCAGCGCGGGCCAGAGTAGCCCGCGCGCCAAAACAACATGGAGACAGACTATGCAACGCACCCTCACCACGGACGATGCGCTCGCCTTGCCTTTGGACGTGGCAGAACCGGGCCAGGCCGTGGCGGCCGCGCTCTCCGCGCGGCTCGATCGGCTGCCGGCGACCTGGCAATTGTGGAAACTGGTCTTGCTGATTTCGCTGGGCGGCTTCTTCGAGGTCTACGATCTGATTTTCACGGGCTATATCGCGCCGGGTATGGCGAAAAGCGGTCTGCTGCAGACCACGACATCGAATCTGTTCGGTTTCAATGGCATTGGCGCATTCGTGGCCGCGACATTTTCGGGTCTTTTTATCGGTACGTTCTTTTTTGGCTGGCTTCCCGATAAATTCGGACGACGAAGCGTATTCACGTTTTCCCTGCTGTGGTATTCGATTGGCTCGATCGTCATGGCGATGCAGCATTCTTCCGAAGGCCTGATCCTGTGGCGCTTTATCACCGGCATCGGCGTGGGCATCGAGATCGTGACGATCGACAGCTATGTGACCGAGATGGTCCCGCAGCAGATGCGCGGTCGCGCAATGGCCTTCAATCAGGCGATCATGTTTGCCGCCGCGCCGGCTTCCGCCTTGCTGTCGTGGTGGCTTGTGCCGATTGCGCCGTTTGGTATCGACGGTTGGCGTTACGTGGTGCTGGCGGGTGCGCTGGGCGCAGTGATTGTCTGGTTCGTGCGCCGTGCCGTGCCGGAAAGCCCGCGCTGGCTCGCCACGCATCACCGCACCGAGGAAGCCGAGCGCGAGATTGCGCGGCTGGAACAGGCGGCAGTCCGCGAAAGTGGACGTGAATTGCCGCCGCCCGCGCCGGTGGTGACGCCGCCCGCGCATCGCCGTGCCTCGCTGGCGGAGTTGTGGAAGCCGCCGTATCGCGCGCGCCTGCTCATGCTGATCGCGTTCAATCTGTGTCAGGCGATCGGTTATTACGGTTTCGCGAACTGGGTGCCGACCTTGCTGATCGGGCAGGGCGTGCACGTGACGCGCAGCCTGCTCTATGCCTTCGTGATTGCGATTGCGCTGCCGTGCGGGCCGCTGCTGGCGATGCTCGTCGCGGACAGGATCGAGCGCAAATGGTTGATCGTCGGATCGGCGTTTGCGGTGCTGGTATTCGGGCTGCTGTTCTCGCAGGCTCGCGGGGCTACGGCGCTGATCGTGCTGGGGATTTTGATCAGTCTCGCGGGGCAGATGATTTCCGTTTGCTATCACGCCTATCAGGCGGAGTTGTTTCCTACGGCCGTGCGTTGTCGTGCGAATGGGGTGGTGTATTCGGCGAGCCGGGTGGGGGCGATGATGTCCGGTTTCATTATCGCGGCGCTGTTGCGCGACTTCGGCGTGCAAGGTGTGTTCGCCGGGATTACCTGCTGCATGCTCGCGGTGATGGTGTCGATCGGCGCGTTCGGGCCGCGCACGAATGGGGTCTCGCTGGATGAGATTTCGGGGTGATGTGGTGTGCGGCCTGGAGTGTCGCAGGTAATTCGGAATTTTCGTATGTCCGGCGGTTGTAGGGGAAGCCTACAGTCAAAGACGTATCGCATCTGGTCCTGCGATATGGAACAGGCAGGCTCCCCCGGCCCACTGTTCTAGTATTTGAAGCCCGCGCAATGCGGGCTTTTTTTTGTTGGACAGTGGGATTTCAGGTCACCAGGCAGTTTCAGGACGCTGCGGGCGCTAGTTCAACAACTGAAGCGCCTCGTCAATGGCCGCATGGCGCCTCAGATTGACATGAATTAATTGAATCGAACTGGCAAAAATCTGTATTTAAGGAAAATTTTTCATGCTTGATTCGTAACCGTCAACAGAGAGCGCAATCCGCAAACAAAACTCATAACGCAACTAACAGCCAGCCTCAAAACCCCTCACCGAATCACGCACGCTCGCATGTCCGCAAACCTTGATCGCAAGAAAAAGTCCCCATGAGCGAAGCAGAACACGTCACACGAACACAATCGGAAACCGCCGCCACAACCCGCACTCGCACGACCCACTAACGCACCAGATTCCGCGCCGCCGCCGCGCACCCAGCATCCATCAGCGGCTCGATCACTGCACGCCGTTCATCGGGCAGAAAATCGCAGATCCACACCAGCCTGCAACCGCCGCCCGCTTCGTTCGCCACGATCTGCATCGACGCCGCGTGCTGCTCGAAGTTCGGCCCGCAGACCGCGTAGGCCACCCGCATCCTCGCGTCATCGACAGTCACGATGCGCTCCTGCACCACGTTGCCATTCGCAAACGTCACGCTGCGTCTATCGCCTTCGACTTTCACATCAACCAGCACGCCCGCAAAAACCTGCGCGATATTGCGCGAGTCGCGCAACGTGGCCCATGCGCTGGCCGCATCGATACTCAAGGGAACATCGCGATAAAGAGAAGCCATCGCCGCATCTCCTGTTTCCAGTAGTCGAAATTCCAGTAGTCGAAAGTTGAACGCCGATCAATGCGAATGCCGATGATGCACATCCGGGAAATGGGCATGCGTATGCGTGAGCGGCAGATGCTGGTGGGCATGCGTGTGCGGCTCGGTGCCGTCCCAGTCGAAATCGTGCTCATGCCGATGATGCGCATCATGCCGATGCCGATGCGTATGTTCGAGCGCGTCATGCGTATGCTCGTGCTCGTGGCGCTCGCGCACATGCAGCCACACGCCCAGGGCCATCAGCGCGAGCGCGGCCCAGAACGTCAGCGCCGGCCGCTGCGGCCAGAGCATCAAGGAAAGCGCCACGCCAAACAGCGGCGCCACCGAAAAATACGCTCCGGTGCGCGCCGTGCCCAGGTTGCGCAAGGCGACCACGAACAGCACGAGGCTTACGCCATATCCCGCGAATCCCACCGCCATCGCCGCGGCAATACGCGCGCCGTCGGGCCAGTGCGCGCCCAACCAGAACGCCACCAGCAGATTGACGGGCCCAGCCGCCAGGCCTTTGAGGCAGGCGATCGTCATCGCGTCGTTGGCGGAGACCTTGCGCGTGAGATTGTTGTCGATGGCCCAGCAAAGGCACGCGCCCACCACGCACAACGCGCCCGGCGTGAGTCCCGCGTGCGGTCCGCTCCACGACAGCAGCACGCCGCCCGCGACGATGGCGGCCATGCCCAGCGCGATTTGCGCATCGAAATTTTCGCGGAAACAGACCCACGCGATCAGCGCCGTCAGCACGCCTTCGAGATTGAGCAGCAGGGCGCTCGACGCGGCGGGCGTCGTAACGAGCCCGAGCATCAGCAGCGCGGGCCCGGCCACACCGCCCGCAACGATCGCGCCCGCAAGCCAGGGCGCTTCGGCCAGGCGTAGCGGGGCGTGGTCGGGCGGGGCGTCGGCGCGTCGTCGCAATCGGCGCACGAGGATCGCCAGCGCGAGTCCCGTGCCGCTGCCCAGATAGAACAGCCCGGCCACCATAAAAGGCGACAGCGCGCCGAGCAGCGCCTTGGCGAGCGGCGTAGCGGCCCCGAACAGCGCGGCGGCGGCCAACGCCGTCGCGATGGCGTGAAGATGCGATTTCATCTGGGAAAACCTGCGGGCTGGCGACGAGCGGACAAGAACCGCAATTATCGCCGATGAGAATGACAGAGTGGCTTTCTTGAATGTTATGTTATAACATCGCGAAATTGAACAGTGCGAAGCGATGCGCATCAGCGCCGCTGCCGCCATCCCCGATACAAAGAATCGCAGAACAGAAGCCAAGGAGCCTCCCCATGGACACACGCCTGCCGGTCACGGTGCTTTCCGGTTTTCTGGGCGCCGGCAAGACGACGCTGCTGAACCACATCCTGAACAATCGCGAAGGCCGCCGCGTGGCCGTCATCGTCAACGACATGAGCGAGGTGAATATCGACGCGGCGCTCGTGCGCGACGGCGGCGCGCAACTCTCGCGCACCGACGAAAAGCTCGTCGAGATGAGCAACGGCTGCATCTGCTGCACCTTGCGCGAAGACCTGCTGCTGGAGGTGAACCAGCTGGCGAAGGCGGGGCGCTTCGACCAGTTGGTGATCGAATCGACGGGGATTTCCGAGCCGCTGCCGGTCGCCGAAACCTTCACGTTCGCCGATGAAGAAGGCCAAAGTCTCTCGGATGTCGCGCGCCTGGACACCATGGTGACCGTGATCGATGCGTTCAATTTCCTCAACGATTACGGTTCGCAGGACAGTCTGGAAGCGCGCGGCGAGTCGCTGGGCGAGGAAGATCAGCGCACGGTCGCCGACCTGCTGATCGAGCAGATCGAGTTCTGCGACGTCATGGTCGTCAACAAGATCGATCTGATCGACACGACCGATCGCGAGCGCCTGATCGCCATCCTGCGCGGGTTGAATCCGCGTGCGCGCATCGAGATCGCCGAATTCGGCCGCGTGCCGCTCGCGCACGTGCTCGACACGAAACTATTCGATTTCGACGAGGCCTCGAAAGCGCCCGGCTGGCTGCAGGAATTGCGCGGCGAACATAAACCGGAGACCGAGGAATACGGTATCGGCAGCTTTGTCTGGCGTGCGCGCCGGCCGATGCATCCGCAGCGTTTCTGGGATCTCGTGAATAGCGAATGGCCGGGCGTGGTGCGCTCGAAAGGCTTCTTCTGGCTCGCCAGCCGGCCCACGCATGCAGGCTCGTGGTCGCAGGCGGGATCGGTGTGCCGTCATGGCGCGATGGGGCTCTGGTGGGCCGCGGTGCCGAAGTCGCACTGGCCCGCGGACGACGAATCGCGCGCGTTTATCGACGAAAACTGGGACGAAAACGTCGGCGATGCGCGTCAGGAACTGGTGCTGATCGGCATCGATATGGACGAAGCGCTGCTGCGTCAACGTCTCGATGCGTGCTTGCTGGACGATGCGGAAATGGCCACGGGCCCGCACGCATGGGCCGATTTCGCCGATCCGTTTCCCGAGTGGGACGGCACGGTGCCCGAAGAGCAGGACAGCAGTGTGATCTGGTAAGGAAAGGGTGCGGGGCAATGATCAGAAAGAATCCGCGTGGCGATCTGCCCGTGGTGCATGAAAGCGCTTTTGTCGATCCGACCGCTATTTTGTGCGGTCGCGTGATCGTCGAGGACGATGTGTTTATCGGCCCGTATGCCGTGATTCGCGCCGATGAAACCGATGCGCGCGGCGAGATCGAGCCCATTGTGATCGGCGCGCATTCCAATATTCAGGATGGCGTAGTCATTCATTCGAAGTCGGGCGCGGCGGTGAACATTGGCCGTCATACGTCGATTGCGCATCGCGCGATCGTGCATGGGCCGTGTAGCGTGGGCGACCGCGTGTTTATCGGCTTCAATAGCGTGCTGTTCAACTGCACGGTTGGTGCCGGTTGCGTGGTGCGTCACAACGCGGTGGTGGACGGTTGCGATCTTCCCGCAGGCTTTTATGTGCCTTCGACGCTGCGTATCGGGCCGGCAACGGATCTCGCGACGATCCCCAAAGTGTCGGCGAGCGCCGCGGAGTTTTCCGAGGATGTCGCGCAGACGAATAACCGTCTCGTGCGCGGTTATCGGCGTATCGCGAACGAGCTTTGACGGTCATGCGGCCCGTTCAGTCGAGCGGGCCGCATGGCATCGGGCAGTTACGGCAGCAGCAGAATCTTCGAGCCGATCTTGTTGCGCGCCATTTCGAATCCGTCGATGGCTTCGGCAAGCGGCAGGCGATGCGTGACCATTGGTGCAAGTCGCGCCTGATGCGCGACCACGAAATCGCGCACTTCGGCCCACGTTGCGCGCGTCGCGCGATAGGTGCCGCGAATCTGATGGCGGTTGCGCACGAGCTTCGCGGCATCGAAGCTGACCGGCTTGCCGTGAATGCCGCAGATCACGAAGATGCCCGAAGGGCGCAGACAATCGAGCCCGGCCTGCACGGTCGAAGGCACGCCCGTCGCTTCGATCACGATGTCGAATTCGTCGATATTCGTGCGCTTTTTCACTTCGTCCAGCGCATGGTCGCGCAGATCGAAGGTCTGCTCGATGCCGAGCGCACGCACCGTGGCGAGGCGGTCCGCATCGTCGTAACCAACAACCGTGACGTTCGCGCCGCGCACGCTGGCCAGCAGCGCGATGCCCTGGCCGATCGTGCCCGGGCCCATCACCAGCACGCGGTCGCCGGCCGCGACTTCGGCGGTCTTCACCGCGCTCATGGCGATCGAAAGCGGCTCGCCCAGCGCCGCGATACCCAGGTCGATATCGTCGGGCAGCGTGAGGCAGTTCGCGGCGGGCACGCGCACGGTGCGCGCGAAGCCGCCGTCGCGCAGCATGCCAATGCCGCGCCGGTCGCGGCAGGCATCGACGCGCCCCGAGCGGCACGCTTCGCACACGCCGCATTCGACCGAGGGAATCACCACCACGGGCTGACCGACCGCGAGTGCGCCGACGTCGCTGCCTGCGCTGGCCACGCGGCCCGCGAATTCATGGCCGATCGTGACCGGAAACGCCGATTGGAGGAAGTCGTAGCCGCCCGACCAGTCGTAGATATGCACGTCGCTGCCGCAGATGCCGGCGGCGGCGACTTCGACGATCACTTCGCCTTCGGCCGGCGCGTCGGGCGCGGGCACGTCGCGCAATTCGAGCCCGAAGGCGGCGGTGGTTTTCTGCAATGCCTGCATCATCAATGTCCTGAATGGGCGTCAAAAGTAAGCGGGGGTTGGGCGCGCCGTAAGGCGTCGTCGACTTCGGCGTGCGCGATCTGGAACGCCAGCGTGTAGGTGTCGATGATCGCGGCCTCGCTCGCGTGGCCGTGCGTGGCGATGGCCGCCGAGATGGCGCTGTGCGCGGCGCGCAAGGCGGTTTCATCGTCGCCTTCGATCAGCAGCACGTGAGTGGGCGCGGCGTTTTTTGACCATTGCTGGAAGGCTTGCGGTACGGAGTCCAAAGCATTGCCGAGTCGCACTGAACGCACGCCTGCGAGCGCGGCGCACGCGGCCAGCAAGGCTTCGGCGGCGGGTTGCGCATCCGGCGCGCACGAGAAACGCGCGCAGGCCAGTGCGGCACCGTCCTGCGCTACGCCGCCGACCGATGAAGCCGATGAAGCCGATGAAGCCGATGAAGCCTCCAAAGCCGAAGAAACCGACGCCATCGTTGCACAAGTCGCCCGCACCACATTGCGCAAACGCGGGCGCATTTCGGCGGACCACGGCGTCGGGCGGTCGATCACGTCGCGATAGGCGGCCGAGTCGAAAACCGCCGCATCCGTCACTTCGTACAGCGTGAAATAGCGCGGCTGTCCGGCAGCATCCGATCGATAGCGCCGTCCGGCGAGAAAGCCGGGAATGCCGACGCGCTCCGGCACATGTTCGTGCGTGTGCCAGCGCTCGTATTGCGCCTCGACATCGGCATCGACATCGTTCCAGAGCGCGAGAAACGCGCAGCCGAAGAGGGCCATCAGGTGAACTCCGTTTATCGAAAAATCGTCAGATCGCAGGCGCGGCGAGCGGCGCCGCCGCGCGGCGCGGCATCGCGAACATGCACAGCGCAGCGGCGACAGCCGGCATCGCGACAATCGCGAACAGCACGCCGTAGCTCAGGCCCGAAGACAGCAGATAGCCGCCGAGCGCCGAGCCGAGCATCGAACCGAAGCGGCCGATGCCGGTCGCCCACGCCACGCCGGTCGCGCGCATTGCCGTGGGATAGAGCGTGGCCGCGAGGCCGTTGACGCCCACCTGCGTGCCGCTGATGCACATGCCCGCGACGAACACGAAAGGCGCGGCGACGAGCGGCGTCGCGTAGGCCTGCCCGACGATACAGATGGCGGCGCACGCGCACAGATACGCCATGCCGAGCACGCGGCTGGGCTGGCTGCCGTCCATCACGCGCCCGATCAGCAGGCCGCCCGTGGTGCCGCCGACCGACCACAGCGCGGTGGTGAGCGCGGCGGCGCGCATCGAGCCGCCCGAGTGCGTGATGATCGTCGGCAGCCAGCTTGCCATCAGGAACAGCACGGAAAGGCCCATGAAAAACGTGGTCCAGAGCAGCAGCGTGCCGCGTCGATACGGCAGCGCCAGCAGTTCGCGCACGGCGGCGCGACCCGGCCGCGATTCGAGCGCGACGAAGCGCGTGGCGGCGTCGAGCGTGCCGCCCGCCATGCGCTGGCCGAGCGCGAGCAGATCGCTGGCGCGTTCGGGACGGCGCAGCGCGAGATAGCGCATGGATTCGGGCAGCAGCGCCCACAGCGCGACGAGCAGCAGCAAGGGCACGCCGCCGCCGATCACCAGCATCGCGTGCCAGCCGAAGCGCGGAATCACCTGCGACGCCACCACGCCGCCCAACGCCGAGCCCAGCGAATTGCCGCACAGCATCACCGTGATCAGCGTGAGGCGGCGGCGCGCGGGCACGAACTCGGCGGTCAGCGTGACGGCCGTGGGCGTCGCGCCGCCGATGCCGATGCCCGCGAGCACACGCAGCGCGGAAAGCTCGGCGATATTGCTGGCGAGCAGACTCGCGAGCGTCGCCACGCCGAAGCAGGCGACCGAGGCGAGCATCACGGGACGCCGGCCGTAACGGTCGGCGAGCGGCCCGAAGGCCAGCGAACCCACCATCATGCCGATCAGCCCGGAGAGGAAAATCGGCGCGAGTTGCGTCACGGTCAGCCCCCATTCGGCGCGCACCGAAGGCGCGATATAGGCCGCGAGGCCAATATCGATGCCGTCGATCGCCACGGTCAGGAAGCACAGCACGATCACGAGTGTCTGGAAGCGGCTCAGCGGCCGTTCGTCGATGAAGGCCTGCACGTCGGTCTGACGTGCGCCGCCCGCGAAATGGGGTGAATTCACCTGATGTCTCCTCAATCCTTTCTAGTTGGATACGCTGGATATGCGCTCAGAACAGGTGCCGCAAGCCGATGCGCACCGCGCCCTGGTTGGCGTTGCTGGACGGCGAAAGCCCGAACAGGTCCGCGACCGCTTCGTGGCCCGTCGAGTCGATGCCGCTCGCGTGCTGCCAGATGCCGATGCCATAAAGGTAGGTCGATTTCGACAACAGGTAGGCGCCGCCCACCGAAGCCGTGCGATAGCGGCTACCCGGCGCGATGCTGTACTGGAACGCGGCGCCCAGCATTACGGCGGGCGTGACGTTGAAGCCGTAGGTCAATTGATAGTCGTTGAAGGCCGCGTTGGCGGGCGCGCGCGGATTCGACGCCGTGCGCGTGATGTCGAGAAAGCGGATGTTGTCGTACAAAAACGCGATCTGCGAGCGGCCCCAGACGTAGCGCGCGCCGCCGCCCGCGACCTGCTGGCTGGCCGCGCTCACGTAGTTCGAGAAGATCGGGTTCGAGACCGGGTTGGCGAACGCGGCGCCCGCGACCGGCGCCGCGCTGGCGCCGTAGATCGAGGTGGCCGGCGTGCGCATGTTCATGTAGGCGCCGGCGATCGTCAGACCCGCGTGGGCATATTGCGCGCCGAAGCCGTAGACGCGGTTGCGCGAGAAGTCGCCTGCGGTGCCGCCGAGGCTGAACATCGCGCTGCCGTTGAAGCCGTGCCAGACCGGCGTTTCGTACTTGATGACGTTGCTGATCTTGTTGTAGTTCCACGAGCCGTCGATATCGCCGAGCGGCGCGCCCAGGCCGCCTGCGAACATCATGCTGGTACTCAGCGGCACGAAATAGTCGTTCGTCATCGAATACTGACGGCCGAGCCAGACGTTACCCAGTTTGCCGCTCAGGCCCACGTAGGCCTGGCGCCCGAACAGCGTATTCGACGGCTGCGCCGCACCGGTTTCGATGCTGAAGCCCGATTCGAGCACGAAGATCGCCTTGAGGTCGTCGCCCAGATCCTCGACGCCACGCAGGCCCCATTTATCGCCTGCGCGGCCGCCGCTATAGGTCTGCCACGCGGCCTTGCCGCCCTGATTGCTGCTCCACGTGAGCGCGCTGTCCACCGCGCCGTACAAGGTCACGCTGCTCTGCGCGTGTGCTGCCGCGGCACATACGGCCAGCGGCACATAGGCCATCCACTGTCTCAAAGCTGTCTCCTCTCGTTTTGTGTCCGGCGCGCTGGCTCGCATGGCCTGTTGCGTCCGTCGGCGAGATAGTCCGCGAAACGGCCCGCGGGAAACAGCATCGATCGGGAACTTCAGAACGCGTTTTTTGGAAAGGATGGCGTGGGGCGCGCCGGGCGGCGCGCGTCAGAGATAGCCGTCGCCTTCGACCAGCGTGGCGAGGCCGCGCGTCAGATGATCGAGCAGCGCGTGGAAAACCTTCGGGTTGCTATGTCCGGCGGGGCGCAGCACCTTGACCCAGAAGTCCGGCAATTCGAAGCCGCCGAGGATCTGCACCAGATCGCCGGCCTGCACGCCGGCGCGCGCGCGGTAACGCGGCAGCACGGCGATGCCCAGGCCATCGGCGGTGGCGCGGTGCATGGCGTCGATATCGTTGGTCGCGAAGGCGCCGTTCACCGCCACGTCGATCACGCCGCCCGAACCCGGCTCGACGAAGCTCCAGGTGCCGGCCGGATTGAGGTAGGAATAGCGCAGGCAGCGATGCGTGGCCAGTTCGGAAGGATGCGCGGGTTCGCCGTGGCGCGCGAGATAGGCGGGCGAGGCGTAGACGTGCCGCTTGAAGGGGCAGAGCGGGAAATCCTCGACGCCGTCGTAGGCCACCGGCAGACCGGAGATGACGAAATCGAAGCCTTCGACCACCGGATCGACGGGGCGATTGGTCAGTTGAAGCTCGACATCGACCTTGGGATGATCGCGGAAAAAATCGTTGAACATCGCGCCGAGGAAGTGATTCGTGAACGACGAAGGCGCCTTGATTCTCAGGCGGCCGGTCAGGCGCGAGCCGTCGTCTTCGTCCGGGCCGCGCATCATGCGTTCGTAGGCGGCGAGGAAATCGCGCGCGCGCACGATCGTATCGCGCCCGCCCGCGGTGAGATGCAGGCTGCGCGTCGTGCGCTGGAACAGCAACTGGCCGAGTTCTTTTTCGAGCGCGCTCACGCGTTTGGTGACCACCGAAGGCGCGAGATTGAGCCGCAGCGCGGCGCCCGCGAAACTGCCGACTTCGGCCACCGCGAGAAACGCGCGTGCGTTTTCGACGCTATCCATCCTGTCTCCCTTGCGCGCCGATGCGCGGTCACCGACCGTGTGCCGCCTGCCATTCGAGCGCTGTTCAGGCGCGCATTTTCCCATATGCGCGCGCCGGGTCAGGCGGGAGGTCAGTGGCGCGGCAACATTTCCGACACGCGCATCCAGCGGCTGCGCCGCGAACCGGCCAGACGGGCGAGCAAGGGCGCCTCGGCGACGAGGCATTCGACAGGAAAGCAGGGCGCGCCCTGGGACGCGAGCCAGAGCGTGCGCGCGACGCCGTCGATCACCGACACATAGGGCTGCGCGGTGGCGTTGCCGGCGGCCGGGCCACCGCTTGGCGCGGCTTTGATCTGCGAGCGCACGCGGCAGCACACTTCCACCAGCGGCACGGGATCGTCCATGCCGAAGCGGAAACCTTCATCGGCGAGTTCCAGCTTTTCGCTCAGTGTTTCGCCCGGTGCCTTGCCGCGAGCGGCCAGCGCGCGGGCCGTATCGGTCAGGTCGTTGCGCCAGAGACCGAACAGCGCATCGCGCCGCACTTCCACGACGGCGCGTTCGTCGTTGCCGAATTCGGTGCGGCCCACGCTCATATACACCTCGCCCTGGCGCGTGGGGATTTTGAACAGGGCGAGCGTGCGGCCGCCCGCTGCGAGACTCGGGCCGATGTAGGTGTGCACGATGGCTCGGCGCTTTAGCGGTAGACGGGGAAACGCGTGGTCAGGTCGGCCACGTGCGCCTTCACACGCTCGATCGTGGCGGCATCTTCAGGGGCTTCCAGCACGTCGGCGATCAGGTTACCCACCTGCTCGGCTTCCTTCACGCCGAAGCCGCGCGTGGTCATCGCCGGCGAACCCAGACGGATACCGCTCGTCACGAACGGCTTTTCCGGGTCGTTCGGGATCGCGTTCTTGTTGACCGTGATGTGCG
>NZ_JAAGPR010000052.1 GCF_017104965.1 Paraburkholderia sp. Ac-20340
TTCGAGCAATACAATGAGCGCCACCCGCACAAAGCACTGAAATACCGCTCGCCTCGCGAGTTCAGGCGCGCTGCGGTCTCATCAACCTAGCAGTGTCCGAATGTCCTGGGTTGCAGGGGCAACTACACGGGCCGTGACAACTAGCCCATTGAACCAATGAGATTGACCCGCGCGGAATCCCAGCCGCGCTGATGTGGAACCACGATGCAGCGCGCGGCTAGCCAGGGTGCACCGCCCACGGCTATGACTGGATACTCTCCTGAATTCAACCTGCCTGAAAAATGATGAATCGTCCGATGCCTACGGCGACAACGATCAGTGTCTTCGATATGTTCAAGATCGGCATTGGCCAAGCCAAACAGGTGAGATCCTGCTGCTCCTATCACGTTGACGGAGGTGGTAGTTTGCAACGATCCGTGCCTGAATAAAGTGTTTCGTCTGTCGTAGTCGTCAGACTACGGACATTGTCCGATCGCAACGGCATGCGGCCTTTTTACCAGCGATCGCTGAGCATCATTCGCTCGGAACAGTTTGCCGGCGCGGCCAATTCGGCCATTGCGATATTGGGACGGCATGTGGTTTGGTGATGGCGCCCGCAGAGATCCTTCGCGAAGCGCGAAGGCGACTTGCCCAAATGTCGCTACCTACGCTACTCGCACGCACATAAAATTGATCGCAATACCTTGAGGCGCGGGCCTCCCTTTCAGGCGTCTGTCGCCTGACGCCCCGAGTGTCTTGCTATCTAACAGCGTGCGCAGCGCGATGGCGTGAAGCGGCGCAGACGATAGGTACGTCCCTCTCTCTTCGAAAGTGAGCAGGAACCCTGTTGTGCACTCAAGAGGCAAGTGCCCAAACTCCTTTGTACGTCCATTTTCGGTGGAGTTGGTCCTATGACAAGCCAGACGTCCATATCCGGCGTGGTGCCCGCGCGCATCGGCCTGCAACCTGAAGTTGCAGAGCATCCTTCCCGATCGTCAAACGGCAGTACCTTTGAGGCGCTGAACGCACAGGTGCATGCGAATACATACGATTGGATGTCGTACCACGCACCATTCGAGTATGTCGACTGGTGAGTGTGCGGCTCTATGTTCGTCACCTCGCCAGCGCCGAAGCGATAGCTCTAATTCTGCCCCGTCCTTATTCCCAGCATTTGCATGGCTACTTCGAGTCAACGTCAAATCCCGGCCTATATACCTGGTTACGGGGAGGTGAGTCCATACTCAGGCCCGTCACTAACGCCTGCCTGGGTTGAGCGACGACCGTGTCCGATCCGTCCAGTGAGAGACGGCGGGTCGAAAGTGCTACCAGATGTCGAGTCTTCACTCGATGCCTGCGACCTGAAAAGCGGTGACACGATTTCGTTTCATCATCATCTCCGGAACGGTGACGGGGTCCTGAATCAGGTCCTTGCTGCGGCAGCGAGAAAAGGCATCCGCAATTTGACCGTTGCGGCCAGCTCGTTGTTTCCTGTTCATGCGCCGCTCGTCGACCATATGCGCAGCGGCGTTGTGTCGCGAATCTATACATCCTACATGTCGGGGCCGGTGGCAGAGTTTGTCTCGTCTGGCGAGTTCCCAACGCCTGTGGTGTTTCAGACCCACGGTGGCCGGGCACGTGCGATCGAGTCCGGTGATCTGCCAATCGACGTGGCGTTCGTGGCGGCGCCGACTGCCGATGAGTACGGGAATCTCAACGGTGTCGACGGCCCCGCCGCGTGTGGGACCCTTGGCTACGCGGTGGTGGACGCGCAGCATGCACACCGTGTTGTCGCAGTAACGGACCACCTGCAGCCCTATCCTCTATGTCCTATCGACATCCATCAAGACCACGTCGATTTTGTTGTCGCTGTGGACTCAATTGGGGATCCCACAGGGATTCTCTCGGGCACGACCAAGCCTACATGTGATCCCGTCGGATTGAGGATCGCCGAGACCGCCTCGAGGTTGATTGAAGCCTCTGGTCTGCTCAAGGATGGCTTTTCGTTTCAGACCGGTGCAGGTGGAGTGTCGATTGCGGTCGCGCAGTACGTGAAGGTCTTGATGGAGCGAGACAGGATACAAGGTGGTTTCGCGGCCGGTGGCGTGACAGGTGAACTGGTCGACATGCTTGAGAGAGGACTATTTCGAACGCTATTCGACGTCCAGTGCTTCGATCTGCGTGCCGTGGAATCGTATCGGTCGAACCGTCGGCACCAGGCGATGTCTGCGTCGCTGTACGCGAATCCGCACTGCCGGGGAGCCATGGTCAATCGATTGGACGTCATGGTCCTTGGTGCCTCCGAGGTCGACCTTGATTTCAACGTCAACGTGACGACAGGCGCCGACGGCTCCATACTTGGAGGTTCAGGAGGTCATTCTGATACGGCAGCGGGCTCGAAGCTGGCGATCGTGACGACTCGGCTCGCCTCGAGGGTCGGTCCGAAGATCGTTGGCCGGGTCGGTTGTCTCACCACTCCGGGAGAGACGGTGGACGCGGTTGTGACGGAGATCGGCGCCGCAGTGAATTCGCAACGCTCTGATTTACTGCAACTCTTCCAGCGCGCAGGGGTCAAGGTTATGAGCATCAACGAACTGTGCGATGCAGCGCGTGCGCTCACCGACACCGCACCGCCACCACGTCGCGACGGTCGCATCGTCGGGGTCGTGGAGTACCGCGACGGCAACGTCATTGACGTCATACGCTCTTGACGCTGAGGTCGAGCGACGTCATTTCTATCGCGTGGCCGGCGAAGCATTCAGTGCGCTCGTTGGCCGGGCGTAACTGCGGATATGGCCGTCTGCCCCCTATTGATAGCTATGATCCGAACCGGGAAACACTCCTTCCTTCACCTCTCGCACGAATTTTTCTAGACCGGCGAGGATGCTCGACTCGCCCTCCATGAAGTCCTTAACGAAGCGAGGGCGTTTCCCTGGGGAGATGCCGAGCATGTCGTGAAGCACGAGAACCTGACCAGAACAGTAAGGCCCCGCGCCGATGCCTATTGTAGGGATGCTGAGTTGACCGGTGACCTCTGCGGCGAGGTGTGAGGGAATTGCCTCAATTACGAGGAGTTGAGCTCCGGCAGCTTCACACGCAGCCGCATCGTTCAAGAGGACGGTTGCGGATGCTGCAGATTTCCCCTGCACCTTGAAGCCTCCGAATGCATGCACTGACTGTGGCGTCAGCCCAATGTGTGCGCAAACGGGTATTCCTCGCTCAACGAGGAATCGTATCGTTGACGACAACCAGTGCCCGCCTTCGATTTTGACCATACTTGCGCCCGCACGCATCAGTTCGACGGCCGCATCGTAGGTTTGTTCGACGGAGCCGAGGCAACCAAAAGGAATATCGGAGATGACCATTGCCCGCCGCACACCGCGCGTAACTGCGGCCGTATGGTAGGCGATGTCGGCCACGCTTACGGGTAAGGTTGTCGTGTGCCCCTGAACGACGTTGCCGAGTGAGTCGCCGATGAACGCGATATCTACTCCAGCACGATCCATCAAGGCTGCAAACGTGGCGTCATAGCACGTCAGCATTGCAATTTTTTCATCCGCTTCCCGCATGCTTTGCAACCGGGTGACGGTAACCTGCGGATGTGCTGGGTCGTGGAGATACTGCATTGATGAGAGTCCCTGGCTATTCGACAAGCGCCGAATTTTAAGTCGCTGACGAGGGGGGCGGTATTCTAAATATGCGAATGAGGTTTCGCATTGTTTAGACAAGCCGCAAAAAAAGGCACACGCAGCAAACTCGAGTTTGCTACGTGTGCAAACGCCTCTCGAAGGCAGACTGGAGCTTAGGTTTTCGGTTCTGGTTGCAAACCTTAGAACGTATGTCGTAAGCCGACAACCGCAATTGCCTGGGAAGAGCTACCCGAATTGATGTCGAACGAGCCGACGACTGCTTCCGCGGCGCCGAGACCATTCTCACCGGAAGCGTGCGTGTAGCCGGCGATTGCGTAGACGTCCGTGCGTTTACTCAGGTTGTAGTCGGCGCCTAGGCTGAACATGTTGTATTTGGCCGAGGAGTCGCCGCTGGTCTTCGTATAGTTGTAGCCGGCTCCGAGCGAGAAAGTCGGCAGCACTTGCCAGATGCCGAACACGGAGGCGTTCTGATATTTCTGCGACGTCGAGAACGACGACATGGCATCGGGGTTGTACTGGGTGAAGCTATAAGCTGCCCCGAGCGTTACGCTGGAAATGACGTATTGTCCCGCGACGCGCGCACTGTTCACCGAGCGCGCCGAGGAGTACGCGCTGTTCACTGCACTATTGAAAAGCGAGTCGGCTGACCCAGACGGCCGGGTCGTCAGTCGTGCGTTCCCGTAGTCGATGTGCATGTAGCCGGCGGCGGCGCTGAACGAACCGCTACTGTATCCAGCGGAGGCACTGTACGTTTGACCGGAACCGACCGAGCCAGCAAGTCCACCAAACGCGTACAGTGCCTCGAGAGTGACCCCACCCCAGGACGGGCTTACCCATTTGACGGCGTTATTGATGCGAATGCTGTTGTCATAGTTGTCGAAGTCACCCGGCGGGGCGAAGATTGCGCCGAAGTAATTGTCACCAGTCAGTGGCTGTACCTGGTCCACGATAGGGTCATACTGACGTCCGAGGGTCACGGTGCCGAACTTGTCGCTACTGATGCCGACGAATGCCTGGCGCCCAAACAGCCGGTTGTTCTGGCCGAGCGTGCCGTTCGTCGGGTCGAACCCGTTCTCGAGTTGGAACACGGTCTTGAGGCCACCACCGAGGTCCTCGCTACCCTTGAGACCCCATCGTGACCCGGCGAGGCTCCCCGACATTGTTGTGATTTGGGTGCTGTGTCCGCCGGAGTTGTGAACATAGGCCAGGCCCGTATCGATGATGCCGTACAACGTCACCGAACTCTGGGCGTGTGCAGCCGAGCTGATAGCGACGATGCACAGAGCGGACGACTGAAGTGCAATTTTCTTCACGACTCGAATCTCCAAACTGATTGTTGAATTTGTTTATTGATTTGCGTACGGGCTCGCGCTCGCCAGAGTCGGAGTTCCGACGAGCGCGACGTTAGCTACTAGACTTCGAGGCTGATGTCACGACGCATGACACGCGTGAGAACGAGGTAGTACACGACGCCGACGCAGAACCAGCCGATTCCCAGTTCCCAGGTAGCCGCGCCCATCGAATACAAGACGTAACCGAGGATGCAGAAGCCGATTGCAGGCGAAACCAGATGCTTGAAGAGTGCGCGTGAGTGCTTGCGGCCGATGTAATGCACGACAACCGTGACGTGGAGAATCATGAAACCCGTGAGCGCGCCGAAGTTGACGAAGTTCGTGAGCGTGTCGAGGTGGTCAAGGAAGCCCAGCGAAATTGCCAGCGAGACGATTGCAACGAGTACTAGAGCAACGTTCGGCGTCTTGTACTTCGGATGCACAGAGGCGAGGAGCGACGGCATCTTGCGGTCGCGGGCCATCGAGTAGAGGAGACGGGCGATTGCTGCTTGCGACACGATGGAGCACGACAAGCCGAAGGTGATGGCCGTCGACCAGGCGGTGAGCAAGGCAAGAGGTTTGCCGCCCGCGAGTTCGGCAATCTCGTAGAAGGCGGTGTCGGCCGATTTAAACTTCATGCCGTTCGCGAGGTCACCGGCAATCCAGGTTTGCGCGACGAAGAGGCCGCCGGCGAGAAGGAGTGCCGCGATAGTCGCATTGCCGACGGTCTTTTTGCTATCGCCCTTCACCTCTTCCGCGAGCGTGGAAATCGCGTCGAATCCGAGGAAGGACAGGGCGCAAACGGATACCGCAGAGAAGATGAGCTCGCTCTTGAAGACTTCCGGCTGGAAGAGCGGGTTCAGCGTGAGGCGGCCAGCGCCGACGCCGTGGTAGAGCGCATACAGGCCAACCGCGGCAAAGATGGCGAGAACCAGCATCTGTGCATACATGAAGAACTTGTTGACCGCTGCGGTCGCCTGAACGCCGAAGTAGTTCGTCGCAGTGCCGACTCCAAGGAATACGACGACCCACACCCAGCGAGGCACGAGCGGAAAGAGCTGCGAAAGTGCCGCCGCTGCGACTACGTAGGTCAGCGCTGGAATGAGGAGATAGTCCAGGATAAGCATCCAGCCGGCGATAAAGCCCGCCGTATCGCCGATACCACGTTGTGCGTATGCGTACGCAGAACCGGCGATGGGGAAGTCTGCGGAGAGCACCTTGTAACTGAGCGCGGTGAAGAACATCGCGACCATGCCAATGATGTAGGCGAGGGGGACCATCCCGCCCGAGGCATCGGAAACGTAGCCGTAAATTGCGAACGGCGCGATGGGAATCATGAAGACGATGCCGTATATCACGAGGTCGGCGAACGTCAGGCTACGCTTTAGCTCTTGCTTGTAGCCGAAAGAATCAGTGGACATGGTGCAATTCCTTCCTAGATAGCGACGGAGTCGGAGAATTTGCGGAGACGGTCGGATTTAGACCGGCGCGATAGCAAAGACACGGGCGGGAAAGCCAGTGGCACCGCCGATTTTCGGGAAGGCCACCACCACGAGCGCGCCGACCTCGGGGACTTCGCTGAGATTTGCGAGCAGCTCGATTTGGTAGCGGTCCTTGGACAGGACGAGACCTTCGAGCGAGAAGTCCGAGCGCGACGTCGCAGAGCCTGGGTCCGTATCGAGCGTCTCGTGGCCGCACGCGGTCGCCGCGCGCTCGTCGAAGAGGTAGTCAATGACTTCGCGGCTCCAACCCGGCGTGTGTGATATGCCCGCAGCGTCGCTGTTGACCATGCTGGCGTGGTCCGGCCAACGCTTGGACCAATCCGTGCGAAGCGCGACGAACGCACCGCGAGGAATGGCACCGTGTCTTTGCTCCCAGTCGATGACGTCATCCATCGACACGGTGTAGTCGGGATTCGCTGCGACCTTCGCGTGGATGTCGAGAACCACGAGAGGAAGTAGCTGTTCCCTCACTCCAAGTTGGTCGAGTGGGCGCAGGCCGCCGTGGAAGTGGGAGGGCGGGTCAACGTGCGTGCCCCATTGCCCGACGTGCGTGAAGACATGCGCCTGGAAGCCGTGCTGGTCGAGATTGAAGAGCGCATCGCGGCTCATCTTGGTGAAGCCCGACCAGAGCGGCGTCGTTTCGTCTGCGGTGTGCGTGAGGTCGACCCAGCGGCCGGTTTTCAGAATTTCGTGAAGTGTCCACAGTGGGTTATTTCCCAGCAATGCGAGCACTTCTGTAGCAGTGGTATGTCCCATCGATGTCTCCGAGAGTTCAGTTGTAAAAACGCGTCGTGAGTCCTTGAAGACTCTGCCCTGTATATGTATTTAAATAGGAATACTTATGAACATGTCGTCATGTCGTGTGTCTATTTCCTCGTGTTCCGGCGCGGGTCGAGTGCTTCAACTGCCGACTCGCAAGAACACCAGCGTCACACGTGCCCTGTCTGAATTCACACTGCCGGTTGGCTTTCAGATTGCCGACGCCGCGGTTGCTGATCCAGTGGACTGGAAGTTAGTCGATGGGTACAAAGAGCGTCAATGCTACAAAATGCATTTCAACGGTTTGAAATTCGCGATGGCCGACGCGTGAAAACGACGTCCGTTCTATGTCAAAAGAGGCTACCGGAATACCATTAATTGCCTGTACAAATCAGACAGAGGCTTGTAAGGTCGCGCGGCGAAGATGCGTAGAGCATTTAAGCCCTCGCTTAAACCGGCGTATGAAGCATGCGCGGCCTCCGGGGTTAGTGGTGCCTGGTTGACAGCGCCTTTTGAGTGTGCTTCGATTCAGAAACGGGGCGTGTTTGTACAGTGCCGCATAGGAATGGCGTCATGAGGCAATTGAACGACTGGGTAAGATATGCGGACTTCTATCGGAAGTCTCCGTATTCGATCTTCCCGCAAGAACATCGCGACTCCCCTGGTCGCCTCAACTTCCACATGATTACGGT
The DNA here is from genome assembly GCF_017104965.1 of Paraburkholderia sp. Ac-20340. Classification (GTDB taxonomy): domain Bacteria; phylum Pseudomonadota; class Gammaproteobacteria; order Burkholderiales; family Burkholderiaceae; genus Paraburkholderia. The sequence continues at coordinate 7,911 of NZ_JAAGPR010000052.1, forward strand.
GGAGCAGGGCGACCACGAATTCGTGGACCCGAGCGTTCCTGAAACGGTGGTCGCGCTGCCGCTCGCCGCTTCGCCGGACAACACATGGTCTTGGGATATGGGGAGCGGTTGGCACAGCGATGCTGCCGCGCCGGGCCGCATGCTCGTCTTGCCCGCGGATAACGCCAGTCGCTGGAAGGTCAGAGGGAACCGTCGCCTACTGTTGCTGACCATTCCTTCCTCGACCGTTCGCCGAATCCTCGGCCCGACCGCCCCCGACGGTTTGACCGAAGCGTTTTTGCCACTTGCTCAGGCGACATGGGAAGACGAATTTATTGCTCAGTTGATGACGCGCTTGTGGGAAGCATCAGCGCGGGGGCATGCGACCGACCGATTGCTTGTCGACGGGGCGGTGACCACGGTCGTTGCCCATCTCCTGCAACGCGCTGGTTCACTCGACCGGCCGGAGAAGTACGTCGCACTTCCGCCTTGGAGGCTCAAGCGTATCGTCGAGTATGCTGACTCGTGTTTGCATGAGGAAATCGACATAGTGACACTCGCCGAGATGGCCGGGCTGAGCGTCCGCCACTTTTCACGCGCTTTCAAGGAGGAGGTAGGGGAGACGCCGCATCGCTGGCTAATGGCGCAACGGGCCGAACGCGCGATGTCGATGCTGAAGGCGGGGAATATGCCGCTTGCCGAAATCGCTAGCGCATGCGGGTTTGCCAGCCAGAGTCACTTCACCCGGGTCTTTCGGCAAGTCACCGGCGAAACGCCGCGGCGCTGGTTCCACTCGACAAAGTGGGAATGAGTGTCCTCGTCCTATGCAGCGCGTTTGGACCACGCTCCCACGGACGCGACGATGTGCTCATGCATGGCCTTTGCGGCGGGAGCCAGAGCCTCCCGGCTCAAGGACGCGAGAGCGATCGCTCGGCTTTCAGCGGGATAGAACGGGAAGACCTGGACCGAGCTTTGGTAGTGATGCAGGGCTAGCTGGGGCATTACGGCGACGCCCAACCCACTCTCCACAATCGCGATAATCGCGGCGTCGTCGATTGCCCGTGCGCTTGATTTGACCGAAATCTTGTGGCTTGCCAGCAACTGCTGCGTTTCCTTGCCATACCCTTCGCCTTGCAGAACGACATTGTGTTCTGCCAACTCTTCGACAGTCATGTACGCCGCGCTTTTCGGCGCAAAGCCCGGTGGGGCGATGCAGACAAGTGGGTCAGCATAGAGCGGCGTCACATCCAGCCCAGGCGCCGCAGGCAAAGTAATGAAGCCCAAATCGACCTGGCTCTTCGCTATCCATTCGGCGACGTCGTCGTAGCCCCCCTGCTCAATGATGACGTCGATTTTGGGGTAGAGGTCGGCAAACGAGCGAATGATATTCGGAAGCCACGCGACGCTGACGCTGCTGAATGCGCCAATGCGGACGGTACCAGCTTCAAGCCCCAGAAGCTTTGACGCCTGTTGCCCCAACTTCTCATTGCTCTGCAGGACTTCCCGCACGGTCGGCAAGAGCGCTTCGCCTCCGGCGGTTAAACGCACGCCACTGCGGTTGCGCATGAAGAGCGTAAAGCCAAGTTCCTGCTCGAACGAAGCCAGGGCATGGCTCACCGCAGATGGCGAAAGGTTCAGCTGATGGGCCGCAGCCGCAAAGGTGCCCCGTTCGGCGATGGCGACGAAAACCTCGTAGGCGTTCAGTGACACGGGAAACCTTTACATGAAATATTTGCACTCATAGATGCAATAAATCGAATCATTGCATGCCCCCGTCATGTCATCCAGCCCCCCTGATTCGACGCGCTTCCTTCGTGGTTCTGGATGCCGAGGGCGTTTCCATACGAGACGCAGATTAGGGTTTGTCTGTAGCTGTCCGTTAGATGAATAATTTGCATCTAAAGGTAAATATAAATCTCTTTTTCCGTGGTGTCGACTTCCCTACCATCTCGTCATGGCAGATGAGTTTCAGCCACTGCTGTGCCGGTGGCCGCTGGCCAAAACGCGGTGTCGCGTAGTTGTCGGCGGCAGGACGATGGAAAGAGAGGAAGAAGAGTGAACGCAAATAGTGAAAACGCCACCTACGACTACGTGATCGTAGGCGCTGGCTCGGCCGGTTCGGTTCTCGCCGCCCGTTTGTCTGAGGACCCAAGTGTGAAGGTCTGTGTCCTCGAGGCTGGTCGCAGTGACCTGCGCCCTTACGTTCGCATTCCCTCTGGCTTCGTCAAAACGCTCACCCAACCGGAGATTACCTGGCAATTCAAAACGGAGCCTTCAGAGGGCAGCGGCGGCCGCAAGATCTCGACGACTCAGGGTCGCGTCATCGGCGGCTCCAGCTCCATCAATGGCATGATGATTGTGCGCGGGCAGCCGGGCGACTTCGACCACTGGGCGTCCCTCGGGAATCGCGGTTGGGGCTACGACGATGTGCTGCCGTACTTCGCGCGTTCGGAACGGTACACGGGAAATGGAAACGGTAGCGTCCGCGGTCGTACGGGTGAAATTCCCGTCACGCCCATGGACTGGTTTCACCCGGTTTCAGAAACGTTTATCGAGGCGGCCGTAGCTGCGGGCCACAAGCGGAACCCCGACTACAACTCGGGCGACCAGGAAGGTGTCGGCTATTTCCAGCGCACCATTGAAAATGGTTTCCGGGTCAGCGCGTCAGTCGCATTTCTGGCGCCCGCGCTCAAGCGCGGCAATGTCGAGTTGATTTCGGGTGTCCGCGCGAAGCGCATCCTTTTCAACGGGAAGCGAGCTGTCGGCGTCGCATTCGTGCACAGCGAAGGTGGCGAAGAGTCGGTGGTGCGTGCGCGCCGCGAGGTTATCGTGTCCGCCGGCACCGCGAACACCGCGCGACTGCTACAGATTTCCGGCGTCGGCCCCGCGAACCTGCTGCAGTCGCTCGGAGTACAAGTTGTGCATGCGCTGCCGGGCGTCGGCGAGAACCTTGGTGACCACTACTCCGCGCGCATGGTGATGCGTGCGAAGCCCGGCACCGTCACGCTGAACCAGATGGCGCGAGGCGTGAGTCTGGGCTGGCAAGTCATGCGTTGGCTCGTAAAGAAGCCCAGCGTACTCACACTTACGCCCTCCCAGGCGCACTTGTTCTGCAAGTCGGCGCCGAACGTTGAGACTCCGGACTTGCAGTGTGTGTTCGTGCCCGGAAGCTACCGGGAAGGCAAGCACTACGTGCTGGATGAGTACCCTGGCGTGACTGGTGGTTGGTGGCAACACCGTCCGCTGAGCCGTGGCTACGTACGTGCGCGTTCGACAAACGTGTTCGAAGACCCGGTGATTCAGCCGAACTATCTCGCGCATACGGTGGACCAGGAAGTCATGGTGGCGGGTATGAAAATCATCCGCGACCTGCTGCACTCACCGACGCTTTCGAAATATCTCGTTGAGGAAACCGTCCCCGGGACCAGCATTCGTACCGATGAGCAGATGCTCGATTTCTGCAGGGCTCACGGGTCGACCGGTTTCCACCTCGTCGGCACTGCGCGTATGGGCCCGAAGGGCGACCCCATGTCTGTTGTCGACGATTCGCTGCGCGTGCATGGCCTCGAAGGCCTCCGTGTAATTGACGCATCAGTCATGCCGGCAATTACTTCGGGGAATACCTACGCGGCAACGCTGATGATTGCCGAAAAGGGTGCTGACCTTGTCCGCGGCCTGCGCGCATAAGCCGAATCAACTCAATCTTTTTGCAGGAGACGGCCATGGCCGCACAGAATCTTGACGCACATTTGTTCATTGACGGTCGCTGGGAAGAAGGGAAGTCGGGCTCGCAGCCCAATATAGACCCCGGCACCGGCGACGCAATCGGACTTGTCACCCTTGCTGATGTAACTCAGGTGCAAGCCGCACTCGACGCAGCGCAACGCGCATTTCCCGCTTGGAGCGCGCTGACCGGTCAAGCTCGTGGCGCCATCCTCAAGAAAGCGTCAGCACTGCTTGCCGAGCGCCTGGAAGAGGTCGCCGCCGGACTGCTGCTGGAGTCGGGCAAGACGAAAGCGGATGCAACTGGCGAGCTTCGTCGTACCGTCGAGACGCTTGCTTGGAATGGCGAAGAAGCCAGCCGTATCAGCGGCAAGGTTCATCAGGGCATCGTCGCCGGCAGCACGCGCTTGTCGGTGCCGACGCCTCTCGGTGTCGTCGTCGCAATCACCCCGTGGAATTTCCCCGCAGTGCTCGTCGGCCGCAAGCTCGGTGCGGCCTTGGCCGCGGGGTGCACGGTGGTGCTCAAAGCGTCGGAATTCACGCCGTACAGCGCGCGTGCCATCGTGCAGACGCTGGTCGACGCAGGTTTGCCGGATGGCGTTGTAAACCTCGTCTACGGTGACCCGGCTGCAGTGAGCGAACAGCTGCTTGCATCGCCTGTCGTGAAGGCTGTGTCCTTTACGGGCTCGACGCAAGTCGGAAAGCGTCTGGCAGCCCTCGCAGCGCCGAACCTGATTCGACCGATTTTCGAACTCGGCGGGCACGCTCCGGTCATCGTCTGGAGCGACGCAGACATCGAAAAGGTCATTCAGGTGACTGCGCCTGCCAAGTTCGGCTCGGCTGGGCAGTCGTGTGTAGCGCCGACGCGCTATCTCGCACACCATTCGGTTCATGACGCACTCGTCGAGGCCCTCGCGGCAAAAGCGCAGACCTACAAGCTTGGTCACGGCAACGAAGAGGGCACGACGCTGGGCTCCGTTGCGCATGCTGGCCGCGTGGCATCGTTCCTTCAGCTGGTTGACGATGCAGTCGCCAAGGGCGCTGTAATCCGCACTGGCGGAAAGAAAGTTGACCGTCGCGGCTTTTTCGTCGAACCGACCGTCCTCTCGTCCGTGACGAGCGACGCGGAGATTCTGGTCGAAGAGCCATTCGGGCCGGTCGCAACCGTTCAATCCATCAACTCGGTGGACGAAGCCATCCAGTTGGCGAATGCCGGCCCGTACGCCTTCGCAGCGTATGTATTTACCGATTCCATCGCCGTGCGCGACAAGCTCGTGGCAGGTCTCAATGCCTCGAATATCGGTGTGAACCAGACGGCTCCGTCGCTGCCTGACGTAGCGCTTGGAGGCCTCGGAAACAGCGGTTACGGATACGAAGGCGGGACCGAAGGCGTACTCGCGTACATGCATCTTCGCTTGGTCAGCCAGTCGGCGGCCTAAGAAGCTACGGCGCATTCACAACTCTTTCGACGGTCAGAAATCACTATGTCTAGCGTTACCATCCAGAAGGTTCTCGCGAGCCCCGGTGTCGGCTCGTTCTTCTTCGACGACCAGGCGGCCATCAAGGCTGGCGCCAAGCGCGACGGCGCCGCATACATCGGCAAGGCGCAAACCCCGGGCTTCAAGGCTGTCCGTGAGCCGTCCGAGTCCGTTTCGGTCATGTTCCTGCTCAGCGACGGCTACATCGCCAAGGGCGACTGCGCGAGTGTCCAGTACACCGGTGTCGGAGGTCGCGAGCCGCGCTTCCACGCAGAACAGCTTGCTGTGCAGATTGAACAGGAACTCGCTCCGAAGCTCGTCGGTCTCGACGTTCGTTCGTTTCGCGAGACCGCAGTCTTCGCCGAGAACGCCATCGACCAGGTGTTCGCTGCCAAGCGGGCCGCCGCCTATGGGGTCTCTCAGGCACTCCTCGACGCGGCCGCACATGCTGCTGGCCACCATCTGATGGCGCAGGTCATCAAGGACGAGTGGAAAATCGAGCGACCGCTCGCCGCTGTGCCTATCTATGGCCAGTCGGGCGACGAACGCTACACGAACGTCGACAAGATGATTCTGAAGCGCGTGCCGGTCATGCCGCATGGTTTGATTAACACGCCCGACCTCGTCGGTGCGGACGGCGCGGCGTTGGAGACGTATATCAACTGGCTGCGTGCTCGCATCGAACAGCTGCGCGCGTCCGAGGACTACCAGCCGGTCATTCATATCGACGTCTATGGACTTATCGGTGCAGTTGCGGGCGGCTCGGTCGAAACCACGGCTGACATCATCCAGCGCCTCGAGCGTGCAGCCGGTCCGCACGAACTTCGTATCGAGCATCCCATGGATGCAGGCGGTCGCGACGCCCAGATTGAGACGCTCGGGAGCCTGCGTCGCCTACTCAAATCGCGTGGCAGCAAGGCGGCAATCATGGCTGACGAGTGGGCAAACACCGCCGAAGACATCCATCTGTTTGCAACAACGGGTGCCGTAGACATGATTCAAATCAAGACGCCGGACCTCGGCTCGCTGCATAACTCCATCGACGCAATCCTCGACTGCCACAAGCATGGCGTTGGCCCTGTGCTCGGCGGAACGTGCGCCGAAACGGATGTCTCGGCACGAGCCACGACCAACATCGGCGTGGCGACCGGCGTAACGCAGATGCTGGCGAAGCCGGGGATGGGTTTCGACGAAGGCTTCAACATCGTCTTCAACGAGATGAATCGCGCACTTCGCATCGCAGAACTGCTTCGCTGAGATCGCCACGCGCTTGGTCGGCGCCAGTGCGTGCGGACCCGCGGACTTGCCGGGTCACGTGGCTTCCATTGGGCCCGGTCTATCGGCCGGTCCGACTTCGAATTTCGCGAATGGTGATTGCCGAAGTTGTGATTCCGATGATGTTGCGTGCTTCCTAGAATACGTTTGACTTCTGCCGCCCGCAGCCGCGAGTGACGCGCAACTTGCGCCGCTACGCCGGTAGACCCAAGTCGTTGGCGACACCTTAAGGTCCGAGCGCCGTTCGCGACTCTCACGTAAATTGCGCAAAAAAGTAGGAAGATTGAAAATGACAGGTCCGCTCGCCGGTATCACGGTCGTCTCGCTGGAGCAGGCAATTGCAGCTCCCTTTGCAACGCGGCAGTTAGCGGACCTTGGCGCCCGCATCATTAAAATTGAGCGTCCGGGAGTGGGTGATTTTGCGCGAGCATACGACGATAGGGCTAATGGCATATCGTCGCACTTTGCGTGGACGAATCGTTCGAAGGAAAGTCTCACGCTTAACACGAAGCACGGTGGCGCTGACGCAATCCTCCACGCGCTGCTCGCCAAAGCCGACGTCTTCGTTCAGAACCTCGCGCCCGGTGCGACCGGTCGTATCGGCCTCGACTATGCGTCGTTGCAGGACCGTTACCCGGGACTGATTGTGTGCGATATCTCTGGATACGGCAGCAACGGACCATATACGAACAAAAAGGCATACGACCTGCTCGTGCAGGCAGAAGCCGGTTTTCTTTCGGTGACCGGCACACCGGACGATATGGTTAAGGCGGGCTGTTCCATTGCGGACATCGCTGCAGGGATGTACGCCTATACTAATATTCTTGCCGCGCTCATTCAGCGAGGCAAGACAGGCCGCGGTTGCCGTATCGACGTCTCGATGCTGGAGGCCATGGCCGAGTGGATGAGTTTCCCCCTTTATTACGCTTTCGACGGCGCGACTCCTCCTCCTCGTGCCGGCGCTTCCCACGCTACCATTTATCCCTACGGCCCCTTCGAGGCGAACGATGGCAAGACGGTTATTCTCGGGCTGCAGAACGAGCGTGAATGGGCCAAGTTCTGCGAGTTTGTCCTTGAGTCGCCTGACCTTGCGACGGATGAGCGCTTCGCGACGAACGCGAAACGGAGCCAGAACCGCGCGGAGTTGCGTGCCATCATCGATCAGGTATTCACTGGTATGAATAGCGACGAGCTGGTTGCCCGGCTCGAGGCTGCAGACATCGCAAACGCTCTTGTGAATGACATGGCGGGTCTCTGGGAGCACCCCCAGCTCAAGGCTCGCGAGCGCTGGCGCACTGTCGATTCGCCTGTCGGCAAGATTCCGGCGCTGATTCCACCAGGCGGTGTCTCCCCTGATCCGCGCATGGACCCGATCCCTGCAGTTGGCGAACACACGGCAAGCATCCTTTCCGAACTTGGCTTTACGCAAACGCGCATTGACGAACTCCAGTCATCGGGCTGCGTTTGAACGAGGGGACAGAAATGAACGAACTAAATAATGCGATCAGCTATCTGTTCGTGCCGGGCGACCGCCCCGAGCGCTTTGAGAAAGCCGTTCGCTCCGGCGCGGACGTCGTCATCGTTGACCTCGAAGACGCGGTTGCGCAGGCAAACAAAGGCGCTGCGAGGAGCGCGGTGCTGGAAGAATGGAAGGCGTTGAGCGCAGTCGCCAACGAGACGAACGTAACGCTGTGCATTCGGATAAATGCGCTGCGTGAAGATGCCTCCCGACATGATGTTGCGCTATGCAACCTCTTGCGACCGTCGCTCATTATGGTGCCGAAGGTCGAATCGCGAAATGACTTGAGCGTTGTGGCGCGCGAGGTTCCGGACGCACGCGTGCTGGCGCTAATCGAAACGGCGACAGGCGTTCTCGAGGCCAGGGAGATTGCGACGGCACCTAATGTTGCAAGACTCGTGTTGGGGTCCGTGGATCTAATGCTGAACCTTGGTGTTACGAATGACCGCGAGCCACTTGACGCGAGTCGCTCAATGCTTGTACTCGCATCGGCATCCGCGGGCATCGCTGCACCGGTCGATGGTGTGTGCACCTCGATCACGGACCTCGACCTCGTGAAAGCCGACACGGAACGTGCGCGCTCCTTCGGCTTTGCTGCGAAGCTGTGCATCCATCCGAAGCAGATCGCAGCGATCACCGCCGCGTTCAGCGTATCGGACGATGAGTTCGCGTGGGCATCGCAAGTCGTTGCTGCTTCAAAGGCCAGTGCAGGAGCGGCTACGACAGTCAACGGCGCAATGATTGACTTGCCGGTTCTGATGCGCGCTCTTCGCATTGTCGCCCAAAGGAACGAGGCGACACTCGCAGCCACATCGCGCTAACAGGTTAGCCGGCGCTCACGCGCGCCGCCTCGCGGCGCCTGACTAAATTCCGAGGCAATACTGATTGTCCGAAAGGGCAGGGGCGTCTGTTGCCCGGAATGCACTACGAAGACATAAACTGGAGACAACTCTGCCATGGAAAGCTCTCAAAAAGGGGCGACCGATGGGCTTCATCGCGGGCTCGGGAATCGCCAGATTCAACTGATGTCGATCGGTGGAGCAATCGGTACTGGCCTGTTCATGGGCTCAGGGAAGACGATCAGTGTTTCGGGAACGTCGATCCTCCTCACGTACATGACGATCGGATTCGTCCTGTTCCTCACGATGAGAGCGATGGGCGAGATTCTACTTTCGAACCTTAAGTTCAAATCGTTCTCGGACTTCTGTAGCTACTATATCGGCCCGTGGGCGGGGTACTTCATCAGCTGGTCCTACTGGCTCACCTGGATTGTTGTTGCAGTGGCAGACTGTACAGTCATCGGGGGCTATCTTCGTTTCTGGTTTCCGACCTTGCCGCTTTGGATACCTGCGATAGCTGTTCTAACGACACTTCTGCTTCTAAATCTCGTCGCTGTCCAGATATTTGGTGAACTCGAATTTTGGTTCGCCTTGGTGAAGGTGGTTGCAATCGGTGCTCTTGTCGTCGTCGGGCTGTTGATGATTTTCGGCGGCTATATGTCACCCACTGGCGTTCGGGCTTCCTTCAGCCATCTTGTCGAACGTGGGGTCATGTTCCCGTTTGGCGTCTCCGGATTCTTTGCGGGCTTCCAGATTGCAATCTTTTCGTTCGGTGGTATAGAACTCATCGGAACGACGGCCGCGGAGACTCGTGATCCCCATCGGAATCTGCCACGTGCAATCAATGCGGCGCCGGCACGCGTGCTCCTGTTTTACGTGCTGGCGCTCGCCTGCATCATCTCGGTTTCGTCGTGGCCGGAGATTGCGGCCAACAAAAGTCCGTTCGTCCAGCTGTTCGTGCTGGCCGGATTTCCTGCCGCAGCCGGCGCCATCAATTTTGTTGTCATCACGTCGGCTATGTCCGCGGCGAACAGCGGGGTATTCGCCACGAGTCGGATGTTGTTTGGCCTTGCATCGAGCGGACACGGCTCGAAATTCTTCCTGAAGCTCTCGCGCTCTGCTGTGCCTATGCGTGGTCTCCTGTTTTCGAGCGGCTGTATGTTCGCGGGCCTTTCGGTGCTGCATTTCATACCTGAAGTGATGGGCGCCTTCACAATTTTGACGACGGTGTCGGCAATCCTTTACATCTTCGTGTGGGGGATGATTCTCGTCGCGTATCTGCGGTATCGCCGGCGCGACCCCGAACTTCACCGGAAGTCGGCCTATAAAATGCCTGGAGGGTGGTTGGCCGCCTGGGTGGGTCTCGCGTTCTTCATCGCGATGATTTGGCTTCTGGCGCTTCAACCTGACACCGCACAGGCGCTTCGCGTCATGCCGGCTTGGTTCCTGGGGCTCGCAGTCATGTACCGTGTCAGGAAAGCTCGACGGGGCAAGTCTTCGGCGAGCGCGAGCGCGCAGCTTAGTGTCGACTAGCCTTCAGTGCGGGCGCTGATCCATCATAGCCAAATGGACAAGGGCGCCGCGACCACCTCCCTTGGCGCCGCTCGGCCCCCGCTGCCGTCGAGTGTTCGAATTCTGCGAAGACACCTTGAGTTCTTTGTAACTTGCAAGGTTCGGATTGGCAATAGAATGGAGTGGCGGCTTAAATCGCAAGTCGCCACCGAAAAGAACCACGGAGCACACATGTCCAAGATCTTCGCAAAGCGCATCGGATTCCTCCAGAAGCGCGCAGACCTCTCGTCCGAGCAATTTGCAGCACACTGGCGCGGCGTTCACGCCGTGCTTTGCCAACGCATCCCAGGGCTGAAGCGGTACGCGATCAATATCATCGACCGCGAAGCCAATCCGTCGGTGCCGTACGACGGTTTCTCCGAGCTTTGGTTCGATAGCAAGGAAGCTCATGACGCGGCCTTCTCTAGTCCCGAAGGTGTCGAACTGTTGGCGGACATCCCGAACTTCGTTGAGAAGTTGACCGGCGTGATGGTCATCGAGGAACGCTTCATCTGGCCGACGGGCGAATAAGCCCCAAAAGAATATTCAGCTCACTATCACGAGCGTCCATTCGTTGCCACTCGTGATAGCTGCGGCTAGGAGAAACCGGACGTGCCGGTCATGTGGTTGCTGGCTGCCGAGCCGACACGGCGAAGGCGCCCCCGCCCATGGCTGTGCCAGAGTCAGCGGAAACGCCCAGCGAATAGACCTCCTCGAAGAACTAAAGAAACGAGGCGCTGTGGTAAGAGCAAGGCAACGCGATTGCCTGGAGAGAGACATGACGGACGCGGCACCTATTACACCCTCGGCGACGCAGGAAAGCGGGTTCGAAGCACGAACGTACGCAAAGGCAGCATGGCGGATTGTCCCGCTCTTGTTTGTCTGCTACGTAGTCTCGTACCTGGACCGTGTCAACGTCGGCTTCGCGAAGCTGCAGATGCTCAGCGACCTGAAGTTCAGCGAGAGCGTCTACGGACTTGGGGCCGGTATATTCTTCCTCGGGTACTTCATCTTCGAGGTCCCAAGCAATCTCATACTGCACCGGGTCGGAGCACGTAAGTGGATTGCACGCATCATGATTACGTGGGGTGTTATCTCCGCTGCGATGTCATTTGTTACAACGCCCGGTGCTTTTTACGTAATGCGCTTGCTGCTGGGTATTGCTGAGGCGGGCTTTTTCCCGGGGATAATTCTCTACCTTACGTACTGGTTTCCGGACGAGCGTCGGGGAGCGATAACTGCGCTGTTCATGACCGGTATCCCGATTGCCGGGGTGGTGGGTGGGCCGCTCTCGGGCTGGATTCTCCAGTCTATGTCGGGCGCCAGGGGCTTGGCGGGTTGGCAGTGGCTGTTTGTCCTCGAAGGGATTCCTTCTGTCGTAATCGGATTCCTGGTCCTTGCGCTATTGGATGACCGCATCGCGGACGCACGATGGCTCACCGCAGACGAAAAGGCATTGCTGCAGGAGCGAATTAGTGGCGACTCGTCCGACACGGGGAAGCACGAATCCGCACTTCACGCGTTTCGGAGCGGTCGCGTCTGGCTGCTCGCTCTCATCTACTTTTGCCTGATTATGGGCCTGTATGGCGTCAGCTTCTGGCTTCCATCCATCATCAAGTCGCTTGGCATCGATTCTTCCTCCAGCGTTGGCTTGATTTACGCGATTCCGTACGCCACGGGTACCGTGGCAATGATTCTCGTCGGTCGCAGCGCCGACGCGCGAAGAGAACGTCGCTGGCACATCGCCGTGCCTTGCTTGCTCGGGGCGGCGGGTCTTATTGCGAGTGTGGTATTCGGCTCCTCTGCGGTCGCCGCGATTGCGTCGCTGTGTCTGGCAACGATGGGCATTCTTTCCGCTATTCCGCTCTTCTGGAGTTGCCCGACAGCCTTCCTTGGAGGAGCGGCCGCGGCGGGCGGCCTGGCACTAATCAATTCGCTTGGAAACCTGGCTGGGTTCGTCAGCCCGTACATGGTGGGGTTCATCAAGGATGTCACGCGAAGCACCGATATTGGCATGTATGCACTGGCGGCGTTTCTGTGCGCGGCCGCAATCTTGGTCGTGACGGGTTTGCCGGCACGTCTCGTGAACAAATGATTTGAAGGTACTGAAAATGAATTCGTCTCGACTGGCAGGTCTACAGCCGCAGGGTGCTGCGGTTTCTCTCAATCCAACGACCGGTGAGGTGGTCGCGACTTTTCCATTTCAGAACGCGGACGAACTCAACCGGTCGCTTGAGCGCTCGTTCAATGGCTACCGGAAATGGGCGGAAACACCAGTAAGTGGCCGGCTTTCCGCCATCGCCGATATCGGGCGTGCGTTACGACGAGATAAGGACAGCCTTGCGCGGATGGCCGCAGTCGAAATGGGCAAGCCGGTTACACAGGCGCGTGCGGAAGTGGAGAAGTGCGCTGTGTTATGTGATTGGTATGCTGAGCACGGCGGGGCACTTCTCGCTGACGAGAAAACAAAGATTGGTGAAGACGCCTACGTGTCTTACCTTCCGATCGGCCCCATTTTGGCCGTGATGCCATGGAATTTTCCGTACTGGCAAGTGATTCGCGGTGCGATCCCGATTCTTCTCGGTGGCAACGCGTATGTGCTGAAGCACGCTCCCAACGTAATGGGCTGCGCTTATTTGCTCGAACGGCTTCTGGCGGGCGTGGGTCTCCCCGATGGGGTTTTCACGGTCATCAACGTCACGAATGACCTCGTTTCACAGGCAATCGCGGACGCTCGCATTGCCGCAGTTACTGTCACAGGTAGCGTTCGTGCCGGTTCCGCTATCGCCGCACAGGCAGGAGCAGCGCTCAAGAAATCGGTGCTCGAGCTGGGTGGCTCCGACCCATTCATCGTGCTCGCAGACGCAGATATCGACAGGGCAGTTGAAGCTGCGACGGTGGGGCGGTTTCAGAATACCGGGCAAATCTGCATCGCAGCGAAGCGAATCATTCTCGAGGAACCCATCGCACGCGCGTTCACCGAGCGGTTCGTTGCTGCAGTTGGCGCTCTGAAGATGGGTGACCCGCTCGACGAGGCAACCTACCTTGGCCCGATGGCTCGTTTCGATCTACGCGATGAACTGGCGCGTCAGGTGGAAATGACAGTCGAACAGGGGGCTAGCGTTCTGGCCGGCGGTGACAAAGTCCCCGGCGTCGGTAACTTCTACGCGCCGACGATACTGGCCAATGTGCGCCCGGGAATGACGGCATTCGAGCAGGAAACCTTTGGTCCCGTGGCGTCACTCATCGTGAGTCGGGACGCCGAGCATGCCATCGAACTTGCGAACCTCAGCGAATTCGGCCTGAGCGGGGCGCTCTGGACCGAGGACAAAGACAAGGCAAGGCAACTCGCACGACGCGTTGAAACAGGCGGAATGTTCATCAACGGGTACTCTGCGTCGGACCCTCGGGTGCCGATTGGTGGCGTAAAGAAGAGCGGGTACGGACGCGAGCTTTCGCACTTTGGTGTACATGAGTTTATGAACGCCCAAACCGTCTGGTTCGACCGAGCGTAGGGTCCGGGCGTCAGCGGGCAAGGCGTGGCTTGTCTCAGTTATACAAAGCGCAGCAAGCGTTGACGTTTGCTGTTCCAGCATCGAGAACACAGTTGAGTGAGGCGTAGAGTTATGAAGGTTGGCATGGTTGGGATCGGTCTGATGGGGCATGGTATTGCCAGCAATATCGTCAAGCACGGGCACTCGATGGTTCTTTTTGAACATCCGGGTAACCAGTCGCTGGATGTGCTCAAGCGAGCGGGGGCGCAGTCGACGGATAGTCTGAAAGAGCTTGCCCAACTGTCCGACGTCATCATCCTGTGCGTGACAGGAACCCCGGAAGTGGAGGATGTCCTGTTTCGTGATGACGGCCTGCTGGACGGCGTCAAGCCGGGGACAGTCATCGTGGACTGCTCTACCGCTATCCCGTCGTCAACGGAGCGAGTTGCTGTCGAGGTGACAAAGCGTGGAGCATCATTCCTTGATGCCCCGATGACGCGTACGCCAAAAGAAGCGGCGGAAGGGCGACTCAATCTTACGGTTGGAGGCGACAAAGAATTGTTCGAGTCGGTGAAGCCGCTGCTGCAGTGTTACGCCGAAAACATCGTCTATGCTGGTCCGGTCGGTTCCGGACATCGTCTCAAGCTACTCCATAACTTCGTCTCGCTCGGCTTCTCGGCTGTTCTCGCGGAAGCCGCCGCATGTGCGTCGCGCGCGAACATTTCGGCCGACGTTTTCCTTGAAGTTGTTGGCAAAGGCGGTGGCGACAGCGTTGTCCTTAACCGCTTCAAGCCCTATCTTGAGTCCGGCGACGGTACAGGCTTCCGGTTCTATCTCACGAATGCGCTGAAGGACATGAACTACTACACGGCGATGGCCGAGGAGTCGGGTTCTGTCCACGATACCGCGGAAAGTATCCGCCGCACATTCGAAAAGGGGACGCAGGTTGGAACGCCCCAGGCAACCGTGCTTGAACTCGTGGATATCCTCTCGAAAGGATACGGTTCAAACTGATTCAAGCCGCCGCACTCAGGCGGCTTGGATGACCGGTGCGGACCGATTGAACGCCGACCCGTAAGGAATCTGAGCCGTCTGAACCCTCTGACCCCTCGCCGGGAACCTGGTTCGGAGGCGAGGGCAAATATCCCCAGCGGGTGCGCCGTCAGAATGTGTCGGGTCCTCCGAGGGCACGACACAGCATCGACAAATTATTAATGACCAGATGCGGCGCGCGTGCACTTGTCGGAGACGGTGCATTAAATATGTGGTCCTCCCGCTGCAGCCATGCTGCCTGGAGGCCGGCGTTTAAGGCTCCTACAACATCCAGGTCGTAGTCGTCGCCAACGTGCAGCATCTCGGCCGCCGATACATCTGCCGCGCGTGCTGCCGCATGAAATATCCCAGCGGCAGGCTTCGCGATTCCTAGCGAACTCGCGCTCAAAGCAAGTCGGAAGAATTCGCTTCCGCCCGTCATGCGTAGGTCAGCGTTGCCGTTGGTTACGGCAATCAAGGGAAACCGGGG
Organism: Paraburkholderia sp. Ac-20340; assembly: GCF_017104965.1. GTDB lineage: Bacteria > Pseudomonadota > Gammaproteobacteria > Burkholderiales > Burkholderiaceae > Paraburkholderia. The sequence continues at coordinate 23,291 of NZ_JAAGPR010000052.1, forward strand.
GCTGAGCCATTGGAGGGCTGGCATAACGTCGTCGTAGAACTCAACCTCGTGCCGCGCATCGACGAAGACTCCATATGCCTGCTCGGTCAGCGAAGCATCTTCGCCTGACATTTCCAGGGCCAGTCGAATCGAGCCGATTCTCAAGACCCGGAAGTCGCCAGCAAGGTCTGGGTGTGAGTGCTCGTAGTGATCTCTCAAATGGCCAAGTGCTGCAGGCGTTGGCAACACAGTCGCGACTCTCGGCGCGTGCTCAAGGAGCCAGGAATGCAGTGTCGCCTGCGCCCGCTCAACGACAGTTCTGAAGGACCACAGGGTGTCGTCAAGGTCGAACGAGATAGCGGACACTCCGATCAAATACATACGAAGGATCCGAACGTTTGTATCAACCTCTGCATTTGCAATCTCGCAAGCAAGCTACTGGGAGGTCCATTCTATGCGAAACATGACGGGGCGCTATCACTTCACATCGACGACAAAGGCTCGCTAGTTGAACAATCCTCTCGATAGCGTCGTGTGGTTCTGGCTCAGCAAGCCGTATGGATGATGCCGTGTTTGGTTTCGAGAGTCGTCGCTGAGGGTGAAGCGGAGTGATGTATACGATGTAGCGGCCGTGCCGTGCGATCGGCAGATTGACTAGCGCGGCGCATCACGCGGCATGCTCTCCCTCGGTGCCAACAGGTAGCCGCCACTCGCTACCCGTACCAGCGTCGGGTACGCTATTTGCCGGGAGCGAAGTCAAGTTTGAACTGTGAACGACCCTGCGCGGACAGACCGGTACCCGTGTGCTTTCGCTCAGCGGCGAGCCCGTCTGCAGATGGACAATCAGGTCAAAAGAAGTCGACCGCCTGGAAAGCATGAGGGCCGTTGCTGTGCCGCCAAACGCGCGTGTTGTGTGCCAGCACCATGGGCGAATGCAGATTCCCATTCCTACTGGAATCTCGAATGCCCTAAGTGAATTCATGTTTGGATGCCCTGTGGGCTCCGAAGCCGCGACGATCTGGATCAGCGGCGCTGTCAGCGGTACGATCGCCTGTTGCGTCAAGTGCCGCGCCTCGAGTTGTTGGACCAGATCGCTTGGGTCACCAAACCAGGTCCACAGAATCTCCGTTTCATTTGCCATGCCGGCGTCGAAGAGATGTTCACGCCATATCGACAGCGATTGACTTTGGAAATACGGATCTTCACCCGACGTTGTGGATTGCTTTCCGAGCACCCAGCCATAGGGAGCGAAAGCTTCCGGCGTTAGCGGTTCGACATAAAGCAGAGGAATGGACATTGTAGGGATCGCGAGGCTGCATTCGACGGGCGTCGATTTCCTGTGGACCAACGATGGCCGGGCGACTCCGAAGTCTTTTCGAGAGTTGCCCGGCCGCGCTCACATCTTGACTTCGTCGATGAACGTCTTCGCGCCATTACGATAGCTGTATATCGAAATCACGCCATGCTTCAGGTCACCCTTTGCGTCGAAGGTTGTCTCTCCGGTGACGCCCTGATAATCTGTGGTGGGCATGGCCGCGAGGATCTTGGCCGGATCTGTGGAGTTCGCGCGACGCATCGCGTCGACCAGGATATAAACGGCGTCATAGGTGAACGGCGCGTAAATCTCCATGTTCTGGCTGAAGCGCTTCTGGTACTTCGCCTTGAACGCACTTCCCCCCGGCATTTTTTCTGGCGCGGTTCCGGGCTGAGAGCATACGACGCGTTCCGCTCCCGCGCCCGCGAGATCAGGCAGCTTGTCCGAGCATACGCCGTCGCCCGCAAGGATTTTTGAACGCAACCCGAGCTGTACCGCCTGCTTGCTGAACGGTCCACCGGTCGCATCTTCGCCGCTGTACATGATCGCGTCAGGGTTCTCGCCCTTGATTTTCGTTAGAATCGCGCGGAAGTCGACTGCCTTATCGTTTGTGGCGTTCCGGGATGTCACGTTAACACCCAGACTCTTGACCGTTTTCTCGAACTCATTTGCGAGACCCTGGCCGTAGGCTGTCGAGTCATCGACAATTGCCACTGACTTGATGTGCAGTTGCTTAACTGCGTACGTAGCCAGAGCCGGACCTTGTTGCGCATCGGTCGCAACCACTCGATACGTCGTTTTGAACCCCTGTTGCGTGAAAACGGGATTCGTGGACGATGGGGAAATTTGCGTGATCCCAGCGTCGCTGTAAATGCGGGAGGCCGGTATCGATGTTCCGGAGTTAAGGTGTCCCACGACCGCAACGACCTTGTCGTCGACGAGCTTCTGTGCCACTTGCGTCGCAGTCTTCGGGTCCGCCGCGTCGTCCTGTGCGTCAAGTCTCAGACTGACTTTCTGGCCGGCAATCACCAGGCCCTTCGCGTTGATCTCTTCGACCGCAAGCCGAGCGCCGTTTTCGTTATCTTTGCCGAGGTGTGCAATCGCACCGGTAAGTGGCGCGACGTGGCCAATCGTTACAATTTCATCGGCGTAAGCGCACTGCATCAATGCTGCGACCGCCGCAGCGGAAATTGACGTTGCCGTCAGAACCCCTGATTTCATCCTGCATCTCCTCCGTTGTTTAACCTTTAGCCGACAGCATTTAAGCCAATTCGGATGCCTGAACTGCTCGCCGTGCAATGGTCCAGATGTTGTCTGGGTGAGTTTCGCCTCGTCTATGCCATCGCTGGGATCCATGATTGCCGAATCATTATTTGTCGAACACTGCTTCTCGCGACTGCGAGCAACGCGGAGGCCGATCTAGACAAAAAGCGTCCTTTTAGGACAAGCAAGCCTTCGGACCGCAGACAGACTTCGATTCAACGACCGCCGGCAGTTCTCATCACAGCCGCGTTGCTCATTTTCCTCGCCGGAAGTTTGTGAGTTACCTTTCAGAAGGGCCATCGGAAAGGGATCAACATAGCGTTGGCGTGTGCCTGACGCAGAAGGGCGGCTTATCTGACCCACTGTATCCTTCCGCATCACATCGCTAACTAGCAGGACGTGTCGAAGTCGTTGAACGGGCTAGTGCCGGGGGCGCGCGATCATCTGCTTGATAAACCTTGTCTAGGGGGACGAGGTGTTAATTTCAACAGGCGCTCGCAGCCCCGCGGCGCTTGGACGCGTCGTCGCTATCGTTACTGGGACGCTTACGTCGTCGGCCGGGCACGCATAAAAGCAGCCCGGTGTCCGATTGCGGCGCCAGGCATATTGCGCTCATTGAGAGAGCGGCATTCGAATTGTTCGAAGTGCGCTTGCCGAGGTTGTCATTCCTTAGAGCCCTCGTCTTTTTGTAAAATTTCTGCGACAGCTGTCCGCGTGCGTTCATTGCCACCCTGTTGAGCATCGAGCGCCGTGTGGCTTTGTCCTTTAGATGCTGTTATCGGACGTTTTCCGGCTGGGTGCACGCGCGAGCCGAAAAGACAGCCGACAAGACGAACAGGAGACCTCGCCCACTATGAACCGTCCGTCGATCGGATCCTTGCTGATTGCCAACCGCTCCGAAATTGCGATCCGTGTGATGCGCGCTGCAGCGGAGATGGACATCCGCACGGTCGCAATCTACTCGAAGGAAGACCGTCTCGCGCTACATCGCTTCAAGTCCGACGAAAGCTACCTGGTTGGCGAGGGCAAGAAGCCGCTTGCTGCCTATCTCGATATCGACGACGTATTGCGCATCGCAAGACAGTCTAACGTCGACGCAATCCATCCCGGCTATGGTTTCCTCTCCGAGAATCCGGATTTCGCCCAAGCGGTAATCGATGCCGGCATGCGCTGGATCGGCCCGACACCCGAAGTCATGCGCATGCTCGGCAACAAGGTCGCGGCGCGCAACGCGGCGATCGCTGCGGGCGTGCCGGTGATGCCTGCTTCCGATCCTTTGCCGCACGATCCCGAGCAGTGCAAGCGCCTTGCAGCGCAAATCGGCTACCCGTTGATGCTCAAGGCAAGCTGGGGCGGTGGCGGCCGCGGCATGCGCGTGCTGGAAAGCGAGCAGGATCTCGAAACGTCGATCGCGGCTGCGCGCCGCGAAGCGCTCGCGGCATTCGGCAACGACGAAGTCTACGTCGAGAAGCTCGTGCGCAACGCGCGCCACGTCGAGGTGCAGGTGCTCGGCGACACGCACGGCAATCTCGTGCATCTGCACGAACGCGACTGCACGGTGCAGCGCCGCAACCAGAAAGTTGTCGAGCGCGCACCGGCGCCGTACCTCGATGCCGCGGGCCGGGCTGAGCTCTGCGAAGCGGCGCTGCGCCTGATGCGCGCGGTCGGCTACACGCATGCGGGCACGGTGGAATTCCTCATGGACGCCGACACCGGCCGGTTCTACTTCATCGAGGTGAATCCGCGCATTCAGGTCGAGCATACGGTGACAGAGATGATCACCGGCGTCGATATCGTCAAGGCCCAGATCCGCATCACGGAAGGCGGGCGTATTGGCCTCATCGAAGATTGTGTGCGTGAAGACGGTGCGGTCGCCGAACGCGCCGCAGGCGTGCCCGCACAGGCCGACATTCCGTTGACCGGCCATGCGCTGCAGTGCCGGATCACAACCGAGGACCCCGATAATGGCTTCCTGCCCGACTACGGGCGGCTGTCGGCGTACCGCAGCGCTTCGGGTTTCGGCGTGCGGCTCGACGCAGGGACGGCCTATGGTGGCGCGGAAATTACGCCGTACTACGATTCCTTGCTGGTGAAGGTGACCACGTGGGCGCCGACGGCTGTCGAATCGATTCGACGCATGGATCGTGCGCTTCGCGAGTTTCGCATTCGCGGCGTCGCGTCGAACCTGCAGTTCCTGGAGAACGTCATCAACCATCCGGCCTTCGGGCGAGGGGAGGTGACGACGCGCTTCATCGACCGTACGCCCGAGTTGCTGGCCTTCGCGAAACGACGTGACCGCGCCACAAAGCTGCTGCGCTATCTCGGTGAAACCAGCGTGAACGGCCATCCGGAGATGGCGGGGCGCTCGTTGCCTGCGCTGCCGCTGTCGAAGCCGGTGCTGCCTTGCGTGGACACGGGCGGGACCCTGCCGACGGGCACACGGGACCGCCTGCGCGAACTCGGCGCCGAACGGTTCGCACAGTGGATGCTGGACCAGAAGCAGGTGCTGCTGACCGATACCACAATGCGCGATGCGCACCAGTCGCTGTTCGCCACGCGCATGCGTACTGCCGACATGCTGCCGATCGCGCCGTTCTACGCGCGCGAACTTCCGCAGCTCTTTTCGATGGAGTGCTGGGGCGGTGCGACGTTCGATGTGGCACTTCGCTTCCTCAAGGAAGACCCGTGGCAACGCCTCGCGCAATTGCGCGAACGGGTGCCCAATATTCTCTTCCAGATGCTGCTGCGCGGATCGAACGCCGTCGGTTACACGAACTACGCGGACAATGTCGTGCGCTTCTTCGTGCAGCAGGCGGCGAGTGCGGGCGTCGACGTATTCCGCGTGTTCGATTCGCTGAACTGGGTGCGCAACATGCGGGTCGCTATCGACGCCGTGCGCGAAAGCGGCGCGCTGTGCGAAGGCGCAATCTGCTATACGGGCGATCTGTTAGACCCGGCTCGCTCGAAGTATGACCTGAAGTACTACGTGGGCATCGCGCGCGAACTCCAGCAGGCCGGGGTGCACATTCTCAGCATCAAGGACATGGCGGGCATCTGCCGTCCGCAGGCCGCCGCGGCGCTCGTGAAGGCGCTCAAGGAGGAGACCGGCTTGCCGGTGCACTTCCATACGCACGACACGAGCGGCATCTCGGCGGCTTCGGCGCTCGCCGCGATCCATGCGGGCTGCGACGCGGTGGACGGTGCGCTCGATGCCATGAGCGGGTTGACGTCCCAGCCGAATCTCTCGAGCATCGCGGCTGCGTTGGCCGGGAGCGCACGCGATCCGGGGCTCAGCCTCGATAGGCTGCATGAGGCGTCGATGTATTGGGAAGGGGTGCGTCGCTACTACGCACCGTTCGAATCGGACATCCGCGCCGGCACCGCAGACGTCTATCGTCACGAGATGCCGGGCGGACAATACACGAACCTGCGCGAACAGGCGCGCTCGCTTGGCATCGAGCATCGCTGGACCGAGGTGTCGCGTGCGTACGCGGATGTCAACCGCATGTTCGGCGATATCGTCAAGGTGACGCCGACCTCCAAGGTGGTGGGCGACATGGCGCTCATGATGGTGGCGAACGACATGAGCGCTGCCGACGTGTGCGACCCCGCAAAGGACGTTGCATTCCCGGAATCGGTCGTTTCGCTCTTCAAGGGCGAACTCGGTTTCCCGCCCGACGGCTTCCCGGCGGAACTGTCGCGCAAGGTCCTGCGCAGCGAACCGCCTGCGCCTTACCGGCCGGGCGATCAGCTTCCACCGGTCGATCTCAATGCGGCGCGCGTGAAAGGCGAGGCGGCGTGCGAGCACCCGCTCGACGACCGGCAACTGGCTTCGTATCTGATGTACCCGAAGCAGACTGCGGACTACCATGCGCACCTGCGCGCGTACAGCGATACGTCGGTATTGCCTACGCCAGCGTTCCTCTACGGTCTGCGACAGCAGGAAGAAGTCGCCGTCGACATTGACGCTGGCAAGACGCTGCTGGTCTCGCTCCTGGGGCAGCATGCCGACGGTAACGAGGGCATGGTGAAGGTCCAGTTCGAACTGAATGGCCAATCGCGCACGGCTGTTGTCGAGCAACGCAGCACCGCGCAGGCATCGGCGGTGCGCAAAGGCCGCGCCCTGGCCGATCCTGAAAATCCGCTGCATGTGGCCGCGCCCATGCCGGGCTCGGTGGTGGCGGTGGCGGTCCAGCCCGGGCAGCGCGTGTCAGCGGGCAACACGTTGATTGCACTGGAAGCGATGAAGATGGAGACACATATTGCGGCTGACCACGATTGTGTGATCGCCGCCGTGCACGTACAGGCGGGCGATCGTGTTGCCGCGAAGGATCTACTAATCGAGCTTCGTCAGGTAGCAGATTGAAATTTTCAACCTGACACATCGGGGCTACGGCTCGCAACCGGCAGTCATGCCGGTGCCCCGCAGACGGTAAGGCGGCCGCAGCCGGGCCAACATTCCCTCGAGAAAAATCTGCTATGGCCGTCATCAAACAGGAAGACCTGATCCAGAGCATTGCGGACTCGCTGCAGTACATCAGCTACTACCATCCGCAGGATTACATCGAAGCGCTCGGCCGCGCGTACGAGCTCGAAGAGAGCCCGGCCGCGAAGGATGCGATCGCGCAGATCCTCACGAACAGCCGCATGTGCGCCGAAGGCAAGCGCCCGATCTGCCAGGACACCGGCATCGTCACGATCTTCGTGAAGGTCGGCATGGACGTGCGTTGGGACGGCGCCACGATGGGCGTGACCGACATGATCAACGAAGGCGTGCGCCGCGGTTACCTGAACCCGGACAACGTGCTGCGCGCCTCGATCGTGAGCCCGCCCGAAGGCGGCCGCAAGAACACGAAGGACAACACGCCGGCCGTGATCCACTACGAGATCGTGCCGGGTGACAAGGTCGACGTTCAAGTGGCGGCCAAGGGCGGCGGCTCGGAAAACAAGTCGAAGTTCGTGATGCTGAACCCGTCCGACTCGATCGGCGACTGGGTGCTCAAGACCGTGCCGACGATGGGCGCAGGCTGGTGCCCGCCGGGCATGCTCGGTATCGGCATCGGCGGCACCGCTGAAAAGGCGATGCTGATGGCGAAGGAATCGTTGATGGAATCCATCGACATCCAGGACATCATCAAGCGCGGTCCGAAGGACTGGATCGAAGAGCTGCGTGTCGAGCTGCACGAGAAGGTCAACGCGCTCGGCATCGGCGCGCAAGGCCTGGGCGGTCTCGCCACCGTGCTCGACGTGAAGATTCACGCGGCACCGACGCACGCGGCTTCGAAGCCCGTCGCGATGATCCCGAACTGCGCCGCCACGCGCCACGCGCACTTCGTGCTGGACGGCTCGGGCCCGGCGAAGCTCGAAGCGCCCTCGCTCGACGCATGGCCGAAGGTCAACTGGGAACCGAACACGGAAACGAGCAAGCGCGTTGACCTCAACACGCTCACGCCGGAAGAAGTCGCCTCGTGGAAGCCGGGCCAGACGCTGCTGCTCTCGGGCAAGATGCTCACGGGCCGCGACGCCGCACACAAGCGCATCGCCGACATGCTCGCCAAGGGCGAGAAGCTGCCGGTCGACTTCAAGAACCGCGTGATTTACTACGTCGGCCCGGTCGATCCGGTGCGCGACGAAGTGGTCGGCCCGGCAGGTCCCACGACCGCCACCCGCATGGACAAGTTTACCGACCTGATGCTCTCGCAAACGGGCCTGATCTCGATGGTAGGCAAGGCCGAGCGCGGTCCGGTCGCGATCGATGCGATCAAGAAGCACAAGGCCGCGTACCTGATGGCCGTGGGCGGCGCAGCGTACCTCGTCTCGAAGGCGATCCGCGGCTCGAAGGTCATCGCATTCGAAGACCTCGGCATGGAAGCCATCTACGAGTTCGACGTGCAGGACATGCCGGTGACGGTGGCCGTCGATTCGTCGGGCACCTCGGTCCACAAGACCGGCCCCGCCGAATGGCAGGCAAAGATCGGCAGGATTCCTGTCGTGCGGGAGACGACAATTGCTCCCTCGTAGGAACTGGCGATTGTTGGCGAAGCAGAAGGAACACAGGAAGCGCGATCTGTGGGTCTTTCATGCTACTGTCTGAGCGTTTTCGAGGAGCGAAAAAATGGCAAAAGGTTATTGGGTTAGTGTATATCGTCGCGTCAACGATCCAGAAAAATTAGCCGCCTACGCGAGACTTGCAAGTGAAGCTGTGCTGGCAGCTGGGGGGCGTTTCATTGCGCGCGGAGTTGCTGTGAGAGCATACGACTCCGGAGCGATGGAGCGGACAACTATCGTGGAGTTCGATAGCGTTGAAGCGGCGATCCAGTGTCGAGAGGGGGAAAAATATATGCGGGCCGTTGAGGCACTCGGTGACGCCGTTGAACGAGATTTCCGGATTGTTGAAGGGTGTTAGCGCATTGCTGTAAATGATAGATGTTGCAACGACGGAAGACATAGAGGCAGGATGTCCGCCGCCGCGCCGGCGAGCACCGTCGCGCACGCAGCGCGCCTCCGGCGGGAGAATCGTGCCGGTCGGCAGTATCCCGAGGCGCAACAGCTGGGCTAGGTAGCGTGCATCGGTCTCGTCGCCACTGTGCTTGAGACCATCGTACCTCTTGATCGCCGGTGTTTTTGGCGAGGTGGACGATGAATCCCGCGGCCTTTAGTCCGTCGACCAGCCAGTACCAGTTGTAGGTTGACTCGACGACAACGCCAGCAAGCTCTGCCTGCCATGGGGCCAGGAAAGCCAGAATTTTCGTGAGGTCGTTGGGTAGGCGCCTTTCTGCCATCACCCGGTCAGCTTCGTCAATCACCGTGACCACGCTGTTGTTCGAATGCAAGTCGATGCCGCTATAGTTCATATCGGCCTCCGTCTGGTGAAAGCGATTTCGCAAACTCACTTTAACCCCGCTGCCCGGCAGGGCGGCGGGCGGAGGCCCGCTAGATGATTTTCAATTTTGCTTGCAACGGGAATTGGCACGACGGCCTTACCTAGAGGCGTGGAACGGGAGTTATTGCGTTGCAGAACGGTAGATACAACTTTGCTTTTGTGAACGCCGCAGGAATCAAGCGGTCGTCGGCGCTAGAAAGCGCTCAAGGCGGGCTAAACCTTCAGCCAGCTCGGGGATCGACGCGGCGAACGAAAGTCGAACATACTGTGTCGCGCCTTGCTCACCGAAGTCATTGCCCGGTGTCAATGCAATGTGTGTTTCCTCGAGCGCACGTTTGCAGAACTCCATCGCGCTCATGCCCGTACCTTCTACGCTGAAGTAGACATAGAAGGCACCATCGGGCGCGACAGGAACCGGCAGTCCGATGCGCTCCAGTCCGTCAAGGACAAGTGAGCGTCGGGTTTCAAGTTCGCGTCGACGTGATTCGCAGATCGCAATTGTCTCTGGTCGGAAGGCGGCCAGTGCAGCGTGTTGTGCCGGGGTAGATGGACAGATGTAGTAGTTTTGCGCGAGGCGCTCCATAACGGGTGTCATCTCCGACGGCACGATGCACCATCCGAGCCTCCATCCGGTCATCCCGAAGTATTTGGAGAAGCTGTTGATGACGATCGCGTCGGGGTCAACAGACAGGGCGCTTTGAGCGGGAGCGCCTGTGCGGGTCGGGAAGGTCAATCCAAGATAGATCTCGTCGACAATCCTCCATGCATCATGCGCACGTGCGTGTGCGCAGATCTCCGAAAGCTCACCAATCGGAACGGAAGTCCCGGTCGGATTGCTTGGTGTCGCGATCATCAGGCCACGGACATCGCTTGTCCAATGCTTCCTGACAAGGTCCGCGTCGAGCTGAAAGCGCGTTTCGGCACTCGTGGGCACGAGTTTAACCTCGGCACCAAAGCTTGAAAGGAACTGCCGATTGCACGGATACGACGGGTCAGAGACGAGAACACGATCTCCCGGGTTGACCAGGGCCGCCGTGACCAGAAGTAGCGCAGCTGAGGCGCCCGCCGTCACCACGACTCGCGATGGATCGATATCCAGGCCGTACGTTGTTTCGTAATACCGAGCGATGGCCTGTCGAAGGTCGTACAGGCCGAGCGCCGAGGTGTACGTCATCGGTGTGCTCGTCAGGACTTCCTGCATTGCCCGGACTACTGGCGCCGGCGCACCGAAATCCGGCTCGCCGATGTTGAGTTTGATGACTCGATGGCCCTGGGCTTCCAGAGCTGCTGCCCGTTTACCAAATTCCATCGCGATGAACGGCGAGATAGATCGTGCTCGGTTGGAGAATTTCATGGTCGAGGTCTGCTGACTGCTAGGAGGCGGTGTGATATCGACGCGGCGGATCCTGCGAGTCAGCTCCGGCCACTTGCAGAGTGCGGGGACGTGACCCACAGCGCCATCTACCCAAAAAATCATGCTGCGGGCGGACGGGCCGCGGAGCAACCCGAAATGGCGAAAAGTATATTTACGTAAAACGTAACAACGACGCGATAAATGCGCTCATCGTTGTGCTAGTCTAAGTCCATGCCCAACAGCGACGCCGCCGATGTTCGATCGCTAATTCTTCACGCGCGGCACAGCGCTTTGCCATGAAAGATCTCGTCCAGTACCAGCGTGTTGCCGCAGTGCCAGGGCTGGTGCTGGGTTCGGCGCGACTCTCAAAATTCAGCTTCGACCGTCACTTCCACATCGACTATCACATCGGCCTGGTTACCGATGGTGTGCAGCGTCAGACCTTCAGAGGTAAGTCAGTACTGCTTGGTCCCGGTTGTATCTCCCTTATGCCTCCTGGCGAGATCCACGACGGAATCAACGAAGGCGACGACGCGTACACGCTCAGAACCTTTCGGCTCTCCTACGATCTTCTTGCCAGCATCGCCGACGAGTTCGGGGGAAGGCGAGGTGACCTTGAACTCGGTGGGACCATGCTTGAGGATCCTGTGCTGGCCGCCCAGCTGTTGCGGCTGCACGATGCGATGGCGGCGAGCAACGGCTCCATGAACCTTTCGGTCGAGTCTCAGTGGCTGACTCTGCTCCAGATTCTGCTCGCGCAGTCGAGAGCGGTTCTACCGCAAGAGGACATGAGAGCGCTCTCGCCGATGCAGTGGCAGCGCGTCAGGGACTACTGTTTTGCCCATTTGGGCGAAAAGATCCGACTCGAGGAACTAGCCGCAGTATGCGGGGTGGGCCGGTTTCATTTCCTGAGGCTGTTCAAGCAGACCGTCGGCATGACACCGCACGCGTGGCTCGTGCGACTTCGTCTGGAGCAGGCGTGCTCGCAACTCGCGCGCAGCGTTGGAACAATTGCTGAAGTCGCGCAAGGCTTGGGGTTTTACGATCAAAGCCACTTCAACCGGGCATTTCGACAGGCGTTCGGCGTGGCTCCGTCGAACTACTGACGCTGTTGCGACGGCCGCGCCCCCCCAGCGATGAAAGATGCCCTCTTGCGGGGTGGGCGGCCATGTGCATGGCCGGCCTCTCGGCGCAGATCAGGGCGGCAGTGGAACTTGCAGACGCGGCCGCTGCTCAGTGCGGTGAGGACGGGGGCGAACGAAGGGCGAGATCGAAGAGTCAATTTTATACAATGCGCGGCGGACTGAACCCGGTACCCTTCTATAACCTACCGGGCGTTCAACCAACAGCGTGGAGGAGACAGGCGCGCCGCGCTCATTTGGTCGCTGTCGGGCAAGCGGGGGCATCGGCGTCATATCGAACCCTGCTGAAGAGATGTTGACCGCGGTGCCGTACAACCATCGCTACACAGAGTCTTTCGCCGCCTGCGCTCAGATTCCGGAGATGCCACGAGCTGTTCGAACCTGCGATTGTCTTGACGACTACTTCTCTTCTTTCCACGACGATCGAAGGTCAGTGCCATCGGGCGTAACGTCGCGTTCGAGGGCGCACGGTGGCGGCGATACAGCATGCTACGCGTTGCTCACGCGTAGCGATGAATTATTGAGAAAGGGTATTTGAAATGACACAGCGTCACTATCTCACAAGCGACGACCTCAGCATGAACGCTCAGGTCCTGAGTTGCTCCAGAACTGAAGACGGTCGATTTGAAGTCGTGCTCGCTGCGACGCTGTTTCATCCGCAGGGCGGCGGCCAGCCTTCCGACCAGGGGACGATCGGTGACGCGAGTGTCCTTCGTGTAAGCCAGGTCGAAGATCAGGTCATCCATGTGTGCGATCGGGACGTGCCTCTGGGCGAAGCACGCATCGACGTTTCGTCTGCCGCGCGTTCGCTGCATGCGAGACTGCATTCCGCAGGGCATCTCATTGGCTTTTGTGGAGAGGAATTCGGGTGGCGGGCCGTCAAGGGGCATCACTGGCCCGGCGAAGCGCGCGTGATCTTCGAACACGATGTGGATCCGAGGGAGATGACCGGGGAGATCATCGAGCAGCAGGCCAATGCCCATGTTGCTGCAGGTCTCAGTCGCAACATGACGCTGGACGGCGACAAGCGCTCTATCGGGTTCGGGTCGCTTCCAGCCTACAGTTGCGGTGGTACGCACGTAGGGTCGACGGCAGAAATCGGCAAGATCAAAATTTCAAAAGTGAAGGAAAAGAAGGGGCAGGTTTGGGTCTACTACGACCTGGAGCAATAACCGAGGACAGAAGCCGGATACGGCAGCTTCCCGCGGCTTGACGCCGCGGGATTCAATGGGCTAGGGAGATTCATCACAGTTATTTAGCATACCGAACATACTGTAAATGATTGGGCCGAGACCGTGAGTTTCACGGCAGGCTGTATTCGTCCTGGGAGAGCGACAGCGAAGTCGTCAACCATGGAGGTACCAGGCAGAAGCGAAAACAGTCATGCAGTAGGCGTCGGCCGAGTCGCGATGCAAAACTAGAGACGGAGACAGACAATGAATCTTTTCAGGACGAAGAGCATCGACGCGATGATTGCTTCGAGCCAAAAGCCCAACGGTTTGAAGAAGGTACTTGGGCCGCTCGATCTCATCTTGATGGGGATTGGCGCAATCATCGGCACAGGGATCTTTGTGATCACAGGGACGGGCGCGGTAACGGCAGGACCTGCGCTGATGCTTTCGTTTGTCGTTGCGGCCGTGGCATGCGGGTTTGCGGCGCTCTGTTACGCGGAGTTTTCTTCAACGGTCCCCGTCGCAGGGTCGATCTATGCGTACAGTTACGCCACACTTGGAGAATTCGTTGCCTGGATGATCGGCTGGGACCTCATGCTCGAGTACGGGCTCGCGACCTCTGCTGTCTCGGCAGGCTGGTCCGGCTACTTCCAGTCGCTCATGGCGGGATTCGGTCTGAACCTCCCGGTCGCTCTAACGGCAGCCCCTGGTGCCGTCCCCGGTGCGGTGACGTACTGCAATCTGCCGGCGTTAGTCATCATGCTCGCAATTGCGGCGATGCTCTCGATTGGTGTCCGGGAGACGAAGCGGATCAACAATCTGATGGTGGCGATCAAGGTGACAGTCGTCATCCTCTTCATTGTCGTTGGGATGCGTCATGTCCAGCCGGCGAACTGGCATCCATTCGCACCGTTTGGCTACGGTGGTGTGCTGAGTGCCGCGTCACTCGTCTTTTTCGCGTTCATCGGGTTCGACGCAGTGTCCTCTGCCGCTGAAGAGGTAAAACGTCCGGGGCGCGATCTTCCCATCGGAATCATTGGCTCACTCGCTTTCTGCACCATTCTTTATATCGTCGTGTCGGCCATCATAACGGGCATCGTGCCGTACCAGCAGTTTCTTGGTGTCGACCACCCTGTCTCGCTGGCTTTGCAGTACGCAAAAGAACCCTGGTTCGCGGGATTTGTTGATCTCGGCGCTATCCTCGGTATGACAACCGTCATTCTCGTGATGTGCTACGGCCAGACGCGTATCGTTTTCGCGATGTCGAGGGACGGGTTATTGCCGAAAAAGTTTTCGAGGATCCATCCGAAGTTCGGCACACCATTTCTCACCACCTGGACCGTCGGCATCCTGTTTTCGATGATCGGCGCTGTGGTTCCGCTCAGTGTGCTTGCTGAACTGGTCAACATTGGCACGCTCGCAGCGTTCTGCCTCGTCGCTGTCGCCGTGATTGTGCTTCGAAAGAAGCGACCGGACCTGCCTAGGGCTTTCCGTTGCCCGGGCGTGCCAGCGGTGCCCGCGCTTGCAATCGCGTTCTGTCTCGTCCTGATGGCCTACCTGAAGCCCATCACCTGGATCGCATTCGGAACGTGGCTCGCCTTGGGGGCTTTTATTTACTTCGCGTATGCGCGGCGTAAATCAGTGTTGCAGACCGAGGCGACTGGGCGGGGCTATGAAGTCGGGGAGCGTGCCTGGAGAAACTGACAGTCGTGGCTTTCGACAGCCGTCGATATGCAGCGGTGAAGCCGGAATGACCGCTGCAATGCGAGACGGTACCGGGAGGATGGGCGGCAGTAAGCACAGCCTTTTCGGTACCCGTTCGATGGTGGGAGGAGCGTCAGCGCGTTTTCTGGGAGAAATAGTTGGCGTCTGCTTTGAGTTGCGGCGTGATTCGCTGCTCCACCCATTCGAGCCACGCTCTCGTTTTCGCGTTCAGGTAATGGCGCGATGGCAGAAGTGCGTAGATGCCAATGTCTGGTGATCGCCACGTGGGCAGGACGCGTTTCAGGCGGCCCGCGCGAACGTCATCGATTACCGTAAAAAGTGGCAGTAACGTAATACCCGCACCTCGCAGCGCGACATCCAGCACCATGTCGGGCGTATCCGCAATCAGTTTTCCGCGCGGGCTAAGTTGCTGTGTGGTGCCATTCCCGTCAGTCAGGTTCCACTCTGGACGAATGGACGGATTGACCAGTCGCAGAGCGGTATGCTGGTTCAGGTCGTCGGGCGTGTGCGGCTCGCCATGGCGCTTGATGTAGTCAGGCGAAGCGCAGAGGATGGAAAACGTCGTACCCAGTCGCCGCGCGACAATTCCTGAGTCGGCCAATGATTCGGCCAGGTACAGACTGACGTCGACGCCGCGGGCAAGCAGGTCGGGCACGTATTGCGATGTGCTGTATTCGACGCTCAGTTGCGGATAGCTGGCGCAGAAGTCCGCCATCATCGGTGCCACATAGTGCTGTCCGAAATTGACCATGCACTGGACCCGAAGACGCCCCTGCGGCGACATGTTCGTGCCAGATGCGTGTGCCTCGGCCTCGTCGACGAGGGCAATCACCTCGCGACAGCGTTCAGCGTAGTCGGCGCCGACGTCCGTGAGCACGCGCTGGCGCGTCGATCGTTGAAGGAGCTTGGCGCCCAGACGGTTTTCGAGTTCGGTGACAAGGCGGGAGATTTGCGCTGTCGTCAGGTCCATCTGCTCGGCCGCGGCGGTGAAGCTGCCGCTGTCGATGACCCGGAGAAATGCGCGCATTGCGTGGAGAAGACCGCCGTCGAGAGCTTTACGCATAACGTAAATATCATTTACATTGCATCCGATTGTTACATGAAACCGCTGTATTCACAATGTGAAGCCTGTATATGGAGGTTTCACATGCCCACCAACCGCGACTTCGCTACAACCACACGCCATCTGGGGGCCTGGGTGGCCCTGGCATTGCCCCCTCTGCTCTGGGCCGGCAACTTCGTGGTCGGACGGGCACTTCGGACCGATGTGCCGCCCATGACGCTCGCCTTCGTTCGCCATTTGATTGCGTTGGTCTGCCTGTCACCTTTCGCCTGGCCTGCTATCCGTCGGGACGCGAGGCGCTACTGGCATCTTCGGTGGCAACTGGTGCGAACCGCGCTTACAGGGTTGGCGGGTTTCAATCTCCTGGTGTATGCCGGTCTCCATTCCACGACCGCCTCTAACGCGCTGCTGCTGAATTCGATCATTCCCGTGCTGATCGTGCTGTTTGGAGGACTCATTTACAAACAGCGCTTCACCGGAAACCAGGTGGTGGGGATGGCACTCTCCTGCACCGGCGTGCTCGTCATCATTCTGCACGGGGAACTCAGCCGGCTCATCGCCCTGCAGTTCTCGGCGGGCGACGCGATCGTATTTCTCGGCATGGTGTGCTTCGCGCTGTATTCACTCTGGCTCAGGGCGTTGCCAGACGACCTCAATCCAGCGGGCCTCCTTGGTGCGCAGCTTTTGATTGCAGTGCTTTTTCTGTTCCCGTGCTTCATGTGGGAGTACTGCGCGGGTCATCGAGCAGTATGGACACATTCGTCTCTGCTGGGAATTTGCTACGTCGCGCTTGTGGCGTCGTTGCTGGCGACTTTCCTGTACATGGCGGGTGTTGCCAGGGTGGGGCCGTCCCGTGCAGGGCTGTTTATCCACCTCATCCCGGTCTACGGAGCATTGCTGTCCAGCCTGTTGCTCGGCGAGACGATTCGCATCTATCACTTCGTGGGTTTCACGGTGATATTGGCGGGACTCGTCTTCTCGAATCTCGAGTCGAGACGCGGTGCGCGGATGAATCAAGGAGCGTATCAGGCAGCTAAAGCGGAAGGCTGAAGTCGCGCCTGCCACATCGTTTTTACCGGCAATTTGCCATTTTTTTGCAGAAGAGGTCTTACATGCCGCTCCACATCGAAACGCCACTGTTCCAGTCCCGTCCGCTGAGCATCCTGAGCGGGAAGTCTGTGTGGTTGAAGTTTGAGGCGCTCCAACCGAGCGGGTCGTTCAAGATCCGCGGAATTGGCGCCCTTTGCGAGGAATATGCGCGTCAAGGGAAAACGCGGTTCATTTCGTCCTCGGGCGGGAACGCGGGAATTGCGGCGGCCTACGCCGGGCGCAAGTTGTCGATCCCCGTTACCGTTGTTGTACCGGAGACCACAACCATGAAGGCCAAGGCGCTTATCGAGCAGGAGGGCGCCACTGTGATCGTTCATGGCGCATCGTGGATGGAGGCGAATGCGCTTGCTCAGTCCATGCTGGATGCCTCGTCGGCCTTCGTGCACCCGTTCGACAATCCGACGATGTGGCCGGGGCATGCGACCATGATTGATGAGGTGGTCAGAGCGGAGGCGTCGTTCGATTCTGTCATCGTGTCGGTGGGAGGGGGCGGTCTTCTCTCAGGCGTGGTCGAAGGGCTCCGACGCAATGGTCTCGGGCATATCCCCGTTGTTGCCATCGAGACGGAAGGAGCGGACTCGCTCGCCCGATCGGTTCAGGCAGGCGTCCAGATCGAACTCGACGCGATCACGAGCGTCGCGACGTCGCTCGGCGCAAAGAGAGTATGTACAAACGCGTTCGAGGTAAGCCGCTCACATGACGTGCGGTGCCACGTTGTGTCCGATCTCGAGGCGCTGGAGGCCTGCGAAAATTTCCTCCACGACCATCGGGTATTGGTCGAGCCCGCGTGCGGTGCGACGCTGGCAGCCATCTATAGCCGGAACCAGAGCATCATCGCAGATTTCAAGGCCCCCCTCGCCATTGTATGCGGCGGGGCGACAGCGACTCACGAGCAGATTCAGGAATGGCGAGCCAAGGCTGCCGCTGCGCAGTCGGAACGGTCTCACTGATTGCAGCACCAGTAGGATCGCGCGGAACAGGACTCTCTGCGGGTCAATGTTGTCGCAGCACGCTTCGACGACCCAAAGGACATGTGGCGCCTTGCTTTGAGCTGGTTGTCCCTTGGGCCAGGCAAGCGGCGTTGCTGCCCTGGATGCTGATCATGCGTGGGGCGATGTTCGTCCGAGATGGTTGGGAAATGGCCGCCTTCCGTGAGAAGACCAGATGCGTTGAAGCCTGGGCAACCGGAGGGCGTTAATGCGCCAATGTGGAGGTTCGCCCCAGCCACCTGAGCAACCGAGGCCCGAAATGCCTGCTACAACATACGGGCTCCATATTTCGAAGCGCGTGTTCCAGATCTACTGGGCCGACGCGGAGAACAGCGACGGCGCCAATCGCAGGTTCAGCAGAGCGGACCTGATGACCTTTCTTTCGCAGCGGCCTGCTGGCCGCATTGCACTCGAAGCCTGCGCGAACGCCGATTGGTGGGGTCGCAGGCTCCGCACACTGGGGCACGAGGTCGTTCTGTTGCGTTGCGAGTTTATTCACGCATTAGTAGACCTAAATGGAACCGGCGCCGCGACTGCCCGTGCGATCTGGACTGCAGCACAGCAGCCAGGCAAGAACACCGTCGCGGCCATGACGGAGGATCAGCAAGCCATTCTCGGTCTGAATCGCATGCGCTCGTCGCTCGTCAAGTTCCGGGCCATGCAGATCAATCGTAAGCGGTCTATTGACCACGCCCCTCAGAGGTTAGGGTGGCAGGCGGCGCCCACGGCATGAGCGCCGCATAGTCGTCAGCGGTTGCGGCAAGGGGCAACTTCGCGAACAGCGAGACGAGATAGCGGTAAGGATCGATGCCATTCGCCTTGCAGGTTTCAACCAGTGAGTAGAGATTGGCGCTCGCCTGCGCGCCGGCAACGGTGCCGGCAAACAGCCATCCTTTCCTTCCGATGACGAACGGCCTGATGGCGTTCTCGCACAGGTTGTTCGATATGGGCCAGTTCCCGTTCTCGACATAGCGGGCCAGCTTGGGCCACTGTCCATGCATGTACTGGAGAGCCTTGCCAAGCAAACTCGACGGCACGATCGTCGGCAGTTGCTTGACCATCATGTGCTCGATGACGGCGAGCACGCGACTACTGTAGCGAGCACGCAGCCGCTGCCGACGTTGCGCTGTCCACTTCGCTGCGCGCGCCTCGACAGCGAACAGCTTTCCAATCAGCCCGACGAACCGTGTAGCCAGCAGGTCCGGCGTGCGCGCGGCCTTCGGCACGGTCTCTTCCGCCTTGATGAATCCGCGACGCACGTGCGCCCAGCAACCGAGATGCACGAGCCGGTGATCACGAGCGATGCCGTTGTATAGCTCATAGCCGTCGGTCATCAACACGGTACCAGGCTTCACGCCCGCATAGAGCCGCTGCGCATGCTGGGCGCCACGCCCCGGCGAGTACGAGAACATCCTAACGGGCGGTCCCGAGCCGTTGACTTGCGCCCACAGATAGCTCTTCGATTGCGGTCGCCGTCCTGGCTCCTTCAACACCTGGAAGGTTGTCTCGTCGCCGTAGATGAGTTCCGAGTCGAGCAGCACATCGCGCATCAGGTTGATCACGGGCTGCGCGGCAAGACCAACGCGAACAACGCTGGCCGCCAGAGTGTTCGACGAGATGTCGCCGCCGAAGCGGCGCAGCAGGGTTGCCTGGCGATACAGCGGCATGCCGTACTGGTACTTGCCGGTGATGATCCATGCGAGCGCCGATTCCGTGAGCAGCCCGCGAGGGATAATTCTTGCCGGTGCTGGCGTGACCTTGATGCCGAGGTCACAGCAGGGACACGCGTACTTCACCCGTTGATGCTGGACGACGCGTACCTGTTCGGGAATCACGTCGAGCTGCTCGCTGGTCTCCACACCGATCTCAACCAGCGCATGGCCGTCGTGCGCGCAGAAGCGCTCCGACTCGGGCAATTCGTGCCGCACGATCTCGCGCGGCAGATGCGGATCGAGCGGTTTGCGTCCGCGCTTGCCGCGCGTGTGCCCGGCAACCTGCGTGGCGGGTTCATCCTCACGTGCGGGCGCGGCGTCAGTACCGAGTGCTTCGGCCTCGTTAAACAGGCCGAGTTGATCAGTCGCGCGAGCCTCGCTCGACGCGCCGAACAACTCGTGTTTATAGGCACGTAGGCTCTCCTCTGCCAGGTCGCGCTCAGCCTTCGCCAGCCGAAGCTCGCCACGCAGTGCGTCGCGCTCGGCGAGTAGCGCCTGATACTCTTCGGCACTGAGTGTGACGATGTCGTTCGGCATGGCCAGTTAGACCGTCCAGATGCGCCGGGCGTTCAGCCGATCCGTTCGTAAAACCGGCGTGGGTGCTTCTGGATAAGAGCCAGATCGATGCCGTCGAGCAACCAGTGCAATTGCTCGACCGTCAGAGAGATATGTCGCGCGCAGTTGTAAATTGATACAGCAACGCAGTTAGGAATTGATACACCTCGTTGTAGGGTTGCTCCTTTTGGGCGGCCCGTGATCAGCTACGAGGAGTACATGGAAATCGAGATTCTGCGTC
>NZ_JAAGPR010000053.1 GCF_017104965.1 Paraburkholderia sp. Ac-20340
ATCGCACGGCGGTTTCGCCACGCCAGATTGTGAACGTGGCGGGTTGGTCGAGGACCTTGCTGAAATCGACAGCGGGATCGGTACTCGATAGCTCAACGGTCAGATTGAAGGGACTGCTGATGCCCTCGGTTAGTTGAAAACCAACGACATCGAACGCAATACTACCGGCTGCTTCAAAAGTAAAGCGCACATCACTCTGACGGGGCATGCGTTTGACCTCCTTGTTGCTGAATGCTGACTCGACTGAGAATTCTTGAAATAACGGACTGCTTATTAATCGATGTGGTCGATACGAAAATCGTAAGCTGCGCGAGATACTGAACCTAAGCGCCCCCGTAGGAGTTGCGCGACATCAATGCCTTTGCAGACCGACAGCGCAATCTCATCGTCCCCTCGGAAATATCTGAAACAGTTGGGGTGTATTGGCGAGCTGGAAGAATTTCGTAATTTTTGTTGGCAACTCTGTGCATAACCACCATCCCGCCCTCCGCCCGCGAACCCGCCAACACCCCGCCACACGGCGCTTGCAGCGCGTCACCCGAACCGCCTCACCGTCGCATTTCGCATCCACGACCCCGCACAAGCGATAATGCCGGGCGCGGGCCGCTGGCCCTTCCTCTTCTGGAGTCGAATCTGATGTTCCGTATGTCCCCGCTTTTCCGTGCGCTGTGCGCGTCGGCGCTGCTTGTCACCGCGTTGCCCACGTTCGCTCAGGCGCTGCCTACACCAGCCGCTTCGGCCACGCCGGCCGCTGGAGCGACCTCGGGCGCGCCGCAGACCTTGCCCGCCGGCGCGATGGCCGTGGTCAACGGCGTGCAGATTCCGCAATCGGCGCTCGATAGTGCCGTGCAGGCGGTGATCAGCCGCAACCAGGACGCCACCGACTCGCCCAAGCTGCGCAAGGCGCTCAAGGAGCAGTTGATCGTGCGCGAAGTGATGCGCCAGCAGGCCGTCAGCGCGCACTACGATCAGCGTCCGGAAATCGTCCAGGCATCCGGCACGGACAAGACCGATCTCGTGATTCGCGCGTGGATGCAGGACAACGTGCACGTACCGGCGCCGACGGAACGCGAAATCCGCGCGCGCTACGACACCACGAATGTGGAACTCGGCAAGTTCGAATTCAAACCGCAGGTGATCGTGGTCGCCGACCAGAAGCTTGCGCAGGATGTGATTTCGAAGGCCAAAGCGGGCCAGCCGTTCGACGCGCTGGCGCGCGATTACAGCATGGTGCCGTCGAAGGCGAACGGCGGCGAAATGCCGTGGGTCAGCTTCAGAACGCCGGTCAAGGAAGGCAACACGCATGGCGTGCCGGTGGAATTCGCGCGTGCGCTCGCTCAACTCAAGGTGGGCGCGGTCGCGCCGCAGCCGGTGCGTTCGGGCCAGGCCTGGGTCGTCGTGAAGCTCGAGGACAAGCGCGCGATGAAGGTGCAGCCGTACAGCGAAGTGAAGGAAGAGATCCGCCGCGAACTGACGGCCGAAGCGATGGACGCGGGCGCGGCCAAGCTCGTCAAATCGCTGGTGCAAAGCGCGACGATCGTCCAGTAACGCGCGACACGAAGTAAAAAGGGCGCTTGAGTGACCTCAAGCGCCCTTGTGCGTTTACCGACCGCGTTTCGTTTTACCGCTCGCCGCGCAGCTTGAACACGCTGACCAGTTGCGCGAGCGTGGCGGCCTGATCCGAAAGCGCCGCGGCGGCACGCTCGGCGTCGCCGACCAGCACGGCGCTCTGCTGCGTGGCCTCGCCGATCTGCGAGACCGCGATGTTGACCTGCTCGATGCCGCCCGATTGCTCGCGCGACGCCACGCTGATTTCGGCGATGATCGCGCGCACTTCCTCCACGCGCGTGACGATGTCGCGCATCGTCGTGCTCGCTTCGCCCGCGATGCGGTAACCCGTGTCGACCGTCGCCGACGATTCCGAAATCAGCGCCGCGATCTCGCGCGCCGCCGCCGCGC
The DNA here is from genome assembly GCF_017104965.1 of Paraburkholderia sp. Ac-20340. Classification (GTDB taxonomy): domain Bacteria; phylum Pseudomonadota; class Gammaproteobacteria; order Burkholderiales; family Burkholderiaceae; genus Paraburkholderia. The sequence continues at coordinate 1,960 of NZ_JAAGPR010000053.1, forward strand.
TGCGCTGAGCGAGCGCGCGCACTTCGCTCGCGACCACCGCGAAGCCCTTGCCGTGCTCGCCCGCACGCGCGGCTTCCACGGCCGCATTGAGCGCGAGGATGTTGGTCTGGAACGCGATGCCGTCGATCACGCTGGTGATATCGGTGATCTTCTGCGAGGCGCGGCTGATGTCCTGCATCGTCGCGACCACGCGTTCGACCGCGCGTCCGCCGTCGAGCGCCGCGTCCGCTGCGCCCGTCACCACGTTATTGGCGCGCTGGGCGTGATCGGCGTTCTGCTGCACCGTCGAGGTGATCTCTTCCATGCTCGCCGCCGTCTCTTCGAGGCTGCTGGCCTGGCTGGCGATACGCTCGGCGATCTCGCCGCTGCTTTCGGCGATGCGCGCGGTGTCGTCGCTCATCTGCGCACTCGCGCCGCGCACTTGCGAAACGATCTGCGCGAGACCCACGCCGATGCCGTCGATGGCCTGGGTCAGACGGCCGATTTCGTCGGCGCCTTGCGCGCTCGCCGGGCCTGCTGCGTGCGTCGCTTGCGCCGCGCCGATGCGCACCGTCAGGTCGCCCGCCGCGAGTTGCCCGGCGGCGTGCGCGGCGGCGTCGAGCGGCTGGCTCACCATGCGCCGCGCCGCGTAGATCGACAGCGCCGCGAACAGCACGACCAGCGCGAAGCCGATCGCCGCGAAGTCGTTACGCGTGGTGTTCACTTCGGCCATGATCTCGTCGCGCGGCACCACGCCGCCCACCAGCCACTGCCATTGCGGCACGCTCACGAACGAGACGAGCTTGGCGTGCGCGTCGCGCTCTCCGAGCGTGGCGTCGGCGCTGCTGTAATCGAAGGTGCCTTCGTGCGCGTCGAGCATGCGCGAGTAGGGCGCGTTGGCATCGTCGAAATGCTGGCCCACGGCGGCCGGATGCACGAGGAAATTGCCGCGCGCCGCGCCGTTCGAGGCGTCCATCACGAAGTAATAGCCGGTGTCGCCCAGCTTCAGTTTGCCGATCTCGCTCTTGATCGCGCCGATCTGCTTGTCCACGTCCACGCCCACGAAGAGCGCGCCGATCACCTTGCCGCTGGCATCGGTAATGGGCTTGTATTCGGTGATGTACTGCTTGCCGAACAACTGCGCGAGACCCGAGTAGCTGCGGCCGTCGAGAATCGGCGCGTAGGCCGGACCTTTGCGGTCGAGCAGCGTGCCGATCGCGCGCGAGCCGTCCTGCTTCTTGAGCGAGGTGGTCACGCGCACGAAGTCGTCGCCGGTGCGGGCGAACACGGTCGCGATGGCGCCGCTGCGCGCGAGGAATTGATCGGGAATCGAAAAATCGAGGTTCAGCACACGATCGCCCACTTTGAAAGTCGGCGTGGCCTTGCCGCCGATATCGACGGTCTGCGTCGGATCGAGCGCGAAGTCGCCGGGCAGGAAGCTGGCGAACAGCGTCATCGAGCGATCGACTTCGGCGTCGAGCGCACTATCGATCAGCGCGATGGTGGACGCGACCGAGCGATCCTTTTCGGCGATACGCGCGCGCACCTGTTCGCCGACCTGAGTGGCGGCGCTATGGGTGATGGCTAGCGTAAATGCGATAAAGATCGCCGCGACGATCACGCACGAAAGCAGCGCGAGACGCACACCCACACTGGTGCGTCGCTGGACGAATGAAATCATTGAAGCGGTTCCTGAAGAAATGATGCCGGGAACTGGCGCTTTCGAAGCGCTGGCATACGGATTACGGCCAGCTTTAGCGATCCTTGAGGGGTGCAGAAAAAAAAGCGCCAACGTTTGCGTATGAATACGCGCGAGCGCCGATATGGGGTGCGATCTGGGTGCGTTGATGCGTAAGGGATTGCGCTGGATCGATGCGTGAAAAGCGCTATAGCGTGTCGAATATTTCGCACGCTGAAATATTATTTTGTGGTGCGTGAAAATATAGGAAATGGCGCTGCATATGAAATGCCGCGCCATATAAAGGCGACGTTATGAACGATCGGGACGATCGCGCCAGGTGCGCAGCAGCAGCGCATTGGTCACGACGCTCACGCTCGAAAATGCCATCGCCGCGCCCGCGATCATCGGATTCAGCAGACCAAAGGCCGCGAGCGGAATACCGATCAGGTTGTAGATGAAGGCCCAGAACAGGTTCTGCTGGATCTTGCGCCACGTGCGCCGCGAGATGTCGATGGCGGCGGCCACGAGCGCCGGATCGCCGCGCATCAGCGTGATGCCGGCGGCGTGCATGGCAACGTCGGTGCCGGTGGCCATGGCGATGCCGATATCGGCGGCGGCGAGCGCGGGCGCGTCGTTGATGCCGTCGCCGGCCATCGCCACGATCGCGCCGGTGCGGATCTTCAGATCGCGCACGGTGCGCGCCTTGTCGTCGGGCAGCACCTGCGCGTGTACTTCGTCGATGCCGAGTTGCGCGGCCACGGCCTGCGCGCTGCCTGAGTTATCGCCGGTCACGAGCACGCTGCGGATGCCCATCGCCTTCAATCGCGCGATGGCGTCGCGCGCCGTGGGCTTCACGGTGTCGCCGAAGGCGAGCAGGGCGAGCACAGCGTTCGCGTGCGTGTCCATCAGCCACGAAACGGTGTTGCCTTGCGCTTCGAGCGCCTTCGCGCGATCGGCGAGTTCGGGCGCGACCGCGAGCTTCAGTTCCGCAAGCCAGCGCGCGCTGCCGATGGCGAGACGGCGGCCATCGACCTCGGCTTCCACGCCACGGCCGGGCACGGCGCGCGCCTCGGTTGCGGCGGGCAGTGCGGCGCCGTGCGCCTGCGCCTCGAACGCATTCACCACGGCTTTCGCGAGCGGATGATCGCTGTGCTGCTGGACGGCGGCGGCGAGTGCGAGCGCATCGGCGCGCGCGATGTCTTGCGCGGCTTCGAACGCGGCGAGCGACGGCTGGCCGAGCGTGAGCGTGCCGGTCTTGTCGAAGGCCACGACGCCTACGTCGTGCGCGGTTTCGAGTGCTTCGGCATCCTTGATGAGTACGCCGTGACGCGCGGCCACGCCGGTGCCCGCCATGATCGCGGCGGGCGTGGCGAGGCCGAGCGCGCACGGGCAGGCGATCACCAGCACGGCCACCGCGTTGAGAATCGCGGTTTCCGCCGACGCGCCCGCGAGCAGCCAGCCGCCCAGCGTGAGCGTCGCGATCACGAGGATCGTGGGTACGAACACGGCACTCACGCGATCGACGAGACGCTGGATCGGCGCTTTCTCCGCCTGCGCGTTTTCGACGAGGCGGATGATGCGCGCAAGCGTCGTTTCCGCGCCGATGGCGGTCGTGCGCACGGCCAGCAGCCCTTCGCCGTTGATCGAACCGGCGGTGACGGAGTCGTCGGGCGACTTCGGCACCGGCAGGCTTTCGCCGGTGATCAGCGATTCGTCGATATGGCTGCGGCCTTCGAGCACGATGCCGTCGGTCGGCAGACGCTCGCCGGGACGCACGACCACGATCGCGCCGACGCGCACCTGGGCAAGCGGCACATCGCGCTCGACGCCGTGTTCGCGAATGCGCGCGCGCTCGGGGCGCAAGGCGTTGAGGGCGCGGATGGCGTCGGTGGTCTGGCGCTTCGCGCGCGCTTCGAGCCACTTGCCGAAGCGCACCAGCGTGATGACGACCGCCGAAGCCTCGAAGTACAGATGCGCGCTCTCGCCGGGATGCGCGAGCATCGCGTAGACGCTCACGCCCCAGGCCGCCGAGGTGCCGAGCGCGACCAGCAGATCCATATTGCCCGCGAACGCGCGCACGGCCTTCCAGGCGGCGCGGTAGAAGCGCGCGCCAAAGCCGAACTGCACGATGGACGCGAGCACGAACTGCGCGGCGGCGGGCAGCATCCAGTGCAGGCCGAGCCAGTGACCGAACATCGGCACGACGAGCGGCGCGCTGAGCACGGCGGCGATCAGCACGGCGCGCAGTTCGCGGCGCGCGGTGGCTTCGGCGATTTCGGCGCGCGACGGGGCGGCGGCGTCCGGTTGATCGTCCGTGGCCGCGGGAGGCGCGTCCTTGACGATGGGCGTGGCTTCGTAGCCCGCTTTCTGGACGGCGGCGACGAGGCGCTCGCGGGTCTCGGCGTCGAGCGGCGCGTTCAGGCGCACCGACGCTTCTTCGGTCGCGAGGTTCACGCTGGCGCTCGCGACGCCCGGCACGCGCGAGAGCACCTTTTCGACGCGATTCGAGCAGGCCGAGCAGGTCATGCCGCCGATCGCGAAGTGCGCGGTGTCGGCGGGGTCGCTGGATGGCGATGCGGGTTCCGGCACTGCGACCGGGGTGGCTTCGTAGCCAGCCTTCTGAACGGCAGCGACGAGTTGAGACGTGAGCGCGGCGGCGCTGGCGGCATCGGCTGCGGCTTCGACGGTGGCTTTTTCCGTGGCGAGATTGACGCTCACGCGCGCGACGCCCGGCACCTTGGCCAGCGCCTTTTCAACGCGCATCGCGCACGACGCGCAGGTCATGCCGCCGATGTCGAGTTCCGCCACGCTGCGGGCCGCCTGGCCCACGCTTTCGGCGATAAGGGGTTCGTTCATGATGTGCAAACGCGATCTGATTCGATAGGAAGCAGTATCTACGTTCCCATCATGGGAAGGTCAAGGGGCTATTTGGGCTATTTGGGCTCTTTCGAGTCGAGCCAGCGATTCCCCCCCGCCCCCCGTAACGAACAATTGCCTCCGTCAGGCTTTTCTTAGTCTTTTGTGGGCGATACGATAGCGACCGGCGGCATTGGCCCCGCTGCGCGCATTGGACCAACAGCCCTTGGGGGGGCTGGCGCGTTTTGCCGGAGGCCGGTCGACGTCACCCATGGACCGCCCGCTTCGTACAGAACCAACAAATGACAACAAAACGTTGCACTATGCCCTTTTTACGCGCCTGCGCCGCTCTGGCGGGCGTGGCCCTCATCGCCGGATGCGCGTCCGCGCCCGAGGGTGCAGCACCCAAAAACAGCAACGGCTGGGTCAAGGACGAAGTGTCCGACTCCTACGTGTTCGCCTATCCGCTCGTGCTGATGGACGTCTCGCGCGAAGCCGCCACCGGCAACGCGCCCGGCCAGGCCGCGTCGAACACGCTGCGTAACGCGCAGTCGCTGCCGCCCGTCGGCGCGTCCAGCCCGCCCGAACCCAATCTCGATACGCTCGTTTCGACCGGCTGGCTCGATCTCGGCAACGAACCGGTGCTGATCTCGCTGCCCGATACGCATGGCCGCTACATGGATGCGCGCGCGCTCGACATGTGGACCAACGTGCTCTGGTCGACGGCAACGCCCGCCAACGAGCGCGTGAACGGTCTGAAGGCGCAAACGATTGCGTTCGTCCCGGCCGGCTGGAAGGGCACGCTGCCCGCGCGCGTGAAGCGCATCGACGTGAGCACGCGTTATGCGTGGTTCATCGCCCGTATCCAGACGCGCGGGGGCGCCGATCTGAACGCGGTGCGCCGTCTGCAGCGCGGTCTGCGCGTGGCGCCGCTGGCCGCGTGGGACGCGCACGGCAAGCGCGCGGCGCAGGCCGAGGCTCAATCCGGCGCGGGTCTGAGCGGCGATCCGGTCGAAACCGGCGCGCCCGCCGCGCGGGTTGCGGCGCTCGACGCCAATGGCTACTTCAACCGCCTCGCGCTGGCGCTGGAAGACAACGCGCCGGTGCCCGACGACCAGCACGCGCTGAAGATCCTCGGCGATATCGGCGTGCATCCGGGCGATGGCGCGCAACTGCCGTCGGGCAGCAAGGATATGGCGATGGTGAACGCGGGTCTCGCCGATGGCCGCACGCGCGTCGCCACGCCGCCGTCGAACCTGCTGGCGGGCAACGGCTGGCTCTGGATCGGCGACGATGCGGGCAACTACGGCCCTGACTATTCGCTGCGCGCCTACGCGGCGTGGGCGTCGCCGGGTCTGCCGACCAGCCGCGACGAAGTGCGCGCGCGCGTCGCGCAGGACAGCGACGGTCACGCGCTCAACGGCGCGAATCGCTATGTGATTCACTTCAGCGCCAAGCAGTTGCCGCCGGTGCGCGGCTTCTGGTCGATCACGGCCTACACGACCGATGGCGCGCTCGATGGCGATGCGCCCGTGCGTATCGCGTTTGGCGATCGCAACGGCGCGCGCCGCAATCGCGATGGTTCCATCGACGTGCATGTGAGCGCCGAGCGTGCGCGTGGCGGCAGCAACTGGGTGCCGGCGCCGAAGGGCGATTTCCGCCTCGTGCTGCGCATGTACGCGCCGAAGCCGCAGGCCACCGACGGCAGCTGGCAACCGGCCGCGGTCGAGCGTCAGTAAGTTGAATCGAAGTCGTAAAGTCTGAACGCAGCGGCGCATCCCGCCGCTGCGTTTCTTCCGCGCGCGGCGTTCTGCGGCGCGCTCCCATCTGACATTTCCTGTCGATTTCCCCGGCGTTTTACAGCCGCGTATCGCGCCATCGGGCCTATACTTCGGGGCAGTCGGGCCCATCTGTCTGTCGAATTCAGCAGGGCACAGCCCAAGCCGTTCCACCATCCGCGGCGAACCTGTCGCCGCGTCACTGGCCAGCAAGCATGGCAAGCCTCAACAAAGCAACGCTGACTACTTCATTGCAATCGGTGCGCGCCGCCGCGCGTGCGCCGCGTACCCGCAAGATCTTCACGGGTCTCGTCATCTTTCTCGTGGTGTTCGGCCTGCTCGGTTTCTTCGCCGCGCCGCCGCTCATTCGCCATATCGCCGAGCAGCAGTTGAGCCAGCAGCTCGACCGTCCCGTCACGATTGCGCGCATCGCGCTGAATCCCTACACCTTGCGGCTCGAAGCGGATCGCGTGCATATCGGCGAGCGCGGCGCTCAGGGCGAGTTCTTCGATGTCGAGCGGCTGGTGGTGAAGCCGTCGTGGTCGTCGCTCTTTCGCATGGCGCCGATCGTCGATGAAGTGCGGCTCGATTCGCCGCGCGTGACCATCGTGCGGCTCGACGCGCAGCGTTTCAATTTTTCGGATCTGATCGATAAATTCTCGAAGCCGTCCGCCCAGCCCAGCAGCAAGCCCGCGCAATTTTCGGTGTCGAATATCCGCATCGAAAACGGTCAGATCACGTTCGACGATCGCCTGCTCAACGAGAAGCACGTGATCGACCGCTGGACGCTGGGGATTCCGTTTATCGCCACGCTGGCGTCGAAAACCGACATCTTCGTCGAGCCGCTGCTGCGTGCGCGTATCGACGGCGCGAGCACGCTCGCGATCGACGGCAAGACCAAGCCGTTCGCGGCTTCGCGAGAGTCGGAAGTCGAGTTGCGTCTGACCGGTCTCGACGTGCCAAAGCTGCTGACCTATGCGCCGACGAAGCTGCCCATCGCGCTCAAGAGCGGCAAGCTGTCGACCAATCTGAAGCTCGATTTCGTGATGTCGGGCGAGAAGCCGACGCTGCGCGTTTCGGGCACGACGGACCTCGACGATATCGATGCAACCGACAACGCCAACGCGCCGCTCTTCGGTGCGCGCGGGCTGCATGTCGCGGCGGCGTCGCTCGAACCGTTTGGCAACGTCTATCGCTTCGACACGATTCGCCTGGATGCGCCAACCGTCTGGCTCGCGCGCGACAAGGCCGGCGTGCTGAGCGTCGAAAAACTCGTGGGCGCGCCGGCGGCGAAAGCAGAAACGCCCGCCGATGCCAAAGGCAAACCGGTGGTGAGCGCTTCGGCGGCTGCCGTGGCATCGGCGGCATCGGCGGTGAAGGCCGAAGTCGCGGAAAAGGCGCCGCCGCTCGATCTCTCGATCCGCCAGTTGGCGGTGACCGACGGCACGCTCCACGTGCACGACGAAGCCGCATCGAAGCCCGTCGATCAGACCTTGAGCAACGTAGCCGCGACGCTTGCAAACTTCTCGACCACGGCGAAAGCGCCGGCGCCTTACACGCTCGCCTTGAGCACGCAGGACGGCGGCGCGGCGCAGGTCTCGGGCAACTTCGGCATGGCCGCGAAGCACGCCGACGCGAAGATCGCCTTGCGTGCCTTGCCGCTGCCGCCGATGCAGCCGTATCTCGACAACGCGATGGCCGCGCAGATCGTCGACGGCAAGCTCACGCTCGATTCGACCGTGACGGCCGACTGGGCGAAGTCGCCGGCCGCCGTGCAGGTGGGCGCGAGCACGATCGGGCTCGACGCGATCAAGATCGCCGCGCGCGGCGCGAAAACGCCGGCCGTCGCGCTCGCGAAGGGCACGGTGCAGCTTACGCAGGTCGATCTGGCGGCGCGCACGGCGCAGATTGCATCGGTGGAAGCGAACGGCCTCGCGGTGAACGCCGAGCGTCTGAAAAACGGCGATATCGACTTGATGAAGCTGGCGGGCGGCCATGAAGCCGCGCCGCAGCGCTCGGCGATTCACGCGGCGCAGAAGTCGGTCAAGGAAGGCCCGGCGTGGCACTACAAGATCGATAGCGTCAGCGTGAACGGCGGTTCGGTCAACTTCACGGATAGCTCCACGCAGCGCCCGGTGAAACTGGCGATCGCGCCGCTCGACCTCAAGGTCCAGCAGATCAGCGACGATATGCGCCACGCGCTGCCCATCGAACTGAAGGCGACGGTCAACCGCAAAGGCACGCTGGCGCTCGACGGCGATGTGAACCCGACGCCGCTCAAGGCGCAACTGAAGATCGACGCGAACCGGCTCGACGCCGCGGCTTTCGAGCCGTATTTCGGCAATCAGTTGAATGCCGTGATCGCCAGCGCGCTGCTCAATATGAAGGGGCAACTGGCGGTTGAGCAGGGCAAGGCGCTCAAGGCGAACTATCGCGGCGACGTGGCGCTGGTGGATGTGCGCATGCTCGACAAGGCCACGTCCGACCCGTTCGCGGGCTGGCGCTCGCTCGCGCTGAGCAACCTCAAGGCCACCTACGACGACGCGCGCGGCACCGATGTCGACGCGAGCCGCGTGACCTTCGCGGGCTTCTACGGCCGCGTGTTGCTGGACGCGCAAGGCAAGCTCAACCTCAAGGACGTGGTGGCGCACCAGAGCGGCGAAGCGCAATCGCTCACGCGCGACACCAGCGCCGGGCAGCGCGGCGGCCGCGAGCCGGTGCCGCTCACGCCGCAGGCCGCGAGCGCGCCGGAAATGGCGTCGGCGCCGGTGCCGGCTTCGGGCGCGACCACTGTGACCGCGGCGCAGCCGCCGTCGAAACCGGTGCGCCTGCACTTCGGCCAACTGGTGTTGCAGGCCGGCCGCGTGAACTACACCGACAACTTCATCAAGCCGAATTACACCGCCGACCTCGTGCAGATCCAGGGCACGGTGGGCGCATTCGGCACGGAATCGACCACGCCCGCGCCGGTCGATGTGTCGGCGAAACTGTCGGCCAACGGACCGATCTCGATCAAGGGCACGGTGAATCCGCTGATCGCCAAGCCTTCGCTCGATCTCACCGCGAGCGCGCACGATATCGAGCTGACCAACCTCACGCCGTATTCGACCAAGTACGCGGGTTACCCGATCACCAAGGGCAAGCTCAACGTCGATCTGCACTATCAGCTCGCCGATGACCAGCTCACCGCGAACAACCACATCTTCATCGACCAGTTGACCTTCGGCGATCACGTCGATAACGACACCGCGACCAAACTGCCGGTGCGTCTCGCGATTTCGCTGCTGAAAAACCGGCGTGGCGAGATCGACGTGAATATTCCGGTTTCGGGTTCGCTCTCGAACCCGGAGTTCAGCCTCGGCGGCTTGATCTGGAAAGCGGTTTTGAATCTGGTCGCGAAGGCGGTGACGGCGCCGTTCTCGCTGCTCGCCAATGCGTTCGGCGGCGGCGGGCAGGAACTGGGTTACGTGGAGTTCGAACCGGGCCAGGCCAAACTCACCGACGCCGACGACAAGAAGCTCGACACCATCGCCAAGGCGCTCGACGACAAGCCGTCGATCAAGATCGATCTGATCGGCCGCGTCGATCCGGCTGTGGATACGCCCGCGCTGCGCGAGCAGTACGTCGATCATCTGGTGCGCATGCAGAAGGTCAAGGACACCGTGGGCAACGGCGAAAGCGTGGATACGTCCGAGGTGAAGGTCGATCAGAAGGAATACGAAAAGTATCTGACCAAGGCGTACAAGGACGGCGACTTCAAGAAGCCGCACAACATGATTGGCTTCACGAAGTCGATGCCAGTGGACGACATGAAGCAGGCGCTCGCCGAACACGCGCCTGTGGACGACGCCACGCTGCGCGATCTCGCGCAACAGCGCGCGCAGGCGGTGCAGCAGTATTTCGAAGGCAAGGTCGATCCGAGTCGCGTGTTCGTGGTGGCGCCCAAACTCGACGCGAAAGGCATCGACGACAAGGGCGCGACGACGCGCGTGGATTTCGGCCTGAAGTGAGGGCGTGACGGCGAGGCGCGTCGGTGTACGCGCCTCGCAGGAAATCGCGCTTGAGCGTTATGCGGCGAGCGCAGCGGGCACGCGCCGTTTGACCCACTGCGTTGCCTGATCGTAGGCATGCGCAATCTGCAGCACGGACAGATCGGCTTGCGGCTTCCCGATCACCTGCAGACCCATCGGCAAGCCTTGCGCATTGAAGCCGGCCGGCACGCTGACCACCGGCAAACCCGCCAGACTCGCGCCGATCACCACTTCCATCCAGCGGTGATACGTGTCCATTTCGCGGCCCGCGATCGACTTCGGCCAGGGCTGGCTGGCATCGAACGGGAACAGTTGGGCGCTCGGCAGCGCGAGATAGTCGTAGCGCTCGAACAGCGCGAGCAGCGCGTTGTACCACTGGCTGCGCGCGACCGACGCATTCCACACGTCTTCGCCCGAGAGGCTGAAGCCGCCTTCCACTTCCCACTGCGCTTCGGGCTTGAGCAAATCGCGCTTCACGGGATCGCGATACAGCGCGCCCAGCGAGCCCGCCACCGAAAAGTGACGCAGCGTGCGCCAGCAATCCCAGAGTTTTTCCATCGGATAGTCGGGCTGCGCGGCGTCGACCTGGCAGCCGATTGCGCCGAAATCCTTCAGCGCCGTTTCGCAGAGCGAGAGCACGCCGTCTTCCATCGGCAGATAGCCGTCGTAGTTGCCGAGCCAGCCGATCCGCGCGCCGCCGAAGTCGCGCGCGAGCGGTTGCGCGAACTGCGCGCCGTCCTCGGCGATGGAGAGCGGCGCGCGCGCGTCGTAGCCGGCTTGCGTCGACAGCAGCATGGCCATGTCGGGGACGCTGCGGCCCATCGGGCCTGCATAGCCGAGCTGGTTGTAGAACAGATCGGCGGCGGGCACCGAAGGCACACGCCCTTGCGACGGACGGAAGCCGAACACGTTGTTCCAGCCAGCCGGATTGCGCAGCGAGCCCATCATGTCGCTGCCGTCGGCCACGGGCAGCATGCGCAGCGCGAGCGCCACGGCCGTGCCGCCGCTGCTGCCGCCCGCGCTGCGCGTGGCGTCATAGGCGTTGAGCGTGGTCCCGAACACCGTGTTGTAGGTATGCGAGCCCAGACCGAATTCCGGCGAATTGGTCTTGCCGATAAAGATCGCGCCCTGCGCGCGCATGCGTGCGGCCATCAGGGCGTCGGCTTTCGGCACTTCGTCGCGGAAGAGCGGCGAACCTTGCGTCGAGGCGATGCCCGCGGTGGCCGTGAGGTCCTTCGGCGCCTGCGGCATGCCGTGCAGCCAGCCCTTGTATTCGCCGCGCGCGAGTTGCGCGTCGTGTTCATCGGCTTCCTTGAGCAGCGCCGCGCGCTCGCGCAGCGACACGATCGCATTGGCCGGCGTGTTGACGCGCGCGATGTGATCGAGGAAAGCGCTCATCACTTCGCGGCACGAGACCTTGCGCAGGCGAATCCATTGCGAAAGTTCGAGCGCGTCGGCGGCGACGATGTCCTGGGGTGTGGCGGGCGATGCCTGATTCATGTGCGACTCTCGTGAACGGTGGTTAAACGATGGATTGCGGATGGAACAGGGGCAGCTTTTATTGTCGCGCGTCAAACTCGCAAGCGAAAGGAAACGGCTGGTTGCCGCGTGAATCAGCGGTTGCCGCTTTGGGCGAGATTTAGCCGATGTGGATCGGTTTCGCCCCATTGATAACGCGATGCATCGGGTTAACCCCCGCGACTTGGGCTTCGTCGTTTCAGATTTTTCCTATGCAAAAAGGGGAGTGTGTCGTTCAGGCTGTAGTTTTCAAGCCGAAAGGCAATCCGAATTCACGCCCCCGAAAACATGGAACAAAAAATGAAGCGCATCGTGGTTATCGACGATCATCCGATCGTCCTCAAGATGCTCGCCAACGTCCTGCATACCGAATATGAACTGGTGGGCGAATGCGGTGATGGGGAAGAGGGCCTGCGTCTCGTCCACGCCTTGCAGCCGGATCTCGTTATTCTCGATCTCGAATTGCCGAAGCTCGATGGCCTGTCGGTCATTCGCGGCATCCGCGCGAAGCCGTTCGATACGCGCATTCTGGTGTTGTCGGCCAAGCCCGAGCAGGTCATGGCCAATCACACGCGCATCGCGGGCGCGAACGGTTATGTGAGCAAAAGCCGCGGCGTGGAAGAACTGTGTGGCGTGGTGAAGGCGGTGCTGCTCGGCTACGACTGTTTTCCGGCAGGCAGTTGCGGCGGCGGGCGCGACGTGGCGCTCAACGGGTTGTCGCCGCGCGAGGTCGAGGTGCTGCAATATCTCGCGCGCGGCATGAGCAACAAGGGCGTGGCGGCACGCCTCGGTCTTTCCGACAAGACCGTGAGCACCTACAAGACGCGCGTGCTCGATAAGCTCGGTGTGTCGTCGCTGGCGGCGTTGATCGAATTCGCTACGCTGAACAAACTGATCGATTGATTCATGTGTAGATGTGCTGCGGCCGCGTGCCTTTCATGGGTACGCGGCCGTTTTATTTGCAGGTCGCTTCGCGTGGCATCGATGCGTAAGATGTGCAGAAAAGCACGCAAGGACCATAAAACCAACGCGCAAAAAAAAAGCCCCAACCAGTTGTGGTCGGGGCAATGAGAATACACCGTGCGCTCCGGGGAACGAAACGCCCGATTACCTTACCGTCACGGCGCAAACGAAGCAACGCGACTGCATTACCCTGCATTACCCTCTGCACGATGATTCATCCGGCAAGCCGCACGCGGATTCCAGCGTGGGGAATGCAAACACGCCCTGAACGGTTGTGCATCAAGGCTGAAATCGATTCGGATACCGAATCAGGCAAAAGAGGTTTCAATCGCGCCGATGCGCGCGTCGAGTAAGTAAAGGAAATACGATGCCGATCGGGTGTTTGCATACGCATTGCATTGCGCATGCCGACAATGCGCCGAGGCCGGTCTTTCCTTGCGGAAGAGACCGGCCTCGGCGGGTCACGCCTGATCGATCAATCGATCAGTAGCGCGGCGGGGGCGGCGGACGATGGTCGTCGTCGCGGTAGTGCGGGGGACCCGCATCGTGCGGATGATGGTGCATCCACTCGTCGTGTTCCCAATAGCGGTGGCCGTCCCAGTAACGGTTGTCGTGCCAGCCGATCGACAGTTGCACGCCCACCGGCATCATGTGCGCTTCGCCGTAATGCGGCGCCGAGTCGGCGCGCAGACCGTAAGGCGCAGACTGGGCGAAGGCGCTCGAGGCACCCATCAGCGCACCGCCTGCCAGCAGCGCGGCTGCGAGAGCGCGTGCGGGGGTCTTCCAGCTCTTCGTGTTCATGTTCTTTCCTCCTCTTCGAGATCGCCGTTCGCCTGGTGCAGTGCATGGTGCGCTGCGTTGCGTTCGGCCATGGATCAAAGCTTATCGGGCGGAAGTCGGTGAATACGTGAGCACTTGTAAGCTTTCATTTCGAGCCAGCCGACGCCTGAAATCGCCGATTTAACCTTTAGGCCTTGATGCGAAAAGGATTACCGGGTCTTTCTGAACCTTGCCATCGCGTTTCAAAGGGTCAGGTTGTCAAGAGGCGTTACATTCCATGCCCGGCTGGCTTTGGCTCATACGAATGGTTGTGATCGCAACATGTCAATCACGATTCATTTTCCATTCATATTCCTTTCATTTGCTCGATTTTCCAGATTCCGGTGTTTTGCCGAGGTCGATTGCAGCCTGAGAACCCACTTGCGCACGCAACTCGTATTTCTGGATTTTGCCCGTCGCGGTACGCGGCAACTCGCCAAACTTCACCACGCGCGGCACCTTGTAATGCGCGAGCAGACCCCGGCAATGCGCGATGATCTCTTCGGCGGTCGCGCTTTCGCCGGGGCGTAGTTCGACGAAGGCGCACGGCACTTCGCCCCATTTCGCGTCGGGCATCGCCACGACGGCGGCGAGCGCCACCGCCGGATGTCGATACAGCGTGTCCTCGACTTCGATGCTCGAAATATTCTCGCCGCCCGAAATGATGATGTCCTTGCTGCGATCCGTGATGCGCACGTAGCCGTCGGGCGTCATCACGCCGAGATCGCCGGTATGGAACCAGCCGCCGCGGAACGCGTCATCGGTGGCGCGTTCGTTCTTCAGATAGCCCTTCATGCAGATGTTGCCGCGGAACATGATTTCGCCGAGCGTTTCGCCGTCGTTGGGCACGGGTTCCATCGTCGACGGATTGCGCACGCTGATGCCGCTCTGCAGGTGATAGCGCACGCCCTGACGCGCGGCCAGGCGCGCCTGTTCGTCGTCGGGCAGCGTTTTCCAGCTTTCCTGCACGGCGCACACCGATGCCGGGCCATAGACCTCGGTGAGCCCGTACACGTGGGTGAGTTCGATGCCGATGGTTTTCATCTTCGCGATCACGGCCGGCGCGGGCGGAGCGCCCGCCACCATCGTGCGTACCGTATGCGTGATGCCTGCGCGATAGTCGGCGGGCGCATCGGCGAGTGCGCCTTGCACGATCGGCGCGCCGCAGTAATGCGTGACGGCTTCGCTGCGAATCAGATCGAACACGAGCTTCGCGTCGAATTTGCGCAGGCAGACGTTCACGCCCGCGCGCGCCGCCACGGTCCACGCGAAGCACCAGCCGTTGCAGTGAAAGAGCGGGAGCGTCCACAGATAGACCGCGTGCTTCGGCAAATCCCATTCGAGGATGTTGCTGAGCGCGTTCAGATACGCGCCGCGATGGTGATAGACCACGCCCTTCGGATCGCCGGTCGTGCCCGAAGTGTAGTTCAGCGCGATGGCGTCCCATTCGTTGGCGGGCGGCTGCCAGGCGTACTCGGGGTCGCCTTGTTCGAGGAAGGCTTCGTAGTCGGTGGCGCGCGGGAAATGCCCGGCATCGGCGGGCGCGATATCGGCGACGCTGATGATCTTCAGTTGCGGAAACTCCAGCGCTGCGCGTTGCGCGAGCGCCGCGAATTCCGTATCGACGATCAGCACTTTCGCTTCGCCATGGCGCAGCATGAAGAGCATGGTGGCCACATCGAGACGCGTATTGAGCGTGTTGAGCACCGCGCCGAGCATGGGCACGCCGAAGTGCGCCTCGACCATCGCCGGAATATTGGGAAGCAGCACCGCGACGGTGTCGCCGCGCCCGATGCCGGCGCGTTCGAGCGCGCTCGCAAGACGCCGCGTGCGCGCGTAGGTTTCGCGCCAGTTGCGGCGCACGTCGCCGTGCACCATCGCCAGGCGATCGCCATAGACTTCGGCGGCGCGCGCGATGAAATCGACGGGCGTGAGCGGCACGTAATTGGCTTCGCGCGGCGCGAGCCCCTGTTCGAACGGGTGCGTCATGGTGCTCTGTCTCCTGTCTGGCCTTCTGGCGGACGATTTGTCGGTATGATTCCCGCTACCGTAGCAGGGCCGCGCGCCCGAGTCTGTCGTTCGCGCGACAGAGCCAGATATGGCGCGTAAAAGCGGATTTTTCACTTCGAGATCAGCGCCGCGATGCACACCGACGAGCCACCCATTATGCCCCCGGAAAACGACGCCGCCGCGCGTCTGGCGGCGCTGTTCGAGCGCTGCGCGTGGTTCCGTGCGCTCGCGCCTGGGCATCGCGCCTGGGTGCTCGAAAGCGCGCATGCGCAGCACTACGCGGCGGGTGCGATCGTGGCAGCGCGCGAAGCGCCATCGGCGTACTGGCTGGGCGTGAGCAGCGGACTCGTCAAACTGGCGATCTTCAATGCTTCGGGGCGCGGCTGCACGTTTTCGGGCGTGCCGCACGGCGGCTGGTTCGGCGAAGGCAGCGTGATCAAGCGCGAGCCGCGCAAATACGACGTGATCGCGCTGCAGCCGTCGCTGGTGATGGCCGTGCCCGCCGATACGTTTCATCGGCTTATGGACAACAGCCTGCCGTTCAACCGCTTCGTGATCCATCAGCTGAACAATCGCATGGGCGAGTTTATCGGGCTGATCCAGAACAGCCGTCTGCTCGATGTCGATGCCCGCGTGGCGCAGGCGCTCGCGCAGATGTTCAATCCCGACCTCTATCCCGAGACCGGCCACGCGCTGGAGATTTCGCAGGAAGAGATCGGCATGCTGGCGGGCGCATCGCGTCAGCGCGTCAATCAGGCCTTGCAGACGCTCGAACGCGAAGGGCTGGTCACGCTGTCGTACAACCGCGTGGATGTCGCCGATCTCGACGCGCTGCGGGCTTTCGGGCGCGATCAGATTTAAGCTGCATCGCCGCGTTCTGGCAGAAGTCCTCACCAATCTTCCTGAGACTGGAACAGTCCTCCCCTCGCGGCCCGGTTTTTGGGTGCGCAGGCGCTGCGTAGACTTGTCGCATCGACTCGCCGGACGCACGGCAGATCGCCCGCGCAGCGAGTCCGTTCAGACCACAGGAGAGTACGGTGAAGAACGCAATGCTACGCACGGCGCTGGTTTCGATGATGGCAGTGATTCCGGCGATGTCGTTCGCCCAATCAGTCCAGTCCGTCCAGAATGGCCCGCTGACACGCGCCCAGGTGATCCAGGAACTGGTCGATCTGGAATCGGTTGGCTACAGCCCGGCGTCGGGCAACGACGTGAACTATCCCGACGATGTGCAGGCTGCGATGCTTCGCCTGCAGGCGAAGCGCGCCGCCGAAGCGCGGGTCGCGCAACAACAGCAGCAGCCGCAGCAGGACCTGAATCAGTCGGGTTATGGCGCGCAGCCGGCGCAGACGAGCGAAGCGGGTGGCCCGGGCGGCCCGGGCGCGGCAGCCGCGGTGCGTCGTGCCGAGCCGGTGGTTTATCAGCATCACTAAACAGTGTTGCGGGTTCGGATGAAGAAGCGCGGCCCTTCAGCCGCGCTTTTTTATGCGTCGGGCGGCACGCCCAGCATTTGCAGCGTGCCTTGCATGACGCCCGAAAACACCGGCCCGGCCACCGTGCCGCCATAGAACGATCCGCCCGCCGGATCGTCGATCATGACTGCGACGATCACGCGCGGCGCGCTCATTGGCGCCATGCCGACAAACAGCGCGCGATAGCGGTTCTTCGCATAGCCCGCGCCGATCTGCTTGCGCGCGGTGCCGGTTTTGCCGCCCACGCGATAGCCTTCGACATTTGCCGCGCGGCCCGTGCCGCCTTCGCGCGTGGCCATTTCCAGCATGTTGCGCAGCGACGCCGCCGAGGCGGCCGTCGTGACCGCGCGCGGTTGCGTGGCGGCCGATGCGTTGCCGTTCTCGTGCAGCAATTTCGCGGGATACATCGTGCCGTCGCCGGCATAGGCCGTATAAACCTGCGCAATCTGTAGCAGCGACGCCGACAGCCCGTAGCCATACGCCATCGTCGCCTGCTCGACCGGACGCCAGCGCGCCCACGGCCGCACGCGCCCGGCTGCGGCGCCGGGGAAGGTCACTTCGGGCCGCAAGCCCAGACCATATTCCTGATACTTGTTCCAGATAGTCTGCGCGGGCAGATTCAGCGCCATCTTCGCGAGCGCGATATTGCTCGACTTCTGGATCGCTTCGGACACGGTCATGCGGCCGTGATTCGAGGTGTCGTGAATCACGGCGGGGCCGATGCGGAAGGTGCCCGGCGTGGTGTCGATGATCGTGTTCGCGTTGACCTTGCGCAGATCCATCGACAGCGCGGCCACCACGGGTTTGATCGTCGAGCCCGGCTCGAAGGTGTCGATCACGGCGCGATTGCGCAACTGGCGGCCCGTGAGGCGCGCGCGATTATTCGGATCGAACGACGGCCAGTTCGCCAGCGCGAGGATGTCGCCGTTCTGCGCGTCGAGCACCACGACGCTGCCGGCCTCAGCATGATTTTTCGCGACGGCGGCCTTGAGTTGCGAATACGCGAGTTGCTGCACGCGGCGGTCGATGGTGAGCTGCACCGTGTCGCCGTTGCGCGGCTGGATGCGCTCGCTCGGCTCGGAGATCACGCGGCCCAGACGGTCGCGGATCACTTCGCGCTGGCCAGGCGTGCCGTGCAGGCGTTTGTCGGCGGCGAGTTCGACGCCTTCCTGGCCTTTGTCCTCGACGTCGGTAAAGCCCACCACGTGCGCGGCCGATTCGCCTTCGGGGTAGAAGCGTTTGGAGTCGGCGATCAGCGTGATGCCGCCGGTGGCCATTTCATCGATATGGGCGGCGGTTTCGGCGTCCACCTGACGCTTGAGCAGCACGAACGAGCGCTCGGGCGGCAGACGGCGGCGCAGTTCGGCGACCGGCATGTCGAGCAGTCTGGCGAGCGGCGCGTGCGCGGCTTCGTCGAGGATTCTGGGATTGGCCCAGATTTCGAAGGTTTCGAGGCTCACGGCGAGCAGCGCGCCATTGCGATCGACGATACGCCCGCGCATGGCGTCCAGTTCGAGCGTGCGCTGATAGCGCTTTTGCCCTTGCTTGACGTAGAAACCGTGATTGACGACCTGCACCCAGAGCGCACGCCCGGCGAGCGCGGCGAACGCGGCAAAGACGATGAACACGACGAGTTTCGAGCGCCAGGCGGGCAACTGCGGCGCCAGCATCGGATGGCGGGTCGCAGTGGCGTGCGGGTCGCGCGGCGGTTTCCTGGAGCGGATCATCGAGTGGTGCTGGGCGGATAGTCAGAATGTTATTGTAAACATAGAGTAATTAAATTGAAATTTAAGGTGGCGCTCGGTGGTGCTTGGTGGCGCACGAGAAAGCTGATTGCGCGCAAAGAAAGGGGGATTGCCTCGCATCCCGATTGCTGTGTGACCTGCCTTACTTTAGAGTAAGGAGCACCAGCGGAGGAAGACTATGGCTTCGGCAACCGTGACATCCAAGGGGCAGATCACCATACCTGCCGACGTTCGAACCCATCTTGGTCTCTCAACAGGCGACCGGGTCGAATTCGTGCTCAACGAAGCAACGGGGCACTATGAAGTCGTGCCAGCAACCTGCTCGGTGACGGCGCTTAAAGGCATTGTCCGCAAGTCGCGCAAGCCGGTATCGATCGAAGACATGAACGAGGCCATCGCCCTGCAAGGCAGCATGTCCCGATGATCGGCCTCGATACCAACGTTCTCGTGCGCTACTTCGCGCAAGACGATCCAGTACAGGCGAGGAAGGCGACCGCGCTTATCGAGTCGCTGACTTCCGAGCAACCCGGTTATGTCACGCAGGTGGCCCTGGTCGAGACGGTCTGGGTGCTCGCGCGAGCCTACGAGCTTGGCCGTGATGAGATCGTGCACGTGATCGAGACCGTGTTGCGCGCGCGTGAGTTGATCGTCGAAGCGGCTGAGACCGTCTGGAAGGCGGTACGTCTGTACGCGGGGTCGTCAGCCGATTTTGCCGATTGTCTGATCGAAAGACGTTGTCACGACGCTCAATGTGAATACACGGCGACCTTCGATTCGAAAGCCGCGAAGACGGCCAATATGAAGCTCATCAAGTAGGCCGGTTGCCACGCCCCATCGGCGGATCGGCGGATCGTGGCAACGCCTGAGATCTGCGCTTACCCCGCCACCGGCAGCCTGAAACTCGCGATCGACTCGCGCAGTCCCGTGACCTGATCCTTGAGCGAATGCGCGGCGGCCGCCGCCTCTTCCACCAGCGCCGCGTTCTGCTGCGTCACCTGATCCATCTCGCCCACGGCGCGATTCACCTGCTCGATGCCCGCGCTCTGCTCGCGCGAGGCGTTGCTGATCTCCTCCAGAATCTCGTGCACGCGCCGCACCGACGTCACGATTTCGCTCATCGTCGATCCCGCATTGGTCACGAGTTGCTGGCCTTGCGTCACCGTGCCCGTCGATTTTTCGATCAGCGCCTTGATCTCCTTCGCGGCCGCCGCCGAACGCTGTGCAAGGCTGCGCACTTCGGCCGCCACGACGGCGAAGCCGCGGCCCTGTTCGCCCGCGCGCGCCGCTTCCACGGCGGCATTGAGCGCGAGGATATTCGTCTGGAACGCAATGCCGTCAATCACGCCGATGATGTCGCCGATCTGCTGCGAACTGGTCGTGATCTCGCCCATCGTGCGCACCACGTCATCCACGACGACGCTGCCGCGCGTGGCGACATCGGCGGCCTGGCTGGCCAGCGTCGCGGCGTGCTGCGCGCTGTCGGCGTTCTGGCGCACGTTGGCCGTCATCTGATCCATGCTCGAGGCGGTCTGCACGAGCGCGGCCGCCTGTTCCTCGGTGCGTTGCGAGAGATCGGTGTTGCCAGCGGCGATTTCGTTGGCGCCCACGTTGATGTTTTCCGCGCCGCTGCGTACGCGCGCGACCGTCTGCACCAGCGCGCCCTGCATGGTCGCGAGCGCGCTCATCAGGCTCTGCGCATTCGCACCGTGGGCTTCGACGCGCGAAGTGAGATCGCCCTCGGCGATGCGCCCGGCCGTGTCCACCGCGATTTCCAGTTCGCCGCCGATGCTGCCGCGCACGCTTTTCACCACGAAGGCCATCACGACCGTCGCCGCGCCGCCGAGCACGAAGGTCACGATCAGCCAGCGCACGAGGCTGCTGTAGAACGCCGCGCTCACATCGTCCATATACATGCCGGTGACGATCACCCAGTCCCACGGCGCGAAGCGGTTGCCGAAGCTCAGTTTCGGCACCGGCTCGCTGTGGCCCGGCTTGGCCCAGAGGTAATCGACGAAACCGCCGCCTGGCTGATTGGCCGCTTCGGACAGCGCGGTGAAGACGTGTTTGCCGGCCGGATCGGTGAAACCGGATAGTTCCTTGCCGTTCAGTTCAGGCTTGATCGGATGCATCAGCATCACGGCCTGCGAATTGTTGATGCTCAGATAACCGTCCTTGCCGTAGCGGATCGAGCCGATCACGGCGAGCGCCTGCTTTTGCGCATCGGCTTCGGGCAGGACGTTGTGCTGCGACAGTCCGTAGTAATAGTTGGCGATGCTGGTCGCTTCGTCGACGAGCGTGGTGAGTTGCGCGCGCCGCTCGCGAATCATGCCGTCGCGGCTTTGCCATGCGCCGAAGGCAACGATCAGGAGCAGGCCGATCCAGAGGATCGCGATCATCGAGCGGAGTTTCTTGGTGAGGGTCATCGTCTGCTGGGTCGGTCAGGGTTGGCTAAAAGCCGGCGGGCAGGGATGCTTCGCCTTCCTGTGTTTACGGCGTTGGCAAACGTGCGCATGACTTAGGGCGAACCCTGTTTCCTCATAGGAAACAACGATTTGGGACGCTGCGGGCGCAGCGGCCCAGAGGCGCGTGACAGCACGTCGGGGCGAATGCCGCGAAAGTGCGCAAAAAACGGCGAAAAATGCCCCTAAAAGCCACAAATTTCACTGCAACTCCATGATTTGCCACTTCTGGTCGGGATCGACGGCAGATAAAAATCATTTCCGCTATAGTCGCGGCTTCGGTCCACGGCCAGCGCTGTTTTTACGCTCGCTTTATCGAGTCAGCGTGTTGGTTGCTGCATGCTTTGCCGCGATGTTTGTCGCGAAGTTTGTTGCGCTGATTGCCGCTTTAAACGCAGGCTTTAAATCTCAAAGCATCCGACGATGAATCGGTCGGAAAGCCGTAATCGATGTGCGCGAACGATCGTCGCGCGCAGGCGAGCGGCGGGCGACCTGTGGACCAGAAACCGGCTTAACCAACGATGCGATGCGCGCGACGCAGCAACTTTGCCGCGGCGCGACGATGTCCACTGGAGTAAAAAAAATGAACGCACGCGAACCCGCACTGGTTCCCAACGTTGTTTCCACCTCGCGCAGCGCACGTCTGCGCCAGATGCTGGTCAGCAACGAACTCGAATTCCTGATGGAAGCGCATAACGGCCTGTCCGCACGCATCGCGCGCGAAGCCGGCTTCAAGGCGATCTGGGGCTCGGGTCTGTCGATTTCCGCGCAGTTCGGCGTGCGCGACAACAACGAAGCCAGCTGGACGCAGGTGGTCGATAACCTCGAATTCATGGCCGACGCCAGCGATCTGCCGATCCTGCTCGACGGCGACACCGGCTACGGCAACTTCAACAACGTGCGCCGCCTCGTGCGCAAGCTCGAACAGCGCGGCATCGCCGGCGTCTGTATCGAAGACAAGGTGTTCCCGAAGACCAACAGCTTCATCGGCGGCGAAGCGCAACCGCTCGCCGATATCGACGAATTCTGCGGCAAGATCAAGGCCGGCAAGGACTCGCAGACCGACGAGAACTTCTCGATCGTGGCGCGCGTCGAGGCGCTGATCGCAGGCTGGGGCATGGACGAAGCGCTCAAGCGCGCCGAGGCTTATCGCCAGGCTGGCGCGGACGCGATCCTGATCCACAGCAAGCTCTCGAAAGCTGACGAGATCCTCACGTTCGCCCGCGAATGGGCTGGCCGCGGTCCGCTCGTGATCGTGCCGACCAAGTACTACAGCACGCCGACCGACGTGTTCCGCAAGGCGGGCATCAGCACGATCATCTGGGCGAACCACCAGATCCGCGCGGCGGTTTCGGCGATGCAGGCCGTGACGAAGACGATCTACGAAACGCAGACGCTCGTCGACGTGGAAGATCGTATTGCTACGGTCAACGAAATTTTCCGTCTGCAGGACGCCGACGAATACTCGGAAGCCGAAAACCGTTATCTGTCGGCCACGCGCTCGTCGGGTTCGGCGATCGTGCTGGCGGCGAGCCGCGGATCGGGCCTCGACGCCGTCACCGAAGACAAGCCGAAGGTCATGCTGCCGGTCGCGGGCAAGCCGCTGCTGCGCTGGCTCGTCGACGCGTTCAAGAAGGAAGCGATCAACGACATCACCGTCGTGGGCGGCTACAAGGCCGAGGCGATCGACACCGCCGGCATCAAGCTCGCGCGCAACGAACGCTTCGCGCAGACCAATGAACTCGCTTCGCTCGCCTGCGCCGTCAACGTGCTCGAGAACGACACGGTGATCTCGTACGGCGATCTGCTGTTCCGCAGCTACATCCTGCGCGACCTCGTCGATAGCGATGCCGATTTCAGCGTCGTGATCGACTCGTCGCCGGCATCGGAAAACGCCAGCGTGCGCGATTTCGCGTGGTGCTCGGCGGACGACGATCGCGGTCTGTTCGGCAACAAGGCGTATCTGCAGCGTGTGTCGTCGGATCAGGCATCGCAGGGCACGGCGCCGAACGGCCGCTGGATCGGCCTGACGAGCGTGCGTGGCGCAGGCCGCGACAAGCTCAAGGCGAAGCTCGCGCAACTGCAGACGCGCGCCGATTTCGACACGCTCGACATGCCCGCGCTGCTCAACGCACTGATCGAAGACGGCGAGAAGATCGAAGTGCAATACGTGCGCGGCCACTGGCGCGGCGTGAACGACCTCGAAGACTTCCGTCGCGCGGGTGATTTCGCCCACGCGCAGACCCCGATCGGCGGCGGCACCGCAGGTGCGAAGCTGGAGGCGAAGGCATGATCGAAGCGGCACAGTTCGTCGAAGCGGCGCGTGCGCAAGGCTTCGAATGGTATGCGGGCGTGCCGTGCTCGTACCTCACGCCGTTCATCAACTACGTGCTGCAGGACGATTCGCTGCATTACGTGTCGGCGGCCAATGAGGGCGACGCGGTCGCGCTGATCGCGGGCGTGGCGCTCGCGGGCAAGCGCGGCATCGCGATGATGCAGAACTCGGGTCTCGGCAATGCCGTGAGCCCGCTGACCTCGCTCACGTGGACCTTCCGTCTGCCGCAACTGCTGATCGTGACGTGGCGCGGCCAGCCCGGCGTCGCCGACGAGCCGCAGCACGCGCTGATGGGCCCGGTCACGCCGCAGATGCTCGACACGATGGAGATTCCCTGGGAGCTGTTCCCCACGGAAGCCGATCAGATCGCGCCCGCGCTCGAACGCGCTGTCCGGCACATGGACGAAACGGGCCGCCCGTATGCGCTCGTGATGCAAAAGGGCAGCGTCGCGTCGTACGAACTCAAGGGCGGCGGCGCGATGCCTGAAAAGCACGCGCTGCCGGTCGCGCAGTCGAACTTCACGGGCCGCGCCTACGACGAACTGCCGACGCGCCAGCAGGCGCTCGAACGCGTGATCGCGGCGACGCCCGCGGAATCGACGGTCGTGGTGGCATCGACGGGCTTTTGCGGCCGCGAGCTGTACGCCATCGACGATCGTTCGAACCAGTTGTACATGGTCGGCTCGATGGGTTGCGTGACGCCGTTCGCGCTCGGTCTGGCGCTCGCGCGCCCCGACCTCAACGTGGTCGCGCTCGACGGCGACGGCGCGGCGCTCATGCGTATGGGCGCGTTCGCGACGCTCGGCGCCTATGGTCCGTCGAATCTCACGCACGTGCTGCTCGATAACGGCGCGCACGATTCGACCGGCGGCCAGGCCACCGTCTCGCAGCAGGTTTCGTTCGCGAACGTGGCTGCGGCGTGCGGTTACGCCGATGCCGTCGAAGGCGACGAACTCGCCACGCTCGACGCCGTGCTGAACGCTGCGCAGGATCGCGCGAAAGGCGCAAGCGGGGTCGCAGGCACGCGCTTCGTCTGCCTGACGATCAAGCGCGGCACGCCCGACGGCCTGCCGCGTCCGACCATCACGCCGCCGGACGTCAAGACGCGTTTGATGAAGCACATCGGCGCGGCCAGTTAAGCGGCCGACCCAGCGAACTTCGAAGGAACCTCAGCCCATGCTGTTGCTCAATCCCGGCCCGGTCACGCTCACCGAACGCGTGCGCCGCAGCCTGTTGCAGGAAGACCTTTGCCACCGCGAAAGCGAGTTCTTCGACGTGCAGGAAGAGGCGCGCACGCGTCTCGTCGGCGTCTACGATCTCGATCCCGCGCAGTGGCAGGCGGTGCTCATGACCGGCTCCGGCACGGCGGCGGTCGAAAGTATGATCGCCTCGCTGGTGCCCGCGAACGGCAAGCTGCTGATCGTCGAAAACGGCGTGTACGGCGAGCGCATCACCGCGATCGCCACGCAGTACGGCATCGCGCATGAAGTCGTGAAGCACGAGTGGATGGACGCGCCCGACCTCGCGCGCATCACCGCCGCGCTCGACGCCGACAAGGCGATCACGCACGTCGCGATCATCCATCACGAAACCACCACGGGCCGTCTGAACGATCTGCGCGAACTGGGCGCGGCGTGCCGTGCGCGTGGCGTGCAGATGCTCGTCGATGGCGTGAGCAGCTTCGGCTCGGAAGCGATCGATTTCGCCGATACGAGCATTGCCGCCGTGGCCGCGACCGCGAACAAGTGCCTGCATGGCGTGCCCGGCGCGGCCTTCGTGGTGGTGCGCCGCGCGGCGCTCGCGACGGCCGCAAGCCGCACGTATTACCTCGACCTCAAGCGTCTTGCGACCTTGCAGGATCAGCGCAATACGCCGTTCACGCCTTCGGTGCACGCGTACTACGCGCTGGTCGAAGCGTTGCGCGAACTCGCCGACGAAGGCGGCTGGCAGGCGCGTCACGCGCGCTATGCGGCCTTGTCCGAGCAGGTGCGTGCCGGTCTGGCCGCGCGCGGCATGGATTGCGTGCTGCCGAAGGAAGCGTCGTCGGTGGTGCTGCGGGCGTTCCGTCTGCCGGCCGGCATCGACTATCCGAAGCTGCATGACGCGCTCAAGGCGCGCGGTTTCGTGATCTACGCGGGCCAGGGCGGTCTGTCGAAGGAGCTGTTCCGCATCTCGACGATGGGCGACATTCACGCCGCCGATGTCGAGCGCCTGCTGGCATCGTTCGACGAAATCGCGAAGTAAGTGAAGTAAGCGAAGTAAGCATGCGTGGCTCGTCCGAGCCATGAAAAAAGGGCCTTGCGGCGAGGAATCGCTGCAAGGCCCTTTTGTTTTATCGGCGTTGAACCTAGCTGGTTACGCGCTCGCGCGCGGGCGCTTTCGTCGCCTGTTTAGACGGCTTGGCGGTTTTGGCCGACTTGCGGCGCGCACGCGCTTTCTTCAGCCAGATCAGCACGCCCGTCACGCTGAGCACGGCGATCATCACGCCCGTGAAGCTGATGGCGATCCGTCCGGGCAAACCGGCGATGCGGCCCGAGTGCAGCGGAAACTGCGCCTGAATGAAGATGTCGCCAGCGCTGCCTTCGCCGGGAATCTGCTTCGCGAGCACCGCGCCGGTGCGTGCGCTCATGATCAGCCACGGATTGCCGAGGCCCGCATCGCCGTGATCGTCGCCGGCTGCGTAATAGCCCACGCCGATATAACCGAGCGACGGCATCGCGAACATGCCGCCCGGCGGCGCCGTGATGCCTTCGCGACGGCCTACTTCGGCGGCGTTGGCGATGATGCGGTCGCGCGCCTGCAGCATCTCGGCGGGCGAGAGTTGCGGCCCGGGCGCGACCGTGCGGAACGGGTCCGGCGCGAGTTTCGAGAACACCGAGACCACCGGGCGCACGATCTCGCTGCCCAGATTCATCGATATCGATGTGAGCGCGATCACCGTCAGCAGGCCCCAGAGCCAGACGCCGCCCGAGCGGTGCAGGTCGAAGGTGAGCGCGTAGCCGCCGCGCTTGATGCGAAACACCAGCGATTTGCGCCAGCTTTTGAAATTCGGAAACGCCAGCACGATGGCGAAGAAGCCGTCCAGCAGCCAGATCATCCCCACCACGCCCATGGTCCAGACGCTGAAGTTGATGCCCAGTTTCGTCGGCAGGAACAGCGTGTAGTGAAGCTGGTAGATGAAGGGAATCAGGTTCAGGCGCGCGAGCGAGGGCGCGCCCCACATGCGGCGGCCTTGCACGGCGCCCGTCACCGGATCGATCGCGACCTGGTTGTAGTCGAGCGCGTAGGGCTGCTGCGTGTGCGGATCGAGATGCGGTTCCGCGCGCACGATGAAGGTGTGGCCAGGCTCGATGCCGAGCGGCATATAGGACACCACGGCATGCGGATTGGCGGCTTCGAAGCGTTTGACCAGTTCGAGCGGCGGCAGCGGCGTGCCGGGCGTGGCCGCATTGAAGAACGACGGATTGAGCGCGGCGTCGAGCTCGTGGTCCCACGCGATCACCGCGCCCGTCAGGCCGGCGAGGAACAGGAAGGCGGCCGTGCCCAGACCGAGCCAGCGATGCAGGCGTACCAGCAGCGGTCTCATGAGGCGTGCCGTCGGACGGAAGCGGGCGCAGAGGTCAAAACGGTCACGATGGCGTCAGCGGTCGGGTTAAAGGGCAATGAGGGTCGATGCAGCTAAATTGTTGATCGCAAATGCGAATCGTTTGCATTTTACGGAGTGAGCCGGGCCGATGCAAGCGTCATCGTAAGGCTTTAGAAAGCAATAAGCGGGCGCGGATCAAGGATGTCGTTTGCACGACAGCGCAAGGCGAGCGCGCCGCGAAGGCTGTTCGCGGCGCGTGCGAGGAAGAGGCGGGTCAGGCGGAATGCGGCGCGCGGAGCACGCGCCATGACACTCAGACCGGGTCTTTGTTGGGCGGACCGTCCGGGCGTTGCGGTTCTTCGCCGTGATGCCCCGGCGGCGGAGGCGTGAGCGGATCGCGTTCCGGGTCGCGCGTCGGATCGGCGAGCGGATCGGGAAGCGGGTTCGTATGCGAGCAGATCATCGCGGATACCTCGTGCGCGGGCGGCAAGCGCCGCGCAGGACGTGTGGGTGGTCTTCATAGCGTAGGCGATGAAAACCGCGTCTGTGCGGTTTCGGAGCCCGCGGCTTTATCCGCAAGACCGGTTCCTGCAATGCGTGGCGGGCGCTTCAGAGGCCGTCGAGATCGGCGGGCGTGTCGATGTCGCGCAGAATGCCGGGGTCGTCCACGCCGATGCGCGTGAGCGTCTGCGAAGTCAGCAGCGCGCGCGCGCCCGCATCGCCGTCCAGCGCCAGCAGCGCTTCGCGATGACCGTAGCCGAAGCCCACCGGGTGGCCGCGCTGCCCGTCGTAAAACGGCGCGACGAGCGGCTTGCCCGCGTCCAGTTCGCGCGCGACGGCTTCGATCGTGCTCACCGCGATGCGCGGCATGTCCGCGAGCGCGACGATCCAGCTTTCGCCTTCGGTATCGGATTCGATTGCGGCTGCGAGGCTTGCGCCCATGCCGCGCACCGACGCCGCCGCGAACACCACGTCGCAGCCCGCTTCGTTGAGCGTGTGCGCGAGCGTTTCGGCGCCTGGCCGCACGACGGCGATCACGCGCGGCACGACCATCAGCAGCCGGTGCGCGGCCTCGTGCGCGACGGCGAGGCCGTTCGGAAGCGGCGCGAGGAGTTTGTTGCGCAGACCTTCGGGATCGAAGCGCGAACCGGTGCCGGCGGCGAGCAGTACGCCGGTGGCAAGCGATGCATAGGCCATGGGGAGTACCGCACGAGAGGGGGAACGCCGATTGTGCGGCGCAACCGCGCGTGAGGCAAGCCCCGATGCGCCGGCGGTTTTCCTCCCACCAAAGCCGCGCCAGGCCACTCAAAGCCGCTAAACCATCGTGTGCGGCGGCGACATCACTTTGTCGAGCGTGATCGGCAGATCGCGCACGCGCACGCCGGTGGCGTGATAGACGGCGTTCGCAATCGCCGCAGGCACGCCCGTAATGCCGATTTCGCCGATACCGCGCACGCCCAGCGGATTGAAATGCAGATCCGGCGCGCCGACGAACTGCACGTCCAGATCGCCGATATCGGCGTTCACGGGCACGTGGTAGTCGGCGAAATTGCCGTTCACGAAGCGGCCCGTGGCGGTGTCGAGCAGGCCTTCCTCGTGCAGCACCGTGCTGATGCCCCAGACCATGCCGCCCATCAGCTGGCTGCGCGCGGTCTTGGCGTTGAGGACCTGCCCCACGTCATACACGCCGACGATGCGCGCCACCCGCAGCGTGCCGAGATCGGCGTCCACGTGGACTTCGGCGAACACCGCGCCGAACGAATGAAACGCGTATTGCTGCTTTTCCGCGCCCGGTTTCGTGCTGGCCTGCGCTTCGATCGGCTGGCCGCCCGCGCGCGCGATGATGGCGGCGGCGGGGTCGCGCCGCGAGGGATCGGCGCGCAGGGTCACCCAGGCGTCGATCACCGTGACATCGGCGGGCGCGGCGCCGTGGACCGGCGAAGCGGGATCGGCCACGGCCAGTGCGATCAGTTTGTCGCGCGCGCCGCGCGCTGCGGCCTGCACGGCCGGCGAAACGCTGGCCGCCGATTGCGAGCCGCCCGAGCCCGGCGCGCGCGGCAGGCTCGAATCGCCGAGCGCGAAGTGAATGCGTTCGGGCGCGAAACCCAGCGCATCCGCCGCCACCTGCGTCATCACCGTATAGGTGCCGGTGCCGATATCCTGCGTGCCCGAAGCGACCATCGCCGTGCCGTCGGGCAGGATGCGCGCGATGGCGGCCGCCTCGCTGCGATTGGCCGGATACGTCGCGCCCGCCATACCCAGGCCGATCAGCGTCTGGCCCTGGCGCATCGCGCGCGGCGTGGCGATGCGGCGCGACCAGCCGAAGCGTTGCGCGCCCGTCGCGTAGCACTCGCGCAGCGCTTTCGACGACCACGGCTTGCCATCCTGCGGCTCGACTTCGGCGTAATTTTTCAGGCGCAAGGCGATCGGGTCCATGCCGAGCCGCCACGCCAGTTCGTCCATCGCCGATTCGAGCGCGAACGAGCCCGTCGTTTCGCCGGGCGCGCGCGTGAATGTGGGCGTGCCGACGTTGAGCGGCACGACGCGGTGACTCGTGCTCAGGTTCGGCGTGGCGTACATCATGCGCGTGACGAGGCCGGACATCTCGGTCCAGTCTTCGAACGTCGAGGTGTGCGAGAGCGTGTCGTGGCGGATGGCGGTGAGCGTGCCGTCGCGGCGCGCGGCCAGCGAAAAATGCTGCTCCGTGCGCGGACGCGAGCCGACCGGGCCGAACAATTGCGGCCGCGCGAGCGCGAGCCGCACGGGGCGGCCGGTCTGCTTCGCGGCCATCGCGCACAGCGTCACATGCGACCACGACGAACCCTTGCAGCCAAAGCCGCCGCCGATGAACGGCGAAATCACCCGCACGTTGTCCGCCGGGATGCCGAACACGGCGGCCACGGCGGTTCGCGCGCCCGAGACGCCTTGCGTCGAATCGTAGAGCGTGAGTGCCGGGCCGTCCCAGCGCGCCATCGTGGCGTGCGGTTCCATCGGATTGTGGAATTGCACGGGCGTGGTGTAGATCGCGTCGATACTCACGGCGCCTTCGCGCAGGCCGGCTTCGACATCGCCGCGTTGCGAATCGATCGGCCGCCCGGGCTGACCGGGCGGCGTGTGGGCCTGCGCTTTCGCGCGCGCGAAATCGGCGATGGGCGGCGTGGCCGCGTAGGTGACGCCGATGTGCTGCGCGGCGTCGCTGGCGTGTTCGAGCGTGTCGGCGACGACGACTGCTATCGGCTCGTTGCTGTAGCGCACGGCGTTGTCCTGCAAGAGCGTGAGGTGGCGTCCGGCGGGCGGCGCGAGCGGCGTGTGACCGCCGTTGGGCAGGCGCATCGCGTTTTGCCACGTCATCACCAGCAGCACGCCTGGCAGCGCTTGCGCGCGGCGCGTGTCGATCGACGCGATCGTGCCGCTCGCCACCGTGCTCGTGACGATCACCGCATGCGCGAGACGCGCTTCCGGGAAATCCGCGGCGTAGCTCGCGCTGCCTGTCACCTTGAGCATGCCGTCGATGCGGTCGATGGGCTGTCCGATCAGTGGGCTCATGCGAGGTCTCCCGAAGCGTGTGGTGCCTGGCCCGCGGCCTGCATGACGGCGCGCACGATGGCGCGTTGCGCGAGTTCGATCTTGAACGCGTTGCCTTTCAGCGGCTGCGCCTGGGCGAGTTCGGCGGCGGCTGCGGCGCGTAGCGTCGCCGTATCGATTGGCTGACCGGTGAGCCGCTGTTCCGCCACGCTCGCACGCCAGGGCTTGTGCGCGACGCCGCCCAGCGCGATGCGCACGGCGCGCACGCGCTGGCCATCGAGTTGCAGCGCCGCCGCAACCGAAACGAGCGCAAATGCGTAACTGGCCCGATCGCGCAGCTTCAGGTAATGCGCGTGATCGGCGAAAGCGGGCGGCGGCAGATCGACCGAGGTGATGAGTTCGCCGCGCGCGAGCGTGGTGTCCAGATCGGGCCGCTCGCCCGGCAGCCGATGAAACTGGGCGATGGAAATCGCGCGTGCGCCGTTCGGTCCGCGCACCTGCACGATCGCATCGAGTGCGGCGAGCGCGACGCTCATATCGGAAGGATTCACGGCCACGCATTGCGCGCTCGCGCCGAGGATCGCGTGCATGCGATTGACGCCATCGCGCGCCGCGCAGCCGCTGCCGGGCGTGCGCTTGTTGCATTGCGCGAAGGCGGTGTCGTAGAAGTAGCCGCAGCGCGTGCGCTGCATCAGGTTGCCGCCGACCGTCGCCATATTGCGCAATTGCGGCGATGCGCCCGCGAGCAGCGCCTGCGCAAGCAGCGGATAGCGCGTGCGCACCAGCGCGTGATTGGCCGCGTCGCTGTTGCGCGCGAGTGCGCCGATACGCAGGCCGCCGTCGGGCAGCGTTTCGATGCGCTCGAGCGCCGCGATATGCGTGATGTCGATGAGGGTGAGCGGATGCGCGATGCCGCCTTTCATCAGGTCGAGCAGATTCGTGCCGCCGCCGATGAAAGCCGCACCGGGCTGCTGCGCGGCGGCGAGGGCGGCGTCGATATCGGTGGCGCGCTGGTAGGCGAGTGCGTCCATGGATGCGCCTCCGCGATCACGCGCTGGCGGCGTGCGCGTCGCGCACGGCGGCCACGATGTTCGCATAGGCGCCGCAGCGGCAGATATTGCCGCTCATGCGCTCGCGTATTTCGTCATCGCTTAGTTGTGCTGGGCGTGTTCGCACGTCGGCGCTCACGGCGCTGGCGGTGCCGGCCGCGAACTCCGAAAGGCACGCGGTCGCCGAACACAACTGGCCTGGCGTGCAGTATCCGCACTGCAGGGCATCGCGCTCGATGAAGGCGCGCTGGATCGTGGCCGGCACGCCGGTCGTCGCGAGACCTTCGACCGTGGTGATGCGCTGGCCTTCGTGCATCACGGCGAGCGTGAGGCAGGCGTTGATGCGCCGCCCGTCGGCCAGCACCGTGCACGCGCCGCATTGGCCGCGATCGCAGCCTTTCTTGGTGCCGGTGAGGCCCGCGTAATCGCGCAGCGCGTCGAGCAGCGTCACGCGCGCTTCGAGATGCAGCACATATTCGCGACCGTTGATGTCAAGCCGCACCGGTTGCGCGGGCACGGCGGGCGGCGTGGGGGTATCGGCGGCATTTGCGGGTTCGGGCGCGTTCTGCGCACGCAGATGCGGCGCCGCGCCCAGGGCGGCAGCCGCAGCGGCCGATTGAAGAAAGCGACGGCGGGCGGGTTCGGCGGGTTCGCTGGATGCGTCGGCGTCGTGAGGCCGATCGTGGGAAGTCGGGGACATGGCGTTCGCAGGCTCCATCTGGGGAGGATGGCGATGGGATCGCACGCGTTCGGCGCAAGTACGCCGCGATGCCGCGTGAGCCATCGTCGCGCAGCGTGCGGACCTCGATGTGCAACAGTCTTTCAGGAGCAATTCCGATGCCGCAAAAACCGGCCCTATCGCGCAGTCGCAGCAGCGGACAGACCTGCAAGTTGCGCGCGCCGCGCGAGAAAGTAAAGCGCAAACGCCGGGCTGCGAGCGAAACTTTCGTGATAGCGCCGCTTCTGGCGCGGGCCTGTCGAATGCCTGACGTCAGGCCGTCGCGAAGCTGGCGAGGCAGCCAGTTTGTGGCGATGGCACGATGCGGCAGGCGTGCGGAATAGAGGTCCGCCTCAGGTACGCGTTGCGCGGGCGACGCGCACCCTACAATGCTTGCGATCCATGCAACCGGGAGGAGACCCTATGCTGACGGTGCACCACCTCGACAACTCGCGTTCCCAGCGCGTCCTCTGGATGCTCGAAGAACTGGGCGTCGAATACGAGATCGTGGAATACAGGCGCAACAAGGACACGCTGCTTGCGCCGCCCGCGCTGCGCGCCGTGCATCCGCTCGGCAAATCGCCGGTCGTGACGGATGGCGATCTCACGCTCGCGGAGTCGGGCGCGATCCTCGAATATCTGGTCGAGCGTTACGGCAACGGCCGCTTCGTGCCGCCGCGCGACACGCCCGAATTTCTGCGTTATCGCTACTGGATGCATTACGCCGAGGGCTCGGCCATGCCGCCGCTGCTGCTCAAGCTGGTCGCGAGCCGCATCGCCAATGCGAAGGTGCCGTTCTTCATCCGGCCGATCACGCGCAAGATCGCGGGTTCGCTGGAGAGCGAATTCGTCGATCCGCAACTCGACCTGCATTTCCGTTATATGGCGAAAGAACTGGAAGCCACGGGCTGGTTCGCGGGCGATGCGTTCACGGCCGCGGACGTGCAGATGAGTTTTCCGCTGGAAGCCGGCGCGAAGCGCGCGGGCGCGGAATCACTGCCGTCGATTCGCGCGTTTCTCGATCGCATTCATGCGCGGCCGGCGTATCAGCGCGCGCTCAAGCGCGGCGGTGAGTTCACGCTGTTCGGATAAGATCAGGATGTCGAAGTAATTGTGCGAAGCGCAAAAAGGCCGGGAATCTCCCGGCCTTTTTTTACCACGGTGTCGCGCTGGCGCGATCAGTCGATGCCATGAAACACGGCGTCGTCCGGGCCCAGATATGCGGGCGGGCGCCACACGGCGTCGCGCATCGAATGCTGCACGAGGTTTTCCACGCCCAGCAGCACCGCGAAAATCGCCATACGCACGGGGATGCCGTTGTCGGTCTGGCGGAAGATCGCCAGACGCGGATCATGGTTCAGGTCCGTCGACAGATCGTTTGCGCCCGGGCGGCTGTCGCGCGGCAGCGGGTGCATCACGAGCGTTTCGGGGCTGCAGCATTCGTCGAGCAGCGCCTGGTTGATCTGGAAGTCCGGCGTGTAGCCTTCGAACGATTCGTCGGTGAAGCGCTCTTTCTGGATGCGCGTCGCGTACACCACGTCGGCGCCGCGCAGGCCCTGGCGCAGGTCCGTGGTCTGCTCGACCACGTGGCCGTTGGTCGTGATCAGATCGACGATATACGTGGGCATTTCGAGCATCGGCGGCGAAATGAGCGAGAACTTGATGCCGCGATAGAGCGCCAGCAGCTTCACGAGCGAGTGCACCGTGCGGCCGTACTTGAGGTCGCCCACCAGCGCGATATGCGCGCCGTCGACGATCTTGCCCAGACGCGAGAACTCGCGCTGGATCGTGTAGAGGTCGAGCAGCGCCTGGCTCGGGTGTTCGCCCGGGCCGTCGCCGCCATTGATGACGGGGATGTTCACGGCGCGCGCGAACTCGGCCACCGAGCCTTGTTCAGGATGCCGAATCACCATCGCATCCACGTAACCGGCCATCACGCGGCTCGTGTCGTAGATCGATTCGCCCTTGGCCATCGACGAGAACGTGAAACCGGTCGTGTCGCACACCGAACCGCCCAGACGGCAGAACGCGGCGCCAAAGCTCACGCGGGTACGCGTGCTGGCTTCGAAGAACAGGTTGCCGAGCACCGCGCCTTCGAGCACGCGCGAGATTTTCCGGCGTCGCGCGATGGGCTGCATGATGTCGGCCACGCGGAACAGCGCTTCGACGGAGTCGCGCGAGAACTGGTTGGTCGACAGCAGTTGCGGACGGCCTTCGAACTGGATCTGGCTGGCCAGCGAGTGCGAATCTACGCTTTGCGTATAGCCTTCGCGCGGCTCGACGTTACCGACGATCTCCGAGACAAACCGCTCGACGATCTCGGGCATGGCCCGCGATTCCTGCGATTCTTCCGGCAGCAGCCACGTGTCGAGCGCCCGGCGCGATACGCCGATACGGCTCGCGAACGCGTCGCGGGTCATGTTGAGACGACGCATGGCGTCGCGGAGGAAGGCTTGTTGCGGAACGCTCATGCTGGCACCCGTGATAGCTGGTTGATGTACGCGGTGCGTATATTAGTTCGGTGGCGCGAGAAGTCAAGCGGTTTTGCGTCGATCGGCACTTTCGGGCGCCGTTTCACCCGGCCGGGAGAGGCGCTTTAAATTGGGATGGGGCTTTATGCGACGCCGCGATAATCGCCGTTTTGATTTCGAGCGGGCCGGCGCGCGCTGGCCGTAGCAGCCTGATGTACGCACTGTTTTGCACTCTGTTCTCGTGCGTTTCGCTTATCTGCGCGAAATGCCGTCGTCGGGACCGGTCATGAAAATGCCTTGGACCAGCTCGGTCGACGAACTTTCCAGCGGCGAGACCCGCTTCGTCACGCATCGCGCCGCGCGTCGCACGGCCATCTGCACGGCCTGTGTCGTGGGGCTAGCCGCGCTCGCGGGCGGTGTGGCGATCGGCCGCTATAGCAGCGTGGTGGATGTGCCGGTCGGCCCGGGCGTCCAGGGCGCGGCCACGCATCATTATGTGGTGGGCGAGATTGGCCGCATGAGCGCGTCGATCTCGCTGCTCGATCCGCGTATCGAGCGCCTGGCCGCGCAGATCGCCGATTTGCGCCAGTTCGACCAGCGTTTGCGCGCGCAGACGCCGCGCGGCGGTGTGCCGGCGGCGGCCGCACCCGTTGCTCCGGCTACGCGCTCCGGCGACGACGATGAAGACGACGGTCACGATCGCGACCACGACCACGAAAGCGCGGCAGGCGGCGAGGGCGGTCCTGCGCTTGCGCCGCGTCGCTGCGTGGAGGCTTCGGCTTCGCGCGCCAATGCGCACGCGGTCAGCGGCGCAGTCGATTGCATGGCCGCCACGCTCACCGTGCTGGAGCAGGCGGTTGCCGAACACGAGGCCGCGTTGCAGGCCTTTCCGGGACGTCGGCCGACCGAAGCGGGGCGGCTCGGCTCGCCGTTCGGCAACCGCATCGACCCGTTCACCAAGCGTTTGAGTTTTCATCCGGGACTCGACATCGTCGCGCCCACTGGCACGCCGATTTTCGCCGCCGCGGGCGGGCGCGTGATTTTCGCGGGCCCGAAAGCGGGCTATGGCAATTGCGTCGATATCGATCACGGCAACGGCTTTACGACGCGCTACGGGCACGCTTCGAAGATCGACGTGCAGGTCGGGCAGATCGTGCTCGCGGGCGACCATATCGCCGATGTCGGCTCGACCGGGCGTTCGACCGGGCCGCATCTGCACTTCGAGGTGATTGTGAACGGTACGCAGGTCAATCCAGTCGGCTATCTCGCGCTGTTTAGCGCCTACGGTCATGGCTGACGCGCGCCGCACCGCACGCGTGCGCACGGACACGCAACGCGCCTTCGAACTGCAACCGGTGCGCTCGCGCGCCTGGCGCTGGGGCATGGCGATGCTCTGGACGGTGCTGGCCTCGGGCGCCGGCGCGGGCACGGTGGCGTGGATTCATCACGTCAACGATGCCGAACGCTGCCCGGTTCTCGCGCCCGACGCCTTGCAGATCCGTCTGACCAACGCCGAACTCGCGCTCGAGCAGGAGCGCGCGGCGCGCGATGCCTTGCAGAAGTCCGCATCGGCGGCGCAGGCGCAGGCTTCGGCGCTGCAAACCGAAGTGCTGTTTCTGCGCGGCCATGGCGCGCGCGAGCCGGCGCGCTAGGCAGGACAGACACGTTCTTCTCAACATCGACCTGAAATTCCATACAACGCAAACCTGACGGTGGTTCCCATGTTCAACAAAAAGAAGCCCCAGCCGGGCATCCAGCAAACCAAACTCGCCACGCTGATCGCCGAGGACGTCCGCATTTCCGGCAACGTCGAATTCGCCGATGGCCTGCGCCTCGACGGCCAGATCACCGGCAATATCAGCAGCAAACCGGGCACGCAGACGCTGTTCGTGCTGAGCGAGCGCAGCGTCGTGCAGGGCAACGTGCACGGCTACGATCTGGTGGTGAACGGGCGCATCGTCGGTGATGTGATCGCCGATCATTTCGTCGAACTGCAGGCGAACGCGCACGTGATCGGCAACATCTACTATCAGCAACTGCGGATGGACTGCGGCGCGACCGTCGACGGCAAGCTGACAAAGCGCGATCCCGCCGATGCGCCCAGTCTGCTGCTCGACACCGCCATCATCGATGTCGAATCGATTGGCTGATGCCGGGTATTGGCGCCCTGAGCGGCGCGTTATCTCGCTATTCCGGTTACACTGCCGGGTATGTCACGTCAGCCGAACCTCATTGCCACGCTTTTCTTCGCCGCCTCGCGCGCGATGGATACGCACGCGTGCGCTTCGTCGGTCGGCGTGAAAGCCAAAGCCAAAAAACAGCCGCTCATCTGACCGGAGCTTGCTGTTCCGTCGGATGTTGCGATGGAACGGCCGCCCGGCACCCGCTTCTCTTCTCCCTGGCACGCTGACTCCCGCGCACGGCTCGACGGATTTTTCGTACGGTCGCGTTCAAGGGAAAGTCATGTCTTCGTTTTCGGGTATCTGGATTCCGCTCGTCACGCCGTTCAATCAGGGCGCCGTCGATCATGAGGCGCTCGATGCGCTGGTGCGTTACTACGTGCGCGCAGGCGTGGCCGGTTTCGTCGCGCTGGGCACGACCGGCGAGCCCGCAGCGCTGGACGAACGCGAGCAGGATGCCGTGCTTGCCACCGTGCTGGCCAGTGCGGGGGCGTTGCCGGTGGTGGCCGGCGTCAGCGGCAATCACACGCAATCGGTCTGCGAGCGCGTGGCCGCGCTCAACGACACGCCCGTTGCAGGCGTGCTCGCGGCTGCGCCGTATTACATCCGGCCGTCGCAGGCCGGTGTGATCGGCCACTTCGCGGCCATCGCCGATACCAGCCGCAAGCCCGTGATCCTCTACGACATTCCCGCGCGCACCGGCGTGACGCTGGCGCTCTCGACGCTGCTCGAACTCGCCGGTCACGCGCGCATCGTCGCGGTGAAGGATTGCGGCGGTTCGCTCGACAAGACCCTGGCGCTGATTCTCGATGGCCGCCTCCAAGTGCTGTGCGGCGAAGATCTGGATATGTTCGGCGCGTTGTGCGCGGGCGCGAGCGGTGCGATTGCGGCATCGGCGCATGTGCTGCCGGAGCGCTTCGTGGCGATGGAGCGGGCCTTGCGCGAGGATCGTCTGGCCGAGGCGCGCGCGATCTGGCACACGCTCGTGCCGCTCGTGCGCGCGGCGTTCGCGGAACCGAATCCTGGCCCGGTCAAGGCGGCGCTCGCGCGACAAGGTTTGATGCGCAACGAACTGCGCGCGCCGATGACGTGCGTGAGCGATACGCTGGAAGAGACGTTGGGGAAACTGCTGGCGTGAAGCGCGTGATCGCGCGGCGCGCCCCGCAATGGGGGACGCGCTGCGCGAGACGATCAGCGGGCCGCGCGGGCGCTTGCGCTGCTGCGTGCGCGGCGGCGCGTGCGCGGACGTTCGCCGTCCACGGGTTCGCCGTTCAGCAGAATGCGGCGGCCAGGCACGTGTTCCGCCACCAGACGCGCAATTTCGAACGCCGAACTTTCCGCGGGCACGACCTGGCGGCGCGCGCCGTCGTCGAGCGGCGTCGTCCATTCGACCAGCCGATAGGCGCGGCCCCACGGATGCTGCAGCGGCGTGGAAACGCGACACGATGCGACGCGTGTAGTCGAGCCTTCGCGCAGCAGGGACTGCAGGTGCATCAGCACGTCGTTGTCTTCAGGCATGGCTTCGCTCCTCCTCGACTAACCGCATAAAAAAACGCCGCCGATGTTCCGGCGGCTCAACAGGGGTGAGCGTATGGTTGCAGCGAAGAATTAAACGAGCCTTAAGAGCGCATCGGTGCGCAAGGCCTTTCTGGGCGGCGCTGCGCGCGCACAGACGCCCGCGCGGATCAAAAATCCGCACGGAGCGCTGCAACCCGGTAGAGCGAAATGAAAAGCCGGCGGGGGGCGAAATCTGCGCGAAATCCGCGCGCGATCAGTGCGTGCCTGTGCCGTTTTGCCGCAGCGCCGCGCGCACCTTGCGGGCGGCGAACAGCGGGAGATAGTCGTGAATGCGCGCGTCGGCGCGGTAGAGATCGAGTGTGTCGGCGTAGATGCGGGCGACCGTTTCCTCAGGAGCATGAAACTCTTCGGCGATGCTGTGAACGATTTGCGCGGCGTCGACTTGCGGCATGACGTTTTCTCCGGTCAGCGGTTGGGCGGGGCAGACGAGTCTGGAATTCAAGGACATGGTCGCGCGGGATGCCAATTGAATCGCTCTATTGGGATTGGCCTCGCGCAAATGGGGTTTGTGCGTGGCTTGTTTGAATCGTCGTGTGAAAAGAAGAAGGCCCCGGCGAAGCGCGATGTCTTCGCCGGGGCCGTGCATCAAGCCGGTGCTGCCCTGTCTATATAGTGAGCAAAGTCTTTACGCCACGCTTTCGAGCGACGGGTAATCCGTGTAGCCGGTTTCGCCGCGTGCGTAGTAAGTCGACGGATTCGGCGCGTTGAGCGGCGCGTTCAGTTCGAAGCGGCGCGGCAGATCGGGATTGGCGATAAACAGCTGGCCCCAGGCGACGGCATCGGCTTCGCCGTCGGCGAGTACTTTCTGCGCCGATTCCAGCGTGAATTTTTCGTTCGCGATGTACGGGCCGCCGAATTCGGCCTTCAATTGCGGGCCAAGGCGATTTTCGCCGAGCGATTCGCGTGCGAACAGAAAAGCGATCTTGCGCTTGCCGAGTTCGCGCGCGACATAGCCGAAGGTCGCGGCCGGGTCCGAATCGCCCATCGTGTGGGCGTCGCCGCGCGGCGCAATGTGAACGCCGACGCGATCCGCGCCCCAGACATCGATACAGGCATCGGTCACTTCGAGCAGCAGGCGCGCGCGGTTTTCGATCGGGCCGCCGTAGGCGTCGGTGCGCTGGTTGGTGCTGTCCTGCAGGAACTGGTCGAGCAGATAGCCATTTGCGCCGTGCACTTCGACGCCGTCGAAACCGGCGGCCTTCGCGTTGATCGCGCCCTGGCGGTAGGCGGCGACAATCCCGGCGATTTCATCGAGTTCGAGTGCGCGCGGCGTGACAAACGGGCGTTGCGGGCGCACGTGGCTCACGAAGCCTTGCGCGGCGATCGCGCTCGGTGCGACGGGCACTTCGCCGTCGAGGAAGATCGGGTCCGAGATGCGGCCCACGTGCCACAGCTGCAGAAAGATGCGGCCGCCTGCGGCGTGCACGGCTTCGGTCACGAGCTTCCAGCCGTCGACCTGTTCCTGCGACCAGATACCCGGCGTTTCGGCGTAGCCGACGCCTTGCGGCGTCACTGACGTCGCTTCGCTGACGATGAGGCCGGCGCTTGCGCGCTCGGCGTAGTACTTCGCCATCAGCGCATTGGGAACGCGGACTTCGCCCGCGCGCTGACGCGTGAGTGGCGCCATGATGACGCGGTTAGGGAGCGTGAGATCGCCGATCTGAAGGGTGTCGAAAAGCGTTGCCATGTAATCACCTGTGGCGGGCGCGGCCCGCGGCCTGAAGCAAAAAGGGAGAGAAACCGAAGTTTCCGGCGATGCGCGCCGTCACAACTGCTGGTTCATGTGGGCGAGAAACGCCTCGATGACCGGTTCGTTGCGCTTGAAGAACACCCACTGCCCAACCCGCTTCGACGTGACTAGGCCGGCTTTCTGCAGCGCGGCCAGATGCGCGGAGACTGTCGACTGCGAGAGCCGGCAGTGCGCATCGATGCGGCCAGCGCAGACGCCGTGGTCGAGCGGTAGCTCCTGATCGGCGAAATGCGCCTGCGGCTCGCGCAGGCAGGCAAGGATCTCGCGGCGCACGGGATTGGCGAGCGCTTTGTAGATCGCATCGAAGTCGAGGGGTGAAGGTTCTGGGTGTTTCATCGGGTGTGCATCGTTGCTGAGCGAATCTTATATCGCTATTTTACGATATGGGCGATCGCACTGATTGCAATAGGGGTGATGCAGATAGGAAATGGCTGTTTGCTGTGGATGACAACGCCGCAGGTGCTTATGGCCGAGCGTTATTTGCAGCCACCCCCTTGCGGGGCGACGTCCATAGCGCTAAGATTCGCCCCCTTCGCTGCACGCCGAACCGCAGCGAAGCCGCCGACGAAACACGGCGGTTCGGTCCGGCAGCATCTTTTAAGCAGTAGCATAAAAAAAGATGTTGACGAAACGAAGAAGAGCCTTCATAATCTCGTTTCTCTGCTGCTGACGCAGCGACGCGGAACCCGCCGGAAAGTTTGGATGTCTGGCTGGTGTTCGCGAATCGATCTTTAAAAATTTACAGCCGATAAGTGTGGGCGCTTGATGATAATGCGGCCCGATGAGTTCTCCGGAATTCATCGGGAGTGGCAAAAGTATCAAGAGTCTCACACAAAAGTAAGTCAGGTTTTTGAAGTAATTCAAATTCCTGTCAGCTTTGAGTGAGCGACCGGTTCGAGAGAACCGAAAACAGTAACAGGTTTAAACT